>JBJKZJ010000002.1:0-146213 GCA_045560455.1 Luminiphilus sp. | reverse complement strand
GGATACTGCAGAGCGCTGTGACCATTCCGCTCGAGCTCCGCGAGCCACTGCTCGTGGGCAAACTGATACAGCACAATGGTACGCCGCGCACCCAAACGCGCAGCAACCGCCTCAACGCCCCTAATCTGTTGGAGCGTGAGCGATGGACAGTGAGCCACCAGTAAATCCGCACTTTGCTCTGGATCGACCAGCGCAATGGCATCATTCACGGGCATCCGAGCCAACAGCGCCGATACTCCCGAGATACAGCCCTGATGCCCATCGATCCAATGGCACAGCTCTGCGCCTACAAAAACAACGCGGGGCTTGCTCGGCGGCAGGGATTTAGCCCCCCCAACCTGGTTTTGCTGCTGTAGCAGCACCTCGAGGGTCTTCCGGTCAGAGGCAGCGATTTCACCGATGCGAACACCCTGCTTGACCAGTGCCGACACCAACTGCAGGTGATCCAAATCAGACTGCGTATATTGCCTGCGCCCCGTTGCTGATTTGTAGCTGGCACCAAGGCCGTAGCGTCGCTCCCACACCCGCAAGGTATCTGACTTTAGGCCAGTCAGTCTGGCCACGGTGCCAATACCGTACAGAGGGCGTGGTTCAAGGGTCACAGTAGCTTTAATGGGCGCATTCATCACATTATCCTGTACTCGATTTGTTCAGGTTTACGTCCGGTTTTGACAATCGGATGTCCAAAATCGGAAATTTGTCGAGGTTTTGTCCAGCATTAAGGTGGACAACTGGCCCTCGAAATCAAACCTCAACCCCATCTGCGGCCGTATCTACAGCAAATCGGGGGGGCAGCCATGCAAACATTAGACAGCAGTGAAGACGTTGATCTGGAGTTGATGTTCGCCGAGATTAGGCGATATCCACTCCTCACCGCAGACGAAGAGAAAAGCATCGACTCGCGTAAATGGCAGGCAGTCGAGACACTGTCCCGAGTTTTCGGCGAGGTGGCGGATCTGCGAGTGACCCTAGCGGAGGTACTCCATAACGCGTTGGAGTGCCCGCCCGAGGTGAAACGATTCCCCAGCAGGGAACAGCATTTCACGCTGCGCCGGGAGCTCGCTCCTTATTTTTCCGATGGTAACCGAGCCGAAACCGCGCGCACGTCAGCGAATGTATTGCGCGGTCGCGTGTCAAAGAAGCGCGCTACCGAAACGGTTGCCAATTTACAAATTCCCGCGAGCCTGACAGTGGGGATTGCGGTATTCATGCTTCGACGCGCCGGCGGGCAGTTCTCCGACGCGGTAGCCGACGCTGTCGGCCATTGGTCTCGGCATTGGATATCTCCCACACCGCCGATTGCCCTTGAGCCCGACATACTCAAGACCATCAGGCGTGCTTTACGCGAGTACACCGAGGCCAGGGACGCGCTGGTTATGCACAACCTGAGACTGGTCCATTCCATTGCCGGCCGTTATCGAGGCCGAGGGGTTGGATACCTCGATCTAGTGCAGGAAGGAACATTGGGTTTAATTCGCGCGGCAGAGAAATTTGAATTCGCCAAAGGCTATCGTTTCAGCACTTACTGCTTTAACTGGATCACGCAGGCCGTGCGTCGATACGTAGGAGATACAGGAAGTCTGATTAGGCTGCCAACGCACGTGCAGGACCAGGTGAATAAGGTGTATCGTGAGCGCGCCATCGAACAGGCCAAGACCGGGATGGAGCCCGATGCCGCCCGGCTCGCCAAGAAGCTAGGCATGGACAAGCAAAAGACCAAAGAGATTCTTGAGGTGAGAAACCTCGCCATCTCCTTGGATGCACCCCGGTACGATGATGACGACGGTGCACTGGTCGACACCCTCACCAGCGAGCACTTTGGCGACACAACCAGTAACGCGGAGTTGGATTCGCTTCACCGCTTCCTTGGAGAGGCAGTGGACCAGCTGGAGGCCAACGAACAGGCCGTGGTGGTCGCCAGATGGGGACTCCATGATGGCCCGCCGCTCTCTCGGTCAGAGATTGCCGACCGTCTGGGGGTCAGTCGAGAATGGGTGAGGCAGCTTGAGCGATCCGCGCTTCGCAAGTTGAAGACTCAGGACGGGGTGCAGCAGGCATTTTTGGATTATCAGCAGGTCGGCACCACCGCCTGAGCTCAAGCAATCAACAGCCTGAGCTCAAGTGCTCAATAGTGCCTGCAAGGCCTCGTTAAGCGTCGGATATTGGAACTCAAAGCCGTCATCAAGGAGTCGGGCTGGCACAACGCGCTGGCCCTGCAGCAGCAATTCGTCGGCCATTTCACCGGCCAGCCAACGGACCGCGAAGGCCGGCACGCCCAACCGGAGCATTGACCCTTTATGCCTCGCCACTTCATGGGCAAAAGTCCGATGGGTTGCCGCTTCTGGCGCTACCATGTTATAGACTGGAGCCGACGCATCACGCTCCAAAATAAATTGAATCGCCCTGACGACGTCAGTAATGTGCACCCAGCTGAGCCACTGCTTACCGCTACCCAACCACGACTCGACACCCAGCTGATTAGCCTGAGTCATCTTTCCCAAGGCGCCACCCTGAGAGGAAAACACCACACCGAGTCGAAGCCGCGTAACCGCTGTGCCCAGCTCTTGAGCGCATACCGCCTCATCTTCCCATTGGCGGCAAAGTTCCGCCGAAAAGCCCGCGCCAAAAGGCGCTTCTTCCGAGAAGATGCCATCTTCAGACGCGCCGTAGTAACCAATTGCACTGGCGCTAATCAGTCTTTCGGGCGGTTCAGACTGCGCACGCATCCAGTCCACCAAACGGCCGGTCAGTGCCACCCTACTCTCAAGGATTTCCTGCTTGTACGCGCGGGTCCATCGACGATCCGCGAGACCGGCGCCAGCAAGGTTAATCACCGCATCGACCGGACCTTCGCATTGCGAGAGCGATGTAATGTATTCGACGCTGGGCGCATCCGCAGGAGGACGCCGGGTCAGCACGCTCACGGTTGCACCCTTCTCCTTCAGCGCGGTCACGGTCGCCGCACCGATCAAGCCGGTGCCGCCTGTCATCAATACGCGCATAGCTTGGCTTCTCCCCTAGATCTCAAAATCCATGCCCCGGAACAGACGTATACGCACCATGTGCGAAACGGTTGAAGCATTGCGGGCAGTTTTGGAGTCACGCGGCCCATGGGCGGCCCTCACGGGGGCGGGCGTCAGTAGCGACTCGGGAATACCGACCTATCGAGACCACGAAGGCAACTGGTTGGGTAGCAACCCCATTCTGCATGAGGAGTTCATTCAGGACGAGGCAAAAAGGCGCCGATATTGGAGCCGATCTGCGCTGGGCTGGCCGAGAGTCGCCAGAGCGAAACCTAACGCCACCCATGCCGCGCTGACCCGCCTCGAGGCGGCAGGTACAGTGGGAGGTGTCATTACTCAGAATGTCGACAGATTGCATCAGAGGAGCGGCAGTCAAAACGTCATTGACCTTCACGGCCGCCTCGACCAAGTGCGGTGCCTTGATTGCGGTCAGATTGTTAGCCGACATTACGTTCAACAATGGCTGGAGACACACAATGTAATACCGCCGTTAACAGCGACAGCGGTCAGGCCGGACGGCGATGCAAGCCTGCCCGACTCCTTCATTGCGCAATTCCAAGTACCCAAATGCCCGGACTGCGCCGGGGTATTAAAGCCTGATGTCGTTTTCTTCGGCGGAACAGTGCCAAAGTCCACGGTAACCCAGTGCCATGCGCTGATCGATCAATCTCAAGGCCTGCTCGTTGTGGGTAGCTCACTGTCGGTCTATTCAGGTTTCAGGTTCTGCCGCTACAGCGCTCAGCAAAACAAACCCGTCGTGATTCTCAATCAGGGAAAAACGCGCGCAGATGAGCTCTGCCTGCATCGATTTAGCACCGAACCCTTCACCCTATTACAGCAATGCGCAGATCGCATGCAGCAGTCATCTCGGAGAGAATGAATGTCGGCTATTTCTATCTATTGGTTCCGTGACGATTTGAGGCTCAGCGACCTGCCCGGTTTGAAGGCGGCTGCCGAAGCGGGCCCAGTCATTCCGGTTTATATTCTGGATGCTGAGCTCGGCGAGGAATGGCGCATGGGTAGCGCCAGCCGATGGTGGCTACATCATAGCCTTACGGCGTTGCGAGCCGCACTGGCGGCGCAGGGTGTTGAGCTCATCCTGAGAGCGGGTGACATTGCAACGAACCTTGTGGATTTGGTCAAAGAAACCGGCGCCAACCACATTTATTGCAGTCGGCATTACCAACCGTGGGCGGAGAGCCTTGAAGTTCATGTTAGGGAAGCGGTCACCGCGGTAGGCGCCACCTTGCAGCGCTATCCGGGGACACTCCTGCACGAACCGGAGAAGGTGGCCACCGGCAGCGGCACGCCCTTCAAAGTCTTTACGCCATTCTGGCGGGCCTGCAATCGTCTACATGAGCCCAGCCAGCCCACTCCCGTACCTGAACTCTCGCCATTTCAGAAGACTGTGCTGAGCGAGGACCTGGACGACTGGCAGCTGGCACCGAAGTCCCCAAACTGGGCCTTTGGCTGGAATGATCTATGGCAACCCGGAGAGGCCGGTGGCCAAGCCACGTTAGCGCAGTTTTTGAGCAACCACGTGCAAAACTATAGCCATGGGCGCGACATACCTGCCGAACCCAACACTTCGAGACTTTCGCCCTTCCTGCGCTTTGGCAATATCTCACCCCGGCAGGTCTGGCATGCGGCTCAAGCGACCAAAATCGAGCGCCACACTGAGGCTGACGCCATTGATAAATTCCTGAGTGAGCTAGGTTGGCGTGAGTTTTGTTATCACCTGCTGTTCCACTTTCCCTCCATGCCTGATGAGGCATTCAATCCCAAGTTCTCTCTCTTTCCTTGGGCAAAGGATGCTGCTCGCCTGAAGGCATGGCAGTCAGGTTTAACCGGCTACCCGATCGTGGATGCCGGAATGCGCGAGCTCTGGAAGACGGGTTTCATGCACAACCGTGTGCGCATGGTCGTCGCGTCCTTTTTAACGAAGCATCTGCTGATTAATTGGCGGGAGGGTGAGGCCTGGTTTTGGGATTGTCTGCTAGACGCCGATCTTGCTTCCAATGCCTGTAGCTGGCAATGGGTGGGTGGCTCAGGTGCTGATGCGGCGCCTTACTTTCGCATATTCAATCCTATCACCCAGGGTGAGAAGTTTGACAAAACGGGAGGCTACACGCGTCGCTGGGTCCCCGAGGTAGCCGGCCTGCCGGATAAATACCTGCACAAGCCATGGGAGGCTCCCGAGATCGTCCTGTCCGACGCTGGCGTCACCCTGGGCGAAGATTACCCGTGGCCCATCGTTGATCACAAAGCCGCGCGCGAAGCGGCGCTCTCAGCTTACGGCACTCTCAAATCGCTCGAACCACCTACCTAACACTCACTCGTCTATGATGGCAACCGCTCGGGTCCAGCCGGCCGAAGCACCACGTATTTTGTGGGGAAAGCAGCTGATGGTGAATCCTGTAGCGGGCAGCGACTCGAGGTTGTGCAGTTTCTCCAGATGACAATAACCAATGTGTCGTCCCGCCTTATGACCCTCCCAGATCAGGCTCGCATCGCCGGCTTCGGCATAGCGCTCGGCGGTCTTGTCAAAAGGCGCATCCCAGCTCCAGGCGTCTGTTCCGGTAACACGAATGCCCTGCTCCAAGAGATACATCGTGGCGACATAGCCCATGCCACAACCCTTGCTCACAAAGTTGTCTTGTCCGTAAGCGGCACCGGCGGCGGTATTTACGACAACGATTTCAAAAGGCGACAGGGTGTGCCCAATTCGTTCAAGCTCGGACTGCACATCCTCGGCGGTCACTACGTAACCGTCAGGGTAATGACGAAAGTCCAGCTTCACGCCGGGCTGAAAGCACCATTCCAGTGGGACCTCGTCAATCGTGATGGCACGCTCCCGGCCACCCGCCTGCTCGTTCATGGTGGGGTGAAAATGATAAGGAGCGTCTAAATGCGTGCCGTTGTGGGTTGAAAGCTGCACAAATTCAACCGCCCACCCCTCGCCATCGGGGAGCTCGCCACTCTCAAGGCCGGGAAAAAACGCAGCCATCTGCTCGGCGCCCACGTCATGGGTGATGTAATCAATATTTGGCCTCATCATGGGAGGGTCACTGACCACCTCATTCTCAAGAAATATTGATAAGTCTACAAAGCGTCGCATCAGGCCACCTGCTAATCGCCACTGTGCCCCCGAGCTTAGCGTATCGCTGTGGGATATTGGCAAATGTCGGAGTTGGAGTTATCTTGCGCGGCTTGCACAACCGGATACTGCAATAATGAAAACGCTTCAATTTGCTGTTTTTGTGTGCGGCTGTATCGCGCTCAAGATGCAAGCAGAGGTATTTCCCTCTGCCTACACCGCGCCGGCCGGACCCCCCATACTGCTCACCAATGCTACGATTCTTGACGGTGCCGGGGCGCGATATGACAACACCAGTCTCTACCTCTCTAATGGCAAGGTCATGTGGATCGGGTCCGGCGAGACCGATCCCGATACGGTCATTGTCGACGCGACGGATCGTTGGATCACCCCGGGGCTCATCGACGTTCACTCACACCTCGGGGTTTACCCTTCACCCGGCGTGGCCGCACACAGTGACGGAAATGAAGCGACAGCACCAGTTACAGCCGAGGTATGGGCGGAGCACAGCGTCTGGCCGCAGGATCCCGGATTCACTCGCGCCTTAGCGGGCGGCGTTACTGCAATGCAAATTCTTCCCGGATCGGCAAACTTGTTTGGTGGCAGGGGCGTTACCTTGAAAAACGTCTCTTCCCTGAGTTACCAAGGTATGAAGTTTCCGGGTGCGCCACACGGGTTGAAAATGGCCTGCGGAGAAAATCCAAAACGCGTGTACGGCAACCGGGATCAAAGCCCATCAACCCGCATGGGCAACGTCGCTGCATACCGGAGCGCGTGGATTCGGGCACAGCGCTATCAAGCCGACTGGGATCGGTACTACGAGGCGATAGCCGACGCGGAAAGCGCCGCAACCAACGGATCCGATGGTGCTTCCGTCGCAGACGCCCTGCTGACCAACACCCCGCCCCGACGCAATCTCGAATTGGAAACCCTCGCAGGTGCGCTGAGAGGCGACATTTTGGTCCATATGCACTGCTATCGCGCTGATGAAATGCTGACCATCCTCGATATGGCCGAGGAATTCGGCTATCGGGTGGGTACTTTCCACCATGGCGTTGAAGCCTACAAAATTGCTGATCAACTCGCGGAGAACGAGGTCTGCGGAGCCTTGTGGGCTGACTGGTGGGGTTTCAAGATCGAGGCCTACGACGGCATTCAGGAGAATATCGCGCTGGTGGATCGCCCTGAGGGCGGCTGTGCCATTGTGCACTCCGATTCAGCCGAGGGCATTCAGCGACTCAATCAAGAGGCCGCCAAGGCAATGCTACGGGGTAACCGCGCTGGGCTGGATATACCCCCCGAGCGGGCGATCCGCTGGATCACCTCCAACGCCGCAAAATCCCTGGGCATTCAGGATCTCACAGGCACCTTGGAAGCGGACAAGATGGCTGACGTGGTCTTATGGAACCAGAACCCGTTTTCCGTCTATGCAAAACCGCTGCAGGTTTATATCGACGGCATCATGCGCTACGAGCTGGGAAACCCTGCCTTGTCCCCTGAATCAGATTTTGAGCTCGGGCAGCTCATGGGAGCGGCACAATGAGAATGCTGCTTCCCCTGCCCCTATTGGGCGTTCTGCTGCTGATGAGCCTCTCCACGCGCGCCGACTCCTTGTTGATTACCGACGCCCTCCTCTTTGTTGGGGATACCTCGGCTCCCGTGACACAGGATATCCATATCGTTGAGGGCAAAATTGAGGCGACGGGCGCTGACTTCAGCACCTTAACGGTTGATACGGTCATTGATGCGGGAGGCAGGCCCGTTACTCCCGCCCTTTTTGCCGGGGTTACTGCAGCGGGTTTAAGTGAAATTGGAATGGTTTACGAAGCCGTAGACTCGCGGTTGAGCAATCTTTACACCGGCTTGATGCACCCAGAGTTTGACGTCAGAAAAGCCTACAACCCCTACTCGAGCGTGATTCCTATTACCCGTGTTGAAGGCTATGGCTACACATTGCTGATGGCGGCACCCGGTGACCGAACACTGTCAGGTCAAGGGTCCCTGGTGCGATTCGACGGCGGTTTTGACAGCTTCGAGGGTCTCACCACATTTTTCGTCAACGTCGATGGATACAGCGGCAACCGCCTGGGGGGAAGCCGAGCAGCCCATTGGATGTTGTTGGAGGAGGCGTTTGCAGAACTCGCCACCGCCGACGAGGATCTCACCGTTATCAGCGCCAGTGGCAAGGCTACTCTTCGATCTGCGCGCAGGGACGGTTTGTTTGTGTTTCGCGCCAATCGAGCCAGCGATATTCGACAGGCGCTCGCTTTTGGGCGCAAGCACAAACTCAACGTGCTGATCAGTGGAGGCCAAGAGGCCTGGATTATGCGGGAGGAACTTGCCGAGGCTGGCGTGCCGGTCATGATCAATGCCTTGGATAACCTTCCGGGCAGTTTCGATGGGCTGGGCGCTCGCTTGGACAACGCTGCGTTGCTCCATGAAGCAGGCGTCATCGTGCTGTTTACCAGCGGAGAAACCCACAATGCGAGAAAACTGCGGCAGGTTGTAGGCAATGCCGTCGCAAACGGATTTCCCTACCAAGCGGCGATTTCAGCCATCACCAGCTTGCCGGCGGCAGTTTTTGGTGGCGCGCCGAGAATGCTTGCGCCGGGCCTCAATGCTGACCTTGTTATCTGGAGCGGCGACCCGTTGGAAGTCGACAGTGCTGCAGATCAAGTCATCATAGACGGTAAGCTCGACCCAATGACCAGTCGCCAGACCCAGCTTCTGAAGCGCTATCTCCCTACCGAAGCGGGGCTCGGGCGCGCGTACGTGAGACCTTAATTAAAAGGCGGCACGCGTCAGTCGCTTATGCGCTCGATCATCTCGGTCGTCGAGTGACCGGGCACAAAGTCGAGAATAATCACGTCGCCGCCGCGCGCCAGTACCGACTCGTGGCCAGCGATTTGCTCCACGGCGTAGTCGCCCCCTTTTACAAGAGTATCGGGGGCCACCAGATCAATAAGCCTTTCAGGGGTGTCCTCAGAAAACGGCAGCACAAAGTCCACGGCCTCGAGGGCAGCCAGAACTGCCATGCGGTCCTCCACAGTATTGACCGGGCGTCCCGCCCCTTTGAGCCGACGGACTGAGTCGTCATCATTGACGGCGACAATCAGCAAATCGCCCAGCTTGGCTGCCTGCTGGAGGTAACGAATATGGCCCGGGTGCAACAGGTCGAAACACCCGTTGGTCATGACAATTCGCTGCCCCGCCGCGCGAGACTTCACCAGCCTCGACAGGACTTCATCTTGTGACGGGCGGCGATCAAAACTGTCGAGGTCCCGGTCTGAGATGGCGTGCTCCAACTCCTCGGGGGTCACGCTGGCAGTACCCAGCTTCCCCACAACCACGCCCGCGGCGTGGTTGGCGTATCGAGCCGCGTCAGCCATGGACAGACCTGCGCTCAAACCACCGGCCATCACAGCAATGACGGTATCGCCTGCGCCGGTGACATCGAAAACCTCTTGCGCACTCGCAGTGAGGTGCTGAGCGGGCACGTCCCTCTCAATCAGCGTCATACCGGCTTCACTTCGGGTGACCAATATGGCGTCGAGTTCCAACGACGCACGCAAATTCTCGGCCTTCTCAACCAGCGCCTCATCGGTGTCACAGGGCCCCACCACCGCCTCCAACTCAGAGAGATTCGGTGTCATCAGGGCGGCACCCCGATACCGCTCAAAATCCGCACCTTTTGGGTCTACTAGTGCCCGCTTACCCGCCTCACGACAGTACGCGAGCAAAGGCTGCACTAGCTCCAGCGTGCCCTTTGCATAATCACTGAGAATCACCAGATCAGCATCAGCCAAATGCTGCTGCGCGTAGCGAAGAAACAGGTCATTAGCGTAAGGCGCTAGTGACTGCTCAAAATCCATACGCAATAGCTGCTGATTACGACTCAAGACTCGTAACTTGACGATCGTATCCGCCTCGCAGGGCATGACGTTCCAGCGCACGCCGGCTGATTCGACGCAGGATCTCAGCGCTCTGGCATGCTCGTCATCGCCGCACAAACCCACCAGCGAGACTGTAACGCCGAGTTCCGCGAGATTGACCGCAACATTTCCCGCGCCCCCTGCTCGATCTTCCTGTCCTGAGATATTGACAACCGGCACCGGCGCTTCTGGACTGACGCGTCCGCTGGCGCCGCTCCAAAACCGGTCGAGCATCACGTCGCCAATAACCGTGATGTTTCCGTGACACATATCAGGCAACACAGACATAAGCCCTCCCTATTGCAACCCGATGGCGTCTGGCTGCCCCAGTGAATCCAGCGCGGGCAAGGGCTTGATATCGCGATCCAGCGCAATCAGGAGCGCCAGCGTGAGAAACAATATGTTGCCGTTGAAGTAGGAATAAAACGAGACGGAGCTATTGAGCGGGAACAGGGCCAAAATCACCACCAGTGACGTAAGCGCCACTTCAGAACGGGCATCAAATAAACGTCGCCCCAGAAAAATAAAGAACAACCCGTAGCCAATTAGACCGGGGACGCCCGTATCGACTGCGACCTCCAGCGCGTACATGTGGGGGTGCCAGCGCTCCGAGACGGGCAATACCGTGATACTTTCCATCGAGACCACCATAGAACCCCACCCGCGAATGCCAACGCCGTTAATCCAGTGGTCAGTAAAACCCGACCAGGCCGACTCCCAGAATACGGGCAGATAATCGAAAGCCTTGTAAGCATCTGACGCTGCTTGGCCCACCACAGACTCACTAAATGTATCACCCAGCATGATCCCCGCCAGCACGGCAAGGGAGAATGAGAAAAGCAAAGACAGCAACCAGGAGGTGACTGCCGCGTCTGGCTCCAGCCGACGGAGGATAAAAGCGTAACCAGCCAATGCCGCCAACGCATGCACCATGGACACCTCATTACCGCTCATTACAATAGCGGCGAACAGCGGCAACGCCAGAATGCTATTAAGCGCCCCACCCCCCGTGCGCCTGAGTGCTTCGAGGTAAAAGGGCGACAAAATCGCGAGGGTAGAGCCATATCCCGTGCGAAGACTCCCCGTTACCAACGCCTGACCGGAGTCCAATTCTATGAGTGGATTACCAAAAACACTGTAGCCGGTCAGCAGTTGCACCAGCCCGTCGATCACCCACAGCATCATCACCGCGCCGACCAGAGACATCAGTCGATGACTCTCGCTGCGATCGAATTTAATTTGGAGCAGCACCCATACCGCGAAGCCGTATGCCAGAAACCTGACAGCGCCAGAGAGGGAGCGCTCAAGGTTAATTGCCCCGAATAGGGAAAATGCGGCTGGGAGCAGAAAACAGGCCAGCACGATCCAGAATTTTCGGATCCCCTCTGTCTCGAGGAAATCGCGGGGATTCCGCGCAAACATGACAAGACCAGCCAGAGACATGAGCCAGATGATTTGCCTCGTCGCTGAAGACAGGGAAAGCGTGAAAATCAGAAACACCCAGATAATCGAGGGTGAAAGGTCAGAGAGTCGCCCCATCGCTGCTGCCGTTCACCACATTCGGCCCACGGCGCCCTTTTGCCAACACGCCGGTAGTGTATTGATTCACCGCTATCCGCACCAGCCAGTGTGAATACTACAGACCCGCGAGGCAGGGATGCATTGAGCACGTCGTGCGGGTTGCGGGAGCAGCGCTTTAGCTACGAGACATTATTTAGAGACAAGCTGATGCCCGACGCCGTCTCCCTGTTACAGCAGATCGCGCAGGTCGGACAGTGCACCCAACACCTGAAAGGCCTCGTGATCGGTTGAGGGAAGACCGTCATGAACAAGAAACAATCGCGCCACACCAGCCGCCCTGCCCGCTTGCACATCCGACTCTTTATCACCAACTAATATGGACGATGCCAGATCTATCTGATGATCGCGCACCGCCCGCTTGATCATCCCGGGGGCAGGCTTACGGCAGTCACAGTGGACTCGGTAGCACCCGATCGCCTCAGAGGGATGATGAGGACAGTGATAAAACCCCGCCACGCTGACCCTTGCCGTGTCTCTCAAGTATTCTGAGATCGCACAATTCAATGTTTCTAGATCCGACTCGGTATAAAATCCTCGGCCGATGCCAGACTGATTCGAGATAATGACCAGCAAATACCCAGCATCTTGCAGGTAAGCCAGCGTTTCAGGAACGTTCGGAAGAAACTCAAACTCCTCCCACCGGCTCACGTAGCCATGATCCACGTTAATCACGCCATCCCGGTCTAGAAATACCGCGGGCCGCACGACTCTTAAATCCCGTTACTGAGGTCCGGCTGAATCACGCCAAACCCAAGCCCTTCTCGATGAGCGCGCACAGTAAGTGGATCACGACAATGTGGCATTCCTGGATGTGAGCAGTCTCAGTGGCAGGCGCAACGACGCTGGCATCGCAGGCCTCCTTAAGTGCGCCACCGTCTCGACCACTCAAGCCCAACACTGTGCACCCTCGGGCGCGCGCGGTTTCGCAAGCGGCCAAAATACTGGCACTTTGGCCCGAGGTAGAAATGGCGAGCAGCACATCATCTGCTCCCGCCAATCCAGCGACCTGTCGACTGAACACCTCCTCATAGCCGTAGTCATTAGCGATGGCTGTCAACGCAGAGGTATCCGTGGTGAGGGCGATTGCCGCAAGAGCGGGTCGATCAGCGATAAAACGCCCAACCAACTCCGCCGCCATGTGCTGCGCGTCTGCAGCCGAGCCCCCGTTCCCGCAGATCAGCAGTTTATGGCCGCTCTGTAGCGCGGTGATACAGGTGTGCGCCATCGTCTCGATGTCTGACGCACAACTAGCCAGCTGTGAGAGCACCGACTGATGTCGAGCGATGTAGCTGTCAATAAATTCTTGCAAAGCGCCTCTCCGCCGTCCCCAGCTACTCTATAAAGCCAGCTGGTGGCCCAATGTTACCAGCGAATGCGGACATCGCCTCGCAAAAAAATTGGGTCAGCGGGCACCGCTATAGCCGTGCGACCACCAAACGAAGGGATGAGCAAAGATGTGAGAGATTGAACGCAAACCCAAAGTGGCAACGAGCCACTCTTTTGATGCAATCAGAGTGATCGGCTCGTTAATTTCTGATGCGAGGCATCGAAGGGAAGCGCCGCGGCCGCCCCGCTCTTTGGGGTCAGCGCCTCGATGGCCCCAGTGATCCGCCTAGCTGCGCAGCTCCTGTTCCCCGAGCTCAACCAGCAAGTGCGTGACGGCATAATCAGGAATCTCATCTACCGGGATTTCGCGCTGGTGCCTGACCAGCATCTCTTCCGACACGATCCCCTTGGCGCGCAGAATCAACCGCTGAAGCCGCTGCTTCACATCCCGCTCCAGCATCGTTTCAGCGCGTCGACGCTCCGCTGCCGGCACGTCAGCTTGACTCAGCGCGGCCTTACTCGCTTCACGAAGCAAAGATTCGAGTTTATCCCTCTGGGCCTTGAACTCACCGCGACTACAGAGATCATCGGGCGTCACACTATCAATCGGTATCGGCTTGGGCATGGCTTTCTTCCACAGCGCTAATGCAATGGTCTCTACGCGTGGCAGCGTCTTCTGGTTTTCTCGACCCAGCTTTGCTCGCAAAGACCCTGCGTAAAGCGCTGCGCGTTAATAACAAGCCATCTGCGCTACAGGAACTAAATTATTGTTTTCTCTGTATTTAATAATCAGCGCTGGGCAATTAACACACAGTCTGCAACACTCATGGCTCCGGTCCGCTGACAGTGCTACTTATGTCGACTCAACCACCCCTTCACCCACTTATCCGCAGCCCCCACAAACTCAAATTGGGGGTTTTTGGGTTGAACGTCAGTAGCGGCTGTTCGATGACCGACCGCGCCGACACACTCAAAGCGGATTGGGGGGAATCAGTCAGACTAGCTCAACTAGCCGACAAGGCAGGTATCGAAGCGGTCATTCCGGTAGCTCGCTGGAAAGGCATGGGCGGATCCGTAAATTTTAATCATCGAAATTTCGAAACCTTCACTTGGGCGGCCGGGTTGGCCGCCACAACAGAAAAAATCGGTATATTTGCCACGTTTCATGTCCCGACAGTCCACCCTGTCCGGGCTGCCAAGGAAGTCGCCACCATCGATCATATTGCCGGTGGACGTTTTGGCTTAAACATTGTCGCAGGCTGGAATGAGCGAGAGATCGCCATGTTTGGCAAACCTCAAAAACCGCATGATGAGCGCTATGACGTCGCTGATGACTGGATATCGCTTTGCAAGGAGTTGTGGACAACGGATGGTGAATTCGACTACTCGGGGCCACACTTCCACTCCCCCGGGTGCTACTCCGAACCAAAACCACTGCAACGCCCCTGGCCGGCACTGATGAGCGCGGGCAATAGCAGCAGGGGGCAGCAGTTCGCGGCCGCGCACGCCGATTTCAACTTCGTTGTAGCGCAGGATGTGCAGGCCCTGCGCACCATAGCGGATAACGGACGACGTCTGGCCAGAGAGCAATACGGCCGAGAGATGCAAATATTCGGCCAAGCCTACATTGTCTGCAGGGAGACTGAAAAAGAAGCTCAGGACTTTGTTAGGGAGTATGTTTACGACAGGGGCGACTGGGAAGGCGTTCGCAACCTGCTGGACGTATTGATCCCGAATTCGCAAAGCGCGCTGGGTGATGGCTGGGAATCCATGGCAGCGAACTTGATTGCCGGATACGGTGCGATTCCGCTGGTTGGCACGCCAGAGCAGATTGTTGATGGCATGCTGGCTTTTTCAGCCGCGGGATTGGATGGGATTACCCTGAGCTGGGTCAATTACGATGAAGGCCTGACCCAGTTCCACGACACATTGCTTCCCATGATGAGGCAGGCGGGTCTTCGCGCGGGATGACCAACACCATTCGGGAGAAATTGGACCGATGAAAAGTATTGCAGGCATGTCTGTTCTGATTACCGGCGGTGGCTCCGGGATAGGTAGAGATTGCGCGAGACGTTTCTGCGAACAGGGGGCGCGTGTCACCATTAGCGGTCGCCGCATGGACAAGCTTGAGGCCGTGCAAGCCGAGCTTGGGGCGCAATGCGAGATCGTTCAGGGCGACGTTACCCTTCAGGCTGATCGCGAGATGATGCTGACAGCAGCATTGCATCACGGCAATGGCAATCTGCACGCCCTCATCAACAACGCGGCAAACATGTATCGCCAACCGGTCGATGGCTATGAAGAGGATTTTCTGAAAGACGCGTTCAATACCAATGTTGTCTCTGCCATGATGCTGTCTAGTATGGCCGTCGCGCCTCTTGAACGCACCGAGGGCGCCATCGTGTTCATTGGCTCCACTCATACCCGTCGCGCCTTCCCCGGTGCCTCACCCTACGCGACCACAAAGGCCGCACTCGAGGGGCTGACCAAAGTCATGGCCGCCGAGCTTGGACCCAGAAAGATTCGCACCGGGTGTATTCTGCCGGGCGCAGTTTCCACGGAGCTAAATCTGCGAGCGGGTCTATTTACTGAGGACGAGGCCAAAGATCGATATGAGGCCGTCGCGGGCCTTCATGCACTTGGGCGCATTGGTACGGGGACTGAAGTAGCCGAGGGCGTAGAATATCTTATATGCGCCGAATGGGTCACTGGCGTCGCTCTGGAAGTCGACGGTGGTATCGGTCTGGGCGTCTCAAACTTTTAGGCCCAACGCCGAATCACACTCCCCTGGAGCAACCGTGCCCATAGCAGGCATCAGCGCCCCACTGACCTTAATTAGGATGAATATCGTTTTGAACCGCGGGCACTCGCATGGTTAGATAGTGGAAGTCGATTTTGGGGGAAGGTTTCATGCAACTCTCTACGGAAATGTTTTTCGCCTTATTTGGCATCGTTATCGTAGTCGCGACGGTGTGGTTTTTCAGGAGCGCCAGTGCTTACAAAAAGTGGGCCAAGGAACACTATAAAATCGGCGATTCTGGACCTCAGTGAGAGGGCTATATGGGCGCACCGAACCATAGAATACTCTCAGGTTAGCCAAGGCGAGGCCATGTGTAACGCGGCCCTCTCTCCTGTCGGGTCATTCTATTGGCGAGGGCACATGCCCCGTAAAGGTTGACCAGTAACCTATGCTGGCGTTGTACAGACTTCTCTGGATCTTGCTCACTCCAGTGACCTTAGCTTGGTCGCTACAGCAGGCGCTGAAGCGGTCAGGCGGCCTGCGTTATTTACTCGAGCGCTTTGGGATCACGCCTGCATATACCTCAAAAGCAGATCCCTCAGAGCCAGACCCCTCAAAAATAGCCATTTGGTTTCATGCCGCCTCTCTTGGTGAGTTGCGACTTGCCAATGCGCTGATCGAATCAAACCTTGAGCAGGGGGTCTTGTTAACATGCAACACGCCCGATGCCTATCGGCTCGCTAGCCAAGTCTGGGGTGATCGGATAGTACTCAGATACTGCCCTTTGGACTACATTTGGTCGATAAGAGCACTGCTGAAAGCCTACCGGCCCACAGTCGCAGTGATTATCGAGACCGAAATTTGGCCGGAGCTTTACCATCAGTGCCAAACACACCGTGTGCCTGTTTACATCGTGAATGGACGCATCGGTGCCAAGACGCTGGGGGCGGGATTTCCAATTAAGCAGCTGTACCGCGGAGCCCTCGCTCACAACACGACGGTGTGGGCACGCAGTGAGATGGACCGAGAGCACTTCGTGACTCTAGGCTGCCCGCCAGAAAACGCCGTGTCTGTGGGCAGTATCAAAATGTCCGGCAAAACGCCACCAGCTCCGCCAGCTCACCCGATCGGAGACCTGTCTTACCACCTCGCTGTTTCGACACATCAGGACGAGGAACTGCTTCTGGCAAAAGCGTCCAGAGAGGCCCTGCGGGGACAACTTCTGGTAGTCATTCCTCGGCATCCACAAAGAGGAACATCCATTGCTAGAAGTCTAAAACAGCATGGATTCAGCGTCGCCCTACGCAGCGAACAAGAGGCTCCTGATAGCGGCACCGACGTCTATATTGCAGATACGGCGGGCGAGGTCGGCGATTTCTGCGCACATGCAAGCTGGGTCTTTGTAGGGGGGTCTTTGGTCGATCACGGGGGGCACAACGTCTTTGAGCCCGCGATCTGGGGCAAAGCCATCTTTATTGGGCCCCACGTGCAGAACTTCTCCGAGGAAGTCGCGTATCTGAAGTCCCGAGACGCTATCGTTCAGGTGAGGGCGCCGGATGAACTAGGCACTCAATGGACAAACATCCGCGAGAACGCGACCCTGCGTGAGAAGCTCGAGGGCGCCGTGCGTGCCGCCTATCAGAACTTACCCGATCATGAGGCGGAATATATCAGCCTGCTCAAAGCGGCCCTGAATCGACATCACAAAAGCGCTCACTGATGCGGTGAGACTTGTCGAGGCGATTCATTCAGCTGCTCGAGGGCTCGGCATACGCGCTGAGCAACGTTGTCCAGTGATGGCCCAGATCGCTAGGCTGCCCTGTCGAGATTTTCTCTAAAGACCGGTAGAGGCGCCGTAAATTAGCCTGCTTCCAGCTGTCGTTGGTGCTTGGGGTAGCAAGGCGGCCTTTATCAAAATCGATCAAATGAACCTCGCCCTCAGCAAGCAGGACGTTACTGGCGTTCAGGTCTTGGTGTATCACGCCGTGATCGTGAAAACGGCGGATAGTGCTGCCCACTGCTGCCCACGGCGCGTCACTCAGATGACCTGAGCGAATCAACGACGACAGAGACTGAGTGCCCTCGAGGTACTGTGTGATCAAACTGCCGGCGTAAAGTGCAGGGCCACTCCGCTGAATGAACGCAGCGACAGGTCGAGGCACCGGGAGCCTCATCTCGCAGAGCGAACAAAGCAGTCTGAACTCCCGGGCCATGCGAGTGCGCTCATAACCCATGAAAAAGTAGTGGTCCGAAAACACGGGGGCAACCAATCCTCCTCTGAGATAACGCTTCAGAATCCAGTGCCCCTCGGCACTTTCTAGCTGCCACACCGTACCGCGACCTTCGGTATGTGGAGTCGCACGATCACCCCAGATTGCGGGATCAAAGAGCTCTCGAGTCGGGTCGCTGACAAGCTCAGGGTCAAAAAGGACCTGCTCACCGGCACTTTCTTGAATTGTTCGGGCCTCAGGCGTCATGTAGTCTGTTGCTTCCCTCAATAACAAAGATGGCGGTACCAGACCCGCTCTTTACCGCTGGCTGTATGCAACCATCTAACGAATTGCCCACCTCAATTTGCATTGTACGCCTCTCTGCCATCGGTGACGTTTGCCATGTCGTGGCGGTGGTACAGGCAATTCAAAAATACTATCCGAACGCCGCTATTACATGGGTGATTGGCCGGATTGAACACGCACTTCTCGGTGATTTGCCAGGCATCGAATTCATCGTATTCGACAAGGCCAAAGGCCTCAGAGCCTACTATGATGTGAAAAAACAGCTCGGCACAAGACCGGCCTTTGACGTATTGCTTCAGATGCAAACCTCTATGCGGGCTAACCTTTTGGGCGGACTGCTTAATGCGAAACGAAAGATAGGCTTTCCCGTCGGACTCGGCAAAGAGCTTCATAATCTGGTAGTTAGCGAACATGCCAATGCGTCAGGCGCTTTTCATGTACTCGATGTGTTTAAGGAGTTTGCCTATGCCATTGGCGTAGCGGCCTTCGATGCAACTTGGAGCATCCCCATATCGAGCCGCGATCAGCTGACAGCGAGCGCACTGGTACACGGCGAATCGGGATACGTGTTGCTAGCACCCAGTGCCAGCCACAGTGAACGTACTTGGATGCCCGAGCGCTACGCTGCGATTGCCGACTATTGTCATGCAAAGGGACTCAAAGTAGCGGTCACAGGCAGCGCTACATCCCGCGAGATGGATCTTGCAAGTGTCATCTGCGCCTTGGCAGACAGCACTCTCATCAATGTCGCAGGCCAGACTTCTTTGAAAGAGTTGCTCGCACTGTGTCGGC
This sequence comes from Luminiphilus sp., assembly GCA_045560455.1. Taxonomy (GTDB): domain Bacteria; phylum Pseudomonadota; class Gammaproteobacteria; order Pseudomonadales; family Halieaceae; genus Luminiphilus. The sequence goes on along the minus strand of JBJKZJ010000002.1, from coordinate 127,206 downwards.
ATGCTCGACTCGTCATTGGGCCCGACTCCGGCACGTTACACATGGCCATCACCCAAAGGACCCCCGTCGTCGGTCTTTACGCACACAGTAACCCGCAGCGAACTGGACCCTACCAAGGGCTCCAATCTGTCGCTGACGCGTATACCGGCATCCTCACATCACGAGGTCAACAAGATCGGAGTGAGCAATGGGGCTATCGATTAAAGGGGGAGGCACTGATGAGAGAAATTCAGCTCGAAACCGTCACCTCGCTAATAGACCGAACACTCAATCGGACCTACGAGGCAAGGCCCTTCTCCTGATATTGGCGTGTCCGAAAATGACCACTAGCCTCTGGTTACGTCATCGGCCTCCTGAGAGAGATATGGCTGCCGATCGCATCCCATACCTCGGCGGGCGCTAGCCGACTCTTACTTCCCACGAGGCAAAACAAGGCGGGATTATCCGGGCCGAAGGTAAATGCAGGTTCCCAGGCTTCGAATGGATGCGCCTCATGACCTAACAGGACTTGCGGTACGCCTTCCGCACCGCCCTCGACATGATACTCATCCAAGGCGCCGCTCGCTGCGGCATGCAGATAGTAAAGCGAGTATTCCGTCCATTTCGATCTGAGAAACCGCCCAAGCGCCCAATTGCTCGGGTGTTTGGGCCGATGCAGCCTGCACAGCACTTCGGCCCAGGAATAGCGACTGGTTGATAGCTGACGCGTGAGTGAGTCGAGGATGGTTTTTGACAGTATCGCCGGGGTGATCGACATACCGCGCTCTGGATCACCGACAGTTTCCGTTAACGCGAGCAGCCGCGCCGAGGAAGCCCACCACCGGGGATGCTGCGCTCTGCTTTCGAACTGGATCAGTGCTTTGCCGCCCGGCAGCAGTTCCCCCAGAGACGTGGGACGAGTGCTGAAAACGTCCGCATCAAATGTCAGACAGAATTCGCTGCTGAGAACACGACTGGAAGCCAGCTTCACAAGCTGTTGCTTCCGCCAGCCCCGCAAACCCGCATAGCGCGTTAACTCCGGGACTAGATCTTCCTCAGCCATCACCTCAATGGGCAGACTCGACCAGCACGAAAGGTAATCCTTCACCGCGGCAACCTCCACGCCGGGCGTCACGACCAAAAATGTAGTGAGGGTATCGGGGGCAAGGAACTCACTCAGCGAGGACATCAGGATATCGGTGCGGCGCAAATCCTCTACCCCGTAGCTGCCATCCACTTTTAGCGGCAGGATTGCATCTAGTTTTGGTCCCAAGTTTCTCGCTCACCGTCTGATCAGTCAAAAGATACTAGCCCCTTTTTGATTCAGAGCGCCACGTCACCGCTGAAAGCTTAACGTCGTCTCGCAATGGAGCCCTCGCGCGCCTTTCAGGGTCGCAAACGCATCGATCCAATAATCGGATAATGCGAGTGAAATTATCGAAATACTCTATACTCGCCCTCCATGAGACGCCCCATTTCATGTTTCGTCATCACCTGCAACGAAGTCGATCGCATAGAGCAATGCCTGCAATCAGTCGCTGGCTGGGTAGACGAGCTACTCGTGATTGATTCAGGCAGCACCGACGGGACGCTCGAGATTGCACGCCGCTACACAGATCGCATATACGAAACAGATTGGCCGGGCTTCGGTCCACAACGTAATCGAGCGCTGAACTGGTGCACACACGATTGGGTACTGTCGCTAGACGCAGACGAGGTCGTGACTGATGCGTTACAGAAAGAAGTGGATAAGGTGCTCAGTGAGGCTGATCTCAACGATAACTTCCTGAAGTTTCCCTGGCACACATACCTCTTTGGGAAGCCGCTGAAACACGGCAGATACGCGACGCCACAAGGTAAATTATTCGAGAAAACCGGAGCTCAGTTTAAAGATCGCAGCGTTCACGAAACACTACTGCTACCGGAGTATCGGGTTAGAACGCTGAAGTCGCCTCTGATCCATCACAGTTGGCGAGACTATCAGCATGTCATTGAAAAACATCTCAAATATGGCGTACTCGGCGCACAGGAGAAGAGCAAAGTCGGACGAAAGAGTTCAATTCTTTATGCTTTCGCCAGAGGTATCGTCGATTTTTTACAACAGTACGTTATCCGGGGCGGATTTTTGGACGGTCAGCGAGGCTTGCTGATGGCTGTGATCCTGAGCCAGTACGCCTTCCACAAGTACGCGGCATTGTGGACACTCGACCAAACAGCTCAGCAGGAAAACGCGACGTCAGACTCATCGGCAAGCTGACACGATGACGCCCGAAACCTTTCAATCACTCAATCGCTATTTTGACAAGGTGTATGTCTTGAGTCTGCCGCATGCCAAGGCTCGTCAAGACAATATCGTCAGGGTGCTAGAGGGACTGGATTGGTCGTACTTTTGGGGCGCGGACAAGAAAGACTACTCATTTCCAGAGGTCATAGAGCAGAGAGTCTATGACGATCAAGCGCATAAAAACACGAAGAGAACCTCGCGATCTATGAATTTGGGGGAAGTCGCGTGCGCTTTGTCTCATCGAAATATCTACCAACATATGTTGGACGAGGGTCACCAGCGGGTCCTGATTCTGGAAGATGATGTGCTACCCCAATACGACCATCTGCAGCGCTTCGACGAGGTGATTTCCCAAGTGCCCGAGGATTGGGAATTACTCATGCTGGGCTACTACGGGCACAAGCCGCCCTCTCTCCGTTATCGAATTCAGCAACAGATTTACCTCGGGTTTCACCACCTTCGCATCGCTAACTGGCATAAGGTCAGTCGAAACTGGATTGACAACATAGTTATGCAGGAGCACTCACCTGACATCTACCGCATTGGCAAGGTGCTCGGCGCTCACGCCTATGCAGTCTCTGACTCTGCCGCAAAGAAGTTCGTATCGTATCAAACGCCTGTCCACCTGCAGGCAGACCGGATATTTAACTATTACGCCGCAGAGAGACCGCTAAAAGCCTTTGCGCTCCGGGATACAGTGTTCACGCTGTCCGAACTTGCTTTGGATTCATACATTCAGTAGCGAGTTCAGGCACTGTTCAATCACACCTACGTCGAGCGGCAACCAGTGGGTTAGCGATCTGCCTGCTGCACTTTTTTTGTGGCGGGGTTTTTGTGACGGATTCTTGTGGCAGGGTGTGCGGGGCAATAGAGCCCGCCATTTCGTCGCTTATGAAGCCTCAAGCTTTCTGTACCGAAGAAAGACAGCGGCCGTCAGCGCCCAAAACCAGACGATACCATTTTTGACCTCTTGGTCGAAAAAGTTGCTGTCCACCAACCCCAGAATATGAAAGTAGATCTGTGCGAGGAAGCTCCCCGCGCCGATTGCCCTCACAAAAGCATCCGTATTGAGACGAGAAGAAAGGCAATAAGCAGCCCACAGAAAATACCCCGAAACAATGAGATAAAAGCCGGCAACAAAAATACCCAGGGCAGCTAAGTGCTCCAGCACATTATTGTGCGCACGATCGATGACGCCGTGTTCAACATCGGCTTGTGCATAAACTTCCCCGAGCTGAAAAAGATTCTGGCCGGGTCCCACACCAAGATAAGGCTGGCTCAAGAACATCTGCCAATTGGCCGCCCAGAGCTCCAGGCGAACCTCAATACTCTTTGTATTGACGACGACATCGCTGGATAAGCGATCACCAAATATCGACCCTGAGTACAGGCTGGAGGTAACGAGAAGCGCCATTCCAAGCAGCGCGATGACACCCCATTTCTTTTGGACCCGAGCCAGCGCTGCTACCAGCGTCACTGCAAGGCCGAACCAGGCGGCTCGTGTGAGTGTTAGTAAAACACCCAGCGAGCCCAATACCACAGAGGCTACAAGGAATGGCGACACCCGCCTCGCACTCTGGGGGCCCGCAGAAAAACCCGCCAAACAAATGCCCAGCAAAAAAAAGACCGCCATACCCAAGTTGCCAGCAATAGATTGGGGCTGGTTAAAGAAACCGGTTACTCGAAAGTACGCGCTCCAGCGGGTCAACACAGACTCTGACCTTGGCCACTCCCATCCATATAAAAACTGGCAGAGTGTGAAAACCCCCATCAGCATCACCGCTGCGGACAGGGCCGGGATATAGCGCTCCCAGGCCTCTTTGAAATAGCGATGAAAGAAGTACATCAATGCAAAAAAGTAGAGCACCCATTTCAACTCTCGGAGCGCATCGAGCTGATGGTCAGTCTGCTCCAACATCAAACCGATGCTGAGCAAGCTGAAGATGGTGTAGCCGAAAATAGGCCCGGCTGCGCCCGTCCGTAACCGACCCACTGCGACGCTGGGAGCGGCGAGCCACTCCAGAGAAAAAAGCGCGCAACTCGTAACGAACAGAAGAAAACCTAGCACCTCCATCATTCCCAAAGACGTAAGATGCGCCAAAGGCAATAGAGCGGCCGCCGAGATGGCCAAACGAGACAGTAGCTTTTCGATCACTTATCCGCCATGAGCCCCGAGCGGTGCTGTGTTCAGCATTATCATTCAGAACCACCCTTATCGTACGGAGGCAGGCATCGCACTCTAGTGCGTGCCCATTGTCTTCTGGGGCAACTTCTCAGTCAGCCGGCCGATACCTCGAGAACCGTAAGTGTCAGTGAGAACTGCCGTGTCGGCAAGTGATCACCCGCACCCATCAGGAAGCGCAGACCCCTGACATCAAGCCAAACGTAACGTTATTTCAACCAAGGCATGAGCAATTCGTGAACGTTGACCTCTGCTTTCAGTCGGTTGGCGAGCATAAACAAGCCCCCTATCTTGCGATGGATATAGGCCACATCCATCGGCGGAATCTGCCAAAACGCGCGATCCGCCTTGAGTACCTCCACCCGTTTTAAAACCTCTTGCGGGATGTCTGAGCGACCAAAGTCATACGGCTGATTCTGCGTAAGCGGCACCAACACGAGCTCAGCAAGATCGAGCAGGTTCTCTCGGTAGACTGACCCCTCTGGCCCCAAGTCGTATCCAATCGACTTTGCGGCCCTGATAATTGCGGGTCGATCGGCGTTGACCGCGCCAACCAGCAGATCTCGATACGAACGGATCAAGCCCATCTTGAAGCGCCTTGAGGCACCGAAATCGAGCAATGCCACCTGGCCTGTCGTGGCGTGGTACCGGTAATTCGCAAAATTAGGATCGGTTTGTACTAACCTCAATTGGAACAGCTCAATCATCAGTAGCTCAAACAACAATCCCAGCACTCGACTGCGTTCCGTAGCCGTCTCGTGAGCGACTTCCTCAATTGGAATACCCGGCACATAAGTCATACCCAGTATCCGCGTTGCGCTCAGGTGAGGTATCAGCCGCGGGATTAAAAAGCGCTCATCATCACCCAACGCTCTGACAAAAGCCTTTAAGTATCGCGCCTCTTGCTCGTAATCCGCCTCTTCGTGGAGCTGTGTTTTAGCCTCCTCGAGCAAAGGGACCATATCCATGTGTTTGGGCAACAGTCCCGACATACTGAGGAGGGAAGCGAGATTATCGACATCGGAATCGATACTCTCACGGATCCCCGGATACTGGACCTTGAGCACCGCCGCTCGACCGTCTCGAGTCCGCAATCGGTGAACCTGGCCAATGGATGCGGCGGCAAAAGGCTCTCGCTCAAAGTGTCGCAGCTTATCAGCGTAATCTGCGCCCAGGCCCTCAATGAGCACCTCCTCTAATTGGGCATCTGGCATGGCGTAACCCCTGTCGCGCAGCGTTGCCAAAATATCCGCCAACTCTCTGGGCAGTAGATCGCCCGTATCCATAGAGAAAATCTGACCCAACTTCATGGCAGCGCCCCGCATTTCCGCAAGCTGCCGGGTCAGCTTCATCGCATTTTTTGGCGTCAGTAAGAGATCTTTGGCACGCGGTCGTTTGCCGGCGGCCAGCTGCACTGCGCCATGGGCCAGCATGTTGCCAGCGACACCACCTGCTAGACGCGCGAACCGACCAAATCGGCGTGCGCGACCGCGCGGCACGGCCTGAAAACCCTGCGTGCCTTCTCGACGCTCCGCGTCTGTCTTATCAATCTTCATAGGTTTAACGCGTAGCGCTCAGAAATGTCTGAGCTATGTGGTGTCCATTAAACTCCGAGCGCAAGACAGCGATAAAAGTGAACACCCCGGTTAACTTTCTAGCCAGCATGGCAAATTCACCAGCAGGCATGGAAAATTCGCGATGGGTGACTGCATCGGTAACAAGACGACCGGCTCGTCGGATCAAGTCAGACTGCCCCCAGCAATACTCACCGCGATCATTTAAGTACTGCGCTGGCAACGCATCTGCGGCAGCCAAGGGCTCCAATAGGGCCTTTATAAATCCAGTGAATGTCCGCCGTGCGTGCTCCCCGGCGTCTTCTGACAAACAACCCAAGCGCTCTAGCGCCGTCTCAAGCTCAGCGTCGTCATGACGCAACCCAGCCACAATGGTGTCGCAGATGGCCGTGCGCACAACACCCTCGAGCTCAACCACAGAGCCGAAATCAAGCAGTGTCAGCTCACTGCCTTCCTCATTGATCAGATAATTGCCAAAGTTGGGATCTGTCTGCATTAGCCCGAAATCAAAAATCTCGGTGAAAAAAAGCCGCAGCATTTGCTTGCCCAACTCATCCCTGACACCCTGCGGCAGTGCTGCCACCACCTCAGAGCCTGCGCGATGGCCATTGATGTAATCCATAGTGACAACCTGCTCACCACAGTAGGCATCCCAAAAGCGGGGAACGCGTAAACTGATCGGCGTATTGATGAGGGTCTCGCTACCTCTTATCGCGCCTGCAAATTTCATAGCCATAGAGCGTTCACGCGGATAATCGACCTCTGAGAGCAGTTGCTCATGGACGGTGGCCAGCCAGCGGTCAAAATCACGACTTACGGGTATCCACCGCGCCACGCGAAGCATTCTTACGACAGTCCTAAAATCGTCATCGAGAACCGCCGATAACTCTGGGTATTGACCCTTCACGACAACGCTCTGCCCCGTCTCAATGACACGGGCGCGATGAACCTGCGCCAAGGAAGCTGCGGCGAGAGGTTCTCGGTCAATTTTGAGATCGCGGTAGCCCTCCCCCAAACCAACCTCAAACAGTGGCCGCATCGCGGACCACGGAAGTGGCGTCGTTTGTGACTCCAAATCGTGGAGAGCGCGCGTAAGGGGCCCAGGCAGGTAGTGCTCACCAAGGAGCGCCAAAAGCTGCCCTATCTTGACATAGCTCCCCTTTAACTCGCCGAGGCGTCGTGCAAACCGTCTCGCTTCTTGATCCAATCGCGCATCAGCATGGGTATCTCTGGCGCCCAATTTCTTCAACGCGCTGTCGAGGGCAAATATCCCCCCTGCCCTTGCCCCGGCAAGTGACAGACTGAGACCGCGGTTGGCTCCGCCTCGCAAGATAGAGAATTTTTTCGGCATGATCCTTCTACGCGGCCGCCATGAGTGCAGACGTCGGTGCACTCTCTATTTACGGCGTTCTGAGAGGAAAGCGCGGCTAAATGACCCCACCTTGTAACCACCAGGAGAGCCCGAACATTAAGAGTAATGACAGTAACAGCGCTAGTTTGCTAACCGTCACTCGATAGAGCGTCCTGTTAAACAGAAACTTGGGCAATACCTTGGCAAGCACTGCAACGACTGCAGCGACCGAGAGCTTAAGCGCCATCGGGTGGATGTTTTTCATCATCGGCGCGGTTAAGAATGTAAAGCTGCCACGCACCCCAAATCAGTGGCATGCCAAAAAAACCCACGGCGTGAAGGGCTTTGAAACTCGCGTAGTCCATTCGTCTGGGTTAGAGGATTCAAGCGTCAAGTTGTCAGTATTTAAAAAAACCGTCGGGCAGTGGATGAGCGAGGTGGCCAAACCACATAGCCGCCTCATGAGTTATTCCCAGTGCGCGGCGGCCGTCTCCAAGGCAGGATCCCCGTGGCCCCCGTCCAAATGTAGAGCAATATCCAAGTTACCGGCGACAGACCTAACAACAACCATAATCCTTGGCCGGGTAGTGTCGCCAGAAGATCGAAATATCCATGTGTAAACCGGTAGTAGAGACTTTTACTCTCGAACATATCGCACTTACTGCAGACTACGATAAAAACAGGGACGTTCAAGACCATGACTGCATTAAAGAAGGCCAACCAAGCGAAGATTGACACCAAAATCTGTTTCACTGGTCAGCCCTTCCGACAGCTGCTGTCAGTGCGGCGATGGTCAGAAGTGACCTGATCATTCCCTTTCGGCCTGTTCCGGTTTTTGAACAAACGCGAAGAAAAGACTACCAAGCGCGACAAAGCTCAACACAAAGGCAAAAGTCGCCATGACTTTATCCGCGCCTCTTTTCGACAGGAGCCAAAAAAATACCGCCATCACCGTCGCATAAACAGCCGTTGAATTTAACTTCTTGAACAGTGATCTCATGACTCGTCGTCGCCCTCGCATTCATTAGATCGTTGCGAAAACCACAAGCAAGTACTCAGTGCAGTGAGGGTCACCATAGTCACCGCGAGGGCAAGACTCAGCCTGTCTCCACCTCGCGAGTAGTTAGGACGTCTTTATATGATCATACCCACCAGAAACCATATCCAGTTCAAAGTCACTTAGCTCATTATCTTAGGCCGTATCCCACGCCTGTTCACCTTCCTCTGATGTAAACGAGAAACCGTGCTTAGCGGCTATCTCGCTGACTTTTGCACTTTCGGTGATCAAGGCTGAGTGTATCTCCCGCTGCACATCTTCATTCTGTGAGACGCAATCCCTAAAGGCATTGGCTTGGTCTAAAGACATTGGATTCTCCCCTTGAATCTCAGGCCTACCCCGACCTTAGTACGGGTGGGGGCCTAAATCAAAACGGGTGGCTCTGGAATTCGAAGTCCCCAACGCATCTGCTCGAGTCCTGCGCCACAACAGGGAAGCTGCCAAAAAGTAGAGCTGTATTTGATCACTGAATCGTGAGAACGACCCGACGGCTGCCCTAAAGCGCAGGGGGCTGACATTTAAGGGAATGCGGTCCTCTGTTGGACGTTATGAGAACCGGCAGGCGACGCTAGGCAGGTAGTTCCGCTGGTAGCCCCTCGAAGCTTGGGACGCCATCCGGGATGTGATGAAAAGCCATCGCGTCCTTGGTGAAGATCGCCATATTGGGCTTATAAAAAGCGATATCGATAAACGCCCGCGCGCTCGTCCGCTGGGAGAAAAGGCAGGAAAAGTATGGCCAAACTGGAAACTTCGAATTCGCAGAAATGGCTTTTTTGGTGTACGGTTTCAAGTGGTAACTTGCTGACACTGCTATATGGCGTTGTATTCTCTAGAGCAGTAACGTGGAGGCTGACGCGTTTAAAAAACATTAGGGGAGCGACATGAAATATCTTTTTTTTGTAATTTTATCCACTTTGCTATTGGCAGGATGCGGTCAGAGTGACGAACCAGCAGTAGCCGAGACCGAAGAGACTTCGGATGCAAATGGAGCCTCCGCCGAGCCTAGTGCACCGGTTGCGGATGGTGCATCTGGAGACTCGGAAACGACTGCAGCTTCCGGACAAACTGCCATGTCTGCCGACTCCCCCGTGGCACAGGGCGACACACAGAAGAGTGCAAGTGCTTCTGACGAGTCGGCTGAAAGCACCTCGACAGAATCCAACGGTGGGTCATCCGTCGCCCCCGCGGCAGCGATAGCAGCTAAGGCAAACAAAAAAGCCGCTATTCGTGCAGAAGCTAGTTCGAGTAGCGAAGCCGTTACTTCCATTGACAAGAACTCCGATATATCACTGGGGAGTCGGAGTGGGATTTGGTACGCAGTACAAAGTCCCTCTGAGGGCTGGATAAAAATAACTGACGTCGCGATCCCATCCAGTGGCAATGGCTCGAGCGTTCTTGCGGGACTGGCGTCTGGACGGTTGGGCGGCGGAAATTCTGTGGCAAGTTCGGGCGCCAGAGGACTTGACGGCGACGCCGTGGTCACTGGCGCTCCAGATTTTGAAGCTGTCAAGGAACTCGCCGCACTGCAAGATTCTGGAGACTCTCTTGGCGCGGATTTCTTCACAGAGCAAGATGAGCGTGAAATCACCAACACCGAAGAGAATGCAAACTAAACGCCGCACAATGGCCGTAGGAGAAAAATATGAACTCACTATCTAAGATTTCCAGTGTCGGTTTGCTTTCGCTTCTGCTTGCAGCAGGCGCCCCATTGGCATTCGCTCAATTTGGTGATCTCACCAAAAAGAATCCGCTTGCGAAACCCGAGGAACAGAAGGAGGAGAAAAAGGACGGCGACAAAACTGCCGCAAATATAGGGGGAGCCATCGGCCTTGTGTCCACCGCCACATCATCTCAATCCGTCGAGGAAGAAATAGCGGCAGGAGACGCGGTGGCGGCAATGTATCTGGGGGCATCGCCTCTGCTCAAGAATAAGAAAGCACAGAGTTACGTCAATGCCGTGGGTAAGCGCATAGCTGGAAAATCCTCCAGGCCAGACCTCCCTTGGGCGTTTGGAATTCTGGATACTCCCTCCATCAACGCCTTCGCGGCACCAGGCGGCAAAGTGCTCGTCACAGCTGGTCTTTTCGATTTGCTGGAAACCGAGGATGAACTGGCGGCCGTGTTAGGCCACGAGATTGCGCATGTAGCCAGAGAACATCACTGGCAACTTATCAAGCAACAGAAGTTGGTTGCCGGTGCCACCGATATGGTGAACGCCAATACGGAATCCGATAACGCAATGGCAAACGCCGCTTTTGATGCGATGTCTGATTTCTTCAAGCAAATGATTAATTCTGGGATCGATAAAGGCGGAGAGTACGAGGCAGATAGCGACGGAGTAGTTTTGGCCGCCAATGCCGGATATGACAGCACAGCCATGCTCGGTGTGCTTGAAAAACTTGCGAATGCATCCGAGTCAGGAGATGACGTCAGCTTTTTGTTTCAAACTCACCCTTCTGCCGAGGACCGAGTCAATAATGTGGTCCTCGCTTTCACTCCGGAACTGGAAAATGCTGCTGTACTCTCTAAGAATAGCGCTCGAATAAAAAGCTACCAAAGTCAATAACTAACGCAGTGCTTTAGAGGCATTGAATAACAGGATCGTTTTAAAGCCGTTGCTGCTGCTGGTAGGACTACTAGCAGCCTACGGCTTAATGGCGAGACGAATAAAAAATCGTTTTTACCTCTACGTAGGAATGGCCTTGTGTTTAGCCATTGTTGCTTACTCCTACAATCTCGCCCTCAAATCCGAGGATGGACTGGTTTACGATGGGGCCAGCCTGGATTTGGCCATTCAATATCGTCTCGCGGCACCCAGTGCCTCGGACGATATAGTCATCATCGACATAGATGAGCGCTCCCTCGCCGACTTGGCACCTGACTACGGGCGTTGGCCATGGCCTAGAGACGTAATCGCTGAGTTACTGCTGGCACTGGAAGATCAGGGAGCCGAAAGCATCGCAATAAATGTGATGTTCAGTGACCCTGATATTAATAACCCCCAAGCCGACGAAGTACTCAATACTGTCGCTTGTGAGCTGAAAAAAACCACTTTTCCCATGACCAGGCTCGCACCACAGAACGACGAGATGAGCGCTATCAACCTCTCCATGATTCCAGGAATTCTAAAAACGGAAGGTGCAATTGACCAGAATATAGCGCTCTTAATCCCCTTCCTGCCGTGTGCACACGACAAAATGTCACTGAATAACTTAGTCGTTGATGACGACGGGCTGGTCAGACGCGCCAAGGAATACTGGAACGAGAGCGGGTATTTACTGCCAACCTTGGCAGTAGAGGCATTGAAAGCGTTACCGAGGAGGGAGAATGCAGAGGCGAGTCAAAACGCCTTCCTTGTTAACTGGCGCAACAGATCAGATGAGGGATATCGAAGAATTTCCTTCTCTGATTTATACCGAGCGCTAGTGCTGAGAGAGCAAACCGAGCTGCCGAGGGAGTTGATAAAAGGAAAGCATTTTATTATTGGGGCATCAGCCCCAGGACTTGCCGTACTCAAAGGAACCTCGCTCGGCCCAACGACAGACGACAACGAAATCATCGCCACGATGATTGATGACCTAATAAGCGGGACCGGACTTACCCCGATAGACATCTGGACAAATGCAGTGATTTCATGTGCCTTTGTTCTACTCCTCTCGTTTCTCTTCGGACGGGGCTTGGATGAGGATGCCGCAGATGTCTTCTTTATTGCTCTGGAATTTGCTGCTATCGGAATTACCATCTTGTCCGTCAGTTATTTTTATGTGGTCATCGATTTATCCGCTCCAGCTGCAGCTGGGGTGATCCTATTTTCAATAGTGAAGATACATCAGTATGCCGAGAGTAATTCGCGGAAAGGCATTGGGATTTTTGGCCCCACACCCCACCCCTCAGGCACTGTCCGCGTTGTCCAATCGCGGAACGATGACGAGGACGCGATCAAAGAACTGGAGTCTCACTTTGGGCTCAACAACGTGATTGAAGTGGACCAATTGATCCAAGACAGCAATATTCTCAGCGATGTTCTCATTGAGTCGCGTTACCTTTTTGTCTTTTCTGACTTGGAGGCATGGACAACATTTTACGGCGATACGGATGCGTTCATTGAGGATTTTGAACTGGTTGGTGAGACACAGAGAAGCGTTGGGGTTGAAGACGAGCAGACGGAGTGGCGGCTGTTGATGGCCAGACTGGCAAGTATTTGCCTCGATCACTACGCGTCAGCATTTATTTCGAAGGGGACAGAATGACGCCGTCGCATAGTGCGTGATGCGCCGCATTAAGCGCAAATTTACGCCCAGTCAACGGAGATCACGGAGAATGAGTTGGCGAGCGCAGGGAGTCCTTGCACCAATAGCCCGGCCCATTTGAAATAAGTTAAGGCGCCGCCCGCGTCAAATAATAAGAAATGTCCGTGCCCGATACTCCCACGGAACTTCGGTGAAATTTGCTTTGGGAAACGTCGGGAAGCTCTCGCCATGCGGCCTCCGTCACGAGGATTTCTCCGGCATCTGCAGTATCCTCACCCAGCTTAGATGCCAAATTCATTTCCGATCCGTATAGCCCCTCATGCCCACTATCAAGAAGCCGTCCAAAGCCTATACCAATGCACAGACCAAATTTTTCAGACTCTGATAGATCTAAACTTTGCTGATCCACTACCCGATTGGCCTCTATAGCTGCATCTAAGGCCTCGGTAACCGACTCAAATTCTGCATAAATATTATCGGCCTCAGCGCGAGTACGCAGGCTTCCACAGGATTCAAATAATGGGGAAAGCACTTCCCGTATTTGGGCGAGTATGCTCAAGTAGTGCACTATCCCATGCGAATTGGTAATACGCGTAAAGCCGGTCGAGTCCATTACCAATACTGCTCTGGTGCAACCGAATTCGCGCCATATCTGGCTCTCTAATTCATCCTTGTCAGATCCGACTGCCCCTAAGATCCTCTCTAACAATTCGCTTTTTTGCATCCTGTTATCTCCGCCAATTAGCCTTATCGTGAAGGATACTCACCCACTGAGCACCCTCTATCAGCCCACACGCATTCTCACTGATAATGTCTCGACCGCGAAAACGCGTTACGCAAAAATATCGTAATTGCGCCGACTCGAGACCCCACAGGACATTAATCTAGCCACTTATTCCTGTGTAGACCAACTGATACCACCATTCCCCATCACGGTTCCAGTGGCGAATGCCAAGTCAATCATTGCATTCTGATAAGCGAGGAATGCGCCGATCTGGGCCACTCGCGCATCACTGAGACTATTTAAGGCGATTAGCACATCCGTACTGGTGCGGACACCAAGGCTAAACTGCTGCTTTTCCTCTTCATAAGTCTTCTCTGCAAGAGAAATAGCCAACCGATTCGACAAGATCTGCTGCCAAGACTGCTCCACCGCATCCGCCGCATTGTGAACCTCCTCTCTGACAGCCTGCTCCAACAGTCGACGCGTCGCCTGCGTTTGGGATCTTTGCAGGAGTGATTGACGCAGCTTTGCTCTCGCCGACCTGTTTCCCAAAAGCGGCATTTCAAAAGAAAGCCCCGCCACCAAACCATTCAGTTCTCGATCAAACATCATCTCCCACGCTGCTTTTGATTCGGGCGCTGAACCGGAGTACGCATATTGAAACGTCATATCAAGTTTTGGCAGAGTTTGGTTTCGGTCAACATCAATAGTGATCCTGTCTATCTCCAACTGCATCTCATTCTGCAATAACTCCTGTCGGTTGGAATAAGCCATCGTTACCAAACGATCTCGGTCGAAATCCATACCCTGAGGTGAGACGGGGGTAAGGGGCAGAATGGTCGTCTCTGTATCCACGTCAAGGTCGGGGAGATTAATAAATCGTTTCAAGGCTCTCTCAGCTCTTCTGCGGTTAGTCTCAGCGACAATGACACCCGTGAATTGCAACGCCACACCAGATTCGGCCCTAGTTAATTCCACTCTGGTCCGCACGCCCTCGTCAACTAAACGTTGAGCCACGGCTCGCTGCTCCAAAGCCAGCTCGTACTGGCGATAGCGCACCTGCAAAAACTGGTAGGACGCGTAGTACTGCCAATAGGCTCTCTCAGCAGCAGCCAATGTACTGATCACCCTCAGCTTGGTCTGAGCATCTGTCTGACGCATCAACAGACCAGAAGCCTCTATAGACGCCAGATTAACCTGAGTGCCTGCATCTCTGAGTATTGGTTGCACCACTGAAACACCGAGTTGCGCCAACTTGTTGCTGCTAGCACCACTTGGATTACTGGCCGATGCGGCACCGGTTGTCTCAGTGAATGGCACACCGATACTTACCACGGCACCCGTCGGCACTGGGATCAGAATCGCAGGTTCAGCAAAATTAGACTCGGTCAGCTCATCATTGATGTCCCAATTTTTTGTGCGCCGCACCTGAGCCGTCAAGATCGCCTCAAATTTTCCTCTCTCCGCTACATAGCCTTGCTCGGCAATCTGTGGGTTGAAGAGATCAATCTCAATTCCAAGATTGTTCTCGAGTGCATATTTTCTAACGTCGTTTAGATGAAGTGGCCTGGAATCTAACTTCACCCCCTGATTCACCACCTCTTCAGCTCGAGCAAGGATAATTTCGGGCAAAGCCAAGGGAACCGCTTTGAGCTCTACCACCTCAGTCTGTATCACTTTGCTTGCGTCAAACGAGTCCGCCGATGTCAGCTCACGCGCATATTCTTCGGTCATGTACTCATTGCTCGCACATGCCTGAAGTAATGCCAGCAAAACATAGAGGCGCCTACCAAAAGCCATTCCAACCTCTCAATATGGGAATGACAAATGTGATTGGAGGCCTCTCACGAACATCAACCAGCGCAGAGCCTACTGTGCCCGGGGTTATTTCAAGGTCGGGTCCGTCAGAGAGATCCCATTGGTAACCGGAGTGGGTGTCCTCATCCCTCAATAATCGGGCAAACACCTCTATCTGATGATTACCCGCTGTGAGCGATGCTGCGACACTGGCGTTACCCACAATCGTCGCCACCCCTGCGGTCGTAACTGGATAAGGCGACACCTCCGTCACCTCGGCGATCAAGCTGCCAAATCTCTCTCTCTGAACGGTCGCTGGATTCAATCGGATACGCATGCCGGGCTGAATTTTCTTCCCATCATCCAGCTTGAAATACGCTACCGCCTCGATTTGAGCAAAATCACTCGTGGTATCTATGGTGCCCAGTCGAAAACCTTTGGCGACCAGCTCTCCTTCGCCAATCGATAATTCGAGAATCCGCCCGTCAAATTCACTCCTGATTTCTCGTTGCTCAGTGACTTGCTTCTCGAGGTTACTCACCCTCCTCTGCGTATCCGCTATCTCCAAGTCTCTCCCATAATCACTCTCAGCTTGCCTCTGCCTAATCGCTAACAAGGAATTATCGAGATCCTCATACTGTATTTTCAGCCCCTCAAGAGTCGCTTCCGTTTCGTTAATCTGGTCTAAGGCTGTCGAATATTCGCTTAAGGCTTCGAGCCGCCTCAGAGTAAATTGAGTTAGCTGGTGCTCTAGGGCCAGAAGCTGCGATCGCTGTTCAGCTAAAATACTAGTCGCCCATATCACCTCATCCACTGTCTTAAGTTGATCTTTTTGAAGAGATTGGGTCTGAGCAAGTCGCGCCTCCGAGTCTTTTACTCTCTCCTTACCGAGCTCTAACATGAGCGTCACGTCCTGCTCATTTTTTTGCAAGACAGCCAGCTTTTGGGAATTATTTTCTTCGGCCAACGACCTCGCCTCGGCAATCTGCCTTTCTAGCAAGCCTATGCGTCCATCGAGCACTTCTTTCTTCTGAACAATAGCCTCCGTCTCCAATCCCTGAAAATTGACTTCTAGCTGCTGTATGGTTTCGCTGCGAGTTGAGAGCTCCTGCAGCCGGTCCTTTTGCTGCTCGAGTATTTTGCTTCTCAGTGGCTGGCCCAGGGTCGCCAATAACTGACCCTTCACTACGGAATCGCCAACGCTGACGTGCCAGCTCGTAATCTGCCCCGTCGCGGTTGACTGTAAGGGAACAACGGTACCTCTGGACAGAAACATTGCATTTCCCTTACTCGTGATGGGTATTTTTCCAAATACCAAGTAGATCAGGATTAGACAGGTGACCACTCCCAGTGCCAACAAAGGCAACCAGCTCCGCGCGTACACTACCCTGAGTGTTTCATGAATATCCTCGGGTCGACGTGCTTGAATAGGTCGATCGATATCCTCCCGTAAAAATTCAGAAAGCTCGGCGTAACGCCCTTTCAAAAGCGCTATTTTCGATTCGGCTTGTCGGATAAGTGGTTCTGATCTTTCCACAACCCGCGCCATAAAGTTGAGCACTGCATTGCGCAGTCTGCGAATAACTTTTGGCATGCGCGTCGTCACGCCAACTGCCTCATAACCAAATTCCTGAAAAACCCCTCATTTTCCGATAGCTCTTTAAAACCTCCCGATTGAATCAGCCTGCCATGATTCAAGACATAGATCTTGTCGGCACTCTGTATGGTGCTTAACCTATGGGCTATTACCACTCGGGTAACCTTTCTTCTTGTTAGTGCTGACGAGACAATGGACTGTGTTTTGTTGTCCAACGCGCTCGTTGCCTCATCAAAAAAAACAATTTTAGGGCGAGTGGCCAACGCTCTCGCAATCAGAAGTCGCTGACGCTGTCCCCCAGACAGATTACCGCCACCTTCGGCCACCATTGTATGCAAGCCCATTGGCATATTTTCTAGGTCACTGGTCATACCCGCGTCAGCAATGGCTTCCCAGGCTTCTGCATGGGAAATTTTTGAATTGTTGGAAATATTTTCGAAGATGCTGCCCGTGTTCAGTCTGCCATGCTGCAAAACGGTGCCAATTTGCCGACGGACGGCAAGCACATCCAATCCACTCAGCTCCTGCCCATCGAAAAGTATCCGACCTTGCTCACACTCTTCAAAACCCAGCAGTAACCGCAATATCGTTGACTTTCCCGACCCGGAAGGTCCCACGAAAGCAACGAACTCTCCGGGCTGAATTTCGCATGAGATATTGTCAAGGGTAAGCGGCCCCTCCTCCGCGTAACGGAATGAGACATTTTCCAAGCAGAGATGACCACGTAATCTGCCGGGATCCACAGCGTCCAAAGAGACTTCTGGTCGCCCATCGAGTAGCGGTTTGATTCTGCGCCCTTTGACAACAGCGTCCAGAACACTCACTGCCGTATTGCTCACATCTGACCAACCCTTCAAATACAACATGAAGGCGGCATTGAAAGCGATGAAATCTCCCGTCGACAGAGCCCTCTGATCTCCAGACGGCACCCCTATTATCAGCCCAACTGATTTCCAAAAGAGAAACATGGAACATATTGGAATCAAAACACTATTAAACACCGTTATAAAATCTTGAAGCCGTTGCACCCCCAACTTTAAACGGAGTTGCTCTGTGTAATTGGCAACCCAATGGTTAAAAGCTCTTTGCTCAGCGCCGGCAACACGAAGCTTGGGGACGGCTCCTACCATTTGTATAACCAAACCTTTGAAGCTCCCCTCAAGGTCGTGGAGCACCCAAGAAAGCTGCCTAATGTAATGACCCACGACAAGTGTTATCAAAAGGACCACTGCGCCAATGAGTATCGCGAGCTGCGCCAATTCGGCACTGTAATAGGCGAGGAGTCCCAGATTCAGAACTGCCAAAACCCCAGATACCAAGGGCCGCAACGCTGCTCCACTCAACTCACGGCTAATTTCGCTGACGGCGTTGGCTCTGGATTGCAAGTCTCCACTGGAGTATTTTCTGAAAAATGTCGGTCTGAATTTCAGTATTCGGTCCCACATAGCAGATTGCGCGTTGATTTCTGACAGCATTCCCGCTCTCACTGTCGTCATCATCTGCAACCAGATGAAGGTCACCTGCGCCACACCCGCCGCCAGAAGCACCAGCGCCAGCTGCCAAAGAAGTGAAAAATCAGAATAGGGTATGGCGGAGTCCACCAACGTGCCCGTGGCTTTTGGCACCACCATGCCAAGCAGTGTAGCCGCCACGCCCACGAGGAGAATAAATAGCACATCGGAAAATCTACCGTGTGCTGTGAACCTCAGCAGATCTAAAACACCGTCAACCTGATCTGGGAGAATACGGTATAGCGAATAGGCATCCGGACACAAAATATTCTTTACTTCGTCCGTCACCGGTTCTCTTTTTAATCGCCTCGGATGGACGAATTCATAGCCATTGGAATGAGGTAACAGTGCGACTGGTACCCGTTCGCCTTCCTCCTCCAGATATGCCACCAATGGACCCGTGTCCCGAGTATCCCAATCGTATCCAAGCAGCACCATTCTTGACCGGACACGTGACGCTCTCGCTATCGCATCGAGGGGATCTGCGACACGGGTAAGGTCCTCAGATGCGGAGGGCGCCATAATATTTATTGCCAACAATTCTCCAACAATCGATACCGCAGTTAACAAATCCGTCTCTCTCGATGAGAAACGCTCTCTCGGGTTGAGTACATCGGCCAAGTCAGAAAAAGCCGACTCAGATTTCATACGAATTTGCTCAGAGCTGCGCTTATACATGGCGCTTTCGTTAGCAGCCCTCACCTGCTCTGCATCCCGCAAATATTCGCCAAACAGCCGCTGCAGCGTTAGCAGGTTTTGCAAAAGCTCTGGCTGCCCCGTGGACTCAGCCAGCGGCCAAAACTCAACCTCTGCTTGCTCGGAACTGACTTCAAGCCAGGCATCCGGCGGCAATAAAACGCCTTCACCTTGTTGCAGCGTCAATTTATCGATACCAGTCAGACACAGCTGACCCGCCCGAACTGACAGCATCGTCGTCTCATTGGGATCTGAGGAGAAAACGTCCTTGTCATACAGTGTGATAGACCCTGATCCCTCCAATCTACTGACGGAAGTGGGCATTTCCCTGCCCGCTATCAACACACTGGAGACATCTCTTGACCACTCATCGAACAATGACGTCCAGCCGGCTTCAAGTCCTTTTGCATCGATTGCAACAGGCAGTGAAACCTCTTCAATGACGACCTCTCCGCCCGATGCAACACCGAGCAGGCCATGAGCAGATTCCGAGGGCGCCATGCCTAGAATAGGGCCACCGCTCGGCACTCTGAAGAGAGACCGCGTGTGGCCCACTACTTTGGCGCCCTCAAAGGGCGCGCCAACCAGCTCTATGGTACCCGAATGCACAATCCACATCTGGGACGCGTCTAAAAATGTGATGGCGCTATTGCTGGCAAGGGACCGCACCTCACCATCTATTTTCAAAATTGTGGCTGGATTCGTCACAGATCAGGTCTCATCGCCAACATCATCGCCGACCTTTAATAGCTCGGCATAGAATCCTTGCAGCTGCCACAGCTCATTATGATTACCTCGCTCTACGATCTTTCCGCGATCAAGCACAATAATTTCGTCACAATCACGTATTGTACTTAGACGGTGCGCTACCAAAATACAGGTACACCCCCGCATTTTTAGCCGCTCGTCGACGATTCGCTCTGTTTCAGTATCCAAGGCACTTGTTGCCTCATCAAAAATAAGGACGGCGGGGTTCTGTATCAATGCGCGGGCGATTTCCAGCCGCTGCCGCTGGCCGCCACTCAAATTCACCCCGCCCTCCAGAAGCAAACCATCCAGCCCCCCGGGAAGGCTCAAGACCACGTCCAGTATGGCTGCGTCTTCAAGAGATCGGAGCAGTATCTCTTCGGGGATGGTTTCATCCCATAAGGTCAGATTTTGTCGAACGGTACCCTCAAAAAGCGCGATTTCTTGACTCACCAGAGCGCAAGAGCGAGTCATTACCTCTTTAGGTATCTCCGCGCGCGGCCTACCGTCGAACAGAACGTTGCCCTTCCAGGGTTTCAATAAACCGCACACTAAATAGGCGAGGGTCGATTTACCCGAGCCGCTACCTCCTACAAATGCAACTCTCGAACCCGCTGGTATGTTGAGGGTCACGTCCTCCAGAAGGGGCGAATCGAGGGGGTTGTATCCAAAACTGATATTTTCCAGCTCGACATCTCCTCCGAGCTTGGTTGGCCAACTGGAGCCGTCACTCTCGGCATCTTTATCCAGCCCTACGGCCTCGCTGTCGGGCTCCGCCAATAAAACGTCATCTAGACGTTTAAGGTCCCCATCGAGCTCCTGGATCTCTCCGCCTAGCGACACCAGATCTTTGATGGGCTCCTGGAACGCAGCCATCAACGCGGTGAATGCCACCAGGGTGCCAATGGTCATATCCCCCTGAATTACTGAAAGCCCCCCAATCACGTAAATAAAAATTGTTGTCATTGTGGAGAACAGCGTCGGCAGTACCGACAGGGTTTGTGTCGCAAGCTGTAACTCTTGCATGCTGTTAGCTGCTTTGGAGTAACGTCCTGCCCACTTTGAGAAAAACGTTGATTCCTGTCCTGCAGCCTTAATTGTTTCCATAGACTGTAGGGCCGCAATGGTGTCTGCCGCCACCTTCCCAAAATCCTGTCTTAATCGAGTATTTGCCTCCACGCGCCTTTGGCTAAAGAACTTAAGCGCCATGAAATTGCACATGGCAAATAACAAACCAACAATCGTCAGGAAAAAGTTGTAATACATCATGAGCAGGGCGTAAAAGCTCATCATTATTAGATCAATTGCCGTATCCGCCAGGCGCCCCGACAGGATATCGGCCATGTTGTCATTCAAGTCCTGTCTAGCGGCTATCTCACCGCTGTATCGCTGCGAGTAGAAACCCATAGGCAGTTTTAAAAGATGCCAAAAAAATTCAGCTGACATCGATACTGACAAATGAATCTTCAGTCGGCGCAAGTATCGGTATTTCAGCGCTTCGGCAATAACCTTTATGGCAATCGTTAGTACCATTGCTAGCATCAAGGGTTTAAGCCAATCTGCCCGAAACTCACCCAATACAAAATCAAGATAGACTTGTGTAAAAGCAGGTATCACCAACCCGGGTATAGTGAGAATGAGACCCGCATATAGGCAGTAACGAATCGCGTCTTTAGCATTAGAAAGCCTTCGAGAGATAGCGTCGAAGAGGCTAGGCTTTTCTCCCCCTGACACGAAGTCCTCTGCGGGTTCAAACAACAGCGCGACACCCGTGAAACTCTCATCAAACTCCGTCAAGGTTATTTTTCTATGACCGTGGGCGGGGTCATTGAGAAAAACGATTCCGCTTTCTAGGTCGAAGCCCTCGACCACGAGAAAGTGATTAAAATTCCAAAAAGCCACGTAAGGGGTTTGCAATGCGATCGCAGATTCAAAGCTTTCTTTGAAGCCTTTGCATTGCAGACCGTAATGACGCGCTGCACGAAGAAGATTGGATGCCTTGCTACCGTCCCTCGAAACACCGCATTCGACTCTCAGCTCAGATAGCTCCACCACCCGGCCGTAATACTCGAGGATAATGCCTAGCGAGGCAGCCCCACACTCGGTGGCTTCAAGCTGTAATAGGAGTGGGGTTTTAACTCGCGCTGTTGGGGACACGCCATCTAACCGCTCATCAAGCTCCGCAGCTGAGACCTGTTTTTTTTGAGTTCCGTAGCGTTTCTGTAAGGCCTGATATGTAGCAAGTGTCTCAGCATAGAGCCAATCGGTTGCATCACTCCAACCTCGCCATAAACCGCGAGCTAAGCTCATCAATTGTCTCTCTACAGACCGCTCCATTCTCTCAACACTGGCATAATGTAGGAAAAGGGCGCACGTCGTTCCAATGTGACCTGAACCGACGCTGTTGTACCTGCTGTTATTTCTGTGGTCGGCCCAAGTTCAGAGGTCCACTCGTAGCCTGTTGGCGTATCTGCGCTGACACTCATAGCAATGGTCGCCTGAATCTCATGCCCTCCCGACATCAGCCTCTGAGCCACAGCAGCGTTCCCCACGTAACTGGACACTGCCGCTGTCGTCACAGGAAACTCCGTCACGCTGAGCAAATTTCCGAGAATGGTCCCATATTGCCTTTGCGGCACGGTGTCGGGTGAAATTCGCACCGTCATACCAGTTCTGAGGGCCTTGCCTATTTTGGGGGTAAAGTAAGCAAGTACAATTAGATCTTTGTCATCCACGCGAGTGTCGAGTTGCGCTACTCTCTGGCCTGGCGAAACGACGCCTCCCTCGGCTACTGTTAACTCGAGTATTCGGCCCCCCTGATCAGCGCGAACAAATAAATCCTCTGCTAATTTTCGATTCGCCACATCGAGCTGTCGCTGCAAATCATTGACTTCAGTACGATCCTGAAACGCTGCTTCTTTCCTGAATTTCTCTATGCTGGCTTCCACTTTGTCGAGTTCACCGAGCTGTAGCTGGAGGTCTGCCAACAAACTCTCCTTCATTGACATCTGGTTGCTCGCCAGCACGAAGGCTTCTTGTAACTCAACCGCCACTAGGTCCATCTGCTTGATCCGAAGCTCCAAGCTTCTCAAATTGATGAGGCTATCGTCGTAATTACTCTGGACTTCAAGCACTGATTCCTCGGATATGAGGTTTTCATCTCTCAGGCGCTGGTACGCTTGCTTGCGCTCTAGCCAAGCCTCGGTAAGCTCGGCGGCCGCGGCATGGGCGTCACGCAAGTTATCGCGCTGCATTTCTAGCAGAGACTGGTTATTGCGATTTACCTCAGTGATCACGTTACGGGTCTCGGCGATGAATGACTCCATGTACTGGATACGGTCTCGCAAATGTCTGCGTTTTTTCTCCAGAGAATTTAGCTGAGCTTGTACATTCTTCTCTCGAAGCGCGGCTACTTCTTCATTTTTATGCCTTACTTCTCTCAAACGAGCCGCCGCCACCTCAGAATCACGCTCGATCTCTGGCTGCCCCAGAACCGCCAACACGTCGCCTTCCTCCACAACGTCACCAACTTTCACTTTCCAGGCAGAAATTTGTCCTTCGGAGGTGGTCTGAACAGGAACAACAGCATTGGGTGTGATCAGAATACCTTGCCCAGTTCCGGGCTCAGGAATTCCGCCGATAATACCCCAAAGAAAAAAGAAGGAGAGAAGATAAGTCAGTGCTCTACTGGCGACCTTGTCGAGTCGTCGAATCGTCAGCACTGGCTCGTCGAGCTGCTCGGGGCTCCTCAGCTTCTCAAGTGCTTTTTCCCGAAACATTTAACGCTCCGACGTATGTGGTGGCTCATATCGCCCGAAGGCACAACAGTAAGACTGATTCATAAAATCTGGGGCGAGCTGCAGCTAACGCTGCAACTCCTTAAGCATGCGATCGAAACGCGCACCTGCCAAATCAAGCGCGTCCATAATCTCCGGCGAAATCTCTCCAGCCTGCTCCACTTCCAAATCAAGGATTCTGGCGTTTCCCGTCGCCAACTGACTGGTGGTCGTGCGCAACCTATCGGCCAAAAGAGTGCCCAAAGCCCGGTAAAATCGCGCAGCAAAGCCGGTGTCGATACGCATTTTAGACTCCAGTCGATCCTTGCTTACTGCAAATACAAATGTATCCTCAGTTGCAATTACGCTGGCATTGGGAGCCCGAGAATCCAAATAGGACAGCTCCCCTACTATTTCCCCGGATCCGACCTCTGCAACCTTTACGCCCTGGGTGGTCACTTCTAACTTACCAGACAGGATGATGTAGAGATTAGTGATAACCCGCCCTTCATCAACCAAAGCTTCGCCCTGTTTATAGGAGTGTTTCTCGCCGACCCCAACAAGCCAGTCAATGTCCTGATCTGTTAGCTGCCCCAGCACTACCAGTACTTTTTTCATCGCATCTTCAACTTGTCGTCGCCGACAACCATTTCTAATTACAGAGATTTTCGAGACTTCAATATTGTTATACTTTGATGGTCCGTGGAAGACCAATCTGGCCCTTGCTGAACGCCCGCCCATGATCGCTGCCCGCAGCGTACCTTTGGTTCAAGCTTTTCCAGATGCATGCGCTACGGATAATATCTGGTGCAAAAGATTTCCCTCCCCCGCGCAGATCACGCTAGAGTAAGGCAGTCACGGCAATCTTTTGCGATGAATGCAGATCGCTATTGGCGCACCCCCAGGCGGAGGAAAATAGTCGTCATGTCTGAGGAATTAATGCTGTCGCTGTCAGAGCGATCTGCGCTACGCGCAAATTGGTCTTCCGCCACAATGGTCGAAGTACTAAAGCACTGGGCTCGAAAAAACGGCGACAAAGAGGTGTTTTGCTTCCATGAATCTGCGCCCTCGATCGCGACTGGGTCCCATGGGAATAACACGCAAACCCGCACCTACGCCGAACTTGATAAAACAGCGAACCGGATAGCCGGAGGGCTACAGAAGATGCGGCTCTCGAAACAGGACCGCATCTTACTCGTCTTTCCTGCCGGGCTTGAATTTATAGACGCCCTAATGGGCTGCCTGTACGCGGCTGCCGTCGCCGTTCCGACACCACCGCCTTCTACTAAAAAGCGTCGTGCATCGGCCTCCCGGTTTTCCGCGGTGGTTAGTAACTGTCAGCCCGCGGCGATTTTGACCACCTCTGCATACTATGGCGTCGTAAAGAACATGGTAGAAGAGCTATGCGACGGCTTGCGGTGTGAACCGCCGAAAGTAACGACACTAGAGACGATTAAAGACCATAACGAGGGGTTAGCCAGCGAGGTCACAGCTGCTTCAACTGACCTCTGTCTTATCCAGTATACCTCGGGCTCCACCGGCGCCCCGAAGGGCGTGATGCTGTCGCATCAAAACGTTCTTGCCAACCTTAAAAGCATCGGGGAAAAATTCAAAACTACGGAACAATGTAGAGGTTTTTTTTTGGCTGCCACCTCATCACGACATGGGCCTGATCGGCGCCATTCTGGAAACAATCTACATGGGGGGCTTCACCGGCCTTATGGACCCCTCTCTTTTTATCTCTAACCCGTTTAATTGGCTCGAAGGAATTAGCTTGCACCGAGCTACTATCTCGGGCGCGCCCAACTTCGCATATGACCTGTGTTCGGGCAAAGCTGCAAAGCAAGCTATTGAGCATCTTAATTTGCTTGACTGGAGAGTGGTGTTTAGTGGCGCTGAACCCGTTCAGGCGACGACCATCGAGACATTTTCCAAAACATTCAGTAGTTGCGGTTTCGATACAAAAAATTGGATGCCTTGCTATGGCTTGGCGGAATCCACTCTCATGGTAACCTGCACAGAATCTGGAACTGCTTCCATCAGTCAGCATTTTTCGAGGCAGGGAATCGAAGACGGCAGGCTCCAATCGGCAAAACACAAAGACCCCACTTCGGTAAATCTTGTCTCCGCTGGCACTATCATTGCCGATCATACGCTCAAAATTATCGACCCTCACTCCGGCGCTGAATGCGAAGATGGCGCGATAGGTGAAATACAAATCGCTGGCGCAAGTGTTTCAGAGGGCTACTGGGGACGGAATAAATCGTCGGAAGTGGGTCAAGCGGGCGAGCAGAGCGCTGGCGATTTTTTAGATCACTCAGATTCAAAGCTACTCTCTACAGGGGACCTTGGAGCGCTGGTAGGCTCCCACCTTTATCTGACAGGAAGGCTCGCAGACCTGATCATTATCAGAGGCAGGAACTTGTTTCCAACTGATCTTGAACGGGTTGTCCAGCAAGCCTGCCCTGCGATCGAGGTAAATGGATGTGCCGCTTTTTCCGTCAGCTCGCCAACAGGGGCTCACAAAAAACTGGTTTTAGCCTGTGAAATTCGTAGGGAAGCGCGTCACAATCTTGATAAAGAGATGACAGTTTCCACTATTCGTGAAGCGCTGATTTTGTCTCATCAGGTTAATCCCGATCAGGTAATCTTGCTCAGACCTGGGGCACTGCCCAGGACAACCAGCGGAAAAATCCGAAGAAATTCCTGCAGGGACGCGCTCCTTAAAAAACTCTGGTCTCCCATTTATGCCAACTCCCTCCAAAGCCCCCCTGAACAGAGGGGTGAAAAATTATCTCTTGACGACCAGAAGCCGTCTCATCTGCTGAGACTCATAGAAACTAAAAAAGTAAAAGCCATCGACCCGTCAGTGCGGTTGAAATTAATTACGGATTATCTGGAAGATTTTCTTTCTTCTATCGCCCCGAATAGTGGCGAAAAGCAGCATCTCTCCTCGAAATCATTGGCTGCATTGGGCTTGGATTCGATATCGCAAATCCAGCTTGCAGCAAACGTAGAGGAAGATCTTCATATCTCGCTTGGCACAAAGCCACTGGATCCCAGCCAAACAATTCTGGAAGTGGCGCATCAAATCAACGCGCGGTTCGAAAGACTCGAACATTCCGCTGAGATTCATCCGACTGGGCGGGCATTTTCAGCGGGCGATACCGTCCCGATGAGCCCGATACAGAGAGAGTACCTTACCCCCGATATTAAGAATGCCGGCAGCTTTTCTGTAACCACTCACATGAGGGCACCTGCAGGGACCAACAGTGAACTGGTGGAAAAAGCACTCAAAAAAACCTTGGGCCGGCACGATGCTTTTGCGCTGCGGTACAAATTTCAAAATGGATCTTGGTGCCAAACCTATCGCCCGGAACTATCTCGCGTAGAATTTGAGACGCGTCAGGTGACGACCTCCAGTAGGAAAGCGTGGAAAGAACTCGGAATCGAACTTGAAGGCTGGCTGGGGCAAAAATTTGATCTCGACACGGGCCCACTGGTACGCGCTGTCTTCGTTGACCGGGGGCAGGCCGAGCGAGGAATGCTGAGCGTTAGTGCTCATCATCTTATTGTTGATGCAATTTCAATGAGGACCTTAGTAAGGGGATTTGAGAAGACCTACGCAGGCCTGCTGCGAGGATCAACGGAGGAAATAAATTTTCAAAGATGCCGCTATCTGGAATGGGTTGACTTTCATGCGGATCGGGCACGAACACCCGATATGCCAGATCGTTGGCTGTTTTGGGACAGGCAGTTACGAGGATGTGCCGACCCTGCGGAAAAAGCGCGAGATCGTGGCAACCTACCCGGTGTAACCGTGCATGAGGCAACGATAGAGGCGGAGGTGAGTCACTGTGAAGAAATCGATGGGCCTTCCTCATCCACAATTCTTTCTCAACTTGACACCTCCAGGTTGCGGCACGATGCGATTTTGGCAGCCGTTTTACGAAACGCGGCACCCATCATAAGAAAAGAAGAACTCGTAGTGCGGCTTCGGCACCATGGTCGATTCACTGACGGAGAAATCCCCTCCGCAGCAATTGTTGGCTGGCTGACGCACCATTATCCGCTAGCGCTGAAAGCCTCTGAAAAAATGCCACTGCGCGACATCATGGCGGAAGCGGCGGTAAAGCTAGAAGGTGTCCCAGATCACGGTATTTCATTCGGATGGCTTTTCCACCTCTGCCCCGACCGCGACATCTCAAGCACGCTCAAAAATGGCAATTCGTGCGACATTTTCTTCAGCTTCTTGGATGATGTTCGAATTGGTGCCGGCATCAGCGGACCATTCCGAATTCTAGAAACGGTGGTGAGGCATCAATACTCCAACCGCAGCTTCTACCCTGAGCCCCTAATCGTCCATAGTGAAGTGCGCGACCAATGCATTCAGATCACTATTAGGGCTAATGCGCGCTTTTTTTCTGAAGACGACATCCGCGACCTCGCAAGAGAGATATCTAACGATCTTCGAGACGTCGCTCAGCTAGGAGGCTACTAGGGGAAACCTGTCACATCCCTGAATCTTGCATAAAACTAGTCTAGGATGGTGATGAGTCCGCAGGAACATGATCCGCCGTGAGCAGCGTCAGTTATAGCATTTCAGAAACACTAAATATTGATCCCGAGACGCTCAGCATACTGCGATTCCGCTCTCTACTGATCAACGCTCTACCAGCCGTTGGCTTCGTTGTTGCCTGCTCGTTGGTGTTCAAGCAAGGCATCAGCAGCTTTCACATAAACCTGCTCATCTTATTCTATGCATTATCTTTTATTGGAATCGAAATTGGTTTTCACAGGTACTTTAGTCACGGGTCATTTCAGACGACGGTTTGGCTAGAGCATGTGTTGGCTACGCTAGGCTGCTGGGGTGGCCAAGGGCCGGTATTATATTGGGCCGCCAGCCACCGGCGACACCACAAACACACTGACACTGAGCAGGACCCGCATTCACCTCACTTCTCTCCCGGACGAAGCGATGGCCTGCTCGCCAGATTTCTGCACTCCCATATGAACTGGATTTTTTCAAAAGAGGTCTCTAATCCCCTTTTTTATACGCGAGATCTGGTAGCGAAAAATCGTTTCTCACGATACGGCAACAACTACCTGATGATCTTATTGAGTGGAATCTTGCTGCCGGGCCTGATAGCGCTTATCTGCCTTCACAGCTTTTCAGAGGCCGTGTTAGCGGTTTTATACGCGGGTGTTGCGCGTTTGTTTTTGGTCCAACAAGTCACATTCTGCATTAATTCGGTTTGTCATTTGCTCGGCGACAGACCCAATAATACAAACGACTTCTCAACAAATAATGTGGTTCTTGCAATTCCCTCACTGGGTGGAGCTTGGCACAACAATCATCATGCCAGTCCGAGTTCTGCCTACATCGATTTTCAATGGTGGCAAATAGATATTGGCGGGTATTTCATACGATTACTTGCTGTCCTTGGCCTAGCCTGGAATATCAAAGAAAAACCAAAAATTCAGCAAAATGCGTAATGGTGCGTACAAACACCAGACCCCCGATTTCTGATGCCGAGTTTATTATCGCGCTACTTTACCTTACGTATGCATGGTAACCAGCGGTGGTAACGATGCTTGCAGGTAGCAATGGACCTGCTCTTCCAAAAAATACAGTCGCTACCGGGCCCTCGCTCGCCATAAACTAACTAACCCAAAACCCACCCAGCTGAAACTACCGGCTGTCTAAGGCCCCTCGCTATATTGGGATGTCTCACTCTCAGGGATATGCAAAGAGGAATGGCCGTGCTCGTCTTTGTTTTTTTTGCGCAACATATAAATGGGCAAAGCACTGCATAAAGCGAAAAAAAGCACAGCCAACATAAGACCCGGTTGGCCAGTTTCCATAAGGAGCGCTACAGAGACCAGCAAAGAAACGATAGAAGCGAGAAGCATAAATCTCAAAAGCAACCTTGGGGTGCCAGTCGCCATGTTTTGCATACTTTCCTCTACCGACATCTTGGTATCTGAAGTCGGCACATCTTTGAGATGTCTTTCGATCTCCCGTCGATACCAAACAATGATAATTGGGAGAGCCAATAGGATCCAAAAATAACCCACTGCTCTGCCTACAACAATCACAAAAAAGAAGTTTGCCCAAAGATAACGAGTGATAAACCTCCTTACCTTCTCTTCCGTGTTTTTATCAGCGATCGTTCGGCCTTTGCCTAATTTCCCATAAGGAAAAAAGATTGTGTTGCCCTCCGCATCTGACTTAAAGCTGGCGTTGGTCAAACCATCAAACAAACCCACTTTACACCTCTACACTTCTGCCGAATGAATTGCCGAAAAGCTTCTCGCTTTTCTCTACTGCTTCGCTGCTCTGAGACGAATAACTCGAGCAAAATCCTCGCATAAAAAACTGGAGCTCAGCCCGTGCTTGGATCGAAACCAGCGCTGCCAAAAAAATTCTCGAAGGGCGTAGTTTCTATTTTCTGATGCGCTGGAGTGTACCGTTGGCGAGCAACCTGATCGTCGCCGAGACCACCCGCCAGCCACCACATCCAACTCAAAGTCACTGAGTTCATTATCTTGGGCTGTTTCCCATGCTTGCTCAGCTTCCTCAGAAGTAAAACTAAAGCCGTGCTCTGCAGCGATTTCGCTGACCCTTGCACTTTCGGTCATTAGCGCCGATCGAATCTCGCGTTGTACATCATCATTTTGCGCAACGTAATCCCTGAAAGCGATCGCCTAGTCTATCGGCATCTGAATCTCCCATTAGATCCCCAGCACCAACGAACTTAACACGGTGCGGACAGCCTCATTCACAACCTTTTGGGTCCTGCAAAAAGGAGCAACACATTTTTGGCGCAGGGGAGAAGATACATTCTCATAAGTGCGCATTTTCTGAGCCTGGACCTTGGATTGCTTGATAGCTGAATCTAAAAAGTGCCTAACCAAGATGTATTTGCGCTGCTAATTGACAGATTAGAGGGCGTCACTGTTAGCCAACATTTTCGGCCACAAAGTACTCCTCTGTGCGCCCATGCTATTTAGTCCATCGGAAATTACCGACCAAAAAATTGGCTTCGCGGGGGGCTTTCGTTTGAGTCCGCCACTCATGTCGCTTAAGCTGATGACCGCTCTCTGGATTGGAGAATGTTTTCGTGAAAAAGAAGCTACCACGCCTGCTCTTAGGGATGCTGATCGCATCAATGACCCTCGTATTCAGCCAAATTACCCGCGCAGAATGCGACCCTATGACCGTCAGACAAATAATAGAGGACGGGGGTTGGACCTTTGAGGCGGAGACTAATGAGAACGGGGGGGGGGTCTTCAAGATCACCAGTGATGGAATCACTGCCAGCGTGTTAGTAGAGCGAGACGGCGACGCCCAATTCATCGCTTATTACATGGATAACGGGCTGAGCCGACAGGAGGCCTTTGAGTGGATCAACGAGGCGTCGTATCGGCTCAACTACGTACAAATGTGGCTAGACAAAGAGGACGATCTGGCGGTGATGTACAGCGTTGCCGAATGGAATAACGTCTGCCCAAGCAACTTCAACGACCAAATTCAACTTTACTTTTCGTTGATGAAGTCGGTGGGCGAGTTGCATCCAGCAAACAAAATGTGAACTTTTTGACCACGTGCCGCGCAATATAAGCGAGCAGTCAGGGTGGCTCTGATTTAGCGCGAACCTCTGGGAGCGGGGCAAGCCAATTTTGCGTCGGGTGGTTTGGCTTACGAGCACCTGTTCGTACAGTGTTCTATAGCCGCTCCATTAACTGCCATTTCCATGTCGGCCACCAAACCCACCGGCGACCATATCCAGTTCAAAGTCACTTAGCTCATTATCTTGGGCCGTATCCCACGCCTGCTGACCTTCTTCAGAGGTAAACGTGAAGCCATGCTTCGCCGCAATCTCACTCACCTTGGCACTTTCGGTCATCAAGGCTGAACGGATTTCCTTTTGTACATCTTCATTCTGAGACACGTAGTCTCTGAACGCATTTGCTTGATCTGAAGACATTGGATTCTCCCCTCGAATCGCAGAACAGAGTTGATCCTACTCCCGATAAAAAAAAGGAGCCCATATTTCAGGCCCCTTTTTCATACAAGGAAGTACCAGCGGCCCTCCATTCCGCCGCTGTCCAACTAGTCTGCCAAGTTGGGTAATGCTCTGGAACCTCATAGGTGGCTATCTGCCTAGTTATCTCACCAAAAAGGCCTGCCACAAATTGATTGCAAGTGTCACAACTGGGATAACCGTTAGCAAAGAGGCCAGCTGCACCCCACGAATTTGTGTAAAGCTCGCCCCGATGCTGGTAGGCACACACCCAGTTGTTACCGTCATATCTGATGATCTGATCGGTTGAGCAACTCAGCCCAGCCGCCACGCCATCAGCACCATCCGCACCATCAGCACCATCCGCGCCCGCTGGCCCCTGATCTCCGGTATCGCCTTTCTCGCCCTGTGGACCGGCTGCCCCAGAAGGGTCACTGCAAACCCACGCTGCTTTATTGATACTGATTGAAACTGATTGGATAGGATTGGAATTGATTGATGGCGGAGAGGGAGGGATTCGAACCCTCGATACGTTGCCGTATACACACTTTCCAGGCGTGCGCCTTCGACCACTCGGCCACCTCTCCGTGGGCGCGGAGTTTAGCATAGGGCTAGGCAATACTGCCGCGCGATCTCTGCCTTAAAACGATGTGCCAATCTCAATGCTGAAGTGAAACTTTTCAGACGTTTGTGGGCCGCTGAGATCGAGGTAAATCGGCTGAGAATAGGCCGCCTCAACGTACCAACTGCCTGCAAACGGCGCTCGCGCAAAGACCGTCAAGTCTATTTGATCTCCACCAAAAGCATTCGGATTGGTCACAGGCGCCGGGTACGGAAACGCGGGGTTCGGCACGCGAAGGGACACATCCTCTCCATCAATATCGCCTTGCCACCGATAGTCAAGGCGAATGCCGGGACGCACCACGGAGGCCCCCTTCCACATCAACCATCCCCCTAATCCGGCCTTGTCGCCCAACCGATAGTCGCGATCATTCTTGCCAGTGCGCAGCGTGTAGCTGGCATCCACTCCCCAGTCCCATGAGGCTTCGTACTTCCGGAAGCTCACGAAGACCGGGAAGTCCCAGGTGCCAGATCCCAATTGCATCGTGTACGGTAACTGCTAATCTCCAGGGGCTCGGGGCGTATCGCCCTCCTCATCGATGGAGCCCGTAGGCAAGCTGACACCAGCGCCCACCTTCCAAACACTATTGAGTGACTGATGAACAATGGAGTCGGCGACGAGAGCGATATCGCCGACTCCTTCAGAGTTGATATTGAAGGTGTCATAACTCGGCACGATCGATATATGATCCGTGCTCTGCATGACAAAAGGTACTTGCGCCCGCAAAGTCGTCGCGTCTGTCAGGTCGTAAGCCACTCTGAGCGCATGCACCTCCTGCGTAATTTCAGTAGGCACAATCGGATAATTGTATTCAGCGCGAGCTTCCGCTCCGGGCTCGAACAATACGTCGTCGTATGACACTGCATTGGTTCCGATGTAGTACTCATCGTAGTCAGACACAGCGTACGTATAAGAGAAATGCCACTGACGGGACTCTTCAGCCTGTTCAGTCTCGCTGACAACATTGGCCTCGAATAAATCTTCAATCGATAGATCGAGCAGATCTGTCGGCACCGTTTGCGCAGCGGCCCGCCCACCGGGTAGCAATAAGAGCCCTACGGTGATGCCGCAGAGTGCCTTCCCTCGATGTGTTAAGCCTACCTGTCTCATGGAGTACCTCCTGTACTCTTTCTCAATTTGCCCTACGCTTGCGCGCAAGGCAGTTGTCCAATACCGCTCGTAGTTCCTCGGTCCGCACCGGCTTGGTGAGGTAATCCATCATTCCTTCCGACATGTAGCGCTCGCGATCGCCACTCATTGCATGAGCGGACAATCCAACAATCACACAGTCGGGGCAAACCTCTTGTTCAAGCTGCAGCGCCGTGATGTGCCTGGTCGCCTCCAACCCATCCATCTCGGGCATTTGAATGTCCATGAGTATGAGGTCGAATTCCAAGCTCTGAAACATGTCCAGCGCTTCCTTACCGTTGGCGGCGATCGATATTTCAATACCCCACTTGGCAAGCAATTCACGCATGATGAATTGATTCACCTCAGAGTCCTCAGCCACCAACACGCTTAAGTCGTAGGTATCAGCCAGCGGATAAAGGGTTGCATCGGTCACCGGGGCCGACGCTGAAGCCATGGGGTTGGTGAGCCGCTCCAGTCTCGCGGCCTCTTTGGCTGCCGCGATTGGCTCAGGTGAACTCACGTCGCGCGCCCCTAGCTCATCGCCCTCTACAACGCTCAGGGGCAGCTCAACCCAGAACCTAGCGCCCTCGCCCCAGGTCGATTCGAACCCAAGCTTGCCGGCCATCAACTCCACTAATTGCTTTGTGATCGCAAGGCCCAAGCCGGTTCCCCCGTGCGCGCGGGTAAGGCTCACATCCGCCTGATAAAATTCCCCAAAAACTCTCGACTGCTCGTCCGGATGAATCCCGGGTCCTGTGTCGGTGACGGTAAAACGCAGATAACGCGACGCGACGCTTCCGGTCAGCCCAACGGAAACGGCAACGTCGCCCTCTTCCGTAAATTTGACCGCATTACCAATCAGGTTCAGCAAGATCTGTCGGATTCTTCCCGGATCACCTGCCACCCTTTCAGGCACTGACGACTCAACGGTCACTGCCAATGAAAGACCTTTTTGCGCGGCAGGCTCGGCGAACAGCGCTTCAATGGAAGACAAGCTCTCTCGAATGTTGAAAGGAGCAGCGCTCAATTCGAGTCGTCCCGCCTCGATTTTGGTGAAATCGAGTATGTCGTCAATGATCAGCAAGAGCGCATCTGCAGAACGCTCGATCGTCTCAAAATAGGCTTTCTGCTGCGTCGACATTTCGCCCTGCTTCAATAGCGCAATCATCCCCGTGACGCCATTCATGGGGGTGCGAATTTCATGAGACATGTTCGCCAAAAAACTTGATTTTGATCGCGCGGCTGCCTCTGCCTGATCCCTCGCTTCCTCTAGGTCGAGGATCATTTGGCGAAGCCGCTGCTCACGATGACCGATACGCTCCAGCATCTCATTGAATGCATCAACGAGTGACCCGAGCTCATTCTGCGCGTCATAGTGAAAGCGTTGCGCATAATCTTCACGTTCCGTCACCTCGGACATCATGTCGGCCAAGTCAGAAAGGGGGTCGGTAATCGACGCGTTGAACGCGCGAGACAGCGCGTAGGCCGCCACCATCCCGAGCAGCCACAGCACCAGAGCGACTCCAGCTATCCAAATCAGTTGCTGATAAACCGGCCACAGATCGACTTGAATATGCAGGGTTGCAAGTTGCTCGGCCTCGAGACGAACCGGCACGGCAATATTTATGAGGTATAACGATTGAATCGCCTCCTCGTCGGGTAATGACCGACGATAGGCCGCGAACTGAGCGCCGTCGGGGAGAATCAAGTCGGCGGCAACCACGTCGTCCACCGTCGCCAAGCCTCCGAGCAACTCTGCTGCAGTCACCGGGTCTTGGAAGACCACTGACGCAGTTAAATTCGAGGCGAGTACGCGACCCTACTGCATCACTTTGCTCAAACACCTGAGACCGCGACGACTGCAACGAGACACCCACCAGAACCAGCAAGAACAGGCCGCCAACAACCCCGGTGATGAATGCCCCGACGCCGGCGAGATGGCGGTGAATAGATGTGGGTCTCCGATTGAGCAAACGAGGCTTATTCATCGATCACCTCGGCTAACTGCAAAAGCTTGCTACTCGCCTTGAGTCCGCCCGACGTCAATGCTTTCAAATTAACCACCAAGCCCATGCGAGCGCCCCGGCGCTTCAATTCCACCATGCCCCCTTCAGAGGCAAACCCGGGCGCATCACTGACCTGCAGTGCCCCGGCCGTCGCCACGAGCACATCCTCGTCAATGCGCCCGTACACCACATCGCATTCATTCAACCGCTCGGCTTCAACCGTTCGGACCACCCTGCCCTGAGGGTCAGAGGCCACCATATCCGCGAGTAGAGCTGACACCTCGGAGGATTCAGTGACGCAAAAGCGCGTGGCAGATCGCTGATCAGACCAGCTGACAAACTGGGGCAAACGAAGCAGGAACAAGGCTTTCAATTCCACCTCAGTGAGACCCGGCGCACTTTGTGAGCGGTCGGACGGAAACACCGCGCAGACGGTGAGGAGCGCGACGCAAAGCGCGCTGAAACTCATCCGTTTCGAAAACATGGTAGCTACTGACGTCCGAGCCGCTGTGGCGTCACCGCGAGCGGCGCAGTACTGCGCCAGGGCGTAATATCGATCCCGCCGCGGCGCTGATAAAAGGCCGCTACTTGAAGCGAATCGGGCGCCAATGTCATCAGATCAGAGAAGATCTGTTCGACACACTGTTCGTGGAAACCCTGATGGTTTCGGTAACCGCTGAGGTAGCGCGATAGGCTGTCGCGATCCATCTCTCGACCGGAATAACGGATAGAGAGACTGCCCCAATCCGGCTGTGCGGTGACAGGGCACAAAGAGCGCAAGCTGTGACTCACAAGATGTTCAGACACGACGTTTCCCTTCCCTGGTGAATGCGTCAGCGTTTCGGCAGAGATTGTCGCAGGCTCCAGCCCCTTGCCGCAAGCCGGCAGATTCACACCAGAGAGCTCCTCAGTCATATTCCCGAGTTGATCAACGGGGAGACAACGGAGGGATACGGCTGCACCAACGCAAGCGGAGACGTCGCGGGAAATCGTCCCCACAGCCTCTTGGTCGCTGGTAAAAGAGTGATGATTCAGTGAGTTCAGGTAGAGCTTCAGAGACTTAGATTCGACAGTGGCGGGCGAATCGGCCGGCAGAGCGAACCAGCCCACGCTCTCAGAGATGACCTCCCCCACGCACCAGGATAATTCATAGGCGTGCCACACATCCCAACCAAAGGGCGCAGCGCCCGCAGGCCGGAGGCGCTCGATGGGCTCCAGGACCTCCGGCGCGTATGCGTCTGGCGCGGCGACCCTTCTGCCCAGCACATCTGCCACGATCGTCAGGTTCTCAGCCGCTTGCCCGTTCGTAAGAGATGAGCGGCGTACAGATAGGCCACCAGCGTGAATGCGCCTATCATCGAAAAGGCGAAACCGACGCTAACGTCGCTGACACCAAGCACCCCAAACCGGAACGCATTCACGACATAGACCAGCGGGTTGGCCTGCGACACAGTCGCCCAAAAATCGGGTAGCAGTTCCAAAGAGTAGAACACGCCGCCGAGATAAGTCAGAGGCGTGAGAACAAACGTTGGCACGATGTTGATATCGTCAAAGGTATTGGCAAAGACGGCATTAATCAGGCCACAGAGCGAGAACAAAACAGAGGTCAATGCCACGACCGCCACCACCACGGCATAGCTGTGGATGGCGAGGTCGACGAAGAGTGAAGAAACCAGCGTCACAATGACCGCGACCAGCATGCCACGACTCACACCGCCGGAGACGAACCCCAGCAAAATGATGTGATTCGGCGTCGGCGACACCAGCAGTTCTTCGATACTGTTATTGAATTTAGCGCCGAAAAAAGACGACACCACGTTGGCATAAGAATTGGTCACAATCGCCATCATGATGAGTCCGGGCACCACAAACTCCACGTAGCTGACACCACCCATCTCGCCGATTCGTGAGCCGATCAGGCTGCCAAAAATAAGAAAGTACAGGGACATCGTGATCCCCGACGGCAACAGGGTCTGGGACCAGATCCGGGTATAGCGTCGGATCTCCTTGCGCATCAGCGTCAGCAGCGCCACCCACTGCTCGTAAGGGCTCACGACGCCTGCTCCAACAATGAAACAAACATCTGCTCCAGCCGATTCTCCCGGTTGCGCATACTCAGAATGCTGATGCCCTGCCCGTGGAGCTGTGACATCAACTCTGCCAGATCCTGCCCCTGCTCAATCTGTGCTTCGAGACAATAATCATCAACCCGTGTCAGCTCGAAGCCCTCAACCGTCAGCGTCTCGGGCAAGGCTTGGCGCGAATCCAGAATGAAGGTTTCACGATGGAGCTCACGCAGCAGATTCTTGATCGAGGTATTGGTAACGATCTCGCCGTGATTAATGATGGCGATATTGCGGCACAGGCTCTCGGCCTCCTCCAGATAATGCGTTGTCAGGATAATCGTCGTGCCGGCTTCGTTAATTTCGCGCAGAAAGTCGTACATGGATCGACGCATCTCAATATCAACACCGGCGGTTGGCTCGTCGAGAATCAACACGCTAGGCTCATGGATCAGCGCCCGGGCGATCATCAACCTGCGTTTCATCCCGCCCGACAGCATACGGGCCCGGGTTTTGCGCTTTTCTGACAAGCCCAGCTTGGCCAAATACGTGTCGATCCGCTCCAGTGCGGTTTTGAGTGGGATGCCGTAATAACCGGCCTGATGGATAAGAATGTCCTCAACCGTCTCAAAGACGTTGAAGTTGAATTCCTGTGGCACCACGCCCAGATGGCGCTTAGCGCGAGGAAAATCCTCGTCGATATCCACGCCCTTCACCCGCACGGTACCTGCGGTTTTGTTGACCAGTGAGCAAATCACGCCGATGGTCGTGGACTTCCCCGCACCGTTGGGACCCAGCAGCGCAAAGAAATCCCCTTGCGCCACCCGCAAATCTATGCCTTTCAGCGCTTGCAGACCATTGGCATAGACCTTCTCCAAGCCTTCGATTTCCAGCGCGTACGACATTGAGCCTATTCCCGGGGGATGTTACTGCGAAAGCGGCGTAGTGTAACCAATCGCGGCCTGCTTCAGAAGGAACAGAAATTCGCTCTTGACGCGCCATCGGGGGCTCACTAAGATGCGCGCCTTCTGTTGTTGGGATCACTGTCCCCTTCGTCTAGTGGCCTAGGACACCGCCCTTTCACGGCGGGAACAGGGGTTCGAACCCCCTAGGGGACGCCACTTCTGCGGGAATAGCTCAGTTGGTAGAGCGCAACCTTGCCAAGGTTGAGGTCGCGAGTTCGAACCTCGTTTCCCGCTCCATTTTTTCCTCTCAACAAGCCGGAACGCACCCACCCAAGGATTCAGCGGATTAGTCCTGTCCGTCCTTTTCCAAAGTAATCGACAAGCTATTGATGCAAAAACGCTGGCCTGTCTCTGTTGGTCCGTCAGGGAACACGTGGCCCAAATGTCCACCGCATCTCTGGCACAGTACCTCGGTGCGGATCATGCCGTGACTGGTATCTCGCGCTTCCGCTACTACGCCTTCAGTCGCTGGCCGATCAAAACTCGGCCAACCACAGCCAGCGTCGAACTTGGTGTCAGATTGAAACAGCACCTCGCCACAGCCGCGGCAGTGGTAGGTGCCCTCCTCCCATACATTCCAGTACTCACCGGTGAAGGCCCGCTCAGTGCCCTTCTCTCGCAGCACATAGAACTCCTCGGCGGTCAGTTGCTCTCGCCACGCGGCTTCATCTTTATCTTGCCCGGACATCACCACTCCCTCATTTGGACGCTGCTTTTAAACCCAATTGTGCTGCCGCGGCGCGGAGCCCATCATTGCCGCCGGCTATTGTAACGCGCTGGCCCGTCCACTCCGCCGGCTGCCGATAGGACTTACGCAAGTGATCAAACTCTACCGAAGTGAGACCGGCTTTGGCAGCGTCGCGCAAGCGCCCATCCTCTCTGGGCAGAATGCTTTGCTGACGCAAAAACTCAGCCATCCAACCCGTCACCTCGCTGTCCGCAGCACCACGCTCCGCGCTCGGTATCTCGACGGTGATACCAAGGCCGTCTTGATCTAAAAGCTCATGCGGGGCCGGCGCTTCGACACCGGCCCAGCGCGCAACCGCCCCGGCGAGCAGGTCACTGCCGTTCTCTCTCGCCTTGATGGAATGCCCCGCAATATGCGGCGACACCCAGTCGCAGCGCGACAATAAGTCAGCACTCAGAGAGGGTTCCCCAGGCCATGTATCGAGTATTACTGTCCAGGGGCTGTCTACCAGCTGCGTCAGCGCCTCAAGCGTCATCAGGTCGCCCCGGCCTGCGTTAATGAACAGCCCACGGTCTTCTCGCTTGGATAACGCAGCAATCATCTGCTCGGCCCCAGCAGCATCCAGCAGTCCCCGGGAAGCGTGCGCACTCTGATCATGGAGATTCGCGTGCAGTGAGATGACGGGCTGGCAGAGGATTTCCTCAAACTCGGCACGACGGATATCACCCGGCCAGTCTACTCGGAGCGGATCGTAGGCCTGCACCTGACACCCCAGATGAGACAAACGGCGAGCCAGACGCTCTCCGACCTGCCCCAAGCCGACCAAGCCGACCGGGCACCCCGCAAGGACTCGCTCGAACCAGCCCGCGGTCGCCAAGGCGCATAGAACATATTCCACCACCGACACCGCGTTGGAGCCCGGCGCAGCGCTCCAAGCCACACCGAGACGTTCAATCGCCTCGATATCAAAGTGGTCCACTCCTGCGGTCGCTGTTCCAACAAACTGCACCGAGGTGCCGGCGAGCAACGACTCGTTCACCGGCGTAATCGAGCGCACCAGCACAATGTCAGCGTTGGATATAGTGGCAGGGGTAATGTCGCGCCCCGGCAAGATCGTCACGTCCCCCATCAGCGCCTTTAAGGCGGCCGTGTGCGGGATCACATCATCAATCACCCATTTCAGCTGATCAGGCGCGACCCTCATGCCGCACATTCCGGCACCGGGTCCTGTGACAACGAGGTCGTTGATCGCAAGGCCGTGATAAACCGCGAGGCCCTGCGCGGCAAACCGGTGCGTTCAAACTGATTACACCATTCTTGAATACGTGCCTCGAAGCGGCGCAAATGCTGGGGTTCAATCTGCGCGCCAACATTATCGACACTCGGAGAAAACGGCATGCCAATGGCTTCACAAAAACACCGCTCTATCGCTTGGGGTCGCGCCTCGACCGCAAAAAAAGCCTGCTGCTGGGCAGCATCGCGGCCATCAGGGCTGTACCAGTAACCATAGTCGGGGAGTCGTCTACGACGCCTGCCTGCGACACACCAGTGAGCGACTTCATGCAGCGCACTGCGGAGGTAGTCGGCGCGGAAATAGATACGATCCGGTGACCCGGGCTCATAGTAAGGCTCAGCGGCACCGCCGATGAGCTCCGTCGTGTCACTCTCGGCAAACTCTTGATTAAACAGGCGAATCAGGAGATGCGCATCGAGTAGTTCGGCGGACGACATTTAAGAGCCTGTTAACTTTCAGCCTTGCGGATGCGGTATAAAAACTCGTCGCCTTCTCGGCGAGCAACGAGCAACGCATGCCCAAGGAACTCGCAGAAGTTGGGCACATCCCTCTCAGTGGAGGGGTCTGTGGCGCGAAGCGTGAGCTCCTGGCCCGGCGTGAGCCGACGCATCGCGGCGTGCAGCAACATCACCGGCTCAGGGCACTTTAAGCCAACGGCATCGATCGACTCCTGCGGCTCAGTGTCTCGCTCTCGCTCCGCCATCAACTCACTCAGCAGGCTTGACGAAGCGCAACGTCATGCGATCACTCTCACCAATCGCAACGTAGCGCTCCCGATCAGTATCCCCTGCAGCCAGAGTCGGCGGCAGCGTCCAGACTCCCCTCGGATGGTCTTTCGTGTCTTTGGGATTGGCATTGATCTCGCTGCGTGCATCAAGCTCCAACCCTGCAAGCTGCGCAAGTTCAATCACCTTCTCCTCACTGACATACGCCGTGTTTTTCATCTGCTCCAGTGATAAACCGGCGTCACCGCGATGCTGAACAATCCCGAGCACTCCTCCGGGCTTCAGCGTCTCGGCAATTACCGAAAACATCATCTCCGCCTGATCCGCGCGCAACCACGAGTGCACGTTGCGAAAGGCCAGCGCCAAATCCACTGTCCCCGGCGCTGCAGGCGATACCGCAGTAGGTGGCTGTACTGTAGAGACTTCGACCGATCCATACACGTCGCCATTCTCGCCGAGTTTCTTCAAAAACCCGCCCAGTGAGCGACGGGCGTAGCTGCCGCCATTGGGGCTGGAATGCGCTGCGATCAGCGTGCCGTTGCCATCCATCAGGGGCGCCAGCACTTCGGTATACCAGCCTCCACCCGGAGATAGCTCCATGACGGTCATGCCTTGGGCGATGCCAAAAAACGACAGGGTTTCCTGGGGATGACGGTAGGCGTCACGAGCGCGATTCGCCTCGGTGCGATGCTCACCCGATAGCGCCGCCTCCCAATTGAAGTCGGCCTGCGCACCCATCGCTGAAAACAACAGCACTCCCGCTGCAAATTGTCGAAAATTGATCATGATCCTCTCCTTATTCATGTCGACCTTTTTCTCTGGATCCTTACCGCAGAATCTGTTGACACGACGCTGCGTCGGCACTATACCGCGTTGTCACAGAAAACGATGGGTCTCATCTGGCTGCTGATCTTCATCAGGATTGACCGGCGATCGAAAAATCGCCGGTTAGCCATCCGCCGAGTGTCTACTGGATCGAGGTCGCTTTGACAGCAACCAGCCTGCCAGCGCAGAGGCAATAACCAACACCACCACTCCCAGCGTGACCCAAAACAATTGCCCGGCTAGCCTTACGGCTGGCACGCCCACAATGTCGACCGCGCCCCAGAACAGCGCTGCCGAGGCAGCCAACGCCAGCAGAACCGTTCGCGTACGCCGTCGGTTTCTCATTCCTTGGCGGAACTACCCGGCACCGGCGGCACCGTGTGCACGACATCTGCATTTTGCGCGCGGTGCCGGAGTGCATGGTCGATCAAAACTAACGCCAGCATGGCCTCGGCAATCGGTGTCGCACGAATCCCCACACAGGGGTCGTGGCGGCCAGTGGTGATCACCTCGGCCTGCTCACCCGCGGTATCGACCGTCTCTCCAGGGATACGAATGCTGGAAGTGGGTTTCAGCGCCAGACTAACCCGGAGGGGCTGCCCGGAACTGATACCACCCAGGGTCCCGCCCGCGTGATTACTCAGGAAACCCTCAGGACTCATGAGATCCCGATGCCCACTGCCCAGTTGCGCGACCGAGGCAAAACCGTCGCCGACCTCTACGCCCTTAACCGCGTTGATGCTCATCATTGCGTGCGCAATGTCGGCGTCAAGACGGTCAAAAATAGGCTCGCCCCAGCCTGCGGGAACACCCTCTGCCTCGACATTAATGCGAGCGCCAACAGAATCACCCTGCTTGATTAAATCCTTCATGTAGGCTTCTAGCTGAGGCAATAACGCCGCGTCGCCGCAAAAAAACGGATTCTGCTCCACTAGATCCCAGTCATGCGCCGTGGCGCTAAGCGGCCCCAACTGACTCAGGTAGCCTCTAATCTGCACACCATAGCGCTCTGCCAGCCATTTTTTGGCCACCGCGCCTGCCGCGACCCGCATGGTGGTCTCGCGCGCCGAGGAGCGACCACCACCGCGGAAATCGCGGATGCCATACTTCCGGTCATAGGCATAATCTGCATGAGCCGGCCGGTATAGCTCTCTGATTTTGCTGTAGTCTTTTGACTTTTGATCTCGATTGCGCACGATGAGGCCGATCGGAGTGCCGGTCGTGACCCCCTCAAAAATCCCTGAAAGGATCTCCACCTCGTCATCTTCTTTCCGCTGCGTGGTATACCGGGATTGACCCGGTTTACGCCGGTTCAGGTCGGGTTGCAGATCCCCTGAGGACAACTCAAGACCGGGAGGACAACCGTCAATAATGCAACCCAACGCCGCCCCATGGCTTTCGCCAAAGGTCGTCACCGAGAATAATTTACCAAAGGTGTTTCCAGACATCAGGGCCTCCGGCGGCAATTATAGGATGTCCGCGGCGTCCCAGTCCCGTAATTCCTGCGCACTGATTGCCGCAACGCCCGCCCCGCCCTGCGGCAGTTCCAGCCACAAAAAAGGCACTCTTGATAGCCGGTTCTCGAGCGCCACCCATGTCTCACCAACCTCCAACAGCATGAGCCCGTCAGGCGTCAGCACCCTGACTGCCTCTCGCAGCAGGGTAACCGCAAGTTCAGTGCCATCCGCATCGGCCTCCAGAGCCATCCGCGGCTCATGGCAATACTCGGGGGGTAATTCAGCCATCTCATCTGTGGACACATAAGGCGGATTGGCCAACACCACATCGGCGCTGCCACTGCGGAGTGCACTCAGAAGGTCTGCGCGAAGCATGAAGACCCTATCAGGGTGCTGGTGTAGGGCACTGTTTTCAGCTGCCAGCGATATCGCCTGCGGCTCAAGGTCAGAGAGCAGCACAGTCGCACCAGGGAAGGCCTCGGCCGCAATTAAACCCAGACTGCCGCCGCCGCAGCAGACATCCACAATGACCGCCGGATCTCGACCTTGAGACCACCACGGAGATAGGTGCTCGGCCACCAGATGGGCGATCGGTGACCGTGGTACCAACGCCCGCGGGTCGGCGATAAATCGTAAGCCGGCTAGGTGAGATTCTCTCAGACAGTAAGCCACTGGTAACCGCTGGCGACACCGCCGATCAAGTAGAGTCGCCAACCGCTCCTCGGCGTCGGAGGGGAACGGCTGATCCAACAACGCCAGCATTTGCGCCGGTGGGAGGTCCGCGGCGCCCAGTACGAGGGCCACCGCCTCATCGGTCACTGATTCATAGCCATGCCCACAGTAAACCCCCGCTTCCTGCAGCGTGGTTTCAACCTGACCCAGTTTTGTCCGGAAAGTCTGCATTCGAAATGTCTATTATTTTTGACAGTTCATGATA
This sequence comes from Luminiphilus sp., assembly GCA_045560455.1. Classification (GTDB taxonomy): domain Bacteria; phylum Pseudomonadota; class Gammaproteobacteria; order Pseudomonadales; family Halieaceae; genus Luminiphilus. Next base: position 82,941 of record JBJKZJ010000002.1, on the reverse strand, counting down.
GTGTATTTAATTGACGTGACTGTGACCGGCGTTTAGCCGGCCGACGGGGAAAATCCATACGGGCAGATGGTTTAGCGGGGATTTAGCGACTATCCTATGATGCCACACAGATAGCGCTAGCCCCAACAGGCGACGAGCCAGGGGAGCATAGCCTCGCTTTTGGGAGTCAGAACCCTTCACCCCTGAAATCTAAACCCGCATAGGGGCAGTACCAAAGACAAGTAACCCATTGGGTAGAGGTAAACATGGCAATTCAACCGGTAGCACCCCAGATCGCAACCACCCTCCCCGGTTCACTGACGGAAGAGGCCATCGCAGTGAGAGGCGCCTTGCTGGACCGTGGCCTGGAAACGCCAATGACAACCAATGACTTATCCCGCGACCAGCGTTATGACGTCATCCGAGACGCATTCGGGGACATTATGCAGGCATTGGGTCTGGACCTGAGAGACGACAGCCTCGAAGAGACGCCGCGCCGGATTGCAAAAATGTACGTCGACGAGGTATTCAGTGGCCTGGATTACTCGAAGTTCCCGAAGATTACAGTAATCGAAAACAAGATGAACGTAGAGGAAATGGTGTGTGTCGAGGATATCGACCTAACCAGCACTTGCGAGCATCACTTTGTGACGATCGATGGATCGGCCAAGGTCGCCTACATTCCCAAGGACAAGGTCATCGGATTGAGCAAGATAAACCGTCTGGTCCGGTTTTTTTCGCAACGGCCCCAAGTTCAAGAGCGCCTCACGCAGCAGGTACTGGTCGCCATGCAAACGCTGCTGGGTACTAAAGATGTCGCAGTCACCATCTCGGCCGTGCACTACTGCGTTAAGGCCCGGGGAGTGAAGGACGGCAACAGTAGCACCCGCACAACGTCCCTGGGCGGAGTCTTCAAATCTGACCCGTCCTCTAGAGCAGAATTTCTGAGCTGACTTAGCGGTTGCGCAGGAACTGGGTGATGCGCTCAGCGACCCCCTGAGCGCCCTCTTCCATGTGAGTATGATGCCCGCCCGGCACTGACTCGACGACGCAGCCGGCAATTTCGGATACCGACTCGACAGCGTCAGCAAGGCCTGCTCTTGCCCTCAGCCCATTCTCCGCAATGAGCGCCAAAGTTGGCGCACCTATGGCCGAGTAAAAAGCCGAGCACATTGCGGAAGTCAGCTTTATCGCAGAGGCGTGATTGAGCCGGGGGTCATGCGTCAACCGAAAGCCGTCTGAGGTCTCGACGAGTGCCCGCGGTGCAATCAACCTTGCACTCTGCTCCGAAAAACCCAAGCGCCTCCGCGCCGCAACGTACTCCTCAATGTCTTTAAAAATCCTGCCCTGATAGGCCGACAATGCACGATGATCTATCTGTGCCTGCTCGAACTGGGACGGAACGTTCTCCTCTTTCAGCGGATGAGGCAACATACCGTCCAGCAAAACGAGATGGGAACAGCGCTCCCGTAGTGCAGTAGCGAGCAGCACTGCGATCGCTGCACCACGACTGTGGCCTGCTACCGCCAGCTTTTCGAGGCCTAACTGATCAGCAACAGACAGAAGTTGCGGGATGTCGTCCCAAATATGATATGTGGCATCGGGAGACCGATGATCACTGAAGCCTTGCCCGGATAAATCCAACGCAACCACGCGGTAACCCGCTAGCTTGGGCGCAACCACCGAGAATGACAGCGCATTATCGAGCCAACCGTGCAGCGCCATAATGGGCTCCCCGTCCTGCGGGCCCCACTCCAGGCCCGTGTAGCTGAGACCATCGGCCGTGACCGAGATTGAACGCGGCTCAGACATATCGATCCCGCAGTTCTTGTTGAGGATCCGGGCAATGGCTCAAAACGGTTGCGCCACCTCGCTGTAGACACAGCACATCAAGGACAGAATAACCGCTTGGCGCCAACAGCGGCAGCGTAGAATCGTCGGCCCACTGCGCAATCGCTCCGGAGACAAATGGCTGATGCGATACAAACAGTATGTGCTCGTCATCGCCACCATCAAATTCGCGGAAATCCTCGGGTATCGCACCGGGCGCCAGCGCCTCATTGACTCCTACCCGCGTGAGTGCCAGCTCCGCGGATAACAACACCGCCGTCTCCTCCGTCCGACGCGTTGGACTACACCAGACCGACGCAACCGGCGGACAGCCTGCGAGTTTCATCCACTCGGTATAACCTTTGGCGCCCGCGGTTATGTCGCTACGACCTCGGGGGGTGAGCGGTCTCGCAGCATCCGTTGCAGCGACCCCTGGCTCTCCGTGACGCCATACAGTCAGCAACACCTCAATCGTCGCTCATATCCACCAACAGCTTATTGAGGCGCGCTACGTAGCTTGCAGGATCCTCAAGCGCCGACCCCTCCGCCAGGAAGGCCTGGTCGAGCAGAATCTGAGCAAGGTCGGCGAAGCGGTCCTCATCTGCCTCCTGATCAAGACGCTTCAGTAATGGATGATCAACATTAATCTCCATGGTCGGCTTGCTTTCAGGCATTTCCTGCCCTGCCGCCTCCATGATTTTGCGCATTTGAGCACCCATTTCATGTTCAGCAACAGTTAGGCAAGCCGGCGAATTAGTCAGCCTGACAGTGGGCCGAACCCCAGCGACCCGTTCGGACAGCACCCCCTGCATCCGCTCGATAAGCGATTCACTCGCCTTTTCAGCCTCCTCGAGCGCTTTTTTGGTGTCGTCGTCGTCAGCACTTTCATCCCACTCGCCTTTCGCGCAATCGCGAAAAGTTTTGCCATCGTACTCAGCGAGGTGGCTCATCAGCCATTCATCGACTCTGTCGGACAGCAACAGAACTTCCATTCCCTGAGCCCGCAGCGCCTCGATATGAGGGCTGTTCTTAGCTGTCGCGTGATTCTCTGCCACCACGTAATAAATCGACTGCTGCCCCTCCTTCATAGCGGCGACATAGTCTTTCAGAGAAACTCGCTGCGACGCGTCGTCATCCCTGGTGGCGGAAAATCGCAGTAAATCGGCTATTTTCTCACGATTGGTGAAATCCTCCGCGGGCCCCTCCTTGAGCACGACACCGAAGGTGTCCCAAAAGCGCTGATAGTCCTCAGGCTGCTTACTCGCCATCTTTGACAACATATCCAGTACGCGCTTGGTCAGCGCACCGCGGATTGACTCAACCTGCTGGTTTTGCTGCAGAATTTCTCGCGAGACATTCAGAGGAAGGTCGCTCGAATCGAGCACGCCCTTCACAAAGCGCAGGTACATTGGCAGGAACTGCTCAGCCTCATCCATGATAAAGGTGCGCTGGACATATAGCTTGAGCCCTCGCGCTCCCTCCCGATGCCAGAGGTCAAAAGGCGCGCGCTGGGGGAGGAAGAGTAGCGAGGTGTACTCAAGCTTCCCTTCAACCGAGTTGTGGCTCCACGTCAGGGCATCCTCGAAATCGTGGGAGATATGTTTGTAGAAGGCCTGATATTCATCATCACTTATCTCTGAGCGACTTCGCGTCCACAGCGCCTTGGCTTCATTTACCGCCCCCCATTCGGGCATTGCGGCGGCATCGCTATCGGCCTGACCCTCCTCTTCATCACTCGGCTCGGGTGGCTTAGGCATCATGACCGGCACAGAAATGTGATCCGAGTACTTCTTTATGACGGATCTCACTCGCCAGCTGTCAGCGAACTCATCTGCATCCGCTTTCAAGTGGATGGTAATGGTCGTGCCGGGACTGTCCCGCTCTGCTTCACTGACTGTAAACTCATCCTCGCCCGCAGACTCCCATCGAGTGGCTCCACTTGCACCCACTTTACGCGTGACCACCACTACGCGATCTGCAACGATAAACGAGGAATAGAAACCCACTCCGAATTGCCCGATCAACTGACTGTCCTGCTTCTGATCACCACTCAGTTGCTCCATGAAAGCGGCCGTGCCAGATTTGGCGATGGTGCCCAAATTGTCGACCACCTCATCGCGAGACATACCAATACCGTTGTCATCGATCGTGATGGTTTTGGCGTCGGCGTCTGCGCTCACACGAATCCTGTAATCGGCGCCGCTGGCAAGGCTCCCATCGTTAATTACCGCGAATCGATGTTTGTCGATTGCGTCCGACGCATTCGAGATCAGCTCCCTCAAGAAGATCTCCCGATTGGAATAGAGCGAGTGAATCATGAGGTGAAGCAAACGCTTCGCCTCGGTCTGAAAGCCCATAGTCTGGGTCGCATCAGCTGTCATGACCGGTTTCCTTGTCTCAAGTGTCTAATTGAAGTGATTGGAGCCTGCCAAAGATGTGGGGGGTCACCCCAGCCTTTTCAAGGCTCCACTCAGTCTCGCAGGCGAAAAAAAGCCCGCTTGCGCGGGCTTCCGAACGATTCGCTATCCGTTAAAGCGGAGTGCAGCCTACCAACCAGTGATCTCCTGAAGGGCCGAACCAATATCTGCCAGTGAACGCACGGTCCTCACCCCTGCAGCCTCCAACGCGGCAAATTTCTCGTCGGCGGTGCCTTTTCCACCGGAGATAATCGCGCCGGCGTGGCCCATGCGCTTGCCCCCCCCCCCCCCCCCCCCCCCCCCCTTGGGGGCAGTGACGCCCGCAATATAGGAAACGACCGGCTTTGTCACATTCTGGCGGATAAATTCCGCGGCCTCTTCCTCGGCAGTGCCACCAATTTCACCGATCATCACAATGGCTTCTGTCGCCGGGTCATGCTGAAACAAACCCAGAATGTCGATGAAGTTGGAGCCCGGAATCGGATCGCCACCGATTCCAACGCAGGTAGACTGACCATAGCCCACATCGGTTGTTTGCTTAACGGCTTCGTAGGTCAAAGTTCCGGAGCGCGACACGATGCCGACACGACCCGGCTGATGGATATCGGCAGGCATAATACCGATCTTGCACTCGCCGGGCGTAATGACCCCAGGGCAATTTGGACCAATCAGCCTGACGCCCAGCTCGTCACACTTCACCTTGGCATCCAACATGTCGAGGGTGGGTACACCCTCGGTGATACAGACAATCAACTGAATACCCGCATTCGCAGCTTCAAGTATCGAGTCTTTACAAAAAGGGGCTGGAACATAAATCACCGATGCGTTGGCATCCGTCTCAGCGACTGCCTCAGACACCGTATTGAAAACCGGCAACTCCAAATGAATTTGACCACCTTTCCCGGGGGTCACACCGCCAACCATCTTTGTGCCGTAGGCAATTGCCTGTTCGGAATGGAACGTGCCCTGCGAACCGGTCAACCCCTGGCAAATCACCCGGGTGTTGGCGTCGATCAGAATACTCATGCCTCACCTCCCGCCGCTACGACGACTTTTTGCGCTGCGTCGGCCAGGCTTTCGGCCGCCTCAATATTAAGACCGCTTCCTGCCAAGACTTCACGGCCACGGGCCGCGTTGTTGCCTTCTAGGCGGACCACAACAGGGACGGTGACACCCACCTCCTCGACCGCACCGATTACCCCCTCGGCAATCAGATCGCATCTGACGATGCCGCCGAAAATGTTGATCAAGACGGCGTTGACGTTGTCATCCGACAAAATAATTTTGAACGCCTCTGTGACGCGCTCCTTGGTCGCACCACCACCGACATCGAGGAAGTTGGCAGGGGCACCGCCATACAGCTTGACGATATCCATTGTCCCCATTGCCAATCCCGCGCCATTGACCATGCAGCCAATATTGCCATCGAGCGCAACGTAATTGAGCTCCCATTGCGCTGCGTGGGCCTCGCGCTCATCCTCCTGCGATGGGTCATGCATGGCCTCGAGCTCAGGCTGCCGATACAACGCATTCGAGTCCACGACCACCTTGGCATCGAGGCAATGCAGATTGCCGTCATCGGTAATCACCAGCGGGTTGACCTCGATCAGCGATAAATCTCTCTCGGCAAATAATTTTGCCAGCCCCATGAATATGCCTACGAATTGTTTCACCTGAGCGCCCGCGAGGCCGAGCCGGAACGCCAGGTCGCGCCCCTGAAACGGTTGGGGACCCACCATCGGGTCGATCTCTGCCTTCAGGATCTTTTCCGGGGTTTCATGGGCGACCTTCTCGATCTCCACGCCTCCCTCTGTGGAGGCCATAAAAACGATCCGCCTGCTTGCCCGATCTACAACGGCACCAAGGTAAAGTTCGTCGTCAATGTCAGTACACGCTTCAACCAGAATACGCGAAACCGGCTGACCCTGAGCGTCCGTTTGGTAAGTCACCAAGCGCTTGCCCAGCCACTCTTGGGCAAACTCGCCAGCGGCTTCAGGGCTCTCGACCAGCTTGACGCCGCCGGCCTTACCCCGGCCTCCGGCGTGTACCTGAGCCTTCACCATCCAGCGCTCACCGCCTATCTCATTTGCTGCGGCAATCGCTGCCTCGGCGGTCTCCACCGCATGACCCGTTGATACCGGCAAACCATGCTCAGCGAACAGCGCCTTGCCCTGATACTCGTGCAGATTCATAGAAACCCCTCAAAGTGCACTCAATCTAACCCTTTGCCGTCTCAGCATTGCAAAGGTCATCATTACCGTTTGGGACGATTCACCATATGAATCGCCCGGCCATCCACCGCCAGCGCCGCCTCGTGCACCGCTTCTGACATCGTAGGGTGACCAAACACCATCAGCTGAAGATCTTCTGTGCTGGCCGCCATTTCAATAGCGATGACGATCTGCTGCACCAAGTCAGCCGCAGCCGGTCCAACCACATGAGCACCCAGAATCTGATCAGAATTGACATCAGAGAGAATCTTGACCATGCCCTCTGTTTCACCGCTTGCCAGCGCTCGGCCAATCGCGGCAAAGGGGAACGTGCCACACTTATAGTCAATCCCCTCTGACTTCAGCTCCTGCTCTGTTTTGCCTACCGCGGCGACCTCTGGGTGCGTATAAATAATCGAGGGAATCACGTCGTAGTTGAGCTGCGCAGACTTCCCATGTATCCGCTCTGCCACCATGACGCCCTCTTCCGAGCCTTTGTGGGCCAGCATCGGACCGCGGACGATATCTCCGATTGCCCAGACGCCCGGCGCTTCCGTCGCACAAAACTCGTTGACGAAGATAAAGCCCCGCTCATCGACCGCAACGCCGGAATCAGCTGAAAAAAGCTTTCCTGTGCGAGGTGTTCTACCCACTGCAACGATGAGGCGGTCGAATTCCTCTGTGTGAGCACTATCTCCCTGCGCATAAGTGACTGTCACGTGACTCGCCTCGACTGCCACATCGGTGACCCGCGCACCTAAACGGATATCCAGTCCTTGCTTGACAAAGATCTTGGCAGACTCGCTGGCAATCTGCTCATCCATATTGGGCAGGAACTGATCCATCGCTTCCAACATGACGACCTCAGCACCCAGTCGAGCCCAAACACTGCCGAGCTCAAGTCCAATGACCCCCGCCCCGATGACACCCAGACGCGTGGGTACAGCCTCAAAGCACAGCGCTCCGGTTGAGTCGACGACTCGGTCGTTGTCTACGGGCGCCGGCGGGATTGCCGCGGGCTCAGAGCCGGCGGCCAATACAACATGCTCAGCGGTATATGTATTTGCCTGTCCATCGGCTGACGTAACCTCCACTCGACGGCCCGCATTCAAAACTGCCGCCCCGGTAATGACCGTCACACCGTTGGCCTTCAGTAAACCTGAGACACCCCCAGTGAGCTGAGAAACGATCTTGTCTTTGCGCGCCATCATACCGGGTATATTTAACGCGACACCTGCCACTTCAATACCATGCTCACCAAGGGTGTCCGGCGGCTTCGGCATAACGATGAGAACTGTCCAATAGTGCCTTGGACGGAATACAACCGACATTCAGACAGGTGCCGCCCAGCAGAGGCTGGGACGTTTCTCCGACATTTTGCTCAATGACTGCGGTGCTGAGACCAAGCTGAGCACATCGGATAGCGCAGACATATCCTGCCGGGCCGGACCCGATCACAATCACATTAAATTCATTAGACACGGCGGCCCTCCTTTATCAGAGCTGCAAAAGAATCCTGGCAGGATCTTCAATCAGACCCTTAATGTTGACCAAAAACTGCACCGCCGTCCTGCCGTCGACCAAACGATGGTCGTAGGATAAAGCGAGGTACATCATGGGCTGGATGACCACCTCCCCATCCATCGCAATTGGGCGCTCCTGAATCGTGTGCATACCCAGAATCCCGGTCTGGGGCGGATTAAGAATAGGGGTGGATAACAGGGAGCCAAATACCCCGCCGTTGGACACGGTAAAGGTACCGCCGGTCATATCCTCAATGGTCAGCTTTTTGTCGCGGGCCTTCGCACCAAAATTAGCGATCGCCGCCTCAACGTCCGCGATACTCATGAAATCAGCGTCACGCAAGACAGGCACCACGAGACCTTCCGCCACGGATACCGCGACACCGATGTCCTGATACCCGTGATACACCACGTCATTCCCGTCGATCGACGCATTCACTTCAGGAAAGCGCTTTAAGGCCTCGCATGCGGCTTTCACAAAAAAACCCATGAAACCGAGACGGGTACCGTTGTGGACTGATTCAAACTCATCGCGATATTGCCGGCGCAACTTCATGAGCGGCGCCATATTGACCTCATTAAATGTGGTCAGCATGGCAGTTTGCTGAGTGGCGCCCAAGAGTCGCTCAGCGATCCGGCTACGCATTCGCGTCATGGGTACGCGTTTTTCCAATCGCTCACTGGTGGGCCCGTCGATATCAATCTCCGATGGCTGAGCGGCAGGCGTTGCCGTCGTCTCAGTAGCTGCTGCCTGCTTGATGTGCGACAACACATCCTCTTTGAGCAATCTGCCTCCCTTTCCAGTCGCTTCGATACTTTCCGGGGACAGCCCGTGCTCATCGAGCAACGCCCGCACTGCGGGACCCATTGGCACAGTTTCAGAAGGTACGTTCTCAGAGGACGCATCCGCCGACACAGGTCCCTGATCAGGCTCGGATACCGCGGGCTTACCATCGGGTTTTGAGGGCGCATCGCCGGGCACCAGGGTTGCCAGCACTGCCTCGCTGGCAATCGTCTCACCCGCGGCAACGATAATGGCTTCAATGACCCCCGGCTCGGGCGCGACCACCTCCATAACGACCTTGTCGGTCTCGATTTCTACCAGCAACTCATCCCGCGCCACCGCTTCACCCGGCTGCTTGTGCCAGTTAGCGACCACACCATCGGCAACTGACTCCGGGAAAGTCGGCGCCTTGATTTCGACTGTCATGACAGCGTCCCCATATTAAAATCCCCAGGGCATGGGCCCCAGCGCTTCATCAATAAACTGTTCTTGCTCGCGTAAATGCAAAGCCGAGTAGCCGGCGGCGGCAGACGCAGAGGGCTCCCTGCCGACGTAGCGCAGATAAACGTCCACTTTCTCTCGTCGGACAACGGTAGAGAGACGGCTTTGCATCGCATACCAGGATCCCTGATTCTTCGGTTCTTCCTGCATCCAGACAGCATCCTCGATGTTGGGATATCGACCTAGCACGGCTTGAAGATCCAGTCGGGGAAAGGGGTACATCTGTTCAATTCTGATGATGGCGATGTCGTTTATTTCCCGCTCACGCCGCACAGCCCGCAAATCGTAGAAGACCTTCCCTGAGCACAACACAACGCGCTTCACCCCGGCGGGGTCCAGCGCATCGGTCTCGTCAATAACGGTCTGAAAGGCACCCTCGGCAAGCTCCTCAAGTTGGGAGACGGCTTCTTTGTGCCGGAGCAAGCTTTTTGGCGTCATCACGATCAGGGGCTTGCGCAACGGCCTGATCGCCTGCCGCCGAAGCATGTGAAACACTTGAGCCGGCGTACTGGGGATGCAGACCTGAATGTTGTCCTCAGCACACAGTTGCAAAAACCGCTCCAATCGCGCAGACGAATGCTCTGGACCCTGGCCTTCGTAACCATGTGGTAACAGCATCGTCAAACCACACAAGCGACTCCACTTGTTCTCACCACTGGAGATAAACTGATCAATGACGACCTGAGCGCCATTGGCAAAGTCGCCAAATTGTGCCTCCCAGACGACGAGGCCTGTCGGCGAGGTTGTGGCGTAACCATATTCAAAGGCCAACACGGCTTCTTCAGACAGCAAGGAGTCATAGATGCGGAACGGTGCTTGCCCCTCGCCAACGTGCATAAGCGGGATATGAGTGTCTCCATCGCGCTGGCCATGCAGGACCGCATGTCGGTGGCTGAAGGTGCCACGCCCTACATCTTGCCCCGTGAGGCGAACCGGATAACCTTCATCTAGTAGGGAGGCGTAAGACATCGTCTCTGCGAAGCCCCAATTGACCTCTTGAGCACCTGCGCCCATTTTCAGACGATCCGCGAGGAGCTTCTTTACGACGCGATGCACGGCGAAGCCGTCAGGAACCGTATTGAGTTGCTCAGACAACGCTTTCAACTGAGTGATCGGCACTGATGTCTCGGCGGCGACGTCCCAACGGTGACCCAAATAGGGAGACCAATCGACAAACATCGCCTTGTTGGGCTCGGATACTAGGGAGCTCACCAGGGGCTCATCCCGCTCCAGAGCCACGCGATACTGCTCTACCCACTCCGCGTCTTCCTGCTCGGTTAATAAGCCGGCGTGGATCAGACGTTCAGCGTAGAGCGAGCGTGTAGACGGGTGAGATTTGATTTTCTCGTACATCGCCGGCTGGGTAACAGAGGGTTCATCGGCCTCGTTATGCCCACGGCGCCGGTAGCAGACGAGGTCAATGACAACATCTTTGTTGAATTGATTTCGGTAGTCCACCGCCAACTGCGTGACGAATACGACTGCCTCGGGATCGTCTCCGTTGACATGGAAAATGGGCGCCTGCACCATCTTGGCGATGTCGGTGCAGTATTCCGTAGAGCGCGCATCGGCGCGCTCACTGGTCGTAAAGCCGATCTGGTTGTTCAGGACAATGTGCAAGGTGCCACCGGTGCGGTAAGCCCGGGTTTGGGACATCTGGAAGGTTTCCATCACCACACCCTGCCCCGCAAAGGCCGCATCACCATGAATGACGATTGGCACAACTGAATCCCCCGAGGCATCCTCCCGGCGATCCTGTCTTGCACGCACAGATCCCTCTACCACGGGCGAAACGATTTCAAGGTGGGACGGATTGAAAGCGAGAGAGAGGTGGACCTCCCCACCCGGCGTCATCATGTTTGACGAGAACCCCTGATGGTATTTGACGTCACCAGAGCCCGAGTAAGTTGCTTTGCCCTCGAACTCATCGAAAAGATGGACCGGATTCTTGCCAAGAATGTTGACAAGCATATTGAGGCGCCCACGGTGAGCCATTCCGATACAGATTTCTTTTGCTCCGTAACCACCGATCCGCTGGATTGCCTCAGCCATCATTGGCACCAGACTTTCTCCTCCCTCGAGTCCGAATCGCTTGGTACCCGGATATTTTGAGCCCAGGGAGCGCTCTAGGCCCTCCGCACCATTCAATTGACGGAGGATATTCAGTCGCTGCTGGGTGGCGAATTCCGGCGCGCTCCTGACCGCCTCCATACGACTCATAATCCAGTGCCGCTCTTCCGTATCGACGATATGCATAAACTCAGCGCCAACCTGAGCGCAGTAGGTGCTCTCGAGGTCGGAGCGGATTTGGGCGAGCGTCGCCTCGGCACGGCCAAAGTAAACGGTCCCAACCTGAAACGTAGTGTCGAGATCAGCCTCACTTAACTCATGAAAAGACAGCGTAAGATCTGGCACGTCGGGCCGCTCGTTAAGCGCCAACGGATCGAGTTTTGCCTGCTGATGTCCCCGCTGACGATAAGCGGATATCAGTTGCACAACGCGCACTTGCTTGCGCTCGTACTCGGTGGCATGCGAGTCGTATGAGGCTGTCGCGTCGGTGCGAACACGCATTTTTGAAATGCGGGCAAACCGGTCTCTCAGTACCGAGTGCGGCACATCGTGAATCGAGGTTGTCTCGGTGGAAACACGAGGCAGTTGATCGAAGTAGTCCCGCCACTCCGGCGGAATGCCATTAGGGTCTTGAAGATACGCCTCGTACAGGGCGTCAACATATTCAGCGTTGCCGCCGGCAATGTGCGAACTGGCCCACAACGCCAGCATGCCTGGTAAAGATGTCGCCTGAGTCACCCGCGCCCCCTATCTGTAAATCGACTGACCGACTGGGGCGATGCGCCCCGCCGATCTTTATAGGTCGACTACTGGCGGCTAGTGTACGAGAACTTTCATCACGGCGCGCGCCTCAACCGTGGCATGCCGACCATTTAAACAGGGAATGTTGCGACTTCAAGCGTCATATAAACATCAGTTATGGAATTAATAACCGAGATTTTAAAGATATTTATAAATGGAGGATATGGTTTGCTAGAACTGCTCAGGTGGCCCGGTTTAAAAGCATGGTGCGGATATGTCCGATGGCTTTGGTGGGATTCAAGCCCTTTGGGCACACGTTGACGCAATTTTGAATACCATGGCATCGAAACACGCTGAAGGGGTCGTCCAGCTTTGCTAGGCGCTCCTCAGTCGCCGTATCACGGCTGTCTGCAAGAAACCGATAAGCCTGGAGCAGCCCCGCGGGCCCGATGAAGCGGTCCGGGTTCCACCAAAAAGAAGGACAACTTGTGGAGCAACAAGCGCATAAGATGCACTCATAAAGCCCGTCTAGCTGCGCACGCTCTTCAGGGGTCTGCAAACGTTCGATCGCAGGGGCAGGAGTAGGATTCTGCAAATACGGCTGGACCTTTTCGTACTGCGCGTAAAACAAGCTCATGTCCACGACCAAGTCCCGGATGACGGGCAGGCCTGGCAATGGCCTAATCACCAGCTTCTCGCCCTTCACTGTCTCTGACAGCGGCGTTATGCAAGCAAGGCCGTTTTTACCATTCATATTGAGCCCGTCTGAACCACAGACCCCTTCCCGGCAACTCCGGCGATACGTCACACTGCCATCGTGCTCGGCTTTAATGAGTTCAAGCACGTCGAGGACCATGAGATCCCTACCCCCGGTGTCGACAGAAAAATCCTGCATGAACGGCGAGTCGTCCGTCTCGGGGTTATAGCGATAAAGGCTGACTTGTAGCATTTTTCCGGTGCTCCCCAGTACTCAGTAGCTTCGTGCCTTGGGCTGAAATGTCTCAACGGTATGCGGCGTAAAGTTCACGCCTCGCTTTGATACCTGCTTCCCGTCACTGTGATACAACGAGTGGCAGAGCCAGTTTTCGTCATCCCGCTCTGTAAAGTCTTCTCTCGCGTGCGCCCCGCGGCTCTCATCGCGCCCCTCCGCAACTATAGCCGTCGCCTCCGCCGTCTCAAACAGGTTCTGCAGTTCCAGACACTCAATGCGTGAGGTATTAAAAGCACTTGAGCGATCCGCCAGCGCGACGTTCTCTACTCGTCCACGGAGATCGGCCAACTTGGCGATGCCTTCTCGCATGAACTCACCCGTTCGGAAAACGCCAAAATAGTTCTGCATGATCTCTTGTAGCTCATGTCGCAGCGGCGCCACCTGCTCGCCCGTTTCACGCTGGTTCAAGGCATTTAACCTGCTCCCCGCTTCTTCGATATCTGTTTGAGACGCATCGCGCAGTTCAATGCCCTCGCGGAGCGCCTTCTCGATATAGAGCCCCGATGCGCGACCAAAAACCACCAGGTCAAGCAAGGAATTCCCCCCCAATCGGTTAGCGCCATGAACAGAGACGCAGGCCACTTCACCACACGCGTAAAGCCCCGGAATAATCACGTCGTTACCGCTGTCGTCGACGGTCAACGCCTGACCATGCACATTCGTCGGGATTCCGCCCATCATGTAATGGCAGGTTGGCACAACCGGAATCGGTTCTTTCACTGGATCAACGTGCGCGAAGGTCCTGCTCAGCTCACAGATCCCGGGTAAACGGGATTCAAGTACTTCTTCTCCGAGGTGGTCGAGTTTGAGCTTCACGTGATCGCCATTTGGTCCGCACCCGCGGCCCTCGAGAATTTCGAGCACCATGGAGCGGGCAACCACGTCTCGTCCTGCCAGGTCCTTCGCATTCGGTGCATAGCGCTCCATGAACCGCTCACCATCCTTGTTAATGAGGTAGCCGCCTTCACCACGACAACCCTCGGTGACCAAGGTGCCCGCGCCGTATATGCCGGTAGGGTGAAACTGCCACATTTCCATATCCTGAGCCGGTGCGCCTGCTCGGAGCGCCATTCCCATGCCATCACCGGTGTTGATATGTGCATTGGTAGTGGATGCGTAGATCCGCCCGGCCCCGCCCGTCGCAAAGACGGTCGCTTTTGACCTGACGTAAACCGTTTCACCCGTTTCGATACAGATCGCTATGACCCCGACGACCGCGCCGTCCTGATTTTTCACCAAATCAACTGCGAACCACTCGTTGAAGAATACGGTCTCGTTCTTCACATTGTTTTGGTATAGCGTGTGCAAAAGCGCATGGCCTGTTCGGTCAGCGGCGGCACAAGTGCGAGCCGCCTGCCCACCTTCGCCGTAGTTCTTGCTCTGCCCGCCAAAGGGTCGCTGATATATCCTGCCCTCTTCGGTTCTCGAAAACGGCAAGCCCATGTGTTCCAGTTCGAATATCGCCTCGGGCCCCACGGAACACATGTATTCGATCGCGTCCTGGTCTCCAATGTAATCAGAGCCCTTGACCGTGTCGTACATGTGCCACCGCCAATCATCTTGTGGATCAGCACTCGCAATGGCACAGGTGATTCCGCCCTGCGCTGACACCGTATGGGAACGGGTGGGGAAAACCTTGGAAATAACGGCAGTCTTGTAGCCGGATTGCGCCAGCTGCAGCGCCGCACGCATACCTGCGCCACCGCCTCCAACAATTACTCCGTCAAACGAAATGGTTCTCATAGTCGATAGTTTCCCAAAAATAAACGCGCGAGACCGGCGTCAAACAATGTGGCACCCGTTAAGTCAGTTCAGTTCCAGACGATCACAATAATCCAGATCACATAACCGACCAGCGACAATGATGCACCCAACTGGCAGACAAGCCTGACGACATTACCCACTGGCCCCAACATTCTCTCGGTCAGATAATCGGTAAAAACCGACCACAGTCCGATCCATGCGTGAGCGACCAAGGACAAGGCAGCCATGAGGGTAAACACCTTCATCCACGTCAGGTCGAACAACGCTCGCCATGAAGTGTAGTCAACTGAACCCGCCAACTGGTACGCAATCAGCACAAAATATGCCAGGAGCACGAGCGATGTCACACGCTGGATCAGCCAGTCAGAGAGGCCCGAGCGGCTAAAGCTTGTTACCGATGTCACCATATCAATAGCCCCCATGCGAGTGAGCCCGCGATGGCAAGGGCGAAAACGGTGCGTGCCCCTATTACGCCACCTCGCATGGTCTCCCCAACACCGGCATCCATGATGAGATGCTTGACCCCGGCGAGCGCGTGGTACGTCAGCACCGTTGCGACAGCCCAGATCGCCCCTTTCGCCAGCGCAGAACCGAGCAGTGCGGACAGCGCGTTAAAAGACTCCTCCGAGGCTAGGCTCCTATCCAGCGCCCAGAGCAAGAGGAAGCTTGCGAAGAACATTAGAACGCCTGTTACCCGATGGGTAATCGAAGCGTAAGCCGTAACGGGCAGTTGAATCGTTCCCAGATCCAAATTGACTGGCCGTGTATCTTTGGAAGTCGATCTCACGTTTACTCTCAGGGTCGTTTTATCGGACGCGGAACCGTTGCCCTGCTGGCTCTGATAACCGCGGGCCGAAGTATAGGTGCGCATACAATTGATTACAATTTTCCACCCTCGTAGGGCGGACTCTTCGAAATTATGTCGGTGTGAGCCAATCAAATTGACATGTCACGCACTCAGCATTAGTTTGGCACTCTCCCAATAGTTGTAGCGGTAGTAGCCCTCATGCCTGAAAAACAAGCCACCTTGAACCTGCCTCAAGAGGACGGATCTGAGAAAAAAATTGACCTCACCGTGCATTCAGGGACTCTTGGGCCAGACGTCGTCGACGTTGGCAAGTTGACGTCCAACGGATACTTCACCTACGACCCGGGCTTTACGTCGACCGCATCCTGTGAATCCCAGATCACCTTTATCGACGGCGACAAGGGTGTGCTTCTGCACAGGGGATACCCGATCGAGCAACTGGCCGAGCACTCGGACTATCTTGAGACCTGCTACCTACTTCTGAACGGCGAATTGCCGACCGCCCAGCAAAAGGATGAGTTCGTCGGCATCATGACGCGCCATACGATGGTGCACGAGCAAATCCGAACATTTTTCAATGGATTCCGTCGAGACGCGCACCCGATGGCCATTATGTGTGGCGTTGTTGGCGCCCTCTCGGCTTTTTATCACGACTCCACAAACATCTCGGATCCCTGGCACAGGGAAGTTGCGGCTTTTCGCTTGATCGCAAAGATGCCGACCATCGCAGCTATGAGTTACAAGTTCTCCATCGGCCAGCCATTCATGTATCCGGATAACAGTCTCGACTATGCGGCAAATTTTCTGCACATGATGTTCGGTAATCCTTGCGAGCCCACCAAGGTGTCTCCAACGATAGCTCGCGCAATGGACCGGATATTCCTTCTGCACGCTGACCATGAGCAAAACGCCTCGACGTCGACTGTTCGTCTGGCAGGTTCGTCACAGGCGAACCCATTCGCTTGTATCGCCGCAGGCATCGCTGCGCTGTGGGGACCCTCTCACGGTGGCGCCAACGAAGCCGTTGTCAAGATGCTCGAAGAGATTGGCACCGTCGATCGCATCGACGAGTTCGTCGCCAAGGCAAAGGACAAGAACGACCCCTTCAGGTTAATGGGCTTCGGGCATCGGGTTTACAAAAACTTCGACCCACGCGCCAAGGTAATGAAGCAGGCCGCTGACGAAGTGCTCGCCGAGCTTGGCATCGAAGACGAAAATCTGGAGATCGCCAAGCGCTTGGAGGAGATTGCTCTGAAAGACGAATATTTCATCGAAAAGAAACTCTATCCAAACGTTGATTTCTACTCAGGCATTATTCTCAAGGCGCTGGGTATCCCAACCTCGATGTTTACGGTTATTTTCGCCATTGGAAGAACTGTAGGCTGGATCGCCCACTGGAACGAAATGATCGGTGGGGCTTATCGGATTGGTCGGCCCCGGCAGCTCTACACCGGGGAGAAAAAGAGAGACTTCGTGCCTTTGGATAAACGATAAGCCGATATGTCTACCTCTGCGGTGATCACCGGCACTGGGCTATACACCCCACCCGAAGCCATCAGTAATGAAGAGCTGGTCGCCTCCTTTAATGCCTGGGTCGATCTACACAATAAGGCACATGCGGATGAGATAGCCAATGGCTCGATAGAAGCCAAAACACACTCATCCGCTGAATTTGTCGAAAAAGCATCGGGCATCAAGTCCCGCTACGTGATCAACAAGGCCGGCATCCTCGACCCGCACAGGATGGTCCCTGACATACCCGAACGGCCCAATACCGATTCGTCCGTAATGTGTGAAATCGCCTGCTTGGCGGCGGATCAGGCCATCGACGCTGCGGGCATCACCCCCCCAGAGATCGACGCCGTGATTGTGGCCGCCTCCAACATGCAACGAGCCTATCCTGCAATGGCTATTGAAGTGCAGTCAGCACTGGGTGCTACTGGATTCGCTTTCGACATGAATGTGGCCTGCTCCTCCGCTACCTTTGGTATACAGCAGGCGAGTGACGCCGTGAAGTCGGGTAGCGCGCAACGCGTGCTGGTGGTGAATCCAGAAATTTGCACGGGTCACTTAAACTTTCGGGATCGGGACTCGCATTTCATTTTTGGTGATGTCGCCACCGCTGTGGTCATTGAAGCAGGTGCAGATGCCGAGGACGGCATGGGCTGGGAAATCCTCGATTCCCGCATGCAAACGCTGTTCTCAAACAATATCCGTAACAACTTCGGCTTCCTCAACCGCGCTGACGAGAGCGGCATTGGCCATCTGGATAAGTTATTTGTGCAGGAGGGGCGAAAGGTCTTCAAGGAAGTGTGCCCGGCAGTAGCTGAACAAATCACTGCCCAGCTTCAGTCCCTCGGTATCAATGCGAATGACCTCAAGCGCATCTGGCTCCATCAGGCGAACCAGAACATGAATGACTTGATTGCGCGCAAAGTGTTCGGACGCGATCCTGCCCCTGAAGAATCGCCAACAATCCTCGACGAGTACGCAAATACCTCATCCGCGGGTTCGATTATTGCGTTTCATAAACATAGCGCGGATCTGCGCTCCGGTGAGCTGGCGGTACTGTGCTCCTTTGGTGCGGGTTACAGCATAGGCTCCATCGTCTTGCGTAAGCGATAACGCTACTCCGCCGGAACCGAGGCCCTAGTTAGCGACCACAGGCACTATTGGTTCTTCAAAAACTGCGCCACAGTCGTCAGCAGGCATTCATTTTGATCGTCTGAACCCACCGTGATTCTCAGCCAGTCGTCGATACGCGGCTTACTCCACCGGCGCACCAGGACATCCCCTTGCCTTAAAGCCGCGAATAGCGCTTCTCCTGCCACCTCAGGGTGCCGAGTAAATACAAAATTGGCCATCGATGGCAGCACTTGAAAACCAAGGCTAACAAGCCCCTCTGTCAATTGAGCACGACTCTGCGCAACGGCCTGAGACGCCTGCTCAAACCATTCAGCATCGATAATGGCCGCAGTGGCAGCAGCCTGTGCCACTGCGTCAAGTGGGTAGGAATTGAAAGAATCTTTGACCCGATTCAGCCCTTCAATAAGGTCGGGGTGAGCCAACGCGTATCCCACCCGAATGCCCGCAAGGGCATGGCTCTTTGAGAGACTCCGACTGACAATGAGATTGTCGTATTCGGCGACCAATGGCGCCGCGGACTCGGCGCCAAACCCGTAGTAAGCCTCATCAATGATTACCAGCCGGTCCCGATTGCTTGCTACCAACGACTCAATGTCAGCGCGCCTCAATGCGAGCCCTGTGGGCGCATTGGGGTTGGCGAGCACAACCGCATCGTGAGGCTGACCAAGCGCGCCGACGTCCACGGAGAAGTCTTCCAGCACCGGCACTTCTACTAACTGCGAGCCATACAGCTTGGCCCACACAGGATAAAAACCGTAGGTTGTATCGAGTGTGCGGACGGTTCTACCTGATAAAAAAGCGAACCACAGGTGAGCCAGCACCTCGTCAGACCCATTTCCTGGGAAAACACTCTCAGCCGTAAGTCCTTCCACGTCGGCAATGGCGTCGCAGAGCCCGCTTGCGGCAGGGTCAGGGTAACGGCGGAGTTGCTCGCCCTGCATCGCGGAAATCGCTGCCATGACAGCGTCAGACGGTGATAGCGCGTGCTCGTTCGTGTTGAGTTTGACCACCGAGCCAGTGGCCGGCTGCTCGCCCGGCACGTAAGGCCGAAGCTCAGTCACTTTCTCAACCCAAAATCGGCTCATTGCATTACCCGTTGACTCTGTCTTGGCACAGTGGTCGCTGCCTCTCTCGCCTGACGACTTGCTCGCGATCAGGTTGTCATACTGGGCGCATGGGCGCCATCTGACCGCACGAATACGCGATCATTGGGAAACACTAGTCTAAAACAGCTGCCCTTGCCCACCTCACTGTCAACGAATAGCTTCGCCTCATGCGAGACCGCTACATGCTTCACAATGGCCAAGCCCAAACCAGTGCCCCCCGTCGCCTGGCTTCTGCTTTTATCCACGCGGTAAAAACGCTCCGTCAGACGCGGAATGTGTTTGGACTCAATGCCCGGCCCCGTATCCTCAACCGCCAGAGCCGGGCCCACCACGGTTTCCGCCCAACTGAGGGTAATAGGCCCCTCAGTGTACTTCAGCGCATTGACCAGGAGATTATCGATCGCGCTGCGCAGCTCAATGGCACTGCCAAGAATTCGCTGATCCGTGCTGACATTCAAATGAATCTCACGATTGGGCCAGGCTGCCAATATGCCCTCTTGTACATCTGATAGCAGCGCCACCATGTCAATCTGATCGTCTTTACGCTCTCCCTCAATACTTTCAATCCGTGACAACCACAGTAGATCTGATATGAGGCGCTCCATTCTGGAGACCTGCGTGTGCATGGAGCCCAGAGACTTTCTCAGCGTCGTGTCAGACTCGTCGGAGAGTGATTGAAGCGTTTCTATGTAACCCTTGATCACCGTCAGTGGGGTCCTCAATTCATGAGAAACGTTACCCACAAAATCACGGCGCATGCGTTCCAATTTATCCTGCTCGGTCACGTCTTTCACGAATACGAGCCGGTCACTAGCACCAAATCGCGAAAATTCAAATTGCAAACAAAATTCAGGATCAGGCCCCGGCTTCACCCGCAAGGGTTTTTGAAAATTCTCATCCCGCATGTACCGTTTAAGGGATTTTCCCGGCACCACGTCGGAGAGTGGCTTGCCCTCCTCCTCCTCAAATCGAATACTCAACAGGTACTCCGCAGCATCGTTGCACCATACCAAGCGACCATCAGAGTTAATGATCAGCGCTGCATCCCTCATCGAGGCGAGCGAATCTTTCAGGTAAGGCTGGGTGCGCACACTGCGAGCACCCGATTGCGACTCCCGGCTCCTCAGTACGTATACATCGTGGAGAATACCCCTCACGCCAGACCCGCCAATGGGAGGCAACTCCTCTGGCTGCGCAAACCAACTATACAATTTTGCTAATTGCCAACCCCAGGATGCGGCGAGCACGGCGGCCAGCGATGTCAAAGACAGCGTCACATCCTCGGTGAGCAACCAAGTCGCGCCAAAGCCGAGGGCGGCGAAAAAGAAACGGCGTGATTCGAGTACGAAAAAATTCGGCGTGATCACGACACGACCAGATCACGTGGGGAAAACCGATAACCCGTTCCGCGCACTGTCTGGATCAGCTCGGCGTAGGCAGCATTGCGTGCCTGCAGTGCCTTTCGGAGTCGACGGATATGAACGTCAACCGTTCGCTCTTCAACATAGACGTTTGCTCCCCAGACCTGATCGAGCAACTGCGCTCTGGAGTAGGCTCGCTCCGGGTGAGACATAAAGAAATGGAGCAACTTAAACTCAGTGGGACCCATCTCCAGTCGCTTATCCTCCAGCACCACTCTTCGACTATCGATCTCCAGAACCAGATCACCCACCTTAAGCTCGCTTCCAGCTTCTTCACCTGCAGTGCGGCGGAGAAGCGCCTTCATTCGCGCGATGAGCTCTTTGGGGGCAAAGGGCTTGGTGATGTAATCGTCAGCACCCACCTCAAGTCCCTGGATGACGTTGTCTTCATGCGTCTTGGCGGTCAGCATGATGACAGGAAGCGCTTTGGTCGCCTCCTCTTTTTTCAGGCGACGGAGCAACTCTATGCCGCTACCGCCGGGAAGCATCCAGTCAAGCAACACGATATCAGGCTGATCATCGGTGACCCGCCGATAGGCTTCGTGGATGTCCGCAGCTTCAACACATTCGAAATCTGATATCTCCAGCGCCAGCCTGAGCATCTCGCGAATGCTCGATTCGTCGTCTACAACCAGCACCTTTTTCGCCGTCATATGACCTCCGTCACCAAATACCCGTCGATTCCTGAGTATTAGATGTCAGTTCGATGACAATTCTGTGACAACCCGCACCCTGTGGCGTCACCACCAGTCAAACCATCCTCGTGGCTCCAATTCTTCGGAGCAATCCTGCAATTGGCTGTTATAACGATTTGCTTGCCGGTCTACCTTACGCGCGACATCTACCAGCCATTCCTTGCTGCGGTAACTTTGCTTGCGGTACCCGCCGTGGCCCTCATGGTAGGCAAGATACAGACGAAAGGCGTCCTGTTTGTCGATACCCAATTGTTCATTGGAGACGTTGTTGTACCAACCGATAAAATCAATGGCATCGCCAAAGTCATCACGGTCTGCACCGTAATTTCCGGTGCTGCGCTGGTACCATTCCCAGGTGCTGTTTTTGGCCTGCGAATAACCATAAGAATCGGAGGGGCGAGGACCCGGAATGAAACCCCACAGTTTCTTGCGAGGCGGCTTGGCCGTAGCGACAAACCTCGATTCCTGATGCATAAAGGCCATCGATACTGAAATAGGCACTCCCCAGCGGGCGCGGGATTCCTTGGCATCAGCGTACCATCCAGACTTTTCTCTAAAAATGTCGCACACGTTATCGGTCTGTTCCGGTGGCGACGTCGCACAGGCACTAACGAGCATAACCGTTGCAATGATTGCTAGTTTCTGTTTACAGCGCGACGTCATTCCAGTTCCTCCATCATTCTCAACCAATGTGCTTCATCGATTATCGGCACGCCCAAACTCTCAGCCTTTTTGCGCTTGCTGCCGGCACCCGGGCCCGCCAGCACGGTGCTGGTCTTCGCCGATACGCTGCTGGCCGTTTTGGCCCCCAGCGCACGGAGTCGCTGCTCGACCTCGTCCCGCGACATGGAGTCGAGCTTGCCCGTCACCACCCAACTCTCACCGGAGAGAGGACCGTCACCGTCCTGTGCCGTGAGAGCCGGCCAGACGACCCCGGCTTCCAGCAGCGCCCACAGCACCCCGCG
Source organism: Luminiphilus sp. (assembly GCA_045560455.1). GTDB lineage: Bacteria > Pseudomonadota > Gammaproteobacteria > Pseudomonadales > Halieaceae > Luminiphilus. The sequence continues at coordinate 60,490 of JBJKZJ010000002.1, read as the reverse complement.
ATTGCGATCATCCGAGGCGAATGCGCGGATGTGTCGGGCCACAATCGGGCCAACATCATCTACCCCTTCAAGAATATCTGCCGGCGCTTCCATCAGTTCGTCCAGGGTCATAAAGTGTTGCGCCAGCGCGCGGGCAGTCGCCTCGCCTACCTCCCGGATCCCCAGAGAGTAGATAAAGCGAGGCAAGGTTGTTTCGCGCGAATCGGCAATCGCCGCCATCAGATTCTCGCTTGATTTGCGTCCCATGCGCTCGAGCGAAGCAAGTTGCGTCGTCGTCAAGTGAAAGATATCGGCAACCGATGTCACTAACCCTTCATCAACCAACTGCTCCACCAATTTGTCGCCCAAACCTTCGATATCCATCGCTTTGCGCGATGCGAAGTGTCGAATGACAGCTTTCAGCTGCGCTTTACACACCATTCCACCAACACAACGAACAACCGCCTCGCCCTCCTGACGGATAACATCTGACCCGCAATCAGGGCAGGTCGCAGGGAACACGATACGCGTTTTCTCGGGAGCGCCGTCGTGGCCCTCGTCCTGGATCACCGACACAATCTGTGGAATGACGTCTCCGGCGCGACGGACAACTACCCGATCACCAATCCGCACCCCCAGCCGCTCTATTTCATCCGGGTTGTGCAAGGTGGCGTTGCTGACGGTCACCCCCGCGACAAAAACAGGCTCAAGCCGCGCCACCGGCGTAATGGCACCGGTGCGGCCGACCTGAAAATCCACCCCCAACAGTCGAGTACTCACCTCCTCGGCGGGAAACTTTCTCGCAATGGCCCACCTAGGCGCCCGCGATACAAACCCCAGAAGATCCTGCTGCGCGATGTTGTTTACCTTGAAGACAATCCCGTCGATATCAAAGGGCAAGGCCGCCCTCTGGCTCGCTAACTGCTCGTAGTAGGATTCACAGGCCTGAACGCCTGATACATTAGCCATATAGGGCGAGATTGGGATACCCCAATCAGAGAGCCGCTGCAGAATCGCAGAGTGTGAATCGGGGAGCTCACCCTCGACGACGCCGACCGAATACGCTGTGAAGGACAGGGGTCTTCTAGCAGTGATTCTAGAATCCAGCTGCCGAAGGCTGCCCGCTGCCGCGTTGCGCGGGTTAACGAAGGTTTTTTCACCCATACTTTCCGCCCGGGTATTCATCGTGTCGAAGGCGCCTCGAGGGATCACCACCTCCCCTCGGACTTCGAGATAACCCAGGATACCGCTGCCACTGAGTTGCAGCGGGACGTTCCTGATAGTCCTGACATTGGCGGTGATATTTTCGCCCGTCGTGCCATCGCCGCGGGTGGCCGCCAACGTGAGCTTGCCTCCCTCATAGACGATACTGACTGCCACACCGTCTAATTTGGGCTCACAACAATACTCGACCTCCGGCACCCGCAGTTTATCGAGCACACGCCGATCAAAATCGATCAAGTCATCAGCCGAGAATGCGTTATCCAAAGACAGCATAGGTCGCCGATGCGCCACTGAAGCAAAGGCGGACAACGGCGCTGAACCCACGCGTTGTGTGGGGGATTCGGGGGATTGGAGCTCGGGACACTCCGCTTCAATTTCCTGCAACCGGCGCATTGCGGCGTCATAGTCGGCATCAGGAACCAGTGGCTCATCGTCTCTGAAATAGGCGGCCGACCAGCGCTCCAACTGCGCAATGAGTGCGGCGGCTTCCTGGGCCATGGCAGCGTTCATCTCTTCAGTTCCGGCGAACCAGGAGACGCCTCTCCAGCTCCCGGATTTGCTGGCGCATATGCTCGAGACTCTGCCGCGTGACGAGGCTGCGGGTTTCGTCCTGAATATCCCCGTTCAGGGCCTTTGCGACGACCTTGGCGGTCTCGTACATGTAATCGAAGGCCTTCAACATGTCCGTGGGCCCCGGTAAGGTCACAAAAAACATCAGGCCCCGCGTTTGCAGCGGCTCCATATTGTCAATGTCAAAAACGCCTGGCTTCATCATATTGGCGACGCTGAATTCAATCGGGCCGCGCCCCGACGCTTGCTCATGTCGATGAAAGAAATCCATATCGCCAAATCGGAGGTCACAGGCCAGAAGCGTTTCCAAGATATCTGTACCCGAAAACCCTTCCTCGGAACGCGCCAAGGCGTAGAGAATGAAAACATGAGTGTCAGCACCCCGCGGCAGTCGGCCATGCTCCGGAGACTCTGCCTCGGTTAGCTCGCTTTCATCCTCCTCATCCGGGTCTAACGAATCCAGCCAATCCACGGTTCCCGCATCCTGGTCCCCTTCGGTCACCGGCAGATCACCGTCATCCGGGGGAGGTTTTACAGTGCGGCGTCGGGGCGAGGCGTCAGTTTTGTTGCTTTCAGGGACAGCCTCTTTGTTGCTATCGGGTTCCACTGCTCTTGTCGGTTCGGTGTCGACCGTAGCACCCTCAACGACGCTTCTTCTTGACCGCACCTCGTCGGCAGTGGCGTACTCGCTATCATCGCCCAATCCCGATGCGGATTCTGATTCAATCGCTTCAACTGCAAGGTCAATGGGATCGGGGGCCTGGAACGACTGAACTTCGTCGTCGATATCCGATTCCGCGTCGTCCGAGAGCGCCTCTCGAGGATCCGGAACGCCATCCTCGAAAAGGTCGTCTCGTCGTGTGATGCGCGCGCCGCCGTTAGGGAGCTCGGTTAACAGGTTGAAGGCGTCGTCGTCAGATAATGGTGCGGACCGATCTATTCGGGCATTCAGCCTGACCTCTGCTCGCCGCTCGCGCCAATAGCGCCGAACCGCATCGATCAAGACGGCCGCGATCATCAGTGCGCCAATGATGACCATCCAGTCCCGTATCGAGAGTTGCTCCATCTATGCTACGTCCCTAACTCGCTGCCAGTTGCGCGGCCTCTTCAACATCCACTGTGACCAGTCGCGACACGCCGGGCTCCTGCATGGTCACGCCCATCAGCTGATCTGCCGCCTCCATGGTGATCTTGTTATGTGTAATGAACACGAATTGCACTTTTTCAGACATTTCGCGCACCATTCTTGCGTATCGACCCACATTCGCATCATCTAGCGGCGCATCGACCTCATCGAGCATACAAAAGGGTGCAGGATTGAGCTGGAAGATTGAGAACACCAAGGCAATGGCGGTCATCGCCTTCTCACCGCCGGATAACAAATGAATCGTTGAGTTCTTTTTGCCCGGCGGCCGAGCAAAGATGGCTACGCCTGTGTCGAGCAGATCATCCCCGGTCATTTCAAGGCAAGCGGTGCCGCCGCCAAACACCCGCGGAAACAGCTCCGCGAAGCCGATATTAATTTGGTCGAAGGTATCCTTGAAGCGCTGCCTCGTCTCTTTGTCGATCTTGCGGATGGCCGACTGCAGCGTTTCCAGCGCCGCCTCGAGATCGGCGTTCTGCGCGTCAAGGTACTGCTTTCGTTCCGAGGCCTTGGCATGCTCATCAATCGCGGCGAGATTGATGGGGCCCAACCGGTTGATGCGGGACGCAGCCCGTTCGACTTTCACCCGCCAATCTGCCTCGCTGGCGTCCTCCGGGAGGCCAGCCGCAACCTCCTCGGGCACGGCGTCACGCCGAGCGACTTCTTCACTCAAAGTCTCGAGGCGCACTGCAGCCTCAGCATCCTGTAACCTCAGTCGTTCAATGTCTGACTGAATGCCCTGCGCAGTTTGCTCATGGGCTAGGCGGGCCTGCTCAAGCTGCCGCAATTTGGCCTCGATCTCTGCCGCTCTGGCGCGTTGCACGTTCAAATCGCTCTCTGCAGTCAATCGCTCTTCAAGAAGCTCACTAAGCCGGGCTTTGTTTTCAGTATCAGGGTCTTCGACAGTAGGCAAGGTATCGTTTAACTGACTCTCGCGGGACTCCAAATCACGCAGCTGCGCCTCGAGCCTCTGAACCGTTTCTTTGAGTGTGGCCACCTGAGACTGCAGATTCTGACAGTGCAGCTCGTTGCGCATCAGCACATCAGACGCCTCTCTTGAGGCCTCGCGTGCTGTGGCCAGCTGTTCATTGAGTGACTCTCGCTCTGCCTGCAGCCGCTCGCGCTCCACCCGGTCAAGCTCCATTTGGTCCAGCGACTCAGACAGCAGATTCCGGGCGTCTGCAAGGTGCTCCTGCTCCTGCCCATATTGCTTTTGCATGTCATCAATCTCATCCTTAAGTCGATTGCGTCGCTGGACCTGTTGCTCCACCTTTGTCGCAAGCGCCCGATGCTCGGCAACCCACTCAGCCCGCTCGCTGACTGCAGCTTGCTGCGCTTGCTGGGCCTGAGACAACTGCTTTTCGAGCTCGGCGCGGGCCTGAAGCAGCTCACTGATGCGCTTTTCAAGCGCATCTGCTTCCCGCCTGGTGCTGCCTAATTCCTCGGACATCGCATCCAGCTGTGCCTGCCGCGCGATGATCCCCGCCGCTGCATCCGCCGCCGAGCGACGCCGGTGCCAACCCTGCCCTATCCAGTGGCCATCCTGCGTGACCACTGATTCGCCATTCGCCAAAACGGGCAGGATGCCTCTGGCCTCATCCACATCGCTCGCTACTTTCACCGACTGAAGCCAGTGGGCGACTCGAGCTGGACCGCGCGCCTTCGCCGCCAGCGTACCGGCCACATCCGCCGGTGGATCGACTTGATCGTCAAACACAAACGCGCCAGCGGGTATATCGGGAACGCCGGGCACCCTCTCCAATGGCCTGCCATTAACGACCTGTGCCGACAGGGCCTCACCCAGCACCTGCTCGACCGCGGTCTCCCAACCCGGTTCAACGTCCAAGGTCGAGTACACAGACCCCCCTGACCGCAAGGATTCGGCTTCTATCCAATCATTCAGCGCGATCCGCTCCTTCTCATCGGAGGCCGCCTCCTGCAGCGCCATCAGCGAACTCATCAAACCGCGCGTCTCCTGAATCGAGGCCCGCACATCATCCTGTTGCTGGCGAGACTGCTCGATAGCGGTCTGCGAGGCCTCCAACTCTTCTCTCAGCCGGGCTATCTCTTCTTCAAACGCAGCGATGTTGCGATCAGCCTCTCCGATCTTGTCCTCCAACGGCGACGCACTAGTGTCGTCAACCGTGTTGCTCAACGACTCCCACTCGTCTTTCTGTTGATGCAATCGCTGCTGCAACTTGGTCAGCACCTGCTCCAAATATGCAATGCGGCTCTGCTGAACCTCGGCGGTTTGGCTCGGCTCCCGGGCACGCTCGTTAAACTGATCCCACGTCTGGGACCAGGTTTGTCTCGCTGCCTCAGCCGCGGTAAGGCCTGTGTCGGCTTCCTGGGAAAGCGTTTTGAACTGTGCCAGCGCAGGCTCGACGCGCTCGAGTTCGCTCTGCCAATCACCCAAACGACGACTATCCACGTCCAGATGCTCCCGAGTCTGCTCAAGATTGCTGCGTGTCTGGTCAAGATGCCGCTGCAGTTCACCTCTTCGCTCCTGCGCGAATCGCAGCGCCTGTTCGACGCGGGTGACCTCTCCCCCAATACCATAGCACGTCTCTTGGGCGTTATTGAGGGCGTCGGCGGAGGCGCTTTGCTCTGCGCGCTGCGCCTCAATTTCTTTATTGTTGTGCGTGATTTCTGCGACCGCGGCCTCTCTTTTTACGTCCAACGCGCCGATCTCACCCGACAGGTCCGCTCTGGTCTCACTCAAAGTGCGCCATTGGATAGTGAACAGTTCGCTCTGAACAACGCGCTCCTCTGCCTTTAACTCTGAGTACTTCTCGGCGGCTCTCGCCTGCCTATCAAGATGCGCCAGATTGCGCTGCAGTTCGTCGCGGAGATCAGTGAGACGCTCGAGATTCTCACTCGTGCGCCGCATTCGGTTCTCGGTCTCGCGCCGGCGCTCCTTGTACTTTGATATGCCCGCCGCCTCTTCAATGAAAACGCGGAGTTCCTCTGGCTTCGATTCAATGAGTCGCGACACCACACCTTGCTCAATGATCGCGTAGCTGCGCGGCCCAAGGCCGGTGCCCAAAAAGAGGTCAGTGATATCCCTTCTGCGACACTTTGCGCCGTTCAGGTAGTACTCGGATTGTGCCTCACGGGTCACTACACGGCGGACAGAGATTTCGTTGTAGGCGGCGAATTCCCCAGCAACCTTTCCCATCGAGTTATCAAAAACCAGCTCTATAGACGCCTGACTGACAGGTTGCCTGCTGGTCGTGCCGTTGAAAATCACATCGGTCATGGACTCGCCACGCAGTGTCTTGGCCGAACTCTCGCCCATGACCCACCGCACCGCGTCGATGATATTGGATTTACCGCAGCCATTTGGCCCGACAACCGCGCACATATTGCCGGGAAATTGAACGGTGGTGAGGTCAACAAAGGATTTAAAGCCGGCCAATTTGATGGATTTCAGGCGCATTTCACTATCCGGGTCGAAAACTGGCTCGCGAGGTAACCTAAAAGGCCCCCAGCACGGCAAAAACACAAGATGTAGTGTATCTGCTTCCGCGCAACAACACTATGTTTGGGTGAGAATATTGTCGATTAATCGCGATTCAAGCGAATTTGAACCGGCTCCCCCGATCCGACGGTGGCAATATCGACCCGCCCCCAGAACAACGCGTTCTGCCGACCGGGCTGCCCATTTTTAGACACCTGCGCCTCGATCGATACAGTGCCGAAATCAGACAGCAGCTGCCCTGCCATCGACGTCGCATCAGTGAGCGCAACCTGTAACGGCCAACTATCCGATTCAACGCGCACCACGGCGATGGGCATACCCGCCGCAGCTCCCTCTGGTCTGGCAAGCACAAATACCGCAGCGCCCTCAGGAGGCTGCTCTCCGTCAGGGAGGGACACCTGAACGACCACACCACCATCGGTCGATGTCTCTGAGGGAGTCTTGGCCTTCGCTGCACCTCTGGCGGGCTCCTCGACGGGCTCTCCCAGCTCACGGCTGGCGCGCTCAATCACTTGCCCCAGCATGGTGTGACCGGGGCTCCCGGGCGCCTCTAGCGCCCGTAACCGCTGCCAGTAAAATATGGCCCGCCGATAATCAGCCTCTTCAAACGCCGCCATTCCCAGAGTCGCCAAGGCCGCCGGCTGGGCCGGATCAATCGATAGCGCTTGCTCCGCGCGTCCGCGTGCGGTGGGGCTCAAGACACGGTCGGAAGAGAGAAATTCGGCCTGGGAGGCTTTACCCAGAATCTCAGGCGACGCTGCGCCCGCCTCAATCAGGCGCTCTAAATAAGGCACCGCCTTTGCCGGGTTGTTGCCCGTGAGATGATATTCGGCCAACAACAGGGCGTAGTCGGTATTCGCTTGACGTTGCTCTGCCCTCAATTCGATACGGTCGATCAGGACCAAGACGTCCTCTGGGGTGGCCTGCTCAAGGCTGGCCAGTTCTCCAGCTATCTGCACATCTTCCCAACCACCCAACTGCTGATACAACCACCAGACCCCGGCCACCATCAGGCCAATACCCATTAGCTGCCCAGCCCATGTACGTCGAGGCCGATCAGCGAGCGCTACTGCCGCATCAAACTCACCCTCCTCCATGAGACGAAGCGCCGCCTCCTCCCGCAACGCGATGGCATCGAGGGGCAGCTCTGCCTGACGTAGGCGTAGCCAATCGATATTGGTCTCAGTCTGCTCTCGCCGCTGCCAGATGCGCGGCAGCACCAACACAAAGCTCGACGCAAACATCAGTAACGCCAGAGTGGACAGGACAAACGTGGAGCTCAACCGTTTCGCTCCTCGAGCAAACGACTGATCTCCTCTTGGTCTGCGGCACTCAACGGTTCAGCCCGCTCGCCACCATTCCGTGCCTGCCGCACCACAAGGCCCGCCCCGGCTACAAGCAGTAATGCGGGCGCAGCCCAGAGAAAAAAGGTGTTGCGATCCACGCCCGGTCGATAACGCACGAACTCGCCGTAGCGCGCGACCATGTACGCTAGGATCTCCTCATCGCTGGCACCCGCCTCTAACTGCTCGTGGAGCACCACGCGTAAATCTCGCGCAATCGGCGCATTGGAGTCAGCAATGTTTTGATTCTGACATTTCGGGCAGCGAAGCTCTTGACTGAGGGTGTGATAACGCGCCTCGAGGTCCGGCGAGCTGAACTGGTAGGTCTCAATCACTGCTAGCACAACAGCAGGCGCCAACAGCCAGCTGACTAGCACCAATAACGCCAACCGCCTCATGAATCACCGCCTTCAGCGCCGACGCTGCCACTGACGCCCGCGTCGGGAAAATACTTAACAAAATCCCGATCGAAAACGCCTGCATCCAATACCCCCACATGACGGTGCTTAATGTGGCCATCCGCGCCGATCACGTAGGTTTCCGGTGCTCCATAGACCCCCAAGTCCAGACCGACCAACCCCTGCTCATCGGCGACATTGAGTCGATAGGGGTCGCCAAGCTGCGATAGCCATTTCCGCGCCTTCACAGAATCATCTTTGTAATTGAGCCCGAAGATCGGCACGCCCCGGGCCGCCAGAGCCAACAGGTAGGGATGCTCTACTCGACAGGAATAGCACCACGTGGCCCAAACATTGACCAGTGCGGGCCCTGGTGACAGTGACTGCTCGGTGATCTCGCGACCGCTTGTCAGTTCCAGCTGAGTAAAGGACGGAAACGGTTGACCCACCCTCGCGGCCGGTAGCGCAGAGGGGTCGATAGACAACCCTTTATAAAGGAGCCCGGCCAGAAGCACGAATCCCAGCAGCGGGGCGAATCGTTTAAGGCGCACCACCTGCCACTCCAATGACTGGGGCGTCTCGTCGCTGCACCTGGGTCCGGTACCGGCGATCAGCCACCGTCAGCAAGGCGCCCAAACCTATCATCATGGCACCGAGCCAGAGCCAGCGGACCATGGGTTTGTATTGCAATCGCACTGCCCACGCATCTTCACCGATAGGCTCCCCAAGCGCGATATAAAGATCCCTCCAGATGCTGGCGTCGATTGCTGCTTCCGTCATGATTTGACCGCTGGCAAAGTAGCGTCTCTTCTCGGGGATCAGCGTCGCCACAGGCTGCCCGTCCCGAGTCACTGCGAAGACCGCCTGATCCGCAAGATAATTTGGGCCCGCGTGCTGGCCGACACTGAGCATCTCGAATCGGTAGCCTCCCAACTCCTGCTGATCTCCCACGGCCATCCTGAGATCACGTTCGACATTTTGCTGCGTCACGACGACGGCACCCAGCACCACTCCGGCAAATCCGACATGCGCTACCGCCATCCCCATAAAGCTCGGAGTCAAACTCCGCCAGCGCAACGACCCGCCTGAGTTGGCGAGGCGACGCCAAGCGTCCTTGACAACCCCGAGTGCAACCCACCCCGCGAGTAAGATCGCGAGCGCGATCCAAAGGTTGAAACCTTCTTTACCCAAAAAGCCGAGACTCACCGCAATCGCGACGATCGCCATCCCGGGGACCAATAGCTCATGAAGCCATCGCGCGGCCGTATCATCGCGCCATCGTGACAACGGACCAACGGTCATGAACGGCATGACCAGCGCCATCAATGGCACGAACACAGCATTGAAATAGGGAGGCCCAACAGAGTACTTCCCCAGCGAGAAAGCATCCATCACGAGTGGGAACAGGGTACCTAGCAACACAACCACCGTCGCCACCGTAAACACCAGATTATTGGCCATGAGCAGAGACTCTCGTGACACCGCCGAATAAACCACGCGGCTGGCCACCGCAGGCGCGCGCAAGGCATAAAGCAGGAGTGAACCACCTACGACCAAGGCCAGGAAAATGAGTATGAACAATCCCCTCTCAGGGTCAGCCGCAAAGGCGTGGACGCTGGTAAGGACACCCGACCTCACGAGAAACGTGCCAAGCAGCGACAAAGAGAACGCAAAGATCGCGAGCAGCACCGTCCACGAGCGAAAGACCCCGCGCTTCTCTGTCACCGCTAGACTGTGAACCAAGGCTGCACCCATCAGCCACGGCATGAAAGAAGCGTTCTCAACCGGGTCCCAAAACCACCAGCCGCCCCATCCCAATTCGTAGTAAGCCCACCAACTGCCCAACATGATGCCCAGAGACAAAAACCCCCATGCCACGTTAGTCCATGGTCGCGACCAGCGAGCCCACGACGCATCGAGCCGCCCACCCAGAAGCGCCGCAATCGCAAATGCAAACGGCACCGAGAGGCCGACGTAGCCCATGTAAAGAAGCGGTGGATGGATAATCAAGCCCGGGTCTTGAAGGAGTGGATTCAGATCGTTCCCATCCAAAGGTGTATTGGGCAGAAGCCGCTCAAACGGGTTCGAAGTAAGCAGTGAAAAAGCCAAAAAGCCCACCGCGATTATCCCCATGACGCTTAACACGCGAGCGACCATCAATAGCGGCAAGCCACGACTGAACAAGGCCACAGCGGTCATCCAACCCGAGAGGATCAACACCCACAGCAGCAATGAACCCTCGTGGTTACCCCACAATGCGGAGAATTTGAATATCGGTGGTAACAAGGTATTCGAATTAGCTGCCACCACTGCGACGGTAAAATCATCCGTCAGAAAGCTGACTGCCAACAACGCAAATGCCACTGCCACAAATAATGCGACAGCGACTGCCAGTGTGGGCGCCAGATTCATGGCAGTCACGTCGCGACGCACACTGCCCCACATGGGAATCAGCGCCAAGCCAACCGCCAAACAAAAGGCGATAATCAGCGCTACATGGCCGAGCTCCGGGATCACGGCAGCACCGGCTGTTCAACTGGGGCGGTTTTACCCTCGAGCGCCGCGGCAACTTCAGGCGGCATGTAGTTCTCGTCGTGCTTTGCCAGGACCTGGGTGGCAATCAGCATGCCGCTCTCATCAAGTGTTCCTTCAGCGACGACACCTTCTCCTTCGGCAAACAGGTCAGGCAGTATCCCGCTGTAACGAACGGGCACCGACGCTTCGTAATCGGTCACCCAAAAAGTCGTATCGAGCTCGCTGCTGCTCCGCTCAATGCTCCCCGCCACTACCATGCCACCAAGGCGGATGCTCCGATCAGTCGGCGCCTTCCCTGCCACCACATCGGCGGGCGGGTAAAACAGATTGATGTTATCTCTGAGGGCAAAGGCCACCAGTCCAATGGCAGCGCTTGAGAGCACCACCACCAGGCTGACAAGAATAAGGCGTTGTTTTCGAGCTGGGTGCATGATGGGTTATCTCGCGGACTCGCCCGCCGCTCCTCCCACGTCGATAGCGCTCCGACGCGACTCGGCCTCGATCCATCGCCAATGCTGACGAAATCGCTTAATGGGTAGCCACACCATCACGACGATGGGGCACATGGTCAGTAAATAGGCGAGCCAGACGTAGATGCCGTGGCCGTCCATATCCCAGAGCGCAGCTAAGGATTCAAAATACATCAGGTACCCTGCACCAGTTGCTTCAACCAGCTGGCGTCACGATGATTCCAAGCGAGCTCGGCACGCATGTTGAGCAAAACAGTCACTGCGAAGAGGCAGTAGAACGCGCCGATCATCAGCAGTAACGGGTAAAGCATGCTCGGGTCAATCGCAGACTCCCCGGTAAACTTGATCGATGCGGGCTGATGCAGCGAGTACCACCAATCCACCGACTTATAAATGATGGGAATGTTAACAGTGCCTACCAAGGTCAGCACCGCGCAGGCACGCGCTGCCGCGCTCTTGTTCTCATAGGCCTCAAACAACGCCACAACACCCAAATACAGAAAGAGCAGAATCAACATGGACGTGATACGAGCATCCCAAACCCACCAGGTACCCCAAGTGGGCTTACCCCAGATCGCGCCCGTGACCAATGCTATTGCCGTCAAAGCGGCTCCTACCGGCGCGACTGCGCGCATCGTCACGTCCGCCATCTTGATGCGCCAGACCAGACTCACCGCACCCGCAACAGCCATGACGTAATATCCCGCCAGCGCCACCACCGCAGACGGCACGTGGATGTAGATGATGCGATACGAGTTGCCCTGTCTGAAATCAGGTGGCGCGATAAGCAGTCCCCAGACAGCGCCAACAAGCAGCAGGCAAACGGTCAGCGGCAACAACCACTTGACCAAACCGTCACTGAACCGAAAAAACCACGGCGGCGACCCCATTTTGTGAATAATCGTCCACATGGTCCGTAGTATAGCGTCTAACCGCCTGTTTTGAGGCGCTTGTCTCGCTTATGCCCGAGCAGCCGGCATGCGGTTACTGATCCAGTGAAACCCTCAGGGCAGCGCCAATCGCGACGGGCATCACCGCCAGCGATCCAAGCGCCAGCGCACCCATTAAAGCCAGCCAGCTCGTGGCGTTACCACCCACCACAGCCTCCGACACGGCTGTGGTGCCGAAGATCAACACGGGCACGTTGAGCGGGATGATCAACAGAGACAGCAGCATTCCGCCCCTCCGAATACTGACAGTCAGTGCACTACCTACCGCGCCGATCAAGGTGAGACAAGTTGTGCCGAGTAAAAGACTGACCATCAGCGTGAAAATACCTGTGGCCGGCAAGCCCAGCATGAGGGCAAAAATTGGCGAGGCCAGCGCCAGCAAAAAGCCCGTCGCCAACCAATAAGCGGAGACCTCGCCCAGAGCCAGCACCGCTAAGGGGAACGGCGCAATAGCGAGCTGCTCGAGGCTGCCGTCCTCGTAGTCCGACGCGAATAACTTGCCGCTCACCATGAGACTCGACAACAAAGCGACGACCCAGAGTATGCCCGGCGCCATCTCGGCCAGTCGCTGCGGATCAGGCCCCAGCCCCAGCGGGAATAATGTGATAACCATGAAGAAAAACAAGAGTGGGTTGGCCACCTCTGCCGGGCTTCGGATAATCGCGCGCGCATGCCGTGAGAACTGCCTAGCAAAAGCCCCATGCAGCGTCAGCTTGGCCTCGCTAGCAGGCAAAACGCGCCAACTCCAGATCAGTCTGTCGGGACCCAAAGCGGCTCGGCTGATGACTGGTAAAAATCAGCCCGCCGCCTGCCTCCACGTGCTGCATAATCTGTTCGTCAAGCCAGTCGCACCCGCTACTATCCAGCGCAGTAAACGGCTCATCGAGAAGCCATAGTCGCGCAGGACTGACAAGGAGACGCGCCAACGCCACCCGGCGCTGCTGACCCGCTGACAACGCACCGACGGGACGCTCCTCGTGGCCCGCCAGAGCGACCGCCGCCAGCGCCCGCTCGATGTCATCGTCGCTTGCCATCACATCGCAGGCAGGATGGCAGCGCAAATTTTCCATCGCATTCAGACTGGGCTTCAGCGCCGAGGCATGTCCCAAATAGAGCAACTCTGCTTGACGCTCGATCTGCCCCTCGACTCCCAATCGCGCGAGCCCCGCCAGTGCGCGCATCAGGCTGGTCTTACCCACTCCATTGGCGCCCACCAACTGCCAAATTTCTCCCGCCGACACAGTCACATTTACGTCAGCAAGCAGGCGCCTGTCTCCCCGCTCAATCGTTACATCCGAAGCGGTTAACAATGGCATCAAAGATTGACAACCCGGATATCGGGTAGCCCGATGGAGTTGTCGCCCTCGCCCTGCAATGTCCCAAAATCAAACAAATCCCGATCCATCAGGTGCGAGGTCGCTACGTTACCCAGCGCCCGAAAGATCGTCTCAGTGCGACCGGGGTATTGCCGCTCCCAGGCCCCCAGCATCTGTTTGATTTCCTGCCGTTGCAGATTTTCCTGCGTGCCGCAGAGATTGCACGGAATGATGGGGAATTGCTTGGCCTTCGCATAGGCCGCCAAGTCAGGCTCGCTACAATAAGCCAGCGGGCGGATAACGATATGTTTCCCGTCATCACTTCTCAGCTTGGCGGGCATCGCTTTCAATTTGCCGCCGAAAAACATATTCAAAAATGCTGTCTCGACGATGTCATCTCGATGGTGTCCCAGGGCAATTTTGGACGCGCCAATTTGCTCAGCGAACCCATACAGTGTCCCTCGACGCAAACGGGAACAAAGCCCACAGGTGGTTTTACCTTCGGGGATCACCGAGCGGACGACGCTATAGGTGTCTCGTTCGAGGATGTAGAACGGGATATTGAGTGTCTCGAGGTAGGCAGGCAAAACCTCCTCTGGATAGTCTGGCTGCTTCTGATCCAGCGTTACCGCAACCAGCTCAAAATCTACAGGCGCGCTGTCCCTCAGGGAAATCAGCAGTTCCAGCATCGCATGGGAGTCCTTGCCGCCGGAGATACACACCATGATGCGGTCGCCCGCTTCGATCAAATTGAAGTCAGCGATCGCTTTGCCCACCAGTCTCCGGAGTCGCTTGCGCAACTTGTTGAACTCCAGCCGGTCCCGTCGCCTATCCCGACTGGGGCCGTGCCCCACTGCGCCCTCTTTCAATTTCGATGTCTCCCGGTAGCCGCTCTGCTACCCGCTATGTGCCATGATCAAGAGGATGAGCTAACGCACCCTCTCCGACACGGCGGATAATAGGAGACCCTGCGCTATCGCGCAAAAAGGCACTGTCGGGTTGCCCTAGACCAAAACGGGGAGCCGCGCGGCTATTTATCGATAGAGCCCCGGGCGCATTATGGATAGCGCCCCGGGCGGTCTTCGAATTCGGCCCTGAGCGCTCCCGGGCTCACGCTCCGGCGGGTGGAAGCTTGTTTTTTCAGCGATCAGACAGGACAATCCGCTCCGCTCGATAACGCATCACACCACCCAGTAGTTGAGGTACCCCACTATGAAAACGCCTGTTCGCGTCACGGTCACCGGTGCAGCCGGACAAATTGGCTACGCCCTGCTGTTTCGCATTGCGTCGGGATCGATGCTTGGTGAAGATCAACCGGTCATTCTGCAGCTTTTGGATATTACGCCCGCCATGGATGCGCTAAACGGCGTGAAAATGGAGTTGGACGACTGTGCCTTTCCCCTTCTGGCGGGCGTGGTGTGCACCGATGACCCGGAAGTGGCTTTCAAAGACAGCGACTATGCGCTGTTGGTGGGGGCCAGACCGCGCGGGCCCGGCATGGAGCGTAAGGATCTTTTGGAGGCCAACGCCGCCATCTTCGGCGTTCAGGGCGAGGCGATCAATAGCGTTGCCAGCCGCAGCATCAAGGTTTTGGTCGTTGGGAACCCCGCCAATACCAATGCGCTGATCACGCAGCGCAATGCACCGGACATCGACCCGCGTCAGTTTACCGCGATGACGCGCCTAGACCATAACCGCGCTAAAACGCAGCTGGCACAAAAGACCGGCTCTACCGTCAACGATATCCGGCAGATGACCATCTGGGGTAACCACTCCGCCACTCAGTACCCTGATCTGCATCACGCGCTGGTGAGGGGTGACTCGGCGATGGGAGATGTGGACATGAAGTGGTATCGCGCCGAATTCATTCCCACTGTTCAGCAGCGAGGGGCAGCGATTATCGAGGCCCGGGGTGCGTCGTCAGCGGCTTCAGCAGCGAATGCCGCCACAGATCACATGCGCAGCTGGGCGCTGGGTTCGCCCAAGGATGATTGGGTATCGATGGGTGTTATTTCCGACGGATCCTACGACGTCGAGCCCGGCTTGATTTATTCCTTCCCCTGTCGGTGTCAAGATGGTGAATGGGAGATCGTTCAGGGACTCGAGGTCTCTGAGTTTAGCCGGGAAAAGATGGACGCGACTGCGCAGGAATTGATCGAAGAACGCGACGCGGTCTCGCACCTACTGAGTTAGGGGCGGATAGCACTGGAGACCGCCCCCCGGGCGGACTAGACCTCCCTGAGCAACACAACTGGGGGCGTGCTCACCACCCTTCTGCAAGACCATAACCCCAGCGTCGCTACGAACACGGCACCCAATAACGGCCCTAGCCACCAGAGAGTGAAGGTCGGCGCCCAATTCATATCGAAAACCTGACGCTGCAACGCCCAGGCTGCTACTTCTGCGCCCGCGGTGGCCAGTATGCCCGCCATCGCGCCCAAAACCAGGAACTCAATCCACAGGGTTCCCAAAACCGTCCGCCTGCCAGCGCCCAGAGCTCGCATCAGGGCACTCTCCTTCATCCGGGCATCCAAGCTGGATCGGACGCCCGATACCAAGACCAACCCGCCAGCCAGCAGGATGACGGCGAGCACTAATTCCAGCGCCCGCGCCACTTGATCTATCACGGCCCGCATTTCCCTAATCACGATATCGAGCTCGATCACCGTGACGGTGGGCAAAATTTCAATCAGCTGATTGAGAACGGTCTTTTGATCGGGCAACAGACGAAAGCTGGTCATATACATGCCTGGGTACGACTCAAGAACCGAACGCGGAAAGACGACATAGAAATTTGGTCGCATGGACTGCCAATCCACTTGTCGAATGCTTCGCACCTTTGCCTCAAAAACCTCAGCCCCGATTCTCAGCGAGAGCGTGTCGCCGACACCGGCGCCAATGTCATCCGCAAAATCCTCCTCAAGCGAAACCCAGGCACCTGCGTCATCGGCGCTCCACCAATCTCCCTCCACCAAAAGATTGCCCTCCGGCAGTGTGTCAGACCAGGTGAAATTTGCTTCGCGTTGACGGGGGGTATCCTCCGACTCAACTTCCCGCCACTCGGGCAACGCCTCCTGATTCACGCTGAAAACCCGGCCTCGGGTCATGGGATAGAGCGCCTCCGCTGGCACACCGCGCTCCGAGAGGAATACCTCCAGCACAGGGGTCTCCTCCGGAGCCAGATTCAGCAGAAAGTGGTTAGGCGCATCTGCGGGAAGCTGAGCCTGCCACTGCCCTACCAACGAGGAGCGGATCACAGAGAGCAGCAACATCAGCATAATCGCCATCGCGAAAATCACCATCTGTAATGCGTTGGCTCGGCCTCTGCGCTGCAATCCCGCAAGGGCAACCCGCCAAATGCTGCCAGCGAAGCCTCCCGCGCGTCTTCCACCGGAGAGTAGCGCTCTGGCGACGAAGAAACCCAGACCAACCACCACTGACAGCCCGGACACGACGGCAAAAGTGACGGCAGCGCTCCCGCTGTACCACCACATCAAACCGACAATGGACGCTGCACCGATGAGGTAGTCGCCGGCACGCTGGGACTCCTCAATACCAATGTCGGCTCGCAAAACGCTCAATGGAGAGGCTTGTCCGAGCCGCCTCAACGGCGGCCAAGCAAAAAAGAGCATACACACGGCCGCGGTTACCACCCCGATCATGATGGGTTCCCAACCCGCTGGTCCCGGTGTCACTGGAAGCAGGTCGCCCAGTGCCCTGATGAAACCCTCCTGCAGTCCCCAGCCGACGACGCAGCCCATTAGGGTGCCGCCCGCGCCCAGCGTCGCCAGGCTAACGCCATATAACCACGATATCTGTGCAGACTGCGCGCCAAGGCTTTTGAGAATCGCCACGTACTGCGTGTGACGCTCACCGAACCGGCGACTCGCCAGCGTAATCGCTGCCGCCGCCAACACGACGGCGAGACTGCCTGCGAGTAGCAAAAAGCCCTGTGCGCGATCCAGAGTATTGCCTATTCGGGGTTGAGCGCCCTCGATGGTGTCCAGACGCTGCCCCTGACCCAGGAGCGGCGTTAGCCATTCTTCATAAGCCGTAACGGCCTCCGGAGGGCCGCTGACCAAGAGTCGATACTCCACGCGACTACCTGGCTGAACGACACCCGTATCGGGAATATCCTGGGTGTTCATCAAAAGACGCGGGCCAAAACCGAAGACGGCGGCTGTCGCGTCCGGCTCGCTCCTGACTGCCCCAGAAACAATCAGTCCCGCTTCTCCCACCAGCAAGCTATCGCCCAACGTCACATTGAGTAGGGAGAATAGCCGGGGCGCCAGCCAGACCTCGCCCGGCGGAGGAATGGCTCCATCGCTTTGCACCTGCCCGTAGGCCTCGGAGGACCACTGCAATGTTCCCCGCAGAGGATATCCGTCAGACACCGCCTTAACTGACACCAGCGCCATGTGATCCGGATCTGCAACCGTCATAGAGGGAAAGCCGACGCTGAGACTGGTCGTCAGTCCCTGCGCCTCAGCTCTCTCCACCCAGTCGTCTTGAAGCGAGCTACGGCTGACAACAACTAAATCTGCGGCGAGAAACCGCGCGCTTTCGGAGAGCAACGCAGACTGCAGCCGGCCAACAAAACTGCTGACCCCCACGACAACCGATACGGCCAGCACCAGAGCCAGCAACAGGATCCCCAGCTCACCGCTCCGCCATTCACGGACGAGAAATTTGCCGCTCAGCGAATGACTCAAGGGCAACGCTCCAGCGCAACGGCGATCTCAGGCTTCATGCAATTCACCCGCACTCATGTTGAAACAGCGTTGACACCGCTCGGCCAGTCGCTGGTCATGGGTGACCAGAACGAGCGTCGTCTCGATACGGTCATTGAGTTCGAATAACAACTCAATCACTCGCTCACCCGTTCGGGTATCCAGATTGCCCGTTGGCTCATCGGCGAAAAGGATGCGGGGTTGGCGCGCAAAGGCCCTGGCGATGGCGACTCGTTGCTGCTCACCACCCGATAATGTGGTCGGGTAGTGATTGAGGCGGTTTTCAAGCCCGACCTTTCCAAGAAAGCGTTCTGCTGTCGCCGCCGCATCGGACAGGCCCGCTAACTCCAGTGGCAACATCACGTTCTCAAGCGCTGTCAGCGCCGGCAACAATTGAAAGCTTTGGAATACAAACCCCACCTTCTCAGCGCGCAAGCGGGCACGCTGATCCTCGTCAAGGTCGCTGAGACACTCCCCGTCTAACCAAATCTTGCCACTGGAGGCGACATCCATCCCCGCGAGAAGACCCAGCAGGGTAGACTTACCCGAGCCAGAGGCACCGACGATTGCGGCAGAGGCGCCAGAGGGGACCTCAAAGTCAATCCCTCGTAGAATTTCGAGTTCGCCGTCGGCGGTGGACACTGTTTTAAGGAGTTGACTGACTTTGATCATATTAAGGGCCCTCGCCCCACGGTTACGGGCATTGGCCGGGCTTGGATTGCTACTGTTAATCGGAGCGTCAGGTGCCACCAACGCTCAAGACAAAGCAGCTATTCTGGTAGTGGGCGACAGCATCAGCGCTGCCTACGGTATGCCCATCGAGCGTGGGTGGGTCATGCTGCTCGATACCCGCCTGCAGCAGGAGGGTCAACCCTATCGGACCGTTAACGCTAGTATATCCGGAGAGACGTCTGCCGGGGGCCTGCGCCGGTTACCTGAATTGCTCCGCTCTCATCAACCCCACACTGTGATCATTGAACTGGGTGGCAATGACGGGCTGCGCGGCTATCCTGTCGGACAACTTCAGAGCAATCTGAGACAAATGATCTCGCTCTCCGAGGAGACAGGTGCAGCGGTACTCGTGCTGCCGATGGAGATACCTCCCAACCTCGGCAAATATTATACGGATGCGTTCCGAGCCAGCTTTAGGGAGGCCGTGGAGGGCACGCGCGCGGAGCTGGGTGAATTCCCGCTGCAGTCAGTCGCGCTTGATCAAGAACTGATGCAGGCCGATGGCATCCACCCCACCGAAGCGGCACAGCCCTTGATCATGGAGAGCGTTTGGCAAACGCTTCAATCTCTCCTGTGAAGACTGAAGCAGAAAAGACTGAGAGACCGAACTCGGGCGCGGGAGAAACGCTGCGCCACCAGCTGGAAGTTATTATTTTTGGCACGAGCACGCGTGCCGGACGCAATTTTGATGTCGCGTTGCTGGTGCTGATCCTGGCCAGCGTTGTGGTGGTCATGATCGATTCGGTACCGCATATCCACGCAGCCTACGAGGACATATTTTGGAGGTGCGAAATTTTCTTCACCGCCGTCTTCACCGCAGAATACGTCACGCGGATTTGGTGCACTAAACACAGGCGCGCATATCTACTGAGTTTTTGGGGCGTTATCGATCTGCTGGCGATCCTGCCCACCTACATTGCCATTCTGATGCCAGAGGCCGCACCGCTTGTCGTTGTGCGACTGTTGCGCGTAGTTCGGGTGTTCAGAATCCTGCGTCTGATGTCACTGTTTACCGAGCTTAATGAAATACTCAGCGCACTGAGAAATACGGCGCGCTCTATCTTTGTTTTTTTGATCATGGTGATGGTAGTGGTCGT
This sequence comes from Luminiphilus sp., assembly GCA_045560455.1. Lineage (GTDB taxonomy): Bacteria > Pseudomonadota > Gammaproteobacteria > Pseudomonadales > Halieaceae > Luminiphilus. Next base: position 40,521 of record JBJKZJ010000002.1, on the reverse strand, counting down.
GGTCTTCGCCTGCGTGATGTATGTCATTGAGGGCGCGGATAGCGGATTCGAAAGTATCCCCATGAGCATTTATTGGGCAGTCGTGACGATCACGACCGTGGGCTACGGTGACTTGGTCCCGCAAACACCAGCGGGTCGCTTCGTGGCAGGATTCGGCATGCTCGTCGGCTACAGCATCATCGCGGTGCCCACAGCCATCATTACCCGCGAACTCTGGGAGCGCATCAACGAAAGGCAGAGCCCGGACCCGCCCCTACCCTGGAACTGTCCGGTGTGCGCCAAGCAGGGCCACAGCTTTGACGCGCTTCACTGTAAGTATTGCGGTAGCGAACTGGACGTACCCCGAGACATCAGAGAGAGCGCGCAGAAAGCATGAACCCCAAGCCCACCCCTTTATTCAGCTACCGCAAGTTTTGGGCCGAGTGTCTTGGCCCGGCACCGTGGTTGCCGATGTCACGGAACGAGATGGAGCAACTAGGATGGGACAGTTGCGACATTATTATCGTCTCGGGGGACGGCTACGTTGATCACCCCAGTTTTGGCATGGCGGTCATAGGCAGAGTGCTGGAAGCGCAGGGTTTCCGGGTGGGGATGATCGCCCAGCCCGATTGGCAATCGGCAGAGGCGTTCGAGGCGCTCGGCAAGCCGAACCTGTTTTTCGGCGTTACCGCCGGCAACATGGATTCGATGATTAACCATTACACCGCCGATAAAAAACGACGCAATGACGACGCCTACACCCCAGGCAATGTAGCCGGGAAACGTCCTGACCGCGCGGTCACAGTGTATAGCCACCGCTTACGTGAAGCCTACAAGGGCGTGCCCATTGTGATCGGCGGAATTGAGGCGAGCCTGAGACGCATCGCTCACTACGATTACTGGAGTGATCGCATCCGGCGCTCGGTGCTGCTAGACAGCCGTGCCGATCTGCTTTTATTCGGCAACGCCGAGCGCGCCATCGTTGAGGTGGCGCATAGATTGGCCGGTGGCGAGCACATCGGCGCGTTGACTGATATCAGGGGTACGGCATACGTCAGCCCGACGCCACCTGAGGATCGCGTGCTGATCGATTCCACTTCTGTGGATAAACCGGGCACAGTCGAAGCCCACCCCAACCCTTATCAAGGCATGGAGCCGGAGCCCTGTGAACAGGCGCAAGCTGAAACGGAGACCGAAACACCCATTCGCTTGATGGCCAGCCCGAAACCCAACACCCATGCGATCAGAATTCCCTCCGCAGAGGCCGTCGCAGAGGACCCCGTGCTTTACGCGCATGCATCGAGGGTATTTCACAAGGAGACCAATCCGCATAACGCACTACCCATGGTGCAAGCACATGGGGACAGAGAGGTCTGGTTGAATCCGCCGCCGATTCCGCTGGAAACAGAGGAACTCGACTGGGTGTTTGAGTTGCCCTACCAGCGCCTGCCGCACCCGATATACGGCGACGCCGCCGTACCGGCGATGGAGATGATCCAACACTCCATCAATATTATGCGGGGCTGCTTCGGTGGGTGCACCTTCTGCTCCATCACCGAACATGAAGGCCGCATCATCCAGAGCCGGTCGGAGGACTCCATCATCCGCGAGGTTGAGCGTATCCGCGATACCAGTCCTGCTTTTACCGGCGTCATCTCGGATTTAGGTGGCCCGACCGCGAACATGTGGCGACTCGCCTGCAAGGATAAAGAGACAGAGGCCGCGTGCCGCAAATTGAGTTGCGTTTACCCGGGCATCTGCAAGAACTTGAACACTGACCATCAACCGTTGATCGATCTTTACCGCAAAGCACGGGAGACAGCCGGCGTCAAAAAAGTCCTGATCGCTTCCGGCCTTCGATACGACCTGGCGGTAGAGAGTCCGCAGTACGTGAAAGAACTGGTCACGCATCATGTTGGCGGCTACCTGAAGATCGCGCCGGAGCACACCGAAAACGGCCCGCTATCTAAGATGATGAAGCCGGGTATCGGCAGCTACGATCGGTTCGCGGCAATGTTTGAACGCTTCTCCAAAGAAGCCGGGAAAAAGCAGTACCTGATCCCGTACTTCATTGCCGCGCACCCGGGGACGACGGATCAGGACATGGTGGAGTTAGCGTTGTGGCTGAAGAAGCATCGTTTCAAAGCCGATCAGGTGCAGACTTTCTATCCATCCCCCATGGCCACCGCGACTGCGATGTACCACACGGGCTTCAGCCCGCTGCAACGCGTCAAACGAAACAGCGACCAAGTCCCCACCGTTAAACGTCTCAACCAAAGACGCCTACATAAGGCTTTTCTGCGCTATCACGACCCGGACAACTGGCCATTGCTGAGGAAAGCGCTCAAACAAATGGGGCGGCGCGACTTGATAGGCAATGGCACTCAGCACCTGATTCCGCTGCGACAGCCCCCCAAACGACACCGGATCATCAAGCCCGACGGTCGGACTTTCCGGACTCAGCATACGGGCGAACACAAGGGCAAAGGTCGAAGACGCTGATACCGCCGCCTAAGCCCCGATCAGACCGGCAATCAGTTCGCCCAATTGCCGCAATTCGACCCTGCGCGGCGTCTTTTTGCGCCACATGAGCCCGATTTTTCGGGTGACGTTAGATTGTTCGAAGGACCTCACTGTCAGCGGCACATTACCGACGATGCCAGCACTGACGGCCATGCCGGGTAGCAGCGTGACGCCAATGTCATTGGCCACCATCTGCACAATAGTGGCCAAACTGGTTGCCTGATAAGGGACGGTAACTTGAGAGTCCCGGAGCTTGCAGGCCTCAAGCGCGTGGTCCCTGAGACAGTGCCCCTCCTCGAGAAGCAGCAGTGATTCACCTCTGAGATCGGAGCTTCTCAAACTGGCACGCGCCGCGAGTGGGTGGCCTATTGGGCAAGCCAGCATGAACTCATCTTCAAACAGTGTCATGACCTCCACCTGTTCGGCAGGGAAAGGCAGCGCGAGAAGCAAAACATCCAACTCGCCGCTCAGCAGACTGTCCACCAGCGGCTGACTGAGATCCTCACGAATAAACAGTTTGAAAGCAGGATAACGCGCCCTGATCTGGCCGAGCAGACCTGGCAACAGATAGGGCGCAACAGTGGGAATGACGCCCATCCGCATACGACCCTGAAAAGGCACACCGGCGCCGGCGCAGAGCGACACCATATCCTCAACACTGACCAGTAAATCCCGGGCACGCTCGACCACTTCCTCTCCAAGCGACGTCAAGAACACTCTGCGGTTGTTGCGCTCCACCAAACTGACGCCGAGCGACTCCTCCAACTCCGAAACACCGGCACTCAAGGTGCTTTGGCTGACATGACAGGCAGTAGCCGCCTGACCAAAATGCTGATACTCGGCCACTGCGCAGAGATAGCGGAGTTGTTTGAGCGTAGGTTGGCGCATGATTTTTCCTTGCGGTTCGGCGTCAGGCGTTGACGCCGCTGGCGCGCCTGATACCGGGGCGCGACAGCAGATTACCTCAATCGGTTTTTTCGATCATTTTTTTTTATATTTTCAGTAAGCCAAAGTTCAGCAAACTCGGTATATTGGTCGATGAGAGATCAATGGTCCTTTTCTGGGCCGACCTCATCTTCCCAACTCGAAAATATCAGGAGTGTGAAATGGAATTGAAAGGCAGTGCTACAGAGCAGAATTTGAAGGACGCATTTGCGGGCGAGTCGCAGGCAAATCGACGTTACCTTTACTTCGCATCGAAGGCGGACGTTGAGGGCTACAACGACGTGGCCGCCGTATTCCGCTCAACTGCAGAAGGTGAGACAGGCCATGCGCATGGTCATCTCGAGTACCTCGAGGCAGTGGGCGATCCCGCCACGGGCCTGCCAATGGGCGACACGAAAAAGAATCTTGAAGCCTCTATTGCCGGCGAAACCCATGAGTACACCGACATGTACCCTGGCATGGCCAAGAAGGCGCGCGACGAAGGTTTCGACGAAATTGCCGACTGGTTCGAGACGCTGGCCAAGGCTGAGCGTAGTCACGCCAATCGTTTCCAGAAGGCGCTGGATAACCTCGAAGACTAATTGAGCACATCGCTCAAAGGCACCGAGGGGAGCGCATTCGCTCCCCTCGCTTTTTCTACCCATCAGTTGTTAATACGAGCCCGCCCCCCGCTCGCACTGACAAGACTGTGTTGACGTATTTTTGAATTAAGAGTTCTTATTGCCATGAGAGAAGGCAGCATCGACGCACCCACACGCCACCCGTTGGATTGGAAAACAGATGATTTTTGGGACAAGTCATCCCTAAACAAGGAATTAGAGCGGGTTTTTGACGTTTGTCACGGTTGCAGGCGTTGCGTCAGTCTGTGCGATGCCTTCCCTACTTTGTTTGATCTGATTGACGAATCAGACACCATGGAAGTCGACGGCGTGGATACGGCCGACTACGGCAAGGTGGCGGAACAGTGCTACCTCTGTGATCTGTGTTACCTGACAAAGTGCCCCTACGTGCCGCCTCATGAGTTTAATGTGGATTTTCCGCATCTGATGCTGCGCGCCAAAGCCCAGCGTTTCAAAACCGAGGGCGCCTCACTGAGGGACCGGACGTTGACTAGCACTGACCGCTTGTTGTCGACAACCTCCATTCCCTTGGTGGACATCACCGTGAACGCGCTCAACAAGACGGGCGCTTTCCGAAAAGCGCTATCTGCTGGGATGGACATCCACCACGAAGCACCGCTCCCCAGGCTGCACAGCAAGACACTACGAAAGCGCGTCAAGCCATTTTTGGTCCCGCAGGAGCCTCAAAAAGTGGGCAATACCACCGGTAAAGTCGCGCTTTACGCAACCTGTTACGGCAACTACAACAGCCCCGATGTCGGCGAAGATTTCGTAAAGGTGTTTCAGCACAACGGCATTCACATTGACATCGTGCCTAAAGAGAAGTGTTGTGGCATGCCAAAGCTTGAGCTGGGTGATCTCGACAGCGTCGACGCGCTCAAGCAGGCCAACATTCCGGTGCTGGCGAAATTGGTTGACGAGGGCTACGACCTCACCGCCCCCATCCCCTCCTGTGTGCTGATGTACAAACAGGAATTGCCACTGATGTACCCGGATGACCCGGACGTCCTCAAGGTACAAAAAGCCTTCTACGACCCCTTCGAGTACCTGTGGGCGCGGCATAAGGGTGATGCGCTCAACACGGACTTTCAGTCGGCCCTTGGCAACGTCGCCTATCAGGTTGCTTGTCATCAGCGCGTGCAAAACATTGGGCTCAAAACCCGCGACGTGCTGAATCTGATCGCTGACAGCGACGTGACGGCCTATGAGCGATGCTCCGGGCACGACGGCACCTATGCAGTGAAGAAAGAGACTCGAGACAAATCCGTGAAAATAGCGAGGCCGACCGTACGTAAAGTCGATGAGCAAGCACCCGACCGGTTCATCAGCGACTGTCCCATGGCTGGGGAGCACATCGCGCATCTCGCTGAAAAGGTCTCCAAAGCAGAACACCCCATGACGCTTCTCAGAGAAGCGTACGGTTTGTAATCCCCTACAATGAACATCCGCAAAATTGAGGAACCTGTGATGACACACCTGACACGCGACGACCTGTGGAGCCTCGAGGAGTATGCGACCCGGCGCGCTGATTTTCGCGCTGAGGTCATGGCCCACAAAAAGAATCGCCAGCTGGCGCTCGGCGAACACGCGCGACTTTACTTCGAAGACGCAACAACCATTCGCTACCAGATACAGGAAATGCTGCGCATTGAACGAGTGTTTGAAGCCGAAGGGATTGAGGAGGAACTGAGCGCCTACAACCCGCTGATCCCCGATGGCCATAACTGGAAAGCCACCTTCATGATTGAAATTCCTGATCCGGCTCAACGCGCCGTGCGTTTGGGCGAGATGATCGGCATAGAGGACCAAGTGTGGTTACAAGTAGGGGATATGGATCGGATTGTGCCGATTGCTGACGAGGATCTCGATCGCACCACGGCAGACAAAACCGCATCGGTGCACTTCCTCCGCTTCGAGGTAACGCCGGAACAGATCAATGCGCTCAAGGATGGGGCGGCCCTCTATGCGGGAATCGATCACCCTAGCTACCCTCTGGATCGGTACGAAGTGCCGTCTGCAGTCAGAGACTCTCTCGTGGCGGACCTGGTGGTGACCGAACATTGAGCGCAGCTTGATGCTATTAATGAATCTATCGGCGGAGTCGAGACAATGACGCTGGTCGTTTTCGACCTCGACGGTACCTTGCTGGATAAAACCTCGAAAATATCCGGCTACACCGCCGACACACTGGCTCTGATGAGAGCTAACCGTATCCTCTACACCGTGGCCACGGGGCGGACGCTTCAGGCAGCCGCCGCTCCCCTGCGGGACCACTACTTCACCTTGCCAATGATCCTCAAGAACGGCGCGATTATTTGGTCGCCGGCAGAAGAGCGCTACAGCCACCATCATTTACTGACCCGCGAGGAGGTGTGGCATGTGTTGGCAGCTTTCACGCTCAACGACCTCACCCCTTTCGTTTTTTCCTTGCAGGCGGGGCAGCGGCACGTGCTCTATCACGGCCCACTTAAAAGCAAGAGCGAGCATAAGCTGGCCGACCTGTTTGAAGCGGAGCGGCACCTGCCATTAATGCCTCTCACTGAAATGCCCGACGAAATCAGCGTCATTAATGTCTTCTCGTTAGGGAGTGCACTGGCAGTGGAAAAAGTGAGGGCAAGCATCGCGGAGGAGCAGCATCTTGTTGCCTACTCTGGCGTTGCCATTCACGAGCGAGAAATGGGCAAGCACGCGGCCCAAAACGCCGCCCTACACTGGGTTGATATTCACCACAGCCTAGGCAGCAAAGGCAATGCAATCAATCATTTGCGGTCAGAGCTAGATGTCGAGCATGTAATCGCCTTTGGAGACGGTGACAATGATCTCAGCATGTTCGAATGCGCCACGGAGTGCTACGCACCCGCCAATGCGGACCCTGTCATTCTCGATGCGGCGGACGAGGTAATCGGCCATCATGATGAAGATGGTGTCGCGCGATTTTTACGACAGCGATTCGATTTAGAGTAGCTACCGCTGCCTGTGTGCGTGTGCCCACGCTGTAGTTATGCTCTGCGAGCCTGAATCAACCACACCCCAGTCAGGATCAGCGCCAGTGCCAGTAAATGCTCCCAGCCCCAGGGTTCGGACAGCAGTGCCGTACCGGCGATAAACGCCACTGCAGGTATGAAGTAATTGATGGTCGAGAGAAAAGCGGGACCGCGCTCAGTCACCACGATAAAGTAGGACCAGGTAGCAACGCCCGTGCCCAACGCGCCGAGCACCAGCAACGCCGTAACAGATGGCACAGTGGGCGCCCAACCCGGCCCGTTGAGCTGCAGCCACAGCGCCGGCAACGCCAAGACCAAGCTACCAACCAGCAGGCTACCCAGGGACAGCGCAAGGGGATCTGCGGGCGGAAGCCTTTTGGCATAAACACCGTTGAAGGCGTAACTCAGCGTTGCCAGCAACGTCGCCACCTGCCCGGGCCATTGTCCACTCGCCGTTTGGGAGAACAGGTCCTCTCCCACCAGCAGCAGAACGCCGATAAAGCCCACTGCCACCCCCAATAATCGGTGCAAAGTCAAAGGCTCGTGGTCAAGCAACCAGTGCGCAAGGATCAGAGTGGCGATAGGCATCAACGCCATGAGGATGCCTACCTCGGCAGAAGGTACAGACTGCTCGGCCCAAGCGATCAGAGAAAATGGAATGATATTGCCGGTCATGCTGAGCATAGCGAGGCGCGGCCACCACTCTCGCCCCAGCGTCCATGCGGTAGCGTGCCACCGCCACACACACCACATCACCAGCGCCCCCATGAGCAGGCGACTCCAGACAATAAAACTCGGGTGAAAGCGTTCCAGCGCCAACGCAATGAGGGCGAAGGCGAAGCCCCACACGAGCACGAGATAGCCGAGGAGCGCCCAATGCTTAAGCCCGGGTTCAGTCATCGAGGATAGAGCGGCTTGAGGCATGGGTTCAGGGTAGAGCCAAGAATTGGGGTTTGCACTGAAGGCTTCTGATTTCAACTGAGACTTGCATTACTACGCCTAAAATAGTCCGGTAGTTTTGCTAAGCTCAGTATCGTTATAGAGGCGATAAGTCATGGTCAGCCGAGCTCCTTGTCCACAGGCAGAACCCGATAAGTACGTCGAGTACATATCCCGTTATGGCATGCCTATTGCCCCTCAGGTCGCTGCGGCGGCGGGGCTGGCGCGTGCCTGGTTCAAGCCGCGATTTGTCGGATTAGAGAATCTGCCGGAAGAGCCCGCTCTTTTCATCGGTAATCATGCTTTCATGGCGATCGATGCGGCACTTTTTCATCTCTACCTTTATTACGACCATGGTCGCTATGTGAAAGGTCTGGGAGACAAATCTCTGTTCGCCAACCCCTACTATGCGGCAGTCGCGCATGCTATGGGTGGCGTGTCCGGGCAGGCAGCCATCGTCGAACGATTGATGGCCCGCGGTGATGACCTGTTACTGTATCCGGGCGGCGCCTATGAGTCAGTGAAACCCCCCGAAGCGCGCTATCAGCTGCAGTGGAAGCAGCGCTATGGTTTCGTCAGGTTGGCAGCGGGCGCGGGCTACACCGTCGTGCCGGTCGCATCAGTGGGGCCTGACGAATACTATGATCACGCGATCTCCCCAGAATCCTTGGTGAATTCACCATTGGCACACTGGCTGATTAAAGCCGGGGTGTTACCGGCTGATCTCAGGACTGACCTTGTACCGCCCATACCGACCGGATTACTGGGCGGGCCGTTGCCCAAACCCAAGAGCACCTACTTTGCCGTTGGTAAGCCTATCGACTTGTCCGAATACAAAGGCGCCGAGCTCTCCACGAGGAAACTCAGCGCGCTGAGGAAAAAATTCGCCTCAGCCATCGAAAGCGAAATCAGTCGGCTGTTGTTATTACGCGAGCAGGAGCGTCATCAGGATAGCTGGCTCAGACGCGTCCTCTCAGCCTGACCGGGCATGCGGAGCCAGCAGTTGCCTCGATGGCTAAGCCTCGGTGGTATCGGTCTGTTTATCATCTGGGTCGGGCTATCCATCGTGTTAGCGCCGCCCTATATGGTTGCCACCTCACCCTATTGGATCGATGTCGATCCAGGTGACCGCGGGCTGGCGTTCGAATCAACGCTGATACCCAGCGATGAGCTGCTTCTCAGAGCGTGGTGGATCCCCGCCGAACGGCCGCGAGCCGAGCTGATTTTTGTGCACGGCGCAGGTTCGAACCGTGTATCAGAGTTCATCGGCTCCCTCGACTTTTACCGCACTCTGAACGAACTGGGCGTATCGGTCGTCACAATGGACCTGCGCAACCACGGCAAGTCGCCCGCCACCGACCGCACGCTGCGCATGGGTGCGACAGAGTGGCGTGATGTGATCGCGGCCGGCAAATGGCTCGACACCCATCAGGCTTCTGAGCTGCCACGTCTCGTTCTGGGAGCATCCATGGGGGGCAGCGCTACCATTCATGCAGCCGCAAACGGTTTAAGCATCGAGGGGATGATTCTTCTGGACCCTCAGCTCGACATGTTCGATAGCCTGATGACAGGCGGTCAGGTGAACACCGGCATTCCTGCGCCTTTCTTTGCGGTCGCCGCGCGCGCCGCCATTCACCGCTATGCTCTGCCTCATGGGCCAAACAGCCCACTCCGTCTGGCCACCGACCTCGATGTCCCCATTCTGCTCTTACAGGATTGGGACGACCCGGTGACGAGGTCGCTCTTTGCCGCTGAACTGGCGGGTAGCAACCAGCAGGTCATTCTGAAACCCGTCCCACCGATCGAGCCAGCCGATCCTTGTTTAGCGGGCAAAGGCCGTTGGGGCTCGCATGTGGCGGCGCATGTTTGCCACCCAGACTGGGTGCAAGCAACACTCTCCTCGTTCATCGACGCGCTCACTCAGTGAATACGGGTGCACCCATCTCTTGCTGACCCACACCTTTGGCATCACCAAAGCCTAAGTCGCCCGCCGAAATGACAATTGATGACGGCTGCGCTGCAGGCTGCGATCTGCGGCCTATGCCCCGCCGTATAGATGGCACAACCCAAGGAAAATGCGCTATGAAAGCCCTCTCGCTCACTGCAGCCACACTGCTCATCGCCCTCTCCGGCGGAGCGTCTGCTTCTTGTCCAAGTTTTCTGAATCATTCCATGCGCCAGCTGGCTTCCACCGAGAACATTCAGTTTTGCGAGGCCTACGAGGGCAAGGCACTACTCATCGTGAATACAGCCAGCTACTGCGGCTATACCCCGCAATTTGAGGGTCTTGAGCAGATCTACCGGGAGTACGAGGACCGTGGGCTGGTTGTGCTCGGCTTCTCCAGCGACGATTTTTTTCAGGAGGACAACGATGAGGGCGACGCCGCTGAAGTGTGCTTCGAGAAATACGACGTAACCTTCCCGGTCCTGGCCACTTCACCCGTGCGCGGCTCAGACGCGAATCCGGTTTTCAAGGGCCTTGGCGAAGCTTCTGGTTACCCGCGCTGGAACTTCAACAAATACGTTGTGTCCTCTTCTGGTGACATCGTGGGCCACTTTCCCAGTAGCGCCAAACCCGACGGAGAGGAAATCAGATCTGCGATTGAAGCGGCTTTGCCCGCATCCTAGAACCCACGCACGAAGTCTTGCGGCAATGCGCATGTTGCGGGCGCATCGTGCCGCTCACCTTTCATCACCTGATTCCCAAAAAGGTGCATCGCCGGGCCTATTTCAGACGGCATTTCGGTAAGGAAAGACTGCAGGCGGGGGTGCGAGTCTGCCGGCTCTGCCACCGCGGCATACATCGGGAATACGACGAGATGACGCTGGCGAGGCAGTTTTGTTCGCTGGAGGCACTGCGAGGTGACCCCGTCCTAGCCCGTCATTTCGAGTGGGTAGCCAAACAACGGGAAGCTTGAGCGATCTCTGGCGCACCTGAGCCGCTTACAGCAGCAATGCGGGCTCCCACTTAAGCATACTTTCCCAGCTCGAACGCAGCGGTCAGAGCCGCCAGCATCGCTTGTGGAGATTGTGCTCCGTCGATCACCTGATCCGCCGATTCCCTTGCAACAGGGCCCCAATCGGCAAAGCTTTCTTCGGCCCTCATCCAAAAACGCTCGATGGAGGCGGCATCACGGCCCCTCTCAAATTGATCCCGCCGATGACGCCTGTCGCGCCTCAACTTTGCGGGCGTCTCAATAAACACCAAGTGATCATAGAGATCGCGCAGTGCGGGAGTCGCTGCGAGCAAAATCCCCTCCACTACGATCAGCCGCCTGGGCTCAACTCGTCTGCCAGCCGACCGTCGACAATGGGCAGTGAAATCATAGTCAGGGCACTCCACGGGCTCGCCCCTGCGCAAGCACTCAAGGTGGCGGCAGAACAGCGCCAAATCGAGCGCCTCGGGGTGATCAAAGTTTATTGACTCTCTGTCTTTCCTTGCGAGGTGAGACAGGTCGTGGTAATAGGTGTCGAGTGACACGAGAGCCACGCGGTCGGGCGTTAACACCTCCAGCAACGCACCCGCAAGCGTCGTCTTTCCGCTACCGGAGCCACCAGCGATGGCGAGGACCTGCGCCCTAGACCGCACGGCGCCCTGACGCTGAAGTGCTATCCCGAAAAATAGACACTGCCGTACTCTGCCTCGAGCGCCTCACGAATGCGACGCTTTTCAGCAGGTGCGTCTGTCCCGGCACAGCGTCCAGCATTCCAGAGGGCGTAGGCCTTGTAGTCCGGCACGCCCACCGCAGTGACCAATTCCCACACCAGCAAACACTGCTCCAGTGGTGACAGCAATTCGGTGCGCGCGACCTGCTCAAGGAGCTCATCCCGTGACGGCACATCATCACTCATACCCACACCGCCCGCATCCAGCCGCATGAATTCAGGCCTCTCCGCGTCATAAGGGGCCCACGGTGTGCCATCGGGCAACGAGGGAGATCCTGTGCGAGCAAATTCGGCCCAGCCCGTCATCATTATCTCGGTCATCTCTGCAGCAGACTCCGTGTCGGGGTACATATATTTTCCGATAGAGCCGTACATTGGGGCGCCCATCACGAAGGCGATCTCACTCGCGTGGGAGGCTCCCAAAATTTCTGAAAAGGGTACGAGATAGGTATCGGCTTGTTCATCCCAATCAAAGCGATACGCATAAAGTTGGTGATACCCCGCCGCCTGCATCGCAGTGAAGGGCAGGTCCACCGCGCCCAACCTCCAGCCACGCGAGCGCATATCAACCCAAAAGGCGTAAAGCAGCGGATCTTTAATACGAATTTTGGGCGGCAACGAGCGTGTCAGTGGGTAACTGATGTCGACGAAATACCGGCTCAAACCTACCCAAAGTGTGATTTCATCCCGCGTCGTACCCGCCATCACCGGAACGTCTTTGGCGTACTCTGGATCCGCCAATGCCGCCAAAATACCGGCTTTGGGAATCACGACCCCATCGCGTATAACCAGCGGCTGGATGTGATCCTCATCAAGCTCAAAATAGGCCTCAAGCAGGTCACTGGTCGACACCTCACGTAAGGCCCCCGCGGTTGCAGACTCAGGCTCCAAGCCCAGCGCACCGACGACCTCCCAACTGCCCCTATCCACCATAGGGTACTGCCGCTCACCGTTATACGCCTCATCCAGCGTAACGCTCCTGACATGGCCCGACTGCGCGATCGCTCTGTGAAACAGTCCATCGGCAAGCGGTGACGCCAGTAGGCTAAAGACATTTCGACCGCCGGCACTCTCCCCGAAAACCGTGACGTTGGTCGGGTCACCACCAAACTGGGCAATGTTGGTTTGCGTCCACCGCAGTGCCTCAATCATGTCCAGCGTGCCGAAATTTGCCAATGCGGGCTCGGTCAGATTCTTGCCATTCAAGGCGGGATGAGCGAACCAGCCGAAGGGACCCAATCGATAATTGATCACCACGACCACCACCTGCTCTCTCGCGGCTAACCGAGAAAAGTCATAAGTACCCTTATGGCCAGTCAGATTACTCCCCCCGTGGATCCATAGCATCACGGGCAAAGGAGCGTCGGTAGTCACGTTACCCGGGGTGTAGACATCGAGATAAAGGCAATCTTCAGAACCGAGATACGCCCCAACGGTACCGCCAGACGCCATGCTTTGCGGCTGCGGGCACATCACCATATCCGGCAACGGTATGATCTGACTCTCTGGCCTGTGTAGCGTCTCTGGCGCCGCCCAGCGACGCCCCGCAACCGGCGGCTTGGCAAACGGGATATCCCGATACCTTATCGCCCCCTCGGGACCGGCCTCAGCACCGACCATACCGGTGGTGGTTGCGATCGACGCATCCGTTATGTCCCGGTAGTCAGGCCCCGCGCAGGCCGCGAGCAACAGCAGCAACAGGGTGACTGATGGATTCGGGATGACGAGACGAGACATGGTGTGAAGCCGCCGGTGACAATGAACTGAGAGCATTACGCCACGAATTTCGTTACGGACCACACGCCGTGGGCTCAAAGGTCGACCGTTCGGTCAGGCTCCGGGGTTGCCCTCAGTGTGCTCAAGCGCCTCTTGCTCGGCGACGCTATGATCAACCCATGACATGAGCAACTTATAACCTACCGACAGCGTTACTGCACCGACAAAGAGACCGATCAAGCCCTCTGCGGCCATACCACCCAGAGCGCCGATCAACACCACGGGCATAGGCGTATCGACGCCACGCCCCAAGAGATACGGCTTGAGAAGACCATCTGCCATGCCTGCCGCAAGCAAATAAAGCGTGCCGATGGCATTACCAACGGTGCCACCATCGCCTACCAGCCATATCCAGGCCAAAGCGGGGAGCACGACCAGCGCTGAGGGAAGTTGCAAGACCCCGAGGAAGAGCACGAGCAGCGCCAACACGCCGGCAGCCGGGACGCCTAGGGCCAGAAAGCCGACCCCCAGTGCCAGAGCCTGCAAAAATGCCACGCCTACCACCCCGTTCGAGACGGAGCGGATAGTGGCAACAACCAACGTCTGAATCTCGTCGCCCCGTTCATGGTCGGCAAAGGTGCCGAGCAGCTGCCGACTTCGGTTCGCACCCGCTGTCGCGTTGGCCATCATAAGCCCTGCGATCATTAGCGCGACGAAAAACAGGATCAGCGCTAAAAGAGTGTTCGCAGCAGCACCGAGCAAAATGCGACCACCAGACAGTAATTGCGGCTGGATCATTCCCGCCGCTGACATCAGATCCTCGTGGGCCCGCTGCCACAGGTCATATACGGCTGGCCCAATGAGCGGCCACTCAGCCACCGCAGGATTAGCCTCGGGAACCTGCACCTGCTGATCTCCCAGAATCGTGACCCATTCCCGGACGTGCTCTGCCAGCGAAACGCCCAAAGCTACCGTAGGCGCCCCCACGATAAGAAAGGCCATCATGACAAAAACGATCGCCGCCTTCCCCTCGCTCAGATGCAGACGCAGCGACAACCATTGATTCAGCGGGTACAGGGACACGGCCAGAATGACAGACCAAAGCATCAGGGCGAGGAACGGCGCGAAGATCTCAACTGAAAACCAAGCGACACTGAGCAGTAAAAACAACCGCACGTAGACCTGCATGAGATCATGCGCCAGTAGTTTTCTGATGACTCCAAGGTCGCTCTCGTTCACCGCTGCTTCGTCCCCACTTCGTGCCCCTGATTATTGCGCAGAGCCTAGTTGGCTAAATGTGCCACGGACTCTGCAAAGATCAAACCGCGATTGGTTAACTCAACGCCCCTTCCACTCCGGCTTGCGTTTTTCTGCAAAAGCCGTCGCGCCCTCGATCGCATCCTCGCTGCTAAAAACGGGTTGAGTGAGTGCGTTTTGGTTCGTCCAGGCCTCATCATCACTCCAGTCGCGGGACGCCTTGATGATGGCTTTGCTCACCTTGACGGCCATAGGGCCATTCTCGGCGATTCGCTGGGCCAATGACTTGGCGGCGTCTAATGCGCCGCCCGCCTCGGTCAGTTGATTGACCAAACCCATGTCCAACGCGCGATCTGCGGCCATAAATTCGCCCGTCAGGGCCAATTCCATCGCTACCCGGTAGGGAATCTGGGACGGCAAACGGACCAGACCGCCCGCGGCAGCAACAAGGCCCCGTTTCACTTCGGGGATGCCGAACTTCGCGTTGTCGGCCGCAATAATGAGGTCGCAAGCGATTGCCAGCTCGCAGCCACCGGCGAGGGCGTAACCCTCGACCGCTGCGATCAAAGGCTTATCGGCGGAGCGTTCTGTCATGCCACCAAAACCTCGTCCATCGATATGCGGAAACTCGCCTGATACGAAGGCTTTCAGGTCCATACCTGCGCAGAACGTGCCTCCGGCACCGGTCAATACCCCAACCCGCAGCGAGTCATCGCTATCAAGACGTTCAAGCGCTGCGGCAACGCCCTGCGCGACCGCTAAGTTCACCGCATTTTTTGCTTCCGGACGATTGATGATGATGACGAGGACGCCATCGGCCTCTTCGGTTAAAACTGTTGCTTCGTCTGACATCGTGACGCTCCTTGTTAGCGGGGTTGCATGCGGATGCCGCCGTCCATGCGGATGCATTCACCATTGATGTATTCATTATCGATTATTGACGTCGCCAGCTGCGCGATTTCCTCAGGCCTGCCCAGACGCTTGGGATACAGCACTGACTGCGACAGCGATTCGACGAACTCCGGTGTCAGACCATTGAACAAGGGCGTGTTGATCAGGCCCGGAACAATCGTATTGACGCGGATGCCGAGGGTTGAGAGATCTCGTGCGATAGGCAGTGTCATGCCGACGATGCCCCCCTTACTGGCACTGTAGGCAGCCTGCCCCATCTGACCCTCATAGGCAGCCACGGAAGCCGTGTTGATAATGACGCCCCGAGCACCGTCGTTGGTGACAGGATCATGCTTCGCCATGACCTCCGCACACAATCGCAGCACATTGAAGGTGCCCGTCAGGTTCACTGATATGACTTTATTCCAGACGTCCATCGGGAACGGTCCGTCCCGGCCAAGGGTTTTCGCCGCGTTGCCAATACCCGCACAGTTTACGTTGATGTGAATGATGCCAAATGCGCCTACAGCGGCCTCAACACCCGCTTTTGCGGACGCTTCGTCCACCACATTCACATTGGCGAAGACGCAGTTGTCGGCCCCGAGCTCAGCGACCATCGCCTGCCCCGCATCCTCATTCAGGTCAAAAACAACGACCTTGCCGCCCGCCGCGGCGATCCGACGTGCCACCGCCTGACCGATGCCCGAGGCACCGCCAGTGACGACTGCAACTTTTCCATTAATATCCATGTGTTAACTCCTATTTCTCACTCAGATTAAGCTCTTTTGGCTGGGCACGCCGGCGCACGATATTACGCTCACCTGCTGTCACCACGACGTGCTCACCCATTGGGTCCGCCTGCTTGAACCAGTCAAGCAGCTCGCCATCCTCTGGGTCAGCCACTGCGACCCAACGGCGCCCGTCAGACACCTGTCGGCCCACAACAACCGCCCTTGCCGTGCCTTTCTGTGGCTGAAAGGTATAACTCTCAATGACGCCATCGGGCTCTGGGTCCGAAACAACCTCGACAACCTTGGGAGCCTTGAATTCCGGGACCGCTTCAGGAAACTCGGCGGGAATGTTGGCATAAATGCCCACGGCATGCTTGGAAAGATAACCGCCATTGGCACCGATAACGCCGTACGACGGCGCAGACTGCGCTCGCAACCAATGCACCATCTCGGCAATCCCATGGGTCGAGTAGTTGTTACCTGGCCCGCCAAAGAAGGGTAAACCACCGGTCAATGTCAGCGGCCTTGGGTCATCGAGGCTCATGCCCAAGGCATCCATCGCCACCCATACAGCAATCGGAAAGCAAGAATACAGATCCGCGGCGCCAATCTGCTCAGCTTCGATACCTGCACCCGCCAACGCGTTGCGATAGGCCGCCGCCATCGCCTCTGACTGTCCTATCGAGCGTCGGCTCAAGACTTGGGGCTCTGTGCCGGTCCCATGCCCGTGGAGGAAAATCGCCCGCTCCGCAACACCGAGGGCTTGCGCCGTCTCCCAGCGAGTGAGCACCAACGCCGAGGCCTGATTCACGCCATCTTTGGCCACCATCGATTTTAGGTGTGGATCACCCATCAGACGGTTTTTGCCCGACTCCTCGCCGATCTCTGCCGCCGTCATGACATCGCCAAACATGGCATACGAGTTGGCCGCTGCCACGGTGTTAAAGCGGGCCATCAGCTCTGCTAACAGCGACCGATAGGCCGACTTGCTGAGGCCGAGCTCACTCCGCCTCACCTGTTCTTGTAAGGGATAGATATCGACAGGATTCCATGCACCGTGCCGATTGAGCTCGGCATCGAAGAGCAGCTCAGTGCAGGCGCCACGATCATCGGTTTCACCCTCGGGTTCGTCACTCCAGTCCACCGACAGACCCTGTCGCTGAAACTGACGGGAGGTGGCCAGCGCTTCAGCGCCACAGATGATCGCGCCGTTGATTTCACCTCGCACAAGCGCATTACCGAGCTCGAAGACCAAGCGCTGCGGTTCATCACCGCAGGCCCGCGAGTAGATAGCTGCAGCATTCGGCAATGCGAGCCGACTCAAAACCGACAACGGCGGGCTACTGCTGCGCCCGAAGGGAGCGATGACGGGCACAATGAAATCGGGCACGGAGTGAGCAAACATTCTTACGCAAGCGAGACGATCTATCAGCCGGCTCAGCGACTCAGCCGCGCCAGTATCGGCCAGTGCAGCTTCGCACGCGCGCGCCGCCAAATCCTCTGGCATCAGTCCTTCGAACTGGTCGTCGAGACGCTCGGTAAACTGACCTGCGCCCAGCAAAACGGGCGTATTGGGATCAATGGACATCTCAGTGACTCAGGTTATTGGACGCCGACTGGGCAATCGCCATAAAAGAAGCCGCTTCCAGAGAAGCGCCGCCCACCAATGCACCATCGACGTGCGGGCAGGTAAACAATGCGCCAGCATTCTCCGCGCTAACACTGCCGCCGTAAAGAACCGGCGTAGCCTGTGAAGACCCCAACAGGGATTCGACTTCTTGTTTGATTACAGCGTGCATCTCATTCGCCTGATCCGGCGTGGCCGTCAGACCGGTACCGATGGCCCACACGGGCTCGTAAGCAATCAGCAGATTCGGTTGAGACGTCGCCAGAGCCGATCGCAGTTGCGCGCGTACGACGTCATCCTGCACCCCCGCCTCCCGGGCGGCCTGCTGCTCGCCCACGCATAGCACAGGGGTCACGCCCGCTGACTGGGCCGCGGCCAATTTGCCAGCGATCAGTTCGTCTGTCTCACCATGATACTGTCGGCGCTCGGAGTGACCGACGAGTACAAACTGGCAGTCGAGATCCGCCAACATATCGGCAGATACCTCGCCCGTATACGCACCCTGAGCGTGCACCGAGCAGTCCTGTGCCGCCAGCTCACAGCCGGGTAACGCCGCAGCCAAGGACTGCAGGTAGGGAAATGGAGGCGCGATGGCTACGCGCAGCTGCGGATGTTGGTCCATCGACCACTGACCGGCGAAGTCAGCGATTGAGGCCTTATCTCCGTTCTGTTTCCAGTTGCCAATTAAATACAGGTCTGTCATGGGTTAGGCGTGATTGTCGACGCGGCGGACGATAACAGAGAGTGCCACGCTTCTCACCTCTTCTCGACGGGACAGTCCGCTCGCGCGCCCCACTCGGCCCAAGAGCCATCGTAGACTGCAACGGGAGAACGCCCCAGCTCATGCAGGGCCAACGCCAGCAGACAGGCGGAGATGCCCGACCCACAAGTGGTCACCACCCGCGCGGCGCGGCCCGCCCCGGCCTCATCAAAAAGCTGCTCCAACTCCTGCAGTGGTTTCAGCGTTGTAGGCTCCCCAGTGAGGATCTGCGCATAGTGCAGGTTGCTCGATCCCGGGATATGCCCAGGCCGCACGCCCGGCCGCGGCTCTACCTCTTCACCCGCAAACCGGGATGCGGAACGGGCGTCGAGTACAGCATGATTGCCCGAGGACAGCGCGGCACGAACGCCCTCAACATCTGCCAGCCAGGCGGGCTGTCTTACCGCTACAAACCCTGAGCCCGGCGTCGCCACGCCCGGCGCGCCCTGCTCTGTGCCATAACCTACCGCTACCCAGGCAGGGAGACCGCCCTCAAGGATATGTACGCGGTCATGACCAAACACACGAAACATCCACCAGGCGCGGGCTGCGGAAAACAATCCTTTGCTGTCGTAAACCACCACCCGAGTATTCCCTCCGATGCCTAGCGCCTGAACACAGTCTGCGAACAACTGCTCACTCGGCAGCATGTGCGGGCACGCGTGGTCTAAATCCGCTATCACCTCGATGTCAAAAAACCGAGCCCCCGGTATTCGGGCCGCAAAAAATTCAGCCTGGGTGTCCCGGTGATCCGCCGGCAGATACCAGGAGGCATCGACGACCACGATATCGGGCTTCTCTAATAGAGGCGCGAGCTCAGTGGGTAATATCAGAGTGTCGGATACCGGCATATTCAGCTTCCTGATGATGGTGCTTTGGCGCGAGAGCGGGAAAAATCCCAACACGGAAAGTTCTCGAGGCTTTTATTCCCGGGGCTGTGATTCTCGGGGCTGTGATTCTCGGGGCCATAAAGTGCGTGGGTCAGATTGTATGAGCTGGCCCGGACCTTGGAAACCAGCATTCCATTCCCGCCTCTCGCGCATTCGCGCCGGATCACCAATCCGCGGCACCGTCAGGGGTTTTCATTCCACCCTGACTTTGGTCACAATGACCGCCCCGCGAGAGCGGCACCCGTTAATGAAACCCAAGGAGACAACGATGGCCAGCACGACGATTACCTGCACAGATGGATTTGAACTTGGCGCCTATGAGGCGAGCCCGGAGGGCGAAGCGAAGGGCGCTGTCGTGGTCATTCAGGAGATCTTTGGCGTCAACTCACATATTCGCTCAGTCGTCGATGGTTATGCTGAAGCTGGCTTTTACACCATTGCGCCCGCCATCTTTGACCGCTTGGGGCGCGATATTCAGTTGGGATACACAGACGACGATATGAATACCGGTATCGAGCTGGCTTTTCAGAAGCTTGACATGAATCAAACGCTAGCGGACCTGCAAGCCACCATCGACGCTGCAGCGGAGCGCGGAAAAGTCGGCGTTGTAGGCTACTGCTTCGGCGGTCTGCTCACATGGTTGTCCAGCTGTAACCTCAACAACGTCTCGGCTGCTTCGGCCTACTATGGTGGTGGCATCCCGGACAATGCCGATATGACGCCCTCTTGTCCCATTATCCTGCACTTTGGAGAGCAGGACGCTCACATTCCGATGGACTCGGTGGCCGCTTTTCAGCAAAAACAGCCAGACCTGCCCGTTCATGTCTACGCGGCTGACCATGGCTTCAACTGTGATCAGCGCGACTCCTTCGATGCCACTGCTGCCAGCCAAGCCAGAGAGCGGACACTGGCATTGTTTAACGACTCGCTCGCCGCCTGAGCGGCTCTGCCGTGAAGATCGGCATCATCGTTGGCAGTCATCGCAAAGACTCCCAGAGCGCCAAAGTAGGCCGGTTTCTCAACGGCATCCTCTCCTCGCTGGACAACGTCAATAGCTGGACGCTCGATCTCGGCAAGACCCCGCTTCCGCTATGGGATGAGGAGCTGTGGAGCAACGGAGCGCAGTGGGCAGATTTGCCCGCCTTGAAAGCAGAGCTTGATGCCTGTGACGGGTTTATGGTGATTGCACCGGAATGGCATGGCATGGTGCCCGCAGGACTGAAGAACTTTTTTCTACTGTGGGCCGCCACAGGGGAGCTGTCTCATAAACCCGCCTTGGCCTGCGCTGTGTCGGCGTCGGATGGCGGTGCGTATGTCATCGCTGAACTGAGGATGAGCAGCTACAAAAACAATCGACTCTGCTGGATTCCCGAGCATTTGATTGCCAGGCACGTAAAGACGCTTGGCAATGAGGATGACGCACTCAACGATGCTTCAACGCATGAAGCTTTTCAGCAGAGAGCCTACTACGCGCTCCAATTGCTCGTCGCCTATGCCGACGCCCTAGGGTCTGTTCGCGCCGCTGGGCTCATCGACCACGAGACGTTCATGAACGGCTTGTAAACGGGGTCATCGCAGGCAACAGGCACAGATCACTGTACGGCTTGATGCAACGACGCAGTGCTAGGAAACCCCTCGGTATCCGCCCGCGAAAAAAATGAGCGGTTCCGCCTCCGCGGACTCGAAGTCCTGTACCTCGCCAACGATGATGTGATGGTCGCCCCCGGGATGCACCGCGTGGGTGACACAACTGAAGTGCGCCAGCGCATTCGATAACTGAGGCTCCCCTAAAGAGCCCGTGCAAAAGTGGTCAATGAGTGCTTGATGCTCACCCCGCTTTGCATAGTGCCCGGATATATCAGCCTGATCAGCGTTCAGCACGCTGATGCCAAACTGCTCGCACTCAGTGTAAACGCTGAAGTGATCTGACGCGTTCTGGATGCTCCACAACACCAGGGCGGGATCGAGTGATACCGAAGAAAATGAGTTCACTGTCGTTGCGATCGGCCCCAAATTGGCATCATTCACCGTGACCACACAGACCCCAGTGGCAAATTGACCCAATGCCTGTCTAAACGCTACAGAATCCATACTGCCTTAACCACTCCTCAAACACTTGAGCCGTCCGATACTTATCAGAACAGCGCAATACGACGTTGCTTCGCTAATCAGCGATCGAGCCCGCCCATCAGGATATATTTTATCTCAAGGTAATCGTCGATCCCGTACTTGGACCCCTCGCGCCCGGAGCCGGAGGCTTTCACCCCGCCAAAGGGTGCCATTTCATTGGAGATAATGCCTTCGTTGACGCCCACCATGCCGTAGTCCAGCGCCTCCGAGACTCGCCAGACCCGACCAATGTCCCTCGTGTAAAAATACGAGGCGAGTCCGAATTCGGTGTCATTAGCC
The DNA here is from genome assembly GCA_045560455.1 of Luminiphilus sp. Taxonomy (GTDB): domain Bacteria; phylum Pseudomonadota; class Gammaproteobacteria; order Pseudomonadales; family Halieaceae; genus Luminiphilus. Next base: position 18,584 of record JBJKZJ010000002.1, on the reverse strand, counting down.
AGCGAGATCGCATCCGCCTCATCAGTAAATGACATGACCGGGGCGACCGGACCAAATATTTCATGTCGAAAGACAGCCATATCAGGCGTGACCGCTGTCAATACGGTGGGTTGGTAATAGCATGGGCCGAGCTCGGAGCGCGCGCCCCCCAAAGCCACTTGAGCGCCAGCCTCAACCGATAATTGCACCAACTGCTCAACGTCCTGCACTGCGCCGGCATTGACCAAAGGGCCCTGCTGCACGCCATCTTCCAGACCATTACCCATCTTGAGGTCAGCCGTCGCGGCCACCAATTTAGCCACGAATGCGTCGTGAATACTCTCCTGAACCAAAATCCGGTTCGTGCAGACGCAGGTTTGCCCACTATTTCGATACTTGGAAATTAAGGCGCCTTCCACCGCGGCATCAATATCCGCATCCTCAAAAACGATAAATGGTGCGTTGCCCCCTAACTCCATAGAGGTTCGCTTAAGCGTTGCTGCGCAGGCTTCCTCAAGGCGGCGACCGACCTCCGTCGAGCCGGTGAAGGTGAGCTTCCGTATCAGCGGACTATCGGTGAGCGCAGGCCCGATCTCAGATGAGGCCCCCACCACAACACTCAGAACACCCGAGGGCACCCCCGCTCTCTCTGCGAGCTCAGCCATCGCCAGTGCCGAGAGCGGCGTCTCGGACGCGGGCTTGATGACAATACTGCAACCCGCGGCCAGCGCCGGAGCAGCCTTGCGAGCGATCATCGCGTTAGGAAAATTCCAGGGCGTAATGGCTGCTACCACGCCCACCGGTTGCTTGATACAAATTACGCGCTTGTCATGTGAGGGAGCGGGTATCACGTCACCGTCGATCCGCTTGGCTTGTTCACCAAACCACTCCATAAAAGCAGCGCCGTAAGCCACCTCTCCGCGACTCTCTGCCAGCGTCTTACCCTGCTCGGCAGTCATGATCATCGCCAGATCTTCCTGATGCGTCATCATGAGGTCGAACCAGCGCCTGAGTACCTGCGCCCTTGTTTTCGAGGGCACCGCCCGCCAACTCATCATCGCCTCATGCGCTGCGGCGATGGCTTCCTCCGTACCTGATCGATCCACAGTGCCTAACTCGGCGACGATCTCTCCGGTAGCCGGGTTAGTCACCGCCAGCTTATCGGCAACGCCTGTTGTCCAGCGACCCGCCACGTAAGATGCTGACTTGAGCAAACTGGGATCTGATAACTGGGGCTTCATGACGATCACTCCGACGTCGTGGTAGAACCGTCCCGGGCAGACGGTCTCCGGATTCAGGATTCTGGGGTGGGAGAAGCGATCTGGGAGCCGCTTAACTCATCACTCTCATCAGCCGGACATCGTGCATGAATCATGGCCTTCGTACCATACCCATATGGGTGATAAGCGAGCGTGAATGAGAATTTGTAAACAGCGGTATTTTCGGCCTCTGTAGACGCTACCTGAAAAGCCCTACGTTCGTTTTGAGTGCCATGGTGGCGCCGTCAGGCGACGTTTTCCGTCAGAGGCCAGCACCGCGTCGGGTGCGTCAAGCGCCTCGCGATCCCAGAGCTCGCAGGTCACCTGCTTGTGTTTTTGGTCCAGCCCCTCGCAGTAGTTACTGTAGCGACACAGCAAGACCTCATTTCCATATCCCTGACGCACCTTCTCGAACCAATCCGGGTCAGCCAGTGCCTGACGGGCGAAACCCACGATGTCTGCCTTGCCTTCAGTCAGCAATGCCTCGGCCTGCTCAAAACCGTGAATCCCCCCAGCCGATATCACCGGTGTGTTCAAACCCGCATCGCGTATCGCCTGTCGCACCATCGCTACGGGCTCGGTATTGCGACCCCATGGCCCTTGCTCGTCTGACAAGTAAGCAGGCATACACTCATAACCACTCCGACCGGTATAGGGATAAGCGGCCCACCCGACCTTGGGTTGCTTCGCGTCATCAAACTTGCCGCCTCTGGAAAGGCTCAAAAAATCCATCCCCGCGCGGGCAAATTCGGTGGCAAAGAAGCAGGCGTCGTCGATATCACTCCCGGCCGAAATGATTTCGTCGCTCAAGAATCGACACCCAACCGCGTAGTCATCGCCGACTGCCGCCCTAACCGCCGCGTAGACTTCGAGGGGCAAACGCACGCGCTGTTCCCGGCCACCGCCATATCCATCGGCCCGGGTGTTCGTTGCGGATAAAAAAGATGCCATCGTGTAGGCGTGAGCGTAGTGCAACTCGACGCCGTCAAACCCCGCCTCCTGCGCCCTGATGGCCGCCTGACTAAAAAGCGTTGGCAAAGTCACCGGCAGCTCCGCGATCGTCGGCAAGTGCATATCCGTCACCCGCTCTCGATAGCCTTGGCGCAGAGCCTCAAGCTCCCGAGGCGACAAAACGTCCTCGAGCTCTGTATCAGTCAGCTTGAGAAGCTGCGCTCTTATCGCTTGCTCGCTCTCCCGAACCATGCCCAGCCGTTGCTGGTGTGCCGCGGTGACCTCGAGGAACCGATTGAAAAACACTTCCGGTTGCGGCCGTCGGCGGATCGTCAGGAAATCGATGAGTTGGATCAGTAATCGGGTCTGACCATCGCTGGCCTCACGCACCGCATCGGTTAATCGTCTTAGTCCTGCAACGTATCGGTCGTCTGAAATGCGCAACAGTGGCCCGCTGGGAATATCCCTGATACCCGTCGCCTCAACCACGATCGCACCGGGTTTGCCCTCAGCAAATCGGGCATACCAGTCGATTACGTCCTGGGTAACATCCCCGTTATCACTCGCCCTCCAGGGCACCATGGCGGGCACCCAGGTGCGTTGTGCGAGGTCAAGATTGGGCGCGCTCAGCCGCGAATAAAGCCGACTGTGCTGCGCCTCTTCGGCGGTGGGCCATCGCTCTACGGTCGTTTGATACTTGATACGCTCCGGCGGCTTCCACATACGGTTAGCTTTCTATGCCGGCCACGTCAGCCTTGATCTGCGTAAGCACTGACATCATCTGCTCGCAGTCGGCACCGCTGAGCTGCCCTAAGCATTCGGCCACCCAGGCTTCATGGGTTTCGGCCATCTCAGAAAAACGTTGCAGCCCGGCTCGGGTGAGGGTTACGCAAAATGCACGACGATTACCCGGAACAGGCTCCCGGCTGATCAAGCCCTCTGCCTCTAATTGAGAGGCGATGCCCGACACATTGCCACCTGACACCATCATCCTCTGGGAGAGGTCTCCCATCGTCAGCCCCTTCGGTTCGCGCGCCAGCTGAGCCATCAGATCAAATCTGGGCAGCGTGATATCAAATTGGGTGCGGAGCCGATTGCGCAGGTGTCGCTCGATCAAATTGGTGCAGGTGAGCAAACGCAACCACAGCCTGACAGCGTGATGGTCGTCCTGTTCAAGACGAGATTCGTGATCCAGACTCGCTTGAGCGGCTATAGAACCCATATGGTATGACTCTCTCGGTAACGCGTTAAGCTAATATTTTAAACATAAAATGTTTCTTCTATACTAGCTTAATGTTTTAGATATAAAACGTCTGAGGCGACAGGTCACAATGGAGAGAATGCAGTGAAAGTCATTTGTCTTGGTGGTGGGCCAGCCGGCTTGTATCTGGGGATCAGCCTCAAGCTCAAAAATCCTGAACATGAAGTGGAGATCTACGAGCGCAACAAACCCGACGACACCTTTGGCTGGGGAATTGTTTTCTCGGACCAAACTGTGAACAACATTACGGCGAACGACCCCGTCAGTGCCCAGCGTATCGTCGACGAATTCATTCACTGGGACCTCATCGACTGCCACGTATCGGGAGAAGTGGAGCGTTCCGGTGGTCACGGTTTTATTGGTCTCGGTCGTAAGCGCTTCCTGCAGCTTCTCCACGAACGGGCAAGGGAGCTAGGTGTGGGGCTGCACTTTGAGCAGGAAGTCGAGCTCGCAGACATTAATACTCGCTTTGCCGATGCCGACCTGATCGTCGCCAGCGACGGGCTCAACTCCAAAATTCGTAACACCTACCGTGAAGAGTTTGGCTGCACGATTGAGACTCGACCCAACAAATTCGTGTGGCTGGGAACCCATCAAACCTTTCGGGATGCGTTTACCTTTATCTTTGAGCGGACTGAGCATGGCTGGATTTGGGCCCATGCCTATCAGTTCGACGACAGTACCTCCACCTTCATCGTGGAGACAACACCCGAGGTTTATGACGCGCTGGGGTTCGACAGCATGTCACATGAAGACAGTGCCGACACCTGCCGCAAGATCTTCGAAAACTACCTTGATGGCCACTCACTACTCACCAACTCTGCACATATCAGAGGTTCGGCCTGGATCAACTTCCCTGCGGTGTATTGCGATAACTGGATCAAGGATGATCGTATTGTGCTGATCGGCGACGCGGCTCATACCGCACATTTCTCCATCGGTTCGGGAACAAAATTGGGATTGGAGGATGCGATCTCTTTGGCACACCACCTCGACAGCGGCGAACCCATTGGCGTCGCGCTAAAGAACTATCAGGAAGAACGCAAGATTGATGTGCTGCGACTTCAAAATAGTGCGCGTAACGCCATGATTTGGTTTGAGAATGTGCCAAGATACATCGACGCATTTGACCTCAAGCAATTCAATTACTCCATGTTGACGCGCAGCCAGCGAGTGAGTCACGAAAACCTGCGTCTACGGGACAAAAGTTGGCTGGATTCGATGGAAACGCATCTGGCGCAGCGGCACCTTGGGCCGGCTGCAAACGACCCCTTGCCCCCCATGTTTCTGCCCTTCTCTCTGCGAGAAATGACGCTGCAAAATCGCGTTTGTGTGTCGCCGATGTGTATGTACAGCGCCACCGATGGATTACCTGATAATTGGCACCTCGTGCACTACGGTAGTCTGGCAAAGGGTGGCGCCGCGCTGGTGTACACGGAGATGACCAACGTCAGTGCTGATGGCAGGATCACCCCGGGGTGCACCGGCATCTGGAGCGAAGAACACACCGAGGCCTGGCGGCGCATCACTGATTTCGTTCATCAACACACCCAAGCCAAAATGGCAATTCAGATAGGTCATGCGGGACCGAAGGGGTCAACGCTGGAACCGTGGAAATGGGACCCGAAAATCCTCGACGAGCCCCTCCCAGAAAAAGAACAGTGGCCGCTACTTTCCGCCAGCGCGGTGCCCTTCGACACCTACAGCCCTGTCCCCCGGGCAATGACCCGTGACGATATGGATAGCGTTCTGGCGGAACACGTGGCCGCCGTTCACCGCGCGCAGGCGGCCGGGTTCGACATGATCGAGATGCACGCGGCCCACGGCTATCTGCTGTCTTCTTTCATCACGCCGGTGCTCAATCATCGTGAGGATGAATACGGCGGCTCTTTAGAGAATCGCCTGCGCTACCCCCTCGAGGTGTGTCAAGCCATGCGAGCTGCCTGGCCACAGGAAAAACCGATGTCCGTGCGCATTTCCGCCCACGATTGGATGGGCGAAGCCGGCATCAGTGAAGGCGCGGCGCTACTGATTGCCCAGGCCTTTATCGATGCGGGGGCTGACATTATCAACGTCTCAACGGGACAAACCAGTCATGCCGCTCAGCCTCAGCCAGGCCGAATGTTTCAGACGCCGCTATCAGACGTCATTCGGAACGACGGCAACATACCCACCATTGCGGTTGGGAACATCTACGAGACTGACCACGTGAACAGCATTATTGCGGCAGGACGAGCAGATCTGGTTTGTTTGGCGCGGCCGCACCTTGCTGACCCGAATTGGACGCTGCACGCTGCAGCAGAACTAGGTTATCAAGGGCCGGGCGCGGTGGAGCAGCACCAGTACTTTTTGGGCTACCGGCAAGCCTACACCTTGGCTGAGCGGGAGCGCGACGCAGCCTCATGAGTCGGCACGCATTGGTCACGGGCGCCGGCACAGGCATTGGCGAGGCAATCAGCCGCCAGTTGCATGCCAAGGGATACAGAGTCACGCTTCTGGGGCGACGCCGCGAACCGCTGGCAGCACTGGCGGCGTCGCTGGGCGAACACATCCACGTAGTCACGGGCGACGTCACAGACAGGGCCGGTATAACCTCCGCTTTTGCGACTGCCATAGAACGGTTCGGCGATATTGAAATATTGGTGAACTCCGCCGGCATGGCACCAACGGCACCCTTTCATCGGTTGGATTTCTCTGACTGGCAGCGCACTATGGACGTCAACGTCAACGGCGTTTTCCATTGCACGCAGATCGCGCTCGACGCCATGCTGCGCTCAGGCTGGGGCCGTATCATCAATATCGCGAGCGTCGCGTCGATGCGGGGATTTCCTTATGTTAGTGGTTATTGCGCATCGAAACACGCTGTTCTCGGCCTCACGCGGGCGGTGGCGCTTGAGGTGGCAACCCAAGGTGTGACCGTCAACGCGATCTGCCCTGGCTACGTCGATACTGATATCGTGCGGGCAGCGATTGCAGAAATCGTCAGCAAGACCGGTCGGACTGAAGAGGACGCCATGGAGCACTTCACTCAAAGCAATCCACAAGGGCGCCTCGTTGAAGCGTCAGAAGTCGCCAGCGCCGTTATCTGGCTGTGCAGTGACGGGGCGGCCAGCGTCACAGGGCAGGCAATTGCGATTGACGGCGGCGGCACCGCCTGACACGGGAAATCGATCATGCAGACAACATCACTCGCTGGCTACGAAGCACAGCATTTTTTATGGCAGTGCGAACGCAGCGTCGCGACGATTACGCTCAATCGACCGGAGCGCAAAAACCCGCTGACCTTCGACTCCTATGCTGAAGCGAGAGACTTATTTCGTAACCTGGCATACGCCGATGACGTCGATGTTGTGGTTATCACCGGCGAGGGAGGTAATTTTTGCTCCGGCGGTGATGTGCACGACATCATCGGGCCTCTGACTGAAATGAACATGAAGGATCTACTGGCCTTCACGCGCATGACGGGCGACCTCGTCAAAGCCATGCGAGCTTGTCGGCAACCGGTGATCAGTGCCGTAGAGGGTATTTGCGCTGGAGCAGGCGCCATCATCGCGATGGCCAGCGATCTGCGCTACGCGAGTGAGAACGCGAAGGTCGCATTCCTGTTTAATCGTGTTGGTCTCGCGGGCTGCGATATGGGAGCCTGCTCCATACTGCCGCGCATCATTGGCCAAGGTCGGGCGGGCGAACTGCTTTACTTCGGCCGCTCAATGAGCGGTGAAGAGGGCGAACGCTGGGGATTCTTCAATGGCTTAAGCGCGGCACCGTTTGAGGACGCGATGGCGGCCGCTACGCGCATCGCCAATGGTCCCACCTTTGCCAATGGCATCACGAAAACCCAATTGCACCAGCAGTGGAATATGTCAGTAGATCAAGCCATTGAGTGTGAGGCACAGGCGCAGGCCATCTGCATGCAGACTAAAGATTTCCGGCGTGCCTACAACGCGTTTGTCGGGAAACAGCAGCCCGTGTTCGAGGGCGACTGATGCGATGGTAGTTCGTCTGGGGGGAACAGCATGAGCGACGGAAGCTTTCTACAGTGGCCCTTCTTCAACGACGAGCATCAGGCGCTCGCCGCGCGCCTTGATGAGTGGGCGAGCCGCCACTTACCGACGCTCACGGCGGACGAGCACCATGATTTGGATGGCACTTGCAAAGCCATCGTCAAAGCATTGGGTGAGGCCGGCTTCGCGGCTTATGCTGTCCCCGCGAGTGCGGGCGGCCACCATGAAAAGCTGGATGTCAGGAGTCTCTGCCTCATCCGGGAGACGCTGGCGCGTCACAACGCGCTCTCTGACTTTGCCTTCGCGATGCAAGGACTAGGTAGCGGCCCCATTTCGCTCTTTGGCAGTGAGGCACAACAAGCGGCCTACCTGAATGACGTCGCCACTGGAGACAAAATCGCCGCCTTCTCGCTCTCTGAGCCCGAGGCCGGTTCCGATGTCGCAGCAATGAGTTGTAGCGCGCGGCGTGACGGAGAAGAATGGGTACTGACCGGCACTAAAACGTGGATATCCAACGCCGGTATCGCAGACTTTTACACGGTATTTGCACGCACCGACGATACAGGTGGTGCCAAAGGTATTAGTTGCTTCATCGTCGAGGCTGGCACTCCCGGATTCGAGGTGACGGAACGTATTGATCTGGTCGCCCCGCATCCGCTTGGCACGCTGACTTTCGACGAATGCCGGATAGCCGAATCACAGCTGGTTGGACAGGACGGCAAAGGGTTTAGCATCGCGATGGCAACGCTGGATGTATTTCGCTCCACCGTGGCTGCCGCGGCACTCGGCATGGCGCGACGGGCGCTGGATGAGACGCTTAACTACACCGCGGAGCGCAACATCTTCGGTGGCAAGCTGGGAGATCTGCAGCTCGTTCAGGCGAAGATTGGCGAAATGGCTTTGGGTGTAGACAGTAGCGCGTTGCTGGTTTACCGCGCGGCCTGGACCAAAGACTGCGCCGCGGAACGCGTGACCCGCGAGGCAGCAATGGCCAAATACCACGCCACCGAGACGGCTCAACAGGTCATCGATGCGGCAGTGCAACTGCACGGCGGAAAGGGCGTGACAAAGGGATACATTGTCGAAGCGCTTTATCGGGACATCCGCGCCCTGCGGATTTATGAAGGCGCCAGTGAAGTTCAAACGACTATCATCGCGAGGCAAACTATCGCCAATCACGCCTAGCGCAGCGCGATAAAAATACCCGGGCACGACTTCGGGTTAGAATAACCATGCTACAGCACTGCAGAGCATCACGTTGACAACCTCCTCCACTCCCAGCGACCACCTAAACAGCGATCCGATAACCCTAGATAAAAACGCGATCGTCACCTTCGCGTCGCGCTTTGATCCCCAGCCCTATCATTTGGACGCTGAGGCAGCCGAGCAATCCATATTCGGTGGCCTGTGCGCCAGCGGATGGCACATCGCCGCCTTGGCAACGCGACTGGTAAGCGAGACCTTGCTACAGAATGAGCACCCTTTCGTGGAAATGATCTCAGTCAGTGAGCTGAAGTGGAGTCGACCCACTTTTGTGAACGAGCAGATCAGCGTTCGCATTGCGCTGGACGCGTCAATCTCCGAAAGCCCGATACCGGGCACGCGTGCCCAAAGCCTGCAGATTGATGTCTGCAACGGTGAAGGCGCGGTGGTGGCAACCATGTCGGCAACCGCCGCGATTTCTGCCGAATCCGCCTTGGAGGCGCGGCCGTGAGCACTCTGTACCTCAGAGATCGATGGTTTGAAGATCTACCGGTTGGCGAGTTCCATGTATTTGGTTCGCACACGTTCAGCGAGCTTGAAATCGTCGAGTTCGCGGAGGCCTTTGATCCCAGACCCCAGTCGACCGACCCTGTGCAGGCGCGTTGCAACCATCGACAGGGCCTCGTTGCAAGTCCATGGCTCATCACGGCTATGTGGATGCGCAAGATGGTCGATTACATGGAGGTTTACGCCCAAGGCGTCAACGACGGCCGCCGAAACGGAGCGGGCGTTGCCATTAATGATTTGCAATGGCTGGAGCCGGTCCGACCTGGACATACGGTGACCTACACCTACGAGATCATCGCCAAGCCTGACCGGGTGATCCGGGAAAACTGGGGCCTGATTCGGTCACGTAACGAGGCCTTTAATCAATACAGCAACAAGGTCATGCAATTCGAGATCGATATTCTCGCTGAGCGGCGCCCCGACAGTTCACACGACGTCTAGCAAGAGCAGACTGGCGATCATTACAGCCAGAAAAAGTGTCTCTCCTCCCAGCAACGCGATCGGTCGCCAGCCAATAGATGCCACTTCGCGCAGAGAAGTCCTAACGCCCAAAGCCGTCACCGCCAACAACAATAGTCCGGTGGCGAGTTGAGACACCCACTGAGTCAGTGCACTCGGCAGAGACACTGTGTTGTTCAGCAGGAATAATACGATGAAACCCAGCAAGAACAGTGGGAACGAGGGGGACGCCGACCGGGCATCGCCTTGGGCCTGTGTAGTCGCGCGACATAAAAATGCGATGCCCATCACAACCGGTACCAGCATTGCGACACGCAATAACTTCACGAAGGTGGCCAGGTCACCGGTTTCGGATGACACGCTATAACCCGCCCCCACCACTTGGGCTACGTCGTGAATCGTCGCCCCGATGAAAAAGCCCATGTCTGTCGAGGTGAAACGGAGCAAGTCACCAAAAATGGGATAAAACACCATTGCAACCGTGCTGAGAGTGGTCACTCCGATCACCGTAAACAGGGTTTGTCGCTGCTTTGCTTCTGACTCGGGGAGCGCCGCACTGATCGCCATCGCGGCCGAGGCACCACAAATGCCCACGGCGCCGCCGGTGAGCAAGCCCAAGTCCCGGTCGCAACCGAGTGCGCGTGACCAGAACACCCCAAAAAAAAGAGTCATCACCACTGCGGCACACACCGCGAAGACCGCTGGCCAACCGAGAACAGCGATATCACCAACGGTTAACCTTAGCCCCAGCAAGGCCACTCCAAATCGAAGACAGGGCCCAGATGCCCAGACCAACCCGCGCGCAAAACGATCCGATTCACTGAGAAAATGGCACGACAGACCAAGCAATAGCCCCATCAACATCGCCGGCGCGCCGTATCGATAGGCAATAGCATAGGCCGCCACCGCAAGAGCACCACTGAGTGCAGCGCCGGCCGCAATCTCCCGCGGCCTAAATTGAGTGGCCAATATCAAGCAAGCTCCGAATCGGGAAGCGTGATGTCGTCGATCTCAAACTTTGAGTCAGGCGTCATTGCGGCGCGGTGGAGAAACGCAATCGTGCCTGCATCGCTCTCTGGCGACTGCTCCAGGTAATCCAGAATGTGCATCAGCCGCGATGTGGTTCGGTGTCGGGTCTCCCCATAACCCTTGACCATGCTACCCAGCGCCGCAATCGCCAGTGCTGCATCCTGCGTCTTGGCGGACAACACGGCGTCATACCACCTGTCGATCATATGTCGCTCATGAGCATAACCGAGGGTAAACCGCCGAAAGCGCCTGAGGCCTGCGAGACCGCGGAGTATTAATTGCATGCCGACACGATCTGTTCTCAACGTTCTAGGGCCGAGAAGTCGGCCTAACCATCCGCTCGCAGTCGCTGAGCCCAGCAACGCCCTGCCCCACCTCTCCGGGAGCAAGGCGGCGACCTCCTCAACCCTCGGGTGAAAAAACTCAGCCACGGTCACAGGCTGCTCAGGTGCGGCGTTGACCTCTGATCGAATCATGGCCTCCCTATCTGGTCGCACCTTGAGCTGCGCAACGCGAGGAATGTCCTCAAACGCCATCCAGAGTGCAAGGTGTCGCCCTGTTTCATGTGAGAGCGCACGGCCCTCCATATCGGAGTCGCGACCGATCACAGCCGAGAGACGACTTAACCACTCCTCTGCGTAAGCTTCGTCCTGATAATCTATCAAGCGATTGATACTGTGATACGCGGTCTCGCGAAGCGCCTCCGGGAGGTCCGCAATACGAGGCAGCCATCGCTCCCCCAGCGCGTTCGTCGCGACCGGCAGCGTAAAAGGCTCAGACCTAGGGGGCACGTATTCTTCGACACCGCCAGACTGAGCGCGGCAAAAACTCTCATCAAAGGCGGCGAGGTTGGCCGCCGCACTGCCACCGGATGAAAGCACGTCACGAAAGCAGTGCTCCGCAAATGGCAACGCCCCGCTCCCAGCGACCGCACCCAGCAATGCCGCAGAGATGACCGTGCCCTGCCGCTGAACAATCTCAGACATGTCGAAGTGAATGAAGGTTCTTGCGTAGCGCTGACCCATCTCGAGAATCAGTTCTCTGTCTACCGACCCATCTCCTGTCGCACTTTTTTCCGTGATGCCGAAAACCCGATGGTCTGATGCAATTAGCATACTTTTCTCTGGGGAGATAAAGCCACGACTGATCATTCTTCCTGCCTCGGCGATTTCCGAGGCTACGGCGATGTCGATATCTCCCTGCGCAGGAAACAGCGACATGACCGGAGCTGGCTTATCGTCTTTTCGCGGCATAAACTCAAGGTAATAAATCGTCGCACCTGTGCGCTGCGCCACCCCAGCAAGCGAGGTGCTCTGACACCACCAACCGCTTTGCTCCGCCGCCGCGATGAGCCAGTTGGTCAGCACGCCACCGCCCTCTCCCCCGAGTGCAGCGATCACCATATTGATGGTCGCATCCTCTCGTGACATCAGAACTGCCGTTGCGCCATACGCTTACGATCGCGAGTCCGCCACCACTCTCGGACCCGGGCACGCATGTTATCGAGCAAACGGTCCCATGCAGTGGGGTTGTGAATCATCTCCACCCTTGAGAAAGAGGGGCACAGCACCGCGGAATGGGCATTGGTGCCACAGACACCGCAGCCAACACAGCTGTTGTCGACATAGGACACGGGATCCGTGCGCAATGGGTCAGGGTTGTCCCGGATCGTCAGAGAGGGGCACCCCGAAAGGCGAATGCAGCCGTGATCACCCGTGCAGGTCTCCGGATCGATATAAAAACGCGCCCGCTTCACCCGCCGGCCTTCGGAGACCGCCTGTCGGATCAGTGGCTTGACCCGACGCTGGCGATTCAACATACATTCGCCCTCGGCAACCACCACCTTAAGCCCGGGCGTATCGGTCGTCAGGGCTAAGCGAAGGGTCTCCTTCATGGCGGCGATATTGTAGGTACTCACCGTGCGAATCCACTTCACGCCGGCGCCACGACACGCATCCTCAATGGTCTGCCAGCTTTCACGTTTGGGTCGATTCACATCCAAAGTCGTGGCGATCAAATTGGGCTCCACCAAGGACGGGATGTCCTGTCCACCGGTTGCCGCCGAGTAGCCGTTGTCGATGACAATCAACAGGCCATCATGCTCATTGAATACCGCGCTGGTCACGCCGCTGGTCAGACCGTTGTGCCAAAAACCGCCATCCCCCATGATGCTGATCGCCTTGTGCGGCAGCGCGTGCCTCATCCCGGACGAACTGGCCAATGAGAGGCCATAGCCCATGATGGTGTTGCCGAGGTTGAAAGGCGCTGCTGTGGCGAAAGAATGGCAGCCAATATCAGACGAGATGTGAAACGGCCCCATTTCCTCTTGCAATTGCTTGATGGCAGAAAACAGCGGACGCTCAGGGCATCCCGTACACAGACCCGCGGGTCGAGGCGGCAACTCCGCCATGAGTCGGCTGATGTCCTCATCTGACAACGACGTCTCTGTGCCCAACACCACCTCAAGCGAGAGCGCCATGGGTATATCTTGCCGTGATGCCGCCTGAATAAACCGGGTAATACCCTCCAACATCACCTGACCCGTATACTCGCCGGCCATAGGCATGATGTCCTTACCGTAAACACGGGTTTGCACATCCTGACGTCGGAGTATGGTTTGAATCCCCTGCTCAATGTATTCAGGCTGACCCTCCTCCAGCACCAGCACCTGCTCTTTACCGGCACAAAATTGCACCAGTTCATTCGGGATCAGCGGATAAGCCACGTTTAAGCAGTAAATAGGGATATCGGTCTCGCCGTATACGTCGGCCAGCCCCTGTCGCTGCAAGGCGCGAATGACGGTGTTGTATGAGCCGCCGCAGGTGATGATCCCAACCGAGTCATATCGTCCGGGGAACACCTCATTGAGCGCATTGTCCTCGACAAAGCGAATGGCCGCCGGCAGCCTCTCTGCAATTTTTTCACGTTCCTGGGCGTAGACAAACGGCGGCAAGATAATCTTCTCTGGCTCCCGATTTGGCGTTACCGGCGCCTCACTGTGATAAGTCGGGGCAACGTTATCTCGGGCAACAAACTCGCCCGTCACATGACAACCGCGGATGCGCATCATGTAGAAAATCGGTGTGTTGGATGCCTCCGAGAGTGCGAAGCCCTTCTCCACCATATCAACGATACTCGGTAAATTGGGTCGCGGGTCCAGTAGCCACATTTGCGCTTTCATCGCAAACGCATAACTGCGCTCCTGCATGATGCTTGAGCCCTCGCCGTAATCCTCACCAACAATCACCATGGCGCCACCGGTCACCCCGGAAGAGGCAAGGTTCGATAACGCGTCAGACGCAACGTTGGTGCCAACTGTCGACTTCCAGGTAACGGCTCCGCGCAATGGATAATTGATCGAAGCTGACAACATCGCCGCCGCCGTCGCTTCGGAGCCGTTCGCCTCAAAGTGGACCCCCAAATCACCGAGGATGTCCTGAGCATCGTTGAGTACATCCATCAGATGCGAGATAGGAGAACCCTGATAGCCGCCCACATAGGACACACCGGACTGAAGAAGTGCTTTGGTGATGGCAAGAATCCCCTCACCCTTGAACACCTCACCCTGCCCGGCGCGGAGCTTTTTGACCTCTTCCGAAAAGGACCGCTCAGCCAAAATAACCGCCCCGCATCAGCCTTGCGACACCAGTGCGATCACGCGGCACGGACTGCCGGAGCCCTGCTCAATTTTCAATGGTGCGGCAATAAGAATGGCGCCAGTGGTAGGAAGCTGATCGAGATTACGCAGGCTCGCCAGACCACAGTTATTGGCGCCGTGCATCAGGTTATGACAGGGAAACATCGGGTCCTGACCGGCCGCCTGTCCCGCGTCGGTGCCGACGGTCTCTACCCCTACCCCAATAATGTTTCGCTCCTGAGCCAGAAAGGCGACCGTTTCCGGATCCCACCCAGGCGTATGGCCGCCCGTCTCATTCTTGTTGAGGTAAGCCTCTTTGGATTCCTTTTTGGACCAGTCGGTGCGGTACAGTACCCACGCACCGTCGGGGATGGTCCCATGCTCACGCTCCCAGGCGTTCAGAAACTCTAGCGACATCAGGAAGTCAGGGTCCTTCGCTGCTTCAGCAACGGCGTCGATGACGACTGCGGGACCAATAAATCGCTCTGGCGGCAACGTGTCAGTCGCGTTATCCGGCAGATCCTGACCCGTTACCCAGTGCACAGGGGCGTCAAAATGTGTGCCGGTGTGTTCACCACACTTGATATTGTTCCAATACCACGCGGGTCCGCGATCATCGTATCGGGAAATCTCCTCTTTTGAGAAAGGCCATGATTTGCCCCAACCGAACTCCTCTGGCAATTCCAAAATAGGGGTGTCTGCCGAGAGCGTGACACTGAGGTCGACTACTTGGACCGAACCACTCGCCAGCTCTACCGCGAGATCCATCAACACCGCATTTGTCATTCGTCTTCTCCTGATTTCCGCGGGCTCTCGGCCCCGTATAGACCCTTGAGCCACTGTCGCGTCGAATTGTCGCTTTATGGTGAATATTTTAAGTATAAAATATAATGCACGCTCCGATATTACAAACCGGGAAGTCGGCATGCACAAGACCTTGTTGCCCGAGGGTTGGAAACGCCCAAAGGGTTACGCCAACGGCGTCGTCGCTACGGGCCAATCCATGATCTTCTGTGGCGGCCAGATCGGTTGGAATAGCGATGAATGCTTTGAACACCGCGACTTCATCGGACAATTCCGGCAGGCTCTCGAGAACGTCGTGGCGGTCCTGAGCACTGCCGGCGCAGGCCCAGAGCACGTCACCCGAATGACCTGCTATGTCACTGATCGGCAGCAGTACCTGGCCGATCTCGGGGCAGTTGGGCGCACTTACCGGGAAATCATGGGCAAGCATTTCCCGGCGATGTCGGTAGTGGAGGTTTCAGCGCTCATAGAGGATGAGGCACTCGTAGAGATCGAGGCGACCGCCGTCAAGTAAGGGCTGGCCGAATAACACCCAGCCCCCTCGGGACGAGCGCCCCTTTACTGATGCGGGCCGACCCGCAGAAACGCATGCGTTGTCATGCGGAGCACCTCGATCTCATCTTCATTCCAAAGGTGCACAGCCGTGGTCAGTATGCCGCGGTCGGGGGGGGGGGGGGGGGGGGGGGGCTTGGATACCGATAATCTCGCTTGCTCAACGACAGCTTCGCCACTGATGATATCGCCCACCCTCACCGGCGCCAGCCAGCGCAATTCGTCTACGCCGGGCGACGTCAGCACCGCTGCGTCACCCAGATACGCGTCGACGGCGAGGCGCATAAAAATCGCTGTGGTATGCCAGCCGCTGGCCATGATGCCGCCCAGCTCTGCGGTAACCGCGTGAGTTTCGTCAGTGTGAAAGACCTGTGGGTCGTAACGCTTCGCGAACTCGATGATCTCGCTCTGGGTGACCGTGTAACGACCAAAGACCATTCGCTGCCCGACGTGGAAATCCTCAAAGTACCGCACATGTCCCCCCAACACTCTCCCGGCTCGATTACCGCTTGCGCGACCCGCAACAGCACCATTGTCCGCAGTTAACCGCACGCGCCGGCTCCAACTTGCCTAGAGATCACTCTGAAATAGCACTGAGACTGCTCCAAGAGCACTGCGAGGCACCTCCCGGATAGGCTCTAACAATACAGCAGTAAATCGCCGCGTCTTGACCCTACATTTTAAGCTTAAAATGTTAAACTCGCACCGGTTCAGTCATAAACAACTTAAAAGGACTGCTCATGAGTAAGACACCCGCACCCATGTTTAATGAAAACCGACTCAAACTGGGAACATTTTCCGCCAATTGCTCGGGTGGTATGGCCGTCACTAAGGTGGCAGAACGCTGGAATAACGACTGGACCAACAACCTTGATCTGGTAAAGCAATGCGACGATGCGGGCATCGAGTTCATGCTGCCCATAGCGCGTTGGATTGGGTACGGCGGGGATACGGATTTTCACGGGAATGTGCTGGAGACCGTGACCTGGGCAGCGGGTCTTGTCGCCCACTCACAGAATATTCAGGTCTTCGCCACCGTGCACACTGCGTTTAATCATCCCATTGTGGTCGCAAAGCAGCTCGCCACACTGGACCAGCTCTCCAACGGCAGAATCGGATTGAATGTCGTCGCTGGCTGGAACAAGCCCGAATACGACGCCTTTGGTATGGATTTGCCCAGCGACCATAGTGACCGCTACGCGATGGCGCAAGAATGGTTCGACTATGTGACACGACTCTGGAGAGAAGACAGCGCCTTCGACTGGGAAGGTACATTTTTTAGGGGAAAAGGTGTCTATGGCCTGCCCCACCCCGTTCAGGCGCGGGTCCCGGTGATCAATGCGGCAGCATCAGAGGAAGGCCGGGGCTTTGCCATGCGCAACGCCGACTTCCTATTCACGCCGGTATTTGATTTCGAGCAGGCGAAAGAAACGGTGGCTGACATCAAAGAGAAATCACTGTCAGTGGGCCGAGACGTGCAAGTGCTCACTTTTTGCACCGTTGTCTGCCGGCCGACTCAAAAAGAAGCGGAGGAGTACCTCAATTGGTATGCCAACGAGCATGCTGATTGGGAGGCGGTCGATAACCTGATGACGTTGCAGGGCATGCACGCTCAGTCATTCACGAAAGAGGCGCTGGCGATGTTCCGCGACCGGTTCGCCGCTGGGCATGGCGGTTTTCCTCTTGTCGGCACGCCGGATCACATCGCTGACCAGCTGGAACAACTCAGCGATACGGGCGTGGCGGGCACCACTCTCTCTTTCGTCGACTATGCCAAGGAGTTTCCCTACTTCCGTCAGGAAGTCTTGCCGAGACTGGAGGCGCGAGGCCTCAGGCTTCCCGTCGAGTAGAAAAAAAGGGGGCCACGGCCCCCTTTTTTATTTCGCTGAGTTGCGAACGTCTCAGAACTCCTTGCGAATTTGAACTGCGTAGTTGCGGGGCGCGCGATAGGAGACCTCGTTACACCCGCACAACGTCGCCAAGTCAAAACCCTGAATACCCGCTCGCTCGTCGGTAATGTTGTTAATCAGCAAAGAGGCTACCAGCGATTGGTCACTACTGGTCCAACTAATCAAGCCATTAACCATCGTGTAGCTGTCAAATTTGTCGGCGTCAAAGTTTCGCAGGTTGTAATAAAATTCATCTGAGTAGCTCACATCACCCTGTATCGCTATCGATGATCCAGCCGCAAGAGGGATCGTGTACCGAGCCATCGCGAAGGCTTGGAACTCCGGAGCGTAAGTAGGGCTAACGTCTCGCAAGGGCAACGGGGACCCATTTCTGAGCGGTAAGTCTTCAATGGTCGCATCCACATAGGAAGCAGACAGGATGAGGTCCAAACGGTCGGTTGGGCTCGCCTGCAACTCAATCTCGGCACCGTATGTCTCAGCATCAAGATTGACTGAATTTCCGCCTACCCCGACGAATAGAAAGGCCTGATAGTCTTCATAATCATAGTAATAAGCTGAGCCATTGAGTCGCGCTGTGCCCCCCGCAAGTGTTGCTTTGAAACCCACTTCATAGGAGGTAAGAACCTCCTCATCATAAGGGATACCAGCATTGCCGCCACCACCTAGATACGATCCCAACAGTGCCGCGTTAAAGCTCCCTGCTTTTACCCCACGGTTAACGCCCGCATAGATAAGCAGATCATCGTTAGGTGCGTAGTCAACTTGCAACTTACCCGTCCAGAAGGTCTCTGAGAGATCGTCCTGATAGCTAAATGGGTCTCCGGCACCGGCGGCATTCGGGATAAGCATGTTCACATCATAAGTGACCTGATCGTTACCCATGGAAGGCGCGATTCCAATGTTGACTTGGAAGTCTTTTTCTTCGCGCATACCCCTCAAGCCACCGATGAGCCTTATCGAGTCTGTCAG
>JBJKZJ010000019.1:0-42323 GCA_045560455.1 Luminiphilus sp. | reverse complement strand
GCGGTGGAGTGACGAATAATCTCAATCGCCGCCTCGTCGCGATCGGTGAGAATACTGAGCGTGGCGTCACCCTCGATTACATGGGAGGTATCGACCTCGCGGCCGTCGACCACGCCGGCAAGCGCGGCTTTGGCGAGGCCCGCGCCAATATCGGCGGCGACGTCAAACACCGTGACCGGGGCATCAAAAGTGCGTTGGGATCCATCAGGGAGGGTAACAACAGGCATGAAGCGCTCCTTATCCAGTGGCGGCCGTTACCAGAGGCCGCGTGAGAAGGGCTGAAGTGTGTCAGAGCAATGTCAGATTGCAAAGGGGAAAAGATACCGTGGCGGGCAAGACATAGCCGGATGGCGAACCGCTAGGTAAGACCTATATGCACAACCTTGGGAAGGCCCCCCGGGTGTTGCCAGCACCCTACGTTTTGATAATGAAGTGAACAGATAATGTTGGCGGGCGTTTTGGAGATAATATCAGCGATATCGCCAAGGCATAAGGGAACGGATCAGTCTGTGTAACCGGTCAAGGTGGGCAATACGTCTTAGCGCGTCGCCGGCACGATCGAGGGCCGTGCGCTCCCTCTCGTACAGGTGCTGCAGGTAATGATCACGCCGATACATCACTTTTTCGAGATCTCTGTAGGCGTCCTCGGATAGAACCTCGCCGGGCTTGACAGATGGAGGAATCCAATCCGGGACGTAGATCGTGCTGTGCTCGTCAGCCACGTCATTGGTTTCACGATGCTTTGAATAGTAATACACAGTCAACGATCGCCGCGAGAGGTGCTGTTTGTCCTCGGGCAGTTTGATCTCGTCAAAACCGTGCCACGATCGCTCATTGGTCTCAAAGAGCACCGCGTGATTCATGAAGGGTGGGTAGACCCGCTCTTGCTGATGCCCCGTTCGGTCCCAGGCATCCTTTTGTAACTTTAGACAGCCGCCCCAACTCAAGTCCCATTCCGGGCACAGATAAACAATCAGATTCAACCGCCTGTGCGATCCATTTACCGGATGGCGATTAAAGTCGATATGCATATCCAATGACTGGCCACTAAAATTATTGTGCGTCCCGGCACCGACATACGCCGGATCAAAAATCAGACCCGGTATGCCCGTGACGGTCTCTAACCACCTAAGGAACTCTTTAGACTTGAGCAAGGCATCCCACTGCGGAAATGGCTCACCCAGTGCGCCCAGATCCTCAACCGTGTGCTTGAGAGATCGATCCCCGAACTCACTGAGCATCTCCTCATCAACCGGCTTGGGAAATTGCTCAGAGACGGACTCCAGAAAAGAGCCCGCCAAAAAATCTTCTATAAGGACGTGCTTAAAGGGCTCTGCAGTGTTGAATTGCTCAAATAAGCTTTGAGCTTGCTCCGATAACTCCGGATTGAGAACACCTTGCATGTCAGCCTCTCTGTGCGATGCAGCTCATGACACTTATGGTAACCCCCAACGGAGTGCCTTACGAAACGAGGCAAAATAACGGTGGTTAGGGCGGCCAGGCAAACTCATGACAGCAATAATTTCTGGTCATCCGGCGAAGGCTACTTGCTTCAGTTCGGCCACCTCGTCTCGCAGAGCGGCCGCTTCCTCAAACTCCAGATTCTTCGCGTGCTCGAGCATTTTTTTCTCCATGTCGGCGATCTTGCGACCCAGCGCCGCGGGGGTGAGGTGGCTGACCTCGGCAGACAGCGATGCTCGGTCGCCCGCCGCGGGTCGCGACTTGCCGCCTTTGGCCTTGGTGGGCATGCGCCTGGCGCCTTCGAGGATGTCCTGCACCGACTTGTGGATGCCCTTGGGCGTGATGTTATTTTCCTCGTTAAACGCCAGCTGCTTGTTTCTGCGGCGCTCGGTTTCGGCCATGGCGCGGGTCATTGAGCCGGTCTCATTGTCGGCATACAGAATCGCCCGCCCGTTAATGTGCCGCGCGGCGCGGCCAATGGTCTGGATTAGGGAGCGATCACTTCGCAGAAAGCCCTCCTTATCGGCATCGAGGATCGCGACCAAAGACACCTCTGGCATATCTAGGCCCTCTCTCAGCAGGTTGATGCCTACCAGCACATCGAAGTGCCCTAGGCGGAGATCGCGAATAATCTCGACGCGCTCAACCGTATCGATATCGGAGTGCAGGTAACGCACCCGTACCTTGTGATCGTCCAGAAACTCGGTGAGATCCTCCGCCATGCGTTTGGTCAGCGTGGTGACCAGCACTCGATCACCCGCCTCTACCGTGGCATGAATCTCACCCAAGAGATCGTCCACCTGAGTACTCGCGGGCCGGACCTCCACTACAGGGTCTATCAATCCCGTGGGACGCACCACTTGCTCCACCGTTTGCCCTGCGTGATCGTTCTCATAAGGCCCGGGTGTGGCGGACACATAGATGGCCTGTGGGCAGAGTAGCTCCCACTCCTCAAACTTAAGCGGCCGGTTATCCAGCGCGGAGGGCAAGCGGAAACCATATTCAACCAGCGTCTCTTTGCGGCTGCGATCCCCGCGGTACATGCCGCCAATCTGCGGGATGGTCACGTGCGACTCATCCACCAACACCAGCGCGTTATCGGGGATGTATTCGAACAAGGTGGGTGGGGCCTCGCCGGGCGCGCGGCCAGAGAGGTAGCGGGAGTAGTTCTCGATTCCCTGGCAATAACCCAGCTCACGAATCATTTCGACGTCATAACGAGTGCGCTGCTGCAGTCGCTGGGCCTCCAGGAGTTTCTCCAGCTCTTTGAGTTGTTTGACCCGCTCCTCGAGCTCAGCCTCAATCAAATCGACGGCCCCGAGCATCGTGTCCCGTGATGCCACGTAGTGGGTCTTGGGGAAGATCGTCACCCGCGGCAGACGCTCGTCGATCGCACCAGTCAGCGGATCAAAAGTACAAATGTTTTCGATTTCCTCATCGAAGAGCTCAACGCGGATGGCCAGCTCATCGGATTCGGCCGGGAAGATATCGATCACGTCGCCACGAACGCGGTAGGTACCGCGCTTGAAATCAATGTCGTTGCGCGTGTACTGAAGTTCGGCGAGCTGCCGCAAAATGCCGCGTTGGTCGATGATCTCACCCCTGGAGAGATGCATGACCATCTTGAAGTAGGACTCCGGGTCACCCAGGCCATAAATCGATGACACGGTGGACACCACCAGACAGTCCTGTCGTTCCAGCAACGCCTTGGTTGCTGAGAGCCGCATCTGCTCGATATGGTCGTTCACCTGCGCGTCTTTCTCAATGTAGGTATCAGATGACGGCACGTAGGCTTCTGGCTGATAGTAGTCGTAGTAGGAGACGAAGTATTCCACTGCGTTGTTCGGGAAGAACTCTTTGAACTCGCCATACAGCTGCGCAGCCAACGTTTTGTTGTGCGCCATCACAATAGTCGGCCGCTGCAGTGCCTGCACCACGTTGGCCATGGTGAAGGTTTTTCCTGAACCGGTAACACCGAGCAGGGTCTGCGAGGCAAGACCAGACTGCACGCCCGCAATCAGCTGCTCGATAGCGGCCGGCTGGTCGCCCGCAGGCGCATAGTCAGACTGGAGTTCGAAGGGTCGGCTCACGGAAGAGAAGATCAGTTAAAAGCGCAAGGATAACGGATCTGAAGGTTTGGCGAGATTTACTTGATCCGAGGTTGACTGGCCGAAAACCGGCTGTGTACACTTTTCACCCTCTTGAGAGACCCTTCCGCCTTAGCTCAGTTGGTAGAGCAGCTGACTGTTAATCAGCGGGTCGCTGGTTCGAGCCCAGCAGGCGGAGCCACATTCTTAAAAGCCGCACTCCGTGCGGCTTTTTTTGTGGCCTGTTTACACTGTGCCTACCAAGCAAGGTGCACTCCCAGAATACAAAGATTAAGAAGGATTAGTCGTCTGTTAACGCTGTCGCTGACGTGGTGGGCCAGCGGCGCGAGTCTGGCAGCCCCCCTGTGGAGTGACTTCAGCGGTGCCTTTGTGGCGGGCAGTGGCTTTACTCTCGACCCCGACAAGCAACGCACCGTGAGTTTGGAATACGCCTCGGGTTATCGCTGGGGGGATACCTTCACCTACCTCGATACGACGTTTTTTCGCGGCGACGAGCGCACTTTTTCACTCTTTGGAGAGACGTCGGCGCGGTGGTCGGTCATGGATTCTGATGAAGACAGGTCTAACCAAGCCGTAACGGATGTGCTCGTGGCCGCGAGCCTCGAATTCGGATCCGGCACTGTCGAAACCTTTACCTTAGGCCCCTCGGTCGATCTCACCGTGCCGGGCTTTGATTACCTGCACCTCGGCCTGATGCGAAGAGAGAGCCTTAACAGAAGCGGCTTCAACAATAGTGACGGCTGGCAATTTGTGCCCACCTCGTCACTGACTATCCCGGCCGGTCGCTCAGAATGGGTGATTGATGGGTTCGCAAAATGGATCTTTGCCACCGATCACAGCGACTACCACCCCAACTTTCAATTCAATCCGCAAATCAAATACAACATCGGCAAGCACCTGTTTCGGTCAGATGCGCGTGTCTATCTGGGGATTGAGTACTACTACTGGTCAAACAAATACGGCGTCAAAAGCTCATTCGTCGCAGACAGTGACCAACATGCGGTCAGCTTTCTCGCCAAATACCATTTTTAAACCCGAGTCTTCAGGCCTCAGATTCGTTTGAGGACGCGTCCTCTATGGGTTCGTCTGATGAAGCGTCGTCCTCGACTTCAGGGTCTTCATCGTTCTCGCAATCGGTGGCGGGCGCCACGTCGATCTCTCCGGTCGCCTCCCAGGTGGGGACTTTGTTGTCGAACCCGGTGTACCGGAGTGTGGCGTCGCCGCTCAGCACCACCTGCAGCGAGCGCCGGCGAATTTCTTTTTCGCCTCCGGCAGCCGAGATACTAAAGGTCTCTTTCGGCCGAAAGAGGAACACCTGCACTGGCTCACCAAAAGACACGTTTTTGTCAGCGCCTTTGTCAGAAGCAAAAACACTGCCGAGGTAATCTTTGGCGCCGGGGATTTCGTTGTAGCCCGGGCAGCCCTCACTGGCATCGAAAAATTTAAACTTGCTGTTAAAGGCGCCGCCCTCGATCGAAACCCGCAGCGTGGCGGTCTCTGCAGACACACTCACACTCGTCATCGTTGCCACGCCAATGAGCGTTGCCATGGCCCATCTCGCCAGCCTTTTCGAATTCATATTCAGCCCCTTGGCTTCACTATTCTCGGTCGGACGCTCAGTGTAGCGCGGACGTCAAAAATGTCAGCTTGAGCCCTCCCATCTCGTGCCCATTCGGCTATCGCGCGCAAACCTTGCGTCACCATGCGGGGTGACCATCTGTCTTAGGGCCTTCCATCCCCTCTTGGTGACACATCGGTTTTTCCCGTCGGCTTCAGCGGCGTCTGCTCGAGGAGGATTCCACGTCATCATCGCGATCGGTAGACTTGCCACCCAGTGGGGCATCATTGCGGGCAATGCTATATGGAAACGATTTCTTGGCAGGATTTCGAGCAGGTGGATCTGCGGGTCGGCACCGTTGTCACCGCCGAAGTGTTCGCGGAGGCCCGCCGACCGGCCTACATTCTGCATGTTGATTTTGGTTCCGATATTGGCGTACTCAAGTCGAGCGCCCAGATTACCGACCTCTACCACGCTACAGGCTTGGTGGGTCAACAAGTGATTGCCGTGGTGAACTTCCCGCCTAAACAGATTGGCCCGATCCAATCCCAGTGCTTGATCACGGGTTTTCCACAAGCCGACGGTACTGTAGTGCTTATTCAGCCGGAACGGCCCGTAGAAAATGGCTTGAAGCTGGCGTGAACCCGCGATTGATCCCGTCAAGCTCCGGCCGCTCAAGCGCCATGGTGCGAGACATACTGCTCCGCCCGCTGGACTGCCTCCTCGCTGAGGGTAAGAGACGAGCAAAGGTTCACCAGCGCCAATGGGGGTCGAGTGGCCTGCTCATAACAGGCGGTCGCTGGGCCTGCATCACCCACCCATTCTGTCAGGAGCTCTGGACTGACCGCGCCCGCCTCCGGCACAAGCGTGAACTGCGCCAGATTGTTAAGCACCTTCAAGAGTTTCGGTCCCACCATCTGGGGTGCGATATGCGCTGCATCGGCGCGTTCAATGATGGACTCAGACAGATAGGCCAAAAAACCGAGTACGGGGGACGCCGCGGTGAAGCCCATGAACGCATTGTGGGGAGACTGATAAGCGCGCCAGGCCCCCTCTGCCGTCGGCTGAACCCAGCATTCCTCGCCAAAAATCGTATGCTCTGAATCGGGCACGTGCCAGGTCGCGTCGACTACCAGTGTGTCGGCATCGATCCACACCACCCGTCCTCCGCGCACCGCCAACTCCGCTTCAATCCAGCGGAGCCGCGCCAAGTCAGCGAGTATCGGCGTGCGATCATGAAGCTTGGCGCGTAACTCGGGGGTCACCCACTCAAAGAGCTCGTCGCCCATAAAGTGATAGTGGTATCCCTGACGCAGAGACCAGTCAGCGACAGAGGTCATGCACCGATTGACCCAGTCGGGCCTGACGGCAGCCGCGGATTGCAGAATCGTGACCGGGGTCATGGGTCGCTCAGCGGCTCACACCATGCCCTGGTTGTTCTGCAGGCCCGTCACCTCAGGCTGATTCAGTTGCACTCCTTGAACGCGCCCCTGCGCCTTGAGCCAGCGCGCCACCACATCCCAGATGGGCTCACCTTCCACCTGCTGCACGGACGCCCAACCTGCCACCTTGTAGGTCTTATTCGCATCGATGGGTTTACCGTTCAGAGTCAGTTCGCTAATCCGCGACCCGGCTGAAGCCAGCGGCGTGATCGCGTATTGCAAACCACCCGATCGCACCATGTCTCCGCCCTGTTGGTAGTAAGGGTCGGGGTGGAACAAATTGTCTGCGACATCCTCCAGAACCCGCTTGAGGAAATCACCGCTCATTTCAGTCAAGGTCACCGCGGGATAAGTGATCGCCACCTGCGCCATGAGGTCCTCCATGGTGATCGCGGTGCCCGGCAGTAGCGTGGTGCCCCAGCGGAAGCCGGGTGACAGCGCAATGGGCGCGTCGAGCTCGTCCATCAATGCTTCACAAATAAGCTGATCGACACTGCCATTGAAATTACCGCGCCGGTACAGGAGATCATCCGTCATGGCCAAGGGCTCTGCGAGCCGCTCGGCAAAGGGTGCCCGAATGCGGGCAATCAAATCGCTCATCGCCAGGTCAGGCGGCAACAACTCCGCGAATACTGGAAGAAGCCGATACGACCAGTCGCGGATACGCCCCTCGCGCACATCAAAATCCAGCACACCTAGGAACTTGCCGTTCGAACCAGCATTGGTGACCAGCGTCATCCCACCCACGTTTTTTATCTCGAGCGCACGGGGAATCGCGTCATGGGTGTGACCACCCAAAATAGCGTCGAGGCCCGCAACCCGGGAGGCAAGCTTTATATCGGTGTCGGCGCCGTTGTGGGAGAGCAAGACCACCACCTGAGCGCCTGCGGCGCGCACCTCGTCGACTTTTTCCTGCAGCTCGCGCTCCTGAATACCGAAGGTCCAGCCGGCGGTAAAGTGAGAAGGGTTGGCAATCGGCGTATAGGGGAAGGCCTGACCAATGATGGCCACGGGTACTCCGTTAATCTCTGATAGGGTGTGGCTCGCAAATACCGGATCGCCAAAGTCCATGTCTTTGACGTTGTGCGCGACGAAGTCAATGTGCCCGTCGAGGTCCTGATCAACAATGTCCAAGACCCGAGCAGCGCCCAGTGTGAACTCCCAGTGGCCGGTCATGACATCGACACCCAAAAGCTTACTGGCGTCGACCATATCCTGACCCTGCGTCCAAAGCGCCGTCGCGGAGCCCTGCCACAGGTCTCCGCCATCGAGGAGCAGTGCGCCCGGTCGGTCTGCCCGGAGCCGATTGACCAGAGTGGCGATGTGGGCGAAGCCGCCGGCGCGTCCGAACTGCTCCGCAGCGGCAACATAATCAAGGTGGCTGAGTGCATGTGCAGCTTGCGAGCCCGGGGCAATATCAAAGTGATTGAGCAGTGCCTCACCCACCAAGTGTGGCGGTCGGTTGCGGGCGTCATGCACCCCGATATTGACGGAGGGTTCGCGGTAGTGGACCGGGAGCAGCTGCGCGTGCACGTCAGTCATGTGCATAAGGTGCACGTTGCCGAACCGCGGCAAATGATAAGCGTCGCCACTCTGAGGCTGCGCACGCAACAATGAGGGTAGGGACAACCCTGCGGCGGCGCCAAGCCCCAACAGCTTGTGAAACTCCCTTCGATGCATGGGGCTTAGAGAATCACTCTGTGGCTTGGTTGACCGGTGACGCCGGGTCCATCAGGTAGGCCATCACGTCTTTCAACTGTTGCTCAGTGAGAATGCCCTGGGCACCAAAGCGCGGCATGTGGGAGCAGAGATTGTATGCGTGGGTATCCCACAGCTTGGTCCAGGTGTACTGCAACATGGCTTCAGATTGGCCCCGCGCGCCGTATCCCGTCAACGAGGGTCCCAGGGTGCCGTAGGCGACCTCATTTGGGGCGAGTTGGTGACAGGCGTAGCAGTTGCCGCCATTGGGTTGGGTGGGGTCATCGCTTGATTGCAGACCCCGTCCGTTACCCGCCACCTCGGCGCCACGCTGCCAGTCACCCAAATACTGGCCATCTGCCGGCAGCACGACTTCGGCCAAGCGCTCTGCGCGCAACGAAGCCAGCATGTCGTTATCGAGGGGCATGCCCCGCGGCGCGCTGCAGGCGGTTTGCACCGCGTCGCGCTCCAATCGGTCCAAAGTGGCCTGATTTTTGGCAATGAAGGAGTTTTGTAATACAGCTTCCACCTGTTCAGAAGCCATTGTCCACGCCGCCACGCTCGCGGTAAGAGCGGTGGCTATGCCCATAGTCAGTGCCTTCATCGCTTCAACCCCGGGGCGGTCATGGTGCCGCCCGCGGCATTCACCGCCATATAAGTTTGTAACGCGATGCTAGCCTCCGAGCCCACATTTGTAGCTCAGGCCATCGTTGCTGGCGGAAGCAATCCCGCAGGCGCCATCCCATGGTTCGCACCAACCCCTGGGAAATGCGATACGCAGGCCAACTCCCCCAGGCCTCCGCGGCGCCAGTGTGGGAGGTCAGATCAGGCAGTGCCTGCAAGCGAATGCGCATACCCGATTGCTCGTGACAGGTGGCACAGGAAAAATCATGGGGCCCTGCGCGATAGAAGAAAATCTCCTCGCCCAGGGTATACATCGCGCGCTCGGCCGCGTGGTTCTGCTCGGGTGCAATCGTGGCACCCTCAGATTCTGCGGCCAGCCAGGTCACGAGGGCTTCTATCTCGGTACCGAAGTCGCCTCTCAGTGAGTAGGGCTTTGCGGTCACTGTCTCGAGATTCCTGCCTTGAACGGTTGTCATGCAGTGGACCAGGCGCGATTCGAGATCCATCACCGCGCCGGTATCGGGAAAATAGCGCGGGAAACGCACGTAGGCACCCGCAGTGACCCCCGGCCCCAGACCCAAATCACAGGCTTCCAATGTGGCGGACTCGGGGCCTTGTGGCGTAAACCACAGCTCTTCCCCCTCGTCGATGACGAACACCGCCGGGTTGTCATCACCCATGAGATCGCGGTATTGATCGAATACACCGTCATCCGCCGCCAGCGGCACTGAGCACAGCCATGCCGCAAACAACGTGAACCCGAGATGATGTCTTTTCACGGCTACCCCCTCACACCCTCATTCAGCGGATAGTAGTCTCGCCCTCGCCCGTGCCACCCTGATTATCGGTCCAGATGACGCGAACGGTATCGCCCGGTTCACCACCCGCAAAGCGCACGCCAAGAAAAGGATTGGCGGATACTGCGGCGCCCCAGTGGCCCTGCATGACCGGCTGGTCACCGTGGAGTACTGACACCTCGGTAATAAAGTGCGCAGGGATCGGGTCCCCCGCTTGGTCCTTGCGCATCCCGGTTTCCATTGGATGGCGCATTAGGGCCTTGACGTCTGTCACGTCGCCCTTCTTCTGGGCACGAATCTTGATTCGACCTGCCATGGTGTCCTCCTTAACCGCCGCATCCGCCGAGGGTGACCTTGGTCTCCCTCGACTGCATGTATAACTGTCCGTCGGCCTCGACCACCGCATAGAGCGTGCAGGTCTGCGCCACCTTCACCCGGGTCTCGATGTAGACCTCGGTACCTGACGGGATATCAAACGAGGCGGCCAGCGGGTTGGGGTTCATTTCAACCAGCACGGACACTTTGGAGACATTCGGCAAAGCCTGGGAATCGACTTCCACCCGGATGGGCACGACGGCACCGTTCTCGGCAATATCGGGCGTCGTAAACTGGATGCCCTCGTGCATCTGCGGTGTGTCACCCAGCGCCGCCATCGCCTCATCCAGCGCGGTGGCGCCAAAGGCTGCCTCCGGCCTCGCCACCGCGGCCCAAACACGCCCCGGCAGCGCCGTAGCGGCACCCAGTATCGCCGCCCACCGCAACCAGCCCCGGCGCGAGATACCCTTTGCATGGATCGTTGTCATCGTCTCGGTCACTCCTTTTTATTCTTCGCCTGAGGTTAACCAGGCCACAATCTGTTGCAGCGCGTCTTCCTCTACTGCGGGCATGGGCGGCATCGGCATGCTCCCCCACACCCCGGCGCCGCCATTTACTATCTTGTCACGTAAGTAGGCAGCGTGCTCCTGCCCGGCGTACTTCGTTCGGATGGCATCAAAGCCCGGCCCCACCAGCTGACCCGCCATCTGATGGCAACCCGAACAGCCACCGGCGTTGAGCGCGGCCTCGGGCGCGACAACCGCTTCGACACCCTCGCTGGCCGCTGCTACTTGCTCAGGTTCTGCCGCCGCCTCTCTGCCTGTCTCTGTCTCGGTCCACAGTCCAGGATATGGCCCCCAGTCCCTCACCTGTTCGGCGAGATTGCCGTGGGCATTCATGGCGTAGGCAGGCAGGGATGACGTCACGGTCACCGCCACGTCGCAGCCAGCAGTGCAGGACGAGCCGCTCACATCTGGCGCGCCAGATACCGACCACAGACCATGATCTAAGCTCATACCGTTGCGATTCGGCATGCGTGCCTGAGTCTCCGCCATGTTGGTATCGGACAGCACAAAATCGTCGTCAACTACGTAGCCCAGATTCAGCAAATAGGCGACCAGGGCGTAGACCTCGTCGGGGCTCAGGGTCTTGGGTGCACTCCAGGGCATCGCCCGGTGGATATAGTCCCACAGCGTCGACAGGGTCGGCACTTTCATCAATGTGGTCCGGGTTACGGCGGGATCCGTGAGCGAGGCCACCCGCCCACTAGCGATATCCTCCTCCGTGATATTGCCTAACACGAGCGGCGCAAAAATCTCATTCGAATCGCCAAAGTCACCGTGGCAGGAGGCGCACTGATCCAGCCAGATCTCCTCGCCCGCCCAAACATCGCCACTACCGGGCGGCAGACCTACAAAGTCGGGGCGCACGTCAATATCCCAGGCCGAGACCTCGCCTTCCGTCGCGGGTCTACCTAATGCCTCCAGACCCTCGGGCAACGCCATTACCCACGACGTCGAGACCATTGCGGTCAGCAACATGACGAAATTAACCCAGCTGGACATTGTGAACCTCGCCGTCAGCGCCCACTCGCCACGTCTGGATAGCGTTATTGTGGTAGATCGATCGCGTGCCGCGCGCTGCGACCAACTTAGCGCGGCTGGGCTGGATATAGCCGGTGCTGTCGGTGACCCGGGACTGCAGCAGCGCCTCATTACCTTGCCAAACCCAATCAAAGTGAAACCGGGTGAGTGCCTTGGGCAATATCGGTCCCTCAAGACGGGCCTCACGCCAGTGACGTCCACCGTCAACCGAGACCTCGACACGCTCTACAGAGCCACGGCCACTCCAGGCGAGACCCGAAATGTCGTAGTAACCCTGATTCAACAGCTTTTGCCCCCCCGAGGGCGCCGTGATCACCGACTTCGCCTCCTGAATAGAGGTGTACTGCCGGTGCGTGCCATCCGGCATCAGATCCACGTAGTGCGCGACCTCGTCTTTGGTCGCCCAGGGTTTATCGCCCACTTCGAGTCGTCGCAACCACTTGACCCACGACACGCCCTGCACGCCGGGTACCACCAATCGCAACGGATAGCCGTTTTCCGGGCGCAACATTTCGCCGTTTTGGCCATACGCCACAAGCGCATCGTCCAATGCGTTCTCGAGATTGATGGTGCGCGTCATGCTGGAACCATCGGCGCCCTCGGCCAGCAGGACGGTGGCGCGTTTTTGATCATAGCGGGCACGCTCTAACAGCAGGGAGACCGGAACTCCGGTGAATTCGGAGGCTGACAACATCCCGTGGCTGTACTGCACGGTGGGCACCGCCACATTGCCCCACTCGAGCCCGGTGTTGGCACCACACTCTAGGAAATGAATGCGCGATACGCTGGGCATACGGAGCAATTCTTCCATGGTGAACACCAGCGGAGTGTCTACCAGCCCATTGATCATCAGCCTGTGTCGTCGCGGGTCAATATCAATCCAGCCCTGATGATGACGCTCAAAATGCAGACCACTCGGCGTGATCATGCCAAACAGGTTTTGCAGTGGCGTGAATGACACGCTGGACTGATCGGTCCGGGTGAGACCGGGGCTCTGGCGGCGGACGATGTTGGCCTCGTAAGGCGATGGCTGTCCGTAGGGGTTGGCGACCACCGGCTTGCCTAAACTGCGGGTCCAGCTGGGCAAGTTCACGATATCAGGATCGTCATCCGCCATCGTTGATTGCGCCACCATCGATGCGGTCGCTGCCGCAAAAGCACCTTGCAGCAACGAGCGACGGCCCGGGTTGATGCCATCCCGGGAAATGTCCTCAACCAGATCTTTGGGCAGAAAGGATTCGGGCGCGGGTCGGAGCTGACCGTGCTCGGCGTCTGATGCCATCCTTCTCCTCCCCCGGAGTGCTGCTGTGTTTACCCGCGTTTCTCAGTGCGCGCGGAGTCTTTTACGCCGTTATTATTTTTTTTTATATGCATATAACTTAATGTTAAACTGCATTTGTCGCGGTAGCAACCGCCGCGCTGGAATTTTGCCAAGCGGACCGCCAGATCGTAAGGTGCGCTTGGTAAAACCGCCTGGCTAGAGTGTAGCGTAACTACGATGTCGGACGCGCGCCGAATGTGGCAACAACGCGCGATACCAGACCTGAATCAACACAGACACCGTGAATTAACAAAGGCACCAGCGGTAAACGCACAATCACTACAAGCACCATTTGCACAGGTGACAAACAAGAGTGGCAGAAAAAACAGCGCCACCAGAACAGGGCCGCCTAACTCAGCGCCCATGCAAAAGAGGAGAACCCCATGCCGCGATTGCTCATGCTGACTTTACTCGCTTGTCTGACGCTGTCGCCCGCGATCCGCAGCGCTGATGCCGATGAGCCGGGCGTGGTGTTTCATTTGGATTCCGAAGCCAGCATGAACCGCATGCTCGCTCAGGTAGCGCGCCACCATGCCTTCAACCCCGATATCGAGACCCGTGTCATCCTGATTGGCAATGGTGTCAAACCGGCTCTCGAGGGTGCCGAAGATGCCAATGGCGGGCAGTACAGTGCGCAAATGGAGCAGTTGATGGCGTCGGGCATTCGCGTTTTTGCCTGCGAGGCGACACTCAATTACTACAACCTGACTGAGGACGACCTCGCCTTTGGCGTGGAAACCGTCCCCTCTGGGGTCGCCGCGCTGGGAAGACTGCAGGCGCGCGAAGGATGGGGTTACATCAAGCTCTGATGAAAGCCATAGCCCTTCTGCTCGTTTTGGCGGGACTGGTTGCCAGCGCGACCACTACTCCCCTGCGCGCCTCTGCCGATACCGCGGCCCGCAGTGACTCGCCTGTTCTGATCTACATTTACAGTCCCGAATGCGGTGCTTGCTGGCAGTTTGATCGTGAGGTGGGCCCGATCTATGAGAAAACCGCAGAATCTCTCGCGCTGCCGATGGAGCGGGTGTTGATCGACGAATGGCAAGCAGACCAGCATCAGCTGGTCGAATGCGCCTCGGCGGAGGTCATCGGCACGCCGACTTTTCTGCAGATCCGGGACTGTCAGGAGTTGGATCGCATCACCGGTTACTCAGACGCCGAGCTCTTCTGGCTGGGGCACCGCAGAATGATGAATCGCATCGAATCAGATCAATAACAATCTTCTAGCGCTGCGCCCATCGATCCGCACTCACCGCGGTTGGCGGCCCCGCAATCTCAACACCCACACCGCACTTTTTCTCTTGTCGCCCCACTTGGAGGAGCAGAAGCGAGTAGCGCAGTAACTGGCTCTCGCTCAGGCCGGGGATTTGGTGCGCCGCTCCCCCGGCGCGGGCGGCTCAGCCGCTGCGCCCGCAAAGCACTGGGCGTTGCGCATCCAAAGCTCGGCCGTATCCCCCTCGCAGACCAATTGGGTATCGGCGATGTTGCGGGTCTGGGTGACCACCTGAGCAAACTCATGTGCCATGCCGCAAATGACCTGGTCACTCTCAGGGTTCCCGTACTCCCATGACTCGCCAGACGGTGAGGTGAGCCGCAATGCAGGCGGCTCATCGGGGACTTCCATACCCCGCACCATGAAAGACCAGCCAAAGGTATTCACCCCCAAAACCACAATGTTACGGATGCGATCGTCTTCGCTTCGCTCAATACCGAGTTCATCGGCGATCGCCTGGCCGTGTGCCCAGGTCTCCATTTGCCGTGCGGTAATCGATGAGCGGGCACTCATGCTGGGACCAACCCATGAAACACGATCAGAGGGGTCGGCCTGCTGGTAGGCCGCGGCCACCTCGCGAAATCCGGCTTGCCACAGAGACACCAACTCGAGGCCACCCTCGGAAAATTTTGCGAGCTCGATATCGGGCAGGGTTTTGCCCGCCATCATAGCTTCTACCGCAGGCTTGAGTGCTGCCTGAAACGCATCGGGCGCCGTGAGCGCCAGATTCGCCATATGGTTCCAGAAATGCAGGTGACGCATGATCGTCTCAAAGGTCCAGGACTTGAACCCCGTCGGATGCGCAAAATCACTCGCCAGCAGCGGCGCGATGAGCTGCTCCAATGCTTCTGATTCCGCTAGAAAATCGCTCGCCTGTTGCATGATGACTCCTGAAATCGGTTACGTGAGGCCTGCGCTGGCTAAGGTCGGATTACTCGCCATCGGCCTCTTCAATCACCATGATGACATCTCCCGCCGCCATCTGCTGACCGACCTGGCTGTTCACCTGCTGCACTACCCCGGACACCGGCGCGAGAATCTCATGCTGCATTTTCATGGCCTCGAACACCGCCAACCGCTGATCTTTTTCCACTAATTGCTCCGCCTCAACTAACAGCGACACCAGTTGACCGTGCATCGGCGCCTGCACCTTACCTCCCTGCGCATCCTCAGCCGACTCCGGGGGAATCAGATCCGTATTGGTCAGGGTCACATCAGACTGATCTGTGGCCAGCGTGATCACAGCGGCGTCAGGTTGGTAATAACCCAGCACCACGCGCTGACCATCAAACAAAAACGCAACGCGGTCTGCATTGAGCTTTTGCAGTGTGACCGAGTGGGTCGCCTCCATCAGAGTCACCGAGAACTGCTCTGCGCTGCTCGACGTGATGTCTGCGGTGAAAGTCGCGTCCCCCACCTCATAGGTATGCCGTCTCGTCACGGGCCCGGTCGACACCCAACCCCGCAGTTCCTCGCTCACTGACAGCGCGTTGGCGAAGTGCTGCTCGGCCGCGAGAATCTGCTGGAGCACCACGCCCGCCGCCAAACTGGCAGTACCCGGTTGCGCGGGCGAAAAGCCCTCAGGGTAGTGCTGATCGATGTAATCGGTGGTCGCTCCGCCTTTGATGAAGGTCGGCTGATCGAGCAGCTCTAATAAGAACGCGCGGTTGTGGGTGACACCCGCCAGCGTGGTGGCCTGCAAGGCCGAGCGCAGTTTGAGCCGCGCGGTCTCGCGGGTTTCACCCCAGGCGATCACCTTGGCGACCATCGAATCATAGAAGGGGGATATGGCATCACCGGTCTCGATCCCTGCATCCATACGAACCCCCTCCTCCGGGGACAGGCTGAACAGCGACACGGGTCCGGCACTGGGCAAAAACGCCGCCGCCGGATCCTCTGCGCAGAGCCTGACCTCAATCGCATGACCAAAGAGGTCGATGTCGTCTTGAGTCGCGGGCAAGGGCTCCCCCTGAGCCACGCGGATCTGCCATTGCACGAGGTCAACCCCCGTGACGCACTCGGTTACCGGGTGTTCAACCTGCAGGCGCGTGTTCATCTCTAAAAAGTAAAAGTCCCCGCTGGCATCCAAGAGAAATTCCACCGTGCCCGCGCCCACGTATTTCACGGCGCGCGCGGCCTCTACCGCAGCAAGGCCCATCGCCTCACGCAACGCTGGCGTCATGATGGGGCACGGGGATTCCTCGACCACTTTCTGGTGACGCCGCTGCAGCGAGCAGTCCCGCTCACCCAGATGAATCACATTGCCGTGAGTGTCGGCAAACACCTGCACTTCGACGTGCCGGGCGCCTTCAATCGCCCGTTCCAGAATCAAATCGCCATTACCAAAGGCACCCTCGGCCTCGGAGCGCGCCAGTGCAATCGACTGAAGTAGCTGCTCGGGGTCGGCCACACGCCGCATGCCCCGGCCACCACCCCCCGCCGCGGCCTTGATCATCACCGGCATGCCCATCGCTTGTGCCTCGCGGCTGAGTGTGTCGTCGGACTGGTCCTCGCCCTGATACCCAGGGATGCAGGGCACTTTGGCCTCCAGCATCGCGCGCTTCGCAAGCGCCTTATCACCCATGATTTCCACGGCCGCCGCCGGCGGGCCAATAAAGATAATGCCAGCTTCCGCACAGGCCGCTGCAAAACCAGTGTTCTCCGATAGAAAGCCATAGCCCGGGTGAATCGCGTCGGCGCCTGTCGTCCGCGCAGCTTCAAGGATGGCGTCACCATTCAAGTAGGACTCGGCGGCGGTATTGCCGCCGAGGGGTACTGCCAGATCGGCGGACCGCACATGCAGGGCATTGGCATCGGCGTCTGAATAGACGGCAACGGTTTTGAGCCCCATAGACTTGGCGGTGCGCATGACCCGCACCGCAATCTCACCGCGGTTGGCCACCAATAGTGTCTGGATTGCGCTCATGCCTCGCCTTCCGGGTGCCAATTGGGCTTGCGCTTCTCAAGGAATGACGACACACCTTCTCTGCCTTCCTCGCCCTTCAAACAGTTCGTGAAGTTCTCTGCGGCGAAGTGCATCTTTTGCTCATCGGGCAGCGTCGGCAGCGTTCTGATCAGGGTTTTGGTCGCCGCGACAGCGCCCGGAGCACAGGCCAGCACGTCGGCGCGAATTTGCGCCTCGGCAGCCTCAAGCCCGTCGGAGTCAGGCACCACCACATCTAGTATGCCAAGGGTCGCCGCCTGCTCACCGGCAAAGCGAGCGGCACTCAACATCAATCGCCGACCCGTGGACTCACCGCACTTCTGCATCACATAACGGGCGATCTGCGCGGGCGAGATACCAATCCGCGTCTCCGAAAAAGCAAACTTGGCATCCGCGGTGCCAATGGTGACGTCACAGCAGCAGGCCACGCCGAGCCCACCCGCCATGGCCGCACCCTCGATGACGGCAATGGTCACCATCGGTAAACGATCAAGTGTGTAAAGCAGACGCCCGATGGTCTCACTCATGGCAATGACGTCTTCATTGGACGCCGTCGCCATGGTTTTGAAACCTTTCAGGTCACCGCCTGCGCAAAAGAAGCCTCCATGACCACGCAGGGTCAGACCTCTGACGGAGCGGTCGTCCTGCAGTGCATCGCATATGCGCTGCAGGTCGGCGACCACCTCATCAGTGAGCGGGTTGCGGCGCTCGGGCTGGTTGAACCAGACGGTCAGCCATCCCTGATGGAGTTCGCATTCGACAGAATCGGTATGGGGCAGTATTGTCATGATCACATCCTCGCCACGCCGAAGCTGTTGGGCGTGAGTGTGCGCCCACGTCCTTCCAGCACTGTTTCGAGGCAAAACGCGAGTACCTTGCGCGTATCGCGTGGATCAATCACGCCGTGGTCCAGCACGCGGCCCGAAGTGTAGAAGGCGTCTTCCTGTGCATCGAAGTGCGCGATGATCGCAGCTTCCTGCTCGGCCAGTTGCTCATCGGGAATCTCAATACCCTTGCGTGCGGCACCCGCGCGCGCGACCTCGCTCATAGTCTTGGCCGCGCTCTGTCCCGCCATCACACCCGTGCGCGCGCTGGGCCAGGCGAACAGAAAATCAGGCTCGTAAGCCCAGCCGCACATGCCGTAGTTACCCGCACCAAAACTGGCGCCGATATAGAGACTGATCTTCGGTACCCGCGTGGTACTCACCGCCTGAATCATCTTGGAACCGTGTTTGATCATGCCGGCCTGCTCGTACTCGGTACCGACCATGTAGCCGGTGGTGTTCTGGAAGAAGATGATCGGCAGATCCGCCTGATCACAGGCCTGAATAAACTGCGCGACCTTGGTCGCCCCGTTCGGGTCGATCGGGCCGTTATTACCAATCACCGCGCAGGCGATACCCGTGATGCTGGCGTGGGCACACAGTGTGGAGACACCATAGCGCGGCTTAAATTCCTCAATTTCAGAGCCATCCACGACGCGGGCAAGGACCTCGCGACAGTCATAGGGCACTTTGGGATCGGTTGGCACGGCCCCCGCCAACTGCTCTGCGTGATATTTCGGCGGCTGATAGGCGCGACGAGGTATGGGCGTGGCGCGCCGATTCCAGTCCAGACGCTCAAACACTTCTCGCGCCTTCAATAGCCCGTGGGCATCATCCTCCACCAGATACTCAACGCAGCCTGAGACGCTGGCATGCATCTCGGTGCCACCGAGCTCGCGATCATTGGCGACTTCACCGGTGGCTGCCTTGACGAGCGCCGCACCGCCGAGCGCTGCCATGCCGTTTTCTTTGACGCCAATAACGTAATCGGACATCCCCGGCATGTAGGCGCCACCCGCGGTCGAACCGCCGTGCAATACCACCATCGTGGGTAATCCCATCGCCGACATCTGCGCGAGATTGCGGAATACGCCGCCAAATACGGACCATAGCTCAGTCTGGTACTGCAGCAGATTCGCTCCAGCACTCTCGACGCAGTGTATCAGGGGCAACTTCTGGCGCTTACAAATCTCTTGCAGTGAGAGATGGACCTCACCGGTCTTGGTTGTGGCGGACCCGGCTGCAATACCCGAGTCATCGACCCAAACCATGCAGCGCACGCCACCTACAAACCCAATACCCACCATTACAGAGGCGCCGGGGATACTCGCCTCTCGGTCCGGGTTATCGACCGCGAAATTGGCCAGCGTATGTAACCGGAGAAAAGGCATACCCGGGTCCAGAAGCCGGTGCAGACGATCAGCCGGTAGTAACTGTCCCCGCTTCTCGAATGTCGCGCGGCGCTTGGCCGAGGCTCCCGACGCCCGCGCCTCCAGGGAGCGCAGCCGCTCTATAAAAGCCATCATGCTGGCCCGATTGGCCACAAAGGCCTCGGAATTTGCGTCTATCTGGGATGTCACGGCGACCATCTCAGCCCTCCAACAGTTGGACCGGTATCTTTACCGGCGTATCCAATAAAATTTGCGCATAGCCCTTTGCCTGGGGGTCGTTGCGCAAGCTCGCCACGCCCCCGCCACCGAGGGCGTGATGTAACACAAAGTTGAGCGCGGGGAGCCCCGGCAAGATGTAGCGGTCCATCTCGGGGCTGGCCATAAAATGCTCAAAGCGGCTTGATACATACGACTCGCCCAGCGCCGCTACAATCCACGGGAAGTATTCCCGCTTGCGCGCCATCACGCCGATGTTGGCTTTGTCGCCCTTATCGCCCGAACGTGCCCAGGCCAAGCGCTCCAGGGACACCTCGACAAGCTCGGTGCCGTCATCAGTCGCGACGGCCGCCTCAAGATCTGTCGCACTGTCACCATCGACCCCGCCCTCTCCCAAATCAGCCACTCCAGACGCTATCGCTCGGGCGTCATCAAAGGTTTGGGCCCCATCTGCAGTATGAATCTGCACATCAGCGAGATCACGATCGACGAGTATTGAGAACAAGCGGATGACCGGCGACGACTTGGGGCGTGTGCCCGCAAAGGCGCAGAACCCTGCCGGCGCACCCAAGCCGACTCCGGCGAGTTCCCTCATCAAGAGGTCTGTCGCGCGCCGATCCGCATGCCGGCAGGCCACTTTCACGGCAACCTCGCGGCTCCTCACATAACGTGCTGCTTCACCCCAATGACTCTCATCACCCACAACTTCTACGCATACGTCGACGTAGTCGGAAGCACCCATCTTTGAGAGCTTCCGCCGCGCCCGCTGAATGGCCTCATCCGCAAACAGTCGTGCCTTCTCTGCGGCGCGCGTGCCCACATAAAAGCCAATCATGCCGGCCCGCCAACCATCGGCCCAAGTCATCGAGGTTTTATATTGAGCGGGCACTCCGCGCCCCCGGGCGCCGGTCACAGCGACGCGATCTGTGTCGATTTGCTCGAGCGATACCTCAGTGAAATCGCAGATCACATCGGGCAGATGATACACAGCAGGGTCACCGATCTCGTAAAGAAGCTGCTCACCGACCGTGCCCATCGTCACACAGCCACCCGTGCCTTGGGGTTTGGTCATCACTACCGCACCATCGGCAGCAATCTCGGCGATGGGGTAGCCGACCTCGTGGAGGGAGTCGGCCACCTCGTGCCAGTCGGTATAGTTGCCACCGGTTGCCTGGGGTCCGCACTCGATCAGATGGCCGGCAAGTGAACCCGCTGCCAATAAATCCAGGTCATTACGCTGCCAGCCAAATCGGTGGATACAAGCCCCCAGCGTGACAGCACTGTCGACGCAGCGACCGGTCACGACAATATCAGCGCCTTGATTCAACGCCTCACCAATCGGAAACGCGCCGAGATAGACGTTGGCACTCGCAATCGCCTCACGGGGCGGTGTGGGCTCACCGGTGAACATCTCTAAGGGCTCTGAGTCCAACACCTGATCCAACTTGGGCATGAGGTCGTCGCCGGTAATCACTGCCACCTTTAGTGACAGCCCGGCATCCTCAATCAGTTGTCTGATCGCGTGGCCACAGGCCTCGGGGTTGACCCCACCCGCATTGCTGATCAGTCTGACGCCTGAATCGGCAATGGCCTGCAGATGGGGCGCGACAATGGCGCTGACAAAATCGGTGGCATAGCCTTTTTCGAGGTCCGCGGCTTTGGCGCGAGCCATGATCGACATGGTGATCTCAGCGAGGTAATCAAACACGATGAAATCGAGATCGCCCTCAGCCAGAAATTGTGGGAGAGCAAGATCCGCCTCGCCCCAATAGCCCGTCGCACCGCCTATACGAATCATGCTGCCTGCCCTTCATTGCGCTGGGTGCTGTTTACACCGCTATTC
Organism: Luminiphilus sp.; assembly: GCA_045560455.1. Taxonomy (GTDB): domain Bacteria; phylum Pseudomonadota; class Gammaproteobacteria; order Pseudomonadales; family Halieaceae; genus Luminiphilus. The sequence goes on along the minus strand of JBJKZJ010000019.1, from coordinate 20,904 downwards.
ACATCACTATTCACATCGCTATTTACATCGCTATCAAAATGATTTTCACTCATTTAAACTGAGTTGGATTCAGTATACGGGTACTGTTCAATGCCGGCAACACCCCGCCACACCTCCAGAGCGCGCGTGGAAGCCAAAGAATCGAGCATTCTCGACGCAGCGGAAAAGATTTTTGCGCAGGTTGGATTTGACGGCGCCAAGGTATCGGACATCGCGCGCGCGGCGTCGGTTGCTGAGGGCACGGTGTACCTCTACTACAGAAACAAGCAGGACCTCTTGGCCGGGGTGGTGGGTCGCTTCTGGACACAACTGACGCTGGGCGCCGAGGCAGCGATCGAGCCTGATGCGACGACTCGAGAGCAATTGGAACAACTGAGCCACTACCACCTCAACTCAATACTGGACCAATTTGAGGTAGTCTCGCTGACCTATCGCGCTCGGCCACAGCAGGAGCAGGATCTCGATCAGGTGCGTGAGTACGTCAGAGTGTTTGATCGCATCATGCAGCGCGGCGTGGACCGGGGCGAACTTCCCAAGGACACACCTATTGGTCAGTTGCGGGATGTTTTTTTTGGCACACTTGAATTTTCAGCGCGCACGCTGAAGCTAAGAGACCGCCCCTACGACCACTCGGTCGTGACGAATCTATTGTCGATTATGGTGGGCTCAACTGACGCTGCCGAAGGCGCATCAAAAGGCAGAGAACCCAGCAACCGGGAGCTGATGAATACGCTCAAATCGATTCAGAAACAGCTGAAAACGTCTGGCGACTCATAATCGATTGGTCATCGATTCAAGTGCTACTGGGCCCACCATCACGCCAAACTCACAGCCACGCCCGATGGACAACTTCAGTCCTCGCGAGATGCACAGCGGCCAGCGGATTTCCCCCGGCTGCTGCTTCGCATATGAAATAGTCCCCAGCTACTGAGTGTAGTAACGTTGCCGCAACCGGAGAGGGACACCGACATGCCTGATTTCGACAACCTGATCTACGAAAAACCTGAGGCGGGTATCGCTCGTATCTGGCTCAACCGTCCCGACGCGCGAAATGCCCAAGACACTCAGCTCCTTTACGAATTGAACGACGCTTTCGACGCTGCCATGGGCGATAGCGAGGTTAAGTTAGTGATCCTGGCCGCTAAGGGACCTCACTTTTCAGCCGGTCATGACCTGCGGGATATCAACAGCCGCGGCAGCGAACACAAACGGGTTGGCACATGGAGTGATGATAAATGGGAAGGCTCAGAAGCTTATTACTGTCGCGAAAAAGAAATTTATGAGGGTTTCTGCCGCCGCTGGCGAGATTTGGCCAAACCCACCATCGCATCTGTCCATGGCAAATCTATTGCCGGCGGGTTGATGCTGATCTGGCCCTGTGACTTTGTCATTGCCAGCAACGATGCGACTTTCCAGGACAACACCATGTACATGGGTATACCCGGCGTGGAGTACTTTGCCCACGTTTGGGAACTGGGCATCCGCAAGGCCAAGGAGTTCTTGCTTACCGGTCAGCCCATTACTGCCGAGGAGGCACAAGCTGCGGGCATGGTAAACCGGGTTGTCCCACGAGACGCGCTAGAAGAGGAAACCTTGGCCTTTGCACGTACGCTGTCCGACAAACCGTCGTTTGCCCTAAAACTCGGCAAAGATGCGATTAACGCGGCTTTTCACGCCCAAGGTTTTGAGAACGTGCAGCGAAGCGCATTTAACGCGCATCACCTGGCCCACACTCATTATCGCTTGCACCAGGACGGTTCGTTCATAGACAGGGAATTCATGCGCAACTTTCAATCGAAGAAGAAACCAGGCTAGAACCGACCTAATAGTGAGCAGCATTGAGCGGTTCCATCAGCCCGGCCCGCATTCGTCAATGACCGGTGAACCAGCTGGCCTGCGTATCCAGTACGGATCGATCCTGAGAAGCGACGTAACGGAGCTTCTCCGCCGCTTGTGGCAAGTGATAACGATAGAAGAACTGGCACGCTGCGACCTTGCCCTCGTAGAAATCAGCATCCGCTTGCGCACCCTGTCGCAACGCTTGCTCAGCAATCAGCGCCTGACGTAACCACAACCAAGCGATGACGACGTGCCCGAAGGCATCCAGAAACGGCGTGGCACTGGACAGGCGCGCGAGCGTATCGGCTTCCTGATTCACGGTCTCAACGGTCTCTTTGGCCAGTTGCCAGCTAGCGCCGAGGGCCTCCCCCATCGCTAAGAGCGACTCACTGCCTGCGGCTGCCTCCAGCGCCGGCTGCATTTCCTCTTCAAAGATAGCTAGGGTCACTCCACCCGCAAGATTCACTTTACGACCCAAAAGATCGAGCCCATGGATGCCATGGCTACCCTCGTGAATCGGATTCAAGCGGTTGTCCCGATACAGCCGCTCCACCGGGTATTCCCGGGTGTACCCGTAGCCGCCTAAAATCTGAATGGCGTGTTTGTTGGCCTCAAGTGTGTATTCTGAGGGCCAAGACTTGGCGATAGGCGTGAGGAGCTCGAGCAGTAATGTGAGCCGCTGCGAGGCCTGCGGGGCGTCTGAAATCAGCTGCTGATCCAACAAATGCGAACAGTAGGTGAGCAGCGCAATACTGCCCTCCACCGCCACCTTCTGCTCCATCAAGAGCCTACGAATATCCGCGTGCTCGATGATGGGTAGCATCGGGCTATTGGGGTCTTTATCTCCCGGATGCCGGCCCTGTGGCCGGTTGCGGGCGTAATCGAGCGAGTAAAGATAGCCACCCAGACCTGACATCGTAGCGAGCATACCGACACCGATCCGCGCCTCGTTCATCATGTGGAACATGTTCTTGAGGCCTTCGTTTTCCTCTCCTACGAGGTAACCAAGGCAATCACCGCCTTCGCCGAAATTGAGCAGCGTGTTGGTGGTGCCCCGCTGCCCCATCTTGTGGTTTAGGCCCGCGAGCGCAATGTTGTTGGGTTCACCCAACAAACCATCTTCCTCGACACGGACTTTGGGCACCAGAAACAGGGAGATGCCCTTCACTCCCGGAGGTGCATCCGGAGTTCGAGCCAGCACCATGTGCACAATGTTCTCCGAGATATCCTGCTCGCCGCCGGAGATCCACATCTTGGTACCGGTCAGCTTGTAGCTACCATCACCAACGGGCTCGGCCATACAGCGGATATCCGACAGTGATGAACCCGCGTGGGGTTCGGATAAACACATAGTGCCAAACCAGCGGCCCTCAATCAGGGGCGGAAGGTACCGCTCCCGCAGCGCCTCGCTACCACATGCCTGCAACATGTGTGCATTGGAGGAGGTCAAGAATATGTAGCCAGTGGCCGGTGCATTGGCCGCTTGAAAGGTACCTTGCATAAAATTGGCAACCATGACTGGCAACTGCATGCCGCCCAGGTCGTGATCAAAGGTCGCAGTGGGCAGGCCCGCCTCAACAAAAGTTTTCAGGCAAGCTTTTAATGAGTCTGGAGTGATCGCCTTCCCATCTTTGAAGACGGGCTCATTTTCGTCGTGCTCCGCCGCACACGGCAAAAACTCTTCCTCGGCCATGTTTTGGCACAAATTGAGTATGGCGGTGATACTCTCGCGGTCATGCTCGCTGTATCGCTCACTCGCCAGCAGCGAACCCAGATCAAACATTTCATCGAGATAGAAATCGACGTCGCGTCGATTGACGATCATAGACATAGGGTGTCCCGGCGCTATCTTATATCAAGGTGAAAGCGGACCCTACAAGAGCGCTGTGTCGGGAGCAACGACCGGCGCTTATAAAGGGCATTAGCCGCTTGGATAGCGCGAGACCCATGGCAACAGGCACCATCCGTTGCCATCGCCGCGGGTCAGCTTTACATAGGTGGGCGCGGGCAGAAGTGTCAGTTACGGACCCAATCAGTCCTTCTGAAGCCCGACACTCTGGCGAGGCCCAACCAGTTCGGGACGGATTGGTGTAACGTTCTCGGCATCGACTGACTTACGCGCCCTTTTGCCTACGCGTCCTTGCTTGACCCAAACGTAATCGTGTCGCGGCTCGTGTCCAGAGAAGCCGATAACATGCTCGCTCAAAATAGCAGTGACGTCATTGAGGTCCATTTCAGCACAGGCCCTCAGCAAGCGGTGGGCCGCATCCTCGATAAAATCGAAGTCAAAGGACTCCTCCTCGGCGCGCATGATCATCGGGTGGCCCGTACCTGTCACCGAGGTCCCCAGTAGCAACTCTTCGTGAAGTTTCTCACCAGGGCGCAGACCAATGTACTCCACCTCGACATGCTCACCGAAGACGTTATCTTGCTCGGTGTCATAGCCACTCAGCCGAATCATGCGCTCCGCCAGCTCAACGATTCTCACCGGTTCACCCATGTCCAGCACGAACACATCACCACCAGTGCCCAAGGCGCCAGCTTGTAGCACCAATTGAGCGGCTTCACGGATACTCATAAAGTACCGAGAGACTTCAGGATGCGTGACCGTGACCGGGCCACCCGTGCTTATTTGCTCTCGGAACAAAGGCACAACTGAGCCCGACGACCCCAGCACATTGCCGAAGCGCACAATACAGAACCGGGTCTCAGTTTCGATCTGCGAAAGGCCCTGCAGGATCAACTCTGCAAAGCGTTTTGAAGCGCCCATGATATTGGTCGGCCGCACTGCCTTATCGGTTGAGACCAAAACAAAGGTATCGACACTTGCACGGTGAGCCGCCCATGCTGCGCTCCAGGTGCCGTGCACGTTATTGGCTACGCCCTCGGATACGTTGTATTCCACCATCGGTACATGCTTGTACGCCGCAGCGTGATAGACCGTGTCAACGGAAAAGGTGCGGAAGATAGACTCCAGACGCTGCTCATCCCGGACACTGCCCAGGAGTGTCACAACAGGAAAGCGCAGACCCTGACGCTGACATAAACTCTTGATCTCCCGGTCCACGTGGTAAAGCGCAAACTCAGAGATGTCCAAAAGGATCAGCTCTTTGGGAGAGGACGCCAAAATGTGCCGGCAGAGCTCTGCGCCAATACTGCCGCCTGCACCCGTCACCATAACCACTTTGTCGGTGATGCATCGGTCCATCAGTTCAGGATGAGGGGGCACCGGCTCTCTACCCAAAAGATCATCGAGGTCCACGTCCTGAATCTGATTGATGATCGCGCTACCGGATACCAGCTCACTGATTTTCGGGATAGTGCGAACTCTGACCGGGAGACCCTCGAGGGAATTGATGATTGCGCGTCGTCGCTCCTGCGACGCGGATGGAATCGCTAGTAGCACCTGACGAACTGCATGTTCCTCCACCAGGCCAGAGATCTCTTCGGTGCCCAGTACGGGTCTTCCGTTGATCACCGTCTCGTGCAGGTCGGGATTGTCATCGATAAAAGCCACAACACGATAATCAGTTGCATGGTTGAGCGCGTTGAGTAACTGGCGCCCCGAATCTCCCGCCCCATAAATAATGACCCTTCGCGCATCGGCGTGCACGCTGGCCTGATGCCAAGCTCTCGAGATCAACCTGAGTCCACCCACACCAACGAGCAGTAAGAGCCAGAACACCAGAGCAGCGGTCCCGGAGAGATTCGTCTTGGTAAAGAAAATGGCTGCGCCCAGAGTCATGGTCGAGAGCGAGACGGCTTTGACCAGATCCCACACCGCCTGTTGGCCCATGTAACGGATGACCGATCGATAGAGCCCCTGCGATGAAAAAATGACCGCTGTGCCAATCAGCAGTATCGCCACAGTCATAGGTGACAACGCCGACAATGCAGCAGTGCCGGATTCCGAACCGATTACGATGGCACCGTAAAGCGAGCCCAGCACGACGACAAGGTCGAGCAACAACCAGCCTGAGAGCCTGAACGATGGAGGAAAGGCCCGTCGCGCAAACGCCCAAACCACGGTAGAAAAAGAATGGCGCATTTGCGCGCGCATTCTGGACGCCATCTTTTTCACCATAAGTACTTATGCCAGACCAGATTGAGCGGATTGAGTGTGCGTACACTGCGATGGGAGTTTAAGCCTTGCGACGAGCGAACACCACCAACAGCAAGGCTGGAATGGTCGATAAAAGTACCACAAGCGGTGGGAATAGTGTCTCAGTGCTAACCGTCACCGCAAGTGGAAACTGCCAGACCGCTTGCAAAGCCAGCAAACCCAGCGTCACAGGCAGGGGACTTCCTGCCCTCAGCGCCAGACGCTGGTAAGCGTGGTCCCGATGCGCTACGTGCGGCGCATGACCCGCAGCAACGCGTACACACAGCGTGACTGATGTGTCAATCAGAAATGGCATCATGAGCACCAGCCAAACCCAGCCCATCACGGTGTCGAGTGTCACCGCCAACAGTCCCAGCAAAGCAAGAAAAAACCCCAGTGGCACCGCGCCGGCATCACCCATGAATAATTTCGCTGGCGGCCAGTTAAACCACAGAAGCGGCGCCAAACAGGCGACCAGAGCTGAGCACAGTAAGACCAAAGGCCCGGTATCTGCCGAGGTCAAGCGAACGGCGCCGATAATACCCACACCGACCGCAAGGCACAGTACCTGCACGACAACCAATCCATCGATACCATCCATAAAGTTGACTAGATTGATGCACCAAGCGATCGCGAGGCTGAGGGCAAAAAATCCAACGACGCCCAGCTGTGCTAATGGCAACGATGCCGCCAGCACCACAGACGCGCCCACATAGCAGAGGAGGCGAATACTGCTCGGGATACCACGCCAATCATCCAGCAACCCAATCGCGACCAAACTCATCATCACAAAACCTGTCCAGCCAGCATAGGGCAGCTGACTCAGCAGGACGATCACCAGCGAGAGCAGTGCCATGGGTACCGCACCCCCGCCCACTGCGGTCGGCACGGCATGCAGACTGCGGGCGTTAGGGTGGTCGACCAGTCGAAGCGAGGGTGCGACAGCGAGAAACAGCCTCAGCCCGAGTGCTGACGCAACGAAAAGCGCTGCTAAGAGTAGCATCATCGTCTCGTCACACCCGCTCTGCAAGACTCTAGCGTCAATTCTGCCTGCCAGCCCCTCACGGCGGGGGCCGACCCACACCAATAGTGATGAGATATCGCCCGCCATGTCACGCCTGCGTCTAGGCCACGGCTCAAATCGATCACCCTGGCCGTCATGCGGCACATCCACGCGGGTATAGCGATGGCAAGATCCCGACCCGAAATACCCTTGGTCACGCGCGCTGCGCTATAACACTGCCCATCGGTGCCCACGACTACCGGCTGCCCTGCGGGAGAACCACTGCCTCCCTCGGCGCAGGAGGCAATAAGCGCGGCCAGATCCTGGCGACTCACCATTTTGCGACAACCCACATCGGGCAGTGAAACAGGACACCAGCGGACCAAGCGGGCCAGATAGGCCAGATTCGCCACGAGTTCCACATCGTAGACAAGACCAGGCCTGACGATAGTCAACGCGCAACCCTTGCCCGCAAGCGTCTGCTGCAGTCGTTGCTCTGCCAACCACTTCGATGCCGCATAGTGTTCGTCGGGTTCATCATAGCCGGCGGCATCGAGATCGGGCTGGCTGGCGTCGCCCGGTACGACGTTGAGAGAACTGACGAAAATGAAGTGCCTCACACCCGATGCGGCCGCCAAAGCCGCTAGCTGAGTAGGCGCCTCTACATTGATGGTTTGGTATTGACCAGGTGTGGCATGTCGATGCGCGAGACCGGCACAGTGAATCACACACGACACCCCGGCCAGGGACTCTAGTCCGGGCAAACCATTCTGCTCTATGTCGTAAAAGACCGTGCCGGCTCGTTGCCCCATCTGCTGCGAACGGCCTGCAACACGAAGCGTATGGCCGCGCTGCGCCATAATCTGCTGCACAGCGCGACCAACATAGCCACTAGCGCCCGTCAAAAGAAACAACGACGGGCACTCCTTCGACCATTAGCGCAAAAGAATGGCATCGCGGTTCTTCTCCACGGTAGCTTGCCCAATGCCCCGCACAGCGGCTAACTCATCGACATGCTCGAAGGGCCCATAGGCCTCTCGATATTCCACTATTCTATTCGCCTTTGCCAAGCCGACGCCGCTTAATGCCTCAGCTATTGCTTCGGCACTCGCGAGATTAATATTGACAGGTTCTCCCGCCCAAGCTAACGGATTCATGCTGACCAACAGCGCAGCACCCATCGCCAAAACGAGCTTTCTAAGACCCTGAAAACCCGAACCATTAGCTGCTGCGATGCCGCCCATGCTGAATGTGTTTTGATTCTTGTTCATCATTACTCTCCATATGTCATGTTATCGCGCCCTCCATGCTGGCGCGCACTCGACTATGGGGCCCGCTGAGTAAACCAGGAGATCAGGCGGAGCAAAAACTCCCACATGCCCGTAAATGATTGGACTGATAGTGCGGGCTACTCCACATACTGCTCATTCAGACCAAAGAGGCCAAGATATTTGCCACGGTGGCGGCCGGGTCGTCGGATGCCGTGATGGACCTGCCCACAACCAAGTGGGTTGCACCTGCAGCGACCGCATCTGACGGCGTAACCACCCTGCGCTGGTCGTCTGACGCATCCCAGGCTTGCCGGATGCCGGGCGTCACCATCAGAAATCCTGGCTGATGCCGCTGCGACAGAACCTGCGCCTCTGCTGCTGAACACACCACCCCATCCAGACCGGAAGACTCGGCGAGCCTCGCCAACTCACAGACCCTGTCGATAGGGTCCGCTCCCCAATTGAGTTCATCAAGATCCGCCCGGGCCATGCTGGTCAGGACGGTCACTCCGAGCAAAAGGGGCCGATGGCTGTAGTCCACCAAAGCTTCGCGCGCGGCTGTCATCATTCGGGAGCCACCCGATGCATGAACGTTGGTCATCCAGACACCCAGATCCGCTGCCGCACGCACCGCATGGGCCACCGTATTCGGGATATCGTGGAATTTCAGATCGAGGAAAACGTCAAAGCCTCGCTCCTGCAGGTCACGGACTACATCGGGGCCCGCGACCGTGAACAGCTGCTTCCCCACTTTCAGACGAGCGGTACTGGGGTCTAATCTGCTCGCCAACGAGAGCGCTTCGCTCGAAGAAGAGAAGTCCAGCGCGACAATCAGCTTACTGCCATGATCAGGCATTGAGTCGCTCCAGCGCTCCGCCGCGGTAGTGGATGGAATCCCAATGGCGGCAACCCGGACAACGCCAGTGCCGAGCCCTGCCCGTGAACCCACAATGATCACACTGATAGCCTTCATCGTCGCTGAGGAGTCGCTCAAGCACCTCCAACTCCGGCCCAGTCGATTCCGCACGGAGTGCGGTGAGCGCGAGGGAAGCGGCAATCGACACAGAGGGATACTTTTCCAGCGAACCCCGCAAGAAATCATCAGCAGGCTCCCGGCCCTCAAGCCGGCTCAACTCAGCAGCTAGCGCCAGCGCCAGAAGCGGCGAATGCTGCAATTCGTAATAACGTTCCAGCGATGAGAGATAAAGGCGCGCGTCACTGTGCGCTGAGCAAATGTCTCGAAGTAGCTCCAGCAGTTCAGGTGTACAACTTCGTCCGCTACCCATCACGATATCGAAATGTTCGAGCGCTCCTGGCGCATCTCCCTGAGCCAATTGCCAACGGGCAATTCCCAGATGAGCTCTCAAATCGTGTGGCTGATCTCTCAGCGCCTCTTCGTAGTAATTCAGCGCGGGGGTATCCTCGTTGCGCTCAAGCGCAAGCTCTGCTTGCTCGCACAGATAATGGCAGCGGAGTTGTTGCACCGGCTGACCATGCCCCGTCGCAGACAGCCCTTCCTCATCTGCACGGGAGATAAGCTGGGCCGCTATGTCCTCGGCAGACTGCCAATCTCTCTGGGCTTCATACACGTCAAGCAGATGTCTTTGCGCTGTCGCCATAAACTCGGTGGACTGCGCCGCCAAATCCAACAGTAACTGCTCCGCCCGATCATGAAGCCCAGCCGCGATGAAATCCCTCGCCAACTCAAGGTGTACTTGATGCAATTGCACAGCTGACAACTGCGGGCGCTTGAGCAAGTTTTGGTGGATCCTAATTGCCCTGTCGACCTCGCCGCGCTTTCGAAGCACGCTCCCGAGTGCGATATGGGTATCGAGGGTCTCTTCATTGACGGCGAGGGCTTCTGTAAACGCGTCTACAGCATCTTCTTCCTCACCATCCAGCAAAAAGTTGAAGCCGCGATAGTACTGCGAAGGCAGTTGTGAACGGTCAGCGATATCCATTCGCAAGCCATTCCGTCCTAGTGTCCATCCCGCCGCGACGGCCAGCACCAAGAGCAGGAGCAAAAGGGCGTTATTCAGAATCACCGTTGGCACCATTCTCAGCGGCGGCAAGCAGACGATCTCTCTGTTTACGCAATTGGCGAATTGTCGCTGCCCGACGAAGAGACAGCCAGGCACCTGCAAGCAGCCCGATCATGACACCCAATGCCAACGCCAAAAGAACCCAAATTGCCACGGGCTGCGGTGCGAGCTGAAACACCATCAAGTCCAGCGGCACCGGCTGAGTGTTTTGCAATGAGAATAGCGCGCCGACCGTCACGGCGCCGATAGCCAGCAGCAGCGTAAGCCCCTGTCGTAGCCACTGCATGACTAGAAGCCGGACTTAACCGCCCGATTTACGCGCTCGCGCAACTCCTTGCCGGGTTTGAAATGCGGTACGTGTTTACCGCGCAAATCAACCGCATCACCGGTGCGTGGATTACGCCCCAGTCGTGGCTCGCGATAATGGAGAGAGAAGCTGCCGAACCCACGGATCTCAATGCGCTGCCCCGAGGACAGCGTTTCAGCCATGTGATCGATCAGGAGTTTTACTGCCAACTCAACGTCCTTGGCACTCAACTGGCTTTGACCGTCAGCCATCAAATCGATCAACTCACTCCGCGTCATATCGGCAACCTCATTCAATATCGGACCATTCTCGCTGACCCCCGAGCGGAAGGCAAATTACTCATTTTCATCAAGTTTATTGATTTATCGGCCCAACCCTCTCAGCACAAAAAAAAAGGCCGGCTAATGCCGGCCCCGAATGCTTCGCCAAGCAATTCTACTGATCGTCCATCTTGGCTTTAATCAGGTCACCAATTGTGCCGGGGGACGACGCAGCTTCCTGCTCTTTCAGGGAGGCAACCGCATCCTTCTCGTCATCCATATCCTTCGCTTTGATAGAGAGACCCAGTCCTCGGTTTTTTCTGTCCACATTGATGATCTTTGCTTCGACTGAATCACCAACAGACAAAGCGGAGCGAGCGTCGTCTATACGATCAACGCTAATGTCCGCTGCCTTGAGATAGCCATCCACCTCATCGGACAGCTTGATGGTCGCGCCCTTGGCGTCCACTGCAGTCACGGTTCCAGTCACCAGCGCTCCGCGGTCGTTGTCGCTCACGTAGAGCGAAAAGGCGTCCTCCTCCAGCTGCTTGATACCAAGAGAGATGCGCTCTCGCTCTGGATCAATCGAGAGAATGACGGTTTCTATTTCGTCGCCTTTCTTGTAGTTGCGCACTGCTTCTTCGCCGGTCTCGTTCCAGCTGATGTCACTCAGGTGGACGAGGCCGTCAATGTTGCCCTCAAGCCCAATAAAGATACCGAAGTCAGTGATCGACTTGATGCTGCCTGAGATCTTGTCGCCTTTTGCATGGTCTCCGGCGAAGGCGTCCCACGGATTCTGCGTGCACTGCTTGATACCCAGCGAAATCCGTCGACGTTCCTCGTCGATATCGAGCACCATCACCTCGACTTCATCGCCCAATTGGACGATCTTGGATGGATGAACATTTTTGTTAGTCCAGTCCATCTCAGAGACGTGCACTAACCCCTCTACGCCTTCTTCGATCTCTGCGAAGCAGCCGTAGTCGGTTAAGTTGGTCACCGTCGCCACGACACGGCTGCCCTCAGGATAGCGCCCGGTGATCTGTACCCAGGGATCCTCGCCCAACTGCTTAAGACCCAGGGAGACGCGATTCCGCTCGCGATCAAACTTGAGGATTTTGACGTCCATCTCCTGACCGACCTCAACGATCTCGCTGGGATGCTTGATCCGCTTCCACGCCATGTCCGTGATGTGCAGCAAACCGTCAACACCGCCAAGGTCGACGAAGGCACCGTAGTCGGTGAGATTCTTAACCACGCCTTTGACAAGCTGACCCTCCTGCAGATTCTGCAGTAGCTCCTCTCGCTCGGCGCTGTTCGCCGACTCCATCACCGCTCGGCGCGATACCACAACGTTGTTGCGCTTTTGATCGAGCTTGATGACTTTGAATTCGAGTTCCTTACCCTCTAGATGCGTTGTCTCCCGAATAGGGCGCACATCAATCAAGGAGCCCGGGAGAAACGCCCGAATCGACTCGATATCCACAGTGAAGCCGCCCTTCACCTTGCCGTTGATGACACCCATGACCACTTCGTCGGCCAAATGGGCGGCCTCTAAACCTTTCCAGGCTTCTGCGCGTTTTGCTTTTTCTCGGGATAATTTCGTTTCCCCGAAACCGTCCTCGACGGTTTCCAGCGCCACCTGCACTTCATCGCCAACGCTGAGGCTGCACTCGCCATTGGCATTAGTAAATTGGTCAAGGGGAATCACACCTTCTGATTTAAGGCCTGCGTGAACAGTTACCCATTCGTTATCGATATCGATCACAACCCCTGTGACGATCGATCCCGGCTCCATATCAACGGTTTGCAGACTTTCTTCAAATAGCTCAGCGAAGGATTCGCTCATGATGGTGTTCCTAAAGTATGGCGACTAAGAGCGCCCTCCGGCTTCCAGACCCAGCCGGGTTGATTAATCAGATATGTCGGCGGGGTCCTGCCGTTACTCCGACGCATCGCCTACTACTCTTTCACTATGCCGCGGGAGACTGCCAGATCCCTAACCAGATGCATTACGGCATCAGCGGTGAGGGTCGTGCTGTCAACGACAATCGCGTCCTCGGCTGCAACCAGTGGAGACGCCGCTCGGTTTCGATCCCGCGCGTCCCGATGTTCTATGTCAGCCAGAAGGCGCGCGAGACTAACACTCTCACCCATGCCCTGCAACTGAAGCAAACGTCGCTCCGCTCTGGCCTCTGCGCTGGCCGTCAGGAAGATTTTAAGGGGCGCATCCGGGAACACCACCGTTCCCATATCGCGACCATCGGCAATGAGCCCCGGGAGTCTCGCCAGTTCACGCTGCCTCAGCAGGAGCGCCTCACGGGCTTCAACATGCACCGCCACCTCGGACGCACCCTGCCCCCCTGCCTCGGTTCGGATTACGGTCGTCACATCACTGTCGCCCAACCAGACTCTGACACCGTCGCCACCAGACTGAAACCGGACATCCAGAGAGCGCGCCACGGTAGCCACTGCAGGGGCATCGTCCAATGGGACCGCAGACTGGCTGCAGGCCAAGCCCAGGACACGGTAAAGCGCGCCGCTATCTAATAAGTGCCATCCCAGAGAATCAGCCAGTTGCAGACTTAATGTGCCTTTGCCAACGCCACTCGGTCCATCAACACAGATCACCGGCACTGTCTTCATAGTCTCTTCACAGTCTGCTGCAGGGTCAGTCGTCGGCCACTTCCAACTGCAACCCAACATCGCTTGCCAAGGCAGCGAACCCCGGGAAAGAGGTCGCCACGTGGGAGCAATCACTGATTTTTATCCGACCCGTAGCGCGCAAAGCGGCCATCGAGAAGCTCATTGCTATGCGGTGGTCATGGTGCGTCGCGATGACACCTCCCGATATTTCTCCGCCACGGACCTCTATCCCATCGGGTTGAACTGTATTGTCTATGCCAAGCTGCGAGAGGCCCTCCGCCATGCTGGCGATGCGATCACTCTCCTTCACCCTCAGTTCCTCCGCACCGGAGAGGACGGTCACACCCTCTGCGCATGCGGCTGCAATCAGTACCGCTGGCAGTTCGTCGATGGCCAGCGGGACCTCCTCAACCGGGATGTGGATTCCCCGCAAAGGCGCTGATCTGACGCGCAGATCAGCCACCGGCTCTCCCCCAACAAGACGTTCATTCATGACCTCGATGTCCGCCCCCATGGCGCGCAAAATCCTGATCACACCATCTCGGGTAGGGTTGATACCGACGTGCTCCAAGACGAGATCAGAACCCTTGGCGATGGATGCGCCAACCAAAAAGAAAGCCGCAGAGGAGATATCGGCCGGTATGTCGATGTCGGTACCGATCAATCTGCCGCCGCCCTCGAGGCTGATGACACCATCGGCCACCTCCACCTGATAGCCAAATCCAGTCAGCATTCGCTCTGTATGGTCCCGTGTGGGTGCTGGCTCCGTCACGCTGGTGCGGCCGCTGGCGTAGAGGCCAGCCAGCAAGACGCTGGACTTCACCTGAGCACTCGCAACAGGCAGGTCATAGTGAAGTCCCGTCAACGGGCGGCCTCCCCGAATCTCCAGCGGAGGGCAACCTCCTCGCGAGCTGATCAGGGCGCCCATTTGCGATAACGGCGTGATCACCCTTGCCATAGGACGGCGGAGGAGCGAATTATCACCAGTAATGATGCTGTCGAAAACCTGACCTGAGAGGAGCCCAGCCATCAGCCGGATACTGGTGCCTGAGTTACCGACGTCCATCACCTCGGCCGGCGCCTTGAGACCCTTCAAACCCACTCCATCAATCGTCAGGGACCCCTTATCAGGGTCGGTGATCCCGACGCCCATGGCGCGGAACGCTGCAAGCGTCGCGAGTGCATCGTCGCCCTCAAGGAATCCGCTGACTGCAGTGCGGCCCTCGGCAATCGATCCCAGCATAATCGAGCGATGGGACATGGACTTGTCGCCGGGCACACGAATCGACCCGGAGAGCTTGCCGCCAGGCTCCAGATAAAAATGCATCAGCTCTCGCTCTCCGAGCGCTTTAATAATGGATTGAGTACCTCGTCATGCGCTCGGCGAATGGCGCGGCATCGATCAAATAGTCGTTGCATCGCATCGCCGTCCGCTTCAGCAATCAGGCGCCGAAGCCGCTCATGCTCGACCGCAACGGCGTCCATCGCCTCTAAAATAGCCTCCCGATTGGTCAGCGCAATATCCCTCCACATCACTGGATCTGAGGCCGCAATGCGGGTCATGTCGCGCAGCGCGCCACCTCCATGCTTCATTGGCACCAAGGCGTGATCACCTAACATCGCCGTAAGCGCATAAGCCATCATATGGGGGACATGACTGCTCGCGGCCAACGCCGCGTCATGATCATCAGCGGGCATCAGCGTCACGCGGGCACCTGTGAACTCCCACACCGCCCTTACGCTTTGCACCGCATCCGCGTCAGACTCAGTAGTGGGCGTCAGAATCACCTCCCTACCCGCAAAAAGTGTAGAGACGGAGGCATCAACCCCGCTATGCTCGCTGCCCGCAATCGGATGTCCGGGGACAAATTTGCTGTAGGCAGGCTGAACCGCGTCCACGATAACGCTTTTTATACTGGCAAGATCGGTCACGATCGGCTCGCCACTGGAACGGGCCAGCGCGATGACCTCAGGCAATAGTTCCGCAGTCGCCTGCGGAGGAGCGCCGACGACGATCATGTCGGCTTCAGCGACCACAGACTCAAGATCAAGGCTATACCGATCAATGAGCCCCAATGCTTTACCGCGCTCCAAGGAGGGTTGCCGGGGGCCCCACCCCAATAGCTCACCTCGCCAACCGGATGCCCGTAGTGCACCCGCCAAGGAACCGGATATGAGCCCCAGCCCGAGAAAGGCCACCGTCTTCTCGTTTAAATGTGGCATACCTAGATAGGCGCCCTTGGGTAGGAGCCCAGTCGCTTGAGCATAATGGAATGCTCCTCGAGCTGTTCCATCACTTTCAGCATCACCGAGTCAGCCAAATGGCCCTCACACTCAATGTAAAAAACATAGGTCCATTTTTCGGTCTTGGAGGGTCGCGAATCGATTCGCGTCAGACTGATGCCATTCTCCTCGAAAGGCCGCAGCAGCCCCAGTAGCGCTCCGGGTCGATTGCGCGCCGAGACCAGCAGCGACGTTTTATCGCTACCGCTTGGAGGAATTGTCTCCCTACCCAGCACCAGAAATCGCGTGGTGTTATTGGAGCTGTCCTGAATTGTTCTCGCCAGTGGCTCGAGGCCATGGAGTCCTGCAGCCAATTCCCCGGCGATGGCCGCGATACCCGACTCACTCGCGGCCCGACGTGCCGCTTCACCATTGCTGGCGACCGCCTCCCTGGCGACGTCAGGCAGATGGCTATCCAGCCAGTGGCGGCACTGCCCCAGCGCCTGCTCATGCCCCAGAATTAACTGTATGGAGTCGATCGTCGCGGTTTTACCGGCCAGCAGATGATGCACTATGGGCAACTCTATTTCGCCCGTAATCTGCAAAGGCGACTCAAGGAAACAGTCGAGCGTCTGCCCTACCATGCCTTCGGTAGAATTCTCGACAGGCACCACGCCGTAGTCACACTGTCGCTCCTCAACCTGACGAAACACATTGTGGATGCTTGCCTGGCCCATAGGCACCGCCGACTGACCGAAATGTTTGAGTGCCGCTGCCTGAGAGTAAGTGCCCTCTGGCCCAAGGTAAGCCACTGAAAGCGGCTGCTCGAGAGCGAGACAGCTCGACATGATTTCCCGAAAAATCGAGGCGACATAATCCGACGCGAGTGGCCCGGGATTCCGCTCCTGAATGGCGCGCAACACCTGCGCCTCGCGCTCAGGCCGGTAAAAAACCGGGGGTGTATCAGCAGATTGGGAAGCCGCCAACTTCACTTCGGCCACTTCCTGAGCACACTTGGCACGCTCGCTAATCAATGCCAGTAACTGGGTGTCTATCGAGTCGATACGCGCTCTGATCGCGTCGAGCTCTTTGTCGGAGTCCATGGGGTGCTCCCACCTTGACCTAGTCCAATAAAATCAGCCGTAGCGTTTTTCGAAGTCCCGCATAAACTCACACAGGGCGGCCACAGATGATTCCTCCACCGCATTGTATAGGCTTGCGCGCATTCCGCCGACCGACCTGTGACCCTTCAGGTTCAATAAGCTCGCGGCCTCAGCCTCTTCCAGAAAGCGCTCATCCAACGCATCATCCACCAACGTGAAGGGCACATTCATCAGCGAACGGCTCTCCACCTCGATCGGATTGTCGTAAAAGTCACTGCGGTCAATCAGCTCATATAGCTTTGCGGCCTTACGGCGGTTGATTTCGAACATTGCCTCAAGACCACCGAGGCACTCCAGCCATTCAAAAACGAGCCCCGCCAAATAAATCGAGAAGGTCGGGGGAGTGTTATACATAGAATCGTTATCGGCTGCAGTTTGCCAGTCCAGCATGGTCGGCGTCTCCTCGCGGGCGCGACCCAACAACTCCCGGCGCACGATCACTAAACACAGACCCGCTGGACCAATGTTCTTTTGCGCGCCTGCATAGATCACCCCGAATCGATTAACGTCAATGGGCCGCGATAATAGCGTCGACGACATGTCAGCGACGATGGGTGCCGCGACCTCGGGCACAAATGAAAATTCCAGTCCCCCGATAGTCTCATTAGGGCAGTAGTGTAGATAAGCCGCCGAGGCGTCAGGCTGCCACTCCGCCTCCGGTGGCACCCGGGTAAATCCGCAGTCCGCAGAGCTGGCTACAACATTAACCGGAACGAAACGCTGTTGTTCCGCGTACGCTTTTTTTGACCACTGCCCGGTGATCACTTGATCAACCGTTTGTCCCGGGGCGCTCAGATTGAGGGGCACGGAGGCGAATTGAAGAGAGGCGCCGCCTTGGAGGAACAGCACCGCGTGGTCATCACTGATTGAAAGAAGTCGCCGCAGCGAAGATTCGGCCCGCTCAGCGACCGAGAGGAATGCCGAGCTGCGATGACTGACCTCCATCACCGAGGCGCCAACGCCAGACCATTCCATCAACTCCGCTTGAGCACGCTCCAGCACGGGCAAAGGGAGCGCAGCCGGCCCGGCACAAAAATTGTGCGCTCGCGTCACTCTGCCCGATCCTCGTCTCCCTCTGAGCTGTCGCTTGTGTAGAGCGCCTCGGACCCGTCGGCCACATCGCCTGCGGCAATTCCAGTGTCATCAGATGGGGCGCCGCCCAATACTTGGTGATCAAGATCCGAGACCGGATCCGCTGCGTCGATATCATCCTCTGCGATGCGACTGACGCTGACCAATGCTTCACCGTCGCGGGTCTTGATCACCCTGACTCCCTGCGTATTCCGGCCCTGAACACTCACCTCCTCGACCCGGGTGCGCACGGCAGTACCCTGGTTAGAGATCAGCATCATTTCGTCACCGTCCCAGACTTGCTCGGCGCCCACCAGTGAGCCGTTTCGCTCTGACATCGTCATGCCGATAACGCCCTTAGTGCCCCGCCCCTTGACCGGGAACTCCTGCGTCTCTGAACGTTTGCCGTATCCGTTTTCACTTACCGTTAGGATCTTGCTCCCCTCTTTGGGCACGACCAAGGAGATCAGGCGATGACCCTGCACGAGCTTGATACCTCTGACACCCCGAGCGGTTCTACCCATGGCGCGAACTGCCGATTCCGCAAAGCGAACCACCTTGCCCTCGCTGGAAAACAGCATAATGTCCTGACTGCCATCGGTAACCGCCGTCCCCACCAGCACGTCGTCATCATCGAGCTCAATCGCACGGAGACCGACACTGCGCTGACGCGAGAACAAACTCATATCGGTTTTCTTCACCGTCCCGTTGGCTGTAGCCATGAAGATAAAGTGGTCGGTCTCGTATCCCTCAATCGGCAGAATGGAGGTGATTCTCTCGCCTTCATCAAGCGGTAACAGGTTGACCATGGGGCGCCCTCGCGCGGTGCGACTCGCCAACGGAATATGAAACACCTTTAACCAATACACCTTGCCCAAGTTAGAAAAACACAAAATGGTGGCGTGGGTACTGGCTATCAGCAGATGCTCAACAAAGTCCTCGTCCTTTACAGCGGTGGCACTGCGGCCTGTTCCGCCGCGTCGCTGGGCTTGGTAGTCAGTCAACGATTGCGTTTTGGCATAACCACTATGAGAAATAGTCACAACGCGATCTTCTTCAGTAATTAGATCCTCGACCGTCAAGTCATGTGCCGAGTCAGAGATCTGAGTCTTCCGTTCATCCCCGAATTCTTCTACCAGTTCCTCCAGCTCCTCCCGAATGACCTGCTTCAGGCGATCCGGGTCACCGAGTATGTCGAGATAATCCGCAATCTCTGCAATTTTGTCCGCGTACTCCTGAAGGAGCTTTTCGTGCTCCAGCCCCGTCAATCGGTGCAACCGCAGATCCAGAATCGCCTGGGCTTGGGCTGGTGACAAATGATATTGGCCACCATGAACGCCAAAATGAGCAGGCAAGTCATCGGGTCGACAGGCGTCTGCACCGGCTCGCTCTAACATGGCCATCACATCACCGGGCGACCATGATCTGGCCATCAGGCCCTCACGCGCATCCGCCGCGGTGGGCGATGATTTGATTAATTCGATGACCTCATCAATGTTAGCCAGTGCGATGGCAAGACCCTCGAGCACATGCCCTCGTTCCCGCGCCTTACGCAGCAGATAGACGGTGCGTCGCGTCACAATCTCGCGGCGATGCCGAACGAAGGCCTCAATCATCTGCTTGAGGTTCAGCACCTTGGGTTCGCCATCGACCAAAGCAACCATATTGATGCCCACCACCGACTGCAGCTGGGTTTGGGCGTAGAGGTTGTTCAACACCACATCACCGACCTCACCACGCCGCAGTTCGATCACCACGCGCAAACCGTCTTTATCGGACTCGTCGCGTAATTCGGTGATCCCCTCCAGCTTTTTCTCTTTCACCAGCTCGGCAATGCGCTCAATCAAACGGGATTTGTTTAGCTGATAAGGAATCTCATGAATGATGATAGTGTCCTTGCCCTTGGCCTCATCGGTGATGACCTCCGCTTTCGCGCGCACATAGATGCGACCGCGACCGGTGCGATAAGCCTGCACGATGCCTGCGCGACCGTTGATTTGGGCGCCGGTAGGGAAGTCGGGCCCGGGAATATATTGCATCAACTCATCGACGCTGATCTCAGGATCCTGCAGCGTCGCCAAGCAACCCGCCACCACTTCGCGGAGGTTATGTGGCGGGATATTGGTAGCCATACCGACAGCGATCCCCGACGAGCCATTTACCAACAGATTTGGCACTCGGGTGGGAAGCACTGCTGGTATTTGCTCAGTGCCGTCATAATTATCGACGAAGTCGACTGTTTCTTTGTCGAGATCAGCGAGGAGCGCGTGGGCGATTTTGGCCATGCGAATTTCGGTGTAGCGCATGGCGGCCGCCGAGTCGCCATCTATCGAGCCAAAATTACCCTGACCATCCACCAAGGTGTAGCGAAGAGAGAAATCTTGCGCCATCCGCACGATGGTGTCGTAAACAGCCGAATCGCCATGGGGGTGGTACTTACCAATGACATCTCCCACCACACGCGCCGATTTTTTGTACGGCTTGTTCCAGTCGTTGTTGAGCTCGTTCATGGCAAACAGGACCCGGCGATGCACGGGCTTGAGCCCATCGCGCACGTCAGGCAGTGCCCGGCCGACGATCACGCTCATCGCGTAATCCATGTAGGACTGTTTCAGCTCGTCTTCGATGTTGACCGGGAGAATTTCCCGTGCCATTTCTTGCGGATTTTCTGCCATTGGAACTACTGGACCCGGCGCAGTTGGTGGGCCTTTAGGGACCCGAGATAGGAGCCTGAGAGCTTACCAAATTCGCGCACACCAAGCGAGGTTTTAAGTGGCAAATCCGGCGCGGGAAGGCGTCAAGGCGCGATATAATGCCAGCGCCATATCAGGAGTTCTCATGCCCGAATTCGACACCGTCCTGCATCCCGACTGGGTTATTCCTATTGCCCCACGAAGACAGGTGCTCACGGCATACAGCGTGGGCCTAAAAGCGGGCCAAATTGCCGCCATAGCGCCCCGTGAGGAGGCCCGTCTCT
>JBJKZJ010000018.1:0-36248 GCA_045560455.1 Luminiphilus sp. | reverse complement strand
TTAATGTTGACTGTACAGTCTTAGCTAGCTTTAAAGTTTTAACCTACGAGGTTACGTCTTCCTCTTTGATTGGGGGAAGCATCAATCCAAACGGTATCCAAAGCGTTGCCCCAGGAGCGACGCTAGACTTTTCGCTCCTGCCGGACAATGCCTATGAGGTGGGCGGTGTAGGCGGAACCTGCCCATACGGGAGCTTGTTGGATAACGCCTACTCGACAGGGGCGATCACAGCCGATTGCAGTGTAATTGCGTCATTTCGTTTGCTACCGCCTACAACGCCCCCTTCTACCCCACAGATCACGCGGATAGAAGGAGGAGACCAGGAGATCTACATTTATTTCGTAGGGATTTTGATTGCTGAACGCTACGTTGCGACGTGTGTGGGCGAAGATGGAACTTACACAAGCAGTAGCACGAGTGATCGGATCACCGTTGAGGGTGTGAGTAATGACGTGAGCTATGCGTGTAGCGTTGTGGCGGAGAACGTCATCGGGGCCAGCGAGGCATCGACTCGGGTTTCTGTCACGCCTGAATCGTTGTCTTCGGGCCTACCCATCTGGCTTCTGTATCAGGCTACTCAGTAGCGGTGGGTCTTTAAAATTCTCTGCCTAGCAGGAGCAAATGCCCGCGGAATCCCCGCGAATGAGAGCGAGACATTTTACGTAACGTTGCTTACAGAGCCCGTACAGAGGCTCTGGCGGGTGATTTGGGGTGGTCCAGTGCTTTTCTTGATGCTGACTCCATGCCGCCTTGAGAGTCGAGAGGGCGCTAGTTAATCTCTACCCCATGTACTTAAGTAGGTGCATCTCACGGGGGGATTCATATGAAAAAATTAGTTGCTGTGACCGCAATACTGATCTCTGGCCTAGCGGTGGCACAGGGTCGGCTGATGCCAGTGTTCGGTGTTGCGCGGTTTGGCGAGGCGTCCGCTACATTTGGTGGCGTTGCGCTACCCGTTCCTTCTATGCCCTTATTGGCAACCATCATTCTCGCAGTCGCGTTATGGGTTGTTGTGTACCGCATGCGAAATAAGGAGATCTAAAATGATTCGGCTACTGATTGCAGGTTTGCTTCTGGTCAGCGTCAACACGGTGGCTGCCACACAAGTTACTCATACTTTTGAAGATGGTGACATTATTAAGGCTGAGGAGTTCAACAAGAACTTTGATGATTTAGAGGCCGCCATAAACACGGTGCTTAGTACTCCTTCTGAAGGAGCTATTGCCTTAACTTCTCAAGGAACTATTGCCTTAATTTCTACTTCTAATAATGCTCCTGCGGTTAGCTTAACAACTAACGGTGGTACAGACGACGCTATTATATTAGAAAATAAACAAGGGGCTTCTGACGCATCAATTACCCTTGAGTCTGATGCTGGTGGTATAACTCTATCAACTCTTACTGGCATAGTACTTAATTCTGGAGCAGGTAACGTAGAAGCCAGTGGCATCGTAACAGCCACTGCGTTTATTAACACCTCCGATGCGAGGCTAAAGGAGGCCGTGAGTTCAGTGGGTGTGGGTCTTGGCTTGATTAATGACCTCAACCCTGTCCGCTATCATCGCATCAATAATCCGGAATCTGATATTGAGATGGGGCTCATGGCTCAGGAAGTGGAAGCCACTCTGGCAAAGCATGGTTTGGGTAATAGCGGTATGGTTATCAAGCCAGACGAAAACGGTTATCTGTATTTACGCTACAACGATCTGTTGGCACCAATGATAAGGGCTATTCAAGAGTTGGATGACGCGTCAGAGGCAAAAGACGAGCAGATTGTTTTACTTGGGCAGAAACTCGAGGCGCAGCAAGACGAATTACTCGCGATTGTCCAAAGCCAGCAGGAGCAAATGGCGATGCAACAAGAGCAAATCGCCCAGCTACAAACTATGGTGGAGCATCAGTTTGCCGCGAGGTAACACCTAACTTGGCAGACTATATGACGGCTCTATCTCAGGTAAAACACCGCCTCTCTCTGCGTCCATGATAGCCGCTGGTTGCGGAAATTAACGAAGCCGACGCTCAGCTTAGCCGCCAGTTAAGGGACTCCGAAATCCTCAACGCCGCCTATCCAGTGAGGCTTGAGCAACTTCCCTAGTTACTCTTTTTTTTTCAAACCCAGCTTTTAAGTGTCCCAGCAGCATCACTGAGTACCGGGAGGCTTACGCACCTGTACCAATCATCATAAACACAACTAGCCAAACCACAACCACAGAAAAAAGGACGACGGAACCTGTTTCTTCGGTCAACATAGCGATACCCCTACTCAGCCAGCGTAAGTTGCGCTTACGCGACATCATGCGGGGGTAAAACGAAGTTTCTATGACAGTAGCTTGACGGTTAGATTAACTGCGAAAAATTGCCGTTTTATCTTGGGGCTTCGCCTCAGCCACTCACATTTGCTCTGACATGACCTCTCACAGGTAGGTAGTCCTGCGGTAATCTCAGGGTATGACGAAACCACTACTCTCCATTTTACTGTTACTGCCCCTGTCTGTGAGTGCAGAGCAGTGCCGTGAACAGACGCTCCCAGCAAAAAAGGCTTTGCCTTTGCAGGGCGACATAGCAGCCCAAGAAGACCTGATCCTGCTTACTAACGGATGGCCGATGGTCGGCGAGACGCGTCTCAAAGTAATGTTTTGGGAGCTTTATGACGCCCAGCTTTTCACCCCTAGCGGCACGTGGTGTGGAGGCCCCCCATACCAACTGTCTTTAACCTATCTGCGTCAAGGACGGACAGAACAACTGGTGAAGCGAGTTGCTGATGCTTGGCGCCGTCAGGGCCTAGACCATCCCAACCGCGCCGATTGGTTAGCGCAACTGAATAGTATCTGGCCCGATGTATTAGTCGGTGACAATTTGGTTTTTATTCTGACTGCAACAGGCAAAAATGGATTCTGGCTTAACGAGAACTTTCTTGGGGGGGTAAACGATCAAGATTTTGGCCCTATGTTTGGCGACATCTGGCTTGCCCCGGACACGCTGGGACCGAACAACAGAGCCAGACTAATTAATCAACAGGCTACGCTACTTAAATAGACAGTTTTGATTACCGCCAAAGAGCCACGATTGTGCTGACTGCTCACAGACGCTGCAGCCATGGGTCGTTGTAGGTTCGTTAAAGGAGTGTCCCCTTGTGATCCACTGTTTGATTCCATCTTCATTTGCCTACTGATTGGCGCTTAGACAATAGACCGCCCATACCCCATCAACCCAAAGCAACGGCAACAAAAGAACGCAGGCTATTCGTAGGGATTTAAAATCCATGAGCTAGGCGTACCAACCCAGCGGTCTGATTTCAATTTCTAATATATCTGGGTCAGTCATCATCACAATCACAACGGCACTAAGGCCCTACTAGGCAGACTAGTTGGACAGCGGTGGCATGGAGGGCTACTGGTACTTCCTTGTATGACGAAGGGGCCTGTATTGGCTCCTTCTTTTTATCTAAAACGCAAGGTCGTCAACAGCAATCTCAAGTAGAGTGTTGGCTTCTGTTACCAAGATGAATCGCTCTTCTGGGTAACTAGGGTCTGGGTTGTCCCAGTAAACTCCGTCTGTCGCTATCACAGACGTACCGGGCGGCAAGTAATATGTGACCGTGGACTTTGGTAGGAGTGTATATTTGGTGCCAGTGTTCCTCGCCTTTTTCTCATCCTCCACGCCATCAGTAAGGAACCTCGCGTAGAACGTTTTTGGCAGAAGACCCTCGTTTGCCACAACGATACCCTCTGACTCAGAGTCATGGAATTGAGCGTTAACAAATTCCGCACTGTGGCCACTTAGTGGCAGCAAAACCAGCATGGCTATCCAAGCAAACCGCATAAAACTTGCCCCTTCCTGCGTCTTTTTGCGACTGCTTGTCTCTACTGTCGACAACTGGAATTGGATCCCATGTGATCCGGACAGCGGTGGGCTGGAGGGCTGCTGGTTCAACTTCCTTGTGGATTGAAGGGGCCTGTATTGGCTCCTTTCTTTATTTTGGGAGTAGGATCAACTCAGTTCTGCGATTGAAGGGGGAAATCAAATGTCTTTAGATCAAGCAAATGCTTTTAGAGATTACGTTGCACAGAACGATGATGTGCAGAGGGAGATACGCTCAGCCTTAATGACTGAGAGTGCAAAGGTGAGTGAAATCGCATCAAAGCATGGCTTTACGTTCACCTCCGAAGAAGGTCAGCAGGCATGGGATACGGCCCAAGATAATGAACTCAGTGACTTTGAACTGGACATGGTCGCGGGTGGGAGGAGCGGTTCCCGCGGCGGTTCTTAACCAGCTAATCAGGAGAGTGATATGTACTTAGATCAAGCACATGCCTTCCGCGACTACGTGTCTCAAAACGAGGACGTGCAGAAGGAAATCAGATCAGCATTAATGACCGAAAGTGCAAAGGTGAGTGAAATCGCAGCAAAGCATGGGTTCACATTTACTTCAGAAGAAGGTGAACAAGCGTGGGAGTCTGCTCTGGATAATGAGTTGAGTGACTTCGAGTTGGATATGGTTGCGGGTGGCGGTAACGCCCGGAATGGGGGGAGCTAACTACTCGTCCTCTCTCAGCGTCTGATGTCTGGGCGCTACAAGTCCTATTGAGTAGCCAGATACGCCGCCTATCCAGTAAGGCTTGAGCAACTGCCATAATCCCCCGCCAATGTATCTGGGCGGTAACCACCACAATGACAACGGCAGTAAGCACCCAACTTGGCAGACTAGTTGGACAGCGGTGGTTGGTCAGCCCTTCACCCCTATCGTCTCTTCCAAAGCCTTCTCAGCCGCATAGGCCGCATATCTGGCTTGCTTAAGCTCCAAAGCCATCAGAGCGAGTGCGCGTCTCTTAAGGGCGATACAGCCCTCTGGTGAAGACTTCTCAAGGCGTGTGGAGGCCTTCAATAGTGTGAACGCTACACTGTGTTTTTCTTTCGGGAACTTCAAAACTTCTGCGGTCAAAACGCCTCTCCATATTGCTTGAGCCTTTTTTAGGCATAGCAGATTTGGTTGAGGGGTTGTCAAGTCGACCACCCGCTTGAGTCAATTCCACTAACGATTAGGGAGGTGGGAGTACAAATAACATCGCTATCTGTCTACAGGAACTCCCCAAGCTTTATCAAATGACCATCCATCAGCACCGTCCACAACTCTGAAAAAGGCGCTTCCAACATCTTGCGCGTCAATAAAAACTTTTTCTTTGTAGACTTGATATTGTTTTTCTCCGTCCACGGTATACCTATGTTTGAACTCGATTTCGTGAATCTTTATAAATTCGTTCCCGTTGTATAAATCCGCCGAAAAATAAGCACCAAGCCTTGCGCTCTTACCCTGAAGCCTCTCAAATTCAGCAGGGGTTAAAAGCCGAGTTTTTGGTTCTGGTTTTTTCTCAACAGGCTGAGGAGGATATTGGTTGCGGCAGGCAGCGCGGATTTCTCTAGCGGCAATGTCACTCGTGACTCCTCGCATGGCATCTAAGATGCATTCGTCGTAGGTGTCCGGCCCAAACCACCCCGCTTGAGCTTCACCACATACGGATACCGACAAAACAAACCAGACTATTGCCGGAACAAATCGCCTGCACCTATGAGAGTGAAGAAAGCCAGCGTATTTCAAGAAGGGCTTGCCTTATGAGACAACCCTACTACTTTACACCTTCAACACCCCATCAAGTCCAACCAGCCCTATACATGCCGGGAAGGGGCCATGGTCACCTGCCCCACCCCTTAAGCTGGAACACTTGCAGTTAGGACATTGTTAGGATGGATATGAAAAAGAATCGTCGCACTAGGCGAGCAATATTGTAATTTATTGATTTTTATTAAAAGAATTGGTCGGTGTGAGAGGATTTGAACCTCCGACCCCTTCCTCCCGAAGGAAGTGCGCTACCAGGCTGCGCCACACACCGAGGCGCGCAGAATACCAAAACCAGAAATGAGGGCCAAGGTAAGCGCTGTGCTGTCAGTAAATGCCCGCCCACTGCGCAATGCCCTGACTCAGCAAACTGAAGCCTGCCACGACGGCCATCAGCAGAAAAAGGAGAAAGAGCGGTCGGAAAGGTTTGCGCTCGACCGAATTGACGCCCCGCTCGAGAAAAGCATCCACTCTGGCCTGATCGGCGTCAGAAAGCTTTTGCGGCGTGTCAGGATTCGGTTCTTGGTTGCCGTCGTGCACAGATTCACTCCACTGCCGGAGACCACACTCTATTGGGTAATACGCATCACACCAAGCGTCTGATCAGTCGCATCTGTCCCGCCGTGTTCTCATCACATTCGGGCACCGACGTGCGCGTTGTGCTCCTGGGTAGCTAGGATCTTCAGCGCCGGTAACACGGCATTGGGGGATGATGGGGGGTGATGGGGGGTGATGGGGGGTGACCGAAGGCGATTTTCTCTGCAGGGGCTGTTACCTGGCGTCATTCAATGGCTCGCCCCCGCAGAGTGCTTGCTGTGTCGAGAAACACACAACGATAGAGGTTTCCTTTGCGCTAACTGCCAAAGGACGCTCCCACGCAATGAACACGCCTGCCAACGTTGCGCCACGCCGATGCCCCAATCAAAGCTGCACATTCCGGGGGCACCGCGCCGGTCTCGCTGCCCCGCCTGCCACATGCGCCCAACGAACTGCGAGCGAATACTGGCGCCCTTTCTCATGCAAGGTAAGTTCCGGGAGCTCCTTCATCTGTGGAAGTTCCAGAATCACCCCCAGCTCTCCACATTGATGGCCCGCCTATTTGCGACCAACACTGCAGTTCAGGCACAGCCACAACGCACGCAGCAGAACCGCAATGAACACCGGATTCTGGTGCCCATTCCCACTCAGTGGCATCGACAGCTGCGGCGGGGTTTTGACCATACCTGGCTGCTGGCGCACGCCCTGCGACCAGTCCTTGGGCGAGAAACCCGGGTCAGGCCGTGGTTGCGCAACACGCAGTTGCGGCGAGCTCAGCACCGATCAAATAGAGCAGATCGCTGGGTGAACCACTCCGATCGTTTCATAGGTGCGGCAGGCACTGGGGGCCAACACATTACGCTGGTCGATGATGTGATCACCACTGGCGCCACTATCGAGGCGGCCGTGGCGGCATGTGAGACCGCTGGCGCCACATCAGTAGAGGTTTGGGCGCTTGCTCGCACGCCCGCCACTGCCCACGCAGGGTAAGATAGCGCTTTCACTGAGAGGGGCATCATGACCCATCCCTACGACGGGCTGACCCCGGATCGCGTCATCAGTTGCGTCGAGTCGATCGGCTTGCGCAGTGACCTCCGCCTGTTGGCCCTCAATAGCTATGAGAATCGGGTTTACCAAGTAGGCATCGAGGATGCGGACCCGGTCATCGTGAAGTTCTATCGACCGGAGCGCTGGTCACGATCACAGATCCTTGAAGAACACGCTTTCACACAGGAGCTGGTCGATAATGGCCTATCGGTCGTCGCGCCAATGGTCATCGATGGCCGGACCCTGAGTGAGGCCGAGGGCTACTGGATCGCCGCCTTTCCCCGACGTGGAGGGCACGCTCCGGAGCTCGACAATTTTGATCACCTTCTCGGCCTCGGTCGAACGCTTGGACGCCTGCATCGTGTGGGTGGTGCGGCGTCTTTCACCCAGCGCATTAGTTTTACGCTGGAGCGGTGGCTGATCGAGCCACTGGACTATCTGGGTGCTGAGTGGGTGCCCTCGGAACTCCGCCCAGCCTGGGATAGCCTAGGCAGGGATTTAATCGATCGCGCACGCCGCCTGATGTCTGACTGCACGCCGCAGGAAGGTATTAGGCTGCACGGCGATTGTCACGTGGGCAACATTCTATGGCGCGATGACACGCCGCATTTTGTCGACCTTGACGATTGCGTCACGGGACCCGCCATTCAGGATCTCTGGATGTTTCTTTCGGGCGACCGGGCCCAGAGAGAACTGCAACTGGCAGAACTCATTGCCGGTTACGAGGAATTCAATGACTTTGACCCCCGCGAGATCAAATGGATTGAAGCGCTGCGAACGGCAAGGATGGTGTATTACAGCGCCTGGCTGGCGCGCCGCTGGGAGGACCCGGCGTTTCCGGTAGCGTTCCCCTGGTTTGGCAGAGAGCGGTATTGGGCCGACCAGATTCTAGCGCTTCGAGAGCAACTCGCCTTGCTTGAAGAGGAGCCACTGCGGCTCCTATAACTTAGCAGTGAGGGCATCTTAGGGGGGTAGGCATCGCCGGTGAGGCGCTCCCGACCCTCATTGGTGCTCAACCACCTCGACGAGCGCCCGGATACACCAACGTCCACAGCCAGAACCAGAATCGATTTTTAGACAACACATAACGATCGAGATCTCTGAACTGTTGCGCCGTTTTCTCTGGATCCTGGTAAAGATCTGCTCGCGTATATCGCGGCGTGTCAGGGTCGAGCTCTTTTACCACTTGCGCGGGATTCCCCGCTACTACCACATTCGCGGGGACGTCTTTAGTGACCACCGAGCGCGCTGCGACCACGCTGTTATCGCCAATCGTGACACCCTTCAGCACGGTGGCATGGTCACCCACCCAGACATTGTCACCAAGCCGAACGGGGGGTGGGCACCTCGTCCCGGTCGACACGGTTGTACAACCCATGCCAGTCCGAGTCGGTAATGTAGGCGCCATTGGCGAGCATGCAACCATCGCCCAGCACTATCTCGTCGCCGGCGCTGATGCGCGAGCCCGGGCTCATGAGGCATGCATTACCAAGCGTAATGCGCCCCTCCCCCACCTCGCGGCCCCATACGCCAATCTGCACTCGCTGGCTGACAGTATTGATCGCGGTAAAAGAGTGTCCAATCGATATGTTGGGGCCCGAGATGCCCACATACCAGGGCGACATGATGGTGGCGTGCACACCCAGATGCGCGCAGCGAGGTCTGATAAACCAGTCGATCCAGGCTGCGCGAAAAGAAACATAGAGCTGTTTGACCCAAAAAGGGCGAAGATCTTCGCGCATGACGTGAGCGTTCACCGGACCTGAATTGATTGCGCGTTATGATGGCAAGGTGACTGTGACTCCGCAAACTGATCAAGCATCTGATATGACCAATGTGCTGCGAACCGACCAGGTGGCGCCGCATGTGGATCTGGTCAAGGTGGTTCAGCATCACCAGCAGAGCCCCTGGAGAAAACCCTGCCCGCAGCATACGCAAGTGGCCTTTCAGCAGTTTTTGGCGCGGTACCAGAGCCAACCAGGTCCGCTCATTCTTGATTCCTTCTGCGGCACGGGCATGAGCACGGCCCTGCTAGCCGAAAAACACCCTGATAAGTGGGTGGTGGGTATCGACCAGTCAGCACACAGACTCGTCAAGCATCCGCATTCTCTCGCGGAGAACTGCCTTCTACTGCGGGCAGAAGCCGAACCTTTTTGGCAGTGTCTGACTGAGGCGGAGATCCCGCTCTCCGCCCACTGGCTCCTCTACCCCAACCCTTGGCCCAAGGCCTCGCAATTTAAACGCCGGGTTCATGGGCATGGCGCCTTTCCCGTACTGGCCCGTCTCGGGGGCTCGCTGGAAATGCGCACCAACTGGGCCATTTATGCTCAGGAGTTCGCCGAGGCCGCCGCGCTGATCGGGTGCGGAGGTCGAGTCGACGCCTTCACACCCGAGGCGCCCATGACACTTTTTGAAAAAAAATATCAGCAGCGGGGCCACACGCTGTGGCGATTCGCGGGGCAATTCTCCGACTAGCTAAGCGACAGGGACTGGGCTACCCTTCGTCTCCTTGCAGCAGAGCGCCGGGAGGCGACGGAGCAGCAAACCATAACAGCCACCCAACGAGACGGCGTCAAACAAATGCAAAACGGTGACCCGATATGGGAACGGATCCGCAACGAAACCCGGGATGTCGCTGCGGCTGAGCCGATTTTGGCCAGCTTTCTTCATGCCACAATTCTGAACCACGAAGAGCTTGAGTGTGCGCTGAGCTTTCACCTCGCCAACCTGCTCGACAGCCCCACCGCGCCGGCGATGATGTTACGCGAAGTGATTCTCGAAGCATTACGCGACGACGGTGACATCCGCGGCGCGATCCGCGACGACCTGAATGCCATTCTCGATCGGGACTCGGCCTGTCATGAACTGTACATTCCGTTTCTGTACTTCAAAGGGTTTCAGGCCCTGCAGATACATCGGATTGGCCATTGGCTGTGGGCGCATAACCGGCAGCCGCTGGCAAATTTCCTGCAAAGCCAAATGTCACGTCACTTCGGCATCGACATTCACCCCCGCAGCCCGTTTTGGGCACGGCATCATGCTTGATCACGCCACCGGCCTCGTGGTCGGTGAGACCGCCGTCGTCGGCAACCGAGTATCGATTTTGCAATCAGTTACGCTGGGCGGAACGGGCAAGGAGGACGGAGATCGGCACCCGAAGATAGGGGATGGTGTCCTGATTAGCGCTGGCGCCAAAATCCTTGGCAACATACACGTCGGCGAGGGGGCGAAAGTGGGTGCGGGCTCCGTGGTGTTGCAGGATGTGCCGGCGCATACGACGGTGGCCGGCGTACCCGCCAAGGTTGTGGGCAAACCGACGACCGAGTCACCGGCGCTCGATATGGATCACGCGATTCCCGAGTCTCAGTGGTAGGCGGGGGATAGCTCCACTACGGCGTCCACCATCGCAGCCACGTGATCAGGGTCGATACCCGGCGTCACGCCATGGCCCAGATTAAAGATATGACCACTGCCTGCCCCGAATGAGCTGAGGATCTGATCCACCTCTGCACGAATCCTTTCAGGCGAAGCGTTCAATAAAGTCGGGTCCATGTTTCCCTGAAGACAGACCCTGTCACCCACGCGAGCGCGGGCTTCGCCGATATCCGTGGTCCAATCGAGGCCGACTGCATCGGCGCCACAACCAGCGATGGTCTCAAGCCACTGGCCGCCACCTTTGGTAAAAACAATCACCGGTACCCGCCTGCCCTCAGCCTCCCTCGGCAACTGTTCGATAATTTCCGTCATGTAGCGCAAAGAGAACTCGCGATATGCGGCGTGGCTCAGCGAACCACCCCAGGTATCGAAAATCTGCAGGGCCTGTGCGCCGTTTCGCACTTGTTCAGCCAAATACACCGCGACCGACTTGGCGAGCTTCCCGAGCAGCTGATGCATCACCGCCGGCTCATTGAACGCCAGCGATTTCACCTTCGCAAAATCCTTGCTGGAGCCCCCCTCCACCATGTAGGTGGCGAGCGTCCAGGGACTGCCCGCAAAACCAATGAGCGGCACGCTGCCCTTGAGCTCCTTTCGAATCAGGGCGACGGCATCCATCACATAACCCAACTCGCTGGCCGCCCGCTCCGGGTCCAGCGCGTCGATCTCAGCAGAGGAAGAAAGCGGGCGCTCAAACCTCGGGCCCTCACCCTCCGAAAAGTAAAGGCCCAGACCCAAGGCGTCGGGCACCGTGAGGATATCCGAGAAGAGGATGGCGGCGTCCATGGCATAGCGCCGAAGCGGCTGCAGGGTGACCTCACAAGCCAGCTCAGGGTTAGTGCATAAGCCCATGAAACTGCCCGCCTCAGCGCGGGTCGCGCGGTACTCGGGCAGGTAACGGCCCGCTTGGCGCATCATCCAGAGCGGGGTTCGGTCCACGGGCTCACGCATTAATGCACGAAGGAACCGGTCATTTTCCAAGCTGACCATGCTATCGACTCTCTTTTGGCTATTTCGCTCAGTTTTATCGTTGTTGGTGATTTCATAGTGTTGGCAAACAGTCACTCCCCCGAGTGACTGCGACGCCGTCCACAGTCTAACGTCTGCCAGCGGGTGGGGACGACCCCTGTTTTACACTCCCAAATAGTCCAGAATGCCCTCTGCCGCCTGGCGACCCTCCCAAATGGCGGTCACCACGAGGTCCGACCCTCGCACCATATCACCCCCGGCAAAGATCTTCGGGTTTGCCGTCTGGAACTTGAAGGTCTGATGCTCTGGCGCGATGACACCATCCCAATCATTACAGGTGACGCCGACGTCTGAGAACCATGCCGCGGGACTGGGCTGAAAGCCGAAAGCCATGATGATCGCATCGGCTTCGATCACCATCTCGCTACCCGGAACTGCCTCGGGGCGTCGGCGACCATCGGGGCCCGGCTCACCCAACTGAGTCTCTACAACCTTCACACCGACGGCATCACCAAAATAGTCCATGACCTCAACGGGCTGGCGGTTAAATAAAAACTGAACGCCCTCTTCTTTGGCGTTGGCCACTTCGCGCCGGGAGCCCGGCATGTTTTCCTCGTCGCGGCGATAGACACAATAAATACGATCCGCTTGTTGCCGCACAGCGGTCCGCACACAGTCCATCGCAGTGTCACCACCCCCTAGCACGACGACCGTCTTCCCCTTGAGGTCGACGTAATCGTCCGGGTTACGGGGGTAATCCATTTTTTCGTTCACATTTGCGATCAGATAATCGAGTGCCTTGTGCACGCCGGGCAGGTCTTCACCGGGAAACTCCCCCTGCATAGCCTTGTAGGTACCCATCCCCAAGAACACAGCGTCATAGTCTTCCATCAGGTGCTCGATGCTGATGTCACGACCAATCTCTGTGTTGAGCTGGAACTCAACGCCCATACCTTCAAACACCTCACGGCGCCGCTCCATCACCTGCTTCTCGAGCTTGAACTGCGGAATGCCGAAGGTCAGCAAACCGCCGATCTCGGGATAGCGGTCAAATACCACCGCTTTCACACCGTTTCGGGTCAGGATATCGGCGCAGCCAAGCCCTGCGGGGCCCGCACCGATGATCGCGACCTTTTTATCGGTCGGAATCACATCCGATAAATCAGGCCGCCAACCCATCGCCAGTGCGGTATCGGTAATGTATTTCTCTGAGTTGCCAATGGTTACTGCGCCGAAACCCTCATTGAGCGTACAGGCACCCTCGCACAGGCGGTCCTGAGGACAGACGCGGCCGCAGACTTCGGGCAGCGTATTGGTCTGATGGCTGAGTTCCGCCGCCTCAAACAGATTCCCCTCGGCCAAGAGCTTCAGCCAGTTGGGAATAAAATTGTGCACGGGGCACTTCCACTCGCAGTACGGGTTACCGCACTCCAGACAGCGGTGAGATTGCTCCGCCGCCTGTTTTTGGGTGAAGGGGTCGTAGATCTCGACGAAGGCTTCCGTACGAGTATCCATGTCCTTCTTGGTCGGGTCCTTACGGTCGACGTCAAGAAATTGAAACGGGTTGGCCAGCCGTGCACTCATCAGTGGGTATGCCTCAGTCCGTATCCCGCAATCGCGAGAGTAATTGGTTGATGTCGGCGGCTTTCGGTTTCACCAGCCAAAACTTGCCAACGTAGTCCTCAAAGTTATCGAGCAGGTGGGTACCCCATGCTGATCCCGTCTCGGCGACGAACTCGCGGATGTTATCGCGGAGAAAATGCCTATGCGCCTCCATGGACTCTGCCGCAACCCGATGGATCTCGACCAGCTCGCTGTTGTAGCGGTCGATGAAGGCGCGGTCTTCGTCCAGCACAAACGCCAGACCACCCGTCATGCCAGCGCCAAAGTTCACCCCGGTCGAACCCAAAACCGTGACCAAACCACCCGTCATATACTCGCAACAGTGATCGCCAGCGCCCTCAATGACCGCATGGGCGCCAGAATTACGCACTGCGAAACGCTCTCCTGCTACACCCGCAGCGAACAATCGACCTCCTGTTGCCCCGTAAAGGCAGGTGTTGCCAATGATGCTGGTCTCCCGGCTCTCAAACCGGCTGCCCTCAGGCGGGGCGATCACCAGCTTGCCGCCAGCCATACCCTTACCGACATAATCGTTACAGTCGCCCTCAAGGTACATGTGCAGTCCGCCTGCATTCCAGACACCGAAGCTCTGCCCCGCTGTCCCGGTTAAGCGAACCGTCACCGGGTTAGTCTCCATTCCCGTGTTGCCATGGCGTTTAGCAATCTCGCCCGATAACCGAGCACCAATCGAGCGGTCACAGTTGGTCACGGTGTAGGAGAAAGACCCACCGCTTGCGGCTTCAATAGCCGGCAACATATCAGCGATCATCTGGCTGGCTTTTTCGGCTGTATCAAACGGATCGTTACTTTCCACCTGACAAAACTGGGGTTGGTCGGTTGCCTCTTCATCCACCCAAAGAATGGGTGTGAGATCGAGACTCTGTTGTTTTGCCGTGTCGCCGCGGAGGCACTCGAGCAGATCGACGCGCCCGATTAATTCTTCGAGGGTGCGCACGCCCAGCTTGGCCAGCCACTCTCTCGTTTCAGTGGCGACAAAAGTGAAGAAGTTCACAACCCTCTCAACATCGCCGACAAAATGGGTCTGTCGCAACTGGGCATTTTGTGTGGCAACACCCGTTGCACAATTGTTGAGATGGCAAATTCGGAGGTACTTGCACCCCATGGCCACCATCGGCGCGGTGCCGAACCCAAAACTTTCAGCACCTAGGATTGCCGCTTTAACCACATCGAGTCCGGTCTTCATGCCGCCGTCCGCCTGCAGGCGGACCTTTCCGCGCAGCCGGTTACCGCGCAACGTCTGCTGCACCTCCGCAATACCCAGCTCCCAGGGTGATCCGGCATAACGGATAGAGGTGAGCGGGCTCGCAGCAGTGCCGCCGTCGTAACCCGAGATGGTGATCAGGTCGGCATACGCTTTTGTGACACCAGCCGCGATCGTCCCGACACCCGGCTCCGAGACGAGCTTCACCGACACCAGCGCGTCGGGGTTCACCTGCTTCAAATCGAAGATGAGCTGCGCCAGATCCTCGATCGAGTAAATGTCATGATGCGGCGGGGGTGAGATCAGTGTGACACCGGGCACGGAGTAACGAAGCCTGGCGATCAAGTCATTGACTTTGCCCCCGGGCAACTGGCCGCCCTCGCCGGGCTTGGCACCCTGCGCGACTTTGATCTGCAGCACCTCCGCATTGACGAGATAGTGCGGCGTGACGCCAAAGCGCCCGGAGGCAATCTGTTTGATTTTGGAGACCCGATTCGTACCGTAGCGATCCGGATCTTCACCACCTTCGCCGCTGTTAGATCTCGCGCCGATCTGATTCATTCCCATTGCCAGTGCTTCGTGGGCCTCAGGCGATAACGCACCCAGTGACATACCAGCGGAATCGAATCTCCGAAGGATGTTGTCGATCGGCTCTACTTCATCGAGCGCCAGAGGCGATTCAGCCAGCTTCAGCCGCAACAAATCCCGCAACGCCGCGGCCGGCCGGTCGTTACAGTGTGAGGCGTACCGCTGATAATCCCCATAATCACCACTGACCACTGCAGACTGAAGGCTCATCACGACGTCGGGGTTGTAAGCGTGATACTCACCACCGTGCACGTACTTGAGCAATCCTCCTTGATCCAAGGTCTTTCGTCGCGATCGCGCTCGACTCGCCACCTGCCATTGATCCTTTTCGAGCTGGTCCAGCGTTACCCCGCCAATTCGCGAGGTGACGCCGGTAAACGCGATATCCACGAGCTCGGCATCAAGGCCAACCGCCTCAAACAACTGGGCACCGCGATAGGAATTCACTGCGGAGATGCCCATCTTGGACATGATTTTCAACAGCCCCTTGTTGATGCCCTTGCGAAAGTTTTTCTGGCACACCTGCGGGTCGCCGAGCAATTCGCCCCGCGTTAGCAGATCCTCAATCACACTGTAGGCAAGGTAGGGGTAGACGGCGGTGGCGCCGAACCCAAGCAAACACGCCACGTGATGAGAGTCACGAGCGCTGGCCGATTCGACAACGAGGTTACACTCGGCGCGCACCCCCGTTCGAATCAAGTGATGATGTAACGCGCCGGTGACCAAAAGGCTATGCAGCGGGACTCTGCTCTCGCCAAGATTTCGGTCAGAAAGAATGAGAATATTGTGTCCCTCGCGGACGGCACCTTCTGCACCGCTACACACCGCCTCGAGCGCCTGCCTCAGGCTGGCTTCAGAAGGGTCGTAGGTCGCATCGATCACGATGCTGCGAAAGTTATCCTCCTCCAGCCCCTTGATCGTCTGAAATTTGGACTGTGACAGCACCGGGGAAGTCAGACTGATTCGCCGTGCGTGCTCAGCATTTTCCTCAAAAATATTGCGCTCAGGGCCCAGGTCCACCTCAAGGGACATCACTATCGATTCACGCAGCGGATCAATCGGAGGGTTGGTAACCTGAGCAAACTTCTGCCGGAAAAAATCATAGAGCGAACGTTCCTGACGGGACAGCACGGCCATGGGCGTATCGTCACCCATAGAGCCCACCGCTTCATTTCCGGATTCGGCGAGCGGGCGCAATACCTGGTCACGCTCCTCAAAACTCACCTGAAACATCTTCTGATAAACGTCGAGTTCAGTGCCCGCAATCGCCGCTACCGCTTCGCCGGTGAAGCTACCCTCAATCAGGCGCGCATTTTGTCTCAACCATTGCTTATAGGGTTGGCGGACTTTCAGTAACTCGTCGATATCCCGCGTATGGAGCACCTTGCCCTCTTGGGTATCGACAACCAAAATCTGGCCCGGCCCCACCCTGCCCTTGGCAATGACCTGGTCTGGCTGATAGCCGTGAGTGCCGATCTCGGAGGCCAGCGTAATGAACCCGTCGTCGGTGGTGACCCACCTCGCCGGGCGGAGTCCATTTCTATCGAGCAAGCAGCAGGCATATCGGCCGTCGGTTAGCACGATGCCCGCTGGGCCATCCCAAGGCTCCATGTGCATCGCGTTGTACTGGTAGAAAGCCTTTAGATCGGGATCGATACCCTCGATATTCTGCCAGGCCGGCGGAATCAACATACGGAGCGCTCTGGGGAGTTCGACGCCGCCGGTGGTCAGCAGCTCAAGCATGTTATCAAGGCTCGATGAGTCGGAGCCCTCGGTGTTAACCAGCGGCGCCAGTGACTGCAAGTCGGGCAACAGGGGCGAATCGAGCTTCGAGGTACGCGCCCTCGACCAGCTACGGTTCCCTTCAATTGTGTTGATCTCGCCATTGTGCGCCAACATACGAAACGGCTGCGCGAGCGGCCACCGAGGCAAGGTGTTGGTCGAAAAACGCTGGTGAAACACGCAGATCGCCGTTTCCAGCGCGGGGTTGTTCAGGTCCGGGTAAAAACGCTCCAGATCCGCGGGCATGACGAGGCCTTTGTAAGACACCACCCGGTCAGACAGGCTACAGATGTAGAAATCCTGATCGTCGGCCAACGCCATTTCGGCCTTCCGACGGGCGGTGTAGAGCTTGCCAAGGCAGTGCTCGTGGTCAATACCATTGGCATCGACAAACACCTGCTCAATCCGGGGCAACTGGTCCAGCGCGATCTCGCCGCACACACTCTCATCGATTGGTACTGCCCGCCAGCCAAAAACGGCCAGCCCCTCCGCTTGAAGCGCGCGCTCCATGGCTTCGCGGGCAAATTGCTGTAGCTTGTTATCGCGGCTTAGAAATAGCATCCCGACCGCGTAGTGCTGACCCAAGTCAGCATCCAGAGCCGCCTTGGCTTCTGCACGCATGAACGCATCCGGCATCTGCAACAGCAGCCCACAACCGTCACCGGTGCGCCCATCTGCGGCAATCCCGCCGCGGTGTGTCATACAGGTCAGGGATTCGATGGCGGTCTGCAACAGGCGATGACTGGCCTCGCCCTGAATATGGGCGATCAAGCCAAAACCACAATTATCCCGAAACTCGTCGGGGCGGTAGAGACCGCGCGAGGGTGTCTTACGAGGATCGACGCCGCCCGCATCTACAGCATGATTCATAGGTCGTTTCGCTACTGAACCGGCGCACACCACCGGCGAAACCGCTCCTTACGGAGCAAAAAAAAGGGTGCGTAGTGTACACGCCCCAAAATGGGCGCTCAATGCGCGCCAGGCCTGCTATTCAGGCGCTGAGCGCTGAGACGATATCGTCCGTGGTGACGTGTTCGGTCATGACCGCCTCGCCCAAACCCTGCAACAAAATATAGCGAATTTTTCCCGAGCTCACCTTTTTGTCACTGGACATGGCCTGAAGCAGATCCGAGGCAGACAGGGATGACGGCGCCTCGACAGGCAAACCCACCGTGCGATTGAAGGCGATGAGTTTTTCAACAATCGAAGCATCGAGAGAGCCCCGCAGGACCGATATTTGACTGGCTATGACCATTCCGGCGGCTACGGCCTCTCCGTGCAACCACTCCCCATAGCCCTGCAGGCGCTCGATCGCATGCCCAAACGTATGCCCAAAATTAAGATGCGCGCGAACACCTCCCTCCCGCTCATCCTCCGCCACGACAGAGGCTTTGATCTCACAACTCCGCTGAATCGCATAGGCTAAAGTGCCGCCGTCCCGCGCTGTCAACGCCTCAACATGCGCCAATAACCATTCAAAAAAGTTGGCGTCCCGGATCAGTCCGTATTTGATCACCTCAGCCAAACCTGCGGCAAACTCGCGCTCCGGCAGGCTGGCAAGCGTGTCCAGATCGATGACCACCTGCGCCGGCTGATGAAAAGCGCCAATGAGATTTTTCCCCATGGCATGGTTAATACCGGTCTTGCCGCCCACCGAAGAATCCACCTGCGCCAGCAACGTGGTGGGCACCTGAATAAAATCAGCGCCGCGGAGAAAACAGGACGCAGCGAAGCCGGTCATATCACCAACGACTCCACCACCCAGAGCAATGAACAGGCTGCCTCGCTCGTGGCGATCCTTCAGGGCCGCGTCGAGAATCGTCTCTAGCGACGCCATGTTCTTCCAAGATTCGCCGGCAGGCAAGGTGACCTCGGTCAGCTGAGAGACACCACCCAGCGATTTTTTTAACGTGGAGGCATACAAGGAACCGACCTGATCGTCGGTCACCAGAACCACGCCGCGGCCCGCAATCAGCGATTGCCAGAAAGCCCCGTCACTCAGTAGCGCACGACCAATGATGATGGGATAACTCCGATCGACCTCCGGTAGCGGCAATTGGACCTCAAGCGTATGAAGGATGTCCGACATCGAAAACGAGCTCCCGGCGAAGCATTATTCAGAGTCAGAGAATAACAGCCCACGCTCAGTCAATTGGGATTGAATATGGCGGGCGACCCGGCGCGCGTTGCCCCCCGCACCCGAGATCATGACATCTGCCAGCTCTCTGTAAAGTGGTTCTCGCTCCGCCATTAAGTTTGTCAGTGTCTCCTCGCGATCGCCCTGTTGAAGCAGCGGACGACCCTCGCCGGAGCCCGTTCGCTTCAGCTGCTGCGCCACAGACACGTTGAGAAAAACCACTACCCCACTGCGCGTCATCAGATCCCGATTAGCTGGCGCGAGAATCGCGCCGCCACCCGTGGCAACCACAGCTTGCGAGCGCCGCGCGAGATCCTCCAGTACCGCGGTTTCTCGGCGGCGAAATCCCTCTTCTCCTTCGACGTCAAAAATCCAGGGAATATTAGCCCCAGCACGCGTTTCGATCTCGGCGTCTGAGTCAATGAAAACATAGCCAAGTAAATCAGCGAGGTGTCGACCCACCGTAGATTTACCGGAGCCCATGGGGCCAATGATGAACAGACGCGAAAGACGGGCTTGCTCAGACACACTCGTCCCTAATTCACCAGCGCCTCAGAGAGAATTCTGGGCGTGATGAAAATCAGCGTTTCGCTCTTTTGCTGAGTGCTAGCTGTAATCTTAAACAGCGTTCCGCGGTAAGGGATATCTCCTAGCACCGGTACTTTTTCCACCTTGGTCAAATCTTCGTTTTTAGAAACGCCACCCAATACTACCGTCTCGCCGTTACCCACCAATACCTGGGTCATGAGCTCG
The DNA here is from genome assembly GCA_045560455.1 of Luminiphilus sp. Lineage (GTDB taxonomy): Bacteria > Pseudomonadota > Gammaproteobacteria > Pseudomonadales > Halieaceae > Luminiphilus. The sequence continues at coordinate 16,541 of JBJKZJ010000018.1, read as the reverse complement.
GTCGTGTCGATAGTGGGAATAAACCCGCCATTGCCGCTCGGTACAAGATCACCCACTGAGTCCTGATTGACGTTTTTCTCAAGAACCGCCTCAGCAGGCAGGGGGGACACCGCATAGCTTTCTACCCGGTACTGATCTCCCTCCCGGCGTAGCTCTAGAAGCTTAACGGTGGTCGAGCTGATATCGATACCAAGCGTGCGCGACGCTTTGGCCTGTCCTAATGCTCTCAACACGGTTCAATCCTTTGAGTGTGTCGATGTATCTCCTGATGAGTCAGGAGTCATAGCGTTGCATCATACGCTGGCAAAATGGCCTTATGGCAAACCAAAGTCGGTAAAACGTCACTTTACGAGTGCAATAGTGTGAAATCTCCGCAAAAGCCCTGATATCTTTGTAGTGCGGGGACAGTTCCTCTGCTGAGCATTGCTCGTTCAGGACGAGTCGTACACGCGCCAAATCGAACTTCCCGGAGAATCCCCAGTGTCAAAAGCGAGACCACTGCTGCTCTACGGCGCCTTGCTGGCCTGCGCTGCAGTGTGGTGGATGGCTGGCCTGTATCTTTACCTGAGCCCCAACCTGCCCGAGGAGAGCGCACTGCGAAACATTACGCTGCGCACTCCGATGCGCGTGCTGAGCCGAGATGGGGCACTCATTGGTCAATTTGGCGAACAAAAACGAAAACCGCTGCAGTTTGAGCAGATCCCACAGAATTTTATCGACGCTTTGCTGGCGGCAGAGGACGATGGTTTTTTTGAGCACAGTGGCATTGAGCCCCTGAGTTTGCTAAGGGCAGTGTCTGAACTGGTGCTGACAGGGAGAAAAGGTAGCGGTGGGTCGACGCTGACCATGCAGGTCGCCCGCAACTATTTTCTGACCCTCGACCAAACCTTTCTCAGAAAATTCACCGAAATTCTGCTAGCGCTCGAAATCGAGGCGCGACTGACAAAAGAGGACATCTTTGAACTTTACGTCAACCGCGTGTTCCTTGGTCATCGGGCCTACGGTTTTGAGGCAGCAGCCGAAACGTATTACGGCAAACCGCTGTCCGAACTCAATCTGGCGCAACATGCCATGCTGGCTGGCGTACCCAAGGCACCGTCGAGAAACAACCCGCTCAGCAGTCCCGAGAAAGGCAAAGTCCGCAGAGATTGGATTTTAGGGAGGATGGCCAATCTGGGGATGATCGATGAACGCGAGCGACTCATTGCTCAGAACGCTCCTGTCACAGCGGCCTTTTACGGGCAAGTGGTCGAAGTTGACGCTGATTACGTTGCCGAAATGGTCAGGCAGGAAATGGTCGAGAGATTTGGCAACGGCGCCTACAATGACGGCTATGTTGTTTACACGACCGTAGAGGCCGATCTCCAGCAGGCCGCCCATGATGCGCTTTTGCAGGGCCTCAGGACCTATGACTGGCGTCACGGCTGGCGCGGACCGGAGAGACGACTGCCGCCCCGCGAAGACGAAACATCCGAGCAGACCCGCGCTCGCTGGGAGCAGGCACTGCGGGATATGCCTACCATCGCAAAATTACCACCGGCCATTGTGACCTCGGTGAGCGAGAGTGGCGTCACCACGCTCAGTAAAACGGGTGAATCGATTTTCCTATCTTGGGAAGGCGATCTCAGTCGTGTTCGCGGCTACCGATCCGTTAACCAAACGGCAGCACCCGTCGGCCAACCAGATGAACTACTGGCACCGGGTGACATGATCCGGATCCGGGAGAGCGAAGAGGGCTGGCGTTTGGCTCAGGTTCCCAAAGCTCAGTCGGCTCTGGTATCACTGGACCCGAAACATGGTGCGATCCGCGCCCTGGTCGGCGGTATGGGCTTCGAGTTATCCAAATTCAATCGAGCGACTCAGGCGAAGCGCCAACCCGGCTCCAATTTCAAACCGTTTTTGTACGCCAGCGCGCTACGGGCGGGCATCACACCTTCTACGGTCATTAATGACGCGCCCGTCGTGCTCGATAATCTGGCGGCAGCGGAGATCTGGCGGCCTGAAAACGACAGCGGCAAGTTTTATGGGCCAACACGGCTCCGCGAGGCCTTGGCCTTCTCACGCAACCTGGTTTCGATTCGGGTGTTACAACGGGTCGGGGTCAGGGCGTTTATCCGTTACGTTGAGGCCTTGGGTTTTGATACCGAGGGAATCCAAGCCAATTTGACGTTGGCTCTGGGCACGCACACCTTCACACCACTGGAGATTGCAACGGGCTACGCCATCCTCGCCAACGAGGGCTTCAAAGTGGAGCCATGGTTGATTGAGCGCATTGAGAATGCTAGTGGCGAAATCGTCTACGCAGCCGATCCACTGGTTGCCTGCCCGGACTGCGCCAACACCGACAGCGACGCCACAGAAGAGGTCAGGATGGAGGACATTCTAGGCACCGCGGTACCTGAGGTGCGTGCCGCCGAACGGGTAATGGACCCGAGAGTGGCTTTTATCATCTCATCCTTTCTTAACGATGCAATCCAGCGCGGCACTGGCCGACGCGCCCGCGTCTTGGAGAGGCAGGATATTTCCGGCAAAACGGGGACCACCAACGGGCCTAGAGACGCATGGTTCTCGGGATTCAACCGTGACCTGATTACAACCGCCTGGGTCGGCTTTGACGACTATGGGCCATTGGGCCGACGCGAATTCGGCGGCACCGCAGCCCTGCCTATCTGGATCGACTATATGCGCGAAGCCCTGCCAGCCGCCCAGCCCCTGCCACCCATGCCACCCGGTATTGTGAGAGTGCGAGTGGATCGCGAATCCGGGCTGCGGGTCAGGGGGCAACCGAATGGCAGCATAATGGAATATTTCTTAGAGGAATCTTTGCCCGACTGGCAGAGCGATGCGGGAAGCCGTTTTAACCCTGATTACCTCGATCAAATTTTTTGACAAAAAACGCCGGCGACAGCCGGCGTCTTCCAGAAGATGCATCGTGATTTACTTCTTCAGGCTACGGCCACCGAAACGCTTGTTGAAACGATCTACCCGGCCGCCCGTATCCACAATCTTCTGCTTGCCCGTGTAAAAGGGATGACATTTGCTGCACACGTCCAGTGAAATGTCCTCTCCCAACGTAGAACGGGTCGTGATCTCGTTGCCACAACTGCAGCGAGCGGTGATCTCGCCGTACTGTGGGTGAATGTCTACTTTCATGCCAACCTCCGTCAGCATCTCGGGTGCGAAAAAGAGCGCGGATCATACCAGAGCCTGCACCGATAGCAACATTGAATACGCCCGCCGCAGCGCTCTAGTACACTACGTCTTTTTACGCATCTTGAGCCTGCCTTGAACGACCAATCCGCGGATAAGCGAACCCGCGCCCCTGTCTGGCGATGCGCCGTGCCTACCCCGCTCAGACGGCACTTTGACTATCGCCCCGCATCAGGTTGGCAGAGCGATCCTGCCCCGGGCACCAGAGTAACCGTACCGTTCGGCAGGCAGGAGGTGACGGCCGTGCTACTGGCCACAGCCGGAGAATCAGAGGTGGCCGACGATAAGCTGCGAGCGGCATCCGAGGTGCTGGACACAACTTCCCTGTATCCGGCGCCACTACTGGCCCTGCTTACCTGGGCCGCTGGCTACTATCATCACCCGATCGGCGAAGTACTGCCCCTTGGCTTATCTCCGGGGGAGCGTCGAGGCAAACCCCAGCGCCAGCTGGGCGAGGCTGGCGTCGCACTGACTGAGAGGGGTCGCGGTTTGGCGGCTGGTGCGCCTCATCGGGCACCGCAACAGGCGAGACTGGTCTCACTACTTGAGGCGGGCCCCCTGAGTCTCAGCGAACTCGCCGCTCACGGGATTAGCCGCACCGTTGTGAAGGCACTCATCGAGCGTGAACTTGCGGCGCCGTGCGAGGTTCACGCCCAACAGGACTGGCGGCTCCGATCGGCGCCGCTACAGCCAAACTCCGAGCAGCAAAATGCGATTCATGCCATCTCCGCTGCGGCCGGCGGGTTCTCTGTGCATTTGCTTTACGGCGTGACGGGGAGCGGAAAAACTGAAGTCTACCTGCAATCAATTGCCTCTTGCCTAACCCGGGGCGAGCAAGCGTTGATCCTGCTCCCCGAAATCGCCTTAACGCCCCAGACACTGTCACGTTTCGAATCCCGCTTTGCAGCGCCGGTTGTGACACTCCACTCGGGAATGGGTGATGCCGAGCGGGATCGCGCATGGGCTGCTGCCCGCCAAGGCAGTGCAGCCATCATCCTTGGCACCCGGTCGGCCGTATTTGTGCCGCTAAAAAAGCTGGGGTTGCTGATCATCGACGAAGAACACGACACTGCCTTCGTGCAACAGGACGGGTTGCGCTACTCTGCTCGCGATGTGGCCATAAAGCGGGGGCAGCTAGAACAGTGCCCAGTGGTTTTAGGCAGTGCCACACCGAGTCTGGAAAGCTGGCACAACGCCGAGCGCGGACGCTATCGTCGTCATACCCTGCCATGCAGAGCGGGGTCGGGGGTGCTGCCCCGACAGCAGCTAATCGATGTCAGCGGACTGGAACTGTCAGCCGGTTTATCTCCCCAGCTAGTGCGGCGGATAGACAGCACGCTGCAGGCGGGCCATCAGGTCATGGTATTTCTGAACCGGCGAGGCTTTGCTGCCGCAGTAATGTGCCATGACTGCGGCTGGAGCAGTGACTGCCCTGATTGCGATGCAAGGATGACGCTGCACAAAACTCCCTCTGGCCTGCAATGCCACCACTGCGGCCGCCGCGCTGAGTTGCCCCGACATTGTCCTGACTGCGGGAGCGGTCGACTGGTGGGCGCGGGGCTCGGCACCCAGCAAACCGAAGCGTTTTTGCAGGAGCGCTTTTCGACATTCCCTGTCATCCGGGTCGACAGCGACAACATGACCGGTCGGGAGGCGATGTCCCAGCTCGTGCAGCGGGTATTGCAGGGTGATCCTGTCCTCATGATCGGTACGCAGATGCTGAGCAAGGGCCACCACTTCCCCCATGTCACTCTGGTGGCAGTGGTCGACGCGGATGCGCTGCTTTTCAGCCCCGATTTCCGCGGTGAGGAGCGGCTCCTGCAACTACTCACCCAAGTCAGTGGCCGTGCTGGACGCGAGGCCACACCGGGCGAAGTGCTCATTCAGACACGCCATCCGCAGCACCCGCTCATACAGCAGCTTGAAGCGCCCTACGATTCGGCGCTACCCATACTCCTTAGTCAACGCAACAAAGCGGGACTGCCGCCTGAGGGTGCACTGGCGGTGATTCGCTGCGACAGCGAGAACCGGCAGGAAGGGATGACGTTCTTAAGCGAACTCAAGCGGAGCCAGATAGTAGACTCTGATTATCAAATGATCGGCCCCATCCCCGCCGCAATGGCAAGACGCAAAAATCGCTATCGGACGCAATTGGTCGTTGCAGCGAGAGGACGAGCAAAGCTGTCTACCATCGTCACCTCGCTCGTAGCGGTGGCAGAATCCACGCGCCACTCACATCGACTCAAGTGGTTTGTGGATGTGGACCCGTATGAGAGCTTGTGACTTCCTGCGCTGGAGCCATGGCAGATGCTCGGCGATAATACGCACGTGAATCCGTGCTTCTCGGCAGCGGACCAAGCCTGACAGGACAACCATGAAAGCTGAACTAGCTGCGCTCATCACTGAGGCGCTGGAAAAACTCGTTACAGAGGGCGCGCTGGAGGCCATACCAGATGCCCCACCGCAGATTGATCGCCCAAAGGATACGAGTCACGGCGATCTCTCCTGCAATATTGCTATGGTCCTCGCCAAACGCGCAGGCTTACCGCCCCGCGATCTCGCCACCCGCATCATCGATGCGCTACCCGACAACACGCTCGTCGATACCAGCCACATTGCTGGGCCCGGCTTCCTCAATTTTTTCATCAACGCCGGTCACCACACGCAGGTAGTCAAAGCGATATTGAAGACAGGGGTTAGCTTTGGCTCCTGTGATGAGGGAGCGGGCAGGCGCGTCCAGGTGGAGTTCGTATCAGCCAACCCCACCGGCCCGCTTCATGTCGGGCACGGCCGGGGTGCCGCAATCGGCGATTCACTCAGCCGATTGTTAGAGGCCACCGGTTGGCAGGTCCATAGGGAGTTTTATTACAACGACGCCGGGCAGCAGATCAACAATCTGGCACTGTCTGTTCAGGCTCGGGCACGGGGCAAGAACCCCGATGATCCCGACTGGCCAAAAGATGGGTATCAGGGATCCTACATTGAAGACGTTGCAAGGGCCTTCGCGGCCGGGGAGACAGTTGAGGCCGCGGACAGGGTCATCGCCGGTACGGGCGATATTGAGGATCTCGACGCAATCCGGGATTTTGCAGTGGCCTGTCTGCGACGGGAGCAAGATCAGGATCTCCGCGCCTTTCAGGTAGTTTTTGATGAGTATTTCCTCGAGTCGTCCTTGTACGACAGCGGGGCGGTTGAAAACACCGTGGCTGCACTCCGCGCGGCCGGCCATACCTACGATGAGGAGGACGCACTCTGGCTTCGCACCACTGACTTTGGCGACGATAAAGACCGCGTGATGCGCAAGCGCGAGGGAGGCTATACCTACTTCGTGCCGGATGTCGCCTACCACCACAACAAGTGGGAGCGAGGCTTTGAGCGGGTGATCAACGAGCAAGGCGCGGATCACCACAGCACCATCACTCGGGTCAGAGCAGGGCTACAGGGGCTCGATGCGGGCATACCGGAAGGCTGGCCAGAATACGTGCTGCACCAGATGGTGACGGTCATGCGCGATGGCGCAGAGGTCAAACTCTCTAAGCGTGCTGGCAGTTATGTCACGCTGCGTGACCTGATTGACTGGGTCGGATGTGATGCGACCCGGTACTTTTTAGTGGCACGCGCGCCCACATCACAGCTCACCTTTGACGTTGATCTGGCGTTGGCGCGTAGCAACGAAAACCCCGTGTACTATATTCAATACGCCCACGCTCGATGTGCGAGTGTGGTGCGCAAAGCCGCTGCAACCGCGGAGGGGCTGACACCTGAAGCAGGCCTCAACCACCTCTCGATGCTAAGCGAGCCCGAGACGATGGCACTGGCGATCAGTTTAGGTCGGTTCCCGGAGGTTGTTGCCACCGCGGCAGCACGCCTCGAGCCTCACGATGTTGCGAACTACTTGCGCGAACTTGCGGCAGATCTTCACAGCTTCTATAACGCTCACAAGATTTTAGAAGCCGCACCTGAAACTGCGAGCGCCCGTCTTGCCTTGGTAGCCGCGACCCGCCAGGTCATCGCCAATGGCTTGAGTTTACTGGGTGTCGCAGCACCGGAAAGCATGTGATGAAAAAGGCTGGCAAAACGCCTCCCCGACGGCCCCCGGCCACTCGCCGTGAAGCCGGCCCTCAACGCGAGGACACGACGCCGACGCTGAACCGTTCTCATATTCAGGGCTTTGTCGCAGGCTGCATGGCAAGCCTCGTCGTTGGCATCGGGATCATGAAGTCAGGCAATGAAGCGCCCGTGGCACTGCAAAATCCTGAATCGCCACAATTTGAGATCGAGACCGGTCCGCGCTTCGATTTCTATACCGTCTTACCCAACCAGGAGCTCGACCTCAATTCCGGAATCGAACCAGCCAGTCTTGAAAATACTGAGCCGGATCAGACTCAATATATTCTGCAGGTTGGCTCATTTCGGCAGCAAGACGATGCGGACCGCCGCCGCGGGGAACTCGCGCTGCTAGGGCTGGAAGCAACCATAGAGTCCGGTGACAGCGGGGAGTGGTATCGGGTCGTGGTCGGTCCGTTTGATCGCCGCTCCGACATGGCGCGAGCCCGATCGCTGGCTGCCCAGGCCGATATGGACACCCTGCTGCTGCATCGCGAGGCACCATGACACCCTCTGATTCCGACACCGCCTCACGGCTCCACTACTCGCGCTCACGACGTCGACTTGAGCTGAGCTTCGGTGATGGAGCCGATTTCGAGCTCAGCGCGGAATTCCTGCGTGTCTTCTCGCCCTCTGCCGAGGTCCGCGGCCACGGACCGGGGCAGGAAACACTGCAGACCGGGAAGTCTTCCGTCGGTATCTCTGCCATCAATCCAATCGGGCACTATGCAGTGCAAATCACTTTTGATGACGGGCACGACTCCGGCTTATATAGCTGGCGGTATTTGCGTGATCTCGCCGAACATCAGGACCAATACTGGCAAAGGTATTTGCAACAGCTCTCAGCGGAAGGAAAGTCACGTGACCCGGAGATTCAGGTGCTCTATTTTGAGCCCTGATCAGAAATGGAGCAAAACCGCTCGCCATCTGCTCCCGGTGACGCTCACCTGACTGCTCAGCGGGCTTTTCTCACCGCTGAACACAATGGCCCGGCTCAGGTACACTTGCCGACCCGCAGAACAACCGTCGGCATGACAAGGAACCGTGGCCAATGAGCGATGACGCGACACCGACCACAGACCGCGAAGAGAACTCCACCGATTTCGGCTTTACCCGGGTAGCGCGGGATGCCAAGGCCGGCATGGTACGAGGGGTTTTTGACTCGGTAGCGAGCCGCTATGATCTTATGAACGACCTGATGTCGGGTGGCATCCATCGCCTCTGGAAACGCTTCACGATAGAGCTCAGCGCGGCGCGGCCGGGTCAGACGGTGCTTGATATCGCTGGCGGCACCGGGGATCTGGCCGCCCGATTCTCTCGCCTTGTCGGGCCGGAGGGAAAGGTAATCCTCGCCGACATCAATGCTGCCATGCTGGAGGTCGGGCGAGACCGACTGATCGACAAGGGCGCAACGGGCAATATTGAAGTCGTGCAAGCGGATGCACAGGCGTTGCCCTTCGAAGAAAACAGTATCGACTGCATTACGATCGCCTTCGGCCTGCGAAATGTCACCGATAAAGACATGGCCTTGCGGTCAATGTTGCGCGCGCTGAGGCCAGGCGGTCGCTTACTGGTACTGGAGTTTTCGAAACCCACATCGCCGTTGCTAGGCAAGGTCTACGATCAATATTCATTCCAGATATTACCCGCAATGGGCCGCCTGATCGCGCAGGATGCGGATAGCTATCGCTATCTTGCCGAATCGATTCGCAAGCACCCCGATCAAGAGACGCTTCTGGACATGATGAGAGACGCCGGGTTTGCCGAGTGCCAGTACCACAACATGACCGGTGGCATCGTCGCGGTTCATCGGGGCCTTAAAGCGTGACTCAACACGACCCGGCGTTGCTGAGCGCAGCACTGGCGGGCGCTGAGCGTGCACTGAATCAAACCATCGCGCTCACGCCGACCTCTCATCAGGAGCTGGAAGGGCTCAGCGGCACACTATTGGGAATCGACATCACCTCGCTGGATTTGACGCTGTTCATTGACATTATCAGCGGCACCGAGATCACCTTACTGGCGCACTGTGAGCGACGCCCCGATGCATTCGTGCGCGGTACCGTAGAGGATTTTGCTTCACTGGTGGCTTCGGATGATCCTGCAGCCACGCTGATCAACAGCGGTATTGAACTGGAAGGCAGCAGCACCAAGTTGATTACGTTGCAACAAATCGTTTCAAAAATGGACGTCGACTGGGAAGCGCCGCTGGTTGATACCCTCGGCGATGTCATGGGTCATCAGCTTGCTCAGGCGTTGCGCGCGATGTTCCGCTGGAGCGAGAGCGCGAGAGTAAGCCTCAAAAGGCAACTCTCCGAGTATCTGCTAGAGGAGGGAAAGCTCACACCGCCCAAGGCAGAACTTGAGCATTTTTATGATTCGGTTCAGTCGCTCTCCCTGCGAGTGGAACGGGCGCAAAGTCAGGTGGCAAAGCTGCTGGCTCGGGCCGCTTCAAACAGGACGCGGCAATGAGTCGCATTGTGACGCTGTATCGCACGGTCGCGCGCTACCGACTGGATCAGCTGCTACCTTCCAACCAACGGCCCCGACTATTCTCACTGCTCCTGCGGGTATTTCCAGTGCTACCTGTACCCGCGACGACGCCTCGTGGGGAGCGGCTTCGCCGAGCCCTGGAAGATTTGGGGCCGGTCTTCGTCAAATTTGGCCAGTTGCTCTCCACACGCCGGGACCTTCTACCGCATGACATCGCAGATGAACTCGCGCTGCTGCAGGATCAGGTTGCCCCCTTTCCGGCAAAGCAGGCAATCCAGCGAATCGAGGCGGCCCTCGGCAAGCCGCTTAACGAGTGTTTTGCTGAATTCGATGCCAACCCCCTTGCCGCGGCTTCGGTGGCGCAAGTTCACGCCGCGCAGCTGCTTGATGGCAGTGATGTCGTGGTCAAAGTTTTGCGCCCGGGCATCGAGCAAACCATTAGACAGGACCTCGAGCTACTGAAGCACGCTGCGCAGTTGCTATCGAGATGGTCCCGCAATGGCCGTCGGTTACGCCCTGTCGAAGTCGTCGCAGAGTACGACCGCATCATCCACGGAGAACTTGACCTCCAGCGGGAAGCCGCGAACGCTTCGCAGCTGCGGCGCCATTTCAATGCGGGCAACCTTGTGTATGTTCCGGAGGTGCACTGGCCACTGAGCTGCGAGCAGGTGATGGTGAGTGAGCGGATCTACGGGGTACGGGTCAGCGACATCGACACACTGAGAAAAAAACAGGTCGATATCAAATTACTGGCCGAGCGGGGCGTTGAAATTTTCTTCACTCAGGTCTTCAGGGACAGCTTTTTTCACGCCGACATGCACCCCGGCAACATTTTCGTCGACTGTACGAACCCGGATGACCCGCGTTACATGGCGGTGGACTGCGCCATTGTTGGCCAGCTCGATGAGCAGGATCTCTATTATCTGGCGCGCAACCTGCTCGCTATTTTTCAGCAGGACTACCGGCTGTGTGCCAAGCTACACATTGAGTGCGGATGGATACCCGCCGACACCCCGGTCGCAGAATTTGAAACCGCGCTGCGCACGCTCTGCGAACCTGTGTTTGAGCGGCCACTGGCGGACATCTCTTTCGGCCACATGCTCGTGACGTTATTCCGTACCGCAGGCCAGTTCGATATGCAAGTGCAGCCTCAGCTGGTTCTACTACAGAAGACTCTGCTCAACATTGAAGGGCTGGGCCGCCAGCTTTATCCGCAACTGAACCTGTGGGATACCGCACAGCCCTTCCTTGAGGAGTGGCTGGCGGACCGCTACTCACTGCAAACCATTACAAAACGCTTGCAACAGGATGCACCCGCGCTCATTGAGACACTACCAATACTGCCGGATCTGATCCTGAATCGTCTCCGTCAGACCCCCCGCTCAAATTCAAACAGCCGGCCGCGGTCGAATTGGTTGCTACCGCTGATTGCCGCGGGTGCCCTAACGCTGGGCCTGGGCATAGCGAATGCACCCGGCAACAGTTGGCTTATCATCAGCCTCAGCTTCTTTATCGCTGCGCTGTTTGCGCGCGATCGGTAACAGCGAGCTGGCGCGTCTGGCATACTGACGCCATGACAGAGTCAGCCGCAAGCATTCCCACCAGCCTGTCACCGCACTGGAACGATCAAGGCCTCATTCCCGCCATCGCCCAGGACGCAGTATCGGGTGAGGTATTGATGCTGGCCTGGATGAATGCCGAGGCGCTGGCGCAATCTCTTGCCTCCGGTCAGGCCACCTATTGGTCCCGATCGCGGCAAACACTTTGGCGAAAAGGCGAGACCTCCGGGAACACTCAGGATATTGTGGACATCCGGCTCGACTGCGACGGCGACACGCTACTGCTAAGGGTTCGTCAGCACGGTGCCGGCGCATGCCATACCGGACGGCGCAGCTGCTTTTTCTACGGCTGCGATGACGGCAGTTGGCAGCTGATCGAGGACAGCTGAATGGACGATATATTGACCGCACTCGACGAGGTACTCGCCGCGCGAAAGCAGGCCTCGGCGGAGGACTCCTACGTCGCCTCACTCAACGCAGCGGGACTCAACAAGATTCTGGAAAAGGTCGGTGAAGAGACCACCGAAGTGATTTTGGCGGCAAAGGACAGTGTCGAGACGGGCAACACTGAAGCGTTGACCCATGAGGTCGCTGACCTCTGGTTTCACCTCATGGTGATGTTACGCCACCTCGATCTTGATCATACAGCGGTACTTCAGGTACTTGATGAGCGAATGGGGCTGTCCGGATTGGCAGAAAAAGCGGGCCGAAAAGGCCATAATGCCGGCCCGGACGCTACGTAAGGACAAGGAGAGCAAATATGGGCTTGGGTGGAATCAGCATTTGGCAGCTCCTGATTATTCTCGCAATTATCGTGATGCTGTTTGGCACATCTCGACTTCGCAATATCGGGCCGGACCTGGGCAGCGCTATCAAAGGCTTTCGGGACAGCATGAGTAAAGATAAGGCCGAGGATGAATCGCCGGCGGCCAACAAGGCCACCCGGGACGAGAGTGACCCTGACAAGCCTGCCACCTGAACCGGACCCTCTCTTGTGTTTGATATCGGCTTCGCCGAACTCCTGCTGATCGGGGTGGTGGGATTACTGGTCGTCGGCCCTGAGCAGTTGCCGGGGGCAGTGCGGACGGTTATGGCCTGGGTCAATCGTTTTCGGCGTAGCTTTGATCAAATCCGAACAGAGGTTCGTCGCGAGCTGCATAACGACGAGATCATGCAGAAGCTGAAAGCAGAATCTCAGGAATTGGAGCGACAGGTTCGTGACTCTGCCGAGTCCTTTGACAGGGAGCTTCAGTCACTGGGCAGCGACGAAATTCCTACTCGCCCCTCGCCCACCGGGTCTGAGGAGTCGGGAGAAACTCCGCCGGAATCGCCGATCGATGAGAGTAACGTGGGCACGCCGAAGGCAGACAGCGGAGCATCCGGCGACAAGCAATCCAAACCGGCATGACCCAGAGTAGCGAACACGACGATCCACCCATGTCATTGGTGGCACACCTGACCGAACTAAGGGACCGGCTGTTGAGAGCCGTGCTCGCCGTTTTGGTGGGCTTCATTATTTTGTTTCCCTTTGCAAACGAGATCTACGGATTTGTGTCTGCACCGCTGAGAGAGTTAATGCCTGAGGGCTCAACGATGATCGCTACCGGGGTTGCCTCACCGTTTTTGACGCCCTTCAAGCTGAGCCTCGTGCTCGCCATCTTCATGGCGATTCCGGTGATCCTTTATCAGGTTTGGGGGTTCGTTGCCCCCGGTCTCTATCAAAAAGAGAAGCGTATTGCCTTGCCACTTCTGGCCTCCAGCGTGCTGTTATTTTATGCTGGCGCTGCGTTTGCCTACTTTGTGGTCTTTCCGCTCATATTTGCTTTCTTCACCAGCGTCGGACCCGACAGCGTGCAGGTCATGACCGATATCAACAGCTATCTCGATTTCGTACTGAAATTGTTTCTGGCTTTTGGGATCGCCTTCGAGATGCCTATTGCGGCTGTCATCCTGATCTGGACCGGGGTCACCAGCCCGGATGCCTTAGCCAAAAAACGGCCCTACATCATCGTGGGCTGCTTTGTGTTCGGCATGCTTTTGACGCCACCGGATGTTATTTCCCAATCGTTACTTGCGATTCCGATGTGGCTGCTCTTCGAATTGGGCGTTTTTTTTGGTCGACTGCTGGAGCCGAAACCCCGAGCCACCTGAGCTGTGATAAGCCTATAGAGACAGCTCCCACTGCAGTCGAATGCGCTTGCGCGACGCGTCTTCTCTGGAGCCTCGAAAATCCAGCCAAGACACATCGACACTCACCTTGTTTCGATGACCGCTAAAAAACCAATTGAGACCTATGCTGCGCTCCTTCTCCGTATTGCCGGTCATACTGTGATCCGGATCAACAACCGACACGCGACCCGCGAGCTCGAGTGCTGCGGGCCAACCCCGCCACCACTCGTTGAGAAAACTCCCGATCTGGATGTACCCGCCGTCTAACCGGCGTGTCAGACCGGATCGCTGGTCCCGGATACGCTTACTGTGATACTTCTGCTGCCAGCTGACACCCCGCCAATGCGCCGCCGTTTCAAAAAGCACCTGAGTGAGATCGTGAGGACCCTCGGCCACGCCGGGTAACGCTCCCCCACCCGCACTGGAGAAACGACTGTAAGGCGTTTCTCCATCTACCAGCGCCAGCGCAACAGAGGTCAGCGGTCTCTCCCGGCGAACCAGATCACTCTGGCTAAACGGCAGAGGCTCTCCTTGAGGATTCCACTGGTAGCGAAGCAGCCATAGCCCACCGTCCGACCTCCATCCGCCTCCGCGACCCTGACCGGAGAGATATTCCAGCCACCAGTTACTGTCGAGTCGGGTTGATCGGCCCAATCGTCCGCTTAGCGCCACGCCAGGCTGGCGATCCACAGTGAACCAGTAGTTGGAGATCGATCGTTCAACCAGTTGCTGCTTACCGGATGAGTCGACACGCTCGCGGTTGTAGTCGGACTTCCATTGCCCGATTCGGAGCGTTAGCGCATCGCTCAGCTTAAAAGTTGTCCTCAGGTCCAGCAGGGCGTTACTCGGCTGGTCATACTCGAAATACACATCGAACCAGTCTGCAGCAAGGGTCCCACCTCCTTTTAAACGACCTCGGTTGAGGTCGAACTCAGACTCTCTCTCCAGACGCAGGTCATCCGCGCTGGGGTTTTGGCCGGGGTAATCATCAAATCGCGTTTGCAGGCGAACACCGATCCAGAGGGCGGTCGGCCCGTCCGGATCAAAGGTCAGACCTTTCTTCCCGTAGTGCCAATGACGCGGCTCGCTAGGATTGGAAACGCGACTGTCTGAATCTGCCGATACAGGTGGCGTGGGCGCTGAGTCCGCTGATGCCGACGCCGCGAGCAAGGCGCTCAGGAAAATGAGTCCCGCCGATAGCAGGGCGCGGCTACCACTACACCTCTGCGAGTCAGTTCGCGAAGTCTGAGTATGAAGTGCTACAAAATGAAACAGCACTGTTCGGGTATACGACATGCTGACTGTCACCTGTCGGGAGTCATGGTCTTGGGCTCCTGCCCAATGGAATCAGTGTATCGCCACTTCCGGATCGCCACGCTAGCCAGAGGCGACAAGGGTGAGATGGCCTTCAACGCGGCAATAAAGGGGTGGGATCTTTTTTGTGTCGTCCCGCGTAGACTGTGGCTTTAAGGAGCCCCCCGTTGCCCCACACTAATGAGCTCAACTGTGACTGAATCCGCCCGCGGAGCGCCGTCCGCCGAAGGCCTGGTGACTCCCGACGACACACCGCCACGTGCCAAATCCCTGGCGCCGCTGAGGCAGTTGCTTGGCTTTCTGTGGCCCCATAAAGGACGCCTGATTGGTGCCAGTGTGGCCCTGGTGTTTACCGCGGGCGCGCAGCTAACACTGGGCTACGGCGTGAAAATGCTGATCGATGAGGGTTTTGCCGGGTCGGACCCCTCTGGCCTCTACCAAGCCGTGATCTTTATGTTGATCATCGGACTGGCGATGGCTGTTGGCGCGATGATTCGCTTTTACCTCGTCTCCTGGCTGGGGGAGCGCGTCAGCGCCGACCTGCGTAGCGCGGTATTCAATAACTTGGTGCACATGCAGCCCAGCTATTTCGAGAGCAACCACTCTGGCGAGATCATGTCTCGCCTGACGACCGACACCACCTTGCTACAGACGCTGATCGGCTCGTCAGTCAGTCTGGCGGTGCGCAACGCACTCACGCTCACGGGTGCGCTGACGCTCATGGTGATCACCAACCTCAAGCTCAGCCTGGTGATTCTGGTTGCTGTCCCCGTGACGCTGATCCCCATACTGATTTTCGGCAGGAGGGTAAGGAAGCTCTCCAACCGAAGCCAGCAAACGATTGCTGAGGTCGGCAGTCATGCCGGCGAGATCTTTCAGTCCATCAAGGTGGTGCAAAGCTTCAATAGGGAAGCTGCCGAAAAAGCCGCCTTTGGCCATGACGTGGAGCAAGCCTTCGCAGTGGCCCGCGCAAGGGTCCAGCAGCGGGCCCTGCTGACCGGATTCGCCATTCTGCTCCTCATGGGCGGCATGGTGGGGATGATGTGGTCAGGCGGGCTAGACGTGATCGAGGGCCGAATGACCGGCGGCGAGCTCGGTGCATTTGTTTTCTATGCGGTGATGGTGGGTACAGCCTTTGCCACACTGTCCGAGGTTTGGGGTGATCTGCAGCGCGCTGCCGGGGCCGCCGAACGGCTGATGGAGCTGCTGGCAGAGACCAGCGAGATTGCCGATACCGGCACGCTCAGCGCGGCAAGCCAGAAAGTGCTCAGTTTCGATAAGGCGCACTTTGCGTATCCGAGCAGACCCTCCCACCCGGCGCTCCAAGATTTCAGTTTGGACATTGAACACGGTGAATCAGTGGCTTTGGTCGGACCCTCGGGTGCGGGTAAATCAACCGTCTTCGAGCTGATCCTCCGGTTTTATGATCCCACCGCCGGCGCCATTAAATTTGGCGACTCCGACCTCAGGCATCTGTCGCTCGAGAGCTGGCGAGAAAAAATCGCGCTGGTGCCGCAACAGCCGGCACTATTCTCGGGCGATATTTTTTACAACATCGCCTATGGCGCAACGGACCCATCCCAGGCGTCAGTGGAATCAGCGGCGCGGATGGCACACGCCCACGACTTTATTCAGACGCTGCCGGACAGCTATCGCAGCCATTTGGGCGCACAAGGGGTAAGGCTCTCT
>JBJKZJ010000017.1:0-47155 GCA_045560455.1 Luminiphilus sp. | reverse complement strand
GGAGGCTGCACGATAGCGCTTTAAAAACGCATCGAATTTGGCGCCGTAGCGGTCCACCTGGTAGCCCGGTTGCATTTCTGCAGCGATCAAGATCGAGCGCTGGCCGTTGGACAGCGCGACACTCTGAAGCGGCGTCATTTCAGTTTTGCGGACGACTGCAATGTCTGAAATTCGTATGGCCCGCCCGTCAGGAAGACCCCGCACGATGACATTTCTCACCGACTCGAGGTCAGTGAATTCGCCCGTCAGTTCAACGGTCAAGGCGGCGCCCCCCCCGGTGAGTTGCCCGGCGGGCGCTCTCGCGTCTGCGGCGGCGAGTGCAGCGGAAACCTCCTCAACGGCAATGCCCAGCATGGAAAGCTGGGCTTCATCCAGCTCCACCCGCACCTCCTCCTCAGGTAAACCATAGAGCTTGACGCGGCGCGTCATGGGGACGCCACGAGCGGCATCCGCGAAAAGCAGAGCCTGACGGCGCAGTTGTGCCGGCGGCAGTGCACGCCCCTCAGCGCCGGTGATGGCGACGATCTTGACGAATTCTGTCCAGATCTCGTCATCGAAATCAGGTGGGGAGGTGCCGGGCGGCAGGGTCATCGCCACGCGATCCACAACATCCCTAAGTTCCGCCATGATTTGCTTCAGTCGATTCGGAGCTGCCTTATAATCGACCTCAACAAAAATAAGCGACACGCCAGAGGCTGAGGTGCCGTCGACCTCGACGACATCAGGCTCCTCTCTCAGAGCGTCTACCATCGGTTTGGTGACCAGGGCCTCGACCCGCGCGGGGCTCGCCCCGGGGAAGAAGATCTGTATCTTTGCGAACCAGGGGGTAATGGCGGGGTCTTCTTTCCGAGCCATCCCGTTCAAGCTGGTGTAACCCACGACCACAATGGCCAATATGACGAGGGCCAGATACCGGGTGTTGGCGTGGAGAAGTTTGGCGATCACGTTCCGGGTCTCGTCGCCGCGGCGCTGAATATGGGTTCGACTAGGTCCCCCGGGCTGATGCGTTGTAGCCCTGAGGCCACGACCGCGACATCACTTGGCAGTGTGCCTCTCACAAAAACCTCGTTACCCCGGGTGTAGAGAATCTCCACACTCTCGCGGCGGGCTCGCTGCTTGCCTTCCTCATCCACAGAAATGGTCAGCACATCCCACAGACCGCGCGACGCCTCCAACAGCGCAGTCACGGGTAGCCAGCCTCCCGAGGAGGCGACGGTTTCGGACACTTTGAGCACGACCGACTCTCCTACCGCAACGGAGGTGCCCTCAGGGATATCGAGAACCGCGCCGACGGTCAGCGTGGCGGGGTCAAGGTCATCCCGGATTGAGCGGAGGGGGGCAATCACCTCCTGTCCCTGTAGCAGCAATGGATAGGCGTCACCGACTGCCAACTTGCGCGCGACTTTGGCGGGCACGCCGATGTGGGCTTCCCGGCCGACAGCGGTGACCAGCCTCAGTACCGGCGTGCCCGGCGCCACGACCGCACCCGTTTGCACCAGACGCTCCGCTACGACTGCCCCATAGGGCGCACGAAGCGTGCTCTTGTCCAGCTCCAGCTGTGCGGACTGCCGTTGCGCGGCGGCAGTGCGCTCGGCGGCCAGCAGTGCCTGTGCCGCGTAGCGGGCATCGTCATAATCTTGCGCCGAGGCAGAGCCATCTTCTACCAACCGGGCGATACGCTCGGCCCGGGCTTCGGCCTGAGCGCGTTCAGCTGCCACGCGGTTGAAGGTCGCGCTCGCGGCATCCAGGCGCGCCTGCCGCCGGTCTGTGCCAAGTTGCGCCAGCGTGTCGCCGGGTGCAACCCTCATTCCCTCGGCTGCCTCCATTTTGGTCAATACGCCCGCGACCTCAAAGCCAACCACGCTATCCGAACCCGCCCGCACTATGCCCAAGTAGCTTGCCTGGCGGGTGTAAGTCGATTGCTCACGGTAGACGGTCGCTGCGACCGGCATTGGCGTCCTCTCAACTGAGGTGGTCTCGACCTTATTGGCCCGAATGAGGGCGGTGCCGGTAGCCGTCAGCGCGACAGCCAAGAGCACTGGCCAGACTGATTTTTTCAGATTCGGGTTCACGGGGTCCTTCTTGCGGGCGAGAAGTGGGCGGATCAGGCCGCAATGTTAATAATACTTACATTTAATGTAAATAGGATTAACATTCTGACCTTAAGGGGCCTGTCACTGGTCAGCTTGCGCGTCATTCAGCTTTTCGCGACACTAGCGATCCCGCCGCGGTGCGGGCATTGTGGTGACTCGGATGGTCCCTTCGCAGCGATAAGTGATGAACCCCGCCAGGCCCGGAAGGGAGCAACGGTAGTTACTGATTCGGGTGCCGGGGTGCGGCTGTCCGAGTCGCCTCCCTTAATCATGGGTGTTCTGGCATGTCTCATCAGGTTCTGGCCCGCAAGTGGAGGCCGGGTAGTTTTAGCGAAATGGTTGGGCAGCAACACGTGCTGCAGGCGCTGGTCAATGCACTGGAATCTGGTCGTTTACATCACGCTTACCTGTTCACGGGGACGCGAGGCGTCGGAAAAACTACCGTTGCGCGTATCCTCGCCAAGTGCCTGAATTGTGATACCGGCATCACCGCCACTCCGTGCGGTGAATGCGGTGCCTGCGCTGAAATCGCCGAGGGACGATCGGTAGACCTGATCGAGGTCGATGCGGCGTCAAAGACTAAAGTTGAGGATACGCGAGAGCTCCTCGAAAACGTCCAGTACACGCCCACGCGATCGCGCTATAAAATTTATCTTATTGATGAAGTGCATATGCTGTCTAATCACAGCTTTAACGCACTGCTCAAAACCCTTGAAGAACCGCCGCCTCACGCGCTGTTTCTACTGGCGACAACCGATCCGCGTAAGCTGCCCGCGACGGTGCTCTCACGCTGCCTGCAATTCAATCTGAAAAATATGCAGCCTGAGCAGATCGTTGCTCATCTGGAACAGGTGCTCACTGCTGAGTCAGTGCCCTCCGACCCAGAAGCCTTAGCGCTCATCGCGCGGGCGGCCGAGGGATCCATGCGCGATGCCCTGAGCCTGGCTGATCAGGCCATTGCCTACGGTGAGGGCAAGCTCACGGGTGCGCAGGTGGCGGAGATGCTGGGAACGGTGGACCGGGGCAAAGTCCTCGATCTGATCGCTGCGCTCCTCGATGACAATGCCGTGGAAGTGCTGTCGCTGGTAGCGCACATCGCGGAGCACGCACCGGACTACGTGTCGACACTTGATGAGTTGAGTAATGCGCTTCACCATATGACGATTGCGCAGACGGTCCCCGATGCGATGGATACAAGCTGGCCCGATCAAGCTCGAATTGTTGAGCTCGCTGCACGGGCGACGCTTGATGACACGCAGCTCTTTTGGCAGATGGCCGTCTCGGGCCGGCGTGAGGTTCACCTTGCTTCTTCTGCGCGGGCGGGCTTGGAGATGATCTTGCTCCGCATGATTGCCTTTCGGCCCGCCGCCATCATTCATCTGCCTACAGAGTCTGGAGATCCCCCGGTAAAAAAGCCTGAGCCACCGGCGACGCCGGTGGATTCGGGAGCGCCACAGCCGAGCGAGCTTGCGCCCAACCCCCTTGAGGACGCCATAGCTGCGCGAGCCGCGGAGCCAGAGGCATCTGAGGCTGATGAGCCAGGGATGGTGGACGCAGACGCGTTGACTCCAGAGCGCTGGCCCGAGGGATTCGAGATGTTCCATTTCACAGGGATCCTGCACAACATTGCCTTGAACCTCGCGCTGATCGACTGCAGAGGTGGCGCGCTGCAGTTTTGTATCGCGGAGAAAGACGCGACGTTATTGAATGAGCGACACCCGGCTCAGTTGAGTCAGGCGCTTGGTCAGCAATTGGGTCAGTCTGTGACAGCGACGATCACCATTTCAGACCACGACGGCAGGACGCCCGCTGAGTACCGGGCAGCCCTTGTCGCAGCTCGTCTAGCAGAGGCAGAGCAGGCCATCTCCAGTGATCAGGCGCTGAACGGATTCATAGCGGCCTTTGACGGGCACATTATCCCGGGTAGCATTCGCCCGAATCTGGCCGATGTTGAGGCGGTGCCGCTTCAACACGATGCGGATTGACGAGCGGCCTACGCAGCGCCCAATGGTGCGACGGCGAGCAACCGATAGAGCAAACAGCAGATGAAATTAAGTCCATCGATAGAAGCGTTGATTGACGGGTTGCGTCACCTGCCGGGCGTGGGGCCGAAATCGGCGCAACGAATGACGCTCCATCTTCTTGAGCGGGACCGGGAGGGAGCGCAAGAGATTGCCGATACTATTAGTGACGCCCTTGCCAAAGTCAAAAATTGTAGCCGCTGCCGTAATTTTACAGAGCTTGATGTGTGCGAGATCTGCTCGGATGTAAAACGTGATCCAGCCACCCTCTGCGTAGTGGAGGCGCCTGTGGATGTGATGGCTATCGAGCAGAGCGCCAGTTTTAGAGGCCACTACTATGTGCTGATGGGGCATCTCTCGCCTATCGATGGCATTGGCCCGGAGCAGCTTGGCCTCGACGCACTCTGTGAGCGGTTTGACGCGGGAGAAATCAAAGAGGTGATTCTCGCCACCAATCCTACCGTTGAGGGTGAGGCCACCGCCTACTACATCAGCGAGCGCGCGCGCAGCGCCGAGATTACGGTGTCCAGAATCGCCCACGGGGTGCCGCTGGGCGGAGAGTTGGAGTACACCGATGCCAACACTTTGGCCCACGCATTGAGTGGGCGCACGGTGATGCGCGAGTGAACTGGACGCTTGTCGAAGATAGCGCTGAATTAAGTCAGTTACTGGCGGCGCACGCACCCCGACAACACGTTGCGGTTGACACCGAATTTCGCCGTCGCGATACGTTTTTTCCTCAGGTTGCCCTTGTCCAGTTGTGCTGGGGAGCAGAGGCGTACTTGATCGATCCTCTGAAGCTTCAAGACCTGACTGCGTTGCAGTCCTTTTTGACTGCGCAGAATCAGCTAAAGGTGATTCACAGCGCCAGTGAAGACCTCGAGGTCTTCTCCCATTGGTTAGGGGTGCTCCCTGCGCCGCTGTTTGATACGCAACGCGCTGCCGGTCTTCTGGGGCTGGGTGCCGGCCAGAGCTATCGTGCCTTGGTCGCTCAATTTTTTGATGTTGATCTGCCCAAGGATGAGACCCAGTCGGATTGGTTACAACGACCGCTCACCGCCGCCCAAGCCGAATATGCGGCGCTCGATGTGACCTACCTGCATCCCATTGGGGCTCAACTTCTCGAGCGCGCCACCGCGTTACATCGTCTCGATTGGATTCTGGAGGACGGCGCGCGTATGCGCCCCGGTGGTAAGCCGCCGCTCTCAAAATTCAAAAGCGCTTATCGTTTGCCCGCGGCTGAGCAGCGAGCACTGGCTGCTTTGGTTGCGTGGCGCGAAAAAGAGGCGCGGGGGCGTGACAAACCCCGAAGTTGGATTCTCAGTGACAAACTCATCATGGCGGTTGTCCGCGCCATGCCCGAATCAATCCATGCGCTGTCTGACGTGGATGACATGCCGAAAGGCTTGATCAGGCGAGCTGGAGATGAACTGCTGTCCTGCATTCAGTGTGCATCTGATGAGAGCCAGCCGCCCGTCACTCAGGCGATTTTGCCTCCGCTTTCCAAGCCCGAGCGAGGGTTGTTGGCCCGTGTGTCAGATCATCTGAGTGACATCGCTGCATCACTCGACGTACCGCCCGAGATACTGATGCCCAAGGCCGATCTTGAGCAATTGATTCGCCAGCATGAACAACCGATGTCGGTGACCCCCGAGGCGTGGTCCGGCTGGCGGAACGCTTTGGTTGTCGAGCCGCTCAAGCAGTGGTTGCGTAACGAGATGCCGGTATGAGCGAGCTGGATACCCTCGACGTTGATGTCTACAAAACCACTCGCAGGCCGGAAACCTTTCTATTCGTGCCGGCGGGGCTTGCGTTTAATGAGTGGCCCGATGGACTGGCGGACGTTTTCCACCCGGCGGAGCATGTGATGACGCTGACATTGACGCCAGAGCGACCGCTGGCGGCGCAACCTGCCAATCTTGTGATGAATGAAATCGCCATGCGAGGTTACTTTATGCAGCTACCACCCACGGCGGGCCATGACAGAGAATCCACGGGAGGGACGTCTTGTTAACGACTCAGTCTTACTTGGTGGGCATGCTCGTCTATTGGAGTGCCGCGGTACTCGGCCTCCTTCTTCTGCGCCGGTTATGGTTCGGGGAATCTATGACGCGGGCTACTGGCGCGCTACTGGGTTTGCTCGCTGGGTTACTGCTGATGCCGGCGTTCCCCGGGCCCGAGGTCGCGACCATGGCACCTGCCTTGGTTGTGGTGATCTTCAATAGTTTATTTGGCGACGGGCTGGAGGCGGCAATGATGCCGGGTGCGATGCTGCTTGCCGGAATGTTGACGGGGGGGCTGCTGGGCGGCTGGCGGTATGGCAAGCGTGCAACGTCGCCGGATGAGTGAGTGGTTTGTCGAGCGGACTTCGGTTAGTCTGCGCCGCCTGCCCGAATTTCCAACATGAGAGACCTTTGATATGAAGTTTGAAGGAACAGAGCGCTACGTCGCGACCGATGATTTAAGGATGGCAGTAGATGCCTCGGTGGCGCTCCAGCGGCCCCTGCTGATCAAAGGGGAGCCCGGCACAGGCAAGACCATGCTTGCAGAGGAGGTCGCCGCAGGGCTCGGCAAAGAGCTCATTCAGTGGCACATCAAGTCCACCACGAAGGCTCAGCAGGGGTTGTATGAGTATGACGCGGTGTCGCGTTTGAGAGATTCACAGCTCGGTGATGGCAAGGTTGAAGATATCAGCCAGTACATCAAGCAAGGCAAGCTCTGGGAGGCGTTCGCCTCTGAGGAGCAGGTTGTGCTGCTGATCGATGAGGTGGATAAGGCGGACATCGAGTTCCCCAATGATCTGTTGGTCGAGCTAGATCGCATGGAATTCTTCGTCTACGAGACCGGTGAGACGATCAAGGCCAAGCACCGCCCCATCATCATCATCACGTCGAACAATGAGAAGGAGCTTCCCGACGCCTTCTTGCGTCGCTGTTTTTTCCATTTCATCAACTTCCCTGACAAGGAGACGATGAGAGAGATCATTGCGGTCCATTACCCCAAGATTCAGAAGAGCCTGGTGCAAGAAGCGCTGGAGGTGTTTTTCGAATTGCGAGAGATTCCGGGGTTGAAGAAGAAACCCTCCACCTCTGAACTGATTGATTGGTTGAAGCTGCTGATGGCCGACGATATTCCCGACGAGGTGCTCAAGAACCGCGACCAGACCAAAGCCATTCCGCCGCTTTACGGTGCCCTGCTCAAGAACGAGCAGGACGTGCAGCTGCTGGAGCGATTGGCGTTCATGCATCGTCGCGAGGCGCGCTGATCCAGTGCTGGTTAATTTCTTCCATGTACTGAAGGAAACGGGCGTGCCCGTGACGCCGCGTGAGCTCCTCGACCTGCTCGAGGCGATGGAGCGCCGACTCGCCTTCGGCGACATGGACGATTTCTACTCGCTATCCAGAGCGATTCTCGTCAAAGACGAGAAGTACTACGATCGCTTTGATCGCGCTTTTGGCCTACATTTTCAGGATCTTGAGGCGCTCGACGATGTGATCGAGGCGATGATTCCCGATGACTGGCTGCGCTCGGAATTCATGAAGCAGCTCTCCGAGGAGGATAAGGCCAAAATCGAGAGTTTGGGGGGGCTTGAGGAGCTCATTGAGCAGTTCAAGGAACGTCTTGAAGAGCAGAAAAAGCGGCACTCCGGTGGCAACAAATGGATTGGCACCGAGGGTACGTCGCCCTTCGGCAATGATGGGTTCCATCCCGAGGGGATCCGCGTCGGCGGTGAGAGTAAAAACAAGCGTGCAGCGAAGGTGTGGGATCGTCGGGATTTCAAAAATCTGGACGACAGCGTCGAGCTCGGCACGCGGAATATCAAAATCGCCATGCGACGTCTGCGCAAATTTGCCCGCACCGGGGCAACCGAAGAGCTCGACCTCGACGACACGATCAAATCAACGGCACGTAACGCAGGATTGCTGGACATCAAAATGGTGCCCGAGCGCCACAATGCGGTGAAAGTTTTGTTGTTCCTCGATGTCGGTGGATCCATGGACCCCCACGTCAAGGTCTGTGAAGAGCTGTTTTCGGCGGCGCGCACGGAGTTTAAGCACCTTGAGTATTTTTACTTCCACAACTTCGTCTACGAGAGCGTTTGGAAGAACAACATCCGGCGCTTCAATGAGCGCACGTCCACACTCGATCTGATGCACAAATACGCCCACGATTACAAAGTGGTGTTTGTAGGTGATGCCTCGATGTCGCCCTATGAAATCATGCAGCCCGGTGGCTCGGTCGAGCACTGGAATGAAGAGTCGGGTGAGTTGTGGATGCGCCGACTCAGAGAGACATACGAGAAATGCATCTGGATCAATCCAGTACCTGAGGAAGAGTGGGAGTACACCCAATCGATCGCCATTACGCGCCAG
Source organism: Luminiphilus sp. (assembly GCA_045560455.1). Classification (GTDB taxonomy): domain Bacteria; phylum Pseudomonadota; class Gammaproteobacteria; order Pseudomonadales; family Halieaceae; genus Luminiphilus. The sequence goes on along the minus strand of JBJKZJ010000017.1, from coordinate 38,668 downwards.
CTCATGGAGGGTCAGATGTATCCACTCACGTTGAGAGGTCTGGAAGAGGGTATGTCCTTCCTGTCCAAATAACGCCTGCTACCTGGCATTCGCGCTGTCACCGCTAACGGATGCACGATGCTGGCCTCAGCCTGGGTCATTCTGCCCTCACTGAGTCTGGGTCATCCCCCCACCACAACGAAGCAAAAAGGCGCCTTCGCGCGCTTTTTTGGCTACACTGCAACATCAATTTGTCCAACAGAAACGTGCGGGGGCGCCATGTCTGGCTCATTAAAAGTATTAAGTATCACGGTGATGGCGGCGCTGTTGAGCGCTTGTGGAGGGCAGTCAGATGAGGCAAACGTCCTGCCCGCTCAGGGAGAGGTCTCGCCCGCCTTGGTTGCGCAGGTGGATACCGACAGGATCAAGGCTGCGGCAGATGAACCTGAGATGTGGCTGACCTATGGCGGCACTTACGATGAGCAGCGGCACTCGGCCTTGGGTCAAATTAATCGAGACACATTGCCTGAATTGGGAGTGGGATGGATTTACGAGACGGCCAAACCGCGAGGGGCTGAGGCGACGCCTCTGGTTGTCGACGGTGTCATGTATGTTTCCAGCGCCTGGTCAGTGGTCTACGCGTTGGATGCCAAGACAGGTGAGGAATTATGGGTCTATGACCCGCAGGTATCCGGTGAGGACGCGGCCAAAGGTTGTTGTGACGTCGTGAATCGCGGTGTGGCGGTGCACAACGGCAAAGTGTTTGTCGGAGTGTTTGATGGCCGCCTTGAAGCCTTGGATGCTGCCACGGGAGCTGTGGTCTGGAGCACCGTCACCGTCGATCAAAGCAAGCCATATACGATCACAGGTGCGCCGCGGGTATTCAAGGATAAAGTCATTATTGGCAACGGTGGCGCGGAGCTGGGCGTGCGCGGTTACGTGACGGCCTACGACGTTGAATCAGGCGAGCTAGCGTGGCGCTTCTACACTGTGCCCAACCCGGAGAAAAAGCCTGATGGTGCCGCGTCTGATGCGATTCTTGCGAAGCTCGCCAACGAAACCTGGGGGGATGACGGTGCCTGGGTGACCGATGGCGGAGGCGGCACGGCCTGGGACTCCATCGTTTATGACACAGTGAATGACCAGATTCTGATCGGTGTGGGCAACGGCTCGCCCTGGAATCCTGATGTCCGCGACCCCAGCGGTGATGGTGACAATCTTTTTCTGTCATCGATTCTTGCGGTTGATGCGGATACGGGGGAATACCGTTGGCACTACCAAACCACCCCCCGCGACCGCTGGGATTACACTGCGACACAACAGATCATGCTGGCCGATCTGCCGCTGGGGGAGGGTGGCGCGGGTCGCCGTGTGGTGATGCAAGCACCCAAAAACGGGTTCTTCTACGTGCTCGATGCTGCTGATGGTGAGTTGATTTCGGCGACCCCTTTCTCCAACCAAAACTGGACAACCGGCGAATTCGACGAAAATGGGCGGCCGGTGCTGGTGGAGGAGGCCGTAGACTTGGCGCTCTATGCGGTGGTGCCCGGACCGACGGGCGCGCACAACTGGCATCCCATGGCGTTTAACCCCGATACCGGCCTGGTTTATATCCCGGTCAACGAAATTCCGTTTTTCTATGACAAGACGCGCAATGTCGAGGACGGTAAATCGTATTGGAATATCGGCTATGACGCCGCGGCAGGCTGGCCGGTGGAGTATCCTGCCGGCACCCTGGACGCCGTGGCCGACCTCGACGGGGGGTCCTTGTTGGCGTGGGACCCTGTCAAGGCTGAGCCCCGGTGGGCAGTCCCATTCGCGTTGCCACTGAATGGCGGCGTGTTGAGTACTGACGCCGGTTTGGTCTTTCAAGGTAACAAGTTTGGCGACTTGGTGGCTTACGATGCCGAGACGGGTGAGCAACTTTGGTCGCATCGACTAGTGGGTAATGCCGCCGCCGCACCGATGACCTACGAGATCGATGGTGAGCAGTACCTCAGCGTGCTGTCGGGCTGGGGCAGCGTTTCAAATCTGATAGCCGGCTTTACTTATGGCAAGGCCGCTGGCAAAGAGCCTGCCCGCGTTATCACCTTTAAGTTGGGTGGGAGTGAAGCGATGCCGGCCCCACTGCATGAGCAAATTGTTGCCACGCCAAAGTCACCGATGTTCGGTGAGCCGGATCAGCACCAGCTCGGGATGCAGCGCTTTGCTGAGAACTGCCATTTTTGCCATGGCGCGTTCGCCGTCAGTGGCGGCGTGATACCCGATCTGCGCTGGTCGGCGATATCGGCCAATGAGCAGGCTTGGGATCAAGTTGTGCGCGAAGGTGCGTTGACCAAGCAGGGCATGGTGTCTTTTGCGGGGCACCTGAGCAAGGAAGATACCGATGCGATCCGCGCCTATGTCATCCAACAGGCATGGCTGGCAGTCACCAATGGTAGCGCGTCCGCGCCGGGAGGGCAGTGAACGCGCTCTGGTTCAGGGCCTGGGGTTTTCTAGTGGCACCGGTCTCACTATGTGGCCGGCTTCATCATTTGGCCGACCTCACCATTTGGAAGGCCACCAGCGCTCCCGTGACGGCGACGTTTAACGACTCCACGCCATTGGCCATCGGGATACCGAGCGCGGCATCCGCCAGCCCCCGCACGTCGGTTGAAATGCCGTGGCTCTCTCCACCCAAAACGCAGACAGTGAGTGTGCGACCATCCAGATTATAAATTGAGCCGGTGGCATGGGCGTCCAGAATCGCGACGTGAAAACCATTGGCTTTTAACGATGAGAGCGCAGATAGGGTGGTGTCACAGCGGATAATCGGCGCGCGGAAAATCGTCCCGGCTGAGGCTTTGATGACGAGGGGTCCAAGCGAGGCGATGCCTCGCTGGGGATACAAGATACCGTCGATGCCCGCAGCAACGGCTGATCGAATGATCATGCCCACGTTTTGTGGATTGCTAATGCCATCAAGAGCCAGCAAGCTTCTCGGTAGCGTAGACGATGCCAGCACTGCATCGAGGGCCTGAAAGCCGGGGCAGATAACATCGAGCGCCACGCCTTGATCCTGGCGCCCGTTTTTGGAAATACGCGACAGTGCCTGACGATCGTGGAAACGCGTCTCGACCCCACGGCGCTCGGCCTCGGTCATGATCTGGGTGATAATGCCACCAAACCGATTGCTGTTCGCCAGGTGCAGACAATGAACCTCGAGCAAAGGATCCATCAGGGCCTCCAGAGCCGGCTTGCGACCGAACAGGGTCAAACCTGCGCTCGGGTGCCAGCGACGCTTCGAATCCTCGGTCATGGGAGTTTATTGGGGTCTTCTGTATGCATCGCCTGACACTCTACACCACCTCAGGGTGCCATCTATGCGAGCACGCCGAGGCGATCCTTGACGAGCAAGGCCACACCTATGACAACAGAGACATCGCGGATGATTTGGATTTAATGGAGCGCTACGGAGTGAGGATTCCGGTGGTGAGAGACGCGGCGGGTCGTGAGCTGGGGTGGCCGTTTGATGGCACGCAACTCAGGCAGTTTCTGTCCGCGGATTAAACGATCAGGTCGCCGTGGGTTCGGTATCGACTTTAACTGCCAGCACGTCGCAGTCAGCGCCATGCATAACGCCATCAGTCGTTGAGCCCAGCAGGAGCGCCAGCCCCCAGCGTGCATGGCTACCCAATACAATGAGGTCACTGCCCAGCGCCTTGGCCTGCGTGGGGATTTCGGATTCCGGGCGGCCGGTGACCAAATGGCGATGGTCTGTCGGCACCGCCAGCGTGCCGCAGAGCTGGTCTAACTGCTCTCTGGCTTGCTCCAGGATTTCATCCTGTATGGCAGAAAAATCCATCGGGATATCTCCCCCGTAAGTGATCGCCAGTGGTTCAATTACATGAAGCACATTGAGCTCTGCGTCATTCTGGCGGGCGAGGGCCGCGGCGCGACGAATAATCGTTTCGGTCGTGGCCCCGAGATCTACCGCCACGAGAATATTCTTGTAGGGCATACTTCTCCAGCAATTTGGATGCCTCACCTCTAAATGTAGTCAAAAACAGCGAGCTTGTCTCTCCGGAGTCTTGACGTGGTTTATCTTCTGATTCTGCTCGGCCTGGCAGTGGTGGTCGCGCCGTTAATGAGTGCGATGCCGAGCAAAGCGCAGCGCGCCAAGGCTGGGCTCCGTGATCTAGCCCGGGCGCATGACCTGCGAGTGAGCCTGCGCCCGTTGCCTGCGGTGCCCGCACGGTTTCGGTTCGATCCGGAGGACGAGCTGGCGTGCTATGAGCGGCGTTTCCCTGTCTCGCAGCAGAAGTCTGGGGGGGAGGCACATTACCTGTGCGTTGATGGACAGTGGTCGCCGACAGCCGGGGTCGAGGATGCCCCCGGGTGGTTGCATTACCTGCCTCTTGGTGCGGCCTACGTCGAGTGCAGAAATGAAAGCGTTAGCATTTTCTGGGATGAAAAAGCGGGCCCCGAGGGGCTGGCTAAAATCAGCCAAGCCATTGATTTGATAGGTTAAAAGCCGGTTACTGGGCGGCAGTCTGTGTCGGGCTGCGATAAAAGATGGGCCTTGACCCCAGACGATTTCGCCCTTATAGATGCCCACCTTCGCGGCTTGGTCGGTTGGAAATCGGCCTCCCGCGTCGGCACGCCACGATGGGGTGGGCTGTCTTTTTGAACAACGGATCGTAGCGTTCTATGGGTAAAGCACTGGTCATAGTGGAGTCGCCCGCCAAGGCGAAAACCATTAACAAATATCTCGGAAAGGATTTCATCGTGAAGTCCAGTGTGGGCCACATTCGCGACCTGCCAACCTCCGGCAGCGCCAAACCCGCAGATCCCAAGGAGCGGGCAGCGCAGGCGGCCATTACCCGAAAAATGGCACCTGATGAAAAGACTCGGTATCAGGCGCGAAAGAAACGTGAACAACTGGTCCGTCGCATGGGTATCGATCCAGACAACGGCTGGCAGGCTCGCTACGAAATTCTTCCGGGAAAGGAGAAGGTGGTCAGCGAGCTTAAGAAGCTCGCAAAGAACAGCGACGCTATCTATCTGGCAACCGATTTGGACCGAGAGGGAGAGGCGATCGCCTGGCATCTTCAGGAAGCCATTGGCGGTGATACGAGCCGCTATCATCGAGTGGTCTTTAACGAAATTACCCAGAAGGCGATTCAGGCGGCCTTTGAAGCACCCGGCGAGCTCGATACTGCGCGTGTACATGCGCAGCAGGCACGACGTTTCCTGGATCGAGTTGTCGGATTTGAGGTCAGCCCACTTCTATGGTCTAAGGTGGCGAGGGGCCTATCTGCCGGTCGTGTCCAGTCCGTTGCGGTGCGATTGATCGTTGAGCGCGAGCGGGAAATCCGCGCTTTTGTCCCCGAGGAATATTGGGAAGTCCACGCCCTGCTGCAGGCGGGTGATATTGATCCGGTTCGATTTATGGTGACGCATCGGGGCGGGGCAAAGTTCGAACCCAAGACCCAGGCAGATGCTGAAGCGGCTGTAGAGGCCATGCAAGGGGCTGCGTTTTCGGTCACTGACCTTGAGTCGCGTAAGACCAGCTCGAAACCGTCGGCGCCCTTTATTACCTCTACCTTGCAGCAGGCCGCGAGTACGCGAATGGGCTTTAGCGTCAAAAAAACCATGACGCTGGCACAGCGGCTGTATGAAGCGGGTTACATCACCTACATGCGAACAGACTCGACCAACCTGAGTGATGACGCGGTCAGCGCCTGTCGAAATCTGATTAAAAAGGCCTTCGCCCCTGAATATCTCCCTGCGGAGCCGATTCGCTACGGCTCCCGAGAGGGTGCGCAGGAGGCCCACGAGGCGATACGCCCCTCGGATGTGACCTTGCGAAGTAGCCTGCTCTCCGGCATGGAGCCGGATGCCGAGCGACTCTATGACTTGATTTGGCGACAGTTTGTCGCCTGTCAGATGACCCCCGCGCGTTATTTGTCGACGACCTTGGTCGTGACAGCTGCTGACTGCCGCCTGACCGCGAAGGGCCGAGTCATCGAATTTGACGGCTTCACCCGGGTGCAGCCTCCGGCGGCCCGTAAGGGAGATGATGCGGTGTTACCGCCGCTGGCGATCGGCGATGCGCTGACGGTGACGGAGTTTGACCCCAAACAGCATTTTACCAAGCCTCCGGCGAGGTACGGTGAAGCCAGTCTGGTGCGGGAGCTGGAGAAGCGGGGTATTGGGCGACCGTCCACCTATGCCGCGATTATTTCTACCATTCAGGATCGTGGCTACGTCCGGCTCGAGAACCGGCGGTTCTATGCCGAGAAGATGGGGGACATTGTCACAGAGCGCTTGCAGGATAGCTTCAGTGACTTGCTTGACTACGGTTTCACCGCGACGATGGAAGAGCGCCTCGATGAGGTGGCGCAGGGTACGCTGCCCTGGACGGATCTACTCAATGAGTTTTACACGGACTTCAGTGGCAAGCTCGCGCAGGCTGCTAACGACGGCCCTAATGGGATGCAGCCCAATGATCCCACGCCAACGGGTATACCCTGTGATGACTGCGGCAGGCCCATGCAAATTCGAACCGCGAGCACCGGGGTATTCATGGGTTGCTCGGGTTATAACCTGCCGCCCAAAGAGCGCTGCAAAAATACGGTTAATCTCATCTCCGGCGACGAGGCGATCAGTGTGGAGGCCGATGATGAAGCGGAGTCACGGCTGCTGCTGAGCAAGCGGCGCTGCGGTAAATGCCATACCGCCATGGACAGTTACCTGATCGATGAAAGCCGCAAGCTCCATGTCTGCGGTAACAATCCCGATTGCGACGGCTATGAGGTTGAGCAAGGCCAGTTTCGCATCAAGGGCTACGACGGCCCGGTGATTGAATGTGACAAGTGCGGCGCAGATATGCAGTTAAAGACCGGTCGCTTCGGCAAATACTTCGGTTGTAGCGAATCGTCGTGTACGAACACCCGTAAGCTCTTGCGTAATGGCGAGGTGGCGCCGCCCAAAATGGACCCGGTACCCATGCCCGAATTACAGTGCATCAAGGTTGAGGACTACTACGTCTTGCGAGACGGCGCCTCCGGCATCTTTCTCGCTGCCAGTCAGTTTCCCAAGCACCGGGAGACCCGCCCGCCGTTTGTAGATGAGTTACTCCCGCACCAGGCCGAGATTGATCCGAAATATCATTTTCTTTTCGATGCGCCGCTAACAGATGATCAGGGTAATCGCAGCCAGATTCGCTACAGCCGCAAGACGAAAGAACAGTATGTGATGTCGGAGCGTGACGGGAAGCCCAGCGGGTGGCGCGCAATGTTTAGCGATGGCCAGTGGGTCGAAGAGGGCACCGCGAAAAAGCCGAGAGCAAAGCGCAAAACGAAGCCAAAAGCCAAGGCCAAGGCGCCTGCGGCCGACGAGGCAATCGATTGAGCCACCCCATGGCTTACGCCAACCAGTGTCTTTACCACGCGGACATCCTGATCAGTGCCTGGCAGCACTCGGCGCAAAATAGCGAGGTGCTGGATACGCAGGTTGCGTTGGCTTTCGCGCCCCCGGTGCAGTCAAAGTTATTGGATAGCTACGGATGGCTAATCTTGGCGGCTTGTCGAGTTCGGCAGACCCCGGAGGTGGTGCCTCACTCAGTCGCACAACTTCCAGCCCTGCCAGCCGGACTGGTTCACCCCGCTGAAGTAGAGGCCTGCGCGCAACTCGAATCCGATGGCTGGATCGCCGATTTGCAGGCGCCCATTGAACAGTCGGCGGTTCGCCGATCAAACAGCCTCGCGGTAGAGCCGGGGGTTTCCTGGGAGCAATTCTTGCATTGGGCTGAGCGCTTGAAAGCGCTTGCGCAACAGATCGCAGACGGCATCGACGAGTCCTGATCAAGGGTCTCGCTGTCAGCAAACCCAGCCATCGAGTGGCAGATGCGCTGTCAGAGTGTTAACGTGGAACATCGTCTGCCATCATCGGTCAGGCGACTGTTTTCACAGAGAGGTTATTGAGTGTCTACATCTTTACTTGAAATCGTGGATCTGGGTGATGGTGAAGTGGTGCTTCAGCGCGTAGAGGGGGACTCCGAGCCGCTGGTAAGCATCCAGTTTTCCGATGAGGCGAACGCCTACTTGATGGGAAACAACCTGGAGATTGCCAGAGTCATGATTCAGGCTGGCATTGAGGCGGCGGCGCAGTTGGCAGAGGTCAACAATATCGAAGTCGAGACCGCAGAAATGTCAGAGACCCGCACGCTGCACTGACGCAGCAGCGAGCGGTACAGCAGAGCAAGAGGCTCCGTGAACTTTCCAGAGGCCCAAAACTGTGGCCTCGGGGTGAGGTTCCCTCCCAAAAAAACACTTGAGGCAGTTCCTTTAGAGTCTGGCCGAGACTACGGCCAAGCGCAGTTCCCTTTTTTTTATTGCTGTCGGATAACCCCTACGCTGATACCCTCGATAGCACACTCGGTTCGCCTCAAGTCCACTACGATCGGCTCGTAATCCGCGTTCTCTGGAAGCAGTTTCAAGGTGTGTTGGCCGGCGCGCTTGAAGCGCTTCACCGTTACTTCATCCTCTATTCTGGCCACTACGATCTGCCCGTCCCGGGCTGTCGAGGTGTTGTGCACGGCCAATAGATCACCGTCGAGAATGCCGACCTCTTTCATGCTGTCTCCGGTCACGCGCAAAAAATAGTCTGCCGGTGGGGAGAAAAACGTCGGGGAGAGCTCGCAGTAATCTTCAATATGCTCGGTGGCCAGCACAGGAGAACCCGCGGCGACCCGACCCACGATCGGAATGCCGGTGCTTTCGGTCAAGCGGATGCCGCGAGAAGCCCCTGCGATCATTTCGATAGCGCCCTTTCTGGCCAGCGCCCTGAGATGCTCTTCGGCGGCATTTGCCGACTTAAACCCCAACTCCCGCGCGATGTCTGCGCGCGTCGGCGGGTAGCCTGTATCTGCGACATATTGCCGGATCACGTTCAGTACCTGCTCTTGTCGTGCGGTGAGCTTCATTATCTGATCTCCCTGAAGGGTGAGCTGATGATATATACAGTCTGTGAATTTGTACAGCATCGGCCCGGCATGGCCTGTCGGGAGCAAGAGTGCGGTAGCATACTGATACGTCACCACCGGAACCGCGCGCAATGGCATTCCTTCAGGAGCTTTTGACACCTCTGGCTGCTCTCCTTCACCTGCCTCTGGGTGTCGTCGTTTTTACCTCCCTGATGTTGATTGGCACGATTGGGCACTTTGTGATTTATCGGGTGGTCCGAAGACTGACATCGGCTGCCGACACCACCGAAACCCGATGGGACGATGTCGTGCTTTACGCCGTTTTCCCGCCCATACAGTGGGTGATGTGGGTTGTAATAGGCTTGCTTTCCATCAGTCTTTTCCCCGCCCTCGACGGCATTCGCGAGGCGTTGTTGAAATTGTCGGATACCGCCTTGCTGGTGCTGTTTGGTTGGCTCGCGCACCGCCTGAGCCGGGGGATTGAAGAGGAGTTATTGGGGGAGCACCGTGGGGTGCTTGAATCCAGTGCTCGCGCCACGATCAGCGCGGTTGCCAGACTGAGTCGCATCGTGCTTTGGGTGATCGCAGGGATCATGATTCTGCAGTCCTTGGGCGTATCTGTGTCGGGGCTATTAGCTTTTGGTGGCGTAGGTGGCATCGCGGTGGGCTTTGCCGCGCGGGATTTGCTCGCCAATTTTCTCGGTGGTTTAAGTATTTTTCTGGACCGCCCCTTTGCCGTGGGGGACTGGATTCGATCGCCCGATCGAGAAATTGAAGGTACGGTCGAGGACGTGGGCTGGCGGGTGACACGCATCCGCACCTTCGACCAGCGGCCGCTTTATGTCCCGAACTCGGTGTTCTCGACGGTGGCGATAGAGAACCCCTCCAGAATGCTGAATCGCCGTATTTACGAGACCGTCGGCATTCGCTACGACGATATCGCGGCGATGGCGGATATCGTCGCCGCCGTCAAGACGATGCTCAATGAGCACGAGGATATCGATAAGGGCAAAACGCTGATGGTGAATTTTGTCTCCCTTGGCGCTTCCTCTCTGGATTTCTTTATTTACTGCTTTACTCGCACCACAGACTGGGCGACCTACCACCGTGTCAAACAGGACGTGCTGCTTAAAATCCTGCACATCATCGAGAGCCATGGTGCCGAGGTGGCTTTTCCGACCCGAACCGTGCTGCTCAATCCGCCGGAGCCCGACCCTCACCACGTTTGATAGCGGCGCCTGTGAAAATCAGCGCTGGGTGGCCTGTGACGCCGGCGTAGGCAGCGCACCTGACGATTGCGCGTTGGCCGAGTCAGTCAGCGGCTCCTTGGACGCATCCAGCGATTCTTTGCCCTGGCGGAAGACTTCATACCAACTGAGCTCCCGCCAGATGGCGAGTACTTTAATCACGGGGTGATCGTAATACCGCAAACGATTTTCGTTGAGTGGGACGGTATCGGCGACGTGGATAGCGTGCCGCCACGGCCACTGGGGCTTTGTTGGAATGCGAGCAGAGTCATCGTCACCCATCGGGCCCTGTGAAGGATTGGCATTTGTGTTGACACCGAGATCGAGCGCTTTGTCGGGATCCGGTTGCGCGATGGGTATTGCCGAATCAGCCGAGATGATTGTCAGGCGTTCGGGAGAGGGTGGCGGACCGGGCATCTCAAAGATTTCCGGCAAGTAGTGCCCCGGGGTATTGGCCCAAAAATTCAGACCGAGGCGCCAGGTTTTGCCCCTCGGGAGTAGTTGAATAAATCCCTGCACCAGCGGATGGCTTGATGACTCATCAGCCTCTAACAGAATCGGTAATGTGCCGCTTTCGGGCCCCTGAAGCCACGACACCGAGGTCACAACATCATCTTCGCTGCCGCGTCGGTATCGCGCCAAACCGGGTGCAAGTTGATCCAGAGGCTGCTGTATGAAGGCCTTGGGCAGGGGAATTGCACGGGCCGAGACTTTGATAGGTTCCAGCGTGACGACCTCACTGGGTAGCGCAAAGGGCACGGCAACGGTGGGCGCTTCAGGCGAGGTAGACGGGCCCGCGATGCCCAATGACTCCAGTGCCACGAGGGGCGAGGGTTGCTCACTAACCGGCGCTTCCTCAAAGGGCAACACAGGGCCCTCGGGCCCGCGAAAGTCAGCGTCACTATTGATAGGAGACTCGCTCAGTTCGCTCACGTCGCTGAGTTCGGGCGGGCGACGGGCCGAGGTATCGGAGCCCTCGGCGAGCACCATTAACTCGTCAATGACAGTCAGGTCTCCCTCGGTTAGCAGTTCGGGCGGCGCCTGCCATAAGGGAGGTGGCGGTGCTGGGGTGACGACGCTCAAGTGACCGGAGGGGCTATTTGTGATGACGCTGTCTGGATACTGGTCGGCAAGATCGGCGAGCCCTGCGTGATCCTGCAGCCAACGCCAGCGCGCGGGATAGGTCACAGCGGGAACCAGTCGCCAGATCTCGCTTTCCAGCGTTTCTGCACGGGTATCAACCAGCACGACAACCTCAAACTGATACCAACCCGAGTGCGCAAAGCCTCCTGGCAATGGCGCGGTGAGCGCGGTGACGCTGACCCCGCACAAGGGCAGCGTCAGGGCGAGTCGCGCCAGCGCCACTCTCCAGAGGGGTTGTGCGATCACGCAGCCTCCAGCCAGGGAATCATCAGTTTTTCGACGAACTCTGCCCGATCGCTCAGCGCAGGCAATGGCTTTTTCACCCGTAGCTTGCCGGTATTGGTCAAGCTGTAGCAGTGGGGGTCAGACTGGATCAGACTCACAATGGCAGCGGGCTCGACCGAGGTAGTAGCGTTGAACTCGATACTACCACCCTCATCGGTCATATCGATCTCGCTGATGCCCAGTTGCTGCGCAGATACTTTGAGTAATGCGCAGGTGAAGAGATTCTTCACCGGTTCAGGCAGCAGTCCGAAGCGATCGATCATTTCCACTTGAATGTCCCGTAAGCTTTCCGCGCTTTGCGCCTGCGCAATGCGTTTGTACAGGACCAGCCGCGTGCTGATGTCAGGCAGGTAATCATCGGGGATGAGGGCAGGCACGTGGAGCTTCACCTCCGTACCCGTATCAAGCGGCTGATCGATGTCAGGTATATCGCCCCTGCGCAGAGCGGCCACGGCACTCTCGAGCATGCTCAGGTAGAGCGAGAACCCCACTTGGTGAATTTGTCCGGATTGTTCCGCGCCGAGGAGTTCTCCAGCGCCACGAATTTCCATATCGTGAGACGCCAATTGGTACCCCGCACCCAGATCACCCGCCGCTTCGATGGCCTCGAGCCGCTTTTGCGCGTCAGAGGTGATCAGTGAGCGGGGTGGGCTCAGGAGATAGGCATAGGCTTGATGGTGAGAGCGTCCCACACGCCCGCGAAGCTGGTGCAATTGCGCCAGACCAAACTTGTCGGCCCGGTCGATGATGATGGTATTGGCGTTGGGTATATCGATACCTGTCTCGATAATGGTTGAGCACACGAGAATGTGATGATGCTGGTGGTAGAAGTCAGACATGACCCGTTCCAGCGCCCGCTCCCTCAGTTGTCCATGGGCAACGCCAATAGAGAGTTCCGGCAACAACTCGCCCAGTTTGCGCGCCGCCTCGTCAATAGTTTTGACCTCATTGTGCAGATAGAAAACCTGCCCTCCGCGAAGGGTCTCCCGCAAGACGGCTTCTTTGATCAGCGCAATGCTGTGCTCGCGGATGAAGGTCTTGATGGAGAGGCGCCTCGCTGGGGGCGTAGCGATAATCGATAGGTCTCTTAGGCCGCCCAATGCCATGTTGAGCGTTCTCGGGATAGGCGTGGCGGTCATGGTGAGGATGTCGACCTCAGCTCGGAGCGCCTTGATGGCCTCTTTTTGCTTCACGCCAAAGCGATGCTCCTCATCAATGATCAACAGGCCAAGGTCGCGGAATTGAAAATCGCTCCGTAGCAGTTTGTGCGTGCCAACCAGGATGTCCACCTTTCCCTCTTTTACCCGGCGGGAAATATCGTCGAGGTCCTTCGAGGACTGAAATCGGGAGACGACTTCGACGGAATAGGGCCAGTCGGCAAATCGGTCACGAAAGTTGGCATGATGCTGGTTGGCAAGCAGCGTAGTGGGAACCAAGATGGCGCTTTGACGCCCGCTCTGAGCGGCGATGAATGCCGCTCGCATTGCCACCTCGGTTTTACCAAAACCGACATCGCCGCAGACCAGGCGATCCATTACTCTGGGGGCACACATGTCATCCTTAACGGCGCCAATTACCGCAGCCTGATCAGGCGTTTCCTCGAACGGAAACCCTTCGCAAAATTTGAGCCACTTGGCCTCGTCCAGCGCGTGCGCGTGCCCTTGCCGGGCTTCTCTCCGCGCATACACGTCCAAAAGTTGTGCTGCCACATCAGCTGCTCGTTCCCTTGCCTTGCGGCGCGCCTTCTCCCACTGCTCGCTGCCGAGTCTGTGTAGCGGCGCGGTATCTGGGTCGCCGGCCGTGTACCGACTGATGAGGTGCAGAGACCCGACAGGGACATAGAGCTTATTCCCCTCGGCATATTCGAGTAGCAAAAATTCTGCGGGGTCACCGTCGATCTCGAGGATCTGAAGGCCCAGGTAGCGGCCGACACCGTGCTCGATATGCACCACGGGCAGCCCCTGACGCAGCTCGGTCAGGTCGCGGATAATCGCGTCGGTATCGGTTTCCTCGCGCTTGTGTCTGCGCCGCCGCTGCGCGACGCGCTGTCCAAAAAGCTGGGCCTCGCAGACAAGGGCTGGCTCCCCGGCGCCCAAATAAATACCGCGGTCGACCGGGGCTACTGTGATGCCGAGTGCGGACCCCCTGGAGAGAAAGTCCCGCCAGTTGGCAATAGGCTCAGGGAAAATATCGGCCTTGGCCAGATTCTCCAGCAGAATCTCCCGCCGACCCTGGCTCTCTGCACAGAGCAGCACCGGTCCCTGATGATCCTGAATAAATCTTTTGAGGCTCTCTTGGTAGCTCTGGTCATCGCTCAGTTGAGGCGCGGGCTGGAATGTTGTCCGGGCATGAGCGGGCGACTCTGGGTCTATCTTCAGCTCGAGTACCGAGTGATTCCCCAGATGAGCATAGATTTCCTCCACTGGTATGAAGCCTCGCTGAGGCTGTAACAGCGGTCTTCGCGGATCAATACCATACGCCTCGAAGCGGCCGGTGATCTCGCTCCAATACCTTTGAGCTGCGCCGTGATGATCTCCCAGCGTGACCAGTGCGGCGTTGCCGGGCAGGTAGTCAAAAACGGTCCCACAATGCTCGAAAAAAAGCGGCAAGTAATATTCTGCGCCCCCGGGCACCCGGCCGGCACTTAGCTCGGTGAACGCTGGACACAGATCGGCATCGCCGTCAAAACTCTCGAACCATGCCATTTGAAAGCGATGAATCGCGTCACCCCCGATGGGAAATTCCCGCGCGGGCATCAGTTTGATCTGGTCGACCCGATCTACCGTTCGTTGAGTCTCCGGGTCAAAGGTGCGGAGTGTTTCCACCTCGTCGTCCAGCAGATCGATGCGATATGGCACTTCGCTCCCCATGGGGAAGACGTCCAGTAAAGCACCGCGAATGGCCATTTCGCCATGCTCATAAACCGTCTCGACCGTGCGATATCCGTTGAGAGAAAGTGTTTTGGCAAAGTCCGCCGCGTTAAAAGTGTCGCCTATCCCAAGGTCGAGCGTGTTCCCCTCGACGTAGTGCAGTGGCGGTGTGCGCAACATCGCCGTCGTCATCGGCAGGATGACGATTCCGCGCTGGAGTTTGGGAAGCTCGTAAAGGGTCCTCAGTCGCTGCGACACGATATCTTGATGCGGAGAGAAATGGTCGTAGGGCAAGGTCTCCCAATCGGGCAAGGTGAGGATTGGCACGTCTCCAGCCGTGAACAAAGGCAGTTCCCGTTCGAGCAGCTGCGCTTCAGAGGAAGAGGCGACCATCACGATCAGCGGGCGATCGAAGCGGGTCAAATCGGCAATGGCGGCGCTACTGGTAGCGTCCGGCATAGGACCGATTGCGGAGCGAGTCCCGGGGTTATCGGGCCATGGGAGATCGACGATCAGCTTGCTAAGCATGGTTATTGAGAGCGCAGTACAGCATTTTGGGCCCTAGTGTAGGCCTCTGCTTGCGGTGCAACCACTGAAATTGTGCGATTAAGGTTGCCTCGATACCTGAGCAGATCTGATAATACCGGCCCCTGGGCCGGCGCTCCGAAGCGCCGCGCGATGAAGGACCTTTGCCGTAGCAGACAGCGGTGAGATAGACATAAAGAGGCCCCCTGTGACACAAGAGAGAAAGCGTCCCCGCCCTGATGACTACTTCGCGGACTGGAAAGAACGGGAGGCGCTGGCAGAGGCCATGATCCCCGCAGTGGGGAGCCTGTCTCGTGAGCGCAACGTGAAGTGCTACATCTACGGCCGCTCTCTGGTGAACCAGTCGGTACTGGACATCATGAAAAGTCACCGGTGGGTTCGCCAGATGGAGGCCAACGAGCTCTCCGAATTCGAGACGGCGCCGGTACTGGACGCGGTCAGTGAACTTGATCTGGGCCCTTGCCACCTCGATATCGGTCGCCTTGCGGTCGCTTACTACGACAAAGGGGAGGGCGCCGGGCTCAGCGTGCAGGAGTATGTTGCCCAAGAACTTGCCTATCTGGTGGGTTCGACGCACAAGCCGGTTGACGAGCCGGTGGATGTCGTCCTCTATGGATTTGGCCGCATTGGCCGACTGATGGCCCGAATTCTCATTGCGAAAACAGATGGCGGCGACAGCCTGCGGCTCCGCGCTGTGGTTGTGCGCCGTGGAAAGGCCGAGGATGACCTTCTCAAGCGCGCCAGTCTCTTAAGAAGAGATTCGGTGCATGGGGTCTTTCAGGGCACGATCCGGGTTGATGAGGAGCGCCAGTCCTTCGTTGCCAATGGCAACGAGATCAAAGTGATTTATGCCGATGCCCCGGAGGATATCGACTACACGCAATATGGCATCAAAAACTGCATGGTGGTGGATAACACCGGGGTCTGGCGGGACGAAGCGGGTTTGTCGCGTCACCTGAAAGCCAAGGGCGTGGCAAAGGTGATTCTGACGGCGCCCGGTAAGGGCGACATCAAGAATATCGTCGCGGGCATCAATGACGGTGACATTCAACCCGAGGACCAGATTCTCTCCGCGGCGTCGTGTACCACCAACGCTATTGTGCCGGTCTTGAAGGCGGCAGATGACCAGTACGGCATTAGTGCAGGGCACGTCGAGACGGTGCACGCTTACACCAATGATCAGAACCTGATCGATAATTATCATGCGGGGGAGCGCCGGGGTCGCAGTGCGCCGCTGAATATGGTGCTGACCGAGACGGGTGCGGCCAAGGCCGTGGCGAAGGTGCTGCCGGGCTTGAGCGGCAAACTCACGGGTAACGCCATCCGGGTACCGACGCCTAACGTGTCGATGGCGATTCTGAATCTGAACCTCGCAAAATCCACCACGCGGGAGGAGTTGAACGAGTTCATGCGCGAGACTGCGTTGCATTCGACTATGAAAAAGCAGATCGATTACTCCAACTCCCCCGAAGTGGTATCCAGCGATTTTGTGGGTTCCCGGGCGGCCTGCGTATTTGATGCCAAAGCGACCATTGTGAATGGCCACCATGCGGTGCTGTACCTCTGGTATGACAACGAGTACGGTTACAGCTGTCAGGTCTACCGTGTGCTTGAGCTAATGGCCGGCATTCGCTACCAAACCTACCCGGTGAATAGCCCCTATCCACTGTGATGGCTCACTGTATTTGAGTCTTTGGGTTTGGGTTGGCCTTGCCGGGGCAAGTCGAATAGAATACGCGCGACCGAGGAGAGGCGATTCGCCCGGCCCTAAGAGCCCCCGGTCTGCAGGACGTGCACCACCGTCTGGGGGAGTTCCCCGATTGTGACAGTGTCAGCGCCGCCCCCGAAAGGTGTTTCCCGGGCGCGGTGAGGGCGTTGATGTGCTTGGCGTATAACGCGGCAATGCAGATGAGCAGCAACATGATTAAGATCAAGCGTGGTTTGGACATACCTCTGGCCGGAGCACCCGCGCAGGAGCTGGATACCTCCTTGAGCACGCGAGCGGTGGCCGTGCTGGGACCGGACTATCAGGGGATGAAACCGACCATGGCAGTGCAGGTCGGAGATAGCGTCAAACGGGGCCAGCTGCTTTTCACCGATAAAAAATGCGAGGGCGTCAAGTACACCGCGCCGGCTGGTGGCCGGATCGCCGCCATTAATCGCGGCGCAAAGCGGGCGTTTCAGTCCATCGTCATCGAGGTCGACGAAGACCAGGCTGAGGGTCTTGATCAATATTCTTTTCAGGACGCCGCAGCGCTCAGCGCAGACGCTATAAAGCGGCAGCTTATCGACTCGGGTCAGTGGACTGCTTTGAAAGCCAGGCCCTTTGGTCGGGTCGCTGACCCGGCCACGAGTCCCGCTGGTCTCTTTATCACTGCAATCGACACACATCCCCATGCGCCTGATCCGGCACAGGTCATTGCCCGGGAGGCTCAGGCCTTCGAGCTGGGCCAGATCCTGCTGGCTAACATGGTGGCTTGTCCGGTGTATTTATGCGCGGCGCCGGGTGCGGCAATGCCGGAAGCGACGCACCAACGCATTAGCCGGCATGACTTTAGCGGTCCGCACCCCGCTGGGCTTGCGGGCACTCACGTGCATTTTCTGATGGGAGCCTCAGCTGATCGCATCGCATGGACGATTGGTTATCAGGATGTCATCGCTGTCGGGCGTTTATTTCTGGATGGCGCGCTCTTTACTGATCGTGTGGTGGCACTGGCCGGCCCGGCGGTGAGCAGGCCGCGCTTGATACTGAGTCGGGTTGGCGCTGATTTACAGGCATTGGTGGCGGGTGAGCAAGAAGGCGACGACGCACGTCTGATATCGGGCTCGGTTCTGGGCGGCCGAGGGGTTCAGTCTGATACAGCCTACCTTGGGCGCTACCACCAACAAGTTTCATTACTCAAGGAAGGCAAGGACAGGGCCTTCATGGGATGGCTCTCGCCGGGGCTGCGCAAACACTCCGTGATGGGGATTTACCTCTCCAGTTGGTTGGGCAGTAAGCCACTGCCAATGTCGACCAACACTAATGGGTCCGAGAGAGCGATGGTGCCCGTGGGCGCTTACGAGAAGGTCATGCCACTGGATATCCTGCCTACACAACTCCTGCGGGCATTATTGGTGGGGGACACCGAGACTGCACAGGCGCTGGGCTGCCTCGAGCTCGACGAAGAAGATTTGGCGCTGTGCACCTACGTGTGCCCGGGCAAATATGAGTACGGTGGAATTCTCAGGGAAAACCTGACGCGAATTGAGAAGGAAGGCTGACGCATGGGACTCCGACAGCAATTGGACGCCATTGAACCGCACTTTAAGCCAGGTGGTCGGTTCGAGAATTGGTACGCCCTATACGAGGCGGTCGATACTATTTTTTACTCACCGGGTAGCGTGACGAAAGCCAATGCCCACGTCCGTGATGGCATTGATCTCAAGCGCATTATGATTACCGTTTGGCTGGCCACCTTTCCGGCCATGTTCTACGGCATGTATAACATTGGCCTGCAGGCTAATGACGTCCTGGCAGCCTACGGTGGCGCGCTGGAGGGCTGGCGCGGGGGTATTGTGGCGGCGCTGGGCGGACACGACGCGTCAAACGTTTGGCACAACATGCTTTACGGGTTGGTGCACTTTCTTCCCCTCTATCTGGTGACTTTCATTGCTGGCGGTTTCTGGGAAGTGCTGTTCGCTATGCGACGGGGTCATGAGGTAAACGAGGGCTTTTTTGTCACCTCGATCCTTTTCACGCTGACGCTACCACCCGATCTGCCGCTTTGGCAGGCGGCAATGGGTATCAGCTTTGGTGTGGTGATCGGCAAGGAAGTCTTTGGCGGCACGGGCAAAAACTTCTTGAACCCGGCGCTGACGGGACGTGCCTTTCTGTATTTTGCCTACCCTGCGCAGATCTCGGGGGATGCAGTGTGGACGGCGGTTGATGGTTACTCAGGCGCCACGCCACTCGGCGTTTTGGCCGCCGAGGGCATGGCGGGTTTGACGGAGGCCTACACCTGGTGGGATGCGTTTGTAGGACAGATTCCGGGCTCCATTGGTGAGACCTCGACCCTGATGATCATGATCGGCGGGGCGGTATTGATCCTTCAGGGCATCGCCTCTTGGCGAGTCGTTGTGGGGTGCTTTGTCGGCATGATCGCATTCTCCCTGTTACTCAACGGCGTGGGATCGGACTCCAACCAAGCGTTCGCTATGCCCTGGCATTGGCATATGGTGGTTGGTGGTTTTGCCTTTGGTGCTTTCTTCATGGCCACTGATCCCGTGTCATCAGCGATGACCAACTCAGGGCGATGGGCATACGGCATTTTGATTGGCGTCATGTGTGTGTTGATTCGGGTCGTCAATCCCGCCTTCCCCGAGGGCATGATGCTGGCGATTTTGTTTGCGAATCTCTTCGCTCCACTGTTCGATAATTTTGCGGTGAGTGCCAATATCAAAAGGAGGGCTGCTCGTGTCGGCTAATGGAGAGGGCCTCGGCCGGGTCCTTGGGGTAGCGCTGGGCCTTTGCCTTGTTTGCTCCGTGGTGGTTTCTACGGCCGCGGTCCTGCTGAAACCCGCTCAACAGGCGAACAAGACGCTCGATCTTAAGCGCAACATCTTGATGGCTGCAGGCCTTCTTGATCCCGCGTTATCGGTCGAAGAGCAGTTTGAACAGGTGGAAACCCGGGTCGTAGATCTTGATCAAGGTCGCTTTGTGGACGGTGTCGATCCGGCCGCCTTCGATCAGCGTGAGGCAGCAAAAGACCCGGCTCAGTCTCGCGCCATACCCGGCGATGAAGATCCGGCGAAGCTGGTTCGTCGCGAGGATCAGGCATTGGTGTATCTGGTGCGAGACGATTCTGGCGAACTCAACAAGATTATTTTGCCCATCAGGGGCTATGGGTTGTGGTCCACGCTGTACGGATTTATGGCACTGGAATCCGATGGCAACACGGTTGCTGGATTGGGATTTTACGATCACGCCGAAACACCGGGGCTCGGCGGTGAAATTGATAATCCTAACTGGAAGGCAATTTGGCCTGGCAAGCAGGTGTTTCGTGAAGACCGGGTCGCGATCCAGGTGCTTAAGGGTGCTGTGCCCGCTGGTTCCAGAGAAAAGCAATGGCAGGTCGACGGCTTATCGGGCGCGACGCTGACGACCAAAGGTGTCGACAATCTGGTGCGCTACTGGATGGGTGATCAGGGCTTCAAGCCGCTGCTGGAAAACCTGCGACGGGGAGAAGCCTGATGAGTATGCGTGACACCCTGGTCGATCCGATCTTCAAAAACAATCCGATCGCGCTTCAGATCCTGGGCATCTGCTCAGCACTTGCCGTCACGACTTCACTCCGCGTTACCGTGGTGATGTGTATTGCGCTGACGCTGGTGACGGCATTCTCCAGCTTCTTCATTTCGTGTATCCGTCAATTCATTCCCTCGAGCATCCGGATTATCGTGCAGATGACGATCATTGCCTCGCTGGTGATTGTGGTTGATCAGGTGTTGAAGGCGGTTGCCTACGATATCTCCAAACAGCTGTCGGTCTTCGTGGGTCTCATTATCACCAACTGCATCGTGATGGGCCGTGCCGAGGCCTTTGCGATGAAGAACGCGCCGCTGCCCAGTTTCATGGACGGAGTGGGTAACGGGTTGGGGTACTCTTTTGTGCTTCTGGTCGTTGCGACAGTGCGAGAACTGTTCGGGACCGGCAAACTCTTCGGTGTAGAGTTTCTCCCACTTGTGACCGAGGGAGGCTGGTATCAAGCCAATGGCCTGTTGCTATTGCCACCCAGCGCTTTCTTCTTGATTGGGCTTCTGATATGGGCTATCCGCGCGGTGAACACCGAGCAGGTTGAAGAGCCTGAATTTCGGATTGCGCATCACAACCCGGCAGAGGAGAGCGCGTAATGGAGCACTATCTGAGTTTGTTTGTGCGCGCTATTTTTATCGAAAATATGGCGCTCTCTTTTTTTCTGGGCATGTGTACTTTTCTCGCCGTGTCAAAGAAGATACCGACCGCGGCAGGCCTGGGCGTGGCGGTGATCGTGGTGTTGTCCATCACGGTGCCGGTCAACAATCTTATTTATCAATACCTTCTTGCAGATGGCGCGCTGGCTTGGGCGGGCTTGCCCAATGTGGATCTCAACTTTTTGGGTTTGCTGAGTTACATCGCAGTGATTGCGGCGCTGGTCCAGATTCTCGAGATGTTTCTCGATAAATATGTGCCCGCGCTGTACGCCACGCTGGGCGTTTTCTTGCCTCTGATTACCGTTAATTGCGCCATCCTGGGCGCCTCTCTGCTGATGCAGGAGCGCAGCTTTGATTTCGCCGAGAGCGCCGTATTCGGTGCGGGTGCCGGGGTGGGTTGGGCATTGGCTATAGTGGCCCTTGCAGGGATCCGCGAAAAACTCAAGTACAGCGATGTCCCGGACGGTCTGCAGGGGCTTGGCATTACGTTTATCACGGTAGGGCTGATGTCACTGGGTTTTATGTCTTTTGGCGGAATCGATATTTGAATCGGTAGTTCATTGAACCGATATCTCAAGTGCGACGGATAGGAGTGCACGGGTAATGGATCTGACGATTTTCTATGGCACCGGCATGTTTACCGCGATCATTCTGGCTTTGGTTCTGGTGATTCTTGTTGCCAGAAGCCGTTTGGTCTCAAGCGGTAACATCAGCATCGAAATCAACGGCGAGCGAACGATTGAAGTGCCCGCCGGGGGTAAGTTACTTCAGACGCTGGCAGATGCGGACTTGTTCCTCGCCAGCGCTTGCGGTGGCGGTGGCACCTGCGCGCAGTGCAAATGTGTTGTCGAAGAGGGCGGTGGCGCCATGCTCCCTACTGAGGAGTCACACTTCACCCGACGAGAGGCGACCGAAGGCTGGAGGCTTTCATGTCAGACCCCAGTAAAACAAGATCTCAAGATTCAGGTGCCAGAGGAAGTCTTTGGCGTCAAGCAGTGGGAGTGCACGGTCGAATCCAACGAGAACGTGGCGACCTTCATCAAGGAATTGGTACTCAGTCTGCCCGAAGGCGAGAGCGTTGACTTCCGAGCAGGTGGATACGTGCAGCTGGAGTGCCCGCCACACGCGGTGAAATATAGCGACTTCGACGTGGAGGAGGAGTACCGCGGTGACTGGGAGCGATTCGGCTTCTTCAATCTTGAGTCCTCCTGCAAGGACACCACTATTCGCGCCTACTCCATGGCCAATTACCCCGAGGAGAAAGGCATCGTCAAGTTCAACATTCGGATCGCGACGCCGCCACCGGGTAGCGAAGGCATCGTGCCCGGTATCATGTCGAGCTGGACGTTCGACCTGAAGCCGGGAGATAAGGTCAACGTATACGGGCCCTTCGGCGAATTCTTTGCCAAAGAAACGAACAACGAGATGGTTTTCATTGGCGGGGGTGCCGGTATGGCGCCAATGCGGTCGCATCTTTTTGATCAGTTGAAGCGCATCAAGACGGATCGGAAGATTAGTTTCTGGTACGGTGCGCGGTCGCTACGAGAAATGTTTTACGTTGAAGACTACGACGGACTCGATGCAGAGAATGACAATTTTGAGTGGCACGTGGCGCTGTCAGATCCTCAACCGGAGGATAACTGGGAGGGCCTCACGGGCTTTATCCACAATGTGCTTTACGAGCAGTACCTTAAGGATCATCCGGCACCTGAGGATTGCGAGTACTATATGTGTGGTCCACCCATGATGAATTCTGCGGTGATCAACATGTTGCTGGATTTAGGCGTGGAGCGAGAAAATATCTTCCTCGACGACTTCGGCGGCTAGTGGACCGTTTGGTTGAGGTTTTGCGGGGGCCAGCACTTGTGCTGGCCTTTTGCTGTCTGGTTGGCTGTGGCGCCGAAAGTCGACCGGTACAGCTGAGCGGGAGCATATTTGGCACGACCTGGTCGCTTTCCTATCTCGGTGCGCCTGATGCCGTTTTCCCAGCGCAGGTCCAGGCAGAGCTCGACGCGGCTTTTGCCCTCGTCAACCGCAGCATGAATCATTACGACCCAGCCAGCCTGATCAGTACATTCAATGCCTCTGGCGCCGATGTGTCGATACAAGTCGATTGGGATTTCGCCTACGTGCTCTCATCCGCCTTGGAAATCAGTGCCGCTACCGCAGGGGCCTATGACGTGAGCGTGAGTCCCCTGTCAGATCTCTGGGGCTTCGGTCCAGCGGGGCCCGTGGGCTTCCCGGATCAGACAAAAATTAATGCAGCCTTGGAAGACGTTGGTGTGAGTCGGCTCAGGTGGCACTCCGCCACGCGCATGCTCAGTAAGGACAGCCCCGGCCTAAAGCTGGATTTTTCGTCGCTGGCCAAAGGATACGCTGTCGATTTGGGTGCCGATGCGCTCGATGAACTCGGAGTGCCGCACTTTATGCTCGAGGTCGGTGGTGAGGTGCGGGTTCGCGGGCAGAGTCCTCGCGGAGACGCCTGGCGGATCGCCATAGAGCGACCTGAGCCGGGGGTCCGTGGGGGCATTCAGGCGGCCTTGCGGGTCTCCGATAGAGGCATCGCTACCTCGGGTGACTACCGAAATTTCTTCGAGTACGACGGGCGGCGTTATTCGCACCTGCTAGACCCCAGAACCGGCTACCCAATCCAACATGATGTGGTGTCAGTGACAGTTGTGCATGGCTCTGCCATGATGGCCGACGCTTGGGCGACGGCGTTGACCATCTTGGGATCTGCTGAGGCCATGATGGTGGCGGAACAACGTGGTCTTGCGGTCTACCTACTCAAGCGATCAGAAAAATCACTGGAGGTTATGGCCAGTTCAGCGATGGCACAGTGGTTGGAGGAGGCGGATTCGCCATGAAAGGAATAAGGGAGATTTCGCAATGACCTATGTGCTCGCTTTGCTGGTATTTATGGGCATCATGGCAGCGATGGCCGTAGGGGTGATCTTCGGCCGGGCGCCCATAAAGGGTTCCTGCGGCGGCCTTGGTGCCGTGGGCATTGATCAGGAATGCGAGATCTGTGGTGGGGATCCCCAGCGCTGTGATAGCACTGGCGACGCTGATCCTATAGGTCAGGTCGATCCCAAGCGACCAAGCCGCTGATCGCCTCGGGTTATCACATCGCACGGTAGGCTTTTTCTCGTCGTGTCCTTGTTTTGGGAGCTCGTAGTCCGCTTTAGCGTGGGCAGTGGCCAGCGCCGGTTCACCCGATTTGTCGCACTGGCGTCCCTTTTGGGAATGATGCTGGGTGTTGCCGCGTTGATTACCGTTCTATCGGTTATGAACGGGTTCTCGGGCGAGTTGCACCAGCGACTGCTGTCTGTGACGCCCGATATGACCGTGCTGCCCCAGGACAGAAGCGATGAAAGCCTGAGTCGCTGGGCATCACTCGCCATCGATCAGGAGAGCGTCACAGGGGCCACTCAATTTCACAGTGGCACCATTTTGCTGCGCGCGGGCGCGCGCAGCCGAGGCATCCAATTAATCGGTGCGTCCCGGGCTGGCCTGTCAGAGGTGCTCGATGTTGGCCCTCATCTGGTGGCCGGCGAGCTTGTGGATTTGGAGGTACATCCCTTCACCGTGGTGCTGGGTGCGGATCTCGCTCGCTTACTGCGGGTGGATGTCGGTGATTCATTAGAGGTGTTGCTCCCTCGGCTTACCGTCAGTCCTCTGGGCGTATTCCCGCGATCGAGGGCGCTCACTGTGGTGGGGCTTTTCGCAGTGGGGGCGCCACCTGACGCGCAGGTGGCCTATGTCTCGCAGCACACCGCCGAGAAGTTGCTCGGCCGCACTGGAGAGCGCGGTGTGCAACTCCGACTGACGGATCGCAGTCAAGTCGCAATGGTGAGCAGAGCATTGGCCTCAGTGACGGCTGAGCGCCCTGTGATCAGTGACTGGCGATCCTCTCAGGGCTCTTTGTTTGCGGCGATCAAGATGGAAAAAATCACGGTGGGGGTGTTGCTGACTTCGGTGATCCTCGTGGCGGCATTCAATCTCGTCTCGACGCTGACCCTTTCGGTCACCGAGAAGCGTAGCGACATCGCCATCTTGCAGGTGCTGGGGTTAACCACGGGGCGCTTGCTGATGCTATTTTTGGGGCATGGCATGATGCTGGCCGCAGTGGGCATCACTCTGGGTACGTTGATGGGGGTCTCATTGGCGCTATCGATATCGGACCTGTCACTCTGGATCGAGGCCCTGTCTGGCAGGGTGCTGTTCGACCCGGCGGTTTATTATATCGGCGGCCTGCCGTCAGTGCTCCAGTGGGGCGACGTGTTGTCGGTCATCGTGGTGGCGACGGTGCTGAGTTTATTGGCGAGCGTGTATCCCGCGTGGCGCGCTTCGCGGATTCCGCCGGCAGAGGCTCTTAATTATGTCTGAAGCCAGTGTCCTCGCTGCGGAGGCGCTTACCAAGATCTATTCTGACGGGCGTCACAACATCACCGTATTAAATCAATTGCAACTCGAGATAGCCTCGGGGGAGTGGCTCGCAGTGGTGGGTGCCTCGGGAGCGGGAAAGTCGACCTTGCTCAATTGTCTGGGTGGTCTGGATCTGCCGACATCGGGCGTGGTGAGGCTTGCGGGTCGGGCACTGCCCTCGCTGTCGGAATCTGAGCGGAGTCAGTGGCGGAATCAGCACTTGGGCTTTGTCTTCCAGATGCATCATCTACTGCCCGAATTCACAGCTCTAGAGGGCGTCGCGATGCCGGCCAGAATAGCTGGGCTCGGTCGGAAAGCTGCCCAGTTGAGGGCGCAAAAACTGCTCGAGCAGTTGGGTTTGGGTGATCGTTTGCAGCACCGCCCCGCGGCACTGTCGGGAGGCGAAAGGCAGAGAGTGGCGATTGCGCGAGCGCTGGTTAATGAGCCCGCCTGCGTGTTGATGGACGAACCGACAGGTAATCTGGACCCAGATACCGCCGAGCAGGTGTTATCGGCGATGGCGACTTTGCGCGATCGTGATACGGCCTTTGTTGTCGTGACTCACGACCCGGGGATTGCCGCCAGAATGGATCGGCAAATGACGCTGACCGAAGGGCGGCTGGAGGCGAGCTGATGCCCTGGTCTTTGCGTTGGCATCTTGCATTCAGACAAACGTTCGATCCGGGCAAGGGCTTGTCTGCGTTTCTGTCCCGGGTCTCGATTGTGGGTATGGCACTCGCGATCGCACTGCTGCTGACTGTGCAGTCAGTCATGAATGGTTTTGATCGAGAGATGCGTGACCGGATTCTGGCCTTAGTGCCCCACGTGCAGGTGTTGGGCGCAGGCCCGACGGTTGATTGGCCGGGGCTGGCGGCGATGTTGGATTCTGACCCCGGCGTCGTCTCTGTGCGGCGGTTTGTTGCAGCGGACTCGCTGCTTCTGAGGGGCCAATCGGTAGCGGCAACACAGCTGACAGGCGTCGACGCTACATCGGTATCCCATTACGGCGCACTGCTCTCACCGGCCGTTGACGTCTGGGATGAGCAATCCTTGGTGCTCGGTGCTGCCATGGTCACCCGGCTGGGTCTGGAAGTGGGTGATCGCCTCAGCTTTATTTTACCGACGAGTGAGGGGGCTCAATACCAGCCGCTCAACGTGACGTTAACCGCGGTGTTGGAATCCGGGACCGAATTGGATGAGGTGCTGGCTCTGGTTAATCGTCAGGCTTTGTCGCCTTATCTCGGCTCTGCTTCGACGCGTGAAGGCATTGCAATCCAGCTTGCTGACGTCTTCGCTGCGAGCGATTGGCGCTGGCGAGTGTATGAGCAGCTGCCCGCGCCGCTCCAGATAACCGACTGGCGGACGACGCATGGCAATTTATATTCCGCTATTCAGTTGTCCCGTGACTTGGTGGGCATGATTCTGTTCATTGTGATTTTGGTCGCAGCGTTCAACGTGGTGTCGTCACTGATGCTGGTTGTGACCGACCGCCGGCGCGCCGTGGCCATGTTGATGGCCATGGGAGGCCGTGGAGCTGACCTCACCGCCGTATTCTTTTTGCAGGGCGGGCTGATTGGTCTGGTCGGTGCTCTGGCAGGCATGCTTCTGGGTTACGGTTTGGCCACCGTCACACCGGATCTGGCCAATTGGCTTGAGCAGATACTGGGCATGCGATTCCTGCAGACCGACGTCTACCCGCTGTCTTATGTGCCCGTGGATATTCGATGGCAAGATTTTATGACAACCAGTGTCATTGCCATCGGTCTTTCGGTGCTGGCGGCGGTGCTACCGGCTCTGCGGGCGGCTTCGCTTCCCATCGCCGCGACGCTGGCTCATTGACTACGACGCCTACGGCGGGCTTGCCACTGTCTGCGAATGGCGTTACGCCACAGTGAGTCGATGAGCAAGTAACCGAGGATTCCCAGAATAACGCCCATGACCTGAGATCCCACCAACAACGGGAGCCAGATCTCGTCCAGCGATTGGGTAAACCAGGTCCACGACGCCTCAAATTCAACGTCCAGCGGTTTTGCTCCCAACAGCCAGGCACCCAGTTTATATGCGGCGTAGTAAATCGCAGGCATTGTCAGAGGGTTGGTGATAAAAATCAGCGAAAAACTGAGGGGCACGTTGGCGGTAAAAATGATCGCCAGTGCGACAGAGATAAGAACTTGCCCCGGCACTGGCAACATCGCGCAATAAAGACCTATGGCAAATGCCTTGGAAGTGGTGTGCCGGCTCAGTTGCCACAAATTGGTGTTTTCCACCCAGCGGCCGAATATTCTCAGCGAACGCTGCCGTCGTACCGTGCCCGGCGTCGGAATCCACTTTCTGAGTTGTTTCTTGGGCATCGCGTGTGCAGCTGAGCATCGTTTGCTTGGGGCGCTAATCATAATCTTTTGTGAGCTGATTTTGGCCAGTGATCTGTCAGGGTGCGCGGGCGAGTGATGCAGTGTGCACGATGGTCTCCCGTCTCCGAGCTCAAGGTGTTTTCGACCGGTTGCGAGTGCCCTTGCCGGTCAACGATCACGCCAAACCTATCCTCACGGAGCGGGCCCTCTTCGCGCTGCTTGGGGGCCTTGCAGGTAGCCTTTTCATGCCCGAACCTCTCTGGGCAGTGGCAGCCGTCGTGTTGTGGCCGCTTGGGAAGCTGCGCTGGTGTCCGCTGATACCCCCACTCCTGCTGGGCTTTATGCTTGGAGGGCTGAGCGGCGCTCAGTGGGCTGACAGCCAGTTGCCCGGGGCGTGCTTGGGCCGCGAGGTCCTGCTGAACGGAATGATAGAAACACTCCCGCGGATTCAGCCGATAGGGCCTGATCGGTGGCGGGTCAGTGCTGAATTAGCGGTTACCGAGATAGGTGATTCGGCTCGCCGCGGGCCGCAAAGAGTCCTGGTGAGTCAATATCTCGAGGCTGAGGCGTTGCCACAGGCTTTTCGGTACCGGCACCATGTTTCGGGCATTTGGCGGCTGAGGAGCCTCCCGAGCCAGCTCAACCCGGGCAGTATTCCCGATCAGGCGCGCTGGGCCAGCCGCGGTATCGATGCCGCTGCGACGCCCGTGGGATCGCTTACACAGACGCCACGCCAGTATGTGCTGTCTTCATTTCGCTATCGACTGCTCATGCACTGGCAGCATGGTGACGGAGATGCCTGGGCCGTATTGCGGGCGCTTCTTGTGGGTGACACCCGGTCGATGACGTCGACGCTGTGGCGCGACCTTCGTCATCTTGGCGTGGTGCATGTTGTGGTGATCAGTGGCCTGCATATAGGTCTGCTGGCCGGCCTGTGTTTATGGTCGCTCACTTTGGTGCGTCGCGTCGCAAGGCTATCCGGGGATCGGGGGAGCATGGTGGCTCCGATTCTGGGTACGTTGGGAGTGACGGGCGCCTATACCTTATTGGTGGGCGCCAATCTGCCCGTGCTGCGGGCGTACCTGATGCTGGTTGCCGCGCAGGTCCCGCATCTTATGGGTTGGTCCATTAGCGGTAGACGGAGTCTGCTTCTGGCGCTGACAGGCATGCTCCTGTGGGACACCAGAATACTGCTGGGGGCCAGCTTTTGGCTCAGCGCCGGTGCAACGTGGCTGTTGGTCAGCGGAGAGCGGTCTGTCTCCGGGGTGGCCGGTTTGCTGCGTCTGCAATTCAAAATGGTCTGTTTAATGGCGCCCGTCACACTCTTCTTCTTTTCCGAGACCAGCTTGCTGGGTCTTGTCGCAAATTTTCTGGTCGTCCCGGTTGTGACGCTCTTCATGGTGCCTTTGGGTCTGACAGGCATGACGTTGTTTGACTGGTTCCCGTCACTGTCCGATAGCATGTGGTGGCTGTGTCAACAGCTGTGGGAATTGATGATGGCCCCCTTGATGCTCGTCTTGAGCTATTGCCGCGGTTGGGCGGTGATCGAGCAGCCTGTGGGGTGGTTGCCGTTTGCCCTCGGTATTGCGGTGGTCGCAGTCTGGGCAACCCGGCGTGCGTGGGCCATTGGGCTATGGCTGATGACGATCGCTCTGGTCTACTTTGATGTCAGTGCGCAGGGTGCAAAAGCGTTGCGGGTCAGCGTGCTGGATGTAGGGCAAGGCCTTGCTGTGGTGATTCGGGCCGATGGCCGCACCCTCGTTTATGACACGGGCCACGGCTTTCTCGACGGTTTTAGTCGCGCCGGAAAGGTGCTGATTCCCTTCCTTCAGACTCAGGGTGTTTACGAGATTGATGTCATGCTCATCAGTCATGCCGATCAGGACCATGCGGGTGGCCGAGAAGCGATGGTCGCGGCAATGCCCATTCACAGAGCCCTTGGTTTTGGAGGCGAGCCATGCCGTAACTGTGAACGTTGGCGCTGGGCTGACGTGGAGTTTCTGGTGATCAATGGCACCGGTCAAAGTGAAGATCGGCGAAACGACAATTCCTGTGCGCTGGCCGTGACCGTCTTCGGGAAATCGGTACTGATCCCGGGCGACGTATCAGCCATGCGCGAATATGATTGGGTGGCTTACTGGCGCGAGGAGCTGAATGCGGCGGTGCTCGTTTTGCCCCACCACGGTAGCAACACCTCGAGCAGTTACGCCCTGCTGAAATGGGTGCGGCCTGACTGGGCGATATCGAGCAGCGGCCGAGGGAACACTTTTGGTCATCCCCACCAGCGCGTCATCTGAAGGTTAGCGGCTGTGGAGGATGTCACCGTTTTGAATACTGCCGCGGATGGCGCGATCGAGATCGCGGTTGACCGAAATCGTCTTGTAACCGCGATGGGGCAACGGCATCAGCTGCTCCCATATTGGCTGAAATTGCCGTAAATACCTGCCAAAACCCTCTCTGGGGCTGGCCTTGGCGGATGGGTATACTCGATGTTTGTCAGGGAGGAAGAACAGTGTACCAAGTGCTGTCGGCAGGCGGATGGGTGATGCCCTTCATTGCGCTCTGTTCGATCATCGCCCTCGCAATCTGCATCGAGCGTCAATTTGCGCTCAACAGGAAAAAGATTGCTCCGCCACACCTGTTGGCCACGGTGTGGCAGCAATTGCGTGGAGGGGGTCTTGATGCGCAGCGACTGAAGAGCCTTCGGCAGGGGTCGCCTTTGGGCGCCATTCTGGGGGCAGGCTTGGCGAACCGGCATCAGGGGCAGGATGTCATGCGCGAGAGCATACGGGAAGCGGCATCGCATGTGATCCACCAACTTGAGCGCTACTTGAATACGTTGGGTACGGTGGCTGCCGTGACGCCCTTGATGGGTTTGCTGGGGACTGTTCTGGGCATGATCTCGGTGTTTACCGAGATCACTACTTACGGCACGGGCAATGCGGGCGCGCTTGCTGGCGGGATATCCGAGGCGTTGATCACGACCGCGGCGGGGCTCGCAGTCGCGATCCCCACTTTGGTGATGCATCGTCACTACACGTCGCGCATTGAGTCTATCGTCGTCGATCTCGAGCGCGAGGCCATCAAGCTGGTCGATGCGATTCACAGTAATCAGAAAACGGAGTACGACCTGTGAACTTTCGCCACGTGCGCCGACCCGAGGTTGCTATTAATCTCACTCCTCTGATCGATGTCGTCTTCCTGCTGCTCATTTTTTTTATGGTGTCTAGCAGTTTCTCAGAGCTGACCCAGCTGGTCGTGGATTTGCCAGAGGCCGAGGGCTCGCCCGCCTCAGGGGATGCCACCTTGATGTTATCCATCGACGTCGACGGCAACATGACGCTCGATGGTCAGCCAGTACCCAATGACGCAGCGGGACTCATGCGGGCGATGGTCAACAGCTTACAAGGCAGTACCGATAGGCCTGTGATGCTGTCGGCGGATGCACTGACTCACCATCAGCATGTGGTGACCGCAATGGATGTGGCTTCCAGGCTCGGTCTTGAGCGCCTTACGATTGCTACCGAGTCGACAAGCGATGACTGACGAGTCAAAGAGGCCAGCGGAGCAACCCAGCGACTGGGCGCTGTATAGGCGGCTACTGAGTTACGTGGCCATATATGGGTTGGCCTTTTTTCTCAGCATCCTGGGTTTTGTTGGGTATTCAGTGGCAAATGTGCTGCTGGCTGACCTCACCCGATTTTTACTCGATTCTCTGGGCGAGTCTTCTCGCTTGGGTATTGGGCTGGTGGCTCAAATGGTGCACGGCTTGTGGCCCCGCGGTGACCTGGACGCCGTGGCCTACGCGCGAATTGCCGTACCTGTTGGCGCGATCGTACTGGCGCTGGTGCGTGCAGCCGGTTACTTCCTCGGTAACTATTTTATGAATATCGTGGCGCGCGGTGTCGTTCATCGCTTGCGCACCCAAGTGTTTGATGCACTGATCCGGGTCCCCAAGGTCGTCATTGATGGATACACCCATGGAGAACTGGTTTCCAAGCTGACCTTTAACGTGGAGCAGGTGAGCGGCGCTTCTTCTGAGGCGCTGAAGACGATTATTCGCGACGGTCTAACGATATTGGCGCTAATCGCTTACATGCTGTATCTGAACTGGCAGCTGACGCTGGTCTTTTTTGCGGTGACGCCGGGGATTGCAGGTGTCGTGCTGATAGTGGGACGACACTTCCGACGATACAGCCGCAGAATTCAGGATTCGATGGGGGAGGTCACGCAACTCAGTAATGAAAGCATGCATGCGTTCGATGAGATCAGAATGTTTTCTGCGTCGGATCAGCAAAGCGCGCGTTTTCATGCGGTCAGCCAATTCAACCGGGTACAGACCCTGAAGTTAGCCTTTGTTCAAGCGGTGTCGACGCCGATTGCACAAGTATTGCTGGCGATTGCCCTCGCCGTGCTCTTCTGGTTCGCGCTTGAACCGGAGATTCTTGCTGGATTCACGCCGGGCTCGCTGGTGGCGTTCATCGCTGCGGCGACTCAGCTAGGCAAGCCGATTCGAACGCTCACAAATGTTCAGAGCATCATTCAGCGAGGTCTTGCCGCCTCGGAAGATCTGTTTGCCCAGATCGACACGCCTGCCGAGGCCGACCCGGGGGAGCACGGAATCGACCGCGCGCAGGGCCACATCGTGCTGGAAGACATTGGCTTCTCATATCCCGGTGACGAACGACGCGTGCTGCAGGGTGTCAGTCTCACGATAACAGCCGGGCAGATGGTGGCTTTTGTTGGTCGGTCCGGTGCAGGGAAATCGAGCCTGAATGCATCTTTTATGTCGCTTTTATGCGCCAACGTCGGGGCGCATCGAGCTGGACGGTAAACCGATCGAGGCTTTCCGACTCGCTGACTATCGAAGGCAGATCGCGCTCGTCTCCCAGCGCGTGGTGTTATTCAGTGACACTGTTCGCGCCAATGTGGGGTTTGGCCAACTGGACCGAATCGACGATGCGCAGCTCCTGCAGGCCCTGGAGACGGCTCAGGCGCGGGAGTTTGTAGAGGCACTTCCTCAGGGATTGGACACGGTGTTGGGGGATGGCGGTGATGGTCTCTCGGGAGGGCAACGGCAGCGCTTGGCGATCGCGAGAGCAGTGTTGAAAGATGCGCCAATTCTCATACTCGATGAGGCGACTTCTGCCCTGGATACCGAATCCGAAGCGGCAATTCAGTCCGCACTCGAGACGGCGGCGGCAGGACGGACGACGCTGGTCATAGCACACCGACTATCTACCGTAGAGCGGGCGGATCTGATCGTGGTGATGGATGGCGGCCGCATCATCGCATCTGGAACGCATGAATCACTGATGCACGAGAATGGCCTCTACGCCAGCCTCTATCATCAGGGATTTGGTGAGCCATGATCGCAGTCCGCGCGGTGATTGAGCGCCTGCTGAACAACGTTTGGTACGAGAACTCGCCGCTGTCGTGGTTGTTGATCCCCCTCTCATGGCCCGTCGGTTGGGTCGTCAACGCGAGACTCACCCGCGCGCCTGACAAACGAAGCACTCCGGACGGCGTCACCGTGATTGTGGTGGGTGGCCTGACCGTAGGCGGGACAGGTAAGACACCGGTGCTCATTGCCTTGGCGCGTTGGTTGATCGATCAGGGATACAGGGTGGGGGTCGTGAGTCGCGGCTACAAAGGGCAGCGCGCCTCGGATTTGCATCGCGTCACTCAGCGCGACGCTGCGCGTGAGGTCGGTGATGAGGCGCTGTTGATCCATCGTGAGCTGGGTATTCCGGTCTTTGTCTGCAGTGATCGTCAGCGCGCGCTCGAAGAGTTAGTGGAGGTGGGTGATGTCAATGTGATCCTCTCGGACGATGGTTTACAGCACTACAACATGCCGCGAGATCTGGAGATTGTGGTTCTGGACGCCGATCGCGGCTTGGGCAATGGCCGGCTTTTGCCCGCTGGCCCGTTACGTGAGCCGGGGCACAGGCTCGCTTCGGTGGATTGGATTCTCGAAAGGAACAGCCCCGACGCTGACCGGGGTTTTGCTTATCACCCCATCAGGGCCCGACACCTCGCTTCCGGCAAAGTTTTATCATGGCGGGCCTGTGTGGACAGTTGGTCTCAGCAAGACGTCATGGCGGTTACGGGGCTTGGCCAACCCCAGCAATTTTTCGACATGTTGCGGGCTCAGGGTCTCAACCCGCGAGAGGTCGCACTGCCAGATCATGAGGTGCTCGATCTGCCATCGCTAAATGCCCTGACCGGTGAGGTGATACTGGTGACGAGCAAGGATGCGATTAAGCTACCCAAGGACATTGACGCGCGGCTATGGGTGGTGGAAATCGAGGTGACACTGCCGCCGTTGTTACTCGATAAAGTGGCAGCGACACTCGTTGAACCGAGCTGTGAGTCCTAACGCTATGACCTTCGATATTGTGATCCCTGCGAGATATGCCTCGACACGACTGCCGGGCAAGGCGTTACTGCCCATTGCGGACAAGCCTATGGTGGCCTGGGTATGGGAGCGGGCCATGCAAGCCGGGGCAAGACACGTAGTGATCGCGACGGATGATTCGCGGATCGCCGATGAAATGACCACTCGCGGTGCTCAGGTTGCCATGACCCGGGGGGATCATGCTTCGGGTACCGATCGCCTGGCCGAAGTGGTTGATCAGTTGACGTGGCCCGACGACACCGTGATCGTGAATCTGCAGGGCGATGAACCTCTGATGCCGCTTGAGAATATTCAACGCGTTGCGGCCATGCTGGCGGACACATCGTCGGCGGACATTGCGACGCTGATGGAGCCACTGGATCGCGCCGTCGCTGATGAGCCTTCCATCGTTAAGGTGGTCGCGAGTGAAACCGGTCGAGCGCAGTACTTCTCGCGCGCGGCCATACCCGCTCACGCTGCGGGGAGCAAGGCGGCGCCCCTGTTTCGGCACATTGGCCTATACGCCTATCGTGCAGGCTTTTTAAGGCAGTTTGTGACCTGGCCGCCTGCGTCTCTGGAGCTCAGTGAATCGCTCGAACAACTTCGTGCACTGGCACACGA
This sequence comes from Luminiphilus sp., assembly GCA_045560455.1. Taxonomy (GTDB): domain Bacteria; phylum Pseudomonadota; class Gammaproteobacteria; order Pseudomonadales; family Halieaceae; genus Luminiphilus. Next base: position 3,881 of record JBJKZJ010000017.1, on the reverse strand, counting down.
CGTGCACATCCAGATCGAATTGGCACCCAAGCCCGTGCCCGCCGGTGTGGATACAGAGGCCGATCTGGAGGCGGTGCGGGCGCATATGGCATCAGAGGGCTGATAACGTGAGCCTCGCTGACAACTTAAGCACGCGAAACACGCTCAGGCTGATGTCTGAGGCTGAGCATTTGGTGTCGGTGTCCTCGAGCGTCGAGCTTGATGGTCTGCTCCGAGACGCGCCCCAAGACGCCGTTATCCGCGTATTGGGGGAGGGGAGTAACGTCATCCTCCACGACACGCTACCCGGTACTACGATTGTGATGGCTATAGAGGGCCGAGAGGTCATCTCGGATGATGGCCAAAAAATCTTGCTCCGTGCGGGCGCAGGGGAGAATTGGCACAGCTTGGTGCTGTGGTGTCATCATCAGGGCTTTCACGGCTTGGCCAACTTGGCATTGATACCCGGGTCGGTCGGGGCGGCGCCGATCCAGAATATTGGCGCCTACGGTGTTGAAGTTGCGCAGTGGATCCATTGCGTTCATGCCACCCACCGGCGCACCCGGCGGCACGCCGTACTGACCCCAGATGAGTGCGGTTTTCGTTATCGTGACAGCGTCTTTAAGCATGCGGCAGGTCAGGACTGGATTATTACCGCGGTGGATTTTGAGCTGTCCCGCGATGCGCCGGTCGAAGCGGATTACCCGTCCTTGCGTGCGCGATTAAGTGAGACTGAGCCGACCCATGATGCGGTGATGGCTTCAGTGATGGCGATTCGTCGAGAGCGGCTTCCTGATCCGGTGATTACCCCTAATGTCGGGAGTTTTTTTAAAAACCCCATCGTTGCCGAGGAGGACGTTGCTCAGCTGCGGGCCACACACCCACAACTACCCGTCTTTGCTGCGCCGGAGGGTAAGATTAAAATTTCTGCGGCCTGGTTGATCGATCAATTGGGCTGGCGGGGCAGGGAGCACGCGGGTGTGCGCGTGTCTGCCGACCACGCGCTGGTGCTCGAGGGCTGCGGCGCGCGCCTAGCAACACCCTGGCTGGCGCTGGCGGATGCGATTGCAGAGAGTGTTAAAGAGACGTTTGGCATCGTGTTGGAGCTGGAGCCAATCGTAATGGGCGTGTCGATGAGTTGCGCCGACGATGGCTGATTTTGACGCCGAATCCTATCTCGCACAATTGACCACTCGGCCTGGCGTCTATCAGATGTTCGACAGCCAAGGTGAGCTTTTATATGTAGGCAAGGCCAAAAACCTGAAGAACCGGGTGACCAGTTACTTCAGGGCTTCGGGGTTGTCAGCAAAGACCATGGCATTGGTAGCGCGCATTGCCAATATCGAAGTCACGGTCACTACCACCGAGCGTGACGCCTTGTTGCTAGAGCACAATCTGATCAAACAGTACCGTCCCCCGTACAACATTTTATTGAAGGACGATAAGTCTTATCCCTACATCTATCTTTCTTCAGATGACCGCTGGCCCCGACTGAGCTTTCATCGAGGGACCAAACGGCGCAAGGGGGAGTACTTCGGGCCTTACCCCAGCGCAGGGGCGGTGCGGTCCACGCTCCACCTCATGCAAAAGGTCTTCAAAGTACGGCAGTGTCGCGACAGCTACTTCCGTAATCGGTCCCGTCCCTGCCTGCAATACCAGATCGGGCGTTGCTCAGGGCCTTGTGTCGGGCTGGTGTCGGATGAGGAGTATCAGGAGCAACTCGATAAGACGATGCTCTTTTTGAATGGGCGCTCCCAAGATCTCCTGACTAAACTTGCCGACGATATGGAGTCAGCGGCGGCTGAGCTGGAGTATGAGAAGGCCGCCGATATTCGTGACCAGATCAGTCAGCTCCAGAACGTACAGGCCACCCAGAACATTGAAGGCACCCACGGGGATCTGGATTTATTGGCGGTATTCACTGAGCACGGACACGCCTGCGTACAAGTGCTGTTTGTTCGTGAAGCACGGGTGCTTGGTAGTCGCAGCTATTACCCGCAGATTCGCCTCGACGAACCGCCCGAGGCCATTCTTGAAGCCTTTTTGCCCCAGTTTTATCTATCCGGCCAGCAGCAGATACCTCAGGAAATTGTCACCAGCCATGTGATGGCAGATGGTGCGCTGCTAGAGGAAGCACTGGGTGCCGAATCGGGGCGCAAGGTGGTGATCAAGGATAAAGTCCGTGACGCCCGATCGCGTTGGCTACAAATGGCCGCGCAAAACGCCCAGAACAACCTTCGGTCGTTTCTGGCGGGCAGGCAGACAATGGCCGGTCGATTGGAGTCACTGAGGCGCGCCCTTGACCTGGAGACCATCCCCACGCGCATGGAGTGTTTTGACATCAGTCATAGCTCGGGGGAGGCCACGGTAGCCTCCTGTGTGGTATTCGACGGCAGCGGCGCGCGAAAGTCGGATTATCGCAAGTTTAATATCAAGGATATCGCGGCCGGCGATGACTATGCCGCGATGCAGCAGGCACTGGAGCGACGATACAAGCGATTGGCGAATGGCGAGGGGCAGCTCCCGGACATCTTATTTATCGACGGCGGCAAAGGGCAGGTGACTCAGGCACGGCAGGTGCTGGCAACCTACGACATCTCTAGTGTCAAAGTGGTCGGTGTGGCAAAAGGCACGACCCGCAAGGCGGGGTTTGAAACACTCGTTGATGCCGACTCCGGTGCGGAGATGCGACTGCGCGGCGATCACCCGGGGTTGCATTTGATCCAGCAGATTCGTGACGAGGCGCACCGCTTTGCGATCAGCGGTCACCGCGGACAGCGGGCCAAGGCAAGAAAACAGTCGCTCTTGGAGGATATCCCCGGTGTTGGCGCCAAGCGCCGTCGTGAGCTGCTGCGGCATTTTGGCAGCGCCAAAGCGATCGAAAACGCTAGCGTGGAGGAGTTGTCCAAGATCAAGGGCATCAGTGATGCGGTCGCGCGCGCAATTTATGACCACCTGCATACGGTGAATGACTGAGCGCACAGCCCTCATGGAGTGTGTCAAACTTGGACACCGATAGCAGGAGCGTGGTCTTGCCGCACAACTTACCCAACTTGCTGACCGGATTGCGGATCGTGGCGATCCCGCTGATGGTGGTGTGCTACTACCTGCCTCAGCCTATTTCCACTGTCGGTGCGGCAGTCGTCTTCATTGTGGCCGCTGTCACCGACTGGTTCGATGGCTGGGTCGCGCGTCGTATGGGGCAGACTTCGCAGTTTGGGGCGTTTCTCGACCCTGTTGCCGATAAGCTGCTGGTCACCGTGGCGCTGATCCTGCTGATGCACCGCATGGACAACATTTTTATCACGTTGGCCGGTATGGTTGTCATTGGTCGCGAGATTGTGGTCAGCGCACTCCGGGAGTGGATGGCTCAGCTGGGTAAGCGCGCATCAGTGGCGGTGAGCGGCATTGCCAAGGTGAAGACGGGGGTTCAGATGACGGCCATTCCCATCCTCATCTGGTACCCCTCGTGGCCGGCGGTGGAGGAGATTCGTCTTTTAGGTTTCTTCCTGCTGGCGCTCGCTGTGATCCTGACGCTCTGGTCCATGGTGCTGTACTTTCGGGCTTTCTTGTCCACGCTCGAGGAGCAGGGAGCGCCGCCCGAAGGTTGACGGGAACGGCCGCAGGACTAAAATCGGAAGGATGCGGGAATAGCTCAGTTGGTAGAGCGCAACCTTGCCAAGGTTGAGGTCGCGAGTTCGAACCTCGTTTCCCGCTCCATTTCTTTTGTTATTGCACCCTCCCTAGCTTTTTTAAGGTAGAGCTAATTCGGTCGAATATTTGATTTCCTCCATTGATAAAAGCGCCGTGACTTTGAATATTTTCACTTCTGCAATCAGGCGTTGATAGAAGTCGTCGTAGGCCTTGGCGTCCGCGACCCGCACTTTGAGGAGGTAATCGAC
>JBJKZJ010000016.1:0-93455 GCA_045560455.1 Luminiphilus sp. | reverse complement strand
TGGAAGGGCCATCGCTCAACGGATAAAAGGTACTCCGGGGATAACAGGCTGATACCGCCCAAGAGTTCACATCGACGGCGGTGTTTGGCACCTCGATGTCGGCTCATCACATCCTGGGGCTGAAGCCGGTCCCAAGGGTATGGCTGTTCGCCATTTAAAGTGGTACGCGAGCTGGGTTTAGAACGTCGTGAGACAGTTCGGTCCCTATCTGCCGTGGGCGTTGGAGAATTGAGGGAAGCTGCTCCTAGTACGAGAGGACCGGAGTGGACGAACCTCTGGTGTTCCGGTTGTGACGCCAGTCGCATTGCCGGGTAGCTACGTTCGGACGGGATAACCGCTGAAAGCATCTAAGCGGGAAGCCCCTCCCAAGACTAGTTCTCCCTGACCCCTTGAGGGTCCTAAAGAGCCGTCCAAGACTAGGACGTTGATAGGCTGGGTGTGGAAGCGTTGTAAGGCGTTGAGCTAACCAGTACTAATTGCTCGTGCGGCTTGACCATATAATCCAAGTTATTTGTAGCGGATCTCGTTGCGGTAAAACGCGGTTGCGACATTTCAGTTGCAGCATAAAGAGAAAAGCTCGGAAGGCTTCGGCATTACGCGAAAGCGTGATGGTTCGATTCCCGAGTTGGGTAGGGATACCCAGTGAGGCGAGGAGGGCATGTTGTGATCAAGTCATAGTGTGTGTCGGTGTAATCGCCCGACTGATTCAGCTTCGATTTACCGCCCTATTTGAATGGTCCTTTGCAAGCTATTTGCCATTCACACCAGTTTGCCTGGCGACAATAGAGTACTGGAACCACCTGATCCATTCCGAACTCAGCAGTGAAACGGTGCATCGCCGATGGTAGTGTGGGGTTTCCCCATGTGAGAGTAGGTCATCGCCAGGCTTCTAAATCTAAACCCCGGGTCCTCCTGGGGTTTTTTTTTAACTGCATTGAGCCGACTTTTAGATGCTGCCGACTATGCTGGTATCAGTTGGCTGCCCCATTTCTGCGCATCAATAAATTTGTTTATCCTCGGCCTATAAACTCAGTAGGGGCATGATGCAAACCGTCGATTGAGATCATCCTCGCGATTAACGACGCTGACTGGCTCAAGCTTCCCCTTCATCCCGTTAAAGTACCGACTTGTCGTCCCGCTGTGCTAGCGATAGTACTAAACAGGGTTACACTTTTATTAACACTAAAATATTAATTTGGTAACGACAAAAGGGCTTGCAGCCATGACAATGATTAGAAACACCTCGAACCTCGTTTTCGGTATTGTTGCTTTCCTCTTCTCTGCGTGCGCCAGTGCCGATGCGGTTGAGGTTGAATTTACCGTGAACGATACGAGCGGTTACGGCGGAGATTGGATTGTTCAGTTCGGCATGTATGCGCAACACGGTAATGGCACTACGGCTTCCGCGTATTGGGATAACGTGGATATACGAAAGGTGGGCTCGGCGACACCGGTTTTCCGAGACACTTTTAACGACCGCACATTGACTGACGCGACGATTGGTAACAATTGGACTTGGTACGACACCTCGTTCAGCGATGCCGGGTGCACCACATATGTGAGCGGGTGGGGTCCTTGGTCGGATGGCGACGGTAGCGATTATGTGCACGAGAACAATAACTTCACGAGGCACGGTGGTAATGGCGGCGCATATTTTAGAGCGGGTATCGTCGGGGATTCCCGAAATCCGGCACTTGAGGTGTATCAAAATCAATACGCCACGCAGGGCTGCAACGAGATTAAGGTTTTTCAGGAGATGACGAATCTGGAAGCTGGCACATACAAATTTAGTGCGAATGTCGGTCTCAATCCTTACACTGCGATCGAGAGCGGCAATCAAGTCGGCATCTTTTTCAAAGTGCTTGACGTGGCTGGCGGTTACGCCGAGGCGCAGGTAGCCAAGCAGAGGGTTACTATCTCGTCTTCAGTCGGTAACACCAACGCGGGCGACATCGAGGCCATCCCAACGGCACCATTGTGGGCATTATTTGGTATGGCAGGACTGCTGGCCTTGATCGGGATACGGACGCGACATTAAGGCACGAGTTTACCTTCTGGACCCGCCGTCACGGCGGGTTTTTTTTGTATTCACCACTGGCCTTCAGCCATGTTGGCTCGATCTAGCTCCCGCACGCAGGCGGCGCAGGCGAGAAATCCGGCAACTCATCAGGGTTGTCTGCGCACCGGTCGACACGACAGGAGTATGTCTCCTCAGTAAACGACCCGTTGGGAAGCGTCAATCTCACCGTTAACTGATCCGGAGGCAGTGCTCCGGCATCCTCTATTGATTGTGCATAATCATTGGTCTGTACCGCCAGTGCCGCGGCATACGCGCCCGCCGCGTTGATATCTGGCATAGGGGAGATCTCAGTCAGCGCCTCGCACTCGCCGCTACCCTCAAAGGTCAAGGTAGTATCCGGCGGCGGGGGATTGTTGAAAATATCCGATACGTAAACGGTATAGAACTGGTCGCCCTGCAAAGAAGAAGGCTCTCGACCAGAATTATTGATCACCATGATTTCGTAGCTACTGGCATCGGAGAAGGCGTTTACCACTACGAGGGAGTCTCTGACACTAACTAACTCTCGAGAACACACGCCAGCCGCGGCGTCTGTGGTACGGCATAGCACTCCATTAAATACCCCATCTGGTAAGGACGAGCCACTCTCCGATGTCGGCGTATTGTTGAAATCAAAGATGCCGTTTACGTTCCGATCGATAAAGGTCTCCTCAAAGCCTGCCAAGCACACATCGTCGGCCGAACCTGGGTCGCTACAGCCGTTACGCTGTGCCGGTGTATAGACCCCGCCCTCGTTGTGGTCACTGAAGGCTTCCGTTAAATTTTTCCAGAACTCACCCTCGTCGTACAGCCCGTTGCCGTTGCGATCGACAAAGCTCTCCTCGCCATTGGCCGTTACCAAAATAGTGCTCCTCCCACCTCGTGGGGCACCCGGAGCGTTGATGGTAGGGTCTCCAATGTCATCTGGGCACGGGCCATGGTTCTCTCGGTGCGAGGGGCAACGGTATCGATTCGGTGTCGTGCTATCGAGGTTTTCATTAATTGTGATGGGCGAAGAGAACCGCTCGACCGTGTCAGAGGCGCGCGGCGATTGGCTCGTCCAAGCAACGGAGCAAACGCCGTCTACCGTATTGCAACTGCCGACGATCGAGCCAAGCTCCGTAGAAAAGACCGCGGCGGTACCGTCAGGGGCGGGATTATTGAACTTATCGGCCAGTCGCACGGTAATCTCTGTCGTCCTGCCGTCAGCATCGTAGGCACCCTCAACATTGAGCACACTGGCCGAGAGGCTGATGGAATTTTGATCTGGCAACCCCGTAGACACGACCAGCGTTTTGGAGGTCGTAGTGGGCTCGTCGACATCGCGCTGATCATTTCCGTTCAAATCAACGTACGCCAGCACCTGGACAGGGCTCGCAACCGACCCAGCGAGAACGCGAGTGGTCGCCTTACCTTCCGTCGAGCTCTGAGTTGTGGCGCGACTGGATCTTCCTTGTGCTGCATCTTCATTAGTTGCGTAATCACAAAAGCTCGAATCAGAACACTCGAGCGCTAGCCCACCCGCGGTTTGGATCAATTCAAAATTTATTCTGGCGTTGGCGGCCGGCTCGCCGTTGATATCGGTCACGTCAAAACTGATGGTTGCAGATTCGGAGATGTCGGATGCGGAGCCGGTGTCCCTGAGCGCAATCAACTCTGGATCTGCATAGTCAAAAACGATTCGCGCTGCCAACAGTGTCTCCGGCTCAGCTATATCGATCACGGCAGAGGCTTCGGCACCAGAGGAGAGCAGTTTAGCTGTGATCAGATCCTCATCGACGCAACCTTTAAGCGTGTAATCCACTGACAGTTCAGCGACGATCTCAATAGAGCTGGCGGGGTCAAGTACGGCAAGATTGTTAAATAAGCAGGGGCTGGTGATGGAGACCGTATCGTCGGTACTGACCAGCCCCAAATCCTCATCGACCACTGCCAAAGATAGAATCGCTGTGCCACCCCGCGAGAGTGGTCCGTTGGGGATAACGCCAATAACGCCCTCAACGAAATTTCCCTCGATGTCGATATGCCCCAATGTGTGAACGGCCCGATTAATGCTGATCTCAAGTTCCTGAGCAATGCTCCCGCCAGGCACCACAGCACTGATAGACACAGGGTACTGTCCAGCTGTATCCCCTACATCAATCGCAAAAATGGCTTCGCCAATATCGTTGGTTACGGCGGTGGCGGACGCTGGGCTGATGCTGCCTAGCCCACCGATATCCGCTGATATCAGTTGGTTTTTAACCGGCACATCCAAGCGAGAGTCCACCAGAGTAACTAGGAGGCTGATACGGTTGCCTGTGACCGCTCTGGCGATCTCTGTCTGGTCAGCGTCAAGGAACTCACCATTTAGGGTGAATGGTAGCTGAGTGGTAACTGAATAGTTTAACGACCCTGATGATTCGACACCGTCATACGTGGCGGTGGCGGTCAGTGTTCCCGCGCCTTCTAGTCCGGCCGGCTGAACGATAAACGTGGCGATACCATTATTGTCGGTTAACGCCGTCCCATTCTCTGGTTGCAGGCGTCCCAGCGTGATGTCACCACTGACGACCTCTTTTCCGACGGGATTACCATCCGGCGAGGACACAGACACTCTGAATAATCCCGCTTGTAGCGGTGTAATTTCACTGAGCGTGTTGCCATCGGCGTCAGTGAGCGAGACGTCGATTGTCGCGCCTTGTGGTGCAGGTGCGGGCACGAAGCCGTCATTAAGATCACCGCCGCCACCACCGCAGGCGCTCAGCACTAGCATGAAGAAAAATATACCGATGAAACGGCAAGCGTATCCGATGCCTCAATAGGCCATAGCAGTTCTCCAAAGTCCATTTTGAGCCGGTCCACGCCGTCATCCTGACAGCTCCGGTCACCGCGCAGCAGTGAAACGGTTGCGACGTTATCACGTCGGTTCAGTAATGCCAGTGATTTACTGCCACTTCAGGCTTATAAGCTGTAAATCCCTTGCATATTCACATTTTGATGGCGCTGTTATTCTCTCATCCATGCGCGCACAGGCAAAAAGTGATCATGAGGATGCTCTGACGATAAGCGTGGTGCTGTTCCTTAGCCCATTAGATCAGTTACAGGCCCTCATCGACTCTATAATCGTTGCGCTCGCAGCGGCGGACCTCCGCGGCGCGACCTGCGTATTGGTAGACCATAGCTGCGATCAGTATTACAGCGACGAATGCCGCAACATGCTGGCTGGTTATAACAACTCTGCCGAGCTAGAAATCAGGCTGATCGTGCGCGACGAAAATGATGGATACGGTGCAGGCCACAATGTGGCGATGGCCGGTCTTCAGGGCAAGCTTCATCTTATTCTGAATCCGGACGTTGAGCTAGCGAGAGACGCAATCTCACTTGCTCTGGAGACTATGTTGAGTGATGAGAGCGTTGCGTTGCTTGCCCCCGTCGGTTTTGACGCCATGGGTGACCCCGAATTTCTGGCTAAAGCCTATCCTTCCGTTTGGGTTTTGGCATTGCGATCACTCGCACCTGCATGGCTCAGGCGCTTGAGCGCTGAGGCAATGGCGCGCTACGAATTACGGGACCAGCCGGCGCAAGGGCTGAGGCCTATTACTCTGGCGTCGGGCTGCTGTATGTGGGTTCGGCGCGAGGTTTTTGACGCGGTGAATGGCTTCAATGAGGCCTATTTCCTCTATTTTGAGGATTACGACCTGTCAATGAAGATGTCGAAGCGAGGTGCTGTGATGGAGCACAGCGAGATCCAGATTGTTCATTATGGCGGTGATGCCTCCCGTAAGGGCTGGCAGCATATTTTGTGGTTTATAGAGGGGGCGGCTCGATTTTTTAATCGCTGGGGCTGGAGGTGGTTTGGATGAGTCTGCTGCTCAGGAGTTGCCGCTTCTTTGACTCAGGTGCGAGACCCCCCAAAGCCCTAAAGGTAATGATGGATGCATAGCAGGACACTCGTGAGATAATAAGGGAATGCCGCAAGCTGTAATCACATTGCCCATCGCTGACGAGAGTCTGTGGTCCAACGAGCGCAGAAGGCGGGCAACGCTGGCCAGCATGGGTATCATGCCGCTCATCAGTCGCGCTGATTCGGCAGGTGCCAAGCCCGCTGAGCGGTTTCTTGCCCCCATACCTCAGGATTCAGGGGCCACCAATCAGGAGGGCGATGCGGCAATGGGCGGGGAGCACGTTCGAGCACTGCTTCGCGAAACTCGGGATGCGTCATCGCCCGAAATGGTCGAGTCGCCTGATAAGGGTCAGATGTCGGCCGCGAGCCAGCAATCGATCATGGATAAAGAGTCTCCAATAGGTACTGAGCCTATTTCTTTGGTGATGGTCACCAGCGAGGACATCCTATGGATCGAAGTGCTAGAAGATCAGTTGCTGAGGAAGGAGCAGCTGCAGTTGGTTGCAGCCATGGCGCGGGCGGTTCGCGGCACCAATGTTCACTGCGCTCACCAGCAGTTCGACTGGCCACCTGCGCATCAGTCCGCACTGTCGAGCGCAAAAGGCGGCATGTCAGATATGCTCAAGGGCTTTATACAGCGGCTAATCACGGACCGCGCCACACAGCATATGGTGTTGATGGGTCCCTGCGATTGCCTGCCTGATACGGGCCTTCCGTTATTGGAGATTCCGTCGAGCGTCAGCATGCTCCGTGATGGCTCACTAAAGCAGCAAGCCTGGGACGTGTTAAAGCCTCTACGGGCTCGTGCCTGAAGCGTTGGAGACGCTGCAGCAAATCGCGACGCCGTCCGACTCGACCATGCTCAACCCGCTGTATAACGACACAGGCGGACCGAGCCTGGCGTTTTTAACCGATCTGCTTGATCAACCGTTTTGCAGGGCCTGGTACTTGCACAGAGAGCATCATCTCCTAGCCGCGGTTTGGTATCAGTGTCACTCGGATTGTGCAGAAATCATCGATCTACGAGTCAGGGAAGATGAGCGGCGCGCCGGTGTGGCAACGCGGCTGCTTCGGGCTTCATTTGACGCGCTGGATGGTGTCGATAAAGTGACCCTGGAGGTGCGAGCGGGTAACACAGCCGCCCGAGCACTCTATGAGCGCATGGGTTTTCAAACCGTCGGTCACCGCGCTGATTATTACGCAACGAGTCAGGGGCGCGAGGACGCACTGCTGATGTCGATGTTGCTGCGTGAAACCCGATGACCAGCATTTTTGAGTAAGCGCTAGGGCACTTCCATGAAAATTATCGAGACCGAATACTGGTGTCTGATGCTTCCGCCCGAGTGGTCAGCGGAGCAGAGCGAAGATGTCGTAATGATCACCGACCAGGACGGGATTGGTGAATTGGCAGTGACGACGCTGATTCAGGATTACGCATCCGCCGGTGAGGCCTCCGCTGCAATAGTGGCGGAGGAGGAATCTCCCGAAGTGGCCGACTGGACCACAGTGCAGGTGGGCCCTTTTGCTGGCGTAGCGGGTTCGTTCAAGGAGGATGGGCTGGTCATTCGCGAGTGGTATCTGACGTACCGGTCGGTGCTACTTTATGTCACCTACGCCTGTGGCATTGAGGATGACGGTCTTGATACCGGGGCCGTCGAAGAGATTCTGGGTACCCTGGTGCCGGGCGATGCGCTGCTTTGACTTAACGCCACACCGGGTTCGATGTGCCGCCGAACGCTTTCAGGAGACGGTGCCGGTCACGCGCACCCGTTTGCTGCCTGCGACAGGCGCCTCGGCTTTCAGTTGGGCACGTTGCTCCGCACTTCGGTCGATCTGGTTCTTCAGCGCGATCAGGCAGCCGGTAACGAGAAAGGCGCCCGGAGGTAAAATCGCCACCAGAAAGGGATAGTCGACGGCAAAGATCTGCAAACGCCAGCTTTCAGCACCCGCGCCAAACAGAAGCTGCATGTCGGCGAACAGCGCGCCGGTGCCCAGCAACTCTCGGATGATGCCTAAGAGCACCAGCACAGCCCCGAATCCTACTCCCATCATGAACCCGTCGTAGATTGCCGCTGGCAGCGGGTTTTTTCGGGCAAACGCATCGGCCCGGCCTAAAATAATGCAGTTGGTGGTGATCAGCGGCAGAAAAATGCCCAGGATCTGGTAGAGCTCGTAGCTATAGGCTTGCATCAGCAGTTCGGTGGCGGTGACCGCCGCCGCAATGATCATGACAAATACCGGCAGTCGAATGGTGTCAGAGACGACGCTACGGATGACTGACACCGAGGCATTGGATACCACCAGTACAAAAAGCGTCGCGGCCGCGAGGCCGAGCGCGTTCACGGTTGATGCGGTCACGGCGAGCAGAGGACATAGGCCCAGTAGTTGAACCAGGGCTGGGTTGTTTTTCCATAAGCCGTTCACTGTGAGTTGACGATAGGATGTACTGCTCATGCGGAGTCTCTCTCCGTTTCAAAAAGCGTCTCTGCGTTGAGACGAGCATATTCCAGTGCTCGACGAGTGGCCAGAATCACGGCTCTGGGCGTGACGGTAGCACCCGTAAACTGATCAAAGACGCCACCGTCTTTTTCAACGTTCCAGCCACTGAGATCAGGTTGAGACAGGCTTCGATTGTCAAAATCCAGTATCCAGTCGGACTTGCGCAGATCCACCTTGTCGCCCAGCCCAGGCGTCTCGCGATGCGCGACAACCCGAACCCCTGCGACTGTGCCGTCGTCGCGAACGCCCACCAGAGCACGAATATCGCCACTGTAGCCGTCGCGCGCGGTTGCCGGCAGGATCACGCCGATTACTCTGTCATCGCGACGTACACGATACCCCTGCCGAGCCTCACGAATACCCAATAAAGGCGTGTCGGCAACCAGTTCAAAACCATCGTCAACGATATCGTTGTCATGGGTCTCCGGTGGAAAGATCTCCAGTAACTGACGAGCCTCCGCCCGGCGGACCTCCATATCAATCTGGTCCTTGGTCGCCAGGTAAGTCCAGCCGATGGCGACTGAGGTGATGGCGGCAAATACCGCCAGCACCGAACCACTGAGGCCAATGGATGCGAGCCATCTCATGATGCTGGCCGCCCCGTACCGTAAACCCGAGGCCGGGTGTAGTGATCGATAAACGGCGCACAAAAATTCAGTATCAGCACGGCGAATGCTACCGCGTCGGGATAATTGCCCAGAGCTCTGATCAGGTAAATCACGACGCCAATCAGGGCCCCAAAAATCAGTCTGCCTTTATTGGAAACGGCGGAGCTGACGGGATCGGTAATGATGAAAAAGGCGGCGAACATGGTTGCGCCGCTGAACAGGTGAAACAATGGGCTACCGCCACTCTCCGAGCTGCCGCCGTCGAATCCAATGAGTGCGCAGATTGCGAGAGCCATAATCATCGCCACCGGCGCGTGCCAGGTAAAGGTACGCCGATACAAAAGCCACAGCCCGCCAATCAGAAACGCCAGATTCACTTCGAACCAACCAATACCGCCCCAGCCAGACAGTTCTGGGCTAGTGCTCATCAAATCATCAAACAGGAGTCCGGTATTTTGACGAAGCAGGTCGAGGGGGGTGGCGGCGGTCACAGCGTCGATTGTCTCGGGCGCGAAGAGGTGAAGGAAGGTTTCACTCAGCCCGGGCACTTCTGCCAGTCCTCGCGGCGGTGCCCAGGCACTCATCTGCACGGGAAAAGAAATCAACAGCACGACATAGCCAACCATTGCCGGATTGAAAGGGTTGTAACCCAGTCCGCCAAACACGTGTTTACCCAGTAGCACGGCAGTGAGGACACCAATGGTGATCAGCCACCAGGGGGCATAGGGGGGAAGGGCAATACAGAGCAGGGTCGATGTGACGAGAATACTGAGATCGCTGATCGCAAGCATGGGGTCGCGGCCGCGCCATCGCGTTACCGCATACTCGCAGGCGACAGCGATCAATCCGCCAAAGAGGATGTTCACGAGCGTGCCGGGCCCAAAGTAGCCCGTCAACACCAGCACGCCCGGCACTGTGGCGAGCAGCACATCCCGCATAACCGATGCCACCCGGTTTTGACCTGCGGCGTGGGGAGAGGTGACTTTGAGCAAGCTCACGAGGCTGACTCTTGCTCGGCCTTTTTGGCCTTGGCGCGCTCGATTGCTGCCTGAATCGGATCCTCGCCTTCCTCAGCGGCCTTGGATTGAGCGGCGGCCTTGCGAGCAGCGCGTTTGGCCTCGCGTGCAACCGCTTCGGCTTCCAGCCGAGCCTGGCGGGCCTCAAATCGCTTCCGGGAGTTATCCGAACGCTGCTTTTCCTGTTCGCTGTCGCGAATCTGTCCCTTGGCGGCGCGATAGTACTGCACCAACGGGATCTGACTGGGACAAACATACGCACAGGCGCCGCATTCAATGCAGTCGAAAAGGCGGTGCTCTGCCAGCTGGTCCTGATCCTTCGCGCGGGCGAACCAGTAGAGCTGCTGCGGGAGCAGAGAGGCGGGGCAGGCCTCAGCACAATGGCCGCAACGAATACAGGGTTTTGCAGGCTCCGGCAGGGGCAACTCGCTCGCCGTCGGTGCCAAAAGGCAGTTGGTGATCTTGGTCACAGGTGCCGCCAAATTTGATACCGCAAATCCCATCATGGGGCCGCCGTGGATGACACGTTGCTGATCTTCTGCAACGAGGTTGGCGTGTTCGAGCAACGCTGCGATCGGTGTGCCCAAGCAGGCAACCACGTTTTGAGGGTTTGCCAAGGCTTCACCGGTCAAGGTCACAATACGGTGAGTGAGCGGTTCGCCGTCGATGATGGCGCGCTTGGCAGCCACAGCCGTTCCGGGATTGACGCAGACTAGGCCAATGTCAGCGGGAATCCCACCTGATGGTACCTGCTGGCCAGTCAGGATCTCGATAATTTGTTTCTCGCCACCCGAGGGATATTTGGTTGGAAAAGTCGCCAGTTCGATATCGGCACCCAATGCGTCGATAGCGGCGGCAACGCGGCGGATGGCATCAGGCTTGTTGTCCTCGATTCCGATGAGGATGGCTTTGGCCGATACGATGCGGGCGAGAATCTGCGCGCCCACGATCAATTCCTCCGCATGACACTGCATGAGCGTGTCATCGGCTGTGATATAGGGCTCACACTCTGTGCCGTTGACCAGTAGTGTTTCGATTTCGTGCGTTGAGCCAGGGTTGAGTTTTACAGCGGTCGGGAAGCCCGCGCCGCCCATACCCGCGATACCCGCATCACGCACTCGTTCAACCAGTGCAGCAGCGTCTGCCTCATGCCAGTTGCCGATGCCGCTGAGCGTGAGCCATTGATCCAGACCGTCAGTCTTAATGACGATGCAATGGTCCTCTAACCCAGAGGCATGGGCGATCGGGCGCCGTTTAATGGCGGTCACGACGCCCGAGGTGGGTGCGTGCACAGGCACACTCATCACGCCTTGCGCCTCGGCAAGTACCTGGCCCCCCTTCACTGAGTCCCCGACGTTGACGATCGGTTTGGCAGGCACGCCTAAATGCTGTCTCAGCGGCAGTATCAATTCATCTGGGATGGGCGCGCGACTGAGCTGTCCGGGTCGCGATAACGACTTACGCTCCGGAGGGTGAATCCCGCCGTGGATGTCATGAATCGTTCTCATGCTGCGTCCTGGGCGGGTACATCAGTGGCAATGACGTCAAAGCGCGGCGCCCGGTCCTCAGGTAGCGGCCAGTGCCAGAAACCAATCCCTGACTTCCGCGGTATGAGATCGATGCAATCGACAGGGCAGGGCTCGATGCAGAGATCGCAGCCGGTGCACTCATCGGCGATGACGGTGTGCATTACCTTTGCGGCGCCGAGAATCGCGTCAACCGGGCACGCCTGGATGCATTTTGTGCAGCCGATACACTCAGCTTCCCGTATCCATGCGACGACAGGCTCCTTTTCTACGCCGTGCTCTGCATCGAGTGGCTGAGGTTCTACATCGAGCAGGTCAGCCAGCGCCTGAATGGTCTCCTCACCGCCCGGAGGGCACTTATTAATGGCATCGCCGTCAGCGATCGCTTCGGAGTAGGGGCGACACCCCGGGTATCCGCACTGACCACATTGTGTTTGAGGTAACAGCGCGTTGATTTGCTCGCTGATGGGATTGCCCTCAACCCGAAACCGGATCGCAGCGAAACCCAAAAGACCCCCAAACGCGGCGCCAAGGCTCAGCAGGGCGGCGATGGCTGCGAGTAGCGGCTGTTCGCTGAGGAGCGTCATCATCAAATCAGCCCCGCAAAGCCCATGAAAGCAAGCGAGGCGAGCCCGGCGGTAATCATGCCGATCGCGGCACCCTGAAATGGTTCGGGCACATCAGCTACCGCCAGGCGCTCGCGCATGGCGGCAAACAGTATCAGGACCAGCGAGAAGCCCAGTGCCGCGCCGAGGCCATAAAAGAGTGATTCGATGAAATTATGAGCCTGATTAATATTCAGGAGTGCCACGCCGAGTACAGCACAGTTGGTTGTGATGAGGGGCAAAAAGACGCCGAGCACTCTGTGTAGCAGTGGGCTTGTTTTGCGAACCACCATCTCGGTGAACTGCACCACCACCGCGATTACCAGAATGAAGCTAATGGTACGCAGGTATGCGAGATCAAGAGGGATCAGCAGATAGTTGTAGGTCAGGTAGCTGCATACCGAGGCGAGCGTCAGCACGAAGGTGGTCGCCATCGACATGCCCATGGCCGTCTCGAGCTTGTTGGACACACCCATGAACGGGCACAGTCCTAAAAACTGTACCAACACGAAGTTGTTGACCAAGACCGCGCCCACCAGCAACAGCGCGATATCACCCAGCATGTCATCCCCCTGCGGCGACTAGATATCGACTCAATGCCGCAATAGTAGGCAATATATCAGGTGTCTGGCAGGAAGTATTTGCCGGTTCAGACGCCGCTTTTACTGGCTTCGACCATCGCTGCGACCACTTCACCATCCACGCGCTGCAGGAGAGGCTCAAACGTCGCGAGTTGATGATCAACAAGCGGCGCGTTCAGCGCGGTCCAATCGAGAGAGTGCTGAAGAAACGCCTCGGATTTTTCGGCCATGGCGGGTAGCACAGGCTTCAGGTAAGTTGCGAGGACTCGGAATAAATTGACACCGACTGAGCAGACTGCTTGCACCTCATCGGCCAGCGCATCATCTTTTGCCATGACCCAAGGCTTTTTCTCATCGATGTACTGGTTAGCGCGATCTGCCAAAGTGATGATCTCGCGCATGGCGCGGTTGAACTCACGCGCCTCGTACAGCGCAGCGATGCTGTCGCCGGCATCGATAAAGCGCTGCACCAGCTCGGGCTCAGCACACTCCGTGCTCATGCGGTTATCAAACTTCTTGCGCAAAAAGCCCGCGCAGCGGCTGGCAATGTTGACCACTTTGCCAATGAGATCCGAGTTCACGCGCTGGACGAAGTCGTCGAGGTTCAGATCAATATCATCGACCCCACCGGATAGCTTGGCAGCGAAGTAATAGCGCAAATACTCAGGGTCCAGGTGCTCAAGATAGGTGTCAGCAAGGATAAATGTGCCGCGGCTTTTGGACATTTTCACGCCATTGACCGTCAAAAAGCCATGGGCATAGACCGCGGTCGGTTGGCGCAGGCCGGCACTGTCCAGCATCGCGGGCCAAAACAGACCGTGGAAGTTGACGATATCCTTACCAATGAAGTGATAGAGCTCGGTGTCACCACCGGGTAGCCAGTAGGCCTCGAAATCGTCACCGCTTTCACGACAGAGGGCTTCGTGGCTGGCGATGTAACCGATCGGGGCGTCCAGCCATACATAGAAATATTTATCAGGGTGGCCGGGAATTTCGAAGCCAAAGTAAGGGGCGTCGCGGCTGATGTCCCAATCCTGTAGCCCGGCGTCAAGCCATTCCTTGATTTTATTCGCGATCGGGGGCTGTAATTGTTCGCTGTTGATCCACTCCGTGAGTAACGCTTCAAAGTGGCTGAGTTGGAAGAACAGATGACTGGACGTCTTATCGACGGGAGTGGCCCCCGACAGCGCGGAAACGGGGTCGATCAGATCCGCAGGTGAGTAGGTCGCGCCGCAGGCTTCGCAATTGTCACCGTATTGGTCGGGCGCCTTGCACTTGGGGCAGGTCCCCTTGATAAACCGGTCAGCCAAGAAGAGGCCCTTCTCGGGGTCGTAGGCTTGGGTGATTTCTCTCACCGCAACATGACCACCTGCTTCGAGGCGCGCGAAAATCGTCTCGGACCAGCGCTTGTTCTCGGCGGAATGGGTCGAATGGTAGTGGTCAAACTCGATTAAAAAGCCCGCTGAGTCGCGCTCGTGCTGCGCCTGAATGGCGGCAATATGCGCCTCGGGAGTGCGGCCTGCCGCTTCTGCGGAGAGCATGATGGCGGTGCCATGTGCATCATCGGCACAGACATACCGACATGCGTGACCGCGTGACCGTTGGAAGCGCACCCAGATGTCGGTTTGCGCCTGCTCCAGCATGTGTCCGAGGTGCAGTGGGGCATTGGCGTAGGGTAATGCCGAGGTCACCAGAATTTTTCTCGGGGCGGAGCTCATGGCACGCGTGATCCGGCAGAAGAAAGGCGCGCAGTCTACCGGATTTTTGGCGATTTCGCTGTGCGTAGGTGATCGGAAGCGCCGCCTCCCGCGGTATACTTGTGTATTCAGAAAAGTCGAGGAAAACAGTGGTGTCAACTTCTCACCACGTGGTCGCTGTGGCCTCCGGAAAGGGTGGAGTGGGTAAGTCCACCGTGACGACCAACTTGGCAGCAGCGCTCAAGCAGCAGGGTTTGGCCGTGGGTCTGCTCGATGCCGATATTTACGGCCCGAGCCAACAGCACATGCTGGGCGTGCCCGACAGCACCATTCCTGATCAACAGGACGGCGAGTTTTTGCTGCCCGTGGAGGCACACGGGCTCAAAACCATGTCGATGGGTTATCTGAGCTCCGCCAAGACACCGATGGTGTGGCGCGGCCCGATGGCTAGCTCGGCCATGAGCCAGCTGCTTGAAAAAACGCTTTGGGGCGATATCGATGTGCTGCTGGTCGATATGCCACCGGGCACGGGCGATATTCAGCTGACGCTTTCTCAGCGTGCCACGTTATCTGGTGCGGTGATTGTCACCACACCACAGGACATCGCACTGCTCGACGCCCGCAAAGGCATCGAAATGTTCCAGAAGGTTGAAGTGCCGGTGTTGGGGTTGATTGAGAACATGGCCGCTCACGTCTGCACTGCCTGTGGTCAGGTCGAGCCGCTCTTTGGCGAAGCCGGTGGTCAGCACTTGGCCGAGCAATATGACGTGCCACTGCTCGGACAGATACCCCTCGACAGAGCCATCCGGGAACATTCCGATCAGGGGCATCCAATCGTACTGGCAGACCCCGAAGGGCCCATCGCGGTGGTCTATCAAGAGGCGGCGCTGAAGCTGATGGCCGGTTTGGGGCAGCAGCGACCTGCTCCCGCGCCCATTATCAGCATGGGCGATTGAGTGTCCCGTGGACGAGCTGAACAGATAGGAGAATAGGCGTGAGTATCAAATCAGATCGATGGATCCGGCGGATGGCAGAACAGGAGGGCATGATCGAGCCCTTCGCGCCAGACCAGGTCCGCATGGATGGCGATCAACGTCTGATCTCCTATGGCACCTCGAGTTATGGTTACGACGTGCGGTGTTCTCGGGAATTCAAAGTGTTCACCAACATCCACTCTGCGACCGTGGACCCCAAGCGCTTCGACGAGGACAGTTTTGTTCATGTCGAGGGCGATGTCTGCGTGATTCCACCGAACTCCTTTGCGTTGGCCTGCACCATTGAGTATTTCCGTATTCCGCGCAATGTGCTGACTATTTGTCTTGGAAAGTCCACCTATGCGCGCTGTGGCATCATCGTCAATGTCACCCCGCTGGAACCCGAGTGGGAGGGGCATGTCACTCTGGAGTTTTCCAACACGACCACCTTACCGGCAAAAATCTATGCCAACGAAGGCGTTGCCCAGATGCTGTTTTTCGAATCTGATGAGGTGTGCGAAACGAGCTATGCCGATCGGGGCGGCAAGTATCAGGGGCAGCGTGGGGTAACCTTGCCGCGGGCATGAAGAAACCCCTGCGCGACACTTGATATCGACCTTTAGTAAAGTAGCGTCGCCTGCCGCTCCATGTCGGTTGGTGTTTTGCAGTGAGAAAGCTAAGTATCAATACCACCCATGCAGAGGTACTTAATTTCTAAGTAGTCATTTAGGCCATATTTGGACCCCTCTTTACCCTGGCCTGACTCTTTTATGCCGCCAAAAGGCGCCATTTCGTTAGATATAATGCCTTCGTTGATTCCAACGATCCCGTACTTAAGCGCTTCTGCGACACGCCAGACTCGACCTATGTCCCGAGAGTAGAAATAGCACGCGAGTCCGAACGCTGTGTTGTTGGCGAGGTCGATCGCTTCTTGGTCAGTTTTGAAACGGAATACGGGTGCAACGGGACCAAAGATTTCCTCATGGAAGACCCGCATGCCGTCGTTAACGTCTGTGAGAATAGTGGGCTCAAAAAAGCAGGCTCCCAGATTAGAACGACCGCCGCCCAGCATAACGTTCGCCCCTTTGGCAACCGCATCCTCCACAAAAGTCAGCACATCATTAGCTGCGTCCTTATTGATCAGCGGGCCGATCGTAACACCCTCTTGCTGCCCCTCGCCCATGTTGAGGGAACTTACGGCAGCAGCGAATTTTTCGCAGAACTCGTCATATATGCTGTCTTGAACCATCAGCCGATTGGCACAAACGCATGTCTGACCAGCGTTTCGGAATTTGCAGACTATTGCGCCCTGAACAGCCGCATCGATATCGGCATCATCAAAAACGATGAAGGGTGCGTTACCCCCAAGCTCCATCGACGTGCGTTTTACTGTACTGGCACATTGTTCGATCAAAAGCTTCCCGACTTGAGTCGATCCTGTAAATGTAAGCTTGCGAACGCTTGGATTTTGCGTAAGTTCCGCGCCGATTTCGTGCGTCTTGCCCGCCAGAATGTTTATGACACCCGACGGGATGCCAGCGCGTCTGGATTATTCTGCTAGAGCAAGAGCGGACAGCGGTGTCTCATTTGCAGGCTTGCAGACGACCGAACAGCCAGCAGCCAGTGCCGGTGCGATTTTACGAGTGAGCATCGCGTGGGGGAAGTTCCAAGGTGTTATGTAGGCAACAACACCAACTGGCTGTTTAATGACTACCAACCTTTTATCGCTGGCTGGTGGCTGAATCGTATCGCCGTAAACACGCTTGGCTTCCTCTCCGAACCACTCTACGTAGCTCGCACCGTATGCAATTTCGCCACGACTTTCCGAGAGAGGCTTGCCTTGCTCAGCGGTTAGAATTTGAGCCAGATCCTCTTGCGCTTGCATTATTAATTCGAACCAGCGGCGCAACAATCCTGCCCGCTCTTTTGCGCTTCGACTGCGCCACTCGATTTGCGCTCTTCTTGCTGCCTCAATAGCGCGCCGGGTTTCAATCGAGCCGCATCTGGCTACTGAAACGATTCTAGCGCCGCTTGCAGGGTCGATTATGTCCTGCATTTCACCATTGTCAGCGGGAACCCACTCGCCATCGATATAAGCTTGTGTCTGCAGCAATTCCGTATCGGTTAACTTCATTTATTAAAACTCACTATCCCAATCGGCTTTCTGAATAATTGACTGAAATCGTTGCAAGAAGGCCGCTGAGTAGGCGCCATCAATTGCCCGGTGGTCAAAAGAATGAGCAAGAATCCCCACCGGCCTGATAGCAATCGCATCTCCCGAATCGGATTCGATAACGTGAGGCCGCTTTTTAACGGCATCCATTGACAGAGTGGCTACCTGCGGTTGGTTGATGATCGGTGCCGTGAACAAGGTGCCAAATGGTCCCGGGTTAGAGAGTGTATAAGTGCCCCTTTGTAAGTCATCCGGCTGGAGTTCTTTCGCGCGCGCGCGCATCACTAGGTCGTTGAATCGCTCCGCCAGCTCAGACACCGACAAATCGTTTGCGTCGCGGGTTACAGCCGCAACCAGTCCGTCATCCCGGGCTCGGTTGCCGAAGGTCTGGTCAATGTCCCGCCGGGTGAGACCAAGCAGATTTCTGTTGAGCATCCTTCGGGAGAATTCTCCCTCTACCTTGAGATCGACGAATCAGGTGAGCTTCCAGATATTAAGAAAGCGGAACTCCTGCGCACAGCACGACTGCTCAGCCGTGGCGTGCTTTATGTTCCTGCTCCAGCCAAGCGAGGTCCATAAATGAAGACAGTGGCAGTAAGAAACATTGACCGAGCGAGTGCAGACACTGTGGATGCCCTGGGTGCGTTTGGTGTCGCAACGGTGCACGAGGCACAGGGCCGCTCGGGTCTCATGAAGCCCTATATCACCCCAATATACCCACGCGTCCGGATCGGGGGCAGCGCCATTACAGTCCTGGCCCAACCCGGAGATAACTGGATGATCCACGTCGCGATTGAGCTATGCCAGCTGGGGGACGTCTTGGTGGTCGGTTGCACCACAGACAATACGGACGGGATGTTTGGTGACCTGCTGGCGACTTCCTGCCAAGCCCGGGGAGTCCGCGGCCTGATTATTGATGCCGGCGTCCGCGATGTGGCCGATCTTCATGAGATGAACTTTCCGGTCTGGTCCCGCGCCGTGTCCGCCAAGGGCACCGTGAAAAATACCTTGGGCGCGGTCAACGTTCCCCTGGTATGCGCAGGACAACTCGTAACGCCGGGCGATGTGGTCGTAGCGGATGACGACGGTGTCGTTGTCGTGCCCCGTAGCAGCGCCGAAGCCGCCCGAGGTGCGGCGCAGGCTCGCGAAAACAACGAGGCGAGCAAACGGGAGCGCCTGGCCGGCGGTGAACTCGGCCTCGATATGTACAACATGCGCCCGCGCCTGGAAGAGGCGGGTCTCGTTTATCTCGACTCGCTCTCCGATCTGGTCAAAGCATAGACAACGGCGATGAACATGGACCGAGAGGCATAGAAAAATATGAGTAACAACAAATCAGTTCTGGTTATCAGTGCCCACGCGGCGGACTTTGTCTGGCGGTGCGGTGGCGCCATCGCACTCCATCAGAAGCGTGGCTATGACGTCACGATCGCCTGCCTGTCTTTTGGCGAAAGGGGTGAATCCGCCAAGCTGTGGAAAAAAGGCAATATGAGTCTGGACGAAGTGAAAGCCGTTCGGCGTGATGAGGCCGAAGCGGCGGCCGCCGCGCTCAATGCCCACGATATTCAGTTCTTTGATTTTGGTGATTATCCGCTGGAGATAGATACAGAAGGCAAATACAAAATTGTCGATCTCATCCGTAAGGTACATCCCACATTCATGCTGAGCCACTCCAATTACGATCCCTATAACACCGACCATATGTATGCCACCGAGGTCGCGATGCAATGCCGCATGATCGCGCAGGCCTGGGGTCATAATCCTGAGGAGCAGGTTCTTGGTGCCCCACAACTTTATCTGTTTGAGCCCCACCAGACTGAACAGATGGGCTGGAAGCCCGATGTTTTCTTGGATATTTCAGAGGTCTGGGACAAAAAATGGGCCGCGATTCAATGTATGCAGGGGCAGGAACACCTGTGGCATTTCTACGAGAACGTTGCTGAAAACCGGGGCAACCACTTCCGAAGAAACTCTGGTGGCCAGGCGGGCGGCAAGAGCGTGAAGTATGCGGAGGGCTTTCAGAGCGTTTATCCGCGATGTGTCGACGAATTGTGAGCAGCGATCCGCAAGGACACACCTTCCTGATTCAGGGCGTGTGACATCGCAAATAGCAACATAAGGGCATACGGCATGGGGAAGTGGGTAAAAGCCTTGGCAAGATATGAGCCGGTCTATGTGGCGACATCTGCGGCGCCTTCCGCGGCCCGTGTTGTGATGCTACAAGATATCTTCGACGTGATCTGGGAGCTGAGAGATCTTGCCAATCGATTTGCTGCCGAAGGATGCAGCGTCCATTTTCCCGCTCTTTGTGATCGTGTTGAGGCTGACAAGGTGCTGCCTTGCGGCGACGCCTGTAGCGCTCGTACTTACAAGAATCAGCTTCGCTACGAAGAAATTAATGCTGACATTCAGGCGGCTATGCAAGAAACCGGCTATTACTTTGATGAAACGAAACGTTACATTGACAACTGCGTGACGCTCTTCGAGACGGATAGACAAAATATTTTTGAGGGTAACGCTCACCGGGTCTTTAGTCGCATGCGGTGTCAGTAGCCGGTTTTTTTAGGTTGAGCCTTTGAAAAAAAGTGTCATCCATAGACCCGAGGAACTATTGGGCGCAAATCATTCCATGAACTGAGAGGGAAACTACGATGGCGCGTATCCTGCTTATAAAGCTGCATTTGTACTTTTCTGCTTTTTTCTCAGCCGCGATTGTACTTGTGGCGTTGAGTGGCGGCCTTTACCTTATTGGGATTAAAGGCTCCGTGGACCAGCAGTTAGTCGGTACAGTAGACATGGGAGAGGCGCTGTTGGCCGACCCCAGCCATGCTCGCGTGGCGGCTGCCCTTTCCGCGGCGGGTGTCACGGATTTCGAATTTGATTACGTTAATGTCAAGGGTACGCAGCTAGTTACGCGACCCACCTCAAGACCGTTTTATTCACTTACGATTGACGATGACCAGGTGACGGTGCGTTACAGCACGCCAACGTTGCAAAAACGGATGATCGAGCTACACATGGGGCATGGCCCATCTGCCTACAAGACGTATCAACAGTTTTTTGCGGCGGGTATGCTGTTTGTCATCCTCAGCGGCTTATGGCTGGGGTTATCGTCCGATCGTTTGCGCAGGACTACATTGATCACTGCAGGCAGCGGATTGCTTCTGTTCACCGTGTTGGTACTGTCATGAATCTCAGCATTGTTGTTGCCTGTCTCATTTGAGAGGGGGCTTATGTTTATGGAACGTAAACGTCCAAAGGTGCCAAACCTCCATAAGCTTGAGCTGACAGATCACATTTCGGTGACCGGTTTGCCCTCCACTGTGGCACTCTGAATTTCAATCACGGTCTTCGAGCCATCCTCAACGTGCTCGGTGCGCACCATTAAAAAATCGTGATCCGTTGCCAGCCAGGCATCAGAGCTACGCTCCGAGGGGTCATCGTGGCGAAGTGTGTAATGCACCGTGTTCAAAGTGCCTACCGAGGTATCCAGTGTCCCTGTCTCCACCAGGTCAAAATGCTTCAGCTTGATGCGCGGACCATCAATGATGGAGAGGGAAATGCGCTCAGGGAGTGTCTCCGACCCCAGCAGTTTTAAGCGCATTTGCTCTTGTTGACTGAGCCGGTCAAGGACGTCTGGAGACCAAGGATGCTCGGTCCACTCCTCTTTCTTGAGGCTGCGGATGGTGCCGTTCTGTTGGTCAAAAAGTACCTCGCGCCGGCGGTTACTGACGCCACCCAGTTGGTACACAAACGCCTCACCCACAATTTGGTTCCCGTTGAGCGAGAAGTGAGAGTCCTCGTTGAGCTTGAGTAAAAAGGTTTTTCCTGCTTGGCTAAGGTGAAACCGATCTCCGTCCCGGGTCAGCCTGCGGTTGAGGGTAACCTTGATGCCGATCACCTTCGTTGTGTAGGTAGCCTCATAGAGTGATAAGCCACTTGCGTGAGCAGTCGAAAAGCCCATGCCCATCAGCACCAATCCGATCAGCGCGCTGGCCCACTGTATTCTGTATCGGTTCATGATGACTCCCATTGCTGACCTGTCGCCGGGACTGGCTTGTCGTCCAGATGCAATCTCCCCTGCTGAAATTGTAACCTGCCCGACAGGTGCCAATTGATGGCGGTGGGATAGATCTGATGCTCCACCTGCAGTACCCGCGCCGCGAGCGATTCTTCGTCGTCGTCTGGTTGGACTGCAACCTTTGCTTGTAAGACCGGCGGACCGCCGTCAAGTTCCCCTGTCACGTAGTGCACCGTCGCGCCAGCATGGGTATCACCCGCATCCAATGCTCGCTGGTGTGTATGCAGGCCGGGATAAAGCGGAAGCAGCGACGGGTGGATATTCATAAGCCGTCCTGCGAACCGGGAGACAAAGCCCGGCGTCAAAATACGCATGAAGCCGGCCAAAACCACCAGATCGGGGGACTGGCTCTCGAGCACGCCGGCGAGATCCGCGTCGAATGCCTCGCGGCTCTCATAGGATTGATGGTCAATCAGCGCTGTTTGGATCGCAGCCTCTCGGGCGATATCCAGCCCGCCAGCCCCCGGCCGGTTGCTGATGACAATGCCGACCTGACCGCCCAGCGTGCCTGATTGGCTGGCCGCGAGTATCGACTGGAAGTTGGAGCCTCGTCCGGATAGGAGTACCGCGATGCGCTTGTTCAAGAGATGGCCCTCAGCAGAGCTGGACGCCTGTCGCGGTCTCGCTAATACACCCCAGCTCCCACCCTGTAATGCCTTGATCCTGCAGCGCCCCTAGCGTGTCTTGGACCTCTGGCTCACTGACCACCAGAATCATGCCAATCCCGCAGTTAAATGTGCGCAGCATTTCCTGCTCGTCGATATTGCCGCTGTCCTGCAACCAGCTGAAAACAGGCGGAAACTGCCAGCTGGACTGGTGGATCATCGCCCCCAGTCCTGCAGGCAACACGCGCGGCAGATTCTCGAGAATACCCCCACCTGTGATGTGTGCCATCGCCTTAATGTCGATGACTTTTTGCAAGGCCATCAGGGGTCGATTGTAAATAGTGGTGGGCGTCAAAAGCGCTTCGCCCAGACTCATGTTGCCGCAGGGCTGAGCAACATCTGCTCCTGTCATCTCCAGCACCTTTCGTATCAGAGAGTAGCCGTTTGAGTGTGGGCCACTGGAGGGGAGGGCGATGAGGGCGTCGCCAGATTGAACGCGGCTGCCATCGATAATGTTGGCGCGTTCCACGATGCCAACACAGAATCCGGCCAGGTCGTAGTCTTCACCTTCGTACATCCCCGGCATCTCAGCGGTCTCACCACCAACCAGCGCGGCCCCCGCAAGTTCGCAGCCTTTGCCGATACCCGAAATCACCGCCGTAGCAACCTCCACATTGAGTTTGCCCGTGGCGTAGTAGTCCAAAAAGAACAGCGGTTCCGCGCCCACTACCGCGATATCATTGGTACACATAGCGACCAAATCGATACCAATGGTGTCGTGGATACCGAGGTCTATCGCCAGCTTCAGTTTGGTGCCGACGCCGTCGGTGCCTGAGACCAGTATGGGCTCCGCATACCCAGGCGGAATGGCACACATCGCGCCGAAGCCGCCCAGACCGGTCAGTACCTCGGGTCTATGGGTTGCCCGACTGACCGATTTGATGCGCTCCACCAACGCATTGCCGGCGTCGATATCAACGCCGGCATCGCGGTAGGTGAGAGAGGGTTGCGAAGAGGATGAGTCCGTCATGGGCTGTTCTCGGCCAATGGAAGCGTGATAGTAATCTGCTGGCTTGACGCTAGAAAGCAATGGCCGCGAGTTTGGTTGATAATTCCTGCAGAAGCAATGTAGCGAGGGGTAGAGGCACGGTGCTGATGGCGAGACTTGAGAGTGTAGACCTGACCGTCACGTCCCGCTGGTGGGTGAATGCCATGGCGCTGTTGACCTGTTGGCTCGTGGTCGGGATGAGCCTTCACCAGTCTGCCCGCGCCCAGACGGCGGATATTGTCATCCGTATTCAAGTGCCCAATCGGAGTGAACAGACCATGGATGAGGCTGCTAGGGAGGCATTCGAGCAAGCCTTGCTCAAGCGGTCTGGCGACAGAGCGCTCCTGGCGCACCCTGAGGTGAGAAGGACGCTGGCTGACGCTCGCTCTAATCTATCTCTTTATCAGTTCGAACGAACCGTGAGCGGCACGCGTTTTGTTGCGCACATCGACCCGATAATGATCGACGATCTCATCAAAGCGGCCAACGGCACCATCTGGGCCGACACCCGTCCTCCCATTCTTCTCTGGCTGGTGGTTGATGACCGGATGGGCCGCCGCTTCGGTAACACGCCTGCCGAGGAGACACTTTGGGTCGATTTAAGTGACTCATTCGATGCGCTGGGCGTCAAACTGCGGCGGCCGCTCTACGATCTCTCGGACTCTGTATTGGTGTCGCCCAAAACCCTGTGGGATAGAGACTTCGGGCCAATTGTGGAGGCGTCTGAGCGATACGGGATGACGCACCTTCTGGTTGGTCGGCTAATTGGCTTGAGTGACGGACGATATATTGGTGAATGGATTTATCGCGATAGCAGCGGCGAGCAGTCGGTCTCCGTGCAAGCTGACTCGAGCGAGGCCTTAATTTCGCCCGGACTGTCGTTGGCGATGGGCGAGATGCGCCGGCAATATGCGGTATCGCTGACGACGCAGGGTACGCAGAAAACATTGCAGGTCAGGATCCGCAATGTGATCAGCCTCGAGGACTTTATGGCCGTCACCCAGAGTATCGCCGCGATTCAGACGCTGGAGCACGCAAGGCCCATTGCCGTGCAGGGTGATACGCTGACGATGGAATTAACCGGGATCGGCGATGCAGAGACACTCACGCGCCTAGTGGCGCCGCTACCCAATTTTACCTGGGTCAGCAGCGACCCGGACAGCGACGGTGGGCTGATACTGAATTGGCTGGATTCCTGATCGACCTAAAGGCAATGCGAGACTGACATTCATGACCACGTCGTCAACCCAGATACCCTTGCAGATGCGTCGGGAGGATCTTGCCAGCTGGGAAAATTGGCTGCGCCGCCCGGAGACGTCGGCGTTGGAACAGCTGCTGGTCGCCGAGCCATTTCCCGAACACGGCGCATACCTGTGGGGCCCGAGTGGGTTGGGCAAAAGCCACCTGCTTCAGGCGTGCTGCGAGGCGCATGGCCACCATGCGCGTTACGTGCCTTTGCGCGAGTTTGATGGTTTCCCGCCCGATAAGGTATTGGCCGGCGCCGAAACCGCGCGCGTTATCGCGCTAGATGACGTCGATACGATCGCCGAGAGCCGGGTGTGGCAAGAGGGCTTGTTTGGCTTCTTCAACTTATGTGAGGAATCGGGTGCGCGCCTGCTGGTGACTGCATCGGCAGCACCTCAACAGCTTGCGGACATGCTCCCCGATCTCCGGTCGCGTCTGAGCAGTCTTCCGGTATTTCAAATGCCGCAGTTCAGCGAAGAACAGATTGCTGACTTACTCCGCCTGAGGGGCGAGGCGATCGGTTTGCAGCTCAGCGAAGACGTTATGCGTTACTGCGCGGTCAGGTTGACCCGCAACCCACAACGAGTCGTCAGCTTTGTGAACGCGCTGGACCACCTCAGTTTGGCTCAACGCCGAGCCGTCACGGTGCCCTTTGTCAGGGAGTCGGGGCTATTGCATCCGGCGGCTGGGGAATAGCGTACTCGCCCGGAGACAGTTGCAGGTATTGCCTCAGCCAGTGAACGGTGAGATATAAAGGTAGCGTGTCTGCCAAAGCGCACAGCGCCTTGAACGCGTAGTTGCTGCCCACGAGCGTGGCAAGTGCCGCGATGGCGATATCCCCAGCGAGAAACGCCGCACCAAATGTCACGGTGACCACCATGATGGAATCGACCAACTGACTCAGCAGGGTACTGAAGTTGTTGCGCAACCAAAGGTGCTTGCCTTTCGTCACGCGTTTCCAAAAGTGGTAGAGGTGCACATCGCAGTACTGGGCGGCGATATAAGCCAGCATTGACGCAAAGACCGCGCCTGAAGTCGTCGCGTAAATCAGCTGAAACAGTCCGACCTCAGACTCGACCACCGAGCCATTTGGCAGCGTGACCGGCGCGGCCAGCTGTAGCACCTGCCAAGGAGGCATCATCGATTCCGGTACGGCGGGCGCGGCGGCGCCCAGCGTCAGCACGGCTAATATCAGGCAATTGATGCCCAATCCTACGCTGACCAGAAAATTCGCGCGTGCTCGCCCGTAAAGCTCGCTGATTAGGTCGGTACAGAGGAACGTCAGGGGATAAGGGAGCACCCCGACTGCCAATGCGAGCGGGCCTAACTGGATAAAGCGGGTAATGCCCACGACGTTGAGCAAGGTCATCGCAGACAAAAAAATCCCAGCGAGTACCAGAAAGGTTCGCTCGCGGCGCTCCCTGATCAGTTCCGTTGGCAGCGTCACGTTAGTGCTCAATTTGGCCTAGATTGCCATGGAGCACGGCGCCGTTGACCACCGGGTGTTGATGCGCCCACAGAATCAGATCAGCGATTTCATTAGGCGCTACCAGCCTGCCAAAGCTGTTCATGGCGCCAAGATCTGCCAGTACGGATTCATCGTTGCCGACATGCTGGCGTAGCATGGTCGTATCGGTAAATCCGGGGCAGATAAGCGCGGTATGGATGCCGCGCCCCATAAGGTCCTGACACGTGGCCCGCATCATGCCCAGCTGGGCATGCTTGCTGACCACGTAGCTAAAGGCGCCGGCAACCGCTTTTTCCGACAACGTAGAGCCCACGTAAAGCACGCTGGAACCGCGGGGCATCTGCGGCAATAGCGTGCGATTGATCGCGTTGATGCCAACCACATTGACGGCCAGAACGCGCTCCAGGTCTTCGTCTGACGTGACGTCACACCGATCCTTGAGCATTAACGACGCGTTATGTACGAGGCAGACCGGACCATCCGGCTCACTCCCGAGACGCTCCGAGAGGGCAGCGCAGGTTGACGCGAGGGATTCGGCGTCGCCGAGGTCAGTGCCAATGGTTTCAACGCCAGCCACGGGGCAGGCCCGTCGCGAAATATTGATCACGGTGTCACCGCGGTCCATAAATTGTTGCGCGGCCGCGGCGCCGATACCCGAGCTGGCGCCGGTCAGAATAGCGATGGCGGGCATGTTGTATCCTCGACAAATCTCAGGGGGCGACAGGGTACTGCAGCCGCGCCATCGGGTCACGGCTTTGAGGAGCATCCTCCCAGTGTTCAGTAGTGGGGGACTTGCCCATTTGGCTTCCATCACACACCATACGGCGTCTCCATCCCGAGGCCCCATATCATGACCCAGCTTGCAACGCTGCATATTGACAAGCAGGCGCACAAATTTTCGGCTGCTCACTTCACGATTTTTTCCGAGACTGAGCGGGAGCGGCTGCATGGGCATAACTACGGGGTTTCCGCCCGGATTGTCGCTGAAATGGGAAGTAACGGTTTCTCTGCGGATTACAATGTGTACAAGCGTTGTCTGCAGAGGATCTGCGATGCTCACGATGAGTACATGTTGCTGCCGGGTAAGTCGCCGTGGCTGTCGGTGGCCGAGCGAGATGGTGAATACCACGCCACCTTTGCGGGTAAAACGCTGCGATTCCCCGTTGATGAAACATTGCTACTACCGATCGTCAATGTGACGGTTGAAGCGTTGGCCAAATATCTGCTCTCTGAGGTGCTGGCGGAGGCCGCGATCGGCGATTTACTTGAGCTCGAGCTGTTCGTCACGTCTGGAGACGGCCAGATGAGCTCCGCTTGCTGGAAAGCGCCCTAAAAAATTGCTGTTTAAGGGGAACTTTCCCTGATACGGGCTGTCACAGAGGCAGTTGTTGAGATGGTGATGTCTGCGGGGGCATCGCAAGGGAAACGTCTGAGCAGCGAGGGTCACACTGTTGAGACCCTCCCCGTTTTGAGTGGCTCCTTCATTGCCGGTTGCTTTGCAACCGGCTTTTTTTTGGCACCGATTTTTTTTTTACTGCCCCCTGGCGAAGCACATTCGGCATGACACAGCACCGCAGGACTGCTCAGCGCCGTCGCCGCCTCCATAGCTCTATTAAACCTTGCTGCGTCTGGGGGCCCACCAGAGTATCCGTGACCTCTCCGTCTGGATTGACCAACAAAGTCGTGGGCAGCACCCGGGGTCGCTCAATGCCAAGTGCCGCCCCGGGATCCTTCTCCAACAGCTTAAAAGTGATGCCCATCTCGGCCGCTTCCTTGCGCAGGGTTGCCCCCTCCTTGCCGTCATAGTTGACTGCCAGCACCACTAGATCTGATCCCGAATCGACCGCATTGAGCTCAGGTATCTCCTCGCGACAGGGGGTGCACCAGATTGCCCAATAGTTAATCACGCGCCATTGCCCGTCGCCGGGCAAGTCAGGGGTGCCGAACTCGCATCCAGAGAGATGAACAATCACCAATATGAGCGTGATGGCGCGCATCATCAGTTGATGTCGTCGCCGGAAAAAAGTGTGGCCAGTGATACATCGAGGCGTGTTGCCCGCTGAGTCCGGTCTTCGCTGAGTAACCGGATAGCGGCCTCTTGCCATGGCAGTGCGTCGGCCGTCAGGCCGAAATCTGACTCGGACCGAATTAGGTCGGAAAGGGAAGCCAACGAGACCTGATTGAGGTCCCGGCTGAGGAGGTAATTGCCCCTGTCAAGGCGCTTCAGCCATTGGGCGTCGATCAGCGTGTCGCGAATGCTGCGCCAGCTTTCTGAGTCCACGCCTTTAATGGGGGTTCTCTTGGCGTCAATAATTTCCAGCTCTGAAACGCCGCGGCCTTCCTGCTGGGCAAGCCACAAAAGGTAGAGCACGTTCAGCGCTTTGATCAGTCTCGGCGTTTTAGCTTGCTCGGTCGTCTGGTAAGCAGAGAGGCTGTGGGTTAACACCGCGCCGAGCAGCACGATAATCCAGGTGACGTAAATCCACATCAGGAACAGCGGCACCCCCGCGAACGCGCCGTAGACCAACGTGTAGCTGGATTTCGCCATCACTGCGGTGAACAGCAGACGCGCGATGGTGAAAGTGCCGGCTGCGAAAACACCGCCGACGAGTGCGTGCCGAAAAGGCACCTGGCAGTTGGGCACGATCACGTAAAGGCAGGTCAAACCCATGGCGCTGATGAAGAGAGGAAGTAGCCCGACGAGCATCGATCCAACTCCAAAGAGTTGGATATTGCCCAACTCGTTTGCCGCCGCGAAGACATACGCCCGGGCCCCTAATCCCAAACCGATGGCCAATGGGCCGAGGCTCAGCACAGTCCAATACAGGAAGAAGCTCCGCAGTGGTTTGCGATTGGCCCGGTTGCGCCAAATGTCGTTCAGCGCTTTTTCTACATTGCGCAGCATTAGGATTGCCGTGACGAACAAGATGACGACGCCAAACACGGTGAGCGAGCGCGCGTGTTCTATAAAGGTAGAGAGATACTGAACGACCTGAGTGGAGCTCTCGGGCAGTAAAAACTGCAGCAGAAATTCGCTGAGTTTCCCCTCGATATCACCGGCTGCTGGTAAAGCAGAGGCAATGGAGAGGGTTACAGTCAACAGCGGGACCAGAGCAAACAGGCTGACGAACGTCAGCGCGGCTGCGCTTGCGTTGAGTCGGTCTGTGACGATACGGCCCAGAAGGTAGCGCAGGCCGGGGCCCGCCTGCTGGATGATTGGATGCGTTACCATGCACTTTTGGCCAACTGGCACGATGATTGCGGATGCTCACTCTAACGCGACGTTTGAGCGCGCGTCGAGGGACTAAAGTGGACAGATTCTGTTGAGCGGTGACCCCTATATTCTAGTGCTGTACTACAGCCGCGATGGCGCCACAGCTGCCATGGCAAAGCAGGTTGCCAGAGGTGTGGAGTGTGTCGCGGGTATGGAAGCGCGCCTTAGGACGGTACCTTCTTTGTCACAGGCCCCATTGTCCCAGCCCGCGGCCGAGTCGGATTTTCCTGCGCTCCATGCCACCCAGGAG
This sequence comes from Luminiphilus sp., assembly GCA_045560455.1. Taxonomy (GTDB): domain Bacteria; phylum Pseudomonadota; class Gammaproteobacteria; order Pseudomonadales; family Halieaceae; genus Luminiphilus. The sequence goes on along the minus strand of JBJKZJ010000016.1, from coordinate 63,860 downwards.
GATCTTAAAGACTGCTCCGGCTTATTGCTGGGCAGTCCCACCCGGTTCGGCAATATGGCAGCGCCGCTGAAACAGTTCCTCGATGAAAGTAGCTCGCTTTGGCTGCAAGGCGCTCTCATCGATCGACCAGCAGGTGTATTCACTTCGACCAGTTCACTTCACGGAGGCCAGGAATCGACCCTACTGAGCATGATGTTGCCGTTAATGCATCACGGAATGGTTATCGTGGGCGTACCGTACTCGGTGGCTGAGCTGCGCGGGACCGATTCCGGCGGAACCCCCTACGGTGCCAGCCATTGGGCTACCGAGGCGGGTGATCGTATGTTGGATGAGAAGGAGGCGGCGATTTGCCGCGCCCTCGGTAAACGCGTCGCCGACTGGGCTCTGCGGAGGCCCGAGGCCTAGATTTGATGAAGGAAAAGATACAGCGTGGCGCACTCACTCGATCCATGTGGTGGATCATGTGGGGCACTTGGCTTGGCCTGCTGGGTCAGCAGGCAGCAGATGTCGAGCGCTTTGCGGGGACATGGGCATTAGTAGGCTTGCGGTGCCTGCCCCTTCTGCTTTACGTCTGGTTTGCACTGCGCGACAGCTTACGCCTGCTGATCTGGTACGAGCTGGTGCTACTGTTTTATTTCATTTCGTCGGTGGAGGCCGCGTTTGCCTACGAGGCCGACACGCTATCCGTTGCGGGTCTAGCACTGGTGGTTATTCAGTTCACGGTCTGTATGCTGTACATCCGGTATCGAGGCCGTGAGGTGCGGGCGGCGTCGAGAGACGAGTGAATCAGCGTTGTTAAGACTGATCTGGGTCCTTGCTGACGCTGGGTTGTGGTGCCGTCTTTAGGGTGCGAATCGTCGAGCAGGCTGAAGTGCAGGCCTGAGTGGTAACAGTTCATTAGGGATAGATCGAATGAGGGATTTGAAATGATGCGGTTGTTAAAAGGAATCTGGCGAGTACTGAGCGGCATCAGCCGCGTGATCACTGTACTGGCGCCGCTAGTTTTTGTGGCGATTTTTGTCATCGCCTTTAGCGCGGGTCTCAGTGACTCGACGCCCGAGCCGCTGCCCGAAAAGGCGGCACTTCTGATTGCGCCCTCCGGGCCGCTGGTAGAGGACGCGCCACCGGTGGACCCGGTCACGGCCTTCCTGAATCAGGATTATGATCAGCCAACGCTGCTGAACGATCTGGTGCGCGCGATTCGCTGGGCGGCAGAAGACGACAGAATCACAGCGCTGGTGCTGGATCTTGAGAACCTCGCCGGGCCATCAACCAGTCAGACGTTGGAAATCAGTGATGCAATGGCCGAGTTTCAGGCCGCGGGCAAGCCGATTATTGCGGCAGGCGATTTTTATACCCAAGCGCACTATCTCCTCGCTTCAAAGGCGGATCACATTCTGTTGCACCCTGAGGGCGGTATGTTTCTCGAGGGATTTTCAGTCTATCGGTCTTACCTCAAGACCTTTCTGGAAAAAATTCGCGTTACCATGCACGTGTTTCGAGCCGGCGAGAGCAAATCGGCGGTCGAGCCTTATTTGCGGGACGATATGTCAGAGACCGAGCGGCGCATCGTGACGCAGTGGCTTGGCGGGCTGTGGTCGACTTACACACAGCACGCCGAAGCGGGACGGGACCTGCCCGAGGGAGAGATGGACCGTTTTATCGCCGATTTTGGCGGTCGACTTCAGGCTTCCAATAATGATCTCGCAGAGACAATACTCGCTGGCGGCTGGGTCGACGTTCTGGCTGATCACTCCGAGATGGAGGACGCGCTGGCTGAGTGGGTAGGAGTCACTGATGAAGAGGGTCACGCCGAGATGATTGGCCTGGGCCGCTACGTCGATGACGTCAAGGCTAGTCTGTCATTAGAATTGGAAGGGTTGCCACTGATTGCGATCGTCCCTGTAGAGGGCACTATCGTGCCGGGTGATAGCGAGGAGGGCATGGCGGGCAGCGATACCATTACCGGCTACATCGATATGGTGCTGGAGGCGGAAGATCTCGCGGCGATGGTGCTGCGGGTGAACTCGCCCGGTGGCAGCGTCTTCGCGTCAGATCTGATCCGACGCAAACTCGCCGAGGTCAGGGCCGCCGAGATACCCGTGGTCGTCTCGATGGGAAGTGTTGCTGCCTCCGGAGGTTACTGGATTGCGGCAGAGGCAGATGAGATTTGGGCGCTACCCACAACTATTACGGGCAGTATTGGTGCGTTCAGTGCTTTTCCGACGATTGAGGGCGTCATCGATTATATCGGTGTCAAAGTCGACGGCTTAGGGACAACACCCTTGGCAGGGGCGGCGAGTCTGAATCGAGGCCTCAGCCCGGAGATGTCCAATATTGTGCAGGCGCTGTCCTATGGGGCATATGAAGATTTCATCGAGTTGGTGGCGACGGGTCGCGATATGAGCGATGCAGATGTCAGGGAAATTGCCGAGGGGATCGTGTGGATTGGCGCCGATGCAGCCGAGATCGGTCTGGTCGACCAACTCGGTACCCTGCAGGAAGCGGTAGAGTCCGCCGCTGCTCTGGTCGGTGTTGACCAATGGCGAACGGGCCGGACGCAAGTGCCCCCATCCTTTGAAAGTATCTTGCTGGAGGAACTGAGCCGGTCGTTCAGCGCCTCGGTCCTCCCCAAGGGCGGGTGGTTTGAGTCTCTCGTTGAGGGCTTTCGCCCGGTTGTGAAAGGTGTGTCAGATTTGCGGGACCCCATGCACGTATACGTACAGTGCTTGGCCTGTGCTCCCGTCCTGTGACGTGAGTGACTGACTGAGTGCTCGAGCTCTCAGATCAAGAGACCGATGCCAAGCCCGCGGCAACGGTGATCCTGATACGACCTGCGGAAGAGGGTGTAGAGGTGCTGCTGCTAAAACGGAGCGAGGCACTGAAACACATGCCCGGGCTGTGGGTTTTTCCCGGCGGGAAAGTCGAAGCCGGCGACTCGGGAGAGGGTGACTTTGAGCGGGCCCGCAGCGCGGCGGTGAGGGAGTGTCATGAGGAGGCAGGGGTGGCTCTGCGGTCTGATATGCTCGCCCCCTTTTCGCATTGGCTGACGCCGGTGGTGGTCAAGCGCCGGTTTGCAACCTGGTTTTTCTGGACGCAGGTCCCCTCAGATACGGCCGTGCAGGTGGACGGTAGCGAGATCACGGCGCATCAGTGGTGGCAACCTTCGCAAGCCATTGCGGCTCACCATGCGGGTGACCTTCCCATGACGCCTCCCACTTTGGTTTCGCTGCATGACTTGGACGCACTGGATTGGTCATCGTGTGCCGCTAAGGATCTTGAGGCTAGGACGCCACCTAGATTTTTCCCCAATGTGATCCGTGACGATTCACAGTTGGTGTTCCTGTATGAGGAGGATGTCAGCTGCGCGACGGGAGATCTGTCCCAAGAAGGCAAACGCCATCGTACGGTAGGCGATCGAGGCGTATTTCAATATCAGCGGAGCCTGAACGGTCACTAGGTGTCGTCGGGTCTCGTTAGCACTATTCGAACCACTTTCCGCCGGGTAAAAGGCGGCGCGTTTCGCTGACTGTCTCATCAAAGAGTGGTTTGAGGCGCCTATCGCTGCCCCCCTCCTGTCGGCGCGAGATCATGGTCATCGGGAACAAATAGATGTCCATGCTCCGATAACGCAGCGCCCGCGAGCGGCCCTTACCGTCTCGGTAGACCACCCAAGACATATTCAACTTATCGCCTAAGAGATCGCCAAATACAGCCCCCATAGCCTGTAAGGTCAGAGTGTCAGTCGGCGGCACCATGCGTTCGTCGAGGATCCGCTGCAGGGTATCCAGATCCCGGTCTGTATTGCCGGTGAGGCCTCGGCCAATGCGGTTGGCGAGTTGCTCGACACGGGCACGCTGCTCGTCCAGAAACTGTCGGTCAATTGCGGTCAGGGGTTCGATCGACATTTCAAAGCTCGAGCCCTGCGCCTGCGCGAGTGCCGGCCAGAGCAACAGCGCCATGGCCATTAGCACTATCTGCGCGAGCCGGAGCGCAACCCCAAAAAAGGCCACCGTCGCTGGTTGTGCAAAGCGGTCTGAAGTGGATAATTGCGACACCATGCTGTTCTGTCCCCAACCCGTGTTTGCCCGCCCCGGAGTGACTCGATGATAACCGGAAGCATAGTTGCGTTGGTAACGCCCATGCACCCAGACGGTGCCATCGATTGGCAGGCGCTTGCGCGTCTGATTGAACTCCACATCGAGTCGGGGACCGCTGGCCTCGGGGTAGTGGGCACCACAGGCGAAAGCCCGACGCTGACGGTGCCCGAGCACTGCGAAGTCATCCGGTTTGCCGTTGAGCAAGCAGGGGGGCGAATCCCCGTGGTGGCTGGTACAGGCGGCAATTCAACGCATGAGGCGATCGAGCTGACGGTGTCAGCGGCCGAGGCGGGGGCAGATTATTCGCTGTCTGTGACACCGTATTACAACAGGCCCACCCAACATGGTCTTTTCGAGCATTTTCAAGCGGTTGCCCGGGCAGTCAATCTGCCCATCATCCTCTACAACGTCCCGGGACGCACGGGCTGTGACTTGCTGAATGAGACTGTCGTCCAGCTCAGTCAAATTGACAATATCGTTGCTATCAAGGATGCAACGGGTGATGTGCAACGTGGGTCCCGCCTCATTGAAGCTGTGCCAGACGGTTTTGCTGTGTTCTCGGGCGATGATGCAACTGCGCTTGAACTGATGCGTCATGGCGCCAAAGGTAATGTATCGGTGACAGCAAACATTGCTGCCAGCGACATGGCAGCAATGTGCAACCTAGCACTGACCGGTGAGTGGGAGGCTGCGGCTGGCGTCGATGCCAGACTAGCAACACTGAACGACTTACTTTTCAGCGAAGCCAACCCGATTCCGGTAAAGTGGGCCATGGCGCACAGAGGTCTGATTGACAGTGGTATTCGGTTGCCGCTGACACCGCTCTCTGAGGCGTGTCGCGCGCCTCTTGAGAAGGCAATGGAGACGTATTTCGCGTGATTCGATCACTACTTTTTGTCGTGATGATTGGCTTTTTACCGGGTTGTAGCTGGTTATTCGGCGAGGACGGACTGTTCCCCGACAATGCGAGTCGTTATCAGACGGCGCCAGAGCTTGCCCCGATTGACGTGCCGCCTCATCTGACAACGGATTCCATTCAGCCGGATTACCCGGTGCCACCCATTGCCGAGAGTGCGCAGCTTGCAACCCAGTTCGAAACGCCTCGACCCACGCCGCTAACAGCAAAAAATCAGGCCGATGCGGTGCGGATCCAGAGTCTATCCTCAGAGCGCTGGGCGTTGGTCAACGTCGCGCCGGGTCAGTTATGGCCCCAGGTGCGTGGGTTCCTGACGACCAGCGGGATTGGTGTGGCGGCAGTCGATGCTGAGGCCGGTTTGATCGATACGCAGTGGTTCAAACTCGAAGACCGTGAGCTGGCAACGCGGTTTCGCTTTCGAGTCGACACGGGTGTTCAGCGCAATACGGCGGAGCTGCACGTGCTACAGCAGTCTCGTGGTGTAGAGGACGTGGATTGGCCCCCAGAGTCTGATGATCGAGATCTCGAGCGTAAGATGTTGCAGGACGTAGCACAGTATCTCGCCAACAGCGCCGAGTCTGTGCCCATCTCGATGATGGCGGATCGTTCAATGAGTGATTCAGGGCGGATTACTCTGGAGGACTCAGAACGAGAGACCCGCATCCGCTTGGAGTTACCGTTCGACCGTGCCTGGGCATCGCTGGTCAAGGGTGTCGAGGAAGCCGATTTTGTTATCGACGACCGCAACAGAAGTGAAGGCGTTCTCTACGCCACCTTCGTGGGACCTCAAGACGAGGAAGACAGCGGCTGGTTCGATTGGCTCTGGGGCGGCGAGGACGACCACCCTTTAGCCGGGCATCAGTATCAAATCCATCTGGATGCTGCGGGTGACATCGTCATGCTGATCACATTGCGTGGAGGTGAGGGTGAAGAGGTCGAACGGCGTGAGCAGCAGGCGCTACTGACTATTCTCCGGGGCAACATCACCTGATGCGGATCGCGTCCCTCGGGAGTGGTAGCAAGGGGAACGCGACGCTAGTCGACACAGGCGAGACGCTCCTCCTCATCGACTGTGGTCTTTCGCGGAAAGAGGCTGAAGAGCGACTGTTCGCAAGAGGCGTCTCTGCAGGTGAGATTGATGCCATTCTGGTGACGCACGAGCATGGTGATCACTGCCGAGGCGTCGCTGCGCTCTCCAGCACTTACGAGGTCCCTGTTTTCCTGACCGCGGGCACCGCAGCTAGCCCTAAACTTGAGGGGCTGGAACAAAGTGTCATCATCCGCCCCGGAGACCGTTTCGATGTGGGCGATTGCCGAATTGCAGCGGAGCCCGTGCCCCATGACGCTCGTGAGCCCGTGCAGTTCTGCTTGGAGGCAGCTGCAGTCAAACTGGGTATCCTTACCGACCTCGGCACCATTACGCCCCACGTAGTCCAGGCGTTCTCCGATTGCGATGCCTTGGTACTCGAGTTTAACCACGACCCGGGCATGTTAGCGGTGGGCCCGTATCCACCTTCTGTCAAAGCCAGGGTGGGCGGCGCTTTCGGTCACTTGACCAATCAACAGGCGCGACAATTTCTCGATCACGCAGCCACTGACAAATTGAAGACGCTTTTCGTGGCGCACATCAGTCAGCAAAACAACGCACCCGAGCTCGCCGAGGCAGCGCTGACTGGCTGGCCAGGTTTGTCCTACTGCGCTGTGATTCACGCAACGCAAGAGACTGGCTTCGATTGGTATACCCTTGATGGATTAGATACCCGACCTGAGTTCAAAGCGGGAATGCGATAACGTTTGTCCTGCATTTTTTTGCCAACCCCCGACTTTTTGAGGCTGCAGATGGAACAAACGCAAATCGATCACCTTGGAGATGCACTCTATCTAGCGATGAGAGAGCGCCGCATGCTGGCGCCACTGACGGAGACACATCCTGAGTTGACGATCGAGGATGCTTATGCGATTTCGCTTCGTTTTCTCGCGAACCGGATGCAGGCTGGGGAGAAATTAATCGGAAAAAAAATCGGCGTGACCAGCGACGCCGTCATGGACATGTTGGGGGTGCGGCAGCCCGATTTCGGCTTTATGACGGATGCGATGCGCCACGACGAAGAGATGGCGATTTCTGGCGCACTGATTCAACCCCGAGCGGAGGGAGAGATCGCCTTCTTGCTCAGTAAAGATCTGCAGGGACCTGGCGTGACCAATGATGACGTACTGGCGGCCACCGAGGCCGTGATGCCGTGTTTCGAGGTGGTCGATTCCCGAGTAAAGGATTGGCAGATCAAAATCCAGGATACCATTGCCGACAACGCTTCCTGCGGCTGGTTCGCTTTGAACGAGGCGGCCGCCGTCGATCCCGCAGCCGTTGATTTGGTGAATTGCGGGATGACGGTACGCAAAAACGGTAGCGTCATTTCTACCGGTACGGGCGCCGCCGCGATGGGTAGCCCCGTGAACTGCATTACGTGGCTGGCCAACACATTGGGCGCATTCGGCATTACCCTTGAGCGAGGCGACATCGTGCTCTCTGGCAGTCTCGTGCCGCTAGAGCCCGTCTCAGCGGGTGACGAGATGACGCTACATATTGACGGCATGGGCGACTGCGCCGTCGCTTTCACCTGAAGGACTCAACCGCGATGGCTGACAAGCTCAAAGCATTGGTGATTGGCCCGGGGAATATCGGTACTGACCTGCTGATGAAGGCCCGGCGGAGTGAATGGATCGAGCCCATATGGGTTGTTGGAGTAGAGCAGTCAGAAGGTATCCAGCGGGCGCAGGATATGGGCGTCAAAACCTGCGTAGCGGGCATCGACGGCGTTTTACAGCATGTCGTAGAGGATGACATTCGCATCGCGTTTGATGCGACCTCCGCCTACGCCCATGCCGATCATGCGCAAAAACTCAACGACTTGGGCGTCATCATGGTCGACCTGACGCCCGCGGCGATCGGTCCATTCTGTGTGCCGCCGGTTAACCTCGCTGAACACTCCGCGTCACTGGCCATGAATGTCAACATGGTCACCTGTGGAGGTCAGGCCACGATTCCAATGGTGTACGCGGTGTCACGCGTGCAGTCGGTTGCCTACGGTGAAATCGTAGCCACGGTAGGCTCAAAATCTGTGGGTCCCGGCACTCGGAAAAATATCGACGAGTTCACCCGGACCACCTCTGCCGCCGTGGCTCAAATTGGCGGCGCGCGGGAAGGCAAGGCGATCATTATTATCAACCCGGCGGAGCCGCCTCTGATCATGCGTGACACGGTTCACTGCCTGGTAGACGACGAACCAGATCAAGACGCCATCATTCAATCTGTTCACGCTATGGTTGAGGAGGTTCAGAAGTATGTACCGGGGTACCGGCTGGTAAACGGGCCAGTGTTCGATGGCAAGCGCGTCTCAACCTTCTTGGAGGTAGAAGGCCTTGGCGATTTCTTACCAAAATACGCGGGCAACCTAGACATTATGACCGCTGCCGGATTACGGACCGCTGAAATGCTCGCCGAAGAAGTGGCAAATGGCCGATTTGCGTTACCCGCGAGAGCATAACGAGGAGACTGACAGTGGACCTGCATGGAAAAAAAGTCACCCTGCATGACATGAGCCTGCGTGACGGAATGCACGCGAAACGTCACCAAATATCAATTGACGAGATGGTCGCCGTAGCGTGTGGACTTGATGAGGCGGGGATGCCGTTGATAGAGGTGACGCACGGGGATGGTCTTGGCGGCGCGTCGGTAAATTATGGCTTTCCCGCCCACAGCGATGAGGAGTATCTCTCCGCTGTGGTACCAAAAATGAAGCAAGCGCGGATTTCGGTGCTACACGTCCCGGGAATAGGCACGCTGGATCACATCCGCATGGCCGGCGATATGGGTGCTTCCACGATTCGGATTGCCACGCACTGTACGGAGGCCGATATCTCCGAGCAGCATATTGGCATGGGACGAGATCTCGGTATGGATACCGTGGGTTTTTTGATGATGGCTCATATGATTGATGAAAAAGCGTTTCTCCAACAGGCGTTGTTGATGGAGTCCTACGGTGCCAACTGCATCTACTGCACGGACTCCGCCGGTTACATGCTGCCTGACGAGGTCACGGCAAAGATCTCGACGCTAAGGCGAGCACTCAAGGACGAGACAGAAATTGGCTTTCATGGCCACCACAATTTGGCGATGGGCGTCGCTAATTCTTTGGCCGCTCTCGAGGCGGGCGCAAATCGGATCGACGGCTCAGTGGCCGGCCTCGGTGCCGGTGCGGGCAATACGCCTTTGGAGGTGCTGTGCGCAGTACTCCATCGTATGGGTGCCGAGGATGGTATCGATCTCTACAAGATTATGGATGTCGCAGAAGATCTGGTGGTGCCCATGATGGACCAGCCGATCCGGGTGGATCGAGACTCTCTAACGCTAGGATATGCTGGCGTTTACAGCTCCTTCCTCTTGTTTGCCAAGCGTGCCGGGGAGAAATACGGGGTGCCCGCCAGAGACCTGCTCGTGGAACTGGGCCGCCGTGGTACCGTAGGGGGGCAGGAAGATATGATCGAAGACCTTGCTCTCACCATGTCGGCGAACAAATCCTGAGCGTCTCGTGCGTTCTTCGACTCGATACTAAGTGACTTCCGGGGGCTGATGCTTCCAGCGACGATTGGACCACAGGTAACTCTCCGGCTCTTCCCGAATAGTTTGCTCTGCGGCGCGGATATACGCCTCTATGATCTGCTCTTCGGTCAGTTGTCCCGGCGTTTCAACGATTGGCATCAAGCTTAGATGATAGCGCCCGCGCGCTTTTCTCCGGCATCGTGCAAACATGACGGGGAAACCGGTCAGCTGCGATATTGTTGCGGGCCCCAGAAAAAAACCCGTTGGCTGGTTGAGCCACTCGGTCCAGTAGACATTATCCCGCCCGCCCGGTGACTGATCAGCGAGTAGCACCAATGCCCGAAAACGCCGGCGGTTTTTGAGCACGTTGCGCGCAACCTTTTCCATCAGGATGGGCTCGCCGCCGAATCGACTCCGGACCTCATAGGCAAACCGCTCGGCGCCTTCATTTCGCAGGCGCTTGTACACGGGATCAATCTGTATGTCGCCATGGGCATTAGCCGCGTGCATCATCCACTCCCAATTGCCCAAGTGTATGGTTAGCACGACCACCGACTTCGAGCGGTTTTCAGTTAACCGTTCAAGCTCATCGAGCCCCTCAATCGTCACGCGACGTTTGAATTCAGACAGTGGCATGCGGGACGCGTGCAGTATCTCCATCGTCACGTCCGTGAACTGACGGTAGAAACGTTTGGTGATGTCTGCTCGCCATGCTGCATCACGTTCTGGAAAAGCTTTTGCAAGATTAGTGTCGATGACTTTGGCCCGGTATCGAAACACCCGCTGCAACAGAAGTGCAATGTACCACGCCAAACCGTATTTAACGGTGAGCGGCAGTAACGCCAGCGCCTTGTACAACCAGTAGATCATGTCGCGTTACAGTGATCCGGCAAGGTGAGTTGAAGATTTAGCGGGATTTTATCGGATGACGGGCATTGCAGTTGTGGATTTCCGTCAAGGTCCAGCGCGCGCAGACTCGTCATTCTCAGAACCGGGACGGGGTCGACAATGTCGTTGTCGTCAAGCCAGAGGTGTTCCAAGTCTTCAAGACGCGCCAATTCGAGAAGATTTCTGATGGTGTTGCCGCTTAATTTGAGTGAACGAATCTGGTCAAATTGCGCCAGACCCGCGAGCGAGGTAATGCCAGCCGCACTACAGTTCAGATTAATCAGATCGGCGACTCCTTCTGCCTCTGTGTCCATTGCTGTTTGTTGCAGGCAATCTCGCAGGGCGGGGTCCTCGACACCATCGACTCGCAGAGGGGTGGCGGGCGCATAGATTGTCACTTCGTTGACCGTAATGTCGTACTGACGCCATGACGTGCAAGCAGTCATCAGGGCGGTAGCGGTGAGGACGAGTGTAACGGCTAACCCTGTGTGCAATTGGCTCATATAATGCTTGAGATGATCTTCGACGCAGTCAATCACGGCCTATTATGCAATGCAAATCAGCATGACTGAGCAACCCGCAGGCGCGCCTAGTAGCCCTTGGATTCAGGCCGTACAGGGGGAGTCACCTGCTAGGGCTCGCGCGGCAGCGCTGGCATTGGGCTCGCCGCTGGCCGAGGGGCGGAGCCCCCCCGGGCCGTTGCTGATGGTAGGTGAAACCGACGCCTGGCTGGAGGTGGACGGGACCGAGGTGCGCGTGGCGTTTGATTCTGCCAGCATGCGCCATCGCCGCCGGGGCGGACAGAATGAGTTGTTGGGCCGAGCGGTCGGCGTCAAGGCTGAACGAAAGCCACTGATTTGGGATGCGACCGGTGGCCTCGGGCGGGATGCCTTCGTGCTGGCTGATCTCGGCTGTCACGTGACCCTGAACGAGCGTGTTCCTGTGCTGGCCTGGTTGGTAAGCGAGGCTGTCAATGCCGCAAGTGTCAGCGCTTATCAGCAGGTCCGTGAAGCCGCAGCGCGGATGACGGTCATCACAGGGGACAGTCGCCAGATGGGTGTGCCCCTTGATGCCGTCTTGTATCTAGACCCCATGTTCCCCGAGCGCAAGAAGGCCGCAGCGGTCAAAAAGGACGCGGTGATGCTGCAGCGATTGGCCGGCACCACCGATGACGTGGACCAGCTTTGGTCGTGGGCCTGGGCACAGCCGGTCCAGCGGATCGTGGTGAAACGGCCTCTGCGTGCGCCGTTGTTGGGCCCGCAGAGACCGGCGCATACTCTGTCGGGGAAAGCCGTGCGTTTTGACGTCTTTGTGCGGCCGCGTCATGTCGACCCTGCTGTGGGGACTGAGGTGTAGTGTGACAGCGAGCGGATTCTGGATCGGAGTGGAGTCGATGCCGCGTTCAGTGCTTCGCGCGGCGCTCCAGCATGAGCGGCCCATATTCTGCGGCCGCCAACCTGCCGATAACATTCTGCAGACTCAGCTGGGTGACATGAGCGAGCGGGCAGAGTGGCATGAGGTTGCGCTTGGCACGCCGATTGGGCAGGGCTACTTATTGGATCTTCTTCGCCAGCGACTGCCGGTTGATCGCGTGGTTTTGTCATTGGCTGTCTCGGAAAGCGAGTATTACAGCACCCATAAAACGCCGCTGGACAGGTTGTTGGCACAGGCTCGCGACGTCGTGGAGGCCTTGCTCGTTGTCAGCCGTGGCGCTGAGGCAATGATGGATCCCAATGTTGGCGCCAGCATGACCATCATGCTCGGGGACTGCGGTGAGTCAGCGACGCCGCTGACCGAGGGGCTGGCGGCTTTTGTTACGCGGTTCACTCAGGCGGAGTCAAAGCGATGGGCTGAGATGGGTCTCTCGCTCGGCGTTGAACGCGCGGCTTCAGGTGAGTAGACGCTCCAGAATCCTTTTATAAATTTCGGTCAGCTTCGGGATGTCGGCCAGCTTCACACGCTCATTGCATTGGTGAATGGTGGCATTGACATGACCGACCTCAACGACCTGCGCTCCACTGGGGGCAATGAAACGACCATCCGATGTCCCGCCCCCGGTGGCGACTAGGGGCCGGCATCCAGCTACCGCCTCAATGCTTTGCGTGACCGCATCCAGTAGGGCTCCGGGCTCAGTCAGAAAGGGCTCACCGCTCAGTGACCATTCGATGTCATAGCTCAGCCCGTGCGCGTTGAGAATTTCCTCACAGCGGGACTTGATAGCCTCGGCGGTCAGCTCGGTGCTGAATCGCAGATTAAAGAGCACCTCCAAGCTGCCCGGGATGACATTAGTGACCCCCTGCCCGGCGCGAATAGTAGAAATCTGTAACGACGTCGGGTCGAAGAAATCGTTACCGTTATCCCAGCCCTCTTTGGCGAGCGCATCCAGTGCGGGCATCGCATGATGAATGGGATTATCAGCGAGGTGGGGGTAGGCGATATGGCCCTGAGTCCCATTCACGATGAGCCGCGCATTGAGCGAGCCCCGGCGACCGTTTTTGACCATGTCGCCCAAAATTGTGGTGCTGGAGGGTTCACCCACAACGCACCAGTCGATCTGTTCCCCTCGTGAACTGAGTGTCTCCATCACTTTCACTGTGCCGTTCTTGGCGGGACCTTCTTCGTCTGAAGTGATGAGGAAGCCAATACGACCGGCATGATCAGGGTGTTGGTCGATAAATTGCTCACAAGCCACCACCATGGCCGCGAGGCTGGCCTTCATGTCTGCCGCACCGCGCCCAAAAAGCTCGTCACCAATCACCGTGGCTTCAAATGGGTCCGAATCCCAGCTGGCTTCGTCACCGGGGGGAACGACGTCGGTGTGTCCTGCAAATACCAACAGAGGGCCTGATGTGCCATGCGTTGCCCAGAAGTTATCCACCTCCCCAAACCGCATCGCGTCAACTGAGAATCCGGCCTGTTTGAGGCGCGAGACCATCGCGTCCTGACATCCAGCGTCATCCGGAGTCACCGATTGCCGTGCAATTAACTCGCAGGTGAGGGCTAGCGTGGCGTCATCAGGGTCAGTTGTTGACATGCAGCATCTCGTTGAGTTCGACGGCGCTCCTGTTAGTCAGGCATTGCACTGTGCCGGTCGAGGAATGTCGACGAAACAATAAATCTGCACGGCCAGCCAGCGCTCGGGCAGAGACCGTTTCAATGGTGTCACCCTGCTCATCCAGTACGCTCACCTTGGTGCCGGCTGTGACGAACAAACCCGCCTCGATGGTGCATCGATCGCCCAGTGGAATACCCAAGCCGGCGTTCGCACCAATCAGGCACTCTTTGCCAACCGAGATGATGATATTGCCGCCACCCGAGAGTGTACCCATCGTCGAACAGCCACCTCCTAAATCTGACCCTTCACCCACCCAGACGCCGGCGGAGATGCGACCTTCAATCATGCCCGGGCCCTCGGTGCCCGCATTAAAGTTGATGAAACCTTCGTGCATGACCGTGGTGCCCTCGCCCAGATAGGCCCCCAGTCGCACTCGGGCGGTGTGGGCGATCCGCACGCCAGTCGGCACAACGTAGTTCGTCATTTTGGGGAATTTATCGACGCTGGAGACTTCGAGTACTGACCCTTTGAGCCGGGCGTCCAGCTGTCGTTGCGAAAGCTCTTGAAGGTCGACGGGTCCCTCGTCTGTCCACGCTACATTAGGCAGCAGACCAAATAAGCCCGTGAGATCAGTTTGGTGTGGCTTGACCAGTCGATGAGAGATCAGATGCAACTTGAGGTAAGCCTCTTCAACCGATGCAGGTGGCGCGTTATCTGCTAATGGCGTTGCCACCACGGGCTGATCTGTGTCGATCAACTTAGTCGCGAGATCAGCCAGCCCTGCGTCACCCGCCCGAGCAAGCGCGCTTGCCAACGCCTTTAGCTGCGCAACATCTAGCTTGCCCGCTACACCTTCCAGAACGCCAGCAACGTCATCGTTCACATGGTTGAGGGGGCGAGGATAAAAAGCATCTAGGGTTGCGCCCTGACCATTCGTGGACACAACGCCCAGACCAAAACCATAAAGCGCGCTCATTCGGTCTCTTCCTCAGATATCCACTCGAACATCAACTCAAACATGGAAAAGCTCCGCGTATTCTTGCTCGGAGAATCCCACCAACAGGGTGTGCTGCCATTCCAGCACCGGGCGTTTAATGAGCGTAGGGTGCTGGCGCAACGCGCTCACCGCGGCGTCACCATCGAGCGCTGCCCGCTGGCTATCGTCTAACTGTTTATACGTGGTGCTGCGGCGATTGATCAATCGATCTGCGCCAAGCGTTGCCAGCCAGATCTCTATCTGGCTTACGGGCGGGGTGTTTTCACGAAGGTCAACAAAGTCGTGCGCAATGCCGCGACCCTCTAGCCACTTTCTTGCTTTGCGGACAGTATCGCAGTTGGGAATTCCGAATAGTGTTGGCAGACTCATGGCTCTGGGCGTGGTGTCGCGGTCGCGCTCTCGCCCTGGCAGGGGCTGGCGGATCACGAAAGTCCTAGCTTGACGGCCGCGCAGGGTAGCAGAATTGCGATGATATTGCCCTTTGTGCTCAGGCCTTGTTGCAGCGTTTAGGGTGTTTTCGGGCGGGGTAGCAGGTAGTGCAGATCTCGCAGACACGTCCGTCGCAACCGCGGGCGGTGCAGTATTCCCGCCCGTAATAAATGATTTGCAGGTGTAGCGCGTTCCAGCGCCCCTTGGGGAAGGCCCGTTTCAGATCCCGCTCCGTCTCCACGACATTGCGGCCCCGGGTCAGTCCCCAGCGCTGAGCCAAACGGTGGATGTGCGTATCGACCGGGAAAGTGGGCATGCCAAATGCCTGTGCCATCACCACGCTGGCGGTTTTGTGGCCCACGCCAGGTAACTTTTCCAGCGCCTCCAGATCCGCGGGCACCGCGCCGTCGTGGTCCGCCAAAAGCAGCTCACTCGAGCGGTGTATGGCCTTTGATTTCTGTGGTGATAAACCGCAGGGACGGATGATTGACCTGATTTCCTCGACACTCAGTTGGATCATTTGCTCCGGGCAATCAGCTTTGGCGAATAACGCGGGCGTCACCTGATTCACCCGTTCGTCAGTACATTGTGCGCTGAGTAAAACTGCGATGAGCAGGGTGTAGGGGTCACTATGATCTAGTGGTATGGGCGTCTTTGGATAGAGTGCCTGTAGTTTTTGATCGATATAGGCGATGCGCTGGGCCTTGCTGAGGTTGTTCGCGTCGCTCAACTTACCACCCCTGATTGACTGTATGAGCGATCCGCTCAGCAGCTTCTACACAATGAGTCAGTTCAGCGACCAAGGCCAGACGCACCCTGTTTTCGCCAGGATTCCCCAGCGCCGTGTCTCTGGCGAGGTAACGACCGGGTAGGACTTTCACCGCGGCGCGCTCTAACAGTTGCTGTGCGAAGGTCTCATCATCGATTGGCGTCTCAGGCCAGAGGTAGAAGCCGGCCTCGGGCGAGGGCACGGTCATGACGTCAGCCAGAATGGGCGAGACAGCGGCGAACTTTTCTCGATAGCGTGCCCGGTTTTCGATGACGTGACATTCATCGGCCCACGCCCATTCACTGGCGAGCTGGTGATGAGGCGGCATCGCGCAGCCGTGGTAGGTGCGGTAGCGCCTGAAGCGCTCTATCCATCGCGCGTCGCCTGCAACAAAGCCTGATCTCATGCCCGGCAGATTTGATCGTTTGGAGAGGCTATGAAAGCACAGGCAATGACGGTAATCGTGATACCCCAGATCGGCCGCAGCCTGCAGTAACCCGGGTGGGGGTGCTGCTTCATCTGGATAAATCTCGCTGTAGCATTCGTCGCTCGCGATGAGGAAATCGTGCTCCTCGGCAAGCTGTATCAACTTCTGCAGCGCCCCACGTGGCATGACTGCGCCAGCGGGATTGCCAGGAGTACAGATGTAAAGCAGTTCGCAGGCCTGCCACTGCTCAGAGGTGATGGCATCAAAATGCGGGAGAAAGTGTGTTTCCTCAGCGCAATTTACCCATACTGGCTGCGTGCCAGCCAACAGCGCGGCCCCCTCATAAATTTGGTAGAACGGATTCGGCGATATCACCGCGCCAGGTGTGCCATAGGTCACAACAGCTTGCGCCAAAGCAAACAACCCCTCTCTGGTGCCATTCAGCGGCAGAACTTGATTGTCTGGATCGATACAGGGCAGTGCGAATCGCCGTTCCAGCCATTGCGCAATGACTGCGCGCAATTCAGGGCTGCCGGCGGTGGCGGGATATTTTGCAACGTCTTGAGCGCGATCTTTCAGAAGTTGGATGACGGCAGACGGCGGTTCATGCTGTGGCTCTCCGATCGTCAGCGGGATCACAGACTTTTCTCCGGGGTCAATATCCGCAAAAAGCCTCGCTAATTTCTCGAACGGGTAGGGATGCAGTCCGTCGATTC
The DNA here is from genome assembly GCA_045560455.1 of Luminiphilus sp. Taxonomy (GTDB): domain Bacteria; phylum Pseudomonadota; class Gammaproteobacteria; order Pseudomonadales; family Halieaceae; genus Luminiphilus. The sequence continues at coordinate 46,963 of JBJKZJ010000016.1, read as the reverse complement.
CGCGGTTCAAATCGTCACTCCCGACTGCAAAGCCTTGGCGTCGGATCCAGCGCCGAGTTCGGCATTGAGTTCCTGCTCCAGTTGATGCAGCAGGGAGCGATCCCGGAGCGCGCCTCCAGTTGCGTCCGTGAGAAAGAAGATATCTTCAACGCGCTCTCCCAAGGTCTGTATTTTGGCTCCCTGAATGGTGACGTCATGCTTGGACAATACCGATCCGAGACGCGCCAGGAGCCCAGGCCGATCAGCGGTCACGATCTCCAGAGTGGTGAGACCACCTGTGTGATCCTCTGAAAACGCTATGGTAGTGGGTATGGTGAAGGCTTTGACTGTTCGGGGGGTATGTCGCGATACGGTTTTTAGTGTGGCCTCAGCCAGGCTTTGGCGAATAGAGGTTTCGATCTCCAGGAACGTATCGGGATGGGTGTCAAGTGAGCTACCGTCGCTCTTCAGTACAAAGAAGGTGTCGAGAGTTCCTCCGTCGGCATCACTGTATATCCGGGCATCGAGAATACTGAGATCCAGTGTCTCTAGTGCGGCACAGATGCGCGCAAACGTGTTCGGCTCGTCCTGAGTGTGAACAAAAATTTGTGTCGCGTTGCTGATTGGAGATTCGCTGGCTTGTTTGGCGAGTACCAGTGCACCCTCATCGTGGCGGTGATCCGCTATGGCCTCGGTGTGCCAGGCAATGTCGTCTGCACGCTCGCGCAGAAAGTAATCCTCGCCCAAGGTTGCCCACAGTTTGTGGAGTTCATCCGCGAGGAAGCCCCGATATTCCAGCGTTTCAGTCGCCGCTTGTTTGGTGGTTCGGATGACCTCCTCGCGCGCCAGCGGATTCTCCAATCCGCGGCTGAGTGCCCGACGTGTTTCATTGTAAAGGTGTCGCATCAGCGAGGAACGCCAGGCGTTCCAAAGTTCGGGGTTGGTGCCGGCGATATCTGCAACGGTGAGCGTATACAAATAGTCCAGACGCTCTTGCGTCGTCACGATACTCGCAAATTGCTGGATTTCCTCGGGATCAGAGATATCGCGCCGCTGCGCGATTTGGCTCATCAATAAATGGTTTTTGACCAGCCAGACAATAAGCTCCGTATCGACAGTGGATAGCCCGTGGTCCTGACAGAACTGCTCCGCGTCAACGGCACCTAGCTCTGAGTGATCGCCGCCGCGACCTTTGCCGATATCGTGAAACAGCGCCGCAATGTAAAGGAGTTTTGGGTCGCGGAGGCGCCGCGCGATGCGGGTCGACACCGGAAAGCGATCGGTGTAATCGGCCCGCATGAATCGGCGGGTATTGGCGATGACTTCCGTCGTGTGCGCGTCAACGGTGTAGGCGTGAAAGAGGTCAAACTGCATCTGTCCGATGATGCTACCGAATGCGGGTAGGTAGCGGCCCAGGACACCATGCCGCGACATGCGCCGAAGTTGCTTGGTCATGTTATGCGGTACGCCCAGCACTTCCAGAAACAATCGTCTGTTCGCCTCGCTGGCGCGGAATTCTTCGTCAATGAGTGGCGCATCTCTGCGCAGCAGGCGCTGTGTATTGGGTTCGATACGATCAACCAGTGGATCATTGCCCACCAGCACAAAAAGCCGTAACAGATTGCTGGGCCGTTCCCGAAAGACGTTGTCGTGGCGCGCTCTGATGCGGCCGTCGCTCACCTCAAAGTCGTCATCAATGACACGAAGATCTGATTCGGGGGCATCTGACAGGCGATGCTCGAAAACCTCTATCAATAGGTCGTTCAGCTGACTCAACGTCTGCATCCATCGGTAGTACGTCTGCATGAACTGCTCGACCGCGAGCTTGTCGCCATCCTCCATACCCCAGAGCGCAGCGAGCTTTTTTTGATGGTCAAACAACAGCCGGTCGTCGGCGCGCCCCGTCATCGTATGGAGAGCGAATCGGACTTGGCTCAGGAATTCTTGGCCGTTGAGCAACTGGTCTCGCTCGCTCTCGCTGAGAAAGTCCGGGTTGTCGAGCGATGACAGGCCCTCGCCAAAACAGCGCAGGGTGATCCACTCGATGACCTGCAAATCCCGGAGGCCTCCAGGAGAGCTCTTGATATTGGGTTCCAGCGCATATTCGGTGTTGCTGTAACGATCGTGTCTGGCTTGCTGCTCGATCAGTTTGCCGCGAATAAACTCGTTCGGCGCCCACATGCGGCTTGGATTGATGGATGCCTCGAGTGCTGTCACCAGGCGCCTCTCGCCACTGAGATAGCGTGACTCCATCATGGTCGTCACGACTGTCAAATCTTCCGTGGCCAGCGCAGCGCACTCCGCCAGCGTTCTGACGCTGTGACCAATCTGAAGTCCGGTATCCCACAGACTGGTGACGAAGCGCTCCAGACATTGTGCGGTGTCGGTGTCGGGAGCGGCGCCAGTCAGTACTAGAATGTCGATGTCGGATTGTGGAAAAAGTTGCCCCCTCCCGTAACCGCCAACGGCTATGAGTGCCGCGTCTGCTGGCTCGCCCATATGCAGCGACCAGAGATGCGTCAGGACCGTATCAACGAATTCACTGGTCTTTCGGAGTAGAGGCCTGATCGACTTTCCCGGAAAAAAAGCCTCGGCCAGCGCCTCTCGCGCGTCCTGCAAGTAATGCCTTGCTGCAATCGCAGCATCCGTGTACTCGAGTAGGTGGTCAGTGAAATCAGGCAGTTCAAGCGCCGCCCGGGCTGACTCGGCGGGCTGATCAGAAGGGGAGGGATTCATCCCGCCTCCGAGTCAGCACTTCGCAGCCTGATTCGGTGACGGCGATAGTGTGCTCCCATTGCGCTGATAATCGACCATCACGGGTCGTGACCGTCCAACCGTCTCGCGCATTGAGTTTGGTGTAGCGCTTGCCGGCGTTGATCATGGGCTCAACAGTGAATGTCATTCCCGGCTCAAGATGCAGTCCGGTGCCCGGTTTACCGTAATGCAGCACTTGCGGCTCCTCGTGAAAAACCTGCCCGATGCCATGTCCGCAGTATTCTCGAACAACCGAGTAATAGTGTGCTTCAGCGTGCTGCTGAATGGCGTGCCCCAGATCACCCAGTGTTGCACCTGGCGAGATCAGTCCTAGTGCCTGATACAAGCACTCCTGCGTAACACGCATCAGCCGCTCTGCGTGCGGTGCCACATCACCGACGCCCAGCATGATGCTGGTGTCACCATGCCAGCCATCTTTTATAACGGTGACGTCGATGTTGATGATATCGCCGCTTTTCAACCGCTTCGAGTCGGAGGGAATGCCGTGGCAAATGACCTCGTTGACCGAGGTACAGATCGACTTCGGAAATCCCTTGTAGTTGAGGGGGGCCGGGATAGCTTTCTGCACGTTGACGATGTGGTCATGGCAGATGCGATCAATCTCGCCCGTTGTCATGCCCACTTCGACGCAGGGTGCAATCATGTCTAGCACCTCGGCCGCTAAACGACCCGCTTCACGCATGCCGTCCAGCTCAGCCGCGGTTTTTGGAGTTACGGCGCTCATTTGCGTTGATTCACAAGCTCAGCAGATCAAAGAGGGCGAGAGTGTAACCGACTCTGCTGCCAATTGGGGCGACGCTTTTACTACGGCCCCTGCTGTGGTATAAAGCGCGCCGCTGGGGAATCCCGGCGGGCCAGATTAGGCAAATAGCACGCCCCCTCGCAGTTGCGGACCCGGGTGCCGATTTTCGGTTGGAGTCGCAGGAAGGGGCGGAAGAGTAACCCAAACAGAGAGTTTGATTATGACGCAGGTAAGCATGCGCGACTTGCTACAGGCAGGTGCGCACTTCGGACACCAGACCCGGTTCTGGAACCCCAAAATGGATCAGTACATTTTCGGGGCGCGCAACAAGATCCACATCATCAATCTTGAGCACACTGTGCCCGCGTTTAACGACGCGCTCAGTACCGTACAGCGGTTGGCGGAAAACAAGAACCAGGTCATGTTCGTCGGCACCAAGCGAGCCGCGGGCAAGATCATTGAGGAGCATGCCCGTCGTTGTGGCATGCCCTTTGTCAGCCATCGCTGGCTTGGTGGCATGCTTACCAACTACAAGACTATCCGCTCCTCTATCAAGCGACTCCGAGAGCTTGAGGAGCAAGAGAGTGATGGCACTTTTGCCAAGCTCACCAAGAAAGAGGCCCTCATGCGGTCTCGCATGAAGGAGAAGCTCGAGCGCTCAATCGGCGGGATTAAGGAAATGTCCGGGCTTCCTGATGTCCTGTTCGTAGTGGATGTCGATCACGAACGAATCGCCGTGACCGAGGCCAATAAGCTCGGAATTCCTGTGATTGGGATCGTGGACACCAACAGCAACCCCGACGGCATTGATTACGTGATCCCCGGCAACGACGATGCGATTCGGGCCATAAAGCTGTACGTTAAAGCTGTGGCAGACGCCGTCATCGCGGGCAAAACGAAGGCGGGTGAGGTGGTCTCTGCGGACGAGTTCGTTGAGGTGACCGAGCCGGAGACTGATCCTGCTGAGGCACCTGCTACGGATGAGGCGCCTGCAGAGGCGGCCGATGCAGCCGCTGAGCCTGTGGCCGAAAAGGCTGCTACCGAGGAGACGCCTGCCACTCCCGAGGAGATGCCTGCCGCTCCCGAGGAGACGGCCGAGGAAACCACGGAAACCCCTGCGTCCTGACGCTTGCGAGGCATCGCAGTTTAGGTTGGTAGATAGCGCTTGTGGCCCCCGAAGTTGGCAGGGGCCGCTTGCCATCTAGATTGGCGGGCCGTTAGGCCCTCAATAACACACATTGTTTGATCGTTTTGAGGCGGTATAGCGAGGTAAATCATGTCTGCTGCACTGGTTAAGGAATTGCGCGAGAGGACTGGCCTGGGCCTACTAGAGTGTAAAAAAGCGCTCGCTGAGGCGGATGGCGATATCGAAGCCGCTATCGAAGCACTTCGCAAGTCCAGCGGGATGAAGGCTGCGAAAAAGGCAGGCCGGACGGCGGCGGACGGCGTGGTGGCAATTCAAACCGCTACTGATGGTGGTTTCGGTGCCATGGTCGAAGTGAACAGCGAAACCGACTTTGTTGCCCGAGACGAAAATTTCTTGGGCTTTGTTAATAGCGTCGTGAGTAAGGCCTTCGAAGAGCGGCTTGACGATGTGGCAGCCCTAGCGGGTGGCGAAACGGAAGACGCACGACAGGCGCTGGTTCAAAAAATCGGCGAAAACATCAGTGTGCGCCGGGTCGTCACTTACCAGGCCGCAGACGGCGTGGTCGGCGGCTACGTTCATGGCAACAATCGTATCGCCGTGCTGGTCTCATTGAAGGGTGGCTCTGAAGAACTCGCCCGTGACGTGGCCATGCATGTCGCAGCCGTCAACCCGCAGGTGGTGTCGCCGGGCGACATGCCGGAAGAGCAGGTAGCCAAGGAGCGCGAAATATACGTCGCGCAGGCGCAGGATTCAGGAAAGCCGCCGGAAATCATTGAAAAAATGGTCGATGGGCGCGTGCGGAAGTTCCTTTCTGAAAATAGCTTGACTGAGCAAGCCTTTGTTAAGGACCCCGATACGACGGTAGGTAAGTTGGTGGCAGGCGCAGGCGCCGAAGTCCTTGGATTCACTCGCTTTGAGGTAGGCGAGGGGATAGAAGTGGAAAAAGTCGATTTCGCTGCAGAGGTTGCCGCTCAGCTGGGTAACTGAGGCGCCCCCCTCCAACTGCGAGATAGCGGAGTGCCGACAGCGTCCACATAACAAGTATCACCAAGGTTTGGGGTGATAAGGGTCCCTGACGTTCGGTAGCATGACATGACCGGAGGCGCCCCCGCGAGAGAGGCACAGATGGCGGCAGACAAGGTATACAAGCGCATTCTTTTGAAGTTGAGTGGAGAAGCGTTGACCGGACAAGAGGCGTTCGGTATCGATCCCAAAGTGCTTGATCAACTGGCGCTTGAGATCGGGCAGCTTGTTGGCATTGGCGTTCAAGTGGGGCTCGTCGTTGGGGGCGGGAATCTGTTCCGCGGCGCGGCACTCAATGCGGCGGGTCTGGACAGGGTGACCGGCGATCATATGGGCATGCTGGCTACCGTCATGAACGCCCTAGCGCTGCGCGACGCGTTGGAGCGCTCCAATATCGCCACTCAGGCGATGTCGTCTATTCCAATGAGTGGCGTGGTAGAGCACTACGACCGGCGCAAAGCGATACGCGCATTGTCCAACGGTGATGTGGTGATTTTTGCAGCGGGCACCGGCAATCCCTTTTTCACCACTGACTCCTCTGCCTGCCTTCGTGGCATTGAGGTCAAGGCAGATATCGTCCTCAAAGCGACGAAGGTGGATGGGGTGTATAGCGCCGACCCCGTAACCGATTCTGACGCCGTCAAGTACGATGTCTTGACCTATGATGAAGTGCTCGACAAAAAGCTGGGTGTGATGGATCTGACTGCGATTTGTCTTGTCCGCGATCACGATATGCCGGTGAGAGTCTTCAATATGGCGCAACGAGGTGCTCTTCTGAGTATTGTCCGAGGCGGGGACGAGGGAACCTTGATTCAAGCTTAAGCGAGCGGCGAGCAGAGCACACTCTAGGACATCCAATGATTGACGATATTAAACAAGACACAGAAGAGCGGATGGGCAAAGCCCTCGAGGCGCTGTCGCACAACTTCAATAAGATTCGCACCGGGCGTGCTCACCCCAGCCTCCTCGATAGCATCCGCATCGAGTATTACGGTGCTGAATCACCGCTGAATCAGCTCGCCAACATCAATATCGAAGATGCGCGAACCTTAAGCGTCATTGCCTTTGATAAGGCGATTACCCCAGACATCGAGCGAGCGATTATGAAATCAGATCTTGGTCTGAATCCTGCCACTGCAGGAGAGGTGATCCGCATCCCGATGCCAGTGCTTACTGAGGAGACACGCAAGGGCTATATCAAACAGGCTCGCGCGGAGGCCGAATCGGCGCGCGTTTCAGTGCGCAATGCGCGGCGGGATGGACTTGGAATGCTTAAGGAACTGCTCAAGGAGAAGGAGATCTCTGAAGATGAGGAGCGGCGTGGGCAGGATGTTATTCAGAAGTTAACAGATGATTTCGTCGCGAAGGTTGAAAAAGCGCTGAGCGAAAAAGAAACCGACTTAATGGCGATCTGAAGCGCGCAGGTATCTCTCCTTTGCAAGCATCCGACATTCAGCTCAGAAGCGTCCCAAGGCACCTCGCCATTATTATGGATGGCAACAATCGTTGGGCACGAAGAGAGGGCTATCCAGGTGTCGCCGGGCACCGTGCAGGTGCTGAGGTGGTCCGTGAAATCGTGTCCGCGTGCGAGTCGAGAGGGATCCGCTACCTGACCTTGTTTGCCTTTTCCAGTGAGAACTGGGGTCGTCCGCGAGCTGAGGTGAGAGCGCTACTCGCTTTGTTATCGAGATATCTTCGGAACGAGGTCACCAAGCTGGTGACAGATGGTATTCAGCTGCGCGTGATTGGTCGACGGGACCGCTTCAGCCCCAGATTGCAAAAGCTCATTGAGCAGGCGGAGGCGGCTACGGTCGCGGGTGACCGGGCAATCCTTACGCTGGCGCTGGATTACGGCGGTCGCTGGGATGTAGCGGAGGTCACCCGCTCCATTGCCCGAGATGTGGTCGCTGGCGTCTTGAATCCCTGCGATATTAACGAGGACACTATATCCGAGCGGTTGGCGACCAACGGGCTACCCGATCCCGACTTGTGCATTCGCACCGCCGGAGAGACGCGCATCAGCAACTTTTTACTTTGGCAGTTCGCTTATGCAGAGTTCTGGTTCACTGAGGTGCTGTGGCCCGATTTCGACGAGACGGTTCTGGATCTCGCTCTGGCAGACTACGCGGTGAGGGAGCGTCGATTCGGTGTCCGGCCTCTTTTTCGCCAGTAATCGGTGAGATGCTCCGCAAGAGGATCATCACTGGACTGATACTGGCCGGAGCGCTTTTGGCCACTCTGGCCTATGCTCCCCACCCCCTGCAGGCGCTGCTCTTTGCGCTGATCGCCACGGCCGGCGCTTGGGAGTGGGCCGGGCTAGTGGGCGCCAAGACCGCAGGTCAAAGGGGGGGGTTCGCCGTGGTTGTACCCTTGCTGTGTTTTCTGCTGTGGAAGCAACTCGGCCTGGCCGACCAGCAACCTGCCATTGAGGCTCAGCCGTGGTTGGCGGTAAGTGCCTTGTTTTGGTCAGCCATGCTGCTGGCACTGAAATACTATCCCTCCGGTAATTGGTTGTTGAAACAGACCTGGGTTCGCGCTGTGATGGGGTGGTTGATCCTTTCGGGCACCTGGTTCGCAGTTGTCGTCTGTTTGACCTTCGGCAATGGCCCAATGGTGATGCTGGTCATGATCCTGACGGTCGCGGCGGCAGACATTGGCGCGTATTTTGTGGGTCGACGGTTCGGTCGCCATGCATTGGCGAAGGAGATTAGCCCAGGCAAGACCTGGGAGGGATTCTGGGGCGGAATGCTGGCTGTCACGGCGCTCACCTTTGCGGTATGGCAAAGTTTGCCCCCGACCTACCTTCACCTTGGTTTCGGATCGATACTGGCGCTGGGTTTAGCTACAGCGGGTGCCTCGGTCGTCGGTGACCTCACGGTGAGTCTGCTCAAGCGCGAGATGGGTATGAAGGACACCGGGTCGTGGCTGCCCGGTCATGGTGGCGTACTGGACCGCCTCGATAGTATTTGCGGCGCTGCACCCATCTTTGCCCTTGGGCTACTTTTGGTGGGGTATTGACCGATGCGGGGTGTGGCGGTACTGGGTGCGACAGGCTCTATCGGGCAGTCCACGCTGGATGTGATGCAACGCCACCCGGAGCGTTACCACGCGGTCGTCGTCTCGGCGAATCGCTCAGTCGATGACATGGCATCGATATGTCGGATCCACAAGCCCACGCATGCTGTCATGGGAGAGCCTGAGTCAGCCTCGGCGCTGCAAGATCGGTTAGTGGATTTGCCGCAGGTATCGGTGTCCGCGGGTGCCGACGCGCTCGAGGAGTTGCTTGCATTGCCTGACATCGACACTGTCGTCGCGGGAATTGTGGGTTTCGCTGGGCTCAGGCCTACTCTGAGCGCGGCTCGAGCTGGCAAGACTATCTTGTTGGCCAACAAGGAAGCCTTGGTGAGTGCTGGCGCTTTATTCATTGAGACCGTCAAGCGGGGCGGCGCGACGCTATTGCCTGTGGACAGTGAGCACAATGCAATGCACCAGTGCCTGCCGATTGATGCGTTGGGCAGGCCTGATATGACCAACGTGGAAAAAATTATTTTGACAGCATCCGGGGGGCCGTTCCGCGGGCGAGCTCGCGAGTCTCTTCACTCGGTCACACCAGACGAGGCCTGCGCCCATCCCAACTGGTCCATGGGTGCCAAAATATCGGTTGATTCGGCGACGCTGGCGAACAAGGGTCTCGAATTAGCCGAAGCTTGCTGGTTGTTTGCCAGAACGCCCGACCAAATAGAAATTGTTGTCCACCCGCAAAGTATCGTGCATTCAATGATTCGCTATCAGGACGGATCTGTTTTGGCTCAATTGGGTCAGCCTGACATGCGCACGCCGATTGCCTACGGCTTGGCCTGGCCAGAGCGAATCGACGCCGGGGTTGAGCCCCTCGATATTGTCGCCGCGCATCGCCTGGACTTCGAAGCGCCAGATCTGGATGCGTTTCCTTGTCTGGCGCTGGCGCAGTGGGCTATTTTGCAGCCCGGTGGGATGTGCGCCTTCAGCGCCGCCAATGAAGTCGCCGTGGCGGCTTTTTTGCAGGGAGAAATCCGTTTTACCGATATTGATCAGGTCATCGACCTGACGCTAAAACAGGTCGAATTATCGGAACCAGCGAGTCTGGATGCGGTCCAAGCACTCGACGAGACGGCACGCGAGGTGGCGCAGAGCCATGCCACTCGGCTTGCTGCTGCGCATGGTAAATAGGGGTCCTGAATGATCGATACATTGCAAACCATTGTGGTCGCGCTTGTCACCTTCGCTACCGTGGTCGCCGTACACGAGTATGGACACTTTTGGGTGGCGAGGCGCGCGGGTGTCAAGGTGCTCCGATTTTCGATTGGTTTTGGAAAGCCGCTATTGAATTGGCGCGGTCAGGACAACACTGAATATGTGATCGCTGCGATACCGCTGGGCGGCTATGTGCGGATGGCAGATGAGCGCGATGGTGACATCGTTGCGGCTGATCTCCCGCGGGCCTTTAACCGGCAATCGGTCGGCAAGCGCAGTGCCATCGCGGCCGCGGGCCCGGCGGCCAATTTTCTGTTGGCGATATTGGTGCTTTGGGGTCTGTTCCTGCGCGGTGAGATCGGCGTCATACCCGAGATTGCCACTGTGTCGCCGGGGTCTATTGCCGAGCAGGCGGGATTACAGCCCGGCCAGGAAATCAGGGAGATTGACGCGCGTGAGACGCCCACCGTCGCCGCTGTCAATTTCGCGTTATTGGAGCGGTTGGGAGACACGGGTGCCCTGAGCTTGGCCGTAAGTCGGCCGGGGTCCGATGCGCTCATTCGATCTGAGGTTGCTATCGATAAATGGTTGAAGGGTGCCGAACAGCCGGACTTGCTAGCGGCACTGGGAGTCACCATTCGCACACCACCCGTGGTTCCCCGAGTCGGAGGCTTGACCGAGGCGGGAGTCGCGAGGAGCGCAGGGTTTCAGGTTGGCGACCTCATCCTCGAGGCAGACGGCACTCAGTTGCCATTGTGGATAGACTGGGTCAATTATGTGAGATCGCGCCCTGACCAACGCATTGAGGTCTGGGTTGAACGTGCCGGTGCCCGACAAAACATCGTTGTCACGCCGGCCTCGGTCATGGCTGAGGATAAACGGATCGGATCCGTGGGTATGTCAGTTGCGCTCCCGGCCATTCCCGCCTCCCAGCAACGTCGCTTTGACCGCGGCCCAGTGGACGCGTTGTCAGCGTCGCTGAATCGGACCAAGGATTTGGTCACGTTCACTTTCAAATCGATCGCGCGCATGTTGCAGGGCCTGATCTCGCCCAGCAATCTGTCAGGGCCGATAACGATTGCTCAGGTGGCGGCGTCCACCGCTGAAGCTGGCTGGGTCGCTTGGCTCGGCTTTCTCGCATTGTTGAGTGTCTCGCTGGGCGCCCTGAACCTGCTCCCCATCCCGGTACTCGATGGCGGGCATCTGATTTTTTACGCTTTTGAGGCGGTGATGGGGAAGCCGTTACCAGAGAAAGTGCAGCTGGCGGGCTATCAAATGGGCGTGGTCTTGGTGCTCAGCATTATGGTGTTTGCGCTGTATAATGACTTCGCAAAGTTGTGATCGCACTCGAGGGCCAAGCATTCCACATTGGATCTGGTAGCCAGCACATCCCCTGTACTGGCTGTTTGCCTGCGTTGACGAATGAACGAGCAAAAATAAAGACGACGGTATGCGCTTAGAACATCGATACAGGCAAGGAGGAAGCCGCCTCGGGCTCGCTATGGCAGTTCTCATCTGCCTGAGCGTATTCCAGCCTGCGAGCGCCCAAATCGAACCATTTGTGATTCAGGACATCCGGATCGAGGGTTTACAGCGCATCTCACCGGGCAGCGTCTTTGCCGCATTGCCAGTGGGTGTCGGCGATTCCGTAGACACGCTCGTAGTGCGTGCGGCGGCAAAAAGTTTATTTGCCTCCGGCAATTTTGATGATATTTCCATCGCGCGCGACGGCGGCGTACTCGTTGTCGTGGTGGCAGAACGGCCCAGCATCAGTGAAATCACGATCGATGGAAACAAGGCCATCGAGACCGAGGCGTTGCTCGACGGACTCAAGGGGGCTGGCCTAGCTGTGGGTCAGGTATTCCAGCGCTCTACCCTAGAAGGTATGCAGCTCGAGTTGCAACGGCAGTATGTGCTGCAGGGGCGCTATGATGCGACGATCGATTCTGAGGTCATTGCAGAGCCCCGAAATCGCGTGTCGATCGCCATCGACGTGAATGAAGGCACGGTAGCGACCATTCAGCACATCAACGTCGTGGGTAATAATATTTTCTCCGATGAGGACCTGCTCGACCTTTTCGAACTGAAGACTGGGGGCTGGTTCTCTTTTTTCACGAGTGACAACAAGTACTCTAAAGAAAAGCTCACCTCTGATCTTGAGACACTGTCTTCCTATTATCTCGATCGGGGCTATCTGCAGTTCAACATTGACTCCACTCAGGTGGCGGTATCCCCCGACAAGGAGGAGGTCTACATCACCGCCAACGTAACAGAGGGCGAGAAATTTACTATCAGCGAGGTAGGTCTCAGCGGTGATCTGGTGCTCCCCGAGGAGGATCTCAAGCGCTTCCTGATCGTGCAACCGGCGCAGGTGTATTCGCAGCAATTGGTGACGGCGACGGAGGATTATTTAACCAGAAGGCTCGGAAACGAAGGCTACAACTTCGCCAAAGTCACTGGCATGCCCGAAATCGATGAAGACAACAACACGGTAGTGATGAAGTTCTTCATCGACCCCGGCAAACGGACCTACGTTAGACGCATTGACTTCGCCGGTAATATGAGCACCATTGATGACGTGCTCAGGCGCGAGATGCGGCAGATGGAGTCTGCGCCAGCGTCTTCAGCGGCAATCGAGCAGTCGCGTATTCGACTGGAGCGCCTCGGATTTTTTAAGACCGCGGCGGTTGAAACGACTGAAGTCGCGGGCTCCGATGATTTGATTGATGTCGATTTCACCGTGGAGGAGCAATCATTTGGCTCTATTGGCGGCAGCTTGGGATACGCCCAGGATGCGGGCCTCATACTGGGGCTGAACCTTCAGCAGAATAATTTCTTGGGTACCGGTAAGCGAGTCGGCATTTCTCTCAATTCGTCCCGTTATCAGGACGTAATCAGTTTCAATTACACCAACCCTTACTTCACTGAAGATGGTGTGAGTCGCGGTTTCAGCGTCTTTTACCGAAAAACTGACCTGTCAAAAATCAATGTAGCCAGTTACACGACGGACACCTGGGGCGGCAGCGTCAATTTCGGGTATCCCATCAGCGAGACGCAGCGGCTCGGTTTTTCTTTAGGCGTGACAGACACCAAGATCACCTCAGGCCAATATGCCGTTCAGGAAATTGCTGCTAGCCCCGCTTTGACGCCCGAGATTGAATATTGGTTTTACTCGACGCTCCAGCCCGATGGCACCTACGGTGCGGCGGAGGTGCTGCAGCCGATAGATACATTGCCTGCCTCGACGCTTTCGCCTCCGAGTTCCGAGGGTTTTCTCGACCTTAACGGTAATCAGTTTTTGAACTGGACGCTTACAGGAAGCTGGATTCAATCCACCCTGAACAGAGGGCAGTTGGCCACCAGGGGGGCATCGCAGTCCGTGTCGCTGGAGGTGGCCGTCCCGCTCTCTGATTTGGAGTTCTTTAAGCTTAACTATCGCGGCGAGATTTATTTTCCCCTTTTTGGGGAGTTTACGCTCCACTTACGCGGCGAGCTGGGCTACGGCGACGGTTATGGCAGTGCCAGCGAACTTCCTTTCTATGAGCACTTCTTTGCCGGCGGATTTGGTTCCGTCCGTGGCTATGAAACCAATACCCTGGGCCCACGTAGCACACCTCCCTCAGTTTATGCGGCCAATACTGCGGTAACGGCCATTGACGAAAACGGTCGGCCGACCGAGATCGGTGGCCCAGACGGCCGCGGGTATGGTTACAGCGTGGACCCCACGACTGGTAAAATTCCTGTGACGGAGTTTTATAACCGGCCTGACCCTTTCGGCGGCAACGTTCTGATTGAGGGCAGTGCAGAGGTCTTGTTCCCGATGCCCTTCATTAAGGATCGAAGCTCTCTGAGATCGGCCCTGTTTCTCGACGTGGGTAATGTTTTCAACACAAATTGCCGTGAAAATCAGGTGAATTGTTTTGGCGTAGATGCCGGCGAATTACGTTACTCTGTCGGCATCGGAGTGACTTGGCTTTCAGGTTTTGGTCCGCTGACGTTTAGTCTGGCAAAGCCCTTGAATGCCAGTCCTATTGATGAGAGAGAGGTCTTCCAGTTCACGCTGGGCCGTGGCTTCTAATTCCAGATTAAGACAAGAAAATGGAGAATGTTCAATGAACGCACGTGTTTGGCTGGCAGGCCTGCTGATGGCTGTATTGCCGTCAATTGTTTTGGCTCAGGGCCGAATCGCCGTGGTCAACCTCGAGCAGGCTATCCTTCAAACCGACGTTGCGCAGCAACGCCTGCAGGAGTTCGAGAGCAACGAGGACTTTGCTTCCGACAAGTCGCAGTTCGATGCGCTACGCGAAGAGCTCGATCAACTGGTCAAGGATTTTCAACGAGACCAAGCGGCCATGAGCGAGGAAGACCAGGTCGCAGCGCGACAGAAGATGGCGAGCAAGCAGTCTGATCTCGAGTATGTTGCCAAGAAGCTTCAGACGCTTCAGACGCAGAATGCACAGCGCGTGATGCAGGAGCTGGCGCCTCAGGCACAGGAGGTGCTGCGGGAGATTATCGAGACTGACCAAATCGGCCTGTTGCTGCAGCAACAGGCAGTTATTCACGCCGACTTGGGGTACAACATCACAGCAAAAGTCTCGGATAAGATGAACCAGTTGGGCATCGAGTAACCACTGTGCCCACCCTCGGGGAGCTCGCCAGTCGTCTGGAGCTCGAGTTTCTCGGAGACTCAGCGATGCCGATAAAAGGCATCGCACCTCTAGATACCGCCGGGCCAGAGCACCTCAGTTTTGTCTCGGAAAAAAAACACCTTCGGCGAGTAGCTGACACCAGAGCGGGCGCCCTGATTTTGCACCCAGACTGGGTTGATCGATGGTCAGGGGGTGCACTCTTAAGCTCTGCGCCCTATGTTGCCTATGCCCATGTGAGCCGGATTTTCGATAATCACCCTGCTGCGTCAGGCCGGGTGCACGAGAAGGCCTCGGTCGCAGAGAGTGCGCAGCTCGGTGAGGACGTTACCGTGGATGTCGGTGCCTGCGTTGAGGCAGGCGCTATGTTGGGCGATCGTGTCTGGATTGGTGCCGGCGCCTATGTGGGGCATGGCACAAAAATCGGAGATGATACCCAGGTCAAACCCGGTGCGGTGATTTGTCATCAGGTTGAGATTGGCCGGCGCTGCACAATTCACCCTAACGCGACCATCGGTGCGGACGGTTTTGGCTTTGCCCCCAGTGCTCAGGGCTGGATAAAGATCGAGCAGCTCGCGTCGGTCATTTTGGGTGATGACGTTCAGATCGGCGCTAACTCGGCTGTCGACAGGGGGGCGCTCGAGGATACCGTCATTGAGGATGGCGCGATTATCGATAATATGGTCCAAATTGGACACGGAGCCCGCGTCGGGGCACAAACGGCCATTGCGGGCCAAGCCGGCGTGTCCGGCAGTACCCAAATTGGCGCTCGGTGTGTCATTGCTGGGCAAGCGGGGATTGCGGGTCATCTGACGATTGCTGACGGTGTGCATATTGGCGGGCAGGGTCGCGTCGCAAGCTCGGTAACAGAGCCCGGGCATTACACTTCTGGCGCGCCGCTTCAGCCGCTGAAGGCATGGCTCAGGAACGCCTCACGATTCACCGAATTAGATCAGCTGGCTAAGCGCATTGTGGCGCTCGAGAAAGCGGCGGGAGCTGAGCACCAGGAGGACGACAAGGCGTGATACTAGATATTGAAGAGATTCGAGATCGGCTCCCGCATCGATACCCGTTTCTTCTGGTCGACAGAGTGGTTTCGGTTGAGCCGGGTGAGCGAATCCTGGCCTACAAGAATCTGAGCATTAATGAGCCCTTTTTTGACGGCCACTTTCCGGCAAAGCCCGTTTTCCCGGGCGTACTCTTGTTGGAGGCAATGGCGCAGGCTGCCGGTATCCTCGGCTTTGTGACCATGGACAAGACTCCTGCGGACGGCTCGATCTACTACTTCGTCGGCGCGGATAATTTGCGCTTTAAACGCCCCTGTGTGCCGGGCGATCAAGTCATGCTTCACGCGAGTATCGTGAGCGAGCGGCGGGGTATCTGGAAGTTCGAGGTCGAGTCCCGGGTCGATGATGAACTGGCTGCTTCGGGCACGATATTATGTGCAGATCGGTGAGTTGTGATTCACGAGTCTGCCATCGTTGATCCCTCGGCTCGTCTCCATGAATCAGTGGAGGTGGGCCCCTGGACGTTGATTGGGCCCGGCGTTGAGATTGGCGAAGGTACCAAGATTGAGTCACACGTGGTGGTCAAAGGACCTACTCGAATCGGCGCCAGAAATCACATTTACCAGTTCTCTACATTAGGGGAGGCTACCCCCGATCTGAAATATCGTGACGAACCTACGGAGCTTCATATCGGCGACGATAACGTCATCCGTGAAAACGTGACCATTCATCGCGGTACGGTTCAGGATCGGTCCCTGACGGCGATTGGCGACCGCAATCTACTGATGGCTTATGTCCACGTAGGTCACGATAGTATCGTCGGCAACCACACGATATTGGTGAACAACACAGCCCTTGCGGGGCACGTTGAAATCGGCGACTGGGCCATACTCTCTGGCTACACGCTCGTCCACCAGTTTTGCAAAATTGGTCCTCACAGTTTCAGTGGTATGGGCACTTCGATTGGTAAGGACGTGCCGGCTTACGTCACCGTTGCAGGCAGTCCTGCAGAGGCCAAAACGATCAACGCCGAGGGATTGCGTCGACGCGGCTTCGATACGGCCGAAATCGGGGAATTACGACGAGCTTTCAAGGTGCTTTACCGCCAAGGGCTAACGCTGGATGCTGCGCTTGAGCGCTTACAGCACATGGCAGTTGAGACCCCCAGCATTCAGACGCTGATCGACTCCTTGAAACAGTCCCAGCGAGGCATCGTTCGTTAGTGTCATCCGGTCGCCTTCGGCTGGGTCTTTGTGCCGGTGAGCCCTCTGGCGATATTTTAGCCGGCGCGATATTGAGGTCCTGGCGGGCGCAGGCACCGGCGTTAGAGGTGTCAGGGATTGGTGGCGAACAGGCGATCCGTGCCGGATTAGAATCTTGCGCGCCTATGGAACGCTTATCGGTGATGGGATTGGTCGAGCCTATTAAGCGGTTACCCGAACTGCTTTCAATCCGCAGAGAACTGATCGCCCGGCAAATTACGCTCCGCCCAAACCTGTTCATTGGGGTGGACAGTCCCGATTTTAATTTACCGGTTGAACGGCGACTCAAGGCAGCGGGTATACCCACGGCTCATCTGGTCAGCCCGTCGATTTGGGCGTGGCGACAAGGTCGAATCCGAGGCATTCGAAAAGCCGTCGATAAAATGCTGTGCCTGCTGCCCTTCGAAGTTGATCTCTACCATCAGGCCGGTATTGATGCGGTCTGCGTGGGGCACCCATTGGCTGATGAACTCGCTATGCTGCCTCCGGCTGCGCAATGCAAGGAAACCTTTGGGTTATCAGAGCATGGGACCGTGCTTGGCGTATTGCCCGGTAGCCGTGAGAGCGAAGTCCGCTATCTCATGCCGATCTTTATCGAAGCAATAGGGATACTGCATCGACACGCGCCGGAGCTTCAGTTTTTGGTCCCTGCGGCAAACCAAAACCGTTACGCACAAATTCTGGAGATGCTTCAAGGCCAGGACGTGCCCGTCAAAGTCGTCTTGGGGCACGGACGAGAGGCCATGCATTGCAGTGATGCCTTACTGATTGCCTCGGGTACCGCCACTCTCGAGGCCATGTTTCTGAAAAAACCTATGGTGATTTCTTACCGGATGGCGGCTGCTTCATGGATGCTGTTGTCTCGCATGGTGAAAACGCCCTTTGTGGGACTGCCCAATATTCTGGCTCGTGAAGCGGTGGCGCCGGAGATTCTCCAGAAAGACGCCACGGCCCCGCGCCTGGCAGACGAGGTGATGCGCGTGCTGGATCAGGGTGGAGTGACTCAGGTGGCCCGATTTAACGATTTGGCCGGTCAGATCGGGGGTGACTTTGCCCGTCGTAGCGTCGAGGCGCTGTCTCCACTGGCCGAGCGTTAATGCAGACTCCTGATCTGTTTGAGGATAACAGTGCAGCGCTTGTTGCAGGTGCCGACGAGGTTGGGCGTGGTCCGCTTGCCGGCGATGTCATCGCTGCAGCCGTGATTCTGAGGGGCGCCGCACCCAGTGGTGTCACCGACTCGAAAGCATTATCTGCGGGGCGCCGGGAGGCGCTCGCAGAAGCGATCCGAGACAGCGCATTGTGCTGGTCGGTGGGTAGGGCGTCAGTCGCCGAAATTGACGAACTGAATATTCTCGAGGCGTCGTTGTTAGCGATGCGTCGTGCGGTGGAGAGTTTAAGTACTCAACCCACCCTCGTGCTGGTAGACGGTAATCGACTACCTCGCTGGCCATATGAAGCCAAGGCCATAGTCAAGGGTGACCTGAGTGAACCCGTGATCGGCGCTGCGTCCATTCTTGCAAAAGTGACGCGTGATGCCGAGATGCTGGCGCTTCACCAGACGTATCCCGGGTATGGTTTTGATCAGCACAAAGGCTATCCGACCCAGGCACACCTGTCGGCCTTGCGCGCCCTTGGGGTCTCTCCCGTGCACCGCAGAAGCTTCGGACCGGTGAAACGCTTGCTGGCAGACCCCGAGGTGGGATAGCGTTCAACTCATGACCTCGTTTGTTCACCTTCGGCTGCACACCGAATTTTCGCTGATTGATGGCTTGCTCCGGGTCCGCCCAGCCCTTGAGCGGGTGGCCGAACTTGGCATGCCCGCCGTGGCAATCACTGATCATCACAACTTCTTCGGTTTGGTGAAGGCGTATAAGGCCGCTGCAGATTTGGGCGTAAAGCTGATTGCGGGTGCAGATGTGCACCTTGTGGACCCCCTAGATCAGGGACGCCATCATGAATTGTGCCTTCTCGCTCAGAACGAAACAGGGTATCGAAACCTGATGTTGCTTCTGTCGCGGTCCTACCAACAGGGGCAATATCTCGGTCGACCCAGAGTCGATCAGGACTGGATCGCAGAATATGCCGAGGGAGTGATTGCGCTCTCTGGAGGACGACGGGGTGACATTGGTCAGGCACTGCTAAACGGGCGCGAGGAAGACGCCCGAGCGGTGATCGAGCGCTGGCAGCACTGCTTTCAGGATCGCTTTTACCTTGAGTTGCAGCGAACGGGTCGAGCCGACGAAGAGCGCTATTTGCATGCCGCTGTGGACCTCGCATCCCGTTACAGTTGCCCCGTCGTGGCAACGAATGATGTGCGTTTTTTGCAAGCTGACGAATTTGAGGCGCACGAGGCACGGGTCTGTATTGGCGACGGACGGACCCTTGATGATCCCCGGCGTGTGCGAGCCTACTCCGAGCAGCAGTATTTGCGCTCTGCCGAAGAAATGGCAGAGCTCTTTGCAGACATTCCGGAGGCTTTGGAAAACTCCGTAGAAATTGCGCGGCGCTGCTCGTTATCGTTGAGCTTGGGGCAACCCTCGCTACCCGAGTATCCGGTTCCGTCGGGCGAGACGATTGATCAATTTCTGGGTCGCCTGTCCTTTGAGGGTCTACGTCGGCGATTTCCGCATTGGGACGACTCCCGACTCAAGCCGTATTGCGAGCGGCTTGAGTTTGAGCTCGAGATCATCAATCAAATGGGTTTCCCCGGGTACTTTCTGGTTGTCATGGATTTTATCCAATGGGCGAAAGATCAGGACATCCCGGTGGGACCCGGTCGGGGGTCGGGCGCCGGCTCTTTAGTGGCTTATGCCCTGGGCATCACGGACCTGGACCCGATTGAATATGACCTGCTCTTTGAGCGTTTCCTGAATCCTGAGCGGGTGTCCATGCCTGATTTTGATGTCGATTTTTGCATGGAGCGTCGCGACGAGGTGATCGACTATGTCGCTCAGACCTATGGGCGTCAGGCGGTGTCGCAAATCATCACCTTTGGCACCATGGCGGCCAAAGCCGTCGTGCGAGATGTGGCGAGGGTTCAGGGAAAGCCCTATGGCCTGGCGGACCGAATGTCGAAGCTCATCCCGTTTGAGGTGGGCATGACGCTCTCCAAAGCGCTGGAGCAAGAAGAACAACTGGTCGCCCTTCTCGAGGAAGACAGCTCCGCGCAGGAAATCTGGGACATGGCGGTGCAGTTGGAGGGCGTCACACGAAATGCAGGTAAGCACGCGGGGGGAGTGGTGATCGCTCCGGGTGCCTTGACTGATTTTTCTCCAATTTATTGTGACGAAGATGGCTCCGGTGTCGTTACGCAATACGACAAAAACGATGTTGAGGAAGCGGGCCTGGTGAAGTTCGACTTTCTGGGGCTGCGCACGCTGACCATTATCCAGTGGGCCACTCAAATGATCGATGCCCGAGCCACCGCCCCTCTGGATATTGACGCGATTCCTCTGGATGACCCCGACGTTTTCCGGCTCATGCAGGCGGGCGATACGACTGCGGTCTTCCAGTTGGAAAGTCGCGGGATGAAGGAGTTGATCAAAAATCTGCGCCCCGATTGTTTTGAGGACATTATTGCTCTGGTGGCGCTGTTTCGACCGGGACCCTTGCAATCGGGCATGGTCGAAAACTTTATTAACCGCAAGCATGGTCGCGAGCCCCTCGCATACCCCGACGCACAGTACCAACATGAGTGGTTGCAGCCGATTCTTGAGCCAACCTACGGAATCATCCTTTATCAAGAACAGGTAATGCAGATCGCTCAGGTGCTGGCGGGTTACACCCTCGGTGGCGCAGATTTGTTGCGGCGAGCAATGGGCAAGAAAAAGCCGGAGGAGATGGCCAAGCAACGCAGCGTCTTTGAAGAGGGCGCGGCCGCGAGGGGCATCGATCCCATATTGGCGATCAAGATTTTTGATCTGGTCGAGAAGTTTGCCGGTTACGGTTTCAATAAATCGCATTCCGCCGCCTATGCCTTGGTCTCTTACCAGACCGCGTGGCTGAAAACGCACTACCCGTCTGAATTTATGGCGGCGGTTATGAGTTCGGAAATCGATAACACTGACAAGTTGCTGACTTTCCGGGATGAGGCCAAGCGAATGGGGCTTGTAGTGCAGCCGCCCAGCATTAAATCTGGAGAGTATGCCTTCTCGGTGGATGATGCCGGCCACATTCGTTACGGACTGGGCGCCATAAAGGGTCTTGGGGAGGGGCCGATCGGAAATTTACTGGCCGCTCGCGAGGAAGGGCCGTTCAGCAGTCTTTTTGACCTGTGCGCTCGGACTGACCCTCGCAAGATGAATCGCAGGGCGCTCGAAGCGCTTATCAAAAGCGGCGCCCTGGATGAGTTGGGAGTCGAGCGTTGGGTGATGCTTGCCGCACTGGATGACGCGATCAAGGCCGCAGAACAGGTGGCGAGCAACACGGCGGCGGGGATGACCGACCTCTTCGGGGACGTGATGACTGCCGGCGAAACGTCGGACGATCTGTATCAAGAGCATCGGGGTGCGCGCCCTTGGTCGCTGACAGAGTTGCTCAACGCTGAAAAGGAAAGTCTCGGCAGCTTTTTAAGTGGCCACCCGATGGAAGCTTTTGAAGCTGAGGTCCGTAAGTTCGCGCCGTGCCGAATTCGTGAGCTGCAGGCCAACAATCAGGGTGTGGTCGCTGGCCTGATTATGGATATTCGTACTATCAGGACCCAACGGGGTCCGATGGCGGTACTCACTTTAGACGACGGTTCTGGTCAGCTCGAGGCCACCGTTTACAACGACGTATTCACTGAGCATCGAGACTTGCTACAGAAGGATCGCATTGTTTTGCTAGAGGGCCGTCTGCAAGTTGATGACTTCAACGGGGGGTTGGCGATGCGGGCCAAAACCGCCCGGTCACTCGAGCAGGCGAGGCAAGCCAAGGTATCTCAGCTTCGGCTCCGGGTTGCCAGTCATCGCGTTGATGAGCATTTTAATACCCTGTTGGCCAGCACGTTGCGGACCGCGGTGGGTGGGCAATGTCCCGTGGTGATGGAATATGTGCAACCAAAAGGTTCCGTAGCAGTGCGCCTCGGCGGTGCATGGCAAGTGCATCCTAGTGATGCCTTGCTAGACGAGCTCAGGATAGCGGTGGGGAGTGATGCCGTGGACTGGGTCTATGAGGCATAGTATAGCGGCCGCGCTCTGTCTGTTTTTGGGTGCCTGCGCAGAGACGGCACCGCCCTGCTCGAGACCAGAGTCCGGACCTACGGCTGAGAGTGCGGGGTGCCTGATCTGGAATGACAGAGACGCGTTACTCGTGCGTGACTGGTCGGGGGGCTGGGCGCTTCCGGGTGGCAGCGTGGCTGTGGGCGAATCGGCTCTCTGCGCTGCTGAGCGGGAAGCCTTTGAGGAGACGGGGCTGAGTGTAATCGCCACAGAGCTCGCCATCGTGCTCGATAACGGATTCCATTTGTATCGCTGTGACGCGGCGCCCGACGCACGACCCAGAGTGCACCGGCCTCTGGAGGTGCGGGAGGCGGCGTGGCTTAATCCTGACACCCTGAACCCCGATGCGTGGCGTTATCCGGGACAGGGTGAGATCATCGCGGACCTGATTGGGGCCACATCTCAGTCAACATATGAGGAATGAATACGGGCGCTTCTATGAAACAGGAACCGATCGAAGCAGCGGTCTTTCGCCGTCTGCTGTCACATCTGGACAGCCGCAAGGATGTGCAAAATATTGATTTAATGAATCTGGCGGGGTTTTGCCGGAATTGCCTGTCCGAGTGGTACGCAGAGGCCGCCGCCGAGCAAGGCGTTGCGCTGGATAAGGAGGCGGCCCGAAAGCATGTTTACGGCATGCCCTATGTCGAATGGAAGGCGCAGTATCAAACCGAGGCCACTGCCGACCAGGTCGCCCAATTCAACGCGGGTCGGGAAGGTTCAAATACGGATTAGTCCCAGAGTCTGCTCTAGCGGGATCACATCCGCGTATTTAGCGTTCAGGTCGTAAAGGTTTGCCTCGTGAGCCTGTGCGTCACGATCACCGCAGGCCTCGCGAGGAACGACCACTCGATAATTGTTCTGTAGCCCGTCCACAGCGGTGGCGCGCACGCAGCCGCTAGTGGTCAGGCCCGTGACCACCACCGAATCCACGCTCCGGGCCGCTAGCCAGTCATCCAGATCGGTACCATGAAAACCGCTTGCGTGGCGCTTTTCGAGCTGCAGGTCAGATGGACTGACCGGTAGTCGGTGATCGAAACGGACCCACTTGGAGTCGGGCGTGAGCAGGTTCAGTGCGGGGACTCGCGCGCGAAACACCGAGGCCTGATTCTCGTTGCGATACACCACAGTCGTGAGTACCACCGGCAGTTCCGCTTGATGAAACGCCGCCATCAGTATGGCATTGGCCTCCACCACGGCATCGGCTTCTGAGCCGAGTGGGCAGGTGGGATCCGTGAAGCCGGCGACGACGTCGACGACGATCAGCGCGGGCTTCGCGCCCAGACCGCCATCGATTCTCTCCAGTGCGTTGCGTTCAGACATGACTGGCGTCTCCCTCTCTAATCGGTAATATCCGGATCATGAGCGATCATAGAGATGACTTCCAGATGGGACTTACACACTCCGGCGCGGCTGACTAAAGATGAATGAGGCTCAGACCGCACCCGCCGATGTTAGTGCGTTGATCGATGCCGACTGGCATGAATGGCGCTCTGCGCTGGAGGACATTCGGCGGGAGTACGGTGATGAGGGTGTTCGGGCACTGCTTCGGCGTTTGCAGGAGTACAGTATCGACCAGGGCGTGACCCTATCCGACACCCTCCTGAACACGCCTTACGTCAATACGCTGTCACTCGAAGAACAACCACCGTATCCCGGCGATCTGGAAATCGAGAAACGGATTGAAAACATTATTCGTTGGAATGCGGCCGCGATGATACTGCGCGCTCAGGATGAGGGAGCCGGCTTGGGTGGCCATATTGCCACCTACGCCTCCGCTGCCACCGCTCTGGAAACGGCGTTTCACCATGTCTTCAGTGCGGCGGGCAGGGGTGATTTGGTGCTGCCGCAGCCGCATTCGGCTCCCGGCATCTACGCGCGAGCCTACATCGAGGGGCGTCTTACGGAGTCACAGTTGCGCAACTTCAGGCGCGAGTTGGGCGAGGGCGGAGGACTGTCCTCTTACCCCCATCCTCGCTCAATGCCCGATTTCTGGCAGGTACCAAACGCCTCGATGGGCTTGTCGGTGCCCACATCAATTTACATTGCCCGTTTTGCCAAGTACTTGCAGCATCGAGGGCTATTGACGCCCGATGACTCACGTATCTGGTGCTTTATTGGCGACGGTGAGGCCGATGAACCCGAGGTGCTGGGCACGATCAACATCGCTGCGCGCGAGCGTCTAGATAACTTGGTGCTCGTGGTGAACTGCAATTTGCAGCGTCTCGACGGGCCGGTGCGGGGCAACGGCAAGATTATTCAGGAGCTGGAGCGGGCTTTCAGGGGCGCCGATTGGCAGGTACTCAAGGTGATCTGGGGCAGTGGTTGGGATGCGTTGCTGGCTTCCGACCATGATGGTGTGCTGCGACATCGTATGGAAGAGTGCCTGGATGGGGATTACCAACGCTACTCAATTTTGCCGGGCGATGAGCAGCGCGAGCATTGGGTCCACGGTGACCCGCGGCTAGAACTACTGATGAACACGCTCACCGACGTCGAAGTTGCGCAGATAAAAAGGGGTGGACAAGATCCTAAAAAACTCTACGCGGCTTATCGCCGTGCCTGCGAGAGTGAGGATCGACCTACTGTGATTCTGGTGAAGACTGTCAAAGGCGACGGCATGGGTTCCGCCCTGCAGGGCAGGAACACGGCCCATCAGAAAAAAAATCTTTCTCGCGAAGAGAGGATCGCCTGTGCTCGGGCGTGGGGCATCCCCCTTGATGAGGAGGCCATTGCGAGGGCCGAGTTTTATCGGCCCGCAGAAGACAGCGAAGAGATGCTGTATCTGCATGCACGACGGGAGGCACTTGGGGGCTATTTGCCGAAGCGCGAGGTGGCGGCTTCATCTTTGAATCCCCCTCACGCAGAGATTTTCGCTAGCTTTGATTCAGGGTCGGGGTCTCGCAGTTTATCGACAACAACGGCGATGGTGCGGTTACTGACGAAGCTGCTGAAAGATCCCGAGGTGGGTCAATACGTGGTGCCCATTGTCCCTGACGAGGCGCGCACCTTTGGGATGGATGCACTCTTCAAAGTCGCCGGTATCTACTCTCCCGATGGCCAGCGCTACACCCCGGTCGATGCCGAGTCGCTGAATAGCTACCGCGAAGCCACTGATGGCCAGATTTTGCAGGAGGGGATTTGCGAGGCGGGCGCGATCGCTTCGTTCATCGCTGCTGGAACGGCTTATGCGACCTTCGGCGTGCCGATGATCCCCTTTTATATTTTTTATTCCATGTTTGGTTTTCAACGTGTCGGCGACATGATTTGGGCGTCTGCAGATATGATGGCGAAAGGGTTTTTGCTCGGCGGTACGGCGGGGCGCACGACCCTGAACGGCGAGGGGCTTCAGCATCAAGACGGCCACTCCCCCATTCTCGCCAGCACGGTGCCCTCCATACGGACCTACGACCCCGCTTTTGCCTGGGAGCTCGCGGTCCTGACTCGGTATGGGATCCAGCGCATGTTTATCGATGATCATGATGAACTGTTCTATCTCATGATGTACAACGAGGCGCGGCCAATGCCGCCGCGCCCGCAGCGTGTGGATGTTGAGGAAGGCGTGGTCCGCGGAGGCTACTTGCTCGAACCTGCCTCTGGGAGTGGGCAGAGAGTCAATCTGCTGGGCTCCGGCACCATTTTGTTTGAGGTGCTTGAAGCGGCATCGAGACTGCGCGAGGAGGGTTTTTCAGTGGCGGTATACAGCATCACCAGCTATGTCGAGTTGGCGAGAGATGCGGAGCGGGCCGAGCAGGCGCCGGGTGAGGCGGAGCGCGCCTCGGCCTGGGTGAACACACTTTTCAACGAGCCCGATGTGCCGATCGTCGCTGCAACCGATTACGTCCGGGCGTTACCGAGAATGATTTCCAGCTGGCTTCCCGGTCGCTTCGTCGCGCTTGGTACCGATGGTTTCGGGTTCAGTGAGCGTCGTGAGGCATTGAGAGCGCACTTTAAAGTGGATTCGGCGTCGATTGCTGAAGCCGCCCGCAAGCTCACGGGTTCCTGATGTCCGCAAGGCGGCGCATTGTTGTCTTTCGGGTGTTGGCGCTACACTGCCCGCGCGATGCGGCGCCATCGGATGATTGAGGCAATCGATGCTGAGGAGAGACACATGGCCGAGAGGGTGATTATTAAGGAAGTGGCAGCGAGAGATGGTCTCCAGGCACAGCCCAAGCACCTCACTGTCGAGCAACGCATGGCGCTGGTGGCGGCGCTCGCAGAGACGGGCGTGCCCGAACTGGAAATTGGCTCATTCGTCTCCCCAAAAGCGGTGCCTCAAATGGCAGGTACCGATGAAATTGCAGATAACCTGCCCGCTGTGGATCTCGCATTCAGTGCACTGGTGCCGAACATGAAGGGCTACGAGCTCGCTGTGAGAGCTGATATTCGGTGCCACGCGATTGCGCTGGCTGCCACCGAGGAGATGAACCAAAACAATATTCGTAAGAGCCTGGAAGACGCCTTCATCATGGGCGAAGAGATCCTCGATCGGGCACTGGATGACGGTGTGGCTATACATGCTTACCTCGCGGTCGCTTTCGAGTGTCCATACGAGGGCGCCGTACCCGAGGCACTGGTACTTGAGCAAGCGGACAGACTCATGTCGCATCACCCTGCACGATTGGTGATTGCCGACACGATCGGTGCTGCCAATCCGGCCGCGGTTCAGTCGATGATGCAGAAGTTGATGGATCGTTATGGTCCGGATCGGCTTGGATGTCACTTTCACGATACCCGAGCGATGGGGCTGGCCAACGTTTACGCCGCGCTGCTGGCGGGGGTCCGCCAGTTTGACGCCTCTGCTGGGGGGCTGGGGGGTTGCCCGTTTGCTCCGGGCGCAAAGGGCAACGTGGCAACCGAAGACGTCGTGATGTTGTGTGAATCGATGGGGTATCACACCGGTTTGAGCATGCCCAAGTTGTTG
The DNA here is from genome assembly GCA_045560455.1 of Luminiphilus sp. Classification (GTDB taxonomy): domain Bacteria; phylum Pseudomonadota; class Gammaproteobacteria; order Pseudomonadales; family Halieaceae; genus Luminiphilus. Next base: position 20,027 of record JBJKZJ010000016.1, on the reverse strand, counting down.
CAGGCGGTCGAACTGCTCGCCGACATGATTGGTGCCCCGCAGGGAGGTAGGGCCCACACGTGGCTTTCTAAGCAGTGCGCCTGATCTGAACCGTGCGGGTCAGCGAGGCCATCGTCGGTCGTCAAAGTATTCGAGCGTTCCTCAGTGATCGACCCGTCAGCAATGAGACAATTGAAGCATTACTGAACGTCGCCGGGCGTGCCCCCTCAGGGTCCAACATTCAACCGTGGCAGGTGTACGTCGTCCGCGGTGAACGCAAAAGCCGAATCACCGAAGCCTGCTCCGCCCGGTTTCTTGCCGGCGATGAGGGTGAGTACGAGTATTACTATTATCCTAGAGAGTGGCGCCAACCCTACATTGGTCGGCGACGTCAGACGGGCTTTGGCTTATATGGCCTTCTTGGTGTGGACCGCAGTGACACCGCGTCAGTGCAAAACTACCGGGTTCAGAACTACCAATTCTTTGGCGCCCCGGTCGGGTTGTTCTTTACCATTGATCGGGATATGGAGCAGGGTAGTTGGCTCGATTACGGCATGTTCCTGCAGTCTTTCATGCTGGCGGCGCGCGAGGTGGGCCTGGAGACTTGCGCTCAGGCGGCTTTTTGTCCCTATCACGACAGTGTTATGCCCATACTCGAGGCGCCACCTGAGCAGATGCTGGTGTGTGGCATGTCGCTGGGCTACGCCGATCCGGACGCCTCGGTGAACACCTATCGCACTGAGCGTCTCGATGCTAGCGAGTTCCTAAACATATTGGAGTGACTGCGGATCAGCTGGCGCGCGCAACCATCTGCTTGGCAATAATCATTCGCTGAATTTCGTTGGTCCCCTCACCAATGCATAACAAGGGTGCATCTCGATAGAAACGCTCGATCTCATACTCCGGCGAGTAGCTGTAGCCACCAAATACGCGCATGGCATCCAGGCTATTTTGTACCGCTGCCTCGGAGGCAAAGAATTTCGCCTGACCTGCCTCCAGGTCGCAACGCTCATGGCGGTCGAACTTGTCAGCAGCCTGGTGAACTAGCAGCTCTGCGGCCGCAGCGCGGGTCGACATTTCAGCCAGCTTTAGCTGAATGGCCTGATGTTCCGCGATGGCTTTGCCGAAAGTTTTACGCTCCATCGCATAATGGAGCGCCATGCTGGTTGCCCCTTTAGCCATGCCCGCACCGCGCGCGGCGATGTTGATCCGGCCCAGCTCCAGGCCGCCCGCAACCTGCTGGAATCCCTCGCCCTCTTCTCCGCCGACCAAATTGTCCTTCGAAACGCGAAAGTCCTCGAATATTAGTTCGGCGCTGTCGATCGAGCGATAGCCAAGCTTCTTCAGTTTTTTACCTACGCTGAAGCCGTCTCCTTTTTCACAAATGAAAAGACTCATGCCCTTATGCCTGGGCGTTGCGTTGGGGTCTGTTTTGGTGAGTACCGCCAGACAGTTGCCATTAATTCCATTGGAAATCCACGTCTTGGTGCCGTTCAGGACATAGTCATCACCGTCCTTTTTGGCCACTAACCGGATGCCCTGCAGGTCTGATCCTGCATCGGGCTCCGTCAGACCAATACCACCACGCAACGCCCCGGTCGCGAATTGCGGTAGGAAGTGCTCTTTTTGCGCTTGAGTGCCAGCACGCTCCACGCAGCTGGCCATAATAAGATGGGAATTGAAAATGCCCGAGGGCGCCATCCATACTTCACAGATACGAGAGACGATTCGTGCGTAGGTCGAGGCGCTCAGACCCAGACCGCCAAATTCTTCTGAAATGGTTGCGCCAAAGAGCCCCAGCTCTTTCATCTGCTCAACCAGATCTGCGGGATATTCATCAGCCTGATCGTATTCTCTGGCGATGGGTTTTAGCTCCTGATCAACCCATTTATCGATAGTCGCCAGAATCTGTTGCTCGACTGAGGCATCGTGACTCATGAAAATTCTCCTGAATATTGAAATTAATCAGTTGTGCGCTTGGGAACCAATATTTGACGTTCAAATACGCACACTTCAACGTCATCCTGGTTTATGCCTCGAGTCAAAACGCTCACAATGCCTGCGTTGGGGCGCGATCGGGATTCGCGCTTGTCGAGCACCTCGGTGTTGGCGTAGAGCGTGTCCCCCGGGAACACGGGCGCCGGCAACTTTATTTCTTTCCAGCCAAGGTTGGCGATGGCAGCCTCACTCACGTCGGATACGCTCATGCCCACAATGATGGCGACGGTCAGCGGACTGGCCACCAAGGGCCGGCCAAACTCGGTCTCTGCGGCATATTCCTCATCAAAGTGGAGCGGATGCGTGTTCATGGTCAGCAATGTGAACCAGGCGTTGTCGTGTTGCGAGATCGTTCTGCCCGGCAAGTGGCGGTAGACGTCCCCCACTGTGAAGTCTTCGTACAAGCGTCCGGTCTGGTGTGCGTAACGCTCGCGCGCAGGAGTTTTGGTCATGGTATGTTCGCCTCCAATGCCGTGACGCGGGTTGTAGCGGGCCTGCATCCATCTAGAATGTCCAGACAAATAAAGTCTGGGGGGTTGTGTGCACCTATGCAAGTTGAACCGGTCAAAAAGACCCGTAAGGGTAGTGGCGAGGGCGATGTTCGAATGCCCTTGTATCGCCAGATCTCGGACAAGCTGCTCAGTGGCATCCGCGAGGGCAAGTTCCCGGTGGGCACTTTCTTACCAGGAGAGCTCGAGCTCATTGATCACTTCAAAGCCAGTCGCCACACGATTCGTGAGGCCCTCAGGGTCTTGGAAGACATGGGCCTGGTTAAGCGACAGCGTGGGCGGGGCACGTTGGTGTTATCGACGGAGGCCTCTCCGGCCTTCGTTCAAATGGTTCGCTCCCCGTCAGAGCTATTTAGCTACCCGGACAGCAGCCAATTTCGGTTGCTTTCAGATGAGCTTGTGAAGCTGGACAAAACGCTGGCGAGAGAACTGGGCTGTCAGGTTGGTGATGAGTGGGTCCAGATTTCCGGGTTACGAACGCTGGGGTCAGACGGTATGCCCATTTGCTGGGCCAGCGTGTTTGTGGTTCCAGAGTACGGATCAATTGCCCAACGCCTCAGCGGGAGCACTCGCCCGGTTTATGAAATGATTGCCGAGACATTTAAAGAGTCCATAGAGAACATTACGGTTCGGTTGACCGCTGGGGTGCTGTCAGAGTCGAAGGCGAAGGGGCTGGGAGTGGAACCCGGTTCGCCATCCCTCAGCGTCAGCCGTTTCTATCAGGGAAGGGGTGGCAGGGTTTTTGAGGTGTCCATTTCAGAGCACCCGGCCAGTAATTTTAGCTATACCTTTGAATTTACCCGTGGCTGGCAGACGGCAGACCACTGGTCATGGAATCAATAGCATGAATCATTCTGACTTTACGCCCATCCGGAGCTTCCTGTTCACGCCGGCCAATCACCCCCGACGGGTAGAAAAGGTTTTTGAGGTGGGCGCAGATGCGGTGATTCTAGATTTGGAAGACGCGGTAGCAGTCAGTGAAAAGCCTGCCGCCAGGCAATGCGTTGTGGATGCATTCAGTGCGCGGCCCGACGGTTCTGCCCGTCATTATGTCCGGGTCAATAGTATCGATACTCCCTATTGCGAAGAGGATATCAAGGCCTGTGTGGGCCCGTGGCTACACGGTGTCGTACTGCCCAAAGTGGAATCTCGGTCTTGTTTGAATCATCTCGAGCGGCTACTCGCTGCAGCGGAGGCGGAGCAGGGCTTACCAGTCGGCAGCCTCGATCTGATGCCAATTATTGAGACGGCAGCCGGCGTAGAGTCTGCGAAAAAAATCGCGACGGCAGACAGCCGGATAAAGCGGTTCGCGTTCGGCGGCGGCGACTATACGCTTGATTTGAATTACGAGTGGCATGCTGATGAAGCCGTGTTGGCCTATGCGCGTGCCAAGCTGTCTCACGCTGCCCGTTTGGGTAATCTGGAGCCGCCCATCGACACGGTGGTGTTGCAGATTAAAGATAACGAGCGTTTCTTGCAGTCGGCTCGACAGGGCAAACAGTTCGGATTCGGCGGCAAGCTGTGTATTCATCCCGATCAAATAGCACTGACCCACGAGGTGTTCACGCCCTCGGAATCTGAGATCGCCCACGCCAGAGCGGTCGTATCAGCCTTCGAGGCGGCGGAGGCAGCGGGGTCTGCGTCAATCCAGCTCGACGGCTATTTTATTGACTATCCCATCGTGTATAAAAGCCAACGCATTCTCGCCCTTGCAGAAAAGTTTCTGAACTGACAGACCCGCTGCTGTAACGACTTCTGTCGGGAGGTAGTCCCACGTAGACGGCTGGTCGGCATCCTGTAACGGTTCGTGTATCATGTCCGGACATTTCCGGAGTCTTCCATGCAGGTAGCCCCCATCACTCAACAAATAGCGCCGCTCAGCCATGCTATCGGCGAGCGCGTTGTTGCACTTGAACGGGGAGCCGTGCCTCAGGATGTGTGGCAATACCTGAAGCTTTGCCTCGCAGATGCGGTGGGCATTGCCTTTGCCTCAAGACACTATGAATTTTCGAGAACTTCCCTCGATTCTCTTGGGGTGCTGGGTAGCGCGGGCAGCTCGACCATTATCGGTCAGCCAGAGCCTGTCGCCCTGCGCGATGCGGCGCTGATGAATGGCTTGCTGATTCACGGGTTGGACTATGACGACACGCATCTCGCATCGGTCATACATTGCTCTGCCAGCGCTTTCCCTGCAGCGTTGGCGCTAGCGGAGCAGCGCAAGCTAACCGGTGAAGAACTCCTGCTGGCGACGTTGATCGCTATAGAAGTCGATGCGTTATTGGGCACACAGGCAGGGGGGGTGTTCCAGCAGGTGGGTTTCCACCCCACCGGCGTGGTGGGCATCTTCGGCGCGACAGTGGCTGCAACCCGGCTAATGGGCGGCGGCGTGGATGCCTTGTTGCGCGCGCAGGGCGTGGCGCTGAGTTTGTGTAGCGGTAGCATGGCCTTTCTTGATGATGGAAGTTGGACCAAGCGTCTTCACCCGGGCTGGGCGGCCTCTGCGGCACTTCAGGCTGCCGCTCTGGGCGTGTCAGGATTCGAGGGCCCCGGGGAGGCTTATGGCGGTCGCTTCGGGTTCTACGCCCTTTACGCTCCCGGCACGTCGGTGGAGACAGAAGTCGTGTCCTCGCACTTGTTTCAAGAGTGGGGGTTGCGCACGGTTGCCATCAAGCCCTATCCCATTTGTCACTTCAATCATGCGCCGGTTGATGCGGCGTTGGCGTTGCGTCAGGAGCACGGGCTGACACCGGACGCGATTGAATCCGCTACGATACTGCTCGATCAGCGGCAGTTTGGTGTCGTTGTGGATCCGATTGAGGCTAAACGAGTGCCTCAAAATGAATATGACGCTAAGTTCAGTGCACCCTACGCAGTCGCAACGGCCCTGTGTAAAGGTCGCTTCAGTCTTGCCGAGTTGGAGGATGCCGCAAGGCTGGACGAAGGCGTGCTCATGCTTGCTCAACGCGTTAGCTGTGCTCATGACGAGCGTTCCCGGTATCCGGACGCTTTCTCAGGAGGCCTGAAACTCCGCCTCAAGGATGGCACTGAACTGGAGCATTTTGAGTCCATAAACCGGGGCGCTGAAGGGCAGTTACTCTCTATCGAGCAGGTTCAGGAAAAATTTCTTGAGAACTGCGCGTTGACCATTCCTAAAGCCGCGGCGTGGGAATTATGGAGCGCCATTCTCGGGTTGGATGAGATGAATGACGTGACGGAGTTGATGTCACTGCTACGAACCAAAGCCAGCGGCGCTTAAATGCGTCCGGGAGCGAAGATATGTTGATGAAAGCGGGTGGCCGGATCATGAGTGCGGCCGAGTACGAGGAAAGCCTTCGGGAATACAGCCCGACGGTCTATGTCGATGGCGATCTTATCGAGTCGGTGGTCGACGAGCCCCGCCTACAGCCAGGAATTCGGGCCATCGGTGTGACATACGATTTCGCACAGAGGCCTGAGCACGGTGGCCTGATGCTAGCCGAGCAGGCGACTTCCGGAAAAACCGTCAATCGTATGCTACACATCAATCGCCACAGCGAGGATCTGCTCTCCAAGCTTGAGGCGGTGCGGCTTTTGTGTCGAGAGAGCGGCTGCGCGCAGCGTTATCTCACCCACGATGCGCTAAATGCCATCTACCAGGCGACCTGGCAGATGTCCGAGGATCATGGGGGTGAACAGCACGAGCGTTTTCTGGCTTACCTGCATCGTATTCAGGACGAGGATCTGACACTCGGAGTCGCCATGACCGATGGCAAGGGCGACCGCAGCAAGCGCCCCGGTGATCAGCAAAATATTGACAGCTACGTGCACATCACAGAGCGACGCGCTGAGGGTATTGTTATCTCGGGCGCGAAGGCGATCGTGACGGGTGGCCCCTATATGCACGAATTGCTAGTGATGCCTTGCCGCACGATGCGTCAAGAAGACGCGGATTTCGCAGTGTGCTGTGCTGTGCCCATAGATGCCAAGGGTTTGACAGTCATCTCTCGTCCCGCGGGTCGACCGGGCGAGGCAGACGCTGAGTTCAGTTCAAAATATGGCCAAAGCGTGGCGGTGTGTCATTTTGATCAGGTGTTAGTGCCCTGGGATCAGGTCTTCCTGGCAGGAGAGTCAGAATACACCGAGCACCTCGTCACTTCGTATGCCAACCACCACCGTCACAGTTGTATTGGTGCGCGCGCGGGATTTGGTGACCTGTTAATCGGTGCTGGTGCACTGATGACTGAGGCCAATGGCCTTGATATGGATACCGTGCCCCATTTGCGCGACAGCATGGCGGAACTGATTAAATTAGTGGAGGGATTCTTTGCCTGCGGTGTGGCCGCGTCCGTCTACGGGGTGGAGGATCCAAGCGGCTCGTGGATGCCCGAGCCCGTCTTTTCTAACGTGGGCAAGTTGTTACTTGCTACACAAATCTATGAAATGCACCGCATTGCGCATGAGGTGTCCGGTGGCCTGATCGTGGCGTTGCCCGGGCCCGATGAGGACCACAACCCTGCCACGTCAGGTGATTTAGCATCGGTGCTGACCGGGCGCGCAGATATTCCCTATGACCAGCGTAAGCAGGTAGCTCGTTTCCTCGGCGATATCACGGCTTCCTCTACAGGCGGTTGGTACTCGGTAATCAGTCTTCACGGTGGAGGCTCCCCACAGGCCATGAAGCGCGAAATTTATCGCCGATACCCGATCGAAGAACGTCGCTCGTTGGTCGAGCGCTTGCTCGACCGGGGTGTTGCGGAAACCGCTTCCTCTGGCGCGCCCAACCGGCAAAAGCAGCCGGGTCAATGTTGTGCCACCGGGTGTCAGCCTCCAGCTGGGCAGGATGACTAGTTTTTAAAAGACGATTAATGAGCACCGCTAGGCTCTCGGGGTAATGCAGAATTGAGACAATGCGATGCTTTAATGCAGCGTCCTCACCCTAACAACGCCCTGATACACCCTTTTCGTCTATTAGTGCTTGAATAGACGAGGCGTTCATGCGAAAACGAGGTGTCGCGCTGATCGTGCTGCGCGGGCTGCTGTCGGGGGAGAAATGTCATGAAGTGCATCGAACCAAAGTCGGATACTAACCACTCAACCATGGACTGGTTTTTGCTATCCGCAATTCTATCTTTGAGCGTGTGGGCGTGGTTTTCGGCAGGACTAGTGCAAGCGCAGGACGAATCGAGCGGAATTGAAGAGACTATGCTCACCTCCAACACTGTCGCTGATAGCGCACCGCAGGAGTTGGATGGTGGGAGCCCCGAAGCGACGATTGAAGAGGTGTACATCACTGGGTCGTTGCTACCCAAAGGTAACTTTGAAAGTAATGCACCCATCACGACGATAACCTCGGATCAGTTCGAAATTTCGAACGCAATCAACATTGAACAGCTGCTGAATACGATGCCTCAGATTCTGACAGGAGCGGATAGAACAAGCACATTTGGGCTTGGCTGGGCGACCGCGGATTTGCGTGGGTTGGGTACCAATCGAACGCTTACGCTGTTGGACGGTAATCGGCTTGTGCCGACCTTTGCCGATGGCGGAACTGTCGACTTAAACCTCATTCCCCCAGGTTTGGTTGAGCGAGTGGAGATCCTTACTGGGGGTGCATCAACCACCTACGGTTCAGATGCTATGGCGGGCGTGATCAATATCATCACAAAAGAGCACTTTTTAGGTTTTGAGCTCACGGCTGCGGGCGAGCAAACCAGCGAATTCAGCGACGCGGAAATAGGGAATGTAGGTGCAACGCTCGGGTTTGAGTTTGGCGACGGGCGCGGCCACTTTATGATTCATGGCGACTATACCGAACGGAAAGAGGTGAGGTATCCCGATCGAGACTTCGCGCGCTTTTGGAATAATGACGTTTACGATGCTAGTGGAACACCAATTGGTTACGAGCCTTGGTATAACTCCGGCTCTGTTAACTCCGCTATTGCGGACCCCTTTACCAGCTGGTACGGCCACTTCAACGCCGATGGGCAGCTTCAGCCCTTCGATCCAACAACGTATGGGTTTGTGACGCCCAATCATTTCGATCTCCAAGTCCCACAAGAGAGGGAAATCTTGTTCTCCAAGATAAAGTGGTCAGGTGATTCGTTTGAGATATTTGGACAGGTTCATGCCTCAAACGTTGAATCCACGCGACCAATGCCTCCTCCCCCGGTATTCAACATGTTTTTTATGCCAATTCAAGGCAATCCGTTTCTCTCCCCTGAGGATCAAGCGTTCATTGGCACTATGCCTGGCCCCCAGTTTTTGGGTCAGGACTTCGAGGGAGATGGGATCGCTAACATAGGCCCCGTGGGTATCGGCAGGTGGTTCCTGGATCTCGGTGAGACCCAATGGCGGATCGAGAATGAAATGCTGCAGGTAAATCTTGGATTTACACTGGATATCAACTCCAGCTGGGGACTTGAAGGCCGCATCAGCCATGGTTCCGTTGACTATGATGCAGAAATCGGCCCGGGTGTCGTTATTCCGAACTTGCAACAGGCCATTATGGTGAACCCTTTTGACCCGACTGGTAGCTCTTGTTGGGATCCGAGTAATGGATGTGCACCCTACAATCTGTTCGGCTTCGGCGGCTCCTCTCAAGAGGCTTTGGACTTCATAAGTACTGACGTATACCGAAAAAATAAATCGGAGCTATCGGTCGCTAACTTAGTATTGGCGGGCAATACTGGTGACTTTTTCAGCATGCCCGGTGACGTCGGCCCAGTCGGTGTTGCGGTAGGCATCGAATATCTTGAGAGAACCAGCTCGTATGATACGGACGAGCGGGTAGCCAACGGCGAGGTGCAGCTTTATTCCTGGGGGGATAATGCGCCGTTGGATGAGGTGAGTATCGACAGAACGTCAGTGTTCTTCGAGCTCCTCATCCCGTTGCTTGAGGGACTCCCGGGTATTTCCTTTATGGAACTTGAGCTCGCAGGAAGGTTCACCGAGCACAGCACCATTGGCAGCACCAGCTCATACAAGGCAGCGCTTTCCTGGTATGTCACTGAGGACTTGCAGTTAAGGGCCAGCTTTAATGAATCTATGCGGGCCCCTAGTATCGAAGAGATGTATGGTGATTTTGGAGAGAATAGCCTTTCTCCGCAGTGGGACGCCGACCCTTGTTCGGCGGACGCCATTTTGTATAACCAAATAAATTATGGCGGCGGAGGCTGGATTGTTGGTACTCCTGAGCAGTGTATGGCGCAGGGCGTGCCCGAAAGCGCCCTGTACTCGGACGCGCTGAATATCCGCAATGTACCCCCGATACCTGTCTATTACGGCGGCAGCACAGAGCTCGATGCAGAGACAGCACAGACTTTTACTGTCGGGTTCGTTTGGACTCCCTATGCGGTTGAAGGTTTTTCCGTCAGCGTGGATTATTTTTCCATAGAAGTGGAGGATTACATTGACCAGCTTAATGAAAATCCGCTCTACGGATGTTTTGGCTATCAGAACTGGGAGCCAAACGGAGACGATAGTTTAGCGTCGGTGTATTGCGATGGCATTGAGCGAGGGGCGGACGGGGTATTGTCGTCAATCAATGCCGGTTTGAGAAACCTTGCCGTGCATAAGGTAGAGGGTTTCGACATTTCATTGAGCCATCAAATGAACTTGTTAGGCGGCATGTTGGATCTCAGTTATGTGGCGAGCTACATAGAAGAAAAATCTTACGGAGTGGCAGGCACCTCTGAATATGTTGATTGTGTCGGTAAAGCGAATGTCCCACTAGGGGGGGAGGCCTGTAGCCGGCCCGTTATGAAATTGAAGAGCCGTGCCACAGCTGGCTGGAAAAAAGATTGGTTTTCAACTCAGCTGACGTGGAGGCATCTGTCGGACATTGAAGATGGCGATGACGAGACTGACTACTACCGGGAATACATTTCCAGCTACGATTATTTTGAGCTCTCTGCCAGTGCAGATATTGGCGATCACGTTACGGTAATGGTGGGCGCCAAGAATCTTTTTGATAAGGATCCTCCGCAATGGGGCTGGAATTCGTGGGAGGCCAATACATTCCCAAATGTCTATGACGTTTTCGGAAGAACCATATTCGCGCGGCTGAAATATACTTACTGAGACCGGTTTTTTTTTGGAGAAGCTGGATCTCATGACGTCGCCGGTTAGGAACTTTTAGATGCTGGGAGACCTCTTATCTAGCGTTCGACGGTCTTGGGTGCTGATTGCATTGGTTTTATTTTGCCCCGGGGTTGCTTGCTCTCAGGATATCCTCGCCACTAATGCGGGGGTGGTACAAACTACCGCTGGTGTAGAGCAAGTGCAGTGCCACTTGATCGGAGCCGGCCCATTGCGCTATCCGCCAAAGGCGAAGCGTTACAAATATGTCGGTCAGGTCATTGTCAAATTTGGCGTTGATCAAAAAGGTAAAGTAACGGATCCCTATGTTGTCGCGAGTGAGCCGCCAGGCGTTTTTGAGCGGGCGGCGCTTAAGCATGTCAAGTCTTATAAATATAAGCCTCCGCTGTTAGCAGGAGAGCCTACTCACGTCGATGAGGTGGCGATCAAGTTAATATTTGACCCGAACAAGAGGTGATTTAAGACGTGACCGACTCACCAATACTTGAGGATATTTAGGGCGCCAATGTCGATAAAGGTCAGAATTATTGTCTTATCTCTTCTCGGTAACCTCGCGATTGGCTCGATTTTTTTTGCGCTGTATGGATACCAGGATAAGCAGAAAGAGGCCTCATCAACTGAGTCAAGCGCTACAATTTATGGGCAAGCCTGGCGAACGGTCTTAAATGATACTTTCATCACTTCCCTCGGTCTGTTCCATCCTCAATCTGGAGACCCTGCGAAATCGGCAATTTGGTCAGACAAGATCACGATTGATGGCGAAGCTTTTGATTTGCGTGGCGCGCTTTCGTCCAATGCTGATCAAAGCGATATTGCGGATTTTCTTGACGTTTTTTTCGAGGAGGCTTTCGTCTGGGGCGAGTTGAGCTTTGTCATGGTGTTTGATGACGAAGGGAGCGCTCTTTATTGCGGCACAGCGGATGAGGGTTATGGGGTAGATCCATGTGACGAAAGTGCTCTGCCGGACTTCGTTTCGACGTCAAGTGGACGACTGAAGGCTGGTCGGGCTGATGAGTTTTCTCTCGGGGCGGTGCGCAGCGTCAGCACCATTCGAGATAAGACCGGGGAGTCCGCCGCCGGCTTTTACCAAACTCTATTGGTTGACATCAACAACGATCAGAAAAAGGTTGGTGCTGTCTTGCTGGGCAAAAATCTTGCAGAGGCGATTGAGATTTTTGAGTATGATTTCTCGGTAAAAGCTGTGTTGGGCTCGCGTGCTGGCGTGGTCGATCTCAACGATTACTTTGACGCAGAGGACTATGCTGAGCTCGGAGAGATGACGCCTGTAGTGCAGCCAGTTGAGGCTCTCCTCAAAGATAACCTCCTCTCTATGCAAGAGAGCGGATTCTGGGGCGAGTTAAACCGTGATCTAGGTGTATCTTATGTTGCAATTGCGCTTAGCGATTTTGCAAAAATTGAAGATGCTCAGTTGGTCGTGCTTGGCAACAAACGAGAATCAGTATCGCGACAAGTTGCCGCAGACAAAACGGCCCTCGGCGTATTCGCAGCTGTTTTTTTACTGATCTTGGGTGCTATCACCTGGTTAACCAGTTACTCCTTCGGGGGAATCAGTAAGGCGATAGGGGTTCTCTCAGCCTTAACCCGTGGTGAGCTTGAGGTGGCCATGCCCAAACCCGGGTTTTTACATTCAGAAAAGGACGAGGTCGGGCAACTTAACACTTCGTTGGAAACTTACCGTGGGCATTTGCTGGAAATGGAAGCGATTCGCGCCTCCCAGTCTCAGAAACGTCAGCAGCGGGACAAAGTTGTGCTCGATAAGATGGCTTCACTGTCTAATCAGTTACAAGGTGACGCGAAAAAGCTTCTGGAGGCGGATATCGATCGCATGAAGAGCCTCACGAATACCGAGGATTTCGAGCAGGCTGAGGAGGCATCTGCGGAATTGATGTCTATTGCTGTGTCGCGTATGTCTGACGAGGTCGTGGCACTCATCGAGGCTCGAACCGGCGAAATTAAGTCTGCTCTGAATCGCAATGAGGAACTTCTACTCAATATTCTGCCGAAATCTATTGCCGACAGAAAACTGGCTGATGAAAAGGTCATTGCCGACGCGCACGAGTCATGCAGCATTCTGTTTGGTGATATTGTCGGCTTCACTCAGCTCTCTAAAGATCTCGGCGCAGAGAGGCTCGTTGAGTTCTTGGATGAGGTGTTTACAAAGTTCGACGACTTTAGTGATGACCTCGGACTTGAGAAGATTAAAACGATTGGCGATAACTACATGGTCGCTTGCGGCGTGCCTCATTTCGATCCAGAGCACCCCTACAAGATTGCCGAAATGGGTCAGCGAATGGTCCGCTATATCAAGGAAATGAAGCCGGTCGAGGGTCATATTCCAGCAATGCGAATCGGTATCCATTCCGGTCCTCTAGTCGCGGGCGTGATCGGAAAGCGCAAGTTTATTTATGATCTGTGGGGCGATGCGGTCAACACGGCAGCGAGGATGGAATCGCATGGTATCCCCAATATGATCCATATGAGTGCCGATACAGCTGGCGCCATAAAGGATAGATTCTCGCTTGAAAGTCGTGGCGTAGTTGACATCAAGGGCAAAGGTCCAATGGAGACTTTCCTGCTCAGCGCTTAGTGCAATAGCCTCAAGATCGGAGGCCTACAGACGATAAATGTGATGTTTTGGCACTATGCACGTGTTTGGTGCCTAAGCAGCGCTGTTTTGGTATCGTCGGCGCGTTAGCCGGGGTGGCCCGCCTTGGAGGGATTTGGGCCTTTGATGGCGTCGATTGAGGTACTGCATGGATAGTATTAATCTTGCGATATATGAAGAGCCGCTTGTCACGGAGACGGTGGAAGCGCTTGCCTCTGACTTAGACCCTACGCTCTACTATCATTCCCCTGCACATACCAAAGATGTCTTGAGGCAAACCCTTGAACTGGCGGAAGAGGATGCATTAGGGGACCGAGATGTGCTTCTGTTGGCGATTGCGGCTGCTTTCCATGACGCGGGCTTCCTAAAACAGCGACCTAAAAATGAGCCGATCGGTGCCAAAATGGCTGTAGAGGCCATGCTGAAGTCCGGACGTTTCAGTCAGGAAGAGTGTGATCTGGTTGAACAGATGATTCTGGATACGCAGTTGGTGATGGAAGGGCCTGCGCAAATTTCTAATTCCAGGCTATCGCCATGGCTGCTCGACGCAGATCTGGCTAATCTCGGCAGAGATGATTTCTGGGATCAGACAACGTTATTGGCAAAAGAGCTAAATATTGACTTCCAGAACATGCTTCCCATGACAGAGGCACTAATGAAGCGCCATGACTGGCAGAGTCCCGCCGGGAAACGTCTCTTTGGGGCAAAAAAACAATCCAATTTTGTGGCCTTGGCGCGCGAATTGGGCAAAGATGCTTAATGGAGCTTGCCTCCTTTTAAGACAACTCAACGTAGGGTTTGCAGATAATGAGCGGTATTGAAAGGCGGCCCTCGCAGGCCAACCCCAAGCTTTCCGAGGTGGTCATTTCTTCCGGCACGGTTTTATTCAGCGAAGGTGATCGTGCAGACGCGATGTATATCGTCCAGCAAGGTGAGATAGACATAGCCATCAACAGAGGCTCCCATTTGCTTGCCACGTTAGAAAAGGGCAGTAGCTTCGGTGAGCAGGCAGTAGTCGGCACAAAATATCGTATGGCAACTGCTACGGCCAAAACTGATTCAGTCTGCCTTGAGATTCCCGCCGACTGGTTAGGCAGGCAGATCAGCAGCGCGCCGCCGTTGCTCACACACGTTTTTTCCGCGCTCACCTTGCAGCTTCTGCAACGCAACTATATTGCTTCTCTGGCCAGTACCGAGGCCAGTCAGGGTGCGTTCCACATCGAATCCGGAGGTGCGTCCGAGCAAGCCTGGACCACTTTCTCCCGAGGATCTACGCTGAATTCTGTGTACTTCTCAGACGGAGGGGCTATCCAAAATCACATTCTCGCGGGCCGCGCGATTATTGTCAGTTCCGGCAAGCTAGAGTTGAGGCGTGGCTCAGTAAAGTGCTCCATGGGTGAGGGCGCGGTGATTGGGCTTGCGGAGGTGTTAGCAAGAGTGCCACTGGACGACGCGGTTGATGTTGTGTCTTCAGTAAACGCTTGGAGTATTGATGGTGACGCCGCCTACGCAATGGTCTCCAAGCTTAACAAAGGCCTGTATGGTGTCGTGAAGGGCTTTGTGGGCAGAGTGCTTGGCGATGGCAAGCCCCTTGGCAGAATGGCTCAGGCGCCCAAATAATTTTGCTTAACTGCGGATAGCCCTTGGATCCCCCTCGCTAAATCTAAATGGTTTGCATCACAACCAGTCGGGTGTCTCTGGTCAGCCAATCCTCACGCTAGATTTCACTAGAATGGTACGGCCTGGTCAGCGGGTGGAAGAATTGTAGTGCGCTTCATTAAACGCGCATGTGCTGAATCGAAGGGATCCCTCCGATGCATCGTGCAGGCGTTGTCCCACATCAGCGCGTCACCTGGCTGCCACGCGTGCGAGTAAACAAATTCCGGTTTGGTGGTCCAGTCAAAGAGAAATGCCAGCATTTCGGCGCTCTCATCAGCATCCCAGCCCACGATCTCAGTGGTCATGCCCGGGCACAGATACAGCGCTTTTCTTCCCGTGACCGGGTGTGTGCGAACAATCGGATGGTGGATGTCTGGTGATTGCGCCTTCTGCTTGTTATTGGTGGGCACGCTGTAAGCCTGGTTGAAGGCCTCGTAGGACTGATTGGCCAGACAGCCATCTAACTTCTCGCGTGCCTCCTCAGGCAGCGCCTCCCAAGCAGCACACATGTCCGCGAATTCCGTATTACCACCTTCCGGGGGAAGCGTATCGGCCATCAGCAGAGAACCCACGGCGGGCTTGGGCAGGTATATCTGATCGTAGTGCCAGCCGACCTCGCTATCGGAAAGAATCCCGATGCGCCGTCCGTTACGTTCGATATTGGACACATAGAGAATCTCGGGGTGCTCCGGGGAGAGATATTCCTCCCTCACGTGAATCTCCAAATCGCCGAACTGGCGACTGAAGCCCACGAGCGCTGCTTCGTCGAAGGATTGATTCCGGAACAGCAGGAGTTTGTGTTCTGCCCACAGGTCTCGGATTGCCGCAATGTCGGCTACCGAGGGAGCTCCGGAGAGCTGGAAATCCAGCACTTCAGCGCCGAAGCTGGCGCCCAGTGAGCGTGTGCCGTGCATGAACAAGGTCTCAAAAATGTGAATTTTTAATTGTACGGACATTTACCTGAAATGCCAACTCAAAGCGAGCGGGAATCTGCGTTCAGGTGGGCCGTTGTCGCCGGACCTCTAGCGCCATGACGCCGATCAGCACCAATCCAATACCAAACCACTGGGCAGGGGCGAGGATCTCACCGGTCAGCTCCTGCGCCATGATGGCGGTGGCGGGCGGCCCCAGTGTGCTGATGAGCGAGGCTTTAGAAGCGCCGACCCGGCGCACGCCTTCAGCCATCAGAAATAGCGGCAAAACGGTAGAGAAGACCACGAGCGCTGCGAGCGTCCACCAGGCGGCGATGGATAGATCGACGTTCTCCCAGCCTGCAAAAATTTGATAGTGGACCGCCATGCCGACAGCGGCTGCAGTCATTGCAGTGAAGGTAAACAACCCGCTGCCCAGTCGCTGGGTAAGTTCACCGCTAATAAGGGTGTAAATGGCAATGCTCAGTGAGCAGAACAGAATCCACGCCATGCCAGACCATTGGCTGGCGCTGACGCGGGCGTTGAGAGCGCCGGTCACCAGCACGACCCCCAGCGTGGTCAGTAGGAGTGCGAGTAACACCCTTGCCGAAGGCGGTTGCCGCGTGATCGCCGTGTTGATGATGACCACAAAGATGGGGTAGGCAAACAGCAACGGCCGCTCGACGCTGGCGTCGATGATGGTAAGCGCATAAAAGTTTGCCAGTGCCCCTAGGTAGTAGCAGAGGAATCCGGCACAGAGGGCGAGTAGCAGGTCGTTGCGTCGGGAGGTCGCGTCCTGCTCTATTTTGGTTTTGCCACGATACAGCCATGCCAACAATGCGAAGCCCGGCACGGCCAGCACCGAGCGGATGGCTGCCACGTCGTGGAAGCTGAGGCCCATGTCGTACAGGGTTTTGGCGAACAGTCCCTTGGCCGCTAAGAGAACGGCCCCAATGGCCACCAACATCCCGCCAATCAGACGGGGTCTCTGGAGGCCGGTCAGGTGCGGCTTCCTCCAGTGGTGAGTTCGCTGAGGACTTCGTCGGTGGTCAGGACACGGGACCAAAGTCGTTTGAGCATGGTCAGGGTGGCGTCCTGCATCTCCTCGCTATCGGTGCCGGTGGCGTCGCTAGTGACCACCACACGATATTGCAAGTCACAGGCCTCCATCGAGGTCATAGCGACACAGTTGTTGGTGGAGACCCCGGTAGAGACCACGGTATCGACGCCCAGCGCGCGCAAAGAGCTGTCCAATGCGGTAGACCGGAAAGCACCCTGAGTCGTCTTGTTCAACACCAGATCGCCCGGCCCGGGCTTCAGCGCGTCGACCACCTCATGCTCAGGTTGACCCGCAATGTTATTGGTCGCCTTGATGATCGGTGCGATGTGGTGTGGCGCGTCGCTGGCATCAGCCGCGTTGGCCCCATAGGTAATCCAGATCACGTGCGCACCGGCCTCGCGGAACCCGGCAATGAGTCGCTGGATGTTGGGGATCAGCAGGTTATCGATGCGATCAAAGCGATATTGCGCCGACTCGCTTTGACCCTGTTCAGCCAACAGTTTGCCGAGCCCCATGTTGCGATTGCCCGTGGCGTTCTGCATGTCAATGACCAGGAGAGCGGTGCGACTGGGCTCTAGAGAAAACTGCTGACTGAAGTTATCGATGAAGCTGGGCTGGCTCATAGCAGGATCGCCGTCCTTGAAACGTCCGTACATTCTAAGTCATATTGGGTGACTGACGTGACCAAGACAACGGGACCCACGAACCATGGATAAGTTTGCAGAGGCTGGCTACGGTCAGCGCGATATCGGATTCGGTAAGCGGCCAGCGCTCGTCATGGTCGACTTTCAGCAGGGCTTTACCGACGCCAGTAATCCACTGGGCCGTAGCGTTCACGTACAGCGCGCGGTGGACAACACGGCGGTACTGCTCGCGGCCTGCAAGGCCAAAGGCATTCCGGTTGCTTCCTGCGCTGTGTCCTGGGGTGGTCCCGACGAGATGACCTATTGGAAGATCGACTCACTCTACGACGGCAGCTTTTATCACGGGCATCCCTGCACTGAGCTGGATCCGCGCATTCGGGACGATGAGTACATCTTTCAGTTCATTAAAACGGCGCCCTCCATTTTTTATGAGACGCCGCTCAAGCCATGGCTGGTCACGCATTGCATCGACACCACGATTATCACTGGTTGCACGACCTCGGGGTGTGTGCGCGCCTCGATCGTGGACAGCTTCTCAGCCGGCTACCGCACCATCGTCCCTGCGGACTGTTGTGGTGATCAGGACGAGGAGGCCCATGCGAGCAACCTCCGCGACGTGGGTCGGCGCTATGCCGATGTCACTGATCTGGAGAGCGTGCTGGCACATATCAATGGACTCTGATCAATGGACTCTGATCAATGGACTCTGATCAATGGACTCTGATCAATGGACTCTGATCAATGAACTCTGAGCCATCGCTTTGGGCGCTCACTGCCTGCCAACGTAACGAAACACCCTTGAATTCGCTTATCCGCTAGGAGAACACCATGCCCATTGCCCAGATCAACGGACACGACCTGTATTACGAGGTGCATGGTGATGGTCCACCGGCGGTTTACATCGGTGGTTGGGACACCTTTTGTCACGGCCGGCATCACTATTTGGCAAGGGGCATGACCGATCAGTTCTCCACCGTCATCATCGATTACCGGGGTCTCGGTGAGTCAACCGACGACTACTCGATGGAGCCCTCAACCCAATTGTTTGCCGATGACATCATTGGCCTGTTGGACCACCTCAATATGAAATCGGTGTCCTTCGTGGGACTAGTGGGTATTGGTGCGTGTATTGGTCAGTGGGTGGCGGTTAAGCGACCTGATCTGGTGCGTTGCATGGTGAACATGGGTTGTTGGACTTGGGCCGATCCCATGCTCTCGGATCACCTCCAGGCCTTTGGCGACATCCACGAACACGCGGGATTCCATGCCTTCCAGTCGATGGTGGCCTCCCTTTCGTTCAAGCCCGACTACTACAACGCCAATCGTGAAAAGCTGCTCGGCAGCGGCGGTGTGTGGGGCGCGCTAGAGGGGCGCATCCAAACCCATCTGCGCTTTGTGCAAGCCTGTCGGGGGCACGATATCCGGCCGCACCTCGGTGAAATCGAAGCACCCACACTGGTGATTCATGCCGGGGAGGACATCATCACCGGACCGCGCACGACCAAGCCGTTGGAGGAGGGACTCAGAAACTCCGTGGGGGTCACTATGGATGACGTCGCCCACGTGGTAGCGGGCAAAGAAGAGAAAATAGCGTTTGGCAAGATCCTGTTCGACTTCCTAGGGGCTCACTAAGCCCGGCAGCCACGTAGCCAGGGTGTCGCCCGCCGAGGTATCGGTAGAGTCTCTTTTGCTGAGGCTTAGGCGGCAATTGCCTCAATACTTAGACACAGTGCGCCGGGTTCGTTCGGCACGCTGCTCTTTCGTTGTGATGGCCTAGCCCGGGCGGTTAGGTTGTTGGGGTTAAACGGCTCGACGTTCCAGCATCGTTCCGGTTTGATCGCGCTCAGATGACGCCTCGTGCTGCCAAGTCCTCGAGGTCCGTCACGCCCAGTTCCTCCCCGAGAATCTCCGGATTATCCGCCCCAAGGCCCGCGCCACAGTGAGTCTGCAGACGCTGCTGATCAATCTTGATGGGATTGCTCAGACCTCGATACTCACCGAACTCGCGGTGGGTCATGGTTTGCATCATGCCTATGGAGGCGACGAAAGGGTTGTCGAGCGCGTTAGGTAAGTCGTTCACCGGCGCCACGGGGATGTAGGTCTGCAGCTTCTCGAACCAATGGTCGGTGTTTTGTTTTTGGAATATTTCATCCAGAACCTCGGTCAATGCATCGCGGTTTTCTGCGCGACCAGCCATTTCATTAAAGCGTGGATCGTCTGCAAGCTCAGTGTGCTCCAAGCGCTCCAACAGTAAGTGCCAGAACTTGTCAGTCATGCACATGACGAAGATCCAGCCGTCGCGGGTTTTATAAAGTTGTACCGGCGTGTTGTAGGGGTGGGCCGAGCGCGCCACGCGGCCGGTCTCGATGCCGTGGTTGAGGTACCAGGTGCCTGGGTAGGTCAGCTGGTGCAATGCCACGTCGAACAGGCTGATATCTACGTCGCGCCCGCCCTGATTCGGGCGAGCCAGCAGGGCCGAGACGCAACCTAATGCCGCCACGACCCCGGTCATGAAGTCGATCATTGATAAGCCAAAGCGGGAGGGTGGGGTGCCCGGCTCGCCAG
>JBJKZJ010000015.1:0-66767 GCA_045560455.1 Luminiphilus sp. | reverse complement strand
GAATTCTATGTGCCAATGGCGACGGTAGAGGGGACGATGCTGGCCTCCTACAACCGCGGCATGAAAGTGATACGAGAATGCGGTGGTGTCCTCACAACCGTATCCGAGGAATCCATGCAACGCTCGCCAGTCTTTATCTTCAGAGACGCTCGCCAGGCCCGAGACTTCCAGCTTTGGATCAAAGATAACTTTGATGCCATCAAGGCAAAAGCCGAGACATCAACCTCAGTCGGCAAACTGCACGATATCGAGAGCTACCACGTCCATAGCATGGTCTTTACCCGCTTCGATTACTCAACAGGCGACGCCGCAGGACAAAACATGGTCAGCCGCGCGACCTTCATTGCCTGCGAATGGATCCACGAGCAGCGACCGGAGATGCTGCACTACATGCTCTCAGGCAACTTTGATACCGAAAAGAAAACCTCATCAGTCAATTTGCTCAAAACGCGGGGAAAGCGGGTAACCGCAGAAATCACCGTGCCCCGAGACATTCTCATGAAGCATCTCAGGGTGGCTCCCGAGCAGATTGCATACGGACAGCAAATCTCAACGCTGTCTGCCATCCTCACCAACTCGTCCAACAATGCAAACCATCCGGCTAATGCACTGGCCGCGCTATACCTCGCTACCGGGCAGGACGTCGCAAATATTGGTGAATCGAACCAGTGCACGACCTATCAACGCGCGACCAGCAAGGGCGACTTTTATTTTTCAATCACTTTGCCGGCACTGATTATGGCGACCTACGGCGGTGGCACGGCGCTGCCCACTCAACGAGAGTGCCTGCGCATGATGGGCTGTGAGGGCAAGGGCAAGGCACTCAAGCTCTGCGAAATCGCAGCCGCGCTGGTGGTCGCCGGTGAACTGTCGCTGTCGGGAGCGGCGAGGGTCGATAAGAAAACCCGCACTAACGAGTGGGTTGATGCGCATGAACGGCTTGGCCGAAACCGATAGGCGAGACGAGCGCACGGTAATATGACGCGATCCGCACACAGCTGGCTTTCCGGGGTGACGGCCCTGCTCCTGGCATTTGCCCTCACCAGCAAAGCGGACCGAGGCTCGCACATCACGCTTGAGGAGCCCCTCCCTCAACCGGCGTGGGAACTCCCGCTCATTGCCAATGGCGAGGGCACGGTATCTAACACGTCTTTTCTGGGGCGCGTTACCTATCTGGATTTCTGGGCCAGCTGGTGTGGTCCTTGTCGACTGTCTTTACCGGCACTGAATAGGCTCAACACAGACTTTTCGCCAGACGACTTTGCTGTGGTCGCCATCAGCGTTGATTATGTAGATGAGGACGCCCTCGACTTTTTATCGCGCTACCCGGTCGACTACCCCGTCGCGATCGACAAGACCGGGGATTCGGGGCGCGCCTTTGCGGTATCTGGCATGCCATCAGGCTATCTGATTGGCAGGGATGGTCTCATTCGCGAAGTCCACGTGGGTTTCCGCAAAGGTGACGAAGAAGCGCTCAGGGCGCAGATCGCTACACTCATTGCAGAGCCCTGAAGACATCGGCCGACTGTACCGCTTCTGCCCATGTTTCGGGCTACCAACAACATCCGCTCCCTCGCGTTCATCGTACCGAGGGAATGAGCGAGCAAGACACTTTGTATTTTGATGGCAGTTGTCCCTTGTGCCGGCGGGAGATGGGTCATCTAGCGCGGCTGAAGTCGGAACGACTGACCCTTAAGGATATCCATGACTTGCCCAAGTCGGATGAGATTCCGGACAAAGCAGCCCTGCTGCAATCGCTCCATCTGCGCAAGAATGGCCGCTGGGTAACGGGTCTCGAGGCGAACATTGCGGCTTGGCAATACACCCGCATCGGTTTTCTTTGGCAGTGGCTTTCTTGGCCTATCATTAAACCGGTTGCGGCATGGTGCTATGGCGTGTGGGCCGCCCGGCGCTATGCAAAACGCTACCCCACCGACACTGCAGCCAAGTAGGGCACCATTGTGACGGTCATCAGTCTGGGGCAAGTTGATCTGGCCGAGATGGACCCGGAAAAGCGGACACGCCTGATCAACTGTTTGCCGGGCTATAAACCGGGGATGCTGGTGGGCACTTGTGGTGCAGATAATCAAAGCAATCTCGCGATCATCAGCTCACATTTTCATCTCGGTTCCCGACCGCCCTTGCTGGCCATGATTTTGCGACCTGATACCGGTAGCAGCGAACGACATACCCTCAGCAACATTCTCGACACCCAATGCTGGACACTGAACGCATTTACCCTCGAACAATCCGCGCGGGCACACCAAACCTCTGCTCCCTACCCCAGAGCGCAATCAGAATTCGCCGCCTGTGATTTTACGGAGGAATGGAAGCCCAGGTGCCAGGCGCCGTTTGTCCGTGAGTCACCGCTGCAAGTGGCCTGCAAGCTGCGTCAGCATTTGCCCTTGGAAATCAATGGCACTCATATGATCATTGGCGAAGTCAGCGGACTTTTTTTCCCCTCCCACGCCCGACGCGAGGACGGCGCCCTCGCACTGGACCGAATGGATCTTGTCACCATATCGGGGCTGGACACCTACAGCCAGCCTGAGCTTGGCGTGGCCTTTCGCGCTGCCCGCGTTGATACCCCTCCAACAGAACTTTGACACTCGTGTTGAACGGACGGATCGGCTAGTCTACGCCGCCAATAATGCCTAGCCGTTGTTTCACCCTATCGTGCCGGCTTTGATAATCCGCAAATATCAGGTCAGAAATCAAAGGAAACACAGTGATCATGACGCCTCATCACAAGATTCTCGTCCTGCTTGTCGTCAGCACCTTCTTCCTGCCTGCATGGGTACGGGGGCAAGACTTACCGGAGCGAATCGACATCGACGAACGGTACAAATGGGACCTCTCTGACATGTATCGCGATACTCAAGCCTGGGAGGTCGACTGCGAGAGATTTATAGACGCCCTCCCAACGCTGGAGCGATTCCGCGGCCAGTTGTCCACCGACGGATCAACCCTGCTGGCCGCTATCGAGGCCATGCAATCTGTTGAAACCATTATTGGCAACCTGTATGTCTACGCCGGATTGCGAAGTTATGAGGACACACGGGTGTCGGAGAACGCAGCGCGCTTTTCAGAAGCGCAAAGCCTTTACGCCCGATATCAGGAGACCCTGTCTTTCTTTACCCCCGAGATACTCGCCATCCCAGAACAGACGCTCAGCCAATTTATAGCAAGCACTCCGGGTTTGGCTGTGTACCGCCATTACTTAGACGAAATTGCGCGGATGCGCCCCTACACCTTGTCAGAAGCTGAAGAGAAGCTATTGGCCATGGCCTCGGATCCGCTGGATAAGTTTGACAGCGTGTTTACCGCCATCGACAGTTCCGATCTCCAATTTGGCACCGTTGTAGATAGCGACGGCCACGAGGTTGAGCTCACCAGTTCTCGCTATGGCGCATTTCTTCACTCGACTGACCGCCGCGTGCGCGAAGATGCCTGGAAGGGCCTCTTTGAAGGCTATAGCGCTCTCAACCATACGCTTGCGGCAAACTACGAGGGGCATGTGAAAAGCCGCGTATTTTTTGCGCGAGCGAGAGGCTTTGAGTCGAGGTTGGCGCACGCGACATATGTCAATGCGATTCCGGTTGAGATCTTCAATAATCTTCTGACCACGGCCAGAGCCGGCAGCGCACCGCTGCAGCGCTATCTCAAGCTTCGTAAAGAGGCGCTCGGGGTGGAACGCCTTGAGATTTGGGACATGTACGCGCCGATTGTGCCGCCAACGCTGGCAGATATCAGCTTTGAGGACGCCAAGCAGTTGGTTGCAGACGCCCTTACCCCACTAGGTCAAGAATACATCGATATCTATTGGAAGGGTTTTGAAGAAGGCTGGGTCGACGCCATGGCCAATCGCGGCAAGCGCGGAGGCGCCTACAGCTGGGGCACCTATACTTCGAAACCCTACCTGTCGATGAACTATGAGGGCACACTCAACAACGTCTCGACGTTAGCGCATGAATATGGCCACTCCATTCACAGCTACCTGACTCGCAGTAACCAGCCGCAGGTTTACGGTGATTACAAAACGTTTATCGCGGAGGTTGCATCGATGACCAACGAGGCCGTTCTGATGCAGAAAATGCTCAGCGAGGCGTCGTCTGCAGGCGAGCGCGCGTATCTGCTCAGTTCCTACCTCGACGAATTTAGGGGTGGCTTCTACCGTCAGGCTTCATTTGCAGACTTTGAGGCACGCGCTCACGCAAAAGTGGAAGCCGGAGAAGCGCTGACAGCCGACGTACTGAATAACCTCTACGCCGACGTGTTCGCGGATTACTATGGTGACGCCGTTCACACCAATGAGTTGAATCAGATCGAATGGAGTCGGATCCCGCACTTTTTACGGAGTGATAACTTCTACGTCTATCAATACTCAACTTCATTCGTGGCCGCGACGGCGCTGGCCAAAATGATCATTGAGGAAGGGGAGCCGGCCCGCGAGCGCTATCTAACGATGCTAAAGTCAGGGTCAAATGACTATCCCGTAGCGCTGTTAAAAAAAGCCGGCATTGACATGACGACTACAGCACCGATGGAGGCTACCATCGCAGTATTTGACGATCTGGTTGATCAACTGGAAGTTGCGCTGGATGAGATGAATGCTCTGGCTGTCACTCGCCAATAATGCGAGCACCTAAGGAGTACAGATAATGCCTGCTACATCCCGGACACGACGTCCCCATACGGGCGCTCTGACAATAGCTCAGCTATTGCTGATCATTGCACTTGCTGGTGTCATTGCGGTTGGCGCACTGTTTCTCACTGGCGTTTTACCGCCGGACGAGCCAACCCCCGCACCCTCACCCAGCACCATCGTGCCGCAAGCTGAGCCAGAGCTGGCTGAGCCTATAGAGAATACCCCTGCCCCCACGCCTGAAACGCCAGTCATCGAAGAGGCGCCGGTGCCGGCGCCCGCTCAAGACCCCCTGCCAAAACTTGACGAGAGTGACGACGATATCCGGGACGCCGTCGCCGATATCCCCCTTGGAAATGCCGGCCAAAAGTACCTGATGTCCAGTAACGTGATCGAGCGCGGTACCAGTATGGTCTACCTTTTGGTGCAGGGAGAAGTACCCTACAAGCTGCTACCCATCGCTCGTCCCAAAGTGGCTTTTCCAATCGCTGATGACGGCACGCAGGTCACCGTATCCGCCGAGGGGTTCGCCCGGTACGATGCGCTTGCCCAATGGCTCATCAGTCTGGATGTTGAGGCATTGGCAACAGCGCTCGCCCGTTTTACCCCCTTATT
This sequence comes from Luminiphilus sp., assembly GCA_045560455.1. GTDB lineage: Bacteria > Pseudomonadota > Gammaproteobacteria > Pseudomonadales > Halieaceae > Luminiphilus. The sequence goes on along the minus strand of JBJKZJ010000015.1, from coordinate 61,507 downwards.
CAGAGAGGCTTGGTCCTACTATGGCGAGGAAGCGGAGGCATTTGACTTTGCGGTGATCTCAGCCCTCGATATGGTCGCCAGCACCCCCGAAGTGGATCTTGCGGGCGCACGATTGGTTCGCAAGGAGGCGGTCTGGCTCTATGAAGACCCAGCCATCGAGGGGCTTCCCGCAATTCAAAAACAGGTGCTTCGCATGGGTCCCGACAATGCGGCTATCGTGAAGGACAAAGCATCCGAGGCAAGAATGGCGTGGGTCGCAACATTAAGCGAAGCGCCCTGAGCAGGCGATGGCTGTTAATCTGATCCGGCGGCCCTACTCAACGACGTCCTCGTCTCCCCGGTCGTCGCCATCAACCAGCGCCTGACTCATATTCGCGTCAAATCCTCGATACTGAAGAAAGCGCAGACGCCTCGAACGCTCGCGCTGTCGCGTGTCCCAGTCACCCACAATCGGCGCGCCCCGGTATTTTTTCTGGTAGACCGTTGCAGCGGCCTCAGCCCAATCCAGCGGGGAATCAAAGGCCTCCTGCAAGGAGTCGCTGACCAAACCATCGACCTGTTGGCGCCGAAGCTCATTGCGGATTCTGGCTGGGCCGTAGCCCCTCCCGGATAGTTGCCTCACCCTCGAAACAGCGAAACGCTCGTCATTGAGCAGGCCATCCGAGACCAGTTGCCTGATCACCTGCTCAATGAGATCGGGATCGCTCTCCCGGCACCGGAACCGCTTTGCCAGCTTGGTGCCGAGTTCGACTGCGCTGTGCTCTCTTCGTGCCAGCAAGTCGAGGGCCGCGACCCGAACCTCACTGGCGTCGAGCAGTACCGTCTGCTCAGAGGCATTCACAGACAATCCGCCCTCACTATGAGGATTCGGCGACGCCACCTACGTCTGGCTCTGGACTACTCTCGGAGGGGCCCTCACCCGCCTCGGTATCCACCACCGCCAACGGCACGCCCATCATCTGATGCCTGATCTGGTCTTCAATTTCTTTGGCCAAAGCGGGGTTTTCTTCGAGGAAGCGAGAGGCATTGGCCTTACCTTGGCCAATTTTGTCGCCCTTGTAGGCGTACCAGGCGCCGGACTTGTCGATCAGGTTTAATTTCACTCCCCAGTCGATCACCTCACCCATGTGATAGATGCCGCAGCCATACATGATCTGGAACTCCGCCTGCCGAAACGGCGGGGACACCTTGTTTTTCACTACCTTGACGCGAGTTTCATTACCGACCACTTCGTCACCTTCCTTGACCGCGCCAATGCGCCGGATATCTAATCTCACCGAGGAGTAGAACTTGAGTGCATTACCGCCAGTAGTGGTTTCCGGGCTACCAAACATGACGCCAATCTTCATACGGATCTGGTTGATAAAGATCACCAGACAGTTGGTCTGCTTGATCGCGCCTGTGAGTTTGCGCATTGCCTGACTCAACAGACGGGCCTGCAAGCCGACATGGGAATCCCCCATCTCGCCCTCGATTTCGGCTTTTGGAGTAAGTGCTGCGACGGAATCGACCACCAGTACGTCAACGGCCCCCGATCTCACCAGCATTTCGGCGACTTCCAGAGCCTGCTCCCCGGTATCGGGCTGCGAGACAATCAGATCATCAACCTGCACACCCAACTTTTCGGCATACTGGGGATCCAATGCATGCTCCGCGTCAATAAAAGCCGCTGTCCCCCCGGCCTTTTGAGCCTCCGCGATCACCTGAAGGGTGAGCGTCGTTTTACCCGAGGATTCCGGGCCATAAATCTCGCAAATACGGCCTTTGGGCAAGCCACCTATACCCAGCGCAATATCCAGACCGAGTGAACCCGTTGAAATGGACGGGATGGCAACGCGCTCCTGGTCACCCATGCGCATGACCGTGCCCTTTCCAAACTGCCGCTCGATCTGTGAAAGTGCCGCATCCAGTGCCTTCTCTTTGTTCGGATCCATGCCTTACTCCTTTTGTCTCGCTATCTGGTATCGCTATTGAGTCACGCTATTTGATCACGCTACTTCGCCATGTCCTTGGATTTGCACCCACCGACGCCGCACATCCAGTACTGTATATATATTCAGCTTTTTTGATTTGGAATGCAATCCAGTTTAGCGATCAATTTCAGTAAAAATAGCGTCGCATTAGGCCACATGTCGCCCAAAGCGACAGTCTGCGACCCTCGCCGAAAGAAAGTTACAGAAAAGCGTCTCCGCCGTTGGGGCTCAGACACTGCCCCCTGAAATGGCCTGCCGCATCGCTCGCTAAAAAAACATAGGCTCCGACGATGTCTTCGACCTCAGCAATGCGACCCGCCGGAATTTTCTGACGAACACTTTCCAGAATATCCTCTGGCACATCGGCCAAAATCGGTGTCATGGTCGCTCCCGGCGCGACACAGTTTGCAGTAATCGGCCTATCGCCGATCTCCAGTGCCAGGCTGCGGGTAAAGGATAAGATCGCGCCCTTGGCCGCGGTGTAATGTGAAAATCCCGGAGCGCCGATGTAGGCAAGTTGCGATGCGGTGTTAATGATACGACCACGATTCTGCTCATACATGATACGCAGCGCCGACCGAGTACACAGGAAGGTACCCCGTAAATGAACACCCATTAAGCGGTCAAAGTCTGCCACTTCAAGCGACTCGACAGGGCTGGCATGAGCAATGCCGGCGTTATTGACCAGAATATCCAAGCCTGCTCCCTCGATCTCGTGAAACATCGCCAGCACGTCAGCTTCGCAGCTAACATCTGCCTGAATCGCCCGCGCGCTCCCGCCGGCCGAGGTAATACGCGAGACGACCGCTGCCGCGGCGTAAGCACTGGCTTCATCCGGGTGATTCACCCAGACGAGCGCGCCGTTGGCTGCCAGAGCCTCGGCCACCGCCGCGCCGATGCCCGAACTGGCGCCTGTCACCAGTGCAGATTGTCCCGATAGATTTACCGCTATAGCGCTGCTCGTCATTGCCTGCTCCCCGTCACGTTGACACCTTTTGCAAGTCTACTGCGATCAATCCCCCTCTACACTCCGCACATCCGGATTTTTCGCAGGCAAACGTCATGGCCCGATTGCCCCTTTTCACGCATTTCCCGCCGTTACTCAAGAGCTTTTGCGTGCTCGTCACGTCGATGCTTCTGGGGCAACCTGCCGCGACACTGGCGCAGAACTTACCGCTTCAGGGCGCTGCCTGCCCACCCGTCATCAATAACGGAAAACACTGCACAGCCAACTCGATGCGGGTTTCCGCCGTTGCCGTCAATCCAGAGCCCGCGTTTTGCAATAGCGGCGACACCATCAGTTTAAGAGTCGGCATCACCGTTGGCACTGGCCAAAATCGTGCCGCCAAGGAGCGATATGAACTGGGCTTCTGGGTGGCCGAGACGGGCACTGAAGTCTTAGGGGGTGCCGCCTGTGCCTTCTCTGCGTTATTACCTGCAGTCACGGGAGCAGGCCATGATGTGACATCAGGAGCAGGCCCGTATCGCGCCATTAACAGCAACCAGTGCGGCGATATATTGGACGCAGAGCTGACCTACCACGAATTCGACGTCAGTGAGGTCCTCTGTCAGGACACCAACGGCAATGGCAAGCTCGACATGCCGATGCTCGTAGGCTGGCAACAGAGTAAGAACAATAACGGTTGTGCCGCCGTGACTGACGCCAACGACCCGGCACAAACTGTGAACTTCGTGCAAAGCCTGTTCCCGCAAACCAGCTCATCTTGCTGGAGTAACGGCGGCGCACCGGTCGACTTCGACAAAATCACGGTCGAACCCCCCGCAGAGATTGAAGTCTACAAGACAGTCGCCCCGCGAGTGTTGCGCAGTGGCACGGGTGAGGTCACCTTTGAGATCGAAGTGTTCAATGAATCGGACCGGCGGGACGAACTCACGCTCACACAGCTGGTGGACAGCGAGTTTGGCGACCTGAACGGGCTGGGAACCTGCGCGGTGGGCACTCGTTGGGCTTCAGGTGCTCGGTATCGCTGCGAGTTCCAGAAAGCACTGAGCGGAGGGCCCGGTGATACGCACGAAAACATCGTAGAGGCCACGCTGACGGACGACTTTGGCGTAGCCATATCGGATACCGATTCTGCGCAGGTACGATTTATCGACATTGGATCGCCTCCGGAGCCTGACCTCCGCGTGATCAAAACCGCCGCGCCCAGCTTCCTTAACGAGCCCGGTGGGGCCGTTCGTTATCAGGTGGAGGTCTGGAATGACGGTGAAACCAATCTGGAGCTTACGACCCTTGACGATAGTCGCGCGGGGGTCACCACCTCGCTCCATGAGGTGGGCAACTGCGCTTTGCCACAGACTATCGGGGTCGGCCTGTCTTATAGCTGCGAATACACTCTGGTATTGGCTGGTCGCGCGCCAGCCACCGACGTCAATACCGTCACTGCCATCGCGCAGCCCCCACTGACAGGCCAGCAGGTCACAGACTCCGATTCGGCGACGGTGACCTTCCGAGACACGCCCGCAGTACTGCGCCTGACCAGGCTACCCTTCCCCGCTGTCATTCGGGATCGCACCGCCGTGACCTACGAACTGGTGCTGGAGAATCACTCCCTGGCTAAAACGATCGACCCCCGTGAATTCGCTCACAGACAGTTACCACGGCGATGTGGCGGGTCTGGGGCTGGACTGTGGCGATGTCGCCGTGACCGATCCGCTTGCGCTGGTGCTTCCGCCAAAGGGCGCTGCGATCGGATGCACCTTCACCGGGACCGTACCCGAAACCGGGGAGGCCATCCCCAGTGAGGTGGCGTACTTCCCAGACACGGTAACCGCCTCAGGCACCGCAGATGATGGCTCGGCGGTCGCCGTAGAGGCCACCGCTGAAGCAGAGTTTCTTCCCGCTGACGCCCCCGCCTTGCCGTCACCCGTGATTGAAGTCAATAAAATTGCTACACCTGATAGGGTGCCAGCGACGGGTGGCGATGTGACGTTTGCCGTGGAGGTCATTAACGCCTCGGCCGCAGAGGCAGTCCTGATCGATGAACTGGTGGACGACGTTCATGGCAATCTGAGCGGCCGAGGCACCTGTGACGCGATTAGCACCGCATCGCCTGTCGAAATTGCCGCTGGCGCTATTTATCGCTGCCAGTTCACCGAAAACTTGCAGGGCAACACGGATCTTATCGAGCGTGACACGATCTTCGCTGTGGGCGTCGGCCGGGACAGCGGCGAGTCGGTGATTGGCTTTGATGCAGCGGGCGTGCAGTTCGAGGCGGTACCGATGGATATCAACCTGATCAGAACACCCTCTGCGAATCTGATAGACCCGGCAGACGAGGTCACTTTTATGCTCGTCATCACAAACCGCAATGACTACGCCGTCGAGATCGTCAGTTTGACTGACTCAGTTTACGGAGATCTCAATGGTCAGGGCAGCTGCGAAGTGCCTGCGACGGTGCAGGCTGGAGACTTCATGCGATGCGAATTCAGCGAGGCCCCGGAACCCAACGTCAGAGAGCGTGTTCATAACAATGTGGTGACGGTCTCCGCGAGGCCCTCGAGCAGTACGGCCAGCAGAGCCACCACTGTGAGCGCGACAGACCAGGCTTGGGTGCTCTTCAGGGAAGCGATTGCAGGGATCCCAGAGGCCATACCCGCCGTACCCCATGGCGTGTTTTGGGTGTTGGGAATTCTCGGTTTGCTCTGGCTCCGCAAAAAATATCAGTGAGCGCCGACGCGCATCGACCTAGGTCAGAGTGAGAATCTCATAAGGTCAACGATAAGGTGTGCCGTCATGGCCTAAAGGGTGCACCAGACCGCTGAGCGCGTACACGCGATAGAGAGCGTGAAGCTGTCTACCAGGTCACACCGCCGGCCAACGTCCCTGCTGCGAGCACCAGACGCGACCACTCAACGGTCCCCCAGATACCGCTCTGCGCATAGGGGTCACCGTCGAGCCAAGCCTTGGCCTGATTCAGGTCATCGGTCCGGTACGCGAGAAAGCTCCCGACGATCTGCTCCCCCGCCTCGTCTTTGAGGGGTCCTGCTATCGCGATATGATCGACGATGTCTTCGATATGCTTCATATGACCCACCATATGCTGCTCGCGCAGCGCGGTGACATCGTCACCCTCGCGATCCATACACTGAACCATCCACAAATTCTCTCTTTGCATTGACTTTGCCTTTTGCCTACTACTAATTAGACAGCATTATCTAACATAATCAGGCTTACAGGAGCGCCCTTCGTTAGGGCGAACCCGTCACTCACCACAGTTGAGGCGGCGCCATGCGCAGAGCCTAGCACGCAAAAAAAAGCCGCCAAACTGGCGGCTTTTTTCTTGGAAGACTCGGTTTAGAACCGATACTGCACTTCCGCGCCAAAGTATCTGGGCCGGTTAGCCGTACCGAATGTCCACAACCCAGGCACGTAGTTTGCAGACGAATCAGTCGCAGATGTCGCGGCATAAGCAGCGCTCACATCCAGCACGTGATAGAAGTACGTCTCGTCAGTGAGGTTCTTACCAAAGAGCGACAGCCTCCAGTGCTCGGTTTCGAAGTTAATCGAAGCGTCAAGCAATCCAAAGGAAGGCTGCTTGGTCGGGTCTACCCTGTAATGCTTGGGGCCTCCTGAATTGGACTGGATCTGATAATTATCGAGCCAACGGTAGTTAACGTTGGCAATCAAGAAAGCATCCTGACCAACCTGTACCTCCCAATTGGCACCGACTGAGTAGTTGAGTTCCGGAGCTCGTCGCAAGTCGAAATCTGACTTATCCACGGTATTCAACGCTGGCCCAAGAACCGTGTACTCGTCATAAGACGCATCGAGATACCCCAGAGCTGCGTTCAATGTTAGGCCAGCGGTTGGCATCCACACCAATTCAAATTCGGCCCCCTCCATCGACGCACCAGCCGCGTTCTGCACCAGAGTCAACGTAACAGCCACTGGGTCAGGTAGGACCACGTCCTCTTGCTTCTGCTCGTAGTCAGTCGTAAAAAAGGTCCCGTTGAACTGCAGCGAGTTATCTAACCAACTAGTTTTGAAGCCGAACTCAATACTCTCCACGTTCTCGGGCTCATATGGACCAGCGTTCTGAGGCGCACTAGCTCTACCATTGTAACCTCCCGACCGGAAACCCTCTGTATAACTCGCATAAAGAATGCCTCGATCAGTCGTGTATGTGAGGCCTACCTTTGGTGTGAAGTCACTCCACGACTGACTTCCATTGAAGACTCGGGCTTCTCCAGTAGCCGAATCACTGTAGTTGTTGTTGATGACTCCGCGCGCCCAATCGGGACAGACGCTCTCGGCGCCGTGGGCGAATAGAGGTACCTTAGGATTCCCGTTGTAGTCGGTTGCGGCAGCTTGCTGGCCGTCAGCTGGAAGCCCTGTGAATACCTGACAGAAATCTTTTTCGTCTTTGGTGTATCGACCACCCAATGTGAGGGTCAGGGAGTCAGTTAGATCCCAATCCACCTGACCAAACACGGCGGTATTTTCAGTCTCCTGTTTCGTCCACGGTGACGCAAACAGCGGTCCGAAGAAGTAAGTGTTTTGCCAAAGATTGTATTCGCTGTCCCACATCAAAGCACCAACGGTGGTACGGAAGCGGTTGAAGTCTGACTCCAATCGAACTTCGATACTCTGCTGCTCTTCAAACTGAGGCCGATTTGTCCAAAACAGCGGTGCGGAAACGGCATCAAACTCTTGTAATGCAGTTTCTTCCATATCGCGCATGCCATAGATCAGTGTGGCCTTGTGGGCATCCGAGATCTGCCAATCAGCCGTTACCGTCACAGACTCAAGATCTAGGGAAGCCTTCTGGTCGAAGGTCGTGTAAGTGAATCTGTGCGAGTCAGTATCGTCGAAAGACGGGCACTCTGACCGAGGAGAAAATGGGCCCAGAAATTCCTGAGGTTCAGTCAGGCAAGTTACAGGCCGAGTTGGAGTATCGTCGTTAACGTCGTCATAGGTAACATGTAACGAAAAGTTATCTGTTGGTTGCCACAAAGCAGATACAGACCACATGGTCATATCGGTCTCGCCCTCTGACTCTCCGCGCACTTTGTTCTCAAAGTAGCCACCGCCCGAAAGGTTCATGTAGTTGAATTTCGTGGAAATATTTGCGAATTCAGGGAGGTTAATCGTACCTTTGAAATCCTCCTGGCTATCTTCAGCAACCGTCAGCGCAAACTTGCCGCCCAGCTCCCCAGTCGGCTTGTTTCTGATCACATGGACCAGTCCACCGATCGTGTTACGCCCAAATAGCGTTCCCTGCGGTCCGCGCAAAACCTCAATGCGCTCAGCGTCCCACAGATTCAAAAGAGCGCCAGTAGTCGTCTGGAGATACACACCGTCCTGGTATACCGCCACAGCCGGGTCAAAACTTTTTTCGACATCATTTAACTGCATCCCCCGTATCGAGATCGCAGTAGTGCCATTCCCCAAGATCGGGGTGAGCACCAAGTTCGGTGTCTTACCAGTGATATCGGTCAGGTCTCGAGCAAAGATTTTTTCAATGGCCGACTCATCCAACGCCGTTACGGCAATCGGAACATCTTGCAGGTTCTGCTCCCGGTGCTGAGCGGTCACAACGACCTCTTCAATTTGTCCGGAAATCTCGCGCTGCGCGAAGGTATCTTGCGTTCCGGTGATTGCGGCAATGGCAGCAATCGTCATTGCATGCGAACGTGCAAGTCTCATAGGGGCTTCCTCATGACTGTAGAATAGGGAAAAAACATAAACTTTTATTAACTTATGTCGTCGAGAATACTTTTATTAACTTATGTCGTCGAGAATACAGGAAATTGAAACTCACGCAAATGTCCGTATATTTGTAATATGACTACAAAAGCGGCGCTCTCGTCGCTTCTGTCTTTTAAGCAGGATTGGCTGGAAACGCCTCGAGCCGCAGGAGGGGGAAATGTTGCTCACTAATCAGATATCGCACTACCTCATGAGACGAATGCCTCGCACCATGCCGGTCGTCACGCTGATGCTGGGGGTTGCCCTCGCGGTGACAGCTGCAGCTGATGGAGCAGCGAGCTCACCTGATACTCAATCCGAAGAACCCGCCACCCTTGGGTCCATGGACGAGCAATACGCCTGGGTCGGAGGCCTCGGCGATCGAGATGCGCTACCCGGCAAGCCCCTGTACATCGAGCACTGCGCAGGCTGTCACGAGGCGCAGGTCTACAAGGCCCCCCACACCACCTGGCTTGAGCTGATGTCACCGCAGGTGCTGTATAGGTCCATTACCGAGGGGATCATGCAAACCCAGGCCGCGCATCTCTCCAACGAAGACAAACAACACATCGTGGAATACATCACGCAAATGCGTTTGGGTGACCCAAATGCGGCGCCGGATGTGGCCTGGTGTGAAGGCCCTGCTACCGAATTCAGCGGTCTTGAGGAAGATCAACTCACCGGCTGGGGCCACGATACGCGACGGTTCGTCTCTTCCGACATCGCCGGCTTCGACCGCTCGCAGATTGGCGATCTCGAATTGCAATGGAGCTTCGGTTTTCCCGCTTCAACCCGAGCGCGCTCGCAGCCCACGATTGCGATGGGTGCCGTATTCGTGGGCAGCCAGGACGGTACTGTCTACGCTTTCGATCTCGAAACCGGTTGCGTGCGCTGGACCTTCGCTGCGCGAGCAGAAGTCCGCACCGGTATCACGCTGGGTAAGCGCGGTCCGGAGGGCATCCCCACCGCCTACTTCGGCGACATCATTGCCAACCTGTACGCGCTGGATGCCACAACCGGCGAACTCGTCTGGCAGACCAGCCCCGATGACCATCACAGCGCTACCTTGACGGGCACCCCAGCCTTTGCCAACGGCAATCTGTACGTGCCGGTCTCATCGCTGGAGGTGGTTACAGCGGCTAACCCCGACTACGCCTGCTGCACATTTCGAGGACACGTCATGGCGGTCAATGGCGAGGATGGCTCGGTCCTGTGGGACAGCTACGCCATTCCCAATGCACCGATCTCAACCGGGGACACCAAGGCGGGGACCAAAATCTACGCCCCCTCGGGTGCACCGGTGTGGACCAGCCCGACAATCGATGTCGCACGAAACCTGCTGATTTTCGGCACGGGAGAAAATTATTCGTCTCCAGCTGACCAAAATAGTGACGCCGTGATCGCTATCCGTCTCGACACCGGCGAACGCCTGTGGTCACGACAAACCTTCCCCGACGATGCGTGGAACGTTGCCTGCATGATGGTCGACAACCCCAACTGTCCCGAGGAAGACGGGCCCGACTACGATCAGGCATCCAGCCCGCTATTGGTGGATATCGGCGAGGACGATAAGGTGGTGGTCGCCGGGCAGAAAGACGGCCGAGTCTTTGCGCTTGATTGGCAAACCGGCCAGAAAAAATTGTGGGAAGTTAAGCTAGGGCGAGGAAGCATTCAGGGTGGCGTGCACTTTGGCATGGCCGCCGATGGTGCCACCGTATTCGTTCCTATCAACGATATGAACGATACGCGCAATGGTGAATGGCTCGACCCCAAAACCGCTCGCCCCGGGCTATCCGCGGTCAATGCGGCAACCGGTGAAGTCCTGTGGAGTCATGTGCAGGAAAACGTCTGCGGCAAAGGCCGGCCATTTTGTGACCCCGGCGTCTCCGCGGCGATCACGGCGACGGAGGGGGCGGTTGTCGCAGGCCATCTCGACGGCATCATCCGAATTTACGACAGTGCCAGCGGTGACGTTATCTGGTCATACGATACCACCGCGCCCGTCACCGGCACCAATGGGGTGACTGCCAAGGGTGGTGGCATGAGTGGCTCTGGGCCGGCAATTGGAGCGGGCCATATGGTGGTCAACTCAGGCTACGGGCTCTACAACCATGAGGCCGGTAATGCCCTGTTGGTATTCGCACCCAAGAGCGAAGGGCCTGTCAGCGCCCGCTAGCGCTCGTAATCCAGTGCGAGCACTTCACAGTGCTCACGCAGCGTGACGCCAACGGCCTGATGATCGGCATGATTCAGATACTGCGGAAGATACTCCGGGGATTCCAGCGTCACCTGCACCCCGTGGGTTGCACCATTGGCCCGGTCAGTAATGTTTTTACCGGCCGAGATTGTGACGACACCCGGAAGGTGGGTGAGCACACGAATGGATTGAAGAATCTCCTCCATCTTCTCCTCGCTGACACCCGCCTTCGGGGTGAGCCACACCATATGCTCTAGCGCCATAAAGACCTCACACCAGGTTAAAACCCCTGACTGGATAACGGAAAGCGCCGCACCCTGCGTCCGGTCGCATTGAAAAGCGCGTTGGCAACAGCGGGCGCTATTGGCGTGGTCGCTTGTTCACCCACCCCGGTGGGCGGCTCGTCGCTTGGCAAAATATGCACCTCGACCTTGGGCATCTGTCGCATGCGCAGTACCGGATAGTCATGGAAGTTGCTCTGCTGCACCTCCCCGTTCACGATATCGATATTGCCGAAGGCCACACCGCCAAGACCATAGGCCAGCCCCCCTTCTACCTGGCCCTCGACACCCAGCGGGTTGACTGCAAAACCGCAATCCACAACGCACACCACCCGATCGACGGTGAAGTCGCCGTTATCTGCGACGGTCACTTCAACGGCCTGCGCTACTGGGGAGATATTGTAGATGCGAGCAGCCACACCCCGCCCTCGCCCGGAGCTCAGAGGCGTGTCCCATCCGCACTTCTCCTTGAGCACGCTGAGCACGCGATTCATGCGCGGGTGATCTCTAGTGAGTCGTAAGCGCAACTCGAGAGGATCAATGCCACCCTTATGTGCCAGTTCGTCCAGAAAACACTCATAAGCGATGCCAGTATGCGTGTGTCCTACCGAGCGCCACTCCTGGGGCACGATACCCGACCTCGGCGCGTTATGGCTCTCCACCCTGTGATGGGGTATCTGATACGAGGTCCCGTAAGGAAAGACACCAAAAGGCTCCTGTAGACAGCCATCCAAGGAGTAGATGTCCATGCCTCGCACCATGTAGGTAGGGTCGTGCTTGGTACCTTGCATCAGTGATTGACCTACTGCGACCTGATGCCAGGCCTGTGGCATGCCGGATTCATCCACGCTACCGCGCAACTTGTGAACGAATAGCGGGCGGTAGTGACCGCTGCGAATGTCCTCCTCGCGCGACCAGATAATCTGCACCGGGACCGACTCACCCATCGCGGCCTCCACCGCTTCGACGGTGTAGTCAGCGGTTTTACTGGACCGCCGTCCAAAGCTGCCACCCATGAGCGGGCGATGAATCGTGACGTTTTGCTGGGGAATCCCGAGGAATCGTGAAATCACTTCCTGATCATTGGATTGGTACTGCGTTCCGCTCCAAATCGTGCAGCTGTTGCCTTCAATCTGTGCAATGCAGTTCATGGGCTCAAGCGTTGCGTGGGCGAGCAAGGGCATTTCGTAGGTGGCCTCGACAACGTCGTCGGCAGCCGAGAGCGTGCCGAGCGCATCCCCGATATTCTCAGCCAACATCCCCGGCGTCTCAGCCAAGGCGCGATAGTCGCTGTAGAACTGTTCGCTCGAGACACCCGCATTGGCGCCGCGATCCCAGGTTACCTTCAACTTGTCACGGGCCTTCTGCGCACGCCAATGGCTATCGGCCAATACCACAACTCCGGCTCTGATCGCTTTGGCTTTGACGACGCCCGGCATCGCCAGGGCCTCGCTGGCATCAAAGTTCACGACTGACCCGCCATGGACGGGCGGCCGGGCGATCGCACCGTAAAGCATCCCGGGTAACTTGATATCGATGCCAAACTCAGCGCTGCCGTCGACCTTGCCCGGCCCCTCGTAGCGCTTGGCAGGCTTGCCCAGAATTTTGAACTCGCTGGGATTCTTCAATGCCACGGTCTCAGGCGGTTGGATTGCGAACCGGCTGATGGCCTCCAGCAAGTCACCATAGGGACTCTGCCGTCCACTCGCCTCGTGTAGCACGGCACCGTCGCGGGTGATCAGCTCAGCCAGCGGCACCTGCCAGGCCTGCGATGCGGCATCGAGCAACATGGCCCGCGCCTTGGCGCCGGCGGTGCGCATGGGAATAAACGTACTGCCGGTCGTTACCGACCCCGCCGTCAGATACTCTCGAAACAGCGGGGAGTAATACTCTGGCGTGGTTGGCGCCGCTTCAAGCGCAATGCTGCGGTAATCGACATCGAGTTCCTCCGCCAACATCATGCTCATCACGGTGTAGGCCCCGTTACCAAACTCCGAGTTATTGGCCATCATCGTGATCACATTGTTGGCGTCGATACGAACGAAACTGTTCATGATCGACCCCGAACCGGCGGCATAAGCCTTTCCCGAGAAGGTCACCGGACACTGGGCCGAGAAAATCAGTGCGCCAGTTGCCCGGACGAACCTTCTGCGGCTTACCTGAACTGAATTCAATCCGTCACTCATGCGCCGCGCTCCTCCGACATCCACTGGGCAGCGAGATGCAACGCCTTGCGAATTCTTGGATAAGTCCCGCAGCGGCAGATGTTGCCACTCATCGCCGCATCAATTTCAGCATCATTCGGTCTCGGGTTTTCAGCAAGCAGAGCCGATGCGGCCATGATCTGCCCCGATTGGCAGTAACCACACTGAGCAACATCGGTCTCAAGCCAGGCCCTCTGCACTGCGGACAGCCCTTGCTCACCCGCCTGCCCCTCGATGGTCTGAACCTCGCGATTCTCCGCGGCGGCAGTGGGTGTCACACAGGAGCGAATCGCACGGCCGTCCATATGAACGGTACACGCGCCGCACTGGGCAATTCCGCAACCATATTTCGTGCCGACAAGTTGAAGTTCATCTCGCAATACCCAGAGCAGAGGCGTATCCGCCTCGCTGGTCACTTCAACTTCATTGCCATTCACCTTCAGCTTCATTGCTGTGCCTCTTGTCGCACTTTATGTGCGACCAATATGACACTGCCGACGCAGTTGATAAAGGGCTGCCCGTGATGAAGACCCGCACAGACCTTCGACGCAGACCAACCCCGCCGCCTCACCGACACCTCCAGCTACATCTGCACCTCCAGCAATACCCAAACCTGCGCCAGCTCACCCACGCAAGGGCCAACCGAACAGCTCAAAGAAGTGTGTGCACTTCTATTGCAATTGTATACACTTGGCCTCGAAGCCTGTTATCAAGCCCCAAGCCATGGGAGCCCGAGGAGCCGCGTCATGGAGATTCATCGCGTCAGCACGTATCACGATGTGGAGCACGCACTTCGAATAACCGACCTCAAACAATCCCTCTACGACGAGGGCAAAATCCTGATGGATAAGGTGCTCGTCACACTCCACGGTGACGAGCACCGTCAGCGACGCTCGATCGAAAGCCAACTGTTCAGAAAGAACTTTTTCCGTATTTATGAAAATGAGGTATTCCCTGGCCTACTCGGTGAAACGCTGGACCAGTTTCTGACTGAATCGTCGCTCGATCTCAAGGAATTGGGCTATCGAATCATGGTCCATCTTTCACTCTCCTTTGCTGGCATTGACCGGGTCGAGGGCACGGTGGAGGAAGCAGACGCACAGCATCGCCTGCTGATCCAGCTGGGCCAAGCAGCGACGATTGGCCAGTTCAAGGGCGATCGCGAACCCATATTTCAGGAGATCCGGGAGGCCATTGCGGAATTTCGGGAACGGTTCTTTCTACCCTCTCGCGCTCGCCGCCTGGCACTGCTGGAAGCCCATCGGGCCGGCACACTAAGCGATGAACACCTGCCCCGTGACATCCTGACCATCCTGCTCCTGCATGATGCCGAGCTAGCCATGCCAGACGAACTGATGGTGAGGGAGGTCGCCTTCTTTTATCTGGCCGCATCCCATACTTCTGTTCATACCCTGGTTCATGCAACCAACGAATTGTTCCATTGGTGTGAACGCGAGGGGGCCACGCCAGAAAAAATAGTGGCGGATGCACATCAGCTTCAGCGGTTCGTCCTGGAGAGTATGCGGCTACACCCCTCAAGCCCCGAGGCCTGGCGTCGCGCAGAAGCAGAAATCACGCTTGCTAACGGTCAGGTCGTGCCCGAGGGTGACAAGGTGGTCATTGATTTGCAGACGGCAAATCGCGACACAACCGTATTTGGCACCGATGCCGCCCAATTCAATCCTCTGCGCAGTACTCAAAGGCGGGTCAGCCCGGCGGGGATGTCATTTGGCGGCGGCATGCACGTCTGTCTTGGTATGAATCTCGTGGCTGGCACCGTTCTGCGCGACGGCGAGGCGCCCACTCCTGACAACCATCAGTTCGGCACCATTACCCTCATCATCAAAAAATTAGTCGAACGCGGTATGCGACCCAACCCCGGGCAGCCACCGACGAAAATCGCAGCCTCTGAGCGGGACGTGTGGGCGACCTACCCGGTACTTTTTTAACGCGATGACTGAGGCTACGCGCATCGGCGGTTATCACAGCGCTCACGAGGCGCTCTGCGATCATCGACTCATTCAGTCTATGTACAACGAATGCGATGTCCTCATGGACCGCGTGCTCCTGACGCTGCACGGGGAGGCACATGCCCACCGCAGAGCCATTGAGTGGCGGCTGTTTCGGAGAGATTTTGCCCGATACTACGAGCGAGAGGTCTATCCCGCTACCCTGGCGCAGACGTTGGCGCCGTATTTGGCAAGCGGCCGCATGGATCTGCCTGAATTTGGCTTCAAAGTGAACATTAACCTGAGTTCGGACATAGCGGGCATCGATCGCGCAGAGGGCTCAGAATCGGAGACCAGTGCGCTCGTCGCCTATACGCGTAAGTTCAGCGAGGGAGCCACCCTTTTTCACTCCACTCGCGATAAAGACGTTGTTCGTGAGGAGGTGGCAAACGCCCTGCAGGCATTCAAAGAGCAGTTTTTTGAACCCTCCAAAGCCAGACGGGAATCCTTACTTCGTCGCATCGCCGCGGGTGAGCTGGCGGAAGAATCGGCGCCGCGCGACATCCTCTCCGTGCTGCTGGCTAACCGCGGCGAGCAGGATTTAGACGATGACATGATCCTGCGTGAAGTCGCCTTTTTTATGCAGGCAGGCTCGCACAGTTCGGCCAATGCGCTGACCCACTGCTTTCACGAAATCATACAGTGGTGCCTTACTCACCCGGAGGATCGCGCACGACTTGCGACCGACGATGCATTCCTGCGACGGTGCGTTCACGAGAGTCTCCGCCTGCATCCTGCCAGCGCAGTCGCCTGGCGCACGGCCAGCGAACCATTCACCTTGGCAGATGGCACCAATATCCCGGCGGGAGGCACGGTGATTATCGACCTGATGTCCGCCAATCTCGAACCCGAGCTCTTCGGGGAGGACGCAGCCTCTTTCAACCCGCACCGCGAGATCGCCCATCGGGTACCGCCCTTCGGACTGACGTTCGGCATCGGTATACACACCTGCTTTGGCAGGGACATCGCAGGGGGGTTGGGCCAAACAAAGGATGCGGCACAAGCACTGCACGTTGGCACCTTGAGTAACTTGCTGAAAAGTCTGCTGGCCAACCATGCCCGCCCGGATCCTGAGGCCCCACCCGTTGCCGACACCGCGACTGAAAGACCCAACTGGGGCAGTTACCCGCTATTCATCGGTGCACCGGTAAAGGATGATCAAACGTGACTGAGAAGGATCCCACGCAGGCCGGCACCGTCCGCTTAGCGATCGAGCGGGACATTTTCAACGGACTGCTTGCACCTGGCGATGCGCTTGAAGAGGGACGACTCGCCAGTCGCTTCGGCGTATCCCGGACGCCCGTCAGAGAGGCCATTACGCAACTGGCTCAGGCAGGTCTCGTAACAAAACGTGCGCACAAGCGCGCGGCGGTGGCGGCACTCGACCCCGAGACCCTGCTCGAGCTTTTCGAAGCGCTGTCAGAACTGGAGGGCACCGCCGCTTTCCTGAGCACGACCCGCATGTCTGAAGCAGAACGCAGTGAACTGATGGCCATACACGAGGCAGCTGCCAAGAACCTGCTCCTAGACGGAGATCCCAACGAATACGCCGATCTGGGTTTCGCATTTCATCAGCGCATCGTCAGTGGGTGCCATAACAAGGTGCTGATCGAGACGACCGAGTGGCTGGCGCTACGGGTGCTCCCGTACCGACGTTTTCAGGTTGTCGCGCCCGGACGCTTACAACGCAATCAGTCAGATCACGACGATATTATTTCCGCTATTGTTGCCCATGACGCAGTAGAAGCCCGAAAGCTGATGCAGCGCCATACGCTCGAGCAAGGCGACGCGCTCATGCGATTCATTGTGCTTAATAAAACCACTCACACCGACTTCCACCCAGCCGCGCTCGCCAAGGAGCACCCGCTATGAGTCAACCGCACATCCTCATCAAAAACGGGCTCATCATCGATGGCACCGGGAACGACCCTTTCGCCGGGGACGTGCTGGTGCATGACAAACGTATTGTCGCTGTAGGCCACGAGGCGAGAGCAAGCTGCCCCGACGGCGTCGTGGTTGAGGAGATCGATGCTTCGGGCTGCCGTGTGCTCCCCGGCATGATCGACAGCCACTGCCACATCAGCTTTGATCAACCAAACAGTAATGACGAACTGTTTTTTCATCGGCGGTACGGCCTTGCCGCACTGGTTGCCGGGGTCAACGCCCAAAAAGTACTTCGAGCGGGTTTCACCAGTTTCTTCGACGCGGACTGCGTGTTCGATGTAGGGGTGGACCTGCGCGACGCGATTGAGGGGGGTGTTATTGAAGGGCCGCGCATGACCACGGGCGGCAACGTGTTGATCAACTGTGTGGGTGGTACGGCGGCCCGGCTCCTGCCCGATGAGGGCACCCGCGGCTACGCCCGAATCGTCCACACGCCCGATGAGATCGTCAGAGAAATTCACAAACAGATAAAAATGGGTGTCGACTGGATCAAGGTCCATGTCAGTGGTCTACCCATTCGCCCCGGCAGAGAGACCGGGGAAATCTCAACCTGGACGTTAGACGAGCTCAAGCTGGTTTGCGACACCGCACACCAGTTTGGCATTCCGGTTGTGGGGCATTGTCGCAACGCTACCAGCACCCGCGACGCAGCCCTTGCCGGCTTCGACATGATCCTGCACGCCACCTACATGGACGACGAAGCGCTGAAGGCGGTGACAGATCGCAAGGTGCCGCTGGTGCCTACCTTTACTTTCCAAGCCAATCTGGCCGACTTCGGTGCCGCGATCGGTTCGGACGAGACGCTTCGTGAGGTTTTCCGAGCGGAGATCACCGAAAGCGTCGACACGCTTCGCACCGCCTTCGATGCGGGCGTACCGCTGTTAACGGGCAGCGAAAGCGGATTCAGCCTCACACCCTATGGCGACTGGCACTATCGGGAGCTTGAAGTGTTTGTTGAAGATTTAGGGATGACGCCGCTGCAGGCCATCAACAGCGCCACTGAACAAGGCGCACGCGCGCTCAAGCTCGAGGGTGAGCTCGGATGCATCAAACCTGGCTACCTCGCTGACATTTTAGTGTTCGATGGTGAGCCCGATATTTCCGTTACCCAGCTGGGAGAGCAACATCGCTTCCGAACCATCATGAAAGCGGGCCGCGTAATCGATACCCACTCTCCTTTGCCCAGCGATTGGCAACTTCCTGGCTGGCGAGTCAGCGAATACTCTGAGCGTATCCTGACGAGACAACTGGTGGAATCCATGGGACTCACGGGCTAGATCACGCTGCCCCTATTCTCATACCGCCTGACTTACCCTACGACGAAAAAAAAGGATAACCGGTGAAACACGCAGTCATAACGGGAGGGGCCGCAGGTCTCGGAGCTGATGTCGCCCGTACACTCAGCGAGGCGGGCTATCGAATCGGTATTTTTGATCTGGGCGCCGAGCGCGTGGCCGAAGCGGCGTCAAAGCTTGAGAGTGCAGTGGGCATTGAGGCGGACGTCACATCCCCCGATCAAGTTGCTGCCGCCTTCGACGCATTTGGTGAGGTACCTGACCTACTGGTCAACAATGCGGGCATCGTGCGGTTTGGTGCTATGGAGGAGCAGTCTGTTCAGGATTACATCGATGTGGTGAACGTCAACCTCCTGGGCAGCTGCTTCTGCGCCCGCGCCATTGCGCCGGCAATGATGGACCGGGGGTCCGGACACATCATCAATTTCACGTCGATTAACGGTGTCCATCCTGCACCCGGGGTAGGCCTTTATGGCCCCACCAAGGCAGCAATGGCCAACATGACCCAGGCAATGGCAATCGAGTGGGGGCCTAAAGGTATCCGCGTCAACGCGATTGCACCGGGCATGATCGATGCCGGTATGTCCAAGCCGATTTTCGAGAACCCCAAGGTGCGCGCGACGCGAGGGGGCGGCGTGCCATTGAGATGTCTGGGAGAAGCCGCAGATATTGCAGAAGCGGTCCTTTTTCTGGACTCAGATGGCGCTAAATATATCTCCGGTCACGAGCTGGTCATCGATGGCGGCGTATCGATCAGCGTGATGGCGCACCTGCCGCGCGAATGACTCGTCGCAACCTGATTCTCGTCGGCGGTATTTTCCATGACTTTCAGGCGTCGGCGGAGGCGCTCTTGACGGTCTTGGAACCACTAGGCATCGAATCCCGCATCGAACCCGATCTCGACGCGGGGGTCGCCAGTCTGGCAAAGCAACCCGTTGATCTCGTCACGCTCAACGCGCTGCGCTGGCCGATGGTGGGGGAAAAATACGACCCCTATCGCGACACTGAAGCCTACTCCCCTCCCCCTGCTACGCGCGCCGCACTGCAAAGGCATCTGGAGACGGGGGGTGCACTATTAGGACTTCATACAGCAAGCATTTGTTTTTCTGACTGGCCCGAGTGGGGTGCTCTGCTGGGCGGTCATTGGGAATGGGGCACCAGTTGGCACCCCCAGCCAGAGCCGGTCTCGGTGACGCCCAACTCGCAAGCAATGCTCGCGCACCTCCCAGCCTTCCACGTGCAGGATGAGCTCTACACTGACCTGCGGGTGTCGCGCAGCGCACAGGTACTGGCGCATGGTCAAAGCCCCGCGATGCCAAAGCCCCAGCCGGTCATCTGGTCTCATACGGTAGGTCGCGGCAGAGTGATCTATGACGCCCTCGGCCACGACAGCGCGTCGCTCTCGGACCCGGCTCACGCTCAGTGGCTTCGCGCATCTGTGGCGTGGGCACTGGGAAAGGAACCATCGCAATGAAATCCCTTGAGGACATGTCGATACTCATCACGGGCGGCGGCTCCGGCATCGGGCTCGGCACTGCTCGATATTGCATCGAGCGCGGAGCAAAAGTCACGATCTGTGGCCGCAGGGAAGACAAGATCAAAGACGCTGCCTCCTCGCTTGGCGATCAATGTCGAGGCATTGCCGCTGATATTACTGTCGCCAATGATCGCGAGAAGCTGCTGGCCGCTGCGGTGGATCACGGTGGTCAGCTCGACGCATTAATCAATAACGCGGGCAACATGTATCGCGGCGCAATCACCTCATTGGATGAACAGGAGCTACAGGCTGTTTTTCACACCAATGTCATCGCAGCAATGATGCTCACGGGGCTGTGTACGCCTCAGCTCGCAAGGCGTGAGGGCTCAGTGGTCTTCGTCGGATCGATCCACACCCGGCGTGCCTTCCCAGGCGCGTCCCCCTACGCCGCCACCAAAGCCGCCGTACAAGGCCTCACACGTGTTCTGGCGGCCGAACTCGGAGAACAAAGGATACGCGTGAATTGTTTGTTACCCGGTGCGGTCTTCACCGAAATCAATCAGCGCGCGGGCCTGATGGACGACGAGACCGCATTGCAAAGACTGCAGGGAATGTCAGACTTGCACGCCTTGGGACGCATCGGCACCACAGAAGAAATCGCAGAAGCGATGGCTTACCTGATCTGCGCCGAGTGGGTCACGGGCGCCATGATCGATATCGATGGAGGCTTGGGTCTTGGCATCACCGCAGATCCTGCCATCAACAAGAGTAAGGAGAGCAGTGAACATGAGTGAATCCATCAGTGTAAATGTCACCACCCGCGAGGGAGAGCAGAGAACGGTCACGCAGGGCGTAGGGCACGAATCACTCATGCAGGTGCTGTACGAGGAAGATATTGGCGTCGAAGCCATTTGCGGTGGCTGCACCTCCTGTGCCACTTGCCATGTACTGATAGAACCCGAGTGGATGAGCAAATTACCCGAGCGGGACCAGGCAGAACTGATGTTGCTTCAGTATGCGGAGCACTATGATCCCGAGCGCTCGCGCCTCAGCTGCCAATTGCAGCTGGGCCCAGAGCTTGACGGCATGCCGCTCACCATTGCACCCGAAGAGTGAGCCTCGCGCTGTGATGGCATTAGCGACAAATTCGGGAGCCTAGTCATGACCGACCGCACCGCACTCTCAAACGCTCAATCAATTGATGTCCATGCCCATGCGGTGCTTGCGGGCTCGATGGGTACCGCGGGGCGACACGGACCGGAGATCGGCTACACCGAATCGGGAGCACCCTGGTTCCGGGTCGGGGATTATCGCCTCGATGGCGTTCGCTACGAGGGCAGCCCGTTCATGGAGTCCGATGTCCGGCTGACCAATATGGATGCTGCCGGCATCGATTTTCAGGTCTTGTCACCCAATCCGCTGACCTACTTTCATCATATTGGCGCTTCCGAGGCGGTCAGCTTCTGTCGAGGGCATAACGACGCCCTGGCGGAGATCGTCGGAGAACATCCCTCGCGCCTCGCTGGTTTCGCGGCACTACCCATGCAGGACATAGCAGCCGCCTGCGAAGAACTGGACCGCGCCGTGAAGGAGCTTGATCTGCTGGGTGGCTACATAGGCACCGACATCGGGCGGCCACTGAATGACCCTGAGCTGGATCGGTTCTACGAGCACGTTGTGAGGCTGGATGTGCCGCTGATGATTCACCCCTCTCCCGCGGGGATCGATGGTCCGGCAGGCGACCCGAACCTGAAACAATTCGACCTTGATCTCCTCACCGGTTTTGCGGCTCAGGAATCCATTGCGGTGGCAACGCTAATCTTTGGCGGGGTCCTGCACCGACACCCCGATATCGATGTCTGTCTCAGCCATGCGGGCGGCACCATGACCTCACTCATCGGACGCTTCAACCGCGCCTGCACCAAACGACCGTGGGTTCCCAAGCACCTTCAACATGAAGGCGCCTTCGAAGAATCTCTCAAGCGGCTGTGGTTTGATACGCATGTGCACGACGCCCGCGTTCTGGAGTGGGTCATCGAGATCATGGGCACTGACAAGCTCCTTCTGGGGACAAACTTTGCCGGCTGGGATCAGCACGCGATGACGCAGGACGTTGACGCCGCCCTCGCTGACAAAATGGCTGCCAATGCCAAACGACTATTGAGGGCAGGCACCTGACATGATGGCTCAGACGGAGAGGGAGCTGGCACAACGCTGGCCGCTCATCATGGCGACCTGCATGGGCATTATCAGCAGCTCGTTTGTCTTGCCCTATTACTCTATCGGCGCGCTGCTGACCCCCGTCACCGAGGAATTTGACTGGAGTCGGGCGCAATTTCAGGCCGCCATTCTCTTCAGCTCCGGCCTGGGTGCGCTGACATCTCCCATCGTGGGCTGGCTGAACGATAAATATGGCCCTCGTCGGATCGCCCTGCCGTCGATGCTCGGCCTGTCACTGGGTCTATTGATGGCGTCGCAGATTCAGGGGCAACTATGGATGCTGTTTCTTGCCTACGGCACGATGGCGTTGCTGGGCGCTGGCACGATTCCCGTCACCTGGACCCGCGCTATTGCAACGAGCTTCTTTAAGCGTCGCGGTCTCGCACTAGGCTTGGCGCTCACAGGCACCGGCATTTGCGCCTCTATAGCGCCCCACTACACCGTCTGGCTCACTGATCTTTATGGTTGGCGAGGGGCCTACATCGGGCTTGCAATGGTACCGATGCTGCTCGCCTGGCCAACGCTTTACTTTCTGTTCAAGCCGCTTGATACGCACACGCCAGCCGCCTCAACCGAGCCTGAGGCCTCAGCTGCGCTGGAGAGCGGCCTGACACTGGGCGAAGCCATCCGCGGATATCGATTCTGGGTATTGCTTCTCTCTATCCTTTTCGCCTATCAGGGCTTCTCCGGTATTGGCCCTAATCTTTTGCCGTCGCTGACCGACGATGGTTTTACTCGCGAGCAGGCTGCCTCTGTCCAGAGTGTATTCGGCCTATCGATCATTATCGGCCGCGTCGTGGTCGGGTACCTCGTGGATCGCTTGTGGGCCCCGGGGGTGGCGGCCTTCTGTCTGGCGATCCCCGCGGCGGGCGCGGCGATGCTACATGGGCAACAAACCTTGGAGACTGCTGCACTGGCGGCGTTCTTGATTGGCTTCGCAGCGGGCGCCGAACTAGATCTCATGGCGTTTCTTGCCGCGCGGTACTTCGGCCTTGCCCACTACGCAAAAATCTACTCGATCCTCTATGCAACGCTGGCTGTCTGTTCAGGCACTGCGCCCATGGTCTTTGCATCCGTTTATGATGCGACGGGGAGCTATGATCTGGGGTATTCGATCGCCAGCGTCTTGTTCGGAGTGTCCGTTGCACTGATCCTGCTACTCGGTCGCTATCCGCAGGAGTATGCACAGGGGCACTGATCTCCCCGGGAAAAATGAGCCCGTAACCAGCCCCCGCATAGGGTTACCGCCCGGGGAACGCTACCGAGGAAAGATTACGAACGACCAATCGGGGCTGAGGCGAGCAGGCTACTGTCATTGGTAAAGATGTTGGGCACCAGCTTATGGCCCCCGGCCTCAGCCAGGGCGACGGTCACGGCAAAATTTCAAATGCCGGCACTTGGTGACTTTGACTGGATTGCCAATTTGCAACTCAGCCACAACGGCACGATGGAGGGCGGCAAGCCCTCCGGCGGCACCGTCGAAAACCCCGAGTTCACCGTCGTGGACATTGAGGTCGGTCTCACCTCCAACAACTGGGAACTCATGTTGAATCTCGACAACGCCTTTGATGGGCGTTATTACACCGATGTCGAGCCATTCCCAAACTTTGGCTTCGGTGGTTTGATCGGTACGGAGCCTGCCGAGATCATCATCGGGACCCGTGGTCATCCCCACCTGTTCACAGCGAGTGCCACCTGTCGATTCTGATACAGTAGCGGTTTAAGCCACCTCAGCAGGCGAGCCATGTCTGACGCGCTGGACCTAGCGAAGCGCGCGCTTCAACACTTCAACGAGGGCAGCACCGATCGGGCGCCCTCTCAGATGCGCATTCCGCTGAGCGCTTATATCGATGAGGCTCGCTTCACAGCGGAGCGTCAGGCAGTTTTTTTCGAATCACCGATTGCCGTCGCTCTGTCTCTGGAATTACCCGAGGCAGGCGACTTCCAAACTCAGACTGTGATGGGTATTCCACTTCTGCTGACACGCGACCGCGACATGAGAGCGCACTGCTTTATCAACGTGTGCCGGCATCGAGGAGCCAAAGTCTGCCTGCAGGAAAAGGGGCATCAAACTCGCTTCAGTTGCCCCTACCACGCCTGGACCTACAACAACCAAGGCGATCTAATTGGCATCTACGGCGAAGACAGCTTTGGCGAAGTCGACCGCGCCGCGATGGGCCTCACAGAGCTTGCCTGCGAAGAGCGCGCGGGCGTGGTCTTCGCCTGCCTGACACCCGGCCGCACTTTTGACATCGATAATTGGCTCGGCGAATTCGCTGAGAAACTCGCGGACCAACAACTCGCCGACTGGCACCTTTATACCGAGCGCTTTTTGGACGGTTCGGGTTGGAAAGCCACGATGGATGGCTATCTTGAGGTCTATCACCACGATAGCGTGCACGGAAAAACAGTCGGCCCGCACACCGTCGGCAATTTGCTCGTGCACGACACGTGGGGCGCCCATCAGCGTATGGCTTTTGCGCGCAAAAATATTCAGGAACTGAATGAGCGACCGCCAGAATCCTGGGACAACCCCGAATCATTCATCCGTGTTGTCCACTCGGTCTTCCCCAACCTGTCGATCTCCGCCATTTTGGGCGGTCAATGTCTGGTTGGGTTTATCTACCCCGGCGAAACCAGTAATACCACCATCACACGACAGCTTATTTTGAGTGCCACAGTGCCTGAGAGCGATACAGAAACCGCCGCTGTTGAAACCTTCAGTCAAATGACGTTGCAAGCTGTTCGCGACGAGGACTACGCGCTGGTGGCGACGGTTCAGGGCGCACTTCACTCAGGCGCCAACGAGAGCTTTCTCATCGGCAGAAACGAGCCCGCGGTGCAGCACTACCACAAAATCATAGCCGAGCTGTTGCCACAATAGCCCTCTTGGTATGCTGAGTTGAGGTCGTAACCGGAGGAATGTAGCCCTTGCAACATCGATTTTTTCTGCTGATCGCTGCGGTATATACAAATGCCTCGATGGCCAGCTGCCCCGAGAGCCTCATCGCGGAAGGCTTGTGGTCGACGAGCACTCCTGACTGGTCTTCAAGCATCGTTTATGTGGTTCCCAAGTTCACACTTCGAAACGACGCCGGGGGCGACGTCGATTTCAGCGCGCTATCGATGGCCGAGACGATTGATGTGTGGATTCCCGGACCGTCGGGGGAGGAGGAGGTTTTCGGCTTGAGGGATCGGGGGTATTTGTTGTTCAAAGACGCCCCGGCGGGAGAAATATACGGTGCCGGCGAGTCCATCGCTTGGGAGTTTGCCGTCTACGTGGCCGATGCACCTGCTTCTTATCCGAAAAAGTTGAGTCTGCGGCCAGAGGAAGGCAGCGTATACGGCCAGTTTAATTACACCATGCAAAGTAGCGAATTCACTTGTAGCGAGGGCGAGCCTATTTTGACGCTGATAGATGCTGCAGAGGCCAACGTTGAACAGATTCAACTCACCGCGTACTCGGCGAACGGACTGACTGCAGTCACCAGTTTTGACGCCACCTGCGAGGATACCGATGGTGACATTTATACGGCCTCCAGCGCTACCGGCAGCATTACGGTAACTGGTCTCGAACCGGGAGAGGATTACACCTGCACAGTAATGGCAACAAACTCGATTGGCGCCGGCGCGCCCTCCGATTCCATCACAGTGTCTACACTCACACCTCAAGGTCTTCCGGTGTGGCTGCTTTATGAGGCCAGCACCCCCTAGATTCAGTTTAATTGTAAGGCCCCTAACCCACCTCACAAGATTGCCCTCGCTCTATTTATCAATCGACACTGTAAACGTTGAACGTTGAAAGCTCGTGCTGCTCCCGCGAGCAAGCCCAAATTAAATGAATTTTTTAAAGCATCACAAATAGTGAACACATTAAAGGCAGGGTGTGCTGCGCTAGACTGCATCAAGCGCGCCGTCCAGTGGTTTGCTGAGCAGCAGATACGCCTCTCAGACAAACTGGAAATGATATAGTCTCCGATTGGTTAATGAGTGCAGTATTCCTATGCGGCTAATCGCAGTTCTTTTGTCTCAGTCACTTTTGGTTGTCGCCGCGTATGGCGATTGCCCAGACTCGTTTCTTGCCGAGAGCCGGTGGTCAACCACATCGCCACAGTGGTCTTCAGGGGTGGCTTTCGTGATCGCGAATTTCAGTCTCTCAAACGATGCTGGCGGAGACGTTGATTTCAGTGCGCTCTCGATGGCCGAAACACTACAAGCATGGGTTCCCATTCCTGAAGGAGCCAACCCTTATGAAACAGACCCATATGAATTCAACTCCGGTAATTTATACTTTCGGACGGCTCCGGCCGGAGAAACTTATGCAAACGGCGCGACCATTTCTTGGGATCTGGCTTTCGACGTCTCAAATGCGCCCGCGACCTACCCACGGAAAATCAGCCTGCGGCCTGAAGAAGGCAACCTCTTTGGGCAATTTAGCTATACGATGCTGACTGCATCCTTCTCCTGTAGTGAGGGAGAGCCGTTCTACGCAGAAATCACAGAGGCTGAAGCAGGTCTAGGCGAGATCGAGCTGACGGCCTATGCCTTTGAAGGTAGTGCAGCAATCACCAGCTACGATGCGACCTGTGAAGACACTAGCGGGAATGAAACCGACGCATCCAGTACCGGGACATCGATTGTAGTTCCTGAACTGGAGGGCGGAGAGGACTACACATGCACGGTGACGGCAACGAATTCTGTTGGCACCAGCACCGCATCCGACCCCACTGAGACCCTCACACCAACATCCAGCGGCCTTCCCGTTTGGCTGCTTCATGAGGCCAGCACACCCTGAAAAATTGAGGTTCGAGATCAATACGGCACGCTATCGCGGAGTACGGGATACATATCCGAGATTAGGGAGCGTCACTCACGCCACATAGGTTGCTCCCCAGCTGAGCATGACGAGGGTCCACAATGGGAATCATTGACTATAAGAGCCCGCTGAGTGTGTTGATATCTGTGAAAGGCCACCCCTATGAGCGTGACCCCTTCGCTGCGGTGTTTGAATCCCTCGAGGGCATTCGCCATACCTTCGTAGAGCAACCCGCATCACAAACCTTTTTAAATCCCGAGGCCGCCGAGCCCTGGGACGTCCTGGTCTTCTATGACATGCCGGGCATCGATTTCAGCACACAGCCCCCGGGCTTGATCCCGCCCCCGGAAAACCTGAAAGCCGGCTTCAACGAGCTGCTGTCTGCAGGCAAGGGCATGGTGTTTCTCCATCACGCCATCGCCGGCTGGCCCCTCTGGGCTGAGTATGGAGAGGTTATCGGCGGCCGCTTTTTCTACGCCCCCGCCGAGTGCCGCGACAAGGCGGTGCTGGACTCAGGTTATCGACATGACATCACTCATACCGTCAGGGTCACAGATACGGCACACCCTATCGTCGCAGGCGTCGATACACGCTTTTCGCTGACAGATGAGCTGTATCTCTATGAGGTATTCGAGGAGGACGTTCACCCGCTTCTGAGCAGTGACTACACCTTTGATCGCGAGCATTTTTATTCAGCACATCATGCCGTCACAGGGAACATGTTCTGCAATGACAATTGGCCCCACCCTGTAGGGTCATCCCTGATCGGGTGGACCAAAGAACACGATCAGAGCCGCATTGTTTATTTGCAACCGGGAGACGGGCAGGCAACATATGCCTCCAATGAGTATCGGCGCTTACTGGAAAACGCCATCCGGTGGGCGGCGGGCTAGAGCGATACCGGCAACGGCTTATTTACCGGCTGCGTCAGTGCCTCGGGCGCGACTGAAAAGCCGATAATGGCACTGTATCCCGACGTTTGTTCGCGGTGGGCAACGCCTGCGCTGGCAACAATTTTTGCGCCACGCTGACAGGTAGCAGATTCGCCGTTCTCTCGCGAGAGTGTGACCTCACCGGCCGTCACGTAAACCACCGAATCAAAGTCGTGCCAATGCAGCTCGTTTTCTTCGGGCGGAAAGTCGAGGGCCATGGCGTGGTATCCCATCGCTTCAATCTCCTCGTAAGCCTGCGCTTCATTCTCAAAGCTCAGAATATCGTTCATGCGTTTGGCTCCCTGATGGTCATGCGGCCACTCTAGCCGCATCGCTTCCTCTTGCACAGAGCATATTCAGCTGGCGCCAGTGCTGATATGGTGAGTTGATGTCAGCGTTGACCGCCCTCCCCGCCCGCACTTTGTCCCGAGCCATCCGTGACCAGGACATTTCATGCGTGCAATTGATGAGCGTTGTGCTCCAGCAAATCGATCAACTCAACCCTTCTCTGAACGCCATAGTGAACCAGTTGCCTAATGAGCAATGCCTCTCGCTCGCCGCTGAGGCTGATCAGGCCCTGAGTAACGGCCAGTATCGCGGTTGGTTGCATGGCATACCCTTCGCCATCAAAGATCTCTCCCACGCCGCGGGATTTGCCACCACCTACGGTTCTCCGCTGTTCAAAGACTTTACCCCTGCGGCCGACGATCCTCATGTAGCCCGAATTCGAGGAGCCGGCGCCCTCATTATTGGCAAGACCAATGTGCCCGAGTGGGGCTTGGGCGGTCACACCGACAATGCGCTGTTTGGGCTAACCCGCAGCGGGACGAATCCGATACTGGGCGCAGGAGGCAGTAGCGGAGGCGCAGCCAGTGCGCTGGCCAGCCATATGTTACCGATCGCCGATGGCAGCGACATGATGGGCTCTCTCAGGACACCTGCCGCCTTTCAGGAAATTGTCGGGTTTAGGCCGACACCCGGCTTAGTGCCAATCGCCCCCGAGTTAGATCCTATGAACCTCAAGCTGGTCAGCATCGGACCGATGGGTAGAGACGTCGCGGATACGGCCGCATTATTCTCGACGCTAACCGGCCAACAAGATTACCAGCAGCAGGACAAGGGTATAGGAGCCTTGTCGGGGCTGACGATCGGCTGGCTGGGCGATGCCCGTGGGCATTGGCCAACAGACCCGGGCCTTATCACTGCCTGCGAACAATTCCTGAACCGACTCGATGCGGCTGGCTGTCGCATCGCCGAGTGTGAACCGCCTGCTGATCTCACAACGCTGTGGACATGCTGGATCACGTTACGACAACTCGCGCTGTCAGCAGGCAAAGCGATCTATGACGACCCCAAAAAACGTGACCAAATGAGCGCCAACTGGCGATGGGAGATCACGCAGGGCGCTGAACTGAATCGGGGTGCTATCAAGCCCGCCCAGCAAACGCGTCAGGAGTGGCAGGCGTCGCTCACCACACTATTTGATCGCTATGACCTCCTTGCCCTACCCGCGTGCCAGGTTTATCCCTTTGCGGCAGAGGGCGGGCCTCCATCGCAAATTAATGGGGCGCTGATGGACACTTATCATCGATGGTTGGAGGTCAGTCTTCCCGCGTCGCTGGGTGGCTTACCCACCATCAGTCTGCCCTTGCCCTCCCGCAAACCCGAGCTGGCGGCTAGCATTCAATTCATGGCAAGGAGCGGACGTGACATCGAATTGCTTCACATTGCATCGGCTATTGAAAGCCTGATCACTGGCTGAGGTCAGGCAGCTACTCGTCGCCCTCAGTCCCGTAGTCTTTCAGCACCCGCCGCCAGATCCACAGCCCGGAAGCCGCGAGCACAACCCCGTAAGCAATGGCTAATATCATCTCACCGCTCACTTGAGCGCTCCCGCCGATGCTGTAACTGAGGTTTGCATCGCCGCCTGATAAGGCAGTGCGTAGAAGAACGCGAGGGACGCGGCGATAACCACACCCGCCACAACCATCACCTTGGCCCACACCAGTGTCTGTCTCACAGCCTGAGGCTCCGTTTCAGAGACAGGCATATGATGAAGCAATGTCCGGTAATCAGCTTCATTTTGCGTCACATGGCCTCTGGTCGATACCCAACGTATCACGACGTAACTGCTGATGACGCCGATCAGAATCGGGTCCGCCAGCACCGGCCATGTCACCAGCCCCGCCAAAGACATTGCATTCATTCCGACATTGACCACGAAACCGGCCACCATCCCCCAAAAAGCGCCCGATTCGGTCAAGCGCTGGCTCCAAATACTCATAAAAGCGACGGCACCCCAGGACGAGGCAAAGAGCGGGCCGGCAAAATGCGTTAACCAATAGATGTTGCGGGGTAGCAGCAAGGCCAGCGCAATCACCGAACCGCCCACCATCAGCATGGCGAGGCGTGCGGCCCGCAGGTTGGGCTGGCCGGCGGAAGACTGATCAGAGCCGCCGTCCGTATTCTCCAAAATATCGTGACTCACACTGAACCCGATTAGGGAGAGGAAGGTCGAGGCAGACGATAAGCCTGCTGCCAGCACACCGCAAATCAGAATGGCGCCCAACGCAGTAGGCAACAGATTCATCGCGACCCAAATCATGGTGCTCTCAGGTGGCTCAATGTTCGGATTAATCAGATTGACCGTAGTGGCGGCAAAATTGGTGACCAGGTAGAGCAACAACATGGCGATCAGCGCACCGCAGGCAGAGCGAATCACCACATGCTCATTACTGGCCATCAAATAACGACTGCTTTGCCACGGGCTGACTGCGACGACGATTCCCCACGCGACCCCCAAAATGGTGGCCCAAAACAAGCCATCGAGCGGCGTCTTCCAGTAAACCTCGGGGCCAACCCGGCCATGCCAGGCTATAAGGTCAGGTTTCTCTGTATAGGTCGCCAATGACTCAATGGCGTGGAACCAGCCTCCCGCCGCATCAACGATGAAAAACGACGCGACCACGATGATCCCCGAAAATAACAGGAACATCGCAGTGTCCGTCAGGATCACGCCACGGGACCCAGAGTACAGCGTGAAGAGGGTATAACTCGCCCAAACCATCAGTATCGCAACTGTCTCATCAAATCCCGTGACTTCGGTGAT
This sequence comes from Luminiphilus sp., assembly GCA_045560455.1. GTDB lineage: Bacteria > Pseudomonadota > Gammaproteobacteria > Pseudomonadales > Halieaceae > Luminiphilus. Next base: position 30,338 of record JBJKZJ010000015.1, on the reverse strand, counting down.
GATCAGCGCCATCCCCCACGTCACCGCCAGCAAATAGGCGGTTAGCCCGACAACGATCGACACACCGGCCAAGGACTGGATGCGGCGGCTATCGAACCGGGCCCTGAAAAAGGCCGGCACCGTCAACGCTCTGCTTCGCCTCAGATAGCGCCCGAAGAACACCGCGCCGACGATATAGCCCACACAATTGAAGCAGGTCATGATGATGACCAGTGGCGCATGCCCCATATAGGACATGCCTGCCTCGCCCATGAACGCGTTGGTGCTCATAAAACTGGCCACAAGGGTGCCCAAAATCAGAATGGTGGGCGCGTTGCGGCCCGCAACAAAAAAATCCTCAAGGTGTTTGACCCGTCGCCCCGCGTACCAGCCGATCGCCAAATAACAGAGCAGACTGACGATAATCCCGAGTTGAAAGCTATTCATCCCGCCATCGACTCCCAAGTCGCTTTTGGCCTTTCACACAGCGCTCCCGGCTCGAACATGCCTTAACGGCCCGAGGTCGTCGCTTCGATAATGAGTCGCTCGATCGACTCGACGTCTGCGGGTCGTGGATTAGTGCCGGTGGCCGCATCCAGATGGGCCTTCTCGGCGAGGCGCCTCGCGGCATCTACCGGTACGCCGATCTCTGAGAGCGATTTCGGAATAGCAAGTCTGTCGAGCAGTCCGCAAATAGCCTGATAGAAGGCCTCAAAATCGGTGCCATCAAGGCCCAGCGCCCGCGACATCGCGGGGACCTTTTCAGCGATGTCTGGGGCGTTAAACCGCAGGACCGCAGGTAAGGCGATCGCATTGGTCAAACCGTGGTGTGTGTTGAACTCCGCGCCCACCATATGGCTGATCGAATGCACCAGACCCAAGCCCTTCAAGAAGGCGACCCCAGCCAGACAGGCACCCACCTGCATACCACCGCGAGCAGTCAGGTTAGCTGGCTCCGCAACCGCGGTCGGCAGGTAACGACCGATCAGTGCGAGTGCTTCAAGGGCGATGCCGTCACACATTGGATGGAAATCGGGGACACAGAAAGCTTCGATCGCGTGCACCATTGCATCGATGCCCGTCCAAGCGGTAAGCGACGCTGGCAGGCCCGCGGTGATCTCGGGATCAAGCAGGGTCAATGAAGGTTTCAATTCAGGATGCCACACGCAAAATTTCATCCCCCGCTCGGCGTGGGTCACCATGGCAGTACTTTCTGTCTCAGCACCGGTGCCCGCCGTCGTAGGGATGCAAATCAGCAGGGGGAAAGCATGACCGCGCGGCAACTCAGGGGTCTCGCGGTCGAAGTCAAATTCCCAAATCGTGCAGTCGTTGTGGGCAGTCAGCGCAGTCGCTTTACCCCCATCCATACCGCTACCCCCTCCGATCGCAATCACGCTGTCATGCCCGCCCTCGCGATAGCATTGGCGCGCCTGTTCCACGTCTGCACCAAGCGGGTTGGGCGAGATCTCCGAGAATAACCCGCTACTCACTCCCGCCTCGGCAAGGATTTGCTGCAATTCGCTGATGAAGGGCAATAGAGCAGAACCCCGGTCCGTCACAATAAGCGGGTTGAGCAAGGCCATCTCAGCCGTGCGTCGTCCCAATTCCTTCAATCTGCCGGGTCCATAAATGATCGGTACCGGAAACGACCAGTCACATGAATCTCCTAATTTTTTTTCATATTTATCAGTCATTTAATATGCCTTTGAAAAATACTCCTCAACTAAATAACGGTTGAGATTGTCCTCATTCGCCGGCGCCCATGGCCATGATAAAAATGAGGTGCATCTGGCTGTGCATTTCCTTATATTCCCCCCGATCAGATTGAGACACAAGCCAGCACAGGCGTCAGCAGAAACCCAACAAGCCGTAACTAGTGACGCACTGTGCATCGATCACCGCAGGATGCGACAGCGAGCCCACTGCAAACTTTTTTACTTGTCACTTGCCCCGAGACCCGCACATGAATTCACCCGCGCTTTCCCTGTCCCGACGTTTGAGGAGGTCGCCCTTTGAGGGACGCTCGCATCACGGCGCCCGGGCAGCTTCCGTCTACAACCATGTGGTACTGCCCACTGCCTATGCCTCACTAGAGGAAGATTACTGGCACCTCAGGGAGCACGTTCAGATCTGGGATGTCGCGTGTCAGGTGCAGGTGCAAATACAGGGGCCGGACGCACTGAGACTCGTGGAATACCTGACGCCGCGGGATCTCTCAAAGATTGTGCCCGGGCAATGTGTTTACGCTCCGTTGATCGACGAACAGGCTGGCATCGTTAATGACCCCATCATTCTGTGTCTGGCGCCAGACCGGTACTGGCTGTCGATCTCCGATTCTGATGTGCTGCTGTGGGTAAAAGGACTGGCGATCGGCGCAGGATTTGACGTCGAGGTCACGGACCCTGATGTATTTCCGCTTTCCCTGCAGGGACCCAAATCGGAGACCTTATTGAGCCGTTTGGTTAAGGAGCCCCTGAGCGAAGTGCGCTTTTTTCGTTTTATAGAAACCGAGATCGCAGGCATCCCCTTAGTCATCGCGCGGACAGGCTGGAGCGGCCAGGGCGGGTTTGAACTCTATTTGGATGCCCCCTCTGAGGGAGAGCGTCTGTGGGATGCCATTGTCGACGCCGGCGCTGACCTCGACCTCAGGCCGGGCTGCCCCAACTTGATTGACCGTATAGAGACCGGTCTGCTGTCATTCGGCAATGACATGACTTTGCGAAACAACCCCATCGAGGCAGGACTGGACCGCTTCTTCAAAATGGGTAAAGCGGCAGAGTATCTCGGGCAAAGAGCGCTGGAACAGATTGCCGAGTCGGGGCCTGATAAGCATATGGTGAGGTTGGTCGTTCCGGGTGCGGCCATCGCCAACCCGCGCGAGACCTACGCCATGGAAGTGGGCGAAGAAAAGCGCTCGGGAGAAATCACCAGCATCACCTACTCACCGCGCTTCAAATGCAACGTGGGGTTGGGTTATGTGCCGGTCGAGGCCTCTGGAGTTGGCACCCAAGTGGTCATTCATGGGCCCGACGAGATCGTCACAGGCCAAATTGCGAACAACGACTGGCGCACCAGCGACTAACGGCCCGCGCTGCCGTCAGGGCATGTTGTGCACCATTTTGGTTTCCAGAAAATCCTCAAGGCCCATCGCGCCGCCCTCCCGGCCGTTACCGGAGGCTTTGTAACCGCCAAAGGGTGAGCCGTATTCATAGGCCCCGCCGTTGATGTGAACCGCACCAGCCCTGAGTGCCTTGGAAAGACGGGAAGCACGCTCCGCATCGCCCGTCTGCACATAGGCTGCTAGGCCATATGGTGTGTCGTTGGCAATCGCTACCGCGTCTTCTTCGGTATCGAAGGGAATGATCGCGAGGACGGGACCAAAGATTTCCTCACGAGCGATCCGCATCGAGTTGTTCACGTCGGCAAAAATAGTGGGGCGCACGTACCACCCTTTCTCAAACCCCTCAGGCCGACCGGGACCACCCGCAACTAATGTGGCCCCCTCATCGATACCCACCTGAATCATGTTCTGCACGCGATCAAACTGGATCTGATCAAACAGGGGGCCTAAATGCTCGCCCTCCTCCTCCGGGTCACCGATCGCCGTCGCCTCAGCAGCACTTCGTGCAATAGCAACCGCTTCGTCGTAACAAGCCCGCTCTACCAAAAGCCGTGTTGGCGCGTCGCAACTTTGGCCGGTGTTGAACATGCATTCAGCCACTGACTGGGTAACTTGCGCCTGCAGATCACAATCGGCAAATACCAGATTCGGCGACTTACCTCCGAGTTCCAGCGTCACACGCTTGACGGTATCAGCGGCGTCGCGCGTGACTGCGGTGCCGGCGCGGGTGGAGCCAGTGAATGACATCATTTGAATATCCGCGTGGCGTGATAGTGCAGCCCCCACCACCGGGCCCACACCCTGCACTAGATTAAAGACGCCCGCTGGCACCCCCGCCTCATCCAAAATCTCCGCGTAGAGCATCGCCGACACTGGCGTATGCTCGCTGGGCTTTAGCACACAAGTACACCCCGTGGCGATCACGGGCAGCACTTTGAGGACGACTTGATTGATCGGCCAATTCCACGGCGTGATGAGACCGCAGACCCCGATCGGCTCTTTGAGCACGATCTCTCCGTTGTCGAAGCGTTCCTGCTCTTCCAGCTTTTCCAGCGCTTGAATGAATCCATCGAGGTGGCCGATCGCCGCATCTGCCTGCGCCTCCCTGGCCATCGTAATGGGCGCGCCCATCTCAAGACGCATGGCCTGCGCGAGCTCCTCAAAGCGACGCTCGCTGACGAGCCGAATGCGCCGCAACAATGCCAGTCGCTCAGATTTGCTGGTCTGACTAAAGTGCTCAAACGCCGCCTTTGCTGACGCCACCGCCACATCAACATCCGCCTCATTACCCAAAACAACCTCCGCCACTTGCTCAGCGGTAGCAGGGTTGAAAACGGGCATCGTCTCAGTAGATTGGGGCACGACCCACTCGCCATTAATATAAAACTTCAGTAGCCGCTCCATACGCTTCCCCATTGATAGAGTCAGATGATTGAGTACCCAGTTTGCGGACGGCAACTTCTTTAAAACGCTGCCTCTGGCCACGCTGAGAACACCTGCTATCTAATCACATCGAAGAACAGTTACAAACGGGCCCGGCGCTTTTCGCGATAGGGCACAATGCCTGCACTGCCTGCAAGCGATGCCGCGAGGTCAGATCATCGCCGGGCCACACGCCCTGTAACCTGAGCATCCGCCCATATGTTTTAGGCCCAGACCTCAAATCCACCCGGGTCTGTCTGCGAGGAAGATCGTCTGAGATCCCTGAAGGCCTGCTGCTCGACACTCAGGAAGCTGATCTCCTGTTCAACATTCAACACCGCTTGAGTGTTGTCTTTCAGTGCCGTCTGCACCTCGTCCAGCTTGGCGTAAATCATAAACAGCGTGATCGGGATTAGCAGACCTATGTAGTTATCCAACAGCCATTCCATGTCAGACTCTCCTCATTCCCTTGGGGTAACGGTGTTTTCCGACATTGAAATCGCCTTTGTGACGACTGAATTGACCGACTCTGCCAAGCGCTTGTCCGAAGATGTCAAAACACACTCAGTGACGGCAGTAGCGTGGTGCAGGCGGCTCGGTTGGCTGGAGCTTGGCAGCCAGCAACTGATTCCAGCGCGGCACGGATCAAGACCCTTAGCTCGCAGGGGATTTGGATATGACTGAGAATCAGTGGGATGCAGACGCAGAGATGGTCAAAAGAGCGCGCGCAGACCTAGGCCCAAACTCAGCCCTGGTGGGTGGGTTGCAACTTCATTCCCAGCACCGCTTGCAACCAGCTTGAGATGTGGCATGCCGAAACCTTTGACCCCGCCACCATTGAGCGCGAGCTTGGCTGGGCCGCCGAAGTGGGTATGAATGGCGTCCGTGTTTATCTGCATGATCTCGCGTGGCAAGCAGATCCGACGGGATTCAAATCGCGGATCGATACGTTTCTGCAACTCGCGGATCAGGCAGGCATTCGCACCGTGTTTGTTCTGTTCGATGACTGCTGGTTCCCACCGGTTCCTGGCCCCCAACCGGACCCCGTGCCGGGGGTTCATAACTCACGCTGGGCGCAGGGACCCGGGCATCGAGTCGTTCGAGATCGGAAGCAATGGCCGCGCCTTGAGCGGTATGTCGAGGATATTGTCGGTTCGTTCAGGGACGACGAGCGCATCGGCATGTGGGACCTCTATAACGAACCGGGCAATGCGCTGTTACCGCTGGCTTCATTGCCGAACTATCTGGCGATTCCGCGGTCATTGGCGCCGCTATTTCGACACTTCATCCTGCCCAGCCCGAGTCTCGCTTTGCTGCAGCTGAGTTTCGTTTGGGCTCGGTCCGTTGATCCCGCTCAGCCCCTTACTGCGGGCATTTGGGCACCCATACCGCGCCTAAATCGTTTTCAATTGGCCTCTTCAGACGTGCTCACCTTCCATCATTATCTTGGTGCAGAGTCGTTGGCCAGGCAGATCAGTTCATTGAAGCGTCGTCTCGACCGACCCGTCATCTGCACCGAATGGATGGCGCGGCCAATGGGCAGTCGAGTCGAATCACATTTACCGATTTTCAAGGACGCACAGGTAGGTTGTTTTTGCTGGGGCCTGGTTGCGGGAAGGACACAAACCATCCACCCCTGGCGGGACCGGCCAGGCACCCCCACCCCAAAGCTGTGGCACCACGATCTGCTCAATCTCGATGGATCTCCCTTTGATCAGGCAGAGGTTGATGCCTTCCGCAAACTGACCGCGCCAGGCTAAGAGCCACTACTTTTCTCCAACCCTCATGGCGTCGTGTCGGCGACACCCTGTTTTATCCGTAAGGCGATCGCATTGGGGTGCCAACCGCCGCGTACTCTCGAAATTGGCGCACCCTTGGCCAGAGTGCCTTGTGAATCTAGCTACGTAGCCATTTCGGCAGGCGCTCCAGATGCACCGTTACGCGCTCCCCGGGCGACACGAATCCTGGCACTTCCACGACGCCCACAAGGCCGCGCGAGAACTTACTCGCTGCAATGAAGGCGTCGTCGGCGAGCGGGTCACCTGAGGCGTTTGTCAGTGTCTCTGAAAGATGTCTCGACATGCGTACGCAGGGTGGGTTGTATTCCTCCACCATCAATACGACCCCACCCTCAAACGCCAGTGTTGTGCCGCGGGGGAGTCTGGAGAAATCGGCGACGCCCGAGATGCTCAGATTCACGGCGACATCCCCAGCGGAGAGCGGCGTGTTGAGACTCAGCTCTTCGGATACTTGATCCAGATCTTCCTGTGCCACCGCCGACCATTGGCGCTCGTTCCGCCGCTCGGTGCCGCCGGGCTGTTTGTCGGTCAGTTCCCAGGCCTTGCGGATCAACCCTCTATGCCGGTCGCCCACAATACCGTCGAAGGCAAATTCAAGCTGGGACTCGCTGCACTTGCCGAGCGTGCCGGTCGCACCCACAAAAACGTTCACCACATTGCCCTCGAGATTCCCCATATCTCCCTCCAACCCCTTATTGAGCCCTGCATTGTGTCACGCTTGTTCTGGCCACAAAATGCGTGGCCGTCGCTCTATGGGTCAACCCATCGTGAGCCCCGTCGTGGCCCGAACGCAGCAGTGCACGGCCTCAGAATGGCATTAAGGTGGAGCCCCGGGCTGGGCTACACTTGTTTCAAGCCGCTAAACGAGGGATCACCTACCGATGAATAAAATCCTGGCAGGACTCATGACACTGATCATCTTGGGTACGATGATCGCGGTATTTGGTCTCGGCTTTATGTCTCTCCTGTGATCAGGACCTTATAAGTGAAATTGCTACTCGCTGGCGGTACCGGTCTCATCGGGCAGGCGTTCTTAGCGCGCGCGCAGTCAACCAAGCTACACGTCACCGCCGTGGGCAGGAGGCCAACCGGACTCGCCACCGAGGACATCGTTGCCGACTTCGCAGATCTGCCGGCCATGCCCTCAGTTCGCGTTGCAGTGTGCACACTCGGCACTACAATTCGAGCCGCGGGCTCGCAAGACGCTTTTCGGGCTATTGATTTTGATGCAGTCATCGCGTTTGCGACCGCAGCTAAAACGGCGGGCGCTGAACACTTTCTCACGGTGACTGCGGTAGGCGCCAATGCCAAATCGTCAGTCTTTTACTCTCGAGTGAAGGGCGAGGTGGAGCGCGAACTTTCATCGATGCACTTCCAACGCCTCGACATCGTGCAGCCCGGGCTGCTACTGGGCAATCGCGCAGAGAGTCGGCCAGTAGAAACCCTACTGAAATGGATGGCATCGGGGACGGATGTGTTAATGCAGGGGCCGTGGCGCAGATACCGCAGTATCGCGGCGCATACCGTCGCGGAATCTTTACTGGTGCAGACGACCCACTCTGCGCCCGGACTCTACATTCACCAGCACCAGGACATCCTGAAGCTGGTTGCGGGAGCGCCCTGATGTATCATCTGACGCGCTGTTCAAAGCGCCCCCACTGCGTTAGCGTTTTGAGCACCTGAGCCCTGCTTGCTAAGCCAATAAAAGAGAAGCGCTATGAAATTGATCAGAGCCTTGTGTTACTTCACTCTCTCGATGACCACCTGCCATGCAGCAATGGCATCCGACGCAGACATTTTAGGACCTGTTGCGGAGATCGGACACGGACTGATGGAGGGCTACCTGCACGGTGAGCCGCCGCTCAACAGTGCGGAATTTGTTCCCGCCCCGCCGACAGAGAATTCGGCGCGGCAGTTAGCCGATACCGCAGCGAGCGAGGCACTGCGCGGGCTGGAGGGCTCCGCGCGCTGGGATTTGGCAACAAAAGATGCGGACCTGCATTTCCCTGCCGCCGCCTCTATTTTCAGCTGCGCTCCAGGTGCGACAGTCAGTACAGAGCAAACCCCCGCACTATACCGGTTGCTGCAGCGCTCGCTCACCGATTTGGGGCTGGCGACTTACCCCGCAAAAAAAGCCCACCAAAGGCCGAGACCGTTCCTTCTCAACGGCGAGTCGATCTGGCCGCCGGATGAACTGGAACTCCTCAAAACGGATGGTTCCTACCCCAGTGGTCACAGTGCCATCGGTTGGGGCTGGGCATTGATTCTCTCTCAGTTGGCGCCGGACAGGGCCAAAGCGCTGCTAGCGCGAGGTCGCGACTACGCCACCAGCAGGATGGTGTGTAACGTGCATTGGATGAGCGATACCGAGGCCGGCATGGCAGTCGGTGCTGCCGCCTTTGCCCGACTGCAGAATAACGCCCTATGTCAAGCGACCCTGTCAGCGGCCCGCACAGAGCTGGCCTCGGAGCAAGCAACACCGCCCGACGCCGAGCGTTGCGAGCAAGAGGCCTCAACTCTGGCCATGTCGCGATGACCAGCGTCCTAAGCATCTGCAGGGCAACTCGATGACTCGCGCGCAGGCGCGTTAGTCTCATCCCTGTGTTATGCCAAGATCTCGTCCACGCGAGGCCGCCGGCCTCGCCTTTATTGGCCACCAATCCCATCTCGCAGCTGACCCAGCACAACAAGCTGGTCGGCGCACCCTCCTGACTTCATTGTGAAACATCGATATGGCACCATCCCAACAGGCCCCGGGGAGTATCGCGACAGTAATACGCCATTAGCTCGACCAAAGGACGCGGCAACGCTGATTGTCGTGAGGGGTGGCACCCATCCCCGAATATTGATGGGCAAACGCGCATCCTCTCACCGCTTCATGCCCAACAAATTTGTGTTCCCCGGGGGAAGGCTCGACGTCGTTGATCAGCGACTGCAGGTTCGGGGCGAGCTGCACCCAGCGGTTTTAGCGCGACTCCAAAAAGCCACCCGAAAAGAGGTGACGGACCGCAAGCTGCGCGGACTCGCGCTGGCGGCCATCAGAGAGACATTTGAGGAGACAGGCCTGATCATCGGTCGAGAGACCGCAGCGCGATGTGCTACCCGTCACCCGATATGGCTTCAATATTTTCGGCACGACGTCGAACCCCCGCTGGAGTCCATGGATTTTATTGCCCGGGCGATCACGCCGGCCTATCGAACCCGACGCTTCGACACACGCTTCTTTATGATTCATGACGAATTCATTCATAGCGACCCCGAACACGTTGCTCGGGCCAGTGGTGAGCTGAACGAGATCCACTGGCTCACTTTCGCCGAGGCTCGGGAGTTGGACTTACCCGCCGTGACCCGGTGGGCAATCGACATTGTGGAGGAGCGTCTGCAACTCACTCGCGACGCCCAGTTGAAGCAGGCCGCACCGCTCGTGCGTTTTTCCCGCGGCAATGCGGTCTCCGTGGATCTCTAGCCGCGCCCTATTAGCGCCCGCTGACTGCTAAACTCCCCCCGCCACCGCAGGACACGCAGCATGCGATCAACAGTGACTGAATCTACCGCCGGGCATCTAACAGGCTATGGCTCCGCGTCTTATCGGCACTATGTGCTGCTCTTACTGATGCTGGTCTATACGCTGAATTTTATCGACCGTACGCTGATCGCGGTTGTCGCGCAGCCGATCATAGAGTCTTTCCAACTCACTGATGCGCAGTGGGGTTTGCTGTACGGGCCGCCCTTCGCTATTTTCTACGCCATCATGGGATTACCTATTGCATTGTGGGCGGACCGTTCCAACCGCGTGCACATCATCAGTCTGTGCATTGTGCTGTGGTCAATCATGACGGCTTTGTGTGGGGTTGCGGTGGGCTTCTTCTCGCTCCTCCTCTTCCGAATCGGCGTGGCCATCGGCGAAGCGGGTTGCACCCCACCAGCAAATTCCCTGATTGGTGACTACTTCATTGCTCGCAAACGCGCTACCGCGCTAGGGATTTATTCCATGGGGGTCACCTTGGGTAGCGTGCTGGCGAACCTGTTCGGCGGCCCCATTGCGCAAATGCAGGGTTCTGACGTGGGCAACTGGGTCACAGGAATCGGTTTCGGGTGGCTGCTGGAACACCTTGATTGGGCAAATATCGAGGGTTGGCGAATCGCTTTTGTCGTCGTAGGCCTACCGGGCGTGCTGGTGGCGATGCTGGTGTGGGCAAGTATTAAGGAACCACCGCGGGGCTACTCCGATCCTCCCTCGCAAAGTGCAGATACCGTCCCTGACTGGCGGGAGACCTTTGCAGAACTGAGACAAAAGCCATCGTTTTGGTGGATGGCGATTGCGGCGTCACTGGTGGCCTTCGTGGGATACGGACTCATCAGTTTTCAGGCCCCTTTTTTACAGCGCGAGCATGGGCTGAGCGTGAGGGAAGCTGCTCTGCAATTCGGCGCGCCGCTGTCTTTGTTGGCGGCAGTTGGCACCTTCCTCGGTGGCTATATCACAGAGCGCGCGACTGCGCGCTTCCCTACTGCGATGGCCTGGGTGCCGGCTCTGGGTATCGCCATGGCAGTGCCTGCCTACGCGGCCGCCTTTTTCGCCGAGGATCTGACATGGGTTTTCGTGCTCTGGGGCATTGGTGCGGTCTGCCACTATAGCTATCTGGGTGCGCAGTACAATATCGGCCAGGGAGTCGTCAGCAATCGATCGCGGGCCACCGCAGTCGCTGTGTTGCTGATACTGGTCTCATTGATAGGCAATGGGGTCGGCCCCTACTTTGTTGGCTTTATGAGCGACTTTTTTATGCAGCAGCAATTGATGGCATTAGAGCCGAGTACATGGCTCTCCCCGGAGGCCTGCAAGAGCGGAGACGTCGCGCGCGCGTACAGCGACGAGTTGCTCTGCCGAGCGGCCAATTCTGCGGGACTCAAATATGCCATGGCGGTGACAGCGAGTATTTTCCTGAGCGCTTCGGTGTGCTTTCTGATGTGCGCAAGAACGCTGAAAGACGATTTTGTCGCTGAGCTAGGAGGATAGCGCGCACGTAGCGCCAGATTCTTTGGAGACATTCCGCGCGGGCAAAAAAAAACAGAGGTCGCCCTCTGTTTTTTTAATCGAGCCTCTCAGGCGTCCAGACCGGGATTCCGTCTGGCCCCTCGGATGGTATCCCTTCACCCTCGGTGGGTAGCGAACTGCTATTGGTGCCGGCTCTCCGCTACGCTTTTCTACCTGAGCACTCTTCCTCCGGTTTCCCCCTCGCTCCCGTCTGCAGTTGGTCACTCGTCGGTCCCCGTCGGCATTGGTAATATTACCAAACCACAAAAAGACGTCAACACTTTTTTTAAAAAATTTGAAAAAAGTTTCCTCAAACCAGATTTGTGACATTCGTCTGGGATTCACTCGTCAAAAAGCGCAAGCGCGATGTCGCCGGAGGCTCCCAGACAAAAAAGAGCGGGCTATTCATCTCATGATTCGTTAGAGTCATCCGCCAAGGTAAGAGAAAAAACGCACCGGTTTGGCACGCGACTGGTACTCTTTCAGTGCACCCCGCCGCCCTGTTCATCGGATCGCTCTCAGGCCCCGTAAACATAACCGCCGTATCGCTCTGCCACTGCATTGTATTTCTGCTATTGGCATACCGATTGCGTCATGAGAGCGCAAAGCACCAATACAAAGCTAGGAGTTTCCCTTTGAAAAACCAACGTTTTCTTCCCATCGTTATCGGCACCTTCATCGCAACCAGCGTCGCAACCAGTCCGGCGCTAGTCTGGGGCCAGGAGGCACCCGTTTTCGAGGAGGTGCTGGTGACGGCAGAGAAGCGTACCGAGAGCCTTCAAAATCTCTCACAGGCAGTCACAGCCCTCTCCGCAGAAGACGTTGAAAATCGACAGCTGAACTCATTCGTCGACCTGAGCGCCATCGCGCCGGGCGTGAACGTAGCAAAAAACGAAGGGTTCAAAACGGTAATCACCATCAGAGGCATTGGAAATGAGGCAAATCAGAACGCCATCGCCAATCCCTCGGTCTCCTATCACTTGGATGGTGTCTACGTTGCTTCACCCTTTGCACTACAGACCGATTTTTTGGATTTGGAGCGCATCGAGGTACTGCGGGGCCCGCAGGGAACGCTTTTTGGCCAAAACTCAACCGGTGGCGGCATCAACGTGATTACCAAAGCGCCCACCTTTGATGAGTTTTATGGCACCGCCGACCTCACGCTGGGGGAGTACAGCCTGGTGAAGGCACGTGCGGCTCTCAACATCCCTATGACCGACACGATCGCTGCGCGGGTGTCTGTCATGAGCCACAAACACGACGGATTCACGGATAACGTTGCCAATGGCCAGGATCTGGACGATGCAGACAGCTTCTCCGCCAGAGCCAAGCTATTGTTTCAACCCAGTGATGCCTTTTCGGCAACCCTGACGGCGCAAATCTTTGACGAGGACGTGAATGGGCAGGCGCAGAAAGGCATTTACGATCCGACCCCAGGGGCGCGTTTCCTCGCTCAGGATTCCCTCTCCAGCTACGAGCTCGAATCACAGCTCTTCAGCATGACGCTCGAGTGGGACTTCGGCGGTGTGACGCTTAAATCTTTGACCAGCTACCAAAACGATGACATTGCCATCCAGCGCGATAACGACAGACATGACTACAGGACGCTGCCGCCGTTTTTCCTGTTGCAGAGCTACTTTGACCCCGAGACCAATGAGCAAAAAACCACCACGCAGGAATTCAACCTGATTTCTAACGAACCGGCTTTTGGCCGACTTGATTGGGTCGCGGGCGTCTTTTATCTCGATACAGAGGTGGACATCAGTATTCTGGAACGACTCGACTTTGGCTTTGATGGCGTCTTCGACCCCTTCACCCTTGATGATATTTACGCCTACCAGGGCGATGTAGGGTTCATCTCAGATTCCAAGCCAGAGCGGGAGTCCCTCTCTCTTTACGGTCAGGGCACCTGGTCGTTCACCGACAGTGTGCGGATGATCGCCGGCCTGCGATACACCGAGGATGAGGTGTCCAGTGCGGTCACCAACTTTTATGGCCGGGAAGGCACTGAGATCCTCGAGATCGAGAGCGAGAAAGTCACCGGGCGTCTTGCTGTAGAGGTTGATCTGGGTGACGCCACGATGGCTTACGCATCCTATACCCGCGGCTTTAAACCGGGCGGATCCAATTTGACTTTTGGGCGAGAGGACGTGGTGTCGCCGATCGTCGTACTGCCGGTTTTTGAAGAGGAGACGATCGACGCATACGAGGTAGGCCTCAAGACCGACTTGGCCGACGGCAGGATCAGGCTTAACGGCGCGGCGTTTTTCTACACCTATGACAATCTTCAATATCAGGCGACTGACCCCGAGGTATTCCAGGGCGGCGTGGGCAACATCCCCGAGTCAGAAATTATGGGAGCGGAGCTCGAGCTGGGCGCATTTTTGACTGATTCACTGATCTTCGATGCACGGCTGGCCTGGCTGGACACGGAGATCACCTCCAGTCACCTCGCACTTGATAACGTGGAATCTGAAGCGGCCACCAATGCCTTGCTAGCGCAAGGTTTGAGCCTATTTAGCCCCGAAGTCGAAATTGCGCGGGCCGGCCAGATTGCTGATGTGAGAGGCAACGAGTTAGCGAAAACCCCGGGTTTTACGGCCAATCTGGCGCTGACATACAGCCACACTATGGGTGGCTGGGGCGATATAGAAGGCACCCTGAGCTACACCCATCGGGGCGACTTCCGACACCGCATCTTCAACAACCCGACCACCGACGAGGTGGACAGTTATGACACGATCGATGTGGTGCTCCGCTTCGCGCCGAGTGACGCAAACTGGCGCGTCGAACTGATCGCAAAAAATCTGACTGATGAAGACGGCATCAACGCACGGTTTACCGATGTCTTCGGTGTCGGTGCAACGGGGGACCAATTCATACCGCCCCGTCAATTAATGGCACGCGTTGGGATCGACTTCTAAACAACTCACTCAGTGAGAACCCCACAGACGCGGGCCTTGGCCCGCTTCTGCTAAATAAGAACGCACACCGGGGAAGCCGCAGTGAAAAAATTCTTCAAGCTAGCTGAATCAAATACCACCGTCGGCATTGAGCTGAGTGCGGGCCTGACCACCTTTATGGCGATGGCCTACATCGTCTTCGTGAACCCTCAAATGATGGCCTCCGCGGGGATGGAGCAAGGTGCGAGCTTCGTCGCCACCTGCCTTGCAGCCGCGCTCGCTTGTTTCATGATGGGTCTGTACGCCAACTGGCCCGTCGGCCTCGCACCCGGGATGGGTCTGAACGCCTTCTTCACCTACACCATTGTGGGGGAGTTGGGATATCCCTGGCAGACAGCATTGGGAGCTGTGTTTATCGCAGGTATTTTGTTCGTGATACTCACTATTACTCGACTGCGCGAATGGATGCTGGTCAGCATCCCGTGGAATCTCCGCATTGCAATGGGCGCCGGTATCGGATTGTTTGTCGGCATGATCGGCCTTAAGAATGGGGGGATCATTATTGATCACCCCGCCACGCTGCTCTCTTTGGGAAACTTCCAAGCCACTGAGACGCTACTCGCTGGGCTCGGCTTTCTGGCCATTACTGGATTGGCGACCAGGCAATTCCCCGGCGCCATTCTCATCGGCATTCTCTTGGTCACCGGCGTGGGTCTCAGTATCGGCGCGGTGCAGTATCAGGGCATCGTCTCGATACCACCGTCAGTCGCTCCAGTACTTGGGCAACTTGATATCGCAGCCGCTTTTGACGTCGCAATGATCAGCGCCATCGCGTCAATCCTGTTTGTGAATCTCTTTGACACGGCCGGCACACTAGTCGGCGTCGCCACTCAAGCCGGGCTCGTCAATGAGAAAGGTGACATTAAGCATCTCGATCGTGCGCTCCACGCCGACAGCACGAGCAGCGTGGCGGGCGCTCTCGTTGGATGTGCGCCCGTGACTTCCTATGTCGAGAGCGCTGCAGGCGTGGCAGCGGGCGGCAAAACAGGCCTGACAGCCTGTGCGGTCGGCGTTTTGTTCCTCGCCATGATTTTTTTCGCGCCGCTGGCCAGCATGATCCCGCCCTTCGCGACCGCCGGTGCCCTGATCTATGTCGCGCTACTCATGATGTCGGGCATGCAGCACCTCAGCTGGTCTGATCCAACGGAGTTACTGCCCGCTCTGCTCACCATCATCATGGTGCCGCTTTCCTTTTCTATCGCCAACGGTATAGCGGCGGGTTTCCTGAGCTATGTCATTCTCAAGGTGATCGCAGGCCGATCTACCGATGTGACCGCAGCCGCTTGGGTGATGGCGCTCATTTTCACCGCAAGGTTTGGGCTGTCTTAGCCGGTTATCTCAGCCTGAGGGAGCAGTGCGACACAGCTTGCCGCTCGCCGCGTGCTTCACCGGCAACCAGCGACGGACGCTTTGTCAGGACAGTGCTCCGGCGGGGATGCGATCCTTAATGATGTCGTAAAGCGCCGGTCGGTGATGACGAATTTCGTCAACGGTCAAACCCTCCAGAGAATGGGGGTACATGAGCCAAGCATCCGTCTCTTCGAGAAAATAATCAGGGATACGATCAACTTCGCGGCGGTTGGGCTTGTAATAGGGGACCGCCACACGGATATCGGCGGGAGTGTTGCGCCTGGCCAGCTCGCTGAGGCGGCCGATCACGGCATCGACGGTGCGACCCGTATCAAACACGTCATCAACAATCAACAGCCGGTCCTCGGCGGTGACATTTTTAACCAGATAGTTGAGGCCATGCACTCGTATGCCGCCCAGACGCTGATCAATCCCCGCATCATAAGACGAGGTTCGAATGGCGATGTGGTCAGTCTCCACACCACAAAAAGCGAGAAACTCCTGCACCGCGATGCCGATGGGAACCCCGCCCCGCCAGATAGCAATGATCATGGAAGGTTCAAAGCCGCTCACCAAAACGCGCTCCGCGAGCTGAAACGAATGTATCAGCAACTCATCAGCAGAGAGGTATTGTTTTTCGCTCATCGTCTCGAAGTTCTCGTCAAAGAGAGGGTATAGTCACCGTCTCAGGAAGCTCAGTGATTGACCGCGACGTTAACGTGAAAAAGCGATTTATTGAAGAGGAGGAACTGCTGGAGGAAGGGTTCCGCCTTGCGGTGGAGATCTTTGACAGCGGCTTCCGCCCAGATTTTATTGTAGGCATTTGGCGCGGCGGCTCCACGGTGGGCATCTACGTTCAGGAGTGTTTACAGTATCTCGGCGTGAAAACCGACCATATCGCCATCCGCACCTCCTATCGGGGGCAACCCAGTTACGGGGAACTGATCGACAATCCCGAGCGCATCCGGGTTCATGGCCTGCAGTACCTGTTTGAAAATCTTGATAGAGAAGACAAGCTTCTGATCGTTGACGATGTGTTGAGCTCGGGCTACAACATTGAAGCTGTAGTGCAAAGACTTGAGCGCAAATGTAAGCGGAACATGCCCAAGGAGGTGCGCGTTGCCGTGCCCTACTACAAGCCGAATAAAAATCAGAGTGGTAGAACGCCCGATTATTTCCTGCACACCACTGAAGACTGGCTGGTGCTGCCCTACGAGCTACAAGGACTCACTGGCGAAGAGATCAGCCAATACAAGCCCGAGGTCGGCGTCATGATCGACAACGTCAAAAACCAACCGACCGCTTCATGATCTTATGGATAGGCCAACGCAGTGGCGGAATCATAAATCGGTGCCAGCGACTACTATCGCAACCACTCTCATCGACATTAACGACGTAAACACAATGCGATAATGACACTCACCTTTCTTTTCTGGAGCATCCGCTTATGAGCTGCCTCATACCCATTCATGCTGCTGCGACGTTTGTTTTCTCAACGCTTCTATTAACGAATGCCGCCCTGGCGCATCAGCATCTTCCAGAAGAGCACAACGCACTGGAACGGGAAGCCCTGCTGGAAGGTTTTGGCTGGGACGTCGAGACGGCCGAGATTCGCACAGAAAAAATCGCCGACGGCCTTTATGTGCTGTTCGGTTTGGGGGGCAATATCGCCGTGTCGGTGGGAACAGACGGCGTCCTGATCGTCGATGATCAACTGCCAGAATTGGCTGACAAGATAAAAGCCGCGATTGCTGAGCTAGGCAGTGGTGATATTGATTACGTGGTCAATACCCATTGGCACTTTGATCATGCTGACGGCAACAACGCCTTGGGCCCGGATGGAGTGACCATCATCTCGCATGATAAGGCCCGATCCGATATGGCCGACGGCGGCACCATCAATATGGTGATCGCCCAATATCATCAAGCGCCCTACCCGGAAGCGGCGCTGCCAGAACTCACCTATCAGCGCGAGATGTCTCTGCACTTCAACGGAGGGGAGATTGAGCTACGCCACTTTTCTCATGCGCATACCGATGGCGATACGGCGGTGTTTTTTCGAAGACACAACGCTGTGCACCTTGGGGATGTTTTTAATAACTCAGGCTACCCGTTCGTCGACGTGGGGAGTGGTGGTGGCATCGACGGTATGATCCGGTTTTGCGAGGAAACACTGGCACAAATCGATGAGAATACGGTGGTTATCCCCGGTCATGGACCCGTAACCGACACTGCGCGGTTAGAGCAGTACCTCGTCATGTTGCGCGCGGTGCGGGCACGCATCCAAGGAATGATTGACGAGGGCAGGGGCCTCGAAGAAATCAGCGCGGCCGCTCCGACAGCGGACTTCGACTCCATCTACGGCCCCGAATCAGCTTCACTGGGATTCGTGAACCGCGTCTACATTGACCTGACAAAATAAGGAGAATGTAGTCGATCAATCAGGAGGAGCGGGCCACCGCTCCCCCTGATGAAGTCATTAGGAATCAGCCGTGTAAATGACCTGACAGCGCTCAAAGTTGTCGGTCACCACCTCGTCGACCAGCGCCATCGCCGCGCCCCATATACTCATCCATGCCGCACCCGAGAAGGCCTCATCGATAACCTTGCCTGATTCACCATATGAAGGGCTCACGGCTCTGAGGTGAATGGTTTCATGCGATCCTCCACCCAACGGCTGAAAAACGCCCACGTTCATGTTATGCCCTGCCGCTCTCAGCGCGGACTCAAGTTCGGTCATCTTGCCGACAAACGGCACGACATTTTGTGGTGCGATGTTCAGACGCCACAGCCGCTCAGAGCCCGGCGCAAGCTTGAAGGGTTTGAGCGGCTTGAAGATCGCGTTGTACTTCACCTCCCGCATGGCAGCGAGCTCGGCAGGCGCACTCATTGGATCATAGGCATCAGTGGCTGCCATCGCCTGCTCAACCGAATCGAAGGCATTCCAGACGAACATCTGACCGGGGTAATCAGCGCCCGTCTTGGTCACGCAGACCCCCGCGACGGAAGAGCCGAGTGCCTCAAAAGGGGCAGTATTTTGTTTCATCACCTCAATGTAAGCATCCGGGTCTTTCGCCTGCACCATCAAAGTGACAAAAGCCCCCTCTCCGACAGCCGGTTGACCGCCATGATTATCAGCCGCGGCATAAGTGGCCAGTGTAGTTGCCAGAAGTAGTATCAATAATCTCATCGTTATTATCCTTAGCTTGGGGTTCCCGTTGCTACAGTAAACCAAAGGGCAAAAACTGTTAATCACGCCCTGCGTTGCACAAGAGGGTGATGCACCTGCAAAAATGCAACACAATCCCTGCGATTGGGAGCGCTTGTCTATTCAAAGAGCGGGCTTTTTGCGGTGACCTGCAAACCCTGATCCACTCTGTGCGGAGATTGATACACTGGTTACTTTTGGCGGGGAGGCTCAATGACACAGACAGCCAAGAAAGCGCATTCTGGGAGAGCAGTTCAGTGGTCACTTGGACTAAACTGTCTTCTATCCGCCCGCACTGTTAGCGGCAAGTCAAAAGCCCGCAAACGGCAGTCTTCCATACCCAAACATCGGTAAAAGGTATGACGACCATAAGGGCCATGCGATTACCGCGGCATCAGCATTTCTGGCGCAACTAAAGAAGGTGAACCCGTTCACATATGCCCGAAGGCCCTGAAATACGACGCGCTGCCGACAAAATTGAGGCCGTGTTAAGACATAAAACTGTGGAAAGGCTGGAATTTGGCCTCAAGCCGCTCAAGCGCTTCGCTGAGCCGCTACGTGGCAGCAAAGTGCTTGCACTGGAGACCCGAGGCAAAGCACTGCTGACCCATTTTGACTCGGGCGACACCATCTACTCACATAACCAACTCTATGGCGTATGGCACGTTGTGAAACGCGGGAAATTCCCCAAAACCAATCGCCAACTGAGGCTGGCCATCCATACCGATCAACACAGTGCCCTGCTTTACAGTGCCTCAGATATCAGCGTTTGGAAAACGGCAGACATCGAGGAACACCCCTTTCTGAAGCGCATGGGGCCCGACATCCTGAACCCCGACCTCACCTGGCGTGCGGTTGCCGATCGACTGCAAAGCAGCGCTTTTGCAGGAAGGGCGCTGAACTCCGTGTACCTTGATCAAGCCTTTCTCGCCGGGCTGGGTAACTACCTGCGCAGCGAAATCTTATTCGTCGCCGGGATTCATCCCGCGCAAAAAGCACGGGAACTCAGCCGGGGCCAGATCGGCAAGCTCGCCCGCGCCACGCTGGAGATCAGTCAGCGCAGCTATGCGCTGAACGGCGTCACCATTCCTGAACGCCAATACAAAACATTAAAAAAGCAGGGCCTCACCTACGGTAAAGCCCGGTTTTTTGTATTCAGTCGCGCCGGCAAATCCTGTCGGGTCTGTAAAACGAAGATTGAGCGCTCCACCGCCAACTCCCGACGGATCTACACCTGCGCGGGTTGTCAGCGGGCCCCGCAGCAATCCTCAACGCCAGCGCGTGCCTAATGCTCGATAGGGATCCAAAAGAAGAGAACATCAGGTGATGATTACATTGATCATTTTGCTAGCCCTGTGGGAACTCTACTGGACTTACCACGCCTGCTGGCTGGCATCGCAGCGCAATGAGAAAAAATGGTTCTTGTTCTTTCTCATGTTCAACCTACTGGGGATCCCTGAAATCATTTACCTGCAAAAAAAGAAGCTGGCGTCTCTGTAAGCAAATAGCGCACCGTGCCGTGGCACATCGGGCCAAAGCTCTGGCGTGATCGAACAATCAATTAGCCCGCTTTCCCCCGATGATATCGCCATCAAGGACCGATCACTCCTGCCAAGGAAGGCGCCACTAATGAGGAGGGCTCAGACATGCAAAAAAGCGTTATCGAGGCAGAAATCATGGAGTACCTTTGGCCGCAAATGGGGGAACTTCGCAAATCGGCGTTGGTCAAACACCTCATACACGGGGATCGACGATCAGCGAAAAAGCTGCTGGAGGAAATGAGGCCAGCGCGTCGACCGGCGTCATTGGGGGGCGAATGATGAACAATCCAAAGTACATAACCTTAGCCGTGGTGGCGGTACTGTTCCTGTTCACTGGCATCGCATTTGGCCAGTGGCCTGATGATTTACAGCAAGCAGCGGTCGTTACTGCTGAATGAGGTGGAAATGGTTTTGGCGAGCGCGTCAGATATCGGTGGAATGAGAGTCGCCGGATACTTTTTTGCTGAACCAAACAGTGCTCTGGCTGACTGCGCTTGGGGCACTCACCAATCCTTGCTGAAGATTTTCGCTGACTCTCTCTGGTTCTGCTTAAAAAGAAAAACGCTCAACAGAATAAAAATGGGTGCTGGCCACAATTGAATCAATTGAAAAGAAGAGGTCTGCACTAGGTATGCAAGTCCGAAGATCAGTGTGAAGTTTGCATACACAAGGAGAGGCGCAGCAGCTGTTAGCGGTCGCCTATGGCGCAAGAAATTTACCGCAAAAAAAGCTGCGGTCGCCAAGCCAGCCGAGCGGCCAACGAATAAGTAGATAGGTTCAACTGACGGGTCAAATGGCTCAACAGCAGCAGGTCCCAAGACCAGGATCAGGTTAAACCCAAAAACCGGCAAAACGGCCATCAACAGCAAGACTAAGGCGATGAAACCAATCAAGATCCTTTCCATCCGTCAGGCTCCCGGGAGACTCATACCCAGCGGATAATAGTGGTGTGAGTGCCAGAGACCAAATCACCTCCCTAAATGTCTGGCCGGCCGCTACCGGAATAACAGGGTTAGTTACCCTCTCTCCCCCTGATATAGTCGCCCACTCAATCGTCACAACTGGCCGTCATTATGAAAGCTGAACTTCAAGAAGTGATGAGTATGTTACGGAAGCTTCAGGGCGCCATTGACTTCGGCAATGCTCCAGTGGCGGAACGCGAGGAACTAGCGGGTGACGTGACAGATATCATGGATGCGCTGTTCGAGGTGATGAAGAAGCTCCCCGACGAGTAATCTAGAAACGAATAACCCCCTTAGATCGAGGCGTCTCAACACGAAGTGGGCGAAATCCTCTGCGGGACGCACGCACCCAAGAGCGGCTTACAGACTGAAATACCTAGAATGTCGTCTGGAGTATTGGAGGCTTGGGTCGGAATCGAACGATGTGAAAAATTGATACTAGACTCCCCTAAATAACTAACGAATACAACATTTGGTAAGCTGGGGGCTTGACACGCAAAGGTGTGTAGCCATGAAGCCTCTTAGTCTGATCCTCTTGCTAGTCTCGCTGAGCGCGAACTCTTTTGACCTATCTGCACCTCAGGTAGCGATTAAAAAGTACTTCGAGTACTTCAACGCAAAAGATATTGATTCGTTGAATAACGCTTCTGGCCAGCCATTCACGCTTATCAATGGTGGAAAGATTAGTAAGTGGAACAAATATAGTGATGCCGTTGATTTTTCGGGTCTTGAGAGTTCAGGTTGGGCTTACTCTCGTATTCATCAAAATGAATTGGTCTATGAAGATGGTATGACCGCAATGGTAAATATCAATTTCTCGCGCTATGACTCAACAGACGCCGTGATTAGCACAAGCGATGTAATCTACTTATTAGTGAATAGGGATGGGGCATGGAAACTTAAGTCGGGTTTCGTAAACGGCAATCTGACTCTAGGGAAGTGATGTTGGAAACGACTGAGCGTTTAACCGCCATACGGCAATTGTTGCGACAGTTGCGCTGTTATCTAAGGCCACTCATTGGGCCTCCTAAGATGCTTCTGGCGGGGTTCTTATTGTCCCAGCTTAGCGTTGCCGATCCCGTGTGGCCCGAGACACAATGGGTGCGTGCAGATCCTGAGTCGCAGGGACTAGATCCAAAGGCGCTTAACTTGCTGGATGCGGAGATTCGCGCGGGTCAGTACGGGAACATTGATTCCATGATCATCATTCGGCATGGGCGGGTGGTTTTTGATCAGGAATATCGTTGGGAGTACGCCGAGCAGCACAAAGGCCTTACATATCCCAGCCCCCCTCCATGGGACTACTTCAACGTTGAAGCCTACCCATTCTACGGCGCCACCGATCTACACAGCTTACAGTCGGTATCCAAAAGCGTGATGTCGGCGCTCATCGGTATTGCAATTGCGCGCGGGGAGTTGCCGGGTACAGAGTCGACATTGGGTGAGTTGCTGCCACATCGACATTTTGCGGACGCCGCCGTGAAGGACGTCCTTCTGGAGCACGTGTTGACCATGACAGCTGGGATCGATTGGGAAGAGGACGTCTCTTATTTCAGTCTCGAAAATGATGCGACAGCCGCGGAAGCGATGGATGACTGGGTGGGATATCTTCTGTCTAAACCCATGACGATGGAGCAAGGCACGTTTTTCGATTACAACAGCGCCGCAAGTCAGGCGTTATCAGAGATACTTGCAACAGCGACTGGTGTGCCAACCGATGCCTATGCCAAACAACACCTTTTTGATCCCATCGGCATCCACGACTACCACTGGAATAGCGCCCCCGAAGGTCATGCCAACGCAAGCCACGGTCTATTTCTTAGTGCACCAGATTTGGCGCGTTTCGCCTGGTTGTTTGCGCAAAACGGACAATGGCAGGGCAAGCAGATCATCCCGGCGGACTGGGTTACTCGTTCGAGCAATTCATGGATTCCAGTATATCCTGATCAGCCTGATGGGTTGGGCTATGGATATCAATGGTGGGTCTACCGTCACAAAACTGAATCGGAACCCAAAATGTACGGTGGCTGGGGTTGGGGAGGACAGTTTCCTTTGATTGTCCCTGAGCTCGATCTAATAGCCGTCTTCACCGGATGGAATATCAGAGAAGATGCAGACTATGCTTATGCATTTGATCTGTTCTATGACAGGGTTGTTTCGTCAATCACCGCTCCTTAATGGTGCCTTTGACATCAAGGCCGTTGCGGATGATTTACCCTAGCATTGGTAGGGTCCGGATGGATTTAGGTTCAAATGATTGCAATTTCTGGTGCATCTGGGCGGTGACTATCAAAACGGCATGCAGGCCTCCGAACCCTAGTTTCTCTAACATGACACCAGAGACGAAGGTGGCTATTTGCTTTGTTGAGAGAGAGAATGCATGCAGAAGAGAAAGTTAGTGCAGATGCATAAGTTCTCTCCGAGCCGAGCCGCTTTCTGGGTGCTGCTTAGCTCATGCTTAGGTATGTCTTCGATGAGCTATTCGGCCGCAATGGCAGGCGAACCTCCTCAAATTACGAAGTTGGAGCTCAGAAATGCTCTCGCAGGCTGGATCAAAACCGGCATCTTATTGGAGGCCGGTGATCCATTTGAAGTTGACGCGAGGGGCACTTGGGATGCAGAAGGTCTTATTCTGGCGCCTCGACACGTCCTTTGGTATCGAGTGAGTGAAGGTGGAACGGCAAGAAACTTTCCGAGTGACGATCTATTTGCGGTGAGCGAGGCAAGTGGCGAGCTTGAGATAGCCATCCGCCCACCAAGCTTTTACTGGTTTGACAAACAGGGCACTTTTCCACAGGAGATCCTTGAGGCGCCTGAAATCGCAGTGTCCTTCGCTTTAGACATACGGCAATCAGGTGCGTCGCATCGTATGCGGCAAAGTGAAGTTGATAGGAATCTGATTCAGACTCTCGACGGCTCTGAAGACAAACCGCCTAAAGGCTTCGAATACCTAACTGTGCTTGGTGAATCAGAAGTTTGGAGTGGTCGCGTTGTTAACAACGAATACTTTATTCACGCGAAGCTGGCGGACGACGTTGGCATCATCAAAATGCCCGTTAACATAGAGCTCTCTGAAAGTACGCTATTTTCTTTCGACTGGCTTTACCACTCACTTCCAGCGGTGGCTCCAGAGACGTCGGTAGCGGGCCATGACTATCTGAGTATCGCATTGGAATTTGACAATGGTCAGGATTTGACTTGGATGTGGAGCAAATTTTTAGCAAGGGGCACAAGTTTTACGTGTCCACTGCCTTGGTGGAATGAGAGAGAGACTCATTATGTTCTCGACAGTGGCTCTGATGGTTTGGGTAAATGGCAGTCGCATAGCAGAAACGTCTTACATGATTACGCTGAAGCGGTGGCGGGAGACCCTCCAAAAAAGATTGTGGGTATTTGGCTGATAGCGAACAATCTGTTCGCCAAACAGGACGCGTCTGCAAGCTTTCGCAATATCACACTCTCGGACGAGGGCGAACAGGTGTTTTCTTACTGATGCGACTCCCACTGCTAGCCTCTCATTAAGCACGGGACTACTGCGCCCCAAACCGAGGCTCTTGAATCCGAATGTTGGGGAGTCACTTGGGGAGTAGGCGTATCGAATAACGACTTAGCCATTGATATTGCTGGGATATTGCCCCAAATATTGGAGGCTCGGGTCGGAATCGAACCGGCGTAGACGGATTTGCAATCCGCTGCATAACCACTCTGCCACCGAGCCGGGGGGCAACGTCTAAAGACGAGTGCTGGCAGGGGTCCCCGCCGAGGCCGCGGATTATACACACCCTCCGATCAAATCGGGAATTTGCCTGCGATTTTTTCGGGGATGACTTCGCCGGCGCAGCCGCTATAGTTGGCGCACCAATAAACACAATAAGAGTAAGACTATGCCTCGCCTGAGAGTCCTTGCTGCTGCACTCGCAGCGGCCGCCGCCGTGACACAACTCAACAGTCATGCCAACACCAAGGCCTATTCCACGGGCGTAGGGACCGACTACCCCAAACAGGTGTTCTTCGGCGATCTTCACCTGCACTCGAATATCTCAGCGGATGCCCAATCGATGGGTAATCTTTTGCTCACCAGTGCTGACGCCTATCGATTTGCGCGAGGCGAGCAAGTCATGGCCTCTAACGGCCTGCCCGCTCGCTTGAAGCGCCCCCTCGACTTCTTGGCGGTCACCGATCACGCCGAATTTATGGGGATATACCGCATGTTCAATCTCCAGGACCCGAGATTAATGGCAACCTCACTGGGGCGAGCGTGGAAGGAAAAGTACGGAGAGAGCATCACCAAGGAAACCATGGAACAGGGCCCCATTGAGGTGGGTAACACTAACCCCATTCTTGAGTTCGTCCTAAGTATCAACGACCCAAACCCGGAGAGAGACAGATACCCCTCAGAGCTGAAGAGCGCTATTTGGGCCGACGTGGCGCGCACCGCAGATGAATTCAACAGCCCCGGCATCTTTACGGCCTTCACAGGTTACGAGTGGACGGCCATGCGCGACGGCAACAACCTCCACCGCTGCGTCATTCTGAAAGATAGCGCCGACGTCGTGACCGGGTGGCTGCCCTACTCTGCGCAATCATCAAGCGATCCCGAGGATCTGTGGGCAGCGCTTTTGAACTACGAACAAACGACAGGCGGCGAAGCGCTCTCGATTCCTCACAACGGCAATCTCAGCAACGGCTTAATGTGGGACACCGTCACCCTGGATGGCGATACGATTAACAGCGACTATGCGGAGCGGCGCATGCGCTGGGAGCCGATCGCAGAAGTGACGCAGCTCAAAGGCGACAGCGAAACCCATCCCACCCTCTCGCCCGATGATCCGTTTGCCGACTTCGAGCGCTGGGATGAGTACAACATTTCCTATTCGACCAAAACCACGCCCGACATGTACCCTGGCTCTTATGGACGCTCCGCACTGCGACGCGGTCTTGCGCTCGAGAAAACCGCGGGCGCCAACCCCTACGCGTTTGGCATGATTGGCAGCACTGACGACCACACCTCCCTTGCTACTGCTGAAGAGGACAATTTCTTCGGCAAGTTTGCCAACTCAGAGCCCGGCATCCGCACCCCAGACTCTCGTATGGCGGGGCTCAATGCCGACTGGGAGTTGGGCGCCTCTGGATTGGCTGCCGTATGGGCTCCACAAAACACCCGCGAGGATCTCTTTGCGAGCATGAAGCGCCGCGAGGTCTACGCGACAACCGGCTCGCGGATAGTGCTGCGCTTTTTCGGTGGCTGGGATTACGCGCCCAACAGCGTGCACAGCCCCTACTTTGAGACCATCGGTTATCGCCACGGCGTGCCCATGGGCGGCGAGTTGACGCCCGAGTCAGGTGGTGCGCCCACCTTTATGGTGCAAGCCATGAAAGACCCTGACGCCGCCAACCTCGACCAGGTTCAAATCATCAAGGGGTGGATCGACGAGCAGGGCGAGACCCACGAGCAGATTTTCTACGTGGCGCTCTCGGATGACCGAGGCGTCGACCCCGAGACGGGACTGCCAGAGCCCGTGGGGAGCACCGTCGACCTGGAGAATGTCACCTTCACCAACACCATCGGCGCGGTGCAACTGAGCGCGCAATGGACTGACCCCGACTTTGATGCCAAGCAGGCTGCGTTCTACTACGCACGGGCCATCGAGATACCCCGGCCTCGCTGGACCGAGCACGACCGCAAAGCCTTCGGTCTTGATTTTAAGGACGCGCCGCGAACTGTTCAGGATCGCGCCTACTCCTCCCCGATCTGGTATCGCCCCTGAGTCAGGGTCTCGCAAAGGCTGGAAAACGATAGAAGGGGCGTCCCCGCCCCCATAGATGAGATAGATAGGGCAAATTTACGCAGTAAAGCTACCGATCCGTGAGAATCGGTGACACAATAGATTCAGAAATAAAACAAACAAAATTACTTATCACTTGGGGGGCATGATCAGTGATCGTGCGAAGTGAACGTAGTGAAACCAACTGATATCCGAGACCCGGAGTATTTCCATAAGGTCGTCGATTGCCAATACGCCTGCCCGGCGCATACACCCGTCCCTGAATACATTCGGCTCATTGCCCAAGAACGCTACGACGATGCGTACATGGTCAATTGGGAATCAAACGTATTTCCGGGGATTCTGGGGCGCACCTGCGATCGACCCTGTGAACCCGCCTGCCGGCGCGGCAGAGTCGAAGAGGAACCGGTCGCTATCTGTCGCTTGAAACGCGTCGCAGCGGATAACAAAGCCTCGATACTCGACCGACTACCCAAGATTCCGAGCCGCAAGAATGGCAAACGAGTGGCGCTGATTGGCGGCGGGCCGGCCTCGCTAACTGTCGCCAGAGACCTCGCCCCGCTAGGCTACCAGCTAGACCTTTACGATGACCAACCGGCGGGCGGCGGCTTTATGCGCAGTCAGATTCCCTCGTTTCGGTTACCACCGACGGTCCTCGACGAAGAGGTCGACTACATCCTCGATATGGGGATCCATACGCGATTCAACACCTATGTGGACAGCCTGAAAGGCGTTTTGGATAAGGGCTATGATGCCGTCTTTGTCGGTACCGGCGCCCCACGCGGCAGCAATCTCGATCTGCCGGGCAGAGACGCCTGCGACAAGCACATTCATATCGGCATCGAGTGGTTAGGCTCGGTCGCTTTTGAGCATATTCATAAAATTGGCAAGCGCGTTCTGGTCCTTGGTGGTGGTAATACCGCGATGGACTGCTGCAGGACTGCGCGACGCCTCGGCGGGGACGACGTCAAGGTGGTCGTACGCTCTGAGTTCGCCAAGATGAAGGCCTCACCCTGGGAAATTGAAGACGCTCAGGCGGAAGACATTCCGATTATTAACAATCATGTGCCCAAAGAGTTTGTTCATGAGAACGGCCAATTACTGGGCATGAAGTTCGATCAGGTAGAAGTGGTCTACGACGCCGAGGGTAAGCGCAGCCTGGTCCCCACTGGAGAAGAAATTTTCTTCGAGGCAGATGAGGTACTGATCGCCATTGGTCAGGATAACGCCTTCCCCTGGATTGAGCGCGATCTGGGCATCGAATTTGGTAAGTGGGATATGCCGCAGGTCAATGAAACCTCATTCCAGTCGAGTAACCCCAAAGTCTTTTTTGGGGGCGATGCCGCATTTGGCCCCGAGAACATCATTACGGCGGTCGCACATGGCCATCAGGCTGCCGTCTCAATTGATCTCTTTCTCTCCGGCAAGTCAGTCCAGCAGCGACCTGCGCCGGGCGTCAATTTGATCAGCCAGAAAATGGGCGTTCATGAGTGGAGCTACGACAATCTGGTCACGATCGATCTGCGACAGAAAGTCCCTCACGTCGATAAAGCGGTGGCACTGAAAGACCGCAAGGTCGAAGTGGAACTGGGCTTTGATATAGAAACTGCGTACCGCGAAGCCGAGCGCTGCTTGAATTGCGACGTACAGACCGTATTCGATGGCGCCAAGTGCATTGAGTGTGATGGGTGCACTGACATCTGTCCCACGGACTGCATTAATTTCATCGACAACGCCGAAGAGCCGGTATTACGCCGAACGCTGCGTGCGCCAGCCGGTAATGAGGCGCAGGATCTTTATGTCTCAGAGCGGTTGGCCCAAACCGAGCGGGTGATGGTGAAGGATGAAAACGTCTGCCTGCACTGCGGCCTGTGCGCCGAGCGCTGCCCTACCGGCGCTTGGGATATGCAGCGCTTCCTCTACGCGGTGACCAAGGCGGGATAAGCATGCAAGCCAAGCAATCGATCAACGACTTTGTCATTAAGTTCGCCAACGTCAACGGTACCGGTTCGGCCAGCGCCAATGGCATGTTCGCCAAGGCGATATTCCGTATGGGGATCCCGGTAAGCCCACGAAATATTTTCCCCTCCAATATTCAAGGACTACCTACCTGGTATGAAGTCCGGATCAGCCGCGATGGCTATTTGGGCCGGCGCGGTGGCATCGACATGATGGTCAGCGTCAACCCACAGAGTTTTGCCAAAGACGTGGGTGAGGTCGAGCCCGGCGGCTACATGCTCTATGACTCAACCAAGCCGCTTGATCTGCGGCATGTGCGCCGCGATATCCACTACCTCGGTATTCCTCTGACCGAAATGTGCTTGCGCGAGTACACCGACTCGCGTCAGCGACAACTGTTTAAAAATGTGATCTATGTCGGCGCGCTGTCGGCACTGCTGAATATCGATTTCGCGATTCTCAAAGATTTGGTCAGCGAGCAATTTAAGGGCAAAGAAAAGCTGATCACCCCCAATATTCATGCACTGGAGATGGGGCATCAGTACGCCACAACACACTTCGAATGCCCGCTCGGGATCCATCTGAAGGCGGGAGAGCAAACACCCAAGCACATTCAGGAGTTCGATCAAATTCTGATGGATGGCAACACCGCCGCTGCACTAGGCGCGGTCTATGCGGGTGCCACGGTCGCGGCGTGGTACCCCATCACGCCTTCAACCTCGGTGGTCGACGCCTTTGAAAAATATTGCCGTCGACTGCGCATCGACCCGGGCACGGGTAAAAAGAATTACGCGATCGTGCAGGCCGAAGACGAGCTATCTGCCATGGGCATGGTGATTGGCGCTAACTGGAATGGTGCACGAGCTTTCACTGCGACCAGCGGCCCGGGTGTCTCATTGATGAGCGAATTCCTGGGGCTGGCATACTTTGCCGAGGTCCCCACTGTACTAGTAGACGTCCAGCGCGCCGGGCCGTCTACCGGCATGCCGACCCGCACGCAGCAGTCAGATATTTTGGCTGCCGCCTACGCGTCGCACGGTGACACCAAACATGTGCTGTTTTTCCCCGCCACACCGGCTGAGTGCTTCAGCATGACGGTTGAGGCATTTGATCTCGCCGAACGGCTGCAGACGCCCGTGATCATCATGAGCGATCTGGATTTGGGCATGAACGAATGGATGTCCCCTCCTCTGGAATTTGATGACAACTACCGCTA
>JBJKZJ010000014.1:0-70035 GCA_045560455.1 Luminiphilus sp. | reverse complement strand
TCCGCAGGTCTTGGGGATTCAGAGAGTGATGCCGCGATTGAGCCCTTGTGGATTACCGAGAAAAAAGCCATCGAAGCGGCGATCGCGGCCTGCGATGGGAGCGTGAATCGGGCCGCCAAGCAATTGCAGGTGGCGCCCTCAACGATCTATCGAAAAATTCAATCCTGGAAGAGTCAGTAAGGTTCGCAGCCCGCGTCGATCTTCGCAGGGGCCTGTCTCAGTAACAGTCCGTGTAGGCCGGTTCAATCTACTCCGTGCGCTCTTGCCCCGCGCATTTAGGCGCCTTTAAATTGGAAGGGCTTAACCCCCGGTCTCATCTGAAAAGAATCCAGTTGCGATGCCGTCTTCCCCGTAGACCGGCTCTTTAATCTCCACCCGGAACTTGTTGGTCTCCGCGTTGAGTATGTTGTACTGCGCGAGGTGCCCAAACATGTTGCGGTACCACTCACCCTTCAGGTGGGCCTCCAAGTCAGCTCCGCTTTCCCACTCTTCATAAACCACCACGCGACCGGGATGATTGAGGTCAGCGGTCCAGAGGTAATGAATGCACCCCTTCTCGGTATACGCGCCCTCAATGAGTTCCTTGCCTTTTATCAGCGCCTCATCGCGAACTTCAGGTGGAAACTCAACGATTCCTGCAACAACGACTCGAGACATAATGACTACTCTAAATTTTTGGTTTCAACAAATTATAGGCGGAAGGTTGGGGTTGTTCACCCTTTCACCCCAGACGCTTCATCGTAACCGCCCTGACCGCTGATCTCCGCCCACTGTTTGAATAGATCGCTTGCCGGCACGGCGCCTTTAACGATCAGCTGTCGCCAGACCTCTGCGGCACGCACATAGTAAGGCACGCTGCCCGGGAACATGGCGAGCGAGAGCGCTTCGGCCAATTCCAATTCGTTCACCCCGGCCTGATACGCTGCCTCAATTTGCCACTTGAGCGCGCGCCAGTTACCTGAACAGGTATGCACCGCACAGGCCGTCATGTGCGCCAATGCGGGCGCGACTGGGCCGATCACCTGAGCAAACGCGGCGAGATATTGTTCGCGTGGGTTGGCAGCGGGGAGGTGCGGCACCCAGTGGTCTTCAACGAAGAGGTAGCCCTCGCTGCCTTTAGCCATCGCGCTGATCGCGGTGGCGAGGCCAAGATGCGCGGCATCGCCCCCGGCATCCACGAAACGTTTGACATGGTGACTACCCAAGGACTCCTCGCAACTGATCAATACGCCCAGCCAGACAAACTCGTGGGCGTGGCGGCTCAGATGTCTCTCCTCAAGTGCAAGCGCGGAGTAGAGTGAGTCGTAGCGCTCCAGCAGATGGGGCGTCGAAATCGCCATCAGGCCGTGGTGAGGCAGCAGATACCCCCGCTTTGCATGGATATCGCTTAAAGCGGCGAGGGGGTCGTAGTCGGTCATGGGTCATCTCCCTTTGCTGTTGTGCTTGATAGCCGCTCTTCGTTGATTAAGTGACAGGCCCGATAGTCGGGTTATTGAACCAACATAAAAGTTTTGACTGACTGTGGCCAGAAAGTATTGCTAGTCGACGCGAAGCAGGCAATTGAGCCAGAGAGGGGGATGAGAATTTGAGGCTAACCAAGCGAGGAAGGATGGTAGCTACGGGTGGACTTGAACCACCGACCCCAGCATTATGAATGCTGTGCTCTAACCAGCTGAGCTACGTAGCCACATAAGGAAATCTGTGAGGCGCGCGATTCTGCAAAACTCCGTGATTGAAGTCAACCAGTCAGCCCTTTCAGCTCGTTAGAGCTGACTGGAACCGCCTTCTAACCAGATGACAGACCTCCATGAGTGACCAGCAAAACGATCCCTACGCCGGGTTACAGGACCGGCTTGCGAAGACGACTGACGCGGCGCGCGCCGAGGCGGTGGCTAAGCGACATACCCGCGGGGGCCGCACTGCGCGGGAGAACCTCGCTGATCTCACCGATGGCGGCGCCCTTTCAGAGTATGGTCAATTGGCGGTTGCGGCGCAGCGGACGCGGCGTGAGGGCGATGCGCTATATGCCGAGACCGCCGCGGATGCGGTGATCACGGCGGTGGGCGCCGTCAACGCTGAGCTATTTCCAAGTGAGCGCAGCAAAACGGCGCTGATCATCAATGATTACAGCGTGCTGGCGGGCACCCAGGGATACTTTCATCACCGCAAAATTGACCGGTTACTGGAGATCGCCGAGCAGGATAATTTACCCATTGTGATGTACACCGAGGGTGGTGGCGGTCGGCCGGGTGATACCGACGTGTTGGTGTCGATGGCGGGGCTGAATGTGCCCACCTTTCATCTCTGGGCGGCGTTGGCAGGGCGTGTACCCCGGATTGCGGTGAATCACGGTTACTGCTTTGCCGGTAATGCGGCGCTCTTTGGCGCCGCGGATCTGCGCATTGCCACTGCAGCGAGTTGTATTGGTATGGCGGGGCCCGCCATGATTGAGGGCGGTGGCCTCGGTAGCTGGAAACCACAGGATATTGGCCCAATCTCGGTGCATCGTGAAAACGGGGTGGTGGACATTGTGGTCGCCGACGAGGCCGAGGCGACACTGATGGCCAAACGCGTGCTCGCCTGTGTCCAAGGTTCCGTAGCGGACTGGCAGGCAGCCGATCAGTCAGAGCTAGCCGCGCTGATGCCCACTAACCGCCGCTATGCCTTCGACGTCCGCAAAATCATCCGACACCTCTTCGACACGGAGTCCTTCATCGAGACGCGACCGGGTATGGGGCGTGCGATTGTCACGGGGTTTGCCCGAGTCGAGGGTCGAGCCGTTGCGGTGCTTGCGAGTGATTGCCGCCACTTGGGCGGCGCGATTGATGGTGAGTCTGCCACCAAGGCGGCGTCGCTGTATCAACTATCAGAAAGGTGGCGCTTGCCCGTGGTCTCGCTGATTGATACGCCCGGATTTATGGTGGGTCCAGAAAGCGAGGCGGAGGGTGCGCCGCGGCTGATGTCGGACCTGTTTATTGCGGGCGCCACGCTGACCCAGCCCATTGTCGCAATCTTTTTGCGCCGTGCTTATGGTTTGGGCGCCATGGCCATGACCGGTGGCTCCTTCGAGGTGCCGCGTTATTCGGTGAGTTGGCCGCAGGGAGAGTTCGGCGCAATGGGTTTGGAGGGGGCTGTTCATCTGGGCTTTCGTCAGGAGCTCGCCGAGGCACCGGATGAAGGGGCCCGGAAGGCTTTATTCGATAAGCTGCTCGCCGAGATGTACGACAAAGGGCGTGCGGTAGAGGCCGCCAGCTATCTCGAAATTGACGCGGTCATTCAGCCTGAGGAGACGCGGGCGGCGATTAGCCGCGCGCTTGCCGTAGGCTAGGTCAGACGTTGAAGCGGAAGTGGATGACATCGCCATCCGCGACCACATATTCCTTGCCTTCCAGCCGCCAGCGGCCGGCATCCTTGGCGCCCTGCTCGCCGCGATGTGTCACGTAGTCCTCAAAGCCAATCACCTCGGCGCGGATAAAGCCCTTTTGAAAATCGGTATGAATGACCGCGGCCGCCTCCGGTGCGGTGGAGCCCACTCGGATAGTCCAGGCCCGCACTTCATTGGGCCCTGCGGTGAAGTAGGTTTGCAGGTTGAGTAAGTCATAGCCCGCGCGTATCACCCGGTTTAGCCCCGGCTCTTCCATTCCCATCTCGGCGAGGAAGTCGATTTTTTCTTCATCATCAAGCTCGATGATCTCAGATTCGAGTTTATTGCAAATCACCACCACTCCAGCATTCTCTCCGGCTGCGTGAGCGCGGACAGCCTCCAGGTGGGGGTTACCCTCGAAGCCATCCTCCGCCACGTTCGCGATATACATCGTGGGTTTGGTAGTTAACAGGTGCAATGTTTTAACGCGCGCCCAGTCGTTGGCATCGAGCGTTAGGGCCCGAACCGGCTGCGCCTCGTTCAACTGTGGTAACAGCTTGTCCTCGAGTAGCGTTTTGAGAGCGACCGCTTCTTTGTCACCGCTCTTCGCGGTGCGCACCGCTTTGGCGAGCTGCCTCTCACAGGATTCCAAATCCGCCAGCGCCAGCTCCGTATTAATCGTCTCGATATCGGCGAGCGGATCAATCTTGTTGGCGACGTGAATCACGTTGGGGTCTTCAAAGCATCGCACGACGTGTGCGATGGCATCAGTCTCGCGGATGTTTGCCAGAAACTGGTTGCCTAGGCCTTCGCCCTTTGAGGCGCCCGCTACCAACCCGGCGATATCCACAAATTCCATCGTGGCGGGAATGTTCCGCTCGGGGTTCACGAGGTCAGCGATTTGTCCCTGCCTTGGGTCAGGGATAGGCACAACGCCAGTGTTGGGCTCGATGGTGCAAAACGGGAAATTCTCGGCGTCGATATCCGCCTGAGTGAGCGCGTTAAACAAAGTGGATTTACCCACGTTGGGTAAACCGACGATGCCACATTGAATTCCCATGCCAATTAATCCTCTTGAGATGGTGTGGCGGCATAGCTCTCGCTGTGCAGCGCCGTCATGGCCTTGATGTCTTCACCGTCGAGCAACAGCGGTAGCGAACTGATGGCTGCCTCAATGCTGGCCTCAATTGATATCTGGTCTGCCGTCGACGCCTTGCTCAATACCCAGGCCGACACTTTTTTAGCTGAGCCGGGATGGCCAATGCCAATGCGCAGCCGCCAGAAGTCGCGATGGCCTCCCAGTGCCGGAATGATGTCCCTGAGTCCGTTATGGCCCCCGTGACCACCGTCATGTTTGAAGCGTGACTCCCCCGCAGGAATGTCCAACTCGTCATGCGCGATCAGAATTGCTTCGGGCTCAATCCGGTAATAGCGCGACATGGCTGCAACGGAGCGTCCACTCCCATTCATGTACGTTTCCGGAACGAGTAAGCGTAGGTCGTGTCCGGCAATGACGCCCCGCGCCGACTCACCCAGCGCATTGCGATCTGGGTTTAGGCTCAATCCATGTCGCTTGGCCAACAGACGCACAAAAAAGGCACCGGAGTTATGCCGAGTGCCTTCGTATTGTGTGCCGGGGTTGCCGAGCCCGACGATGAGTCGGATGGCAGACAAGGTCTAATTAGTCCTCGCCGCCGTCTCCGGCATCGTCTGCTGCCGGTGCGTCAGCATCGCCGTCGCCGCCAACCTCGTCGCCTTCAGTTTCTGCAACGTCGTCGTCGGCTTCCTTGGTGCCACGCGGTGCGATCACAGAAGCGATGGCGAGGTCGTGGTCCTCTCCCAGCTCTAACGCCGTGGATGTGACGCCGTCGGGTAGAGCGATGTCGGAAAGATGCACGATCTGTCCCAGCTCGACCGCAAGCATGTCAACCTCAAGATATTCCGGGAGATCTTTGGGCAGACACTGCAGTTCAATATCCGTCGCCTGCTTTTGAATCATTCCGCCGCCCAGTTTGACGCCAGCGCATTGCTCCTCGTTAACGAAGTGCAGTGGCACGTTGACCTTGATTGCCTGATCCATGCGCACTCGCAGGAAGTCGGCGTGCATGGGGAATCCCCTCGCGGGGTGCCGCTGGATGTCCTTGATGATGGCATTATGCGACTCGCCGTCGATATTAACCTCAAGGATTGAGCTGAAGCAGGCCTCGTTTTCCAGCATGTGCTCAAAGTCTTTGCGAATCAGCGTCAAACTCTGAGCGGGCTGGCTGCCCCCGTATATGACGGCGGGCATTTTGCCCTCGATACGACGCAGGCGGCGGCTCGCACCTTTCCCTTCGTCGGCTCGCGCCTCTGCAACTACAGTAAAAGATTCAGACATGGTCTGGCTCCTTTGTTAGCACCACTTTGCCTGCGACCGACTCGGTGGAGGGTGGGTAAAACGCTATTTAAGTGAGATCAAACAGCGCGCTAATGGATTCTTCGTTACTGACTCGCCTGATCGATTCGGCCAGTAGGTCAGCAATGGTCAGCTGGCGAATTTTGCCTAGCGCCAGCGCCTCGGATGACAGTGGAATGGTATCGGTTACCACCAATTCATCGATCTGCGAGTGTTTGATGTTGTCCAAAGCCTTACCAGACAGCACCGCGTGTGTACAGTAAGACACGACCTTGAGGGCGCCACGCTCTTTCAGCGCATTGGCTGCTGTGCAGAGCGTGCCAGCAGTATCGACCATGTCGTCCACCAATATTGCGGTTCGACCTTCCACATCACCAATCAAATTCATGACCTCGGCCTCGTTTGCACGAGGGCGGCGTTTATCGATGATCGCCAGATACCAGCGTCGTCCAATTGCTTTGCGATGGCTCGGGCTCTGACAACCCCGCCAATATCGGGAGAGACAACGATCAGGTTTTCATACTTGCAGCGAACAATGTCCGCATTCAGGATGGATGAGGCGTAGACGTTGTCGACGGGCACTGTGAAAAACCCTTGTATCTGTTCCGCGTGGAGATCGACGGTCAGTACCCGATCCACCCCGACACCGACCATGGTGTCGGCAACCACCTTGGCGGAGATAGGCACTCGTGCCGAGCGCACTCGGCGGTCTTGTCGGGCATATCCAAAATAAGGCACGACTGCCGTGATTCGGCCTGCGGAGGCCCTGCGCAGGGCGTCAATCATGAGTAGTAACTCTATGATGTTGTCATTAGTAGGATGACACGTGCTCTGAATGACGAATACGTCTTTGCCTCGGACATTTTCGTTGAGCTCGACCGTAATCTCGCCATCCGAGAACTTTGCTACCGCTGCATTGCCCATACCGAGATAAAGCCGGTCCGCTACCTTGCGCGCGAGCGCAGGGTTGGCATTCCCCGTAAACACCATCATTTTGGATGACATTCGTCTACCTCGAACAATGAAAAGTGGCTGGGGCGGGAGGATTCGAACCTCCGAATGGCGGGATCAAAACCCGCTGCCTTGCCACTTGGCGACGCCCCAATCAAACTGTTTCCGTGACTTCCCGCATCGCGGGGAGTGCATTCACGCCCTGTACAACACTGACTACAAATCCATCAGGAGCACTGACCGATACCTGTTCTGCCGCCTCTTTTGTCGTCAAAGGCGCAAAGAGGCAAGCCCCGCTGCCGGTCAGCCTCGCATCTGGGCACTTTTCTCGAAGCCACTCCCATGCGCGCAAAACTTCTGGATAACGCGACAGCACTACAGGCTGCAGATCGTTGTGACCGGCCCCTGAAAAAAAGGCCTGCACTGTAATGGGCGCCGTGTGGCGTGTCAATTGAGGATCAGCGAAGATTTCGGCAGTACTCACTGTGCAGGCGGGGAGGACGATGACGTACCAGCTGGGCGGTAAGGCAATCGGCGTTAACTCCTCGCCAATGCCCTCTGCCCAGGCACTGTGGCCCATCGTAAAAACTGGCACATCAGCGCCCAGTGTCAGGGCGATAGTCATTAACGCATCTCGATCAAGATCGAGCTGCCAGAGCCGGTTGAGCGCGAGTAGTGTCGTCGCCGCATTGGAACTGCCGCCGCCCAAGCCGCCGCCGCGAGGGATCTGTTTGCGAATATAAATGTGGGCGCCAAGATCTGGCGCGCCCAGAGCATTTGCGGCTCTCAAAATGAGATTGTCAGCTGGCGCAATATCGTCCGTGTCACCCGAGAGCGTCACCCCCGGCGCCTCGCGGCGCTCAAAGCGCATTTCATCTCCCCAGTTCAGCAGCTGAAAAACCGTTTGCAGGTTGTGATAGCCGTCCGCGCGCCGGCCAGTCACATGGAGGAAAAGGTTGAGTTTGGCTGGTGAGCAGGCCTCGAGCGCGCTTAAGGGAGCGGATTGAATCCCCATTGAGAAATCATCACCCTGATGTCTATGCCTGAACCCTGAATTGTAACCCTTGCGGGTGTCCGCCAGGGAGGCGTGAATTGCCACTCGTCGACCTCAACGGTCCAGTCTCCACCAGTCGGTCCATAGCCAAGCAGCCATGTGCCCAGTGACTCGGGTGGCAGTCTGTTTAGGGCAGCGGACAGTGCTGAGCTTTCACTAGTGGTGACTAAGGGCCGCAGCGCACTTCCATCGGCTTGATAGAGGGCTGTTCCTCGTCTTTCTATGATCTGCCGGTTCATCGAGAGAGGCCCGGAGAGCGTAATGGTTTCGGTCTCGTCATTGGTGCGCTGCCAAACGAAGCGCACGGTCTCTGTCTCGGAGCCCATAGTGACGGCCGCCTTCCCCCTCGCTTCCCAAGCCTCCAAATCCACCGGCACGATCGGCGCTTCTGGCGCCTTTTCTCTCTCAACGGTTGTGCAGGCAGAGGCGAGCATGATGAACAATGCCAAGCCGGGCCGTGACAGCAGGTGGCTGTGCGATGCCAACGGCGATTGCATTGCCATCACCGAAGGTCGGCGCCCAATCGTTCCAAAGCCTCGAGGATAATAGTGTGGTCCGGCACTCGGTTGAGTCCATCACGCCAGATATCTCGCGCCTCAATCTGTTTTCCCTGAATCCAAAGTACCTCGCCGAGATGAGCTGCGACCTCGGGATCAGGAAAAGCTTGATGCGCTTGCCTTAGGAGCGCCTCCGACTGCGCATACTGACCAAGTTTGTAATAAACCCAGCCCAGGCTATCGAGGATCGCCGGATCGCCCGGAGACAGCGCCATCGCTCTCTCGATCAAGTCGGCGGCCTCTTCATATCGCTGTGTGTGATTGGTCAAGGTGTAACCCAGAGCGTTGAGGGTTGCGGCATGGTTGGGATCCTGAGCGAGGATGCTGCGCAGATCGTCCTCCATCGCCGTCAAGGCGCCACCGGCCTCGTGTGCCATGGCTCGACCATACAGGAGCGCGAATGACTGAGGGAAGGCGATCAAGCCGCGGTCGTAGGCTTTAAGTCCCTCTCCCTCCCAATCACTGAGCGCCTCTGCCTCGAGCAGGAACAGCTGTTCTGCATTGCCCGGATAATCTCTCCGCTGCTCATCAAAAAATGCTCTGATGTCACTCGCGAATGCGGTGTCAGCCAGCAATTCCGCCGCCTTGGCTTTGGCGTCTCTAAATTCTCGTGAAGGACCCACTGAGCCAAATGCTTCGATAGCCTCGGTGTAGCGGTCTCGGGACATTTCGATGCGACCAATATAGTAATAAGCCTCATCGAGCCGCTCACCCACCACCACCAGTTGCTGGAATTTTTCCAGCGCCGCCTCAAAAAACTCCAGCTCGAAGTCGAGAAGGGCAGCTGTGCCAAGCAGTTCCGGGTTATTGGGATCGTTGCTCAGTAAAATATCGAACTGCGTCTGAGCGCCGGCATAGTCCCGCTCGGAGCCCAATAATCGGGCGTATTGGAGCCGCAGTTCCTGATTCGCGGGATAGGCGTCAACGCTGTCCCTCAACAGTTTGAGTGGATCCGACGCTTTCTGGTCCAGCATAATTTGGGTCCAGAGCAGGATGGCACGCAGGTTGTCGGGCGTGCGGGTTATGACAGGCTTCAGACTTTCCGCGGCCGCTGGCAGGTCTTTCTCAAGCCGGGCAAGCAAACTGGCAGCGATCGCAACCTCGTCATCTTCAGGCCATTGTGCTGCCATGTCGCGGATTTTTGCCCCGAGCAGGGCCTGAGACTCGCTATCCATTTGCTCATAGGCACCGAGAGTCGCGGCGACATTGACGGGCTGCCTCATTCGGTAGGCCATCTCCGCGAAGGCCATTGCCTCCAATGGCTGTCCCGTGCGGGTTAACCATGCTACGGCGGCGGCGACTGCCGCGGTGTCATCGGGTGCGAGTTCCACAAGCCGAACGGCAAGGACTGCGGCGCGCTCGCCATCTGAGACAAACTCGGCCAATCGCAGTGCCCGTCTGGCG
Organism: Luminiphilus sp.; assembly: GCA_045560455.1. Lineage (GTDB taxonomy): Bacteria > Pseudomonadota > Gammaproteobacteria > Pseudomonadales > Halieaceae > Luminiphilus. The sequence goes on along the minus strand of JBJKZJ010000014.1, from coordinate 60,310 downwards.
AGGGCGGGGTCATCCAATTGCTGCGCCTGCTCAGCGAGCAAGGTAAGGCCCTGATCATAGTCCCGCGCTCGCAATGCGAACTCCGCTTGCAGCAGTGGCATCAAACTTTTAGAGGGGATGGGCGTCTCATCGGGCTTCGATTCGACAATTATCCGTGCCGATACCGCGGACTGGTCGCTACTCGATGTTTGGGGCGAGTCCGGTGTGTCCAGCAGCGGCGTCGCGCAGCCTGTCAGCGCGAGGCTACCCACTGCAACGAGTTTCAAACGCTGATTTTCGCGAAAAAAAAGTGCCACGTTAGGCCCAATGTCAGTGCAGGAGTTTGTTCATCGGTCGATGCTATAATAACAAGTTGGAGTGGTTGTTGAGAGATGCGCCCCGATCCATGTTGGACACACTGGTAGTAGTTGGCGTCAACCATGACTCGGCACCGGTAACGTTGCGCGAGAGGATCGCCTTTGCCCCGGAAAAAGTCCACGAATCGCTGAGCGCCCTGATTCGTGATACCCAACTCAGCGAGGCGGTGATTCTGTCGACCTGCAATCGCACCGAGTTATACGGCGTATTGCCAACCGACGCCGACGGGATGGCTGCCAGCGACGAACTGTCACGATGGCTCGCCGCGCATCATGAGATCGATATCAACCAGTTATCGCCCTGTGTTTACCGTAATCACGGCGTCTCCGCGGCGTCGCATTTGGTGCGAGTGGCGGCCGGACTCAACTCCATGGTGCTGGGAGAGCCGCAGATTTTTGGTCAGATGAAGTCTGCATTCGCTGTCGCTCAGGAGGCGGGAGCATTGGGTTTCCATTTGAACCTGATCTTCCCTGAAGCGTTCAGAATCGCGAAGAAGGTCCGCACAGATACCGCCATCGGCGAGAATCCCGTCTCGGTAGCCTACGCCGCGGTGGACCTGGCTCGGCAGATTTTCCGGGATATGGAGCAAAGCACGGCGTTGCTGCTTGGCGCCGGGGAGACCATCGAATTGGTCGCGCGACATCTGCGCGACGCGGGTCTGGGCAAATTGATCATTGCCAACCGGACGCTGGAGCGAGCGGAGCAGTTGGCCGCACAGTTTGATGCCGAGGCGATTTTACTGGCAGATGTCACCGAGCGTTTGCCTAGTGCGGACATTGTGATCAGCTCTACAGGCAGTCAGCTGCCGATTTTGGGCAAGGGCGCGGTAGAAGAGGCGATTAAAGTACGGCGCTGGAGACCGGTGCTCATGATTGACTTGGCGGTGCCCAGAGACATAGAACCGCAGGTGGCCGAGCTATCAGACATTTATCTCTATACCGTCGATGACATGAGAGAGGTGATTGAGGAGAACCTGCGTCTGCGTGCCTCTGAGGCAAGTAAAGCCGATGAGATCGTTGCTGCTGGGATCGAAGTGCTCCGGGCAGGCTTGTTGGAGCGCCAGTCTGCCGACGTCGTCAAGATATACCGTGACTCTGCTCTGGCATTGCAACAGGTGGAGCTGGAAAAGGCCCTGAAAATGCTCGAGAAGGGTATTGAGCCCGAGGAGGTAATGGCGCGTCTTGCGCGAGATCTCACCAATAAACTGATACACGCGCCTACAGCCGGTTTGAGGCAGTTAGCCAAAGAGGGCGGTAAACGCGACGTTTCGCGGATGGCCGCCATGTTAGGCCTGACCGATTTTGATGAAGAGCGCGATGAAGGTGCGACCCTCCAATAATCGTAGCTCGGAACGCTCACCCCGGAACCCCTACTTTGAAAGACTCCCTTATTACCAAGCTCGAGGCACTGGCTGATCGGCATCAGGAAGTCAGTGCGTTGTTGGGCGATGCAGAGACGGCGGCCGATCAGAATCGCTTTCGGGAGTTATCAAAAGAGTTTTCACATCTAAACGAGGTGGTTTCGCAGTACCAGCAATGGATGCGCCTTGGCAACACTCTGACCGATGCGAGGCAAATGCAAGACGATCCGGATGCCGAGTTGAGGGAGCTTGCGAGCGAGGAGGCGTTGGAGGCAGAGCAAGCGCTGATGGAAGTGGAGTCAGCGCTGCAGATACTGCTCCTACCTCAGGACCCGAGTGATAAAAGTAATGTTTACCTGGAGATTCGCGCCGGTACCGGCGGTGATGAGGCGGCTATATTTTCCGGCGACCTATTCCGGATGTATCACCGTTATGCCGAACAGAAAGGGTGGTCTGTTGAAGTGTTATCCGAGCGCTCGGGAGAGCACGGTGGATACAAAGAATTGATCACCCGTGTTGTGGGACAGGATGTCTACAGCCACCTGAAATTCGAGTCCGGAGCGCATCGCGTGCAGCGAGTCCCCGAAACAGAGTCTCAGGGCCGCATTCACACCTCGGCCTGCACGGTTGCTGTGTTGCCTGAGATCGAGGAGGTAGACAGTATCGAGATTCGCAAAGAGGATTTGCGGGTCGATACGTTTCGCTCCTCGGGCGCGGGCGGGCAGCACGTCAATACAACGGATTCTGCGGTGCGGCTGACGCACCTGCCCACTGGGATCGTTGTCGAGTGTCAGGATGAGCGCTCGCAGCATAAAAATCGCGCGCGGGCGATGTCTCTGCTTCAGGCAAAATTATTGTCTGCAGAACAAGAAAGCCAGCGCGCGTCCCTGGCCTCCGAGCGACGCTTGCTCGTGGGCTCGGGGGATCGCTCAGAGCGCATTCGGACTTATAACTTCCCGCAGGGCCGGATCACTGACCATCGCATCAATCTCACTTTATACAAGTTGGATGAAGTCGTTGGCGGTGAGCTGGACGCTGTGATTGTTCCGCTGCGTCAAGAGCATCAGGCGGATTTGCTGGCAGCGATGGCCGAGGAATGACAACCCGGGAACTGCTCCAGAGTGTGGAGATTGATCTCCGCGATGCTGAGGCGCTGCTAGCCCATGTGTTGGATGTTGATCGGGGATGGTTGATCGCTCACGCGGGTGATCCTATTTGCCAGTTAAAAGCCCGAGAGTTCAGGAAAAAGGTGCGAGCCAGAATGCAAGGTGAGCCACTCTCATATCTTTTAGGGTACCGAGATTTCTGGACGCTCCGGTTGATCGTGAATCCGCATGTGTTAATACCTCGACGAGAGACGGAGCACTTGGTCGAGTGGGCACTCGAGCGCATCGACCGCAGCGCTCTGCGAGTTCTTGATCTGGGCACGGGTAGCGGCGCTGTGGCGTTGGCGTGTAAGTCAGCCCGACCCGAGATCGAGATGTGCGGCACGGATATTAGTGAGAACGCGCTGCGTTGCGCTAGGTTAAACGCCAAGCAGCTGGCTTTGGACGTCGATTGGCGATGCGGTCGCTGGTTTGAATCAGTTAGGGGTGAACGCTGGGATCTCGTGGTGTCTAACCCGCCCTACATCGCGGAGGCTGATGCGCACCTTTCAGAGGGCGACCTTCCCGCCGAGCCTCGCACCGCACTGGTGGGTGGCGCGACAGGGCTCGAAGCGCTTCAGGAGATCATTTGCTCGGCGCCCAATGCATTGAGCCTGGGCGGATGGCTTCTGCTTGAGCATGGCTACGATCAGGCCGAATCGGTGGCCGGCATGCTAAGGGATGCAGGCTTCAGCGACGTGAGCACCCGATCAGACTGGTCGGGGCAACCACGCATCACAGGTGGAAAATGGGCGAGCTGACGGACCAGCAGCTGCGTCGATACGCTCGCCAGCTCGTTGTCCCCCAAATTGACGTGGAGGGGCAGCTTCGATTGCGTGATGCCCATGTACTGATTGTGGGCGCAGGCGGCCTGGGTGTCCCGATGGCGCAGTACCTTGCGGGCGCCGGAGTGGGGCGTCTTCGTATCGTGGATGACGACCGGATTGCGCTCAGTAATCTGCCGCGACAGATCGCCTTTTCCGAGATTGACATTGGAGAGCTGAAGGTCGAGGTTCTGGCCCAGCGAATTCGCGCTGCCAATGACAGCGTGTTGGTGGAGCCATGCCCGGCCCGCTTTGATCAGCTCACGGCCGAAGAGTTCCTGTGCGATATCGACCTCGTGCTGGATGCAACCGATTCGATGCAGGCTCGGCTGGATATTGATCGCGCTACCTACTCCCGCCGCATTCCCTGGATCATGGGCGCGGCGGTACAAATCGCAGGACAATGGTCAGCGTTTGATCCCGAGCGACATCATGGCTGTTATCACTGTTTGATCGCCGACCCCGGTTCTATGGAAACCGGAAGCTGCGCGGAACTGGGGATTGTGGGGCCTGTCGTTGGCTTAGTGTCATTGCACCAGGCCATCCTGGCGCTGCGCTATTTGGTCGGCGATGATTTGCCGTGGGGACGCCTGCACATGCTCGATGCCTGGTCAGGAGGCTTGCAGTTGCTTGAGGTGTTGGCGCGCGAGGATTGCGCCCTTTGTCGTCACGACAGTAGCCAGCACCAACCGGATTAGGTCAGTGATTTAAAGATCCGTCTGACACGCCAGGTGATCAGCGCCGCTGCGATTGCTATACCCAAGATGGTTGAAACCCAGAAGTCCACAGTACCCTCGGGCAGGCTGTCACCCCAATGAATGGCAAGTAGGTAACCCAAGGGTAGCGCGATCCCCCAGTAGGAGAAGGTGACGACCAGAAAGGGGTAACGCGTTTCTTTGTATGCGCGCAGTACAAATGATCCAACGATTTGCACGACATCGATCAAGATAAAGAGGGCCGCCAGCCTCAATAATTGAAACGCAAGCTCTCGAATGTCACTGGATTGTGTGTACGCGCCAATGATGGCATCAGGGAAGAGGAGTAATAGCGACATGGCGAGCAGCCCAATTAGGGTAGACAGTGCTGCGCCGACACGAAAAGCCACTCTGATCCCTTGCGGATTTCCCGCGCCAATCGCGTGCCCCATGCGCGTGGCCATGGCACTACCGACACTCACCATCGGAATGTAGAACACGTCCCAGACGTTGATGGCGATTTGATGGGCGGCGACCGCAGCATCGCCCAGCGTGGCAATCAACAAGGTGATAGCGGAGAAGACCCCGGTTTCCAGAAAAAAAGTGAAGCCCACCGGCAGTCCCACGGCGAGTATTTCACCAATCCGCTGCCGATCAGGGGCTTGCAGCCATCGCTCGGGTAGATACTGACGCAGGGAGTCCGCGCTCAGTACGTAGAGCAATATGATCAGCGTGCTGAGCCACATTGAGGCGGCCGTCGCAAGCCCGCACCCTTCCGCGCCTAGCTCCGGTGCGCCCCACGCTCCAAAAATGAGCATGTAGTTCAAAGGCACGTTGGCGAGAAATCCCACGACACTGGCGATCGCAAATGGGGCGGTAACGCCGAGGCCCTGTGTGTGATAGCGGAGTGCCATAAAGATTCCCAGAGCGGGAAAACCGAGCCCAACCCTGCTGACGTAGGCGGCAGTCTTTGCGGTGGTGTCACTGGGGAGTTCAAGTAGATCGATGATGGCGCCACTGTGTAGACAAAGCGGGGTCATCATTGCACTCAGCACAACCGCGACCCATAGCCCCTGTGGCAGGAAGCTGCGGACTCGTTCAAACCGACCGGCACCGAAGTCTTGTGCAACGATCGCTGAGCACGCGAAGAGCGTACCGAGAATAATCAAATAGAGGGGTAGCCAGATATTGAAACCGATGGCGATTGCAGCGAGGTCCGTATCCCCATAATTTCCTGCCATCAATGTATCGACGACACCCGTGCCGATCTGGGCGGTCTGTGCGATGAGCAGAGGCCAGGCGATGCGCCATAGCGGACCCAATTCTTCGCGCATTTGCCCCACTGCAGAGGGTGATGGGGGTGATTGATCAGTCAATTTCGGGTGCTCTTCGATACCACAGCGGTTGCACAGTTTAACCCGCATCCCTGTGCTAGACTTCGCGCTCATTTTTTGCCGGCAATCATTGTGCAGGAAGAAGCTGTAGCGGGGGCCGTTGCCCCCAGTGACCCAAGTACTGTCGCCGTGGACGCGATGCCATCACTGGAAAAAGTAAAGTTCGATACGCTGAACCTTGATGCGTTGGTGCAACGTGGCGTTGACGCGCTGGGTTTCGAGTTCTGCTCTCCCATCCAAGGCCGAATTTTGCCTCATACCCTGAGCGGGAACGATGCTATTGGCAAAGCACAGACGGGCACCGGTAAAACCGCAGCATTTCTGATCACGATTTTTAACGATTTGTTGAGCCACCCGATTGAAGGCGAGCGGTATCTGGGTGAGCCCCGAGCGGTAATCATTGCCCCAACTCGCGAATTGGTGATGCAGATCGCGTCGGACGCCGAGGAGCTGGGGCGATTCACGGGACTAAAAACCGTGACCTTGATCGGAGGCGCGGATTACCAAAAGCAGTTGGCCAAGGTGAACCGCTCACCAGTGGATATCGTCGTCGCCACCCCCGGCAGATTGATCGACTTTATGGAACGGCGGGATCTGGCGCTGGACCGTGTAGAAATACTGGTGCTTGACGAGGCAGATCGCATGCTCGACATGGGTTTCATCCCGCAGGTTAAGCGCATTGTACGCGCAACGCCGCGCAAGGAAGATCGACAAACCTTGCTGTTTTCAGCCACGTTTACGCAAGACATCATGAATCTGGCGAGGCAATGGACTTTTGAGCCCATAACGGTTGAGATTGAGCCAGAACGTGTCGCGACTGCGTCAGTGGATCAGCGGGTGTATTTAGTTGCCAGCCGGGACCGCTTTCCTGTGTTGATGAATTTACTCAATGATCCCGCGGTTGAAAGCGTCATTATCTTTGCCAACCGGCGCGATCAAGTGCGCCGGCTCTACGAGAAGCTGCGCAAGGAGGGGGTTCAATGCGGCATGCTGTCCGGCGAGATTACTCAGGCTAAACGGACCAAGACGTTGGAAAACTTCAAGTCTGGCCGATCCAAGATTCTGGTGGCGACTGACGTGGCGGGGCGGGGCATCCACGTCGAGGGTATTTCCCACGTGGTGAACTACAACCTGCCTGAGGACCCCGAAGATTACGTTCATAGAATCGGGCGTACAGGCAGGGCTGGGGCGACGGGAGTGTCGATCAGCTTTGCCAGTGAAGATGATGCTTTTTTGCTGCCCGATATTGAGGCGCTTCTGGGCCATTCGCTGGCCTGCATGGCGCCGCCTCTTACAGCCTAGCGGTGCTGCCGCAATTCCTCACACCACAGCAGGGTTGCCCCTATTACCGCCGCGGGTATGACCACGAGGTTGAGAAGTGGAATGCCGGTAAAGAAGGCTACTGCGCCGCCGAAGCCCGTAGTTGATAGCCGTCGCGCCGCGCAGGCGTCACGAACGTCACGGAAAGGCAGGCGATGGTTATCCATCGGATAGTCAACGAACTGCAGACTCATCATCCAGGCCCCCAGTAAAAACCAGGCCAAAGGCGCAACAGCGTTGATGACGGGAATAGCAGTTATCAACAGCACCCCTAGGGCCATTGGTAAGTAGTACAGCACTTTTCGTATCTCGCGAAAGAACGCCCGAGGGACCTCAAGCAATGCAGCCGCGACGCCGTCGAGAGCCGGCACCGGCTCGCCAGTGACGACCTCCTCAACTTTTTCAGCCAACAGGGCGTGAAACGGTGAGGTCAGCATCAGGACAAAAAAGGTCGAGGTATAGCCGGTCATCAGTCCGCCGACTAACCAAAGTAGCGGCGTGATGACCCAAGAGAGAAACTGCAGCCATTCGGGGATGGTGAGGAGCGCTGCGTCATAAAAATCAGAAATCATCTCGAAGAGTAGCCACCCCATGAGGCTGAATAGCATGATGTTGGCCATGAGCGGCACGATGACGAAACGACGCAGACCCGGTTCCGAGAGCATCGTCAGTCCCCGCAAAAAATAGCCTGCTCCTGTGAATAGATTGCCGCTCATTTGGTCGCTGTCCTGCTGGCTGGTCACTATACTGTCGCAATCCTCGACCAGAGCGCAATCATCCGTGAGTGACGAAGATCTTTTTGCTGAGGAAATGGCTGGTGTCACCCCGCTTGGGCGTGACGCGCGTGTGCGCCTGGTCAGGGAGCGATTGTCTCAGGACCAGCGGGAAGGTCGACAAAGGGCTGCAGAGGGCGAGGAGGCCATCGTAAACCCGCTGGCTGACGAGGGAATCGCTCCGCTTGACGCTTGGTACATCCTCGAGTTCAAGCGCCCAGGTATCCAAAACGGCGTGTATCGAAAGCTTCGCCTCGGCCATTATCAGCTTGATGCTCGCCTCGACCTTCACCGATTTGCGATCAAGCAGGCGAGAGAGGAGGTATTTTCGTTCATTAGCGAGGCAAGCCATCTCGGCTTGAGAACTCTGCTGATTGTGCACGGAAAAGGCCACTCAAAGGCCAACGGAGACAAAACGGGGGTGCTGAAAGGCTACGTAAACCAATGGTTGCGAGAATTAGAGGCCGTTCAGGCTTTCCACTCCGCGCAGCCTCAACACGGTGGCACGGGTGCTGTTTACGTATTGCTTCGTAAAAGTGCAGAACAGAAGCGTGAGAATCGCCTTAAATACCTCAAAGGCAGAGTTCAGGACTGACTCTCTAATTTCTCCAGCAGTAACTGATTGATCATCTGTGGGTTGGCTTGGCCCTTGGACGCTTTCATGATTTGTCCTACGAAGAAGCCACTCAGTTTCTTGCGCTTGGCCTCATCCGCCGCGATGTATTGGGCCACCTGATCGGGGTTATTGGCTATGACCTCCGTGACCATCGCCTCCAATGCGCTCGAATCACTGACTTGTTTTAGCCCTCTCGCGGCAATAATCTGATCGGCGTCGCCCTCACCTTCCCATAGGGCGTCAAAAACCTGCTTGGCCAATTTGCTGGATAGGGTGCCGTCCTCTACCCGGCTGACCAGGCCGCCAAGGCGTTCAGCTGAGATAGGACTTTTAGTGATACTGAGCTCATGACGATTCAGCGCAGCCGACAGGTCTCCCAGAATCCAGTTGGCGGCCAGTTTAGAGGCGCCTGACGCCTTCGCGACGGACTCGAAGTAACCGGCCATGTCATGGTTTGGCACCAGCAATGATGCATCGTATTCGCTAACCCCATACTCGGCTAGGAATCGCTCACGCTTTGCCGTGGGCAGCTCGGGTAGGCTTTGCCGCACTGCATCAATGTAGGCCTCATCAATGACGATGGGGAGTAGATCCGGCTCGGGGAAGTAGCGATAATCGTTCGCCACCTCCTTGGAGCGCATTGAGCGCGTGGTGTCGCGATCAGCATCGTAGAGGCGTGTTTCCTGAGTGATAGCCCCGCCGCTCTCAAGGATCTCGGCTTGTCTTTCGTACTCACTGTGAATGGCTCTCTCAACGAACCTAAAGGAGTTCACATTTTTGATCTCTGTTCTTGTGCCTAGCTCATCCGATCCTTTCTTGCGCAGTGAGATGTTGATGTCGCAGCGCATTGAGCCTTCAGCCATGTTGCCGTCGGAAATGCCCAGATAAGTGACCAGTGAATGGAGTGCCTTCAGGTAGGCCACGGCTTGCTCTGCAGAGCGGAAGTCGGGTTCCGTGACAATCTCCAAAAGTGGGGTGCCAGCGCGATTGAGGTCAATGCCGGTCTCATGAGCAAACTCGTCGTGGACCGACTTTCCGGCATCCTCTTCCAAATGGGCCCTGGTAATGCGAATTGGATAGAGACTGCCGTTTTCCAGTGGCACTTCAAAAATGCCTTCGCAGACAATCGGAGCAAAAAATTGACTCACCTGATACCCCTTGGGGAGGTCGGGGTAGAAGTAGTTTTTCCGATCGAATACGGATCGGTGTCCAATTCGCGCACCGATTCCCAAGCCAAATGTAACGGCGTGTCGCACGGCTTCCTCATTAAGAACAGGCAGCATACCGGGCATGCCTAGATCAACGGCATCGGCCTGCACATTCGGTGATGCGCCAAATTGCGTGGATGAGCCAGAGAAAATTTTGGACTGAGTGGCAAGCTGCAAGTGCACCTCTAATCCCATCACGATTTCCCAGCTCATGACGAGAGACTCGCGAGATCGGGGCAGGCCAAGTGCCAATCCGTATCGGCTTGGAGACGAAAAGCGGCGTTGAGTATGGTCTGCTCGTCGAAGGGTTTGCCGATCAACTGGAGTCCAACAGGCATGCCATCAATGAGCCCTGCAGGGGTCGACAGACCTGGTAGGCCAGCCAAATTGACGGCCAAGGTGTAGATGTCTTCCATGTACATTGCAATGGGGTCTTGCTGCTTCGAACCAAAGGGGAATGCCACGCCCGGTGCGGCCGGGCCGGCAATTACATCGACTTGCTCGAAGGCACGCTGAAAGTCCTCGGTGATGACCCTGCGGACCTGTTGCGCCTTGTTAAAATACGCATCATAGAAGCCGGCGGAGAGCGCGTAGGTACCCACGAGAATTCTCCTCTGGACTTCCTCGCCAAACCCTTCACTGCGAGAGCGTTGATAGAGATCTTCCAGGTCTGCTGGCGCGTCGCACCGATAGCCAAACCGGACCCCGTCATATCGCGCCAGATTAGCCGAGGCCTCGGCCGGTGCGATTACATAATAAGTCGCAATGGCGTAGTGGCTATGGGGCAAGTCAATATCGTGCAGTATGGCGCCGGCTCTCTCTAACTCGGCCAAGGCGGCCATCACATTTTCTCGAACCCTGCTATCGAGGTCGTCATTGAAATATTCCCTCGGCAGTCCAATTCGAAGCCCATTCACATCAGTGCTCAGCGCTGAGTGAAAGTCCGGGACCGGTATGTCGGCTGAAGTTGAGTCCCCGGGGTCGATGCCAGACATAGCGGTCAGTGCCAGCGCGCAATCCTCGGCGGTCCGCGCCATGGGTCCCGCCTGATCAAGGGACGAGGCAAAAGCAATGATACCGAGCCGAGAGACTCGCCCGTAGGTGGGCTTGAGTCCAGTCACCCCGCATAGCGATGCTGGTTGACGAATAGAGCCGCCAGTGTCGGTCCCGGTAACAAGGGGCGCCATTCCCGACGCAAGCGCCGCCGCTGATCCGCCAGAGCTGCCGCCCGGTACACAGCTCAGATCCCAGGGGTTCCTCACGGGACCAAATAAGCTAGTCTCATTCGATGAACCCATCGCGAATTCATCCATATTGCATTTGCCAAGCATGACGGCACCCTCAGCCTTCATTTTGGTGACCACGGTGGCGTCATAGGCGGGTATAAAACTCTCCAGCATGCGTGAACCGCATGTGGTGCGGACTCCCTCGGTGCAAAAGATATCCTTGTGTAGCAACGGAATGCCGGTGAGTGACCTTGTCGCTCCGCGCGCGATCTGCGTGTCGGCGTCGCGAGCCGATGCCAGCGCCTCCTCAGCACAGACTGTCACGACGGCATTGAGACTGGTATTTTCAGCTGCAATCTGTGCGAGATAAGCTTTGGTAAGCTCCTCACTAGAGACGGTGCGGTCGAGTAGCAGTTGCTTCAGTTTGCTGACGGGCGCCGTGAGCAGAGCAGTTTCAGCCATCAGTCGATTACCTTCGGCACCAGAAAATAGCCCTGCTCTTGTGCAGGCGCCGAGGCCATAAGGGCCTTCCGGTTGTCGTCGCGGGTGACGATATCCGGTCTGAGACGCTGTTCCATGTCATGTGGATTAGACATGGGAGTCACGCTTTCAGTGTCGATGGTGTTGAGCTCATCAACGAGGTTGAGCACGCGAGAGAATCTTTCTGTCACCTCGGGGAGGTCAGATTCTGAGATTGCGAGGCGCGCCAGAAGCGCCACCTTCTCGACATCTTGGGGTGTGACAGACATGTAACGTATCCTCCTCGAAGGCGGCGAAAACTAACATACTTGCGGCTTGCCCAAAAACCCCCGCATTGCTACATTCCCAAGGCATTGGCCGCCATAGGCAGTGATTTTGGGGGCATTTTCAGGCTGAATTTGCTGTCTCTTCTCAGAGCGTCAGACAGAGACCGAAGCTTCCAGACACACAGACCACTGAACAACGACCGTAGAGTCAGGGAACGATAATGCTCAAGCGCCTAGCAGGCATGTTTTCTACCGATATGTCGATTGACCTCGGCACGGCTAACACGCTGATCTATGTCAAGGACAGGGGCATCATTCTCGACGAACCCTCGGTAGTGGCGATTCGCATGCACAATGGCCAGAAGTCTATTGAGGCTGTCGGAAAAGAAGCCAAGCGTATGCTCGGCAGAACCCCCGGGAACATTCAAGCGATACGCCCCCTGAAAGACGGTGTCATCGCCGATTTCCAAGTCACGGAAAAGATGCTGCAGCACTTTATTGCGAAGGTGCATGAAACCAAATTTATTCGACCAAGCCCGAGGGTGTTGATATGTGTACCGTGTACGTCGACACAGGTAGAGCGGCGTGCAATCAGGGAATCAGCGCTCAGTGCGGGGGCGCGAGAGGTTAAACTGATCGAAGAGCCCATGGCTGCAGCGATTGGGGCGGGCTTGCAGGTGGAAGAGGCGACAGGGTGCATGGTCGTCGACATCGGCGGTGGCACCACAGAGATCGCGATCATTTCCCTGAATGGCGTGGTCTATCGGGACTCGATTCGGATCGGAGGCGACCGATTTGATGAATCAATCGTTTCTTACGTGCGACGCAAATACGGCAGCTTGATTGGCGACTCGACCGCAGAGCGAATCAAGCAAGAGATCGGGTGCGGCTACAAATCAGACGAGCTGAAAGAAATCGACGTGAGGGGCCGCCATCTGGCAGAGGGTGTGCCCAGAGGCTTCACGCTGACCAACGATGAAATACTGTCTGCGCTCGAGGAACCTCTGGACGCAATGATGCGGTCGATTAAGCTCGCACTTGAACAGTCTCCACCAGAGCTGGCGGCTGATATTGCAGAGTCTGGTATCGTCTTGACGGGCGGCGGCGCGCTCCTCACTGATCTCGACAAGCGCATCTCCAATGAGACAGGTTTGCCAGCCTTTATCGCTGAGGATCCACTGACCTGTGTCGCCCGAGGCGGTGGTAAGGCACTTGAGCTTATGGACCGTCACGTTCTGGATCTGCTCTCCACAGAATAAGTCCCGCATGACTGGAGCAGCGACATCAAACCGCTTTTCCTGAAGCAAAACCCGATCGGCGCGAAGTTCCTCGTGCTGAGTGTCGTATGTCTGGTGAGTCTGTTTCTTCTGCGCGACCACCCGCGGCTTCTGGCGTTCCAGCGCGGGGCCACCGATGCCGTTGCAGTGACTGCAGAAGTCATATTGGCACCGGTCGATGGATGGAACCGGCTGGTGCAGTCATTTCAGGCTAGGGCTGCCCTGCAAGATGAGGTTTTTCGGTTACAGCAAGAAAATCGAGTACTGAAAGGGCAAACCCAGCGATTGGTCTCGCTACTCTCGGAAAACGCCCGTTACAAAGCACTGTTAAATTCTGCCCGTGACATCGAAGACGAGTTGGTTGTGGCGCAAATCACGTCACTGTCACCTGACCCCGCGCGTCATTTGGTCATGCTCGACAAGGGGTCCATCGATGGCCTCCGGGAAGGGCAGCCGGTTCTGGGCGCTGAGGGGTTGATGGGTCAAATCGTCATGGTGGGTCAGTATAATAGTCGCGCAGTGCTCATCACGGACAGTGCCCATGCGTTGCCGGTTCAGGTGAATCGTTCCGGGTTGCGCGCGATTGCCGAGGGAAGTGGGCGTATTGATCAGTTGGTGATTCGCCACCTCACCGCAACCACAGACATTAGAGTGGGTGATTTGCTGGTCACTTCGGGTCTGAGTGGCCGCTTTCCCCACGGTTATCCCGTTGCTCGTGTCACTGATGTGACGATTTCCCCCGGCGATGCGTTTGCAGTAGTGAATGCGGCCCCTTCTTCAGCTCTGGATCGCGGGCGCTTCGTGCTGGTAGTTGTGCGTGAGTCTGCCGACTCGATCCAGCTTGGTTCGCAACTTTGAACAAAGCGCACGCACGCTGGGTTATCTATCTGACGCTTGGCTTTGCACTGGTGTGGATGTTGCTACCGTTCTCTATCGAATGGCGGTCTCTTCGGCCAGATATTGCCTCACTGGCGCTGTTTTACTGGGTGTTGGCGTTGCCCCATAGGGTGGGCATAACGACCGCCTTCGCTGTCGGCATCTCTCAAGATCTGATTGAAGGAGCGCCGTTGGGGCTGTCTTCACCCGGACTCATGTTGGCAACATTGCTGTTGTTATTGAGTTATCAACGTATTCGTCAGTACGACCCTCTCCAGCAAAGTTTGGTCGTTCTGGTTTTACTGTTGTTGAGTGCGGGAATCGAACAGTGGCTGAGAAATGGCGTCAACTTGCCGGTGATGCCACTTGAGGCACTGGTCGGACTGCTGTGTTCAACGATGTGTTGGATACCAGTGAGGGCAATTCTTCGCCAGTCTCGGCGTTATTACGAGGTGTATTGATGACACTGGTGCTGGCGTCGTCAAGCCCTCGCAGGCGAGAGTTGTTGTCAACCTTGGTCGCGCAATTCGATATTCGGAGCCCGGAAATTGATGAGATCCCCTATCAAGGGGAGTCGCCGGTCGATTATGTGCGACGGATCGCGACGCAGAAGGCGTCAAAGCATATGTCGAGCGAGCAGATCAACCTTGGCGCAGACACGACGGTAGTGCTGGAAGGTAAAATCATGGGTAAGCCTTCGGATGTGGAGGAGGCGCGCTGGATCCTGAGTTGTCTATCGGGCAAGACCCATACTGTCTACACGGCAGTCGCGTTGGCGCAGAGCGCCGGCGTCGACACCCTTCTCAGTGCCACCAAGGTTACATTGACTCAACTCTCGCAGAGCACCATCGACGCATACCTTCTGTCGGATGAGCCGTGGGACAAGGCGGGGGCTTACGGTATTCAGGGCTACGCTGGGGCCTTTGTTGAGCGGATCGAGGGGAGTTACTCGGGGGTAGTGGGTCTGCCACTGTGTGAGACACGGACGCTGCTTCACAAGAGCGGTATCGAGCTGAAGCATGGTTAGCGCCATTCCACGCAAACTCGGGCGTGCCGTGTGGCCTTCGATGGTGACTGCCCTGGTGCTGTTGGCCGTGTATGTCAGCGGAGGCCGCCTGTTGCTCGGGGCGCTGCCGAATGTTCAGGACGACATCGAGAACCTGCTCTCTCAGCGCTTTCAATTCGACATCAGTATCGGGCAGATCTCTGGGAGCATGGATGGATTCTCGCCGCGGCTGACCCTCTCGGATTTCGAGGTCACTGACGTTAAGGGTGTCAATGCTTTGCAGTTGCCTTCTGTGACGCTTGGTATTGATCCGTGGCAAACCCTGCTGGCGCGATCCCTGCGCTTCGAGGAACTCACGCTGACCGCCCCCCAGATTCAATGGCCCGAGCGCGCCGGCCTAGAGGGGCCGCAATTGCCTGAAGATCTGCGCGGTGCGCTGAATAATTTCAAGCGTCTCCAAATTCGGGATGCTGAGGTCCTGTTGCCAACCGAGCGCTCAAATGCCTCGCCACGCCTCAGGTCGCTCATCGTTGACATGGATTTGGCTCGCGATCGCAGTCTTCGTCAGATCAAACTGATCGTTGAAGCCCCTGAGGGAAGGATCTTCTCGGCAGAGGGATCGGGAACCGGAGACCCGTTTGATCTGAGCCAGTTCTCGGGTGAATTACAGGGACACCTGAATAGTTTGGGAGCTTTACTTCTCGCAGAGTGGTTCGAGCTTGACCTTTCCGTTGAGGGCCGAGCCGATTACTGGTTTGTGGTCGAACAGGGAATGCCCGACCTTGTCGTGCAAGCGGATTTTAAGGACTTGACTGTTCTTGGTGAGCCTCAGCTCGCAATCGATAGCTTCAGTTTTGATGCGGCTTGGACCACCCGTGGCGAAGCGTTCGAAGTTTGGATAGACAACGCTACCGTTATCTCAGGCGCTGATATTCTGGAAGTTCCCAGAACACAGTTGACTGGTTCGGAGCTGAGTTGGCAGGCCCTGACCGAGAAGTGGAATATCTCTGATGCTGTGAATGTCTTGACGGGCACTGGTCTCTTGTCGAGAAAAGCGAACACTATCCTCGAGACGCTCAATCCTCGGGGATCCATCGATAGTCTTCGGCTCTCTGTTGACTCTTGGCGGGCGCCGCTTTCAGCATGGAATGCGTCGATGGCCGTCACCGATGCAACGACTGATCCCTATAACAAAATACCGGGTCTAGCTGGTATTGATGCGTCACTCACAGCTGACGACGCTGGTGCACGCGCGTGGATAAACACGCGAAATTTCGATCTGCTCCTGCCAAAGGTTTACGAGGCACCAATTCATCTCGACAGCGCGGTAGGGCGTTTAGCGGGTCGGTGGCAGCGAGGCGCACTTTATTTAGAAGAGGGATTATTTCTCGCGGAAGCCCCGGATCACAATGGCATTATCGAGTTTGAGATCGATATCCCGCTGTCCAAACCTGCGGTGACAACACTGCAAATGCGGCTGGCGGTCGCGCTTGAGAATGCCCCCATTTCCGCTCGCCACCCCTACATTCCGTATCGCATGCCCGCTGAGGCCTACGCGTGGCTCAATTCTGCGTTGCCGCAAGGCGAGATAGAACAGGCGATTTTTCTCTGGCGCGGGGGGTTTCAGCCCTACGGCAAAGCCGGTCAAACGATGCAACTTGCGGCTGAGCTGCAGAATTTGGAGCTCGATTACCAGGCCAACTGGCCAGCGGCCTCTATTGAGCGAGCCGCGCTTCGTTTGAGTGACACAGAAATTGATATTTGGGCCCCCCGCTCCCGCGTCGCAGAGTTGCCGCTGACAGATACCGCGGTCGGTATTCGGATTCATCCTGACGCAGTGGCATTCGCAATGAAGTCCGAAAACAACAGTTCACCCGCCGAGTTTTTAAGTGGATTACAAAAACTGCCAGCATTGGATGTGGCTGGGTCGTTAATGAATGACCTGACTCTGACGGGCGAGTCGGGGGTCAATGCAGACGTTTTTCTGGGGTTCGATCTCCGCGATGTCGGCAACACCCTTGACATTGACTTCAGTGCCGACTTTGATGACATTGCGGTGATCTCACAGTTTCTCGATATTCAAGCCGACAATGTCAGCGGCCCCTTGAGCTATCGGCATGGGACGGGGTTTGAGAGTGCTGGCTTAGCCGCCTCGGTATGGGGACGCCCGTTGCGGGTCGTGATTGACCCCGATCTCGCGCAAGCACCGGATACGATATTGGCAGCTCAAGTCGATGCACAGGCCGATGTGAGCGATCTGCTGACTTGGCAGGCGGTTGAGATACCTGTGCCGGTGAATGGAATAACGGCGGTATCGGTTGAGGTAAACGTGGCCGATGACATCAGTGTTGGCATTTCATCTGAGCTGCGAGGGGTGACGGTTGATATGCCTCTGCCCTGGGGCAAGTCTGCCCAAGCATCGGCGCCGCTGCAGGTGATTTGGCGAGATCGGGATTGGGCCGCCTGGGAGATCTTTTGGTTCGGTCGATTTTCGGCCGTTGTGGATGCGCCAGAGCTGGGCCAGCTGGCGGCTCATTTTGACGTAACGCCCCGCACGCGACCGCCCAAAAGTAGTGGCATGTCTCCAGAGCCGGGGCTTGGCGTGGTGGGCCATGTACCGTCTCTGGATCTGGCGGACTGGGAGCCCTTTATAAAATCGCTGTCTGGCCCATCTTCGACACTTGCCATTCCCGCCAGAGTGCAAGACCTTCGGGTTAGCCGCCTGCTTTGGAAAGGGCAGGAGTTGGGTTCCCTGGACATCAATCTGCATTCAGATGCTGACCAATTGCTGATGGATCTCGACCTGCCGTGGCTGGGCGCGACGTACTCGCAAGAGAGGCGCATGGGAGTTACCGAGACCGATGGCGGGGTTGACGCGCCAACCGAGCGAATGCTGCGTCTTACTCTCCTTGATCTCGATAGATTGCCCCAGTTCGGTGATGAAATGGTGGACGGGCAATTGCCAGATCCAGAGAGTGGAATTGGGCGGTGGATGCGGCAACTGCCGGTAGAAATAGAGAGAGTCCGCCGTGGCAGTACCGATCTAGGCAACCTGCAGCTGACGATCGATTATCTGGAAAACGACGGCTGGCGCTTTCAGGATATTGACGGCAACTTTTTGGGTGTTCAGTGGCTACCGAGCACATACATCGCATGGCGTGCCGAGGGCGAGGAGGCTACTACCCTGACACTGGCTGCGGTACTGAAGGACATAGCGGGTTCTCTGGAGTTGGTCGGGGTGTCGCCGATCGCTGAGACCCGCGGTGGGCGTATTGACGCAAATTGGCATTGGCCTGGCAGTCCGCAAGATTTTCAACTCACAGCTGTTTCGGGCACCTTGGATCTCGAAATGCAGTCTGGTTCCTTTTTGTCAGCAAACTCGGAGGCAACAGGCGTTCTTCGGCTGCTCAGCCTGTTGAACCTTTCTGGGCTATTCCGCCGGGCAAATATGAATCAATTGTTCGACCCTGGCGTGACCTTTGATAGAGCAGTGGGCCGATTCGAATTTGATCAAGGGCTGATGCGTATCCCTGATTTTTCTATAGAGGGTTCGGGTGGTTATTTTAACTTCACGAGCGACGTGGACCTGCTGAACGAGACCTTGAATGGCGAGCTGGTTGTCACGCTACCTCTTGTTGAAAATATTCCCTGGGTCGCGGCATTGGCGGGGGGGCTACCTGTCGCGGCGGGCACGTACCTGGTCAGCAAGGTTTTTGAGGACCAAGTCAATCAACTGTCGAGCGGTGTTTACAGTGTGAGCGGGAGTCTGGAAGAACCCGAAGTTGTGTTTGAACGGGTATTCGATGCCAAGACGCGGATGAGTCCGACAGCGGCTCAAGGTTCTTCTGACGCTGAATCGGCCAGCTCGGTCAAATAGCGATGTAGTTTGCGTGAGTGGGTGCGCTCATTGCCGCGCGCCAATTCCCTCGGATGCTGTCTGACCCACTGCCTCAGCCAGGAAACCTCGGCCTGTGGCCACATCGACAAAATGTCACCGATTGCTTCATCTCCGCGCGAGCGGAGGTCATCGCGCGCCGCCTCGATTCTGTGAAAGGTGGCGGTCTGATTCCGATGCTGCTTGTCGAGCGCAGCCAAAGATCTCGAGATCGGCTCCGGGTCTATCGAACGCATCAGTTTGCCAATAAATTGCAGTTGTCTTCTGAGTCCGCCTCTGGCGGTGATGCGTCGGGCAGTCGTGACGGCGTCCCGTAGACGCTCATCATCGATCGGTATTTTCGCAAGCTCTGATTCGGGCAACCCAACCAGCCTTTCTCCAAGTTCTTGCAAGGCCAGCATCTGTCGTTTTCGCTCGCTTTTGCTCGGTGACGCATCACTTGATTCGTCAGTATTTGAATTACCGCTCACGTTGCTAATCCATCAAGCATAGAAAAGGGTAGCGAGCCCAAGGAAGGCAAGAAAGCCCACCACGTCAGTGACAGTCGTCACCATGACCCCGCCCGCGAGAGCGGGATCCACCTGTAATTTTTTTAGCACAAGTGGCAACCCGGCTCCCGCACAGCCCGCGGTGACTAGGTTGATCAGCATCGCGCAGGCAATAATGAATCCCAGGGTCAGATCGCCAAACCAAATCGCCGCGGTGGCGGCAATCACGAGTGCCCATAACATACCGTTTAGTGCGCCAACCAGTGATTCACGCCCAACCACCCAAAACTGATTGCGGTCATTGATCTGACCCATCGCCATGGCGCGAATTAAAATGGTGAGACTTTGGGTGCCCGCGATCCCGCCCATTGAAGCAACGATCGGCATGAGCACTGCCAAGGCTACAACTTTTTCAATCGTGGCCTGAAACAGGTTGATCACTGATGAGGCCAGCAGGGCAGTGGCCAAGTTGACACCCAGCCATACGGCGCGGCGCGGCGCAGACTGCCAGACGGATGCGAAAGTGTCCTCCTCTGCCAGACCAGCCAGCGACGTGAGAGAGTGATCCGCTTCTTCCATGATCACGTCCACTACGTCGTCGATGGTTATGCGCCCTAGCAATTGGCCATTGCTGTCAACGACCGGCGCTGAAATCCAATCGTTTCGCTCGAAGCGACGAGCCACCTCGGTGGCGGGAGTATCGACATCGATAGCTGCTTGATCAGTGATCATCATCTCCCGGACTGAGATCGCTGGATCAGACACTAATAAAATTCCGATCGGGAGCAGCCCCACGAATCGGCCGTGTCGGTTAACAACGATAAGATTATCGGTATTGGAGGGGATTTCAGAGTGTCGGCGAAGATATCGTAAGACGACGTCGAGCGTCAGATCGGCACGGATTGTGATGATGTCGGTACTCATCAGTCCGCCGGCACTGTCGTCCGAGAAGCTTAGCACAGTCTGCAATCTCTGGCGGTATTGCTCGTCGAGGCTTGCGAGCACCCGCCCTGTTAAGTCATCGGGCAGTTCATGAAGAATATCCGCTACGTCATCGTCATCGAGTTGTTCAACGATTTCTGCCACAGCTTCCGGCGCTCTGTCCGCAAGCGTCGCGTTACGCAATTCGTCCGGTAGTTCATTGACAACCCGGGCTTCTTGCTGTGGTTCTAAAAATCCGAGTAAGACATCCCGATAGTCAGGAGGGGAGGACGCAATAAAATAGGCTACATCCCCCGGAGACATGTCAGCCAGAATACCGGAGACATCCCCCAAAGCCCCGGAACGAAGGGCCAAATCAAGACGCTCAACCTTGCTTGGGAAATGACTGGATGAATTCACTGCAGCGCCTCCTAGCGAGCCGGTATTATCCGGTACCGGACAGGAAGGTCTACCCGCGATCGAGGCTTTGTGACTTATTCCAGCTCGCCAAAGCCGTTAGCGAAAAGCTCGGTCATAGCTTGCAGAGCCGCTGCCTCGTCATCGCCATTAATTTTTAGAGACAGTTCAGCGCCGCAAGGCGCAGCCAGCAGCAACACCGACATGATGCTTTTAGCATCTACTTCTTTTTCGTCGTAGATGATTTTGATCTCGCTTGCATAACGCGCAGCACAATCGACAACTTTAGCTGCGGGTCTTGCATGCAGGCCCAGCGTGTTGACCACCGTTACCATAGGGAGCGTCATGAAACCGGCGCCCTGGGCAGGTCGCGATGTCGAATTTGCACGCCTGCAAGTTGCGCGCTTAAGTCTTCATGTAACTTTTGGGTGAGATAAACCGACCGATGTTGTCCGCCAGTACAACCGATTGCAATCGTGATATAGCTTCTGTCGACTTGACTAAAGTCATAGAGCATTTGTTTGATAAAAGTGCTCAACTTTTCATAGAACGCCAGACACCTGTCATCACTTTCCAGAAACTGTCTCACCGGCGCATCCAAGCCCGTCATGCTTCGTATGTCAGCTTGCCAGTAGGGGTTGGGCAGTGCACGCGCATCGAAAACGAAATCGGCATCAGTAGGGACCCCACGCTTGAAGGCAAAGGACTCAATCAATATGGATAGGCCATCGCGGCGATTAGCCATTCTGGTTGTGATGCGGTCGCGCAAAGCGCTGGGGGTTAAATCCGTCGTGTCGACTATCAGATCGGCCTTCGCGGCGATAAATTCAAGCCGCTTCCGCTCCTTTGCGATGGCTTCTGGCAATGAGTTATGGGGGCCGGCAAGCGGATGCCTGCGACGAGTTTCACTGAAGCGTTTCAGCAAAACATGAGGCTGAGCGTCCAGAAAGATGATCATTCCGTCAGGGAAGCTCAGTAACTGCTCGAGTGCTGCGGGGGTGTCCTCGGGTTCAAAACCAACGGTTCGCGCATCCACACACACCACAATGCCGCGAAACCTTTCGTACTCGATATTGTCCGATATCTCCATCAATAGCTCTGGGAGAAGTCGGGGAGGGAGATTGTCTACGCAGTAGTAGCCCTCATCCTCCAACAACCTCAGAACGCTACTCTTGCCTGCGCCAGAGCTTCCGCTGATCACAATAAGATTGGCCGTCACAGACCCAGCCCCTCCAACAGGACGAGTCGTGCATCCCCCGCGCTATCAGCTTTTTTCAGTCTGTCTCGGATGTCGGCATTAGAGAAGGCATTAGCTAGACTAGCCAGCAGATCAAGGTGATCTTGGGTAGCGGCCTCCGGTACCAGAAGTATGAAGGCAATCTCCACGTCAGCACCGTCAGGCGCACCAAAATCAACACCCTCCGATAACAAGATCAAGCATCCCAAGGGCTCGGAGCATCCGCTCATTCGGCTGTGCGGTATTGCCACACCATGCCCGATAGCAGTGCTGCCTAGCTTTTCGCGAGCCAGAAGCGATCGGTAAACTGATTCCTGATCCAGGTCGAATTCAGCGCTGATGGACGCTGCGGCCTGCTCGAACAACCTTTTTTTACTATGAACAGTCTCCGGGCGAAGTGCCAACAATCGCTCTGGGGCAAGATGATTCGGGGTAGACATGAGTTAATGCCCGCGATGCTTTTCCTTGTGTTTGATCACTTGGCGGTCGAGTTTGTCGGCAAGCGAGTCTATCGCTGCGTACATATCATCTGATTCGGATGAGGCAAATAAATCGGCCCCCGCAACGTGCAGATTAGCCTCGGCTTTGTGCAGGTGTCTCTCGACAATGAGAGTCACCTCAATACGCGTAATCTGATCACCGTGGCGTTGTATAGGTTCCAGCTTGCCCTCGACGTGGTGTCTGATGGCGGGAGTAACGTCTACGTGATGTCCGCTAATAGTCAGTTGCACATGGCACTCCTGTGTCGACGCCGTCAGCTTTAGTTTAAACGTTTGCGTTCATTGGAGGGAGGAATTGACAGTTGCTCTCGGTATTTGGCAATTGTGCGTCGGGCAACGGTGATTCCTTCTTCCTTCAACAACGTGCACAGTTTTGCATCGCTCAATGGCTTGCGCACATTTTCCTCTGCAACGAGTTTTCGGATCGCCGCTTTGATAGCGGTAGATGCCACCTCATCGCCACCTTCACCGGAGACCCTGCTTGAAAAGAAATACTTGAGTTCGAACGTCCCTCTAGGGGTGTGCATGTACTTTCTCGTTGTCGCACGTGACACGGTGGACTCATGGAGTTCAACCTCGGTTGCGATATCAGCTAGTACGAGAGGTTTCATGCCGATTTCACCAACTTCAAGAAAAGCTCGCTGATACTCAACTATTTTGCTGGCCACCTTGAGCAGTGTCTCGTTGCGGCTTTGCAGGCTTTTCATGAACCAGCGAGCCTCCTGTAACTGTTCCTTCACATAACCACGGTCGGTTGCAGAGCCACCGTTCAGCATGGCGACATAATGGTCGTTGACCCTGAGCCGGGGCGCCACTTCTGGATTGAGTTCAACTAGCCATCGCCCGTCATGTTGTCGAACGAACACATCGGGAGTCACGTATTCAGTCTGCCCGCCACCGATCGAGGCTCCGGGGGTCGGGTCGAGAGAACGTATGAGTTGAATGGCGCCCTCTAGGTCGGTCTCGGTCGTACGAAGCTTCCGCGCCAACTGCCTCGCCGGCGCGGTCGGCAATTGAGCTAGATGTCGACTGACCAGGGCGCCCGCAATTTCCCTGAAGGGTGTCTCTGTCGGCAATTGTCGTAGCTGAATGAGCAGGCACTCGCGAAGATCCGAGGCAAAAACACCGGCAGGTTCAAAGTGCTGCAGTCGATGCAATACGGCAATCACTTCGTCGCATTCAATTTCTTCCAGCGCGAGGTCTGCGTGAATCTCTTCGGGTGACTGCACGAGTCTCCCGTCCTCGTCTATCGCATCAATCAGTGCGATGGCGATAAATCGGTCGGTTCCGTATCGGAGAAGCGGGTCAGGTTAAGCTGCCAGAGCAGGTGTTCTCGCAGTGACTCCTCCTCAGAGTCTTGCTCAGAAAAATCATTTTCCAAAACGGGCCCTGGGGTGGGAGGGGCGGCGGAGGGCAACACGTCTTCCCAAACGGTATCGACCGCTAGCCCTTCGGCCTCATCCTCTGCCGCTGTGGATTCAGAGAAGTCGATGCCATCCTGCTCTGCCAGCTCGTTGTCTCGCTCGAGTAACGCATTGGATTCCAGGGTTTCTTCAATGGTTTGCTGGAGGTCAACGGTGCTTAGCTGCAGCAGTTTAATGGCTTGCTGCAACTGGGGTGTAAGGGCTAATTGTTGCCCGAGCTTGAGCTGAAGCGCCTGTTTCATACTGCTGATAATGGCTCGCTTGGGCTCAGTGTAGCGCCGGGCTCATCCGATGCAACTAAATTGGCAAGGAATTTGCACACAGCGCTGGCAGGCGGGCCCGCATCTGGGGAGTCTTAGCATTCGATTGCGCCTATTCGCACTATCAGAGAGAGAAGTGCTCTCCTAAGTAGGTGTTGCGGACTCTGTCGTTGGCGAGGACTTCGGTGGGCGTTCCCGATGCAATCACATGCCCCTCGCCCACGATGTAGGCACGCTCGCAAATATCCAGCGTCTCTCGCACGTTATGGTCCGTAATGAGCACCCCGATATTTCGCTCTTTAAGGTGCGTGATGATGGATTTAATGTCGGATATTGAAATGGGGTCGACGCCCGCGAAGGGTTCGTCGAGGAGAATGACTCTGGGTTCTGTGGCCAGAGCTCTGGCAATCTCAACCCGTCGCCGTTCTCCACCAGAGAGCGCTTGACCCAGAGAGTCTGCGAGATGACTTACGCTGAATTCCTCCAGCAATGCCTCGGCTATGCTGGCACGCATCTCTCGCGTGAGCTCGCTGCGGGTTTCCAGAATTGCCAACAGATTATCCTTGACTGTAAGTTGTCGGAATACCGAGGCCTCCTGAGGCAGATAGCCGATCCCGGCGCGCGCTCTCCGGTGCATAGGCAGCTTCATGAGTGACTGGTTGTCGAGTTGAATGTCCCCCGCGTCAGCGTCTACGAGGCCTACAATCATGTAAAAGCACGTCGTTTTACCCGCCCCATTGGGTCCAAGCAGACCAACTATTTCGCCTTCGCTCACCTCAAGGGAAACGTCTTTGACGACGGGACGACCACCATAGGCTTTCGCAAGATGTTGTGCGACCAGCGTACTAGGCATCAGAGGCGCCGGTCCTGAGGTTTTCCGGCGGGATGACTACCTCGACTCGCCCCTGACCGTCGCTTCCAGTCGTCCCCGCCGCTCTGACAGAGCGTTGACTCACTAGGTAGTCGATTTGATCGCCTGACAGTGTGGATCCGTTTTGTGCTATGCGCGCGTCGTCGACAAGCCGGACCAGATCTTTTGATCGGATGTACTCAATGCGCAGAGCCGACGCGTCAACAGGTGTTTGCTCTGGTGCCGGCTGCTGAATCAACCGGGCGGGCTTGCCTATTGCAATGATACGGTCGGCGTCACTGCTTTCATGGAGGACGGAAAGCGTGTCCGCAGTAATTTTGAGTGAGCCCTGAATGAGAACCACGTTGCCCTCGTAGCGTGTCTCTCCGGCGACTTCGTCACGGATGGCGATATCAGCAGTGATTTGAATTGGCTGTTCACGGTCCGTGTCGAGTGCCCATACCGATGCCGGTATCCAGATCAACAGAAGGAGCAGGGGGAGGGCTAGTCTATTCATAGTTGGTATGTACATCGCCAATCAACGTTGCCTTATTGGTCCTCAAATCAACTCTGAATGCTGACCCGGTGGTTCGGCTGCCTCGACCGGTCAACACAACCTCATGCTCGCCCGTCGCCAGCTTTTGGTCCATAAACAGTCGCATGGCTTGGGTCGTCATCCTCGCCCGTTGAGCATGCTCGTCAATTACGACCCCGTTGGTCAGCGCAAGTTCATTCAAGTCCTCAAAAAAAACACCGTTCGAGGCGCGAATGTCCCAGATTTCGCCTGAGTTGCCGTCAGTCACATATTGAATCCCGCCCAGTGCCGTCTGGTCACTGTTCAACCAGCGGGTCGCAGAGTTTATTTTCAGTGTGTCAGTAGGGCGCCCCTCAGCGGAGAACCGTCGGCGAATGCCATCAACAACGTAGCTTGTCCTTACCGGCCCGTCCGTGATGGTGGCGCGCTGCTCAACGTCAACACCGGGCGCTAATCCGCTCCAGAAGGCGACGCTGACCGCGACCGCGGCGATGACAACTACCAGTAATTTCATTGAAAGGTCTCATAGGCTGCCGGCAGATGTCCCTGCGCGGTCAGGATGAAGTCACACAGTGCACGCACTGCGCCACGCCCGCCAGCAGCTGGAGCCACCCAGTCGGCTTGTTTGAGCACCGCTTCTATTGCGTCGCAGGGACAGGTGGCGAGACCTGCTAACTTCAGAGCGGCGAGGTCAGGTAAGTCGTCGCCCATATAGGCTACGGAGGCAGACTCAAGCGCCATCGAGGCGAGTAATTCCCGAAGAGCAGCACCTTTATCTTCCCTCCCTTGAACAAGCATTTTGATTTCCAGCTCCTGAGCGCGTCGCTCGACGGCTGCGGAGAGCCTGCCTGTGATGACGGCAACTTCAATTCCCTGTCGCTGCAGAAGTTTGATGCCAAGTCCGTCTTTGACGTTGAAGGACTTCGATTCGGATTCCGCAGCGCTACCGTAGGTAAGCGTGCCGTCGGTCATGACGCCGTCAACATCGAGCACAACGAGCTTGATCGCCTCCGCTTTCTGTGCTGCCCGACCCGTCACGAAATGCCTGCCTTGAGTAGCGAGAGTAGCGTAACCACTCCCAGTATCTCCTGAGACTCATCAACGGCCACCAGCGAACTGATTCGGTGTCGTTCCATCAGGCTCATGGCTTCAGCCGCCAGAGTGTCAGGCGGAATCTTTCTCGCTGACTCTGTCATCACTTGCGCAACCTTCATCGCCTGCAGATCGCCTGCGTCTTCGACGACCCGTCTTAGGTCACCATCAGTGAACACGCCGGCCAGCTTTCTATCTGGGTTGCAAACAGTCGTCATGCCCAGGCCTTTTTGGGTGATTTCATAGAGTGCCTCTGCCACCGTGGCCTCAGGCGTCACCAAGGGTATGTCCTTCTCGATCACCATGACATCGCTCACGCGGAGCAGTAGACGTTTGCCCAACGCCCCACCGGGGTGAGAAAAGGCAAATTCCTCAGCGGTGAATCCTCTCGCCTCCAGCACCGCAATTGCCAAGGCATCACCCAGCACCAGCGCCACGGTGGTACTTGATGTAGGTGCAAGGCCAAGCGGGCAGGCTTCCGTTTCCACGCTCGCCAGCAAGTGAACATCTGATGACTTTGCGAGCTCGGAGAGTGGCTCTCCTGTCACGCTGATAAGGGACACGTTCAATCGCTTGATCAGCGGAAGCAGCGTCAGAATTTCGGTTGTGGCGCCACTGTTCGACAACGCAATCACGCAGTCGTCCGGGGTGATCATACCCATGTCACCGTGTGAGGCCTCGGCGGGGTGGACAAAGAATGCAGGCGTGCCGGTGCTGGCCAAGGTCGCAGCTATTTTTCCAGCGATGTGCCCGCTTTTACCCATGCCGGTCACGACGACTCTGCCGCGGGTGTCGAGGATTTTCCGACAAGCCGCGGAAAACGCGCTGTCCAACTGCTTTCCAAGCTGCTCGACAGCAGTGTTCTCCAGCGAAATAGTCCGTTGCGCAGATTCGACAAAGAAAGAGTCAGGATGAGGGTTCATGGCAGATTCAGGTTGATGAGGGATGATGTCATGGCAGCAAAAAGAGCCAACCGTAATAAGCGACATACAGCGTCAGTAGCGCAGCACCAGCCGGCCGGGAGAGGGTGCCGCTACCCGATGCCCCATTCCAACGCCAGAAGGCGGCGAGGGCAAGGGTCAGAGTTGTGAGAAATACCGCCAACAGGTCTCTACTGACCACTGCCGCTTGGATCGGCAAACTCCCCCAAAAACCGGGTATCGCCAAGACCAACAGGATGTTGAACATATTTGAGCCCACTATCGCACCGATTGCCATATCCGCATGGCCCTTGAGTGCGCTCGTCACCGATGCTGCCAATTCAGGCAGGCTGGTACCCACAGCTACGATGGTGAGCCCGATGACCAGCTCTGACACGCCCAATGAGAGGGCAATGTTGGAAGCTGCCCAAACCAAAAGGCGAGATGAGGCAATGAGCAAAAAAAGTCCTCCGAGGAAGCTGAGCCAAGCAGCGGGCATCGTCATTTCTCGAATTTGGGTGAAATCGCTATTGATGTCGGGCTTTTTTGCATGCTGCGCTATTCTGATGAAGAAAAGTCCGAGAGTGCCGATCAGGATGAGGCTGTCGGTGCGAGACAACTCCAGATCGTAGAGTAGGGCCCCGGTCAAAATAACGACCACAATTAACAGCGGAAGGTCGATCAGAGTTGTGTCCCGACTCAGGGTGATGGGGCTCACAATTAACGTCACCCCCAGCACCAACCCTATATTCGCAATGTTCGAGCCCAGTGCATTGCCCACCGCTAACTCGCCGGAATCTGCGAGGGCAGACATGACGGAAATCAGGACTTCTGGGGCCGACGTGCCGAGCGAGACAATAGTCAGCCCGATCAGCATGGGTGTCAGGCCCGCACGTTTCGCAATCGCTGAAGCACCCTCAACAAATTGGTCGGCACTCCAGACCAGAGCTATTAAGCCGCCAGCAATGCCCATTGAATACCAGAGCAAGCGAATCATCCTCATTTTTAGCGTCATAGTGACGCGTGGCCCGAGCGCTGATCGGGTATTATGGCGCGCCGGGTTGTGTCGCGGCGGCGCAGAACCGCTATCGGTTGCGCGTGAGCCAGTCTACCCTAGTCAGTCAGGGGGATGGCATGATGCTGACTGTGCTGGGAAGAGCAGAGCGCGACTCACTGGCCGGTATTGCTCAAAAATGGAGACGTCAGAAGCCAATGAGGAAAATAGTGGGTCCCAACACGACCAGTCCTGCTAATAGTGCTGGCCGGCTCGCCCGGCTGCTGCTCGTCATTTTGGCCAGCGTCACTGTTTGGGCGCAGGCGGAGGATGCTCCGCAGGCTAACGCCGGGCCTGCCCAAGTGATCACTGAGGTGACTGAGCAGGTGATGCGCGTAGTAGCCGAGGCCGACACGTATTTTGACCAAGACCCCGACCGTTATTACCGAGAGATTGATTCGGCGCTCGCCGTGGTGGTGGATTGGCGCGGCTTTGCCACTGCAGTCATGGGCGAATACTACAGTCGCGGGCGGTCGATGGACGCGGATGGTCGAGCCAACCTGAAACGGCAGCGTGACGAGTTTGCCGAAACCCTGAGAGAAGGTTTGATTCGGAGCTATGCAAAGGGTTTGTTGGCGTTTGGTGGTGCCGAGATGGCGGTGAAGGGTGTTGAAGCCTCGCCTCAGAGTGCGCGAATTGCCTC
This sequence comes from Luminiphilus sp., assembly GCA_045560455.1. Taxonomy (GTDB): domain Bacteria; phylum Pseudomonadota; class Gammaproteobacteria; order Pseudomonadales; family Halieaceae; genus Luminiphilus. Next base: position 31,251 of record JBJKZJ010000014.1, on the reverse strand, counting down.
AGTGACACAGCTGGTCTACGGTGAGGCTGACCGCGTCTACACTATTCGCTACCAGATGGGCCAATACAAAGACGGTTCGTGGCGACTGCGTAACTTGATCATCGAGACCATTAATCTGGGCGAGATTTATCGAAATCAGTTTGTTGCACTGGCCAAGGATGCCAACGAGGATCTCGATCTGGTGATCGCACAATGGAACGAGACAATTTCAGAGCAGGCGGAGGAGTTGGCGCGTGACTGAGCAGGAACTGATCAACTTGCTGCGAGCCTCTTTTCCAGACGCTGAGATATCGGTTTCGCTGGACGGGAGCCACGTCGAAATCACCGTTGTTACTCCAGAATTCGAGGGCTTGCGGCCGGTTGCTAGGCAGCAGCGCGTCTATGCGCCGCTGGCCGCCTTGATCGCTGACGGCACCCTTCATGCCGTGAATATCACTGCGCAGACGCCGTAACTGGCGGTTTGAGCGAGAACGTTTTTGGATAGCTTCATTATCCGGGGCGGGACACCGCTCCAGGGCCGACTTGCCGCCTCTGGCTCCAAGAACGCAGCCTTGCCAATTATGGCAGCGACCTTGCTCGCCGAGGGTGCCTGCGAATTGCGGGGCGTTCCGGTGCTGCGTGATGTCACCACCATGACAACGCTTCTCGCCAGTCTGGGTGTCAGCGTGTCACGACAGGAGCCAGCAGGGACATTGCGCGTTGAGAGTGGGTCGGTGCAACGGTTCAGGGCGCCCTATGACCTGGTCAAGACAATGCGAGCATCGATACTGGTATTGGGTCCGTTATTGGCGCGCTTCGGCAGAGCGGAGGTTTCCTTTCCCGGGGGGTGTGCCATCGGGAGTCGGCCAGTGGACCTTCATATTCAGGCGTTGGAGGCGATGGGTGCGCGGATCTCAGTTGAATCCGGCTACATCATTGCGGAAGCCTCTGAGGGTCTGCACGGGACAGATTTTTCCTTCGACACTGTGACGGTTGGTGGCACAGAGAATGCCATCATGGCAGCGGTTCTCGCGCGAGGTGAGAGCGTACTGAGAAATGTAGCGCGGGAGCCAGAGATAGGCGATCTGGTGTGTTTCCTGCGGCGGATGGGCGCCGATATCGAGGGCGACGGAACCGACACCCTAGTGGTTGAGGGCGTGTCGGCGCTGCGTGGTGCCAGCCACCGTGTGATGCCTGACCGCATTGAAGTGGGCACATACCTCGTAGCGGCGGCCGCAACGCGGGGACACATCACCATAGATGGGGTGAACCCCGATCTATTGGGCATCGTGCTCGATAAGCTCGAGCAAACTGGCGCAGACCTATCCTGTGAGTCGCACTCGGTAGCACTGGATATGAACGGTAGGCGCCCGCTGGCAGTCGACATCGAAACGCAGCCTTTTCCGGGTTTTCCGACTGATATGCAGGCCCAGTTCACGGCTTTGAACGCGATTGCCGATGGGCGTTCTCGCGTTACCGAGACGATATTCGAGAACCGGCTAATGCAGGCTCATGAGATGAGACGAATGGGCGCCGACATTGAAATTACGGCGGACACTGCGCGGATTGTGGGGAGGGAAACGCTTCAAGGCGCACCGGTAATGGCATCAGACCTGCGAGCGTCAGCCAGCCTTGTCATCGCGGGTCTGGTAGCGGATGGCGAGACGCGGGTGGATAGGATTTATCATATTGACCGTGGCTATGAAGATATCGAGGGGAACTTGCAATGCCTTGGGGCGGACATCCGTCGTATATCGACCTGAGGGTGACTGAGACACAGGAATGAACATTCAGCATGACATCACCATTGCACTGACCAAAGGTCGGATTCTCAAGGAGACTCTGCCGCTCTTAGCGAGAGTGGGGATTGAACCCCTTGAGGACCTGAGCGTTAGTCGGAAGCTTGTGGTTGCGACTACTGTACCTAGACTTAATCTGGTCATTTTGCGGGGTTCCGACGTGCCTACGTATGTCCAATATGGTTCAGCGGATTTGGGGATCGCGGGTAAAGATGTCCTGCTTGAGTCAGGCGCCGCAGGGATCTACGAGCCGCTCGATTTGGGGATCGCGAGATGTCGATTGATGACTGCTGGCCCGCAAACTACCGATGCAGAGGTTGAGCTGAAACGACGAGTGAGAGTGGCAACCAAATTCGTTAGTGTGGCACGCGCCCATTATGCTAAAAAGGGGCTGCACGCGGATCTGATCAAGCTATACGGTTCGATGGAGTTGGCACCGCTGATGGGGCTGGCCGATGAGATCGTTGATATCGTCGACACGGGAAAAACCTTGGCTGAGAACGGCATGGCGCCCAAGGAGTTGATCGCGGACATTTCGTCTCGGTTAATCGTTAATAAAGCTGCTATGCGAACGCGCCACGCCTCGGTGCGCGCGATCATCGATGCATTGAAGAGTGCTGTGACACAGCAGGGTCCTGCGTGATGAGACAGCTTATCGCTCGTCTGGACAGTTCGGACCCCGATTTCGAAGCGTCATTTGCCCGCCTTCTCGTGAGCCCCGCCGAGTCAGATCCGGCGCTTGCGGCGACGGTTTCAAGCATCATTTCAGCCGTCGCTGTCGAGGGAGACGCGGCGTTGTTGCGCTTCACAAACCAGTTTGATGGTCGCGCGTTGAGCGACCCCGCAAACTTTAGGGTGTCTCCCTCGGCCTTGGTATCGGCTCTGCAGGCGATTGATCCTGCGGTTCGCGCGGCGTTAGAACATGCCGGCGCCAGAATCCGCGATTTTCATGAGCGGCAGTTGGGTCAAAGCTGGCAGTATCGCGACGATACGGGCAGCGTGCTGGGGCAGCGTGTCTCGGCGATGGACAGGGTAGGTCTCTACGTCCCGGGGGGTCGGGCCAGTTACCCTTCATCGGTGCTCATGAATGCGATTCCAGCAAAAGTGGCCGGCGTGTCAGAGGTCATCATGGTGGTTCCGGCGCCGAGCGACGAGATCAGTCCGGTCGTATTGGCCGCCGCTCAGCTGGCGGGCGTTGACAGTGTGTTCACTATTGGAGGTGCGCAGGCAATAGGAGCCCTGGCTTACGGGACGGCGACGGTGCCGCGGGTAGACAAGATAGTGGGGCCCGGCAACCGTTTCGTCGCAGAGGCGAAACGACAGGTTTTTGGAAGGGTAGGCATAGATATGGTGGCTGGGCCCTCTGAAATCCTGATCATCGCTGACGGCTCAGTGAAACCGGAGTGGGTAGCGATGGATCTATTCGCGCAGGCTGAGCATGATGAGTATGCCCAGGCTGTCCTGATTTCCCCGAATGCGATTTACCTCGATGCCGTCGCTGCCTGCATTGCTGATTTGCTTCCATCTCTGGCTCGCCGAGACATCGTGAGCGCCGCACTAAAAAATCGAGGCGCCCTGATAAAGGTGCCAGACCTCGATGCTGCGGCGGCTTTTAGCAACAGGTTAGCGCCCGAGCACCTTGAGCTAGCGGTTGCCGATCCACAGTCGTTGATAGAAAAAATCGGTCCGGCAGGTGCCATTTTCCTGGGAGCGATGTCGTCGGAGTCCCTCGGCGACTACTGCGCAGGACCCAATCATGTGTTGCCCACTGCAGGTTCAGCTCGTTTCGCGTCACCTCTTGGTGTATACGATTTCCAGCGAAGAAGTAGCCTGATTGAAATTTCGGCGGAGGGCGCCAGGTCGCTCGGTGAAGTTGCGGCAACGTTGGCCGACGCCGAATCTTTAGAGGCGCATGGTCTGAGTGCCCGCCTAAGATTGCATGACGGCGATTAATTCATCCACTACTGTTGCGCGTCCCCACCACTGCCTCTAGCTCGAGAGGAGTCCCGTCTCTGTCGACATTCACGCGAAGTAAATGACCCGGTCGCAACCGCGCAATTTGAAGCATGGCCGCTCGACCATCGACCACCGGTTCTCCATCCATCGCGACAATGATGTCGTTTAACCGAATGCCGGCGCGCTCCGCTGGCCCCCCTGCGGCAAGATTTGTGACGATGAGTTGCTGCACCGGCGGCGTGGCCACGCCTTCGCTAAATAGTACTTCGACGCTCACTCCCAGCCAGCCTCGAATCACCCGTCCATATTTGACGATGTCCTCGAGAACCGACGCGGCAAGATCACTTGGTGTCGCCAGATTGATACCTATCCCGGGTGTTTCTTCGCCGCGTTCTGCTCCCGCGGTATAGATAAGTGTGTTAATGCCGACCAATCTTCCTTGACTGTCAATTAACGCGCCACCAGAGCTGCCCAAATGCACTGTCGCGTCAGTTTGAATATAACCCTCGTAGGTTGAGAGCTGCAGGCCGAAGCGGCCGAGCCCGGACACCACGCCCTGCGACACCGAGTGTCCGAAGCCGTAAGGGTTTCCGATTGCGAGCACGATGTCCCCAACGGCGATATCTGACGTCTGCGCCAATTCGATTGGTGTTAAATCAGGCAGATCGATCTGTAATATCGCAAGGTCAGTCTCTGGATCGCTCCCGACAACCGACGCATTGGCAGACCGACCATCTGCCAGCAGGACCTGAATCGCGTCAGCGCCGGCAATGACATGATTATTGGTAACGATAAGACCGCCGCTACTCAAAATAACGCCAGAGCCCAGAGACCGCTCGATGCGCTGAGCGCCACCGCGGTTGGCTCTGAACCGCCGCAGAAGAGGGGAGTTGAGGCGGGGGTCGTCTCGAGTGTCCACTAGCTTGGCGGTGTAGATATTGACAACTGAGGGCGTGGCGCGAGCCACGGCCTCCCGATAACCACCGTGGGTAGGCAACGTGTGCCCCTCTTCCGTGGGCAATACCCATTTGTCGAGTATCAGCGCGGCGGCTAATACCCCGACAAGGGCCGGCCACATTATGCCAATCAGATCGTATTTCACATCGTTCTCCCGCGCCCATTGTAAATCATGGTGCGCTGGTTATTCTCCTATCAGTATTGGAAAGAGAGGGTAAACAATGGCCTGCTCGCGACAGCAACTCAGCGAATTCTTGGACAACTTGCTTGAGCCAGAGCGCTTTCAAGACTATTGCCCCAATGGTTTGCAGGTCGAGGGGAAAAATGAAATTCACCGTTTGGTCACAGGCGTGACCGCCAGTCAGGCGCTGGTAGATGAGGCCATAAAGCGGCGCGCAGACGCAATCCTGGTACACCACGGCTATTTTTGGCGCGGCGAGCACCCTTGTTTAACAGGGATGAAAGCGACGCGCATCAGGAGTTTGCTGAGTGCTGGCATCAACCTGTTCGCGTATCACTTACCGCTGGATTGGCACGCTGCGGTCGGAAATAACGTCACCCTGGGCGAACTGATGGGTGTGGGCGGAAGCGGCCCTTTGAACCCCTCGGACACGAATACGCCGTTATTTAAAGGTTACTTTAGTCCCGAGATCACCGTCGAAACGCTGGCAGCCCGGCTGTCAGACGGCCTTGGGCGCGAGCCTCTAGTGATTGGCGAGGGCAACGTCAATTCCATTGCCTGGTGCACTGGTGCCGGTCAGGGTTACCTGAATGCGGCCGCAGATGCGGGGGCCGATGTGTTTGTTACCGGAGAAGTCTCCGAACAAACCGTTCATATTGCGCGGGAGCGCGGCATTGCCTTCATCGCCGCTGGACACCACGCGACGGAACGTTACGGCGTGCAGGCATTAGGTGCTAAAGCTTCGGAGTGCCTAGGGATTACCCACGAATTTATTGAGATCGATAACCCGGTCTGAGTCCACTCAGGCAGCCGAGGTGTTTGATTTATCGAGTCCAAAAGTCTCGGAGAGTTGCCCCTGTTCGTCGGCCTTTTTTGGCGCGTAGTCAAGCGGTTGCGCTACCTCGACAAGGTGGGGTTTCGCCTCTGTATCAGGTGAGTTAAGTGCCGCTTCAGCCATGTTCACTTGATCACCACACAGTTGCTCTGCGCCTTCAGCTAAGTGCGTGTAGACGGCTCTGTAGTCGTCTGTCAGCTTGTGCAGCAGATCAGCGGTCGTCGCGAAATGCTCGGAGACGCCGGCCTCATAGTCAGCGCGGCTTTGCGCGGCCTGATCGAGCTGACTCTCCAAGTCCAGTATTCGTTTACGTTTGTTATCCCCGCGGGCATTCATCGCCAGATACCAACCCGCGACGCCACCTATGCCGCCGCCAATGATCAGTGCAAATAACAGGTTCACAGTTGAATACATCGTAGTTAGCGCCCTTTCTAATCAGACAGATCTGCGAGTGGAGCAGTCGGTGCGCGTTCTGCGTCTCTGGAGCTTCAGAGCGCGCGCCTCCATGGTGTAGTGTACTGCAAGCAACCGGTGCGTCGAGAGTGACTTTTTGTCGGTACCCTCAAATGTCGGTGCCCTTAAGTCGAGCGCCAGCATCTCCGGGACCCGCATCGCCGCTGTTGGGGCTGCGCCCGCCCAGCGTAGCCGAGAGACGGCCTGAAAGCAGCGCGTTGATCTCGTGCTACGCTTCGCCCGGTTTTTTTCCAGACATTTCCCTAATGACAGAAAAATTATCGCCGCTGCAACGCTATGAGCGCGACCTTGCCTCGGGCGCGCTACTACCCGACGCCGCACAGGCTGCCATTGTTCGTGACCTTGACGATTTGTACTGTCGCTTGGTGCAACGAGCCGCCCTGGACGACGGTGTCTGGGCGCGCGCGCAGCGTTGGATAGGCCGGTCGACAGCGCCAGAACGTGGGCTCTACATATGGGGGGGCGTGGGACGAGGCAAGACGCATCTGGTTGACGCTTTTTTCGACAGCTTACCTTTTCGCCGCAAACTCCGAGTGCACTTTCACCGGTTCATGCAGCGTGTGCACAACCGATTGACGGCGCACAGTGGAGAAAAAAACCCGCTGGAAAAGGTCGCTCAAGAGATCGCCGATGAGGCGATTGCCCTGTGTTTCGATGAATTTTTTGTCAGTGACATTGGTGATGCCATGATACTCGGCGGGCTCATCGACGCACTCTTTCAGCGCGGTGTGACGTTGGTTGCAACATCCAACATCCCGCCCGCAGACCTCTATCGGGATGGTTTGCAGCGTGCCCGATTTCTGTTAGCCATCGGGCTGATTGAGTCCCACGTCGACGTGGTGTGTCTCGACTCGGCGACCGATTACCGTTTTCGCACGCTAAACCGTGCTGACTTATGGCACGTGCCCCATGACCAGGCCGCCTCTGTAGCGTTAGGAGAGTATTTTTTATCTCTCGCGGGCAACGCATCAGTCGAGCCGGCGAGCATAGAGGTCAACCAGCGGAGGGTCGCTTTGGTTGCAGCCGCGCCGGGGGTCGCCTGGTTTCGCTTTGACACTCTGTGTGAGGAGGCTCGGAGCGCCGCTGACTACGTCGAGATTGCCCGGGAGCACCATAGCGTCCTGTTGGAGCAAATCCCGGTCATGACCTCCGACAGAGAGGATGCCGCCCGCAGATTCATCAATCTCGTGGATGAGTTTTACGATCGCAACGTCAAGCTGATTACCACGGCGGCGGCGGCGCCAGAGGCCTTGTATGAGGGAACGAGGCTGAGATTCGAATTTGATCGCACCGTATCGCGGCTCCAAGAGATGCGCTCGCAAGAGTATCTTCGGGCTGAGCACAGGCCTTGACCCCGGGGGCGGCAAATTAACGGTTGAAAGCCCTATGGCTCTCCAGTACCATCCGCGCTCCGTTTAATCCGCCCTCACGGCATCGGTTATGAAAACTTACAGTGCCAAGGCAGACGACATCCACCACGATTGGCTGGTCGTCGACGCCGAAGACAAGACGCTTGGCCGATTGGCCACCGAGATTGCCCATAGACTGCGCGGCAAACACAAGCCTGAGTACACCCCTCACATGGATATGGGTGACTACGTGGTCGTTGTGAATTGCGAAAAGGTGCGGGTGACCGGTGCCAAGCGAACCGACAAGATGTATTACCACCATACTGGTTTCCCTGGAGGAATCCGGTCAGCAAGCTTCGAGCAGCTGATTGAGAAGGCCCCTGAGAGCGTCATTCAGCGTGCGGTCAAAGGCATGATGCCCCGCAGTCCGTTAGGCCGGGCGATGCTGAAAAAGCTCAAGGTCTATTCAGGACCCGCACACCCGCACGCGGCCCAGCAGCCGCAGCCACTGACGATCTGAGGAGAGCCTGATGGCAACTGCACAGTATTACGGCACCGGGCGCCGAAAGACATCGACAGCCCGAGTTTTTCTTCGTACCGGGAACGGCAACATCACCATCAATGGCCGCCCGATCGATGAATACTTCGGTCGAGAGGTGGCGAGAATGATTGTTCGGCAGCCTCTGGAGTTGACTGAGAACACAGAGACCTTTGATGCCAACGTCACGGTATCGGGTGGTGGAAGTTTTGGTCAGGCAGGCGCGATCCGCCATGGCTTGACCCGCGCTTTGCTCGATTACGACGAAAGTCTGCGCGCTACTTTGCGGGCAGCAGGCTATGTCACGCGCGATGCGCGAGAGGTAGAGCGCAAAAAAGTTGGACTGCGCAAGGCGCGTCGCCGCCCGCAGTTTTCCAAGCGCTGATCGATCATTCGATGTTCACAGAGGCCCGCCGATGCGGGCCTTTTTTGTGGCCCGCATCTGCGTCCAGGAACACATTTGGGCTCTTGGATAGCGACCCAGTGGTGGATGAAGTGAAGTTGAAGCCTCGAAAAGGAGTTATGAGAAAAGGAGGGTAGATATCGTGCAGTACGTTTTTTTACTGATGGCGGTAGCTTTGGAAGTGTGCGGAACCATCCTGTTGCCCGTGAGCCAGAACTTTACCCGCCCCGTGCCTACGCTGACGTTGATAGGGTGCTACGCAGCCTCTTTCTATTGCTTGACCTTCGCTCTGAAAACACTGCCGATCGCGGTGGTCTACGCCACGTGGTCTGGATTGGGGATTTTCCTCATCACCCTGCTCGGATACTTTGTTTTTGAGCAGGCACTGGATTGGCGTGCTATTGCTGGCCTGCTGCTGATCGTGGCGGGGGTGGTGCTGGTGAATAACTTCGCCCCCCAAAAGTAGTGGGTCGCCCAATCTCCGGCTGATCCCGGCCCGCGGGCGTTACGTATTTCAACTTGCTGGGGGCCTGCGTGACCATTACACTTCGCGCGCTGAATTCATCTAGTTCGCCAAGGCCAACCTGACTCTGTTTGCCCGCCATGTGGGCGCCGGCAGGTATTGGCAGGTGACACGGTAGACCGGGAGAGTCTCAATCATGACGGATACAACAGATGCGCACGATTCGGTGGCTGGCGAAAGCCAAACACGTCGGCGTTTTTTGACTGCCGCAACGTCTGCGGTGGGCATGGGCGGTGTCGCCGGTGTGGCGGTGCCTTTTCTCGGATCATGGAATCCTTCCGAGAAAGCGAAAGCCGCGGGCGCGCCGGTTCGCGCTGATATCAGCAAGCTCGAACCGGGTCAGATGGTGGTGATTGAGTGGCGTGGCAAGCCAGTCTACGTGTTGCGCCGAACCCCCGAACAGGTCGCCGGCTTGGCCACCTTGAATGACGACCTGAAAGATCCCTCGTCTGAGGCATCTGCCCAGCCCGACTACATTGAGGGCGATGGCAGAGCAATTAATGAAGAATTCCTTGTGATGGTAGGGCTCTGCACCCACTTAGGGTGTGCACCCAAATTCCGCCCGGAGGTCGGGTCATCGGATATGGGTGGGGACGAGTGGCTGGGTGGCTTCTTTTGCCCCTGCCATGGCTCCAAATTTGACCTGGCTGGGCGCGTCTATAAGGGCGTCCCGGCGTCAGCCAATCTTGAAATTCCCCCTTATTCCTACGAGAGCGATAGCGTGCTGGTGATTGGCGTTGACGCGGAGGCAGTCTGATGGAAAAAGCATTGACAGGTTTAATGTCATGGATTGACCAGCGGTTACCCCTGACTCGCACGTGGAACACCCACATGGGCGAGTATTACGCGCCCAAAAACTTTAACCTCTGGTACTTCTTTGGCGTATTTTCTCTGCTGGTGCTGGTTAATCAGTTGTTAACCGGTATCTGGCTTACCATGAACTACACCCCCTCCGCGGAAGAGGCTTTCGCTTCGGTGGAGTACATCATGCGTGACGTCGATTATGGATGGATGCTCCGATATATGCATTCGACCGGCGCATCCGCATTCTTTGTCGTTGTTTACCTTCACATGTACCGAGCGTTGATGTACGGCTCGTACAAGAAGCCCAGAGAGCTCATTTGGATTTTCGGCATGCTCATCTTTGTCGTGCTGATGGCAGAGGCATTCGTGGGCTACGTTTTGCCCTGGGGACAAATGTCCTACTGGGGCGCGCAGGTCATTATTTCTCTGTTTGGCGCCATTCCCGTGGTGGGCGAAGATATTGTGACGTGGATCCGAGGAGATTATTTGATCTCTGGCATCACTTTGAACCGTTTCTTTGCCTTGCACGTGGTCGCACTGCCGATAGTGCTGCTGGCCTTGGTTGTGTTGCATATTCTGGCATTACACGAGGTGGGCTCCAACAATCCGGATGGCGTTGAGATTAAGAAGACCAAGGGGCCAGATGGGGTGCCGCTCGACGGCATTAAGTTCCATCCATACTATTCGGTACATGACGTGCAGGGCATTGCCGTATTCCTGTTTTTCTTCTGCGCCGTGTTGTTTTTTGCTCCAGAAATGGGCGGGTTCTTCCTTGAGTACGCTAACTTCGAGGAAGCTAATGGCCTCAAGACGCCCGAGCACATTGCGCCGGTGTGGTATTTCACGCCCTTCTACTCGGTACTGCGTGCTGTGCCTGATAAGTTTTGGGGCTTTGTGTTTTTCGCAATCTCGGTAGTGATCCCGTTTGCGCTACCGTGGCTAGACAGAAACCCGGTTCGTTCGTGGCGCTATCGTGGCATGTTGAACCGGGTGATGCTGCTGCTCTTCGTTGCCTCTTTTGTCATTCTGGGGGTTTTGGGTGTTAAGTCGCCAACGCCCGAGAGAACCGTGCTCGCACAGATATGCACGATCTTCTACTTTCTGTTTTTCCTGGCGATGCCATGGTGGTCGACTTTGGACCGCGGGACACCGGAGCCCGAGCGCGTCACGATGGATGGCGGAATGCCCCTGTGGAAGAGTCTTGGTACTCTGGCAGTTGTGGGTGCGCTAGCCTTTCTGCCGCTTAAGGTTGTTGGCGCGGAATCCGCGTTCGACTGCGGCACGATGCCGTGTGATGCTTTTGAGGCCGATCCGTCGGATCAACCCTCGTTACAGCGAGGGGCCGCCCTCTATGCCAGCTATTGTATGGGGTGTCATTCGCTCCAATATTCCAGGCACAACCGCGTGGCCCGGGATTTGGGGATACCCGAGGACCTTTACAAGGCAAACTTGGTCTTTGATCCAGAAATCAAGCTTGGCTCGCTCATGTCTAACAGCATGGACAAGAGCGAGGCAAAAGTGTGGTTTGGTGCAACCCCTCCAGATCTGACTCTGGTTGCGAGGTCAAGGCAGCCCGATTGGCTCTATACGTATCTCCGCGCCTTTTATGAGGATGAGTCGCGACCTTACGGCGTGAATAACCGGGTTTATCCGAACGTCGGCATGCCCCATGTGCTGATGGAGTTGCAAGGACTGGTCGCTTGCGCTGATGACGCTGGTTTACCCGCTGCCAAGGCCAGTCAGTGCGCAACAATGAGCATGGCCTCAGCCGGCGCCATGTCCGTAGAACAGTTCGACGGTGCCATCTACGATTTGGTCAATTTTCTGGCGTACACCGCTGAACCGTTTAAAGCTGATCGGCAACGGATCGGCACATACGTGCTGCTGTTTCTAGTGGTCTTTTTCATTTTCGCGTGGTTGCTTAACCGCGAGTATTGGAAGGACGTGCACTGAACACTCGCAAGCTGGCCGGGGGCATCTTCTGCCCCCAATAGAGTGGTACACTCTGCGACCCGTTAGTCAGTTGAAATCTTATGTCAGATGATGCATCAGGGATCGTCTCCAAGCGATCCTCCATGACCCTTTTCTCAGACAATACGAGCCACTACAGCCATCGCGTGAGGCTGGTACTTGCGGAGAAAGGCGTGACTGTAGAGCTCGTTGAGTCCGAGTCGGGAGCTATTCCCGCCGAGTTGGGAGACCTCAATCCCTATAACACTATGCCGACCCTGGTTGACCGCGAACTGGTCCTGTACGAGTCGAAGGTCATGATGGAATACTTGGATGAGCGTTTCCCGCATCCGCCCCTTTTGCCGGTTTACCCCGTGGCCAGGGCCGAGAGTCGGCTGTTCGTTTATCGCATTGAGCGTGATTGGGCCGCCCTTGTCGACGCGATACAGTCGTCTCGGAGTGATAATGTAGTCAGTAAATCCAGCAAGGAACTCAAAGAGAGCCTTGTAGCGGTCGCGCCCATTTTCTCTGAGAAGCCCTTCTTCATGAGTGAGGACTTTTCGTTAGTTGACTGCTGTGTGGCGCCGATCCTCTGGCGGCTGCCTTCACTCGGTGTCGATATTCGCCCCAGCAAGCAGTCCAAACCGCTCTTGGACTACATGGATCGACTCTTTAGTCGAGAATCCTTTCAGGAGAGTTTGTCAGTACAAGAGCGAGAGATGCGCCCCTAGGGCCCTGTTCTCACTTGAACTCCAGCCGTCCCTATATCATCCGCGCGATTTATGACTGGATAGTCGACAATGATTGCACGCCGCACCTTCTGGTCGACGTTGAGATAGAGGGTGTGGAGGTACCGCAGGCCTATGTTAGCGATGGGCAAATCGTTCTGAATGTCTCCCCCACCGCGGTGGTGGGCCTAGATATGGGTAACGAGTACATTTATTTCAACGGGCGTTTTGGCGGCGTCGCCACTGATATCACCGTGCCTATCAGGTCGATCTTGGGGATATATGCGAGAGAGAACGGGCAGGGTATGGTGTTCGATACCGCAGAGGAACCTGACACCCCGCCCGACCCCCCAGCGAGCCGAAGCAGGCCCAGTTTGAAGGTTGTTAAATAGGCGGCGCTGGAATCAGCTCAAACAGTTGCACAACCCGCTCAACACTGCCGACTTCGGCCGCCTCAAGGGCGACTCTTTCCGCTTCCGCTTCCGTTAACAGCCCCATCAAGTAAACGACGCTATTTTCGGTCACTACCTTTACTCGACGTCCGGGGGTGTTTGAACTGGCTAGTAACTTTGATTTCACTTGAGCTGTGATCCATGTGTCATTCGAGCGCGCGCCCGCGCCTGTTGCTTCACCCACCTCCAACTCGTTGTAAATTCGTCGGACATCTTCGATCCTCCGCACGACGTCCGTGGCTAGGGCCTTGAGTTCCTCGGAGGGGACCTGACCGACCAGAAGCACGAAGCCGTTGAATGAGACGACGCTCAGGTGTGCCGCATCGTAGTCCTCGTCTGCGGCATTAATGTTGACTTTCGCTTTGGTTTCGATGCTTTCGTCAGTCATTTGCTGCCCGAAAGTGCGTTCACCGGGGTCCTCTTCGATGGGGCCCGCACCTGCACTGGACATGATGGACCCGCAACCACTGATCATTCCCAGTAGCATTAGCATCACTATATAGCACCTGAAGTTTTTCATTTGTTGCCCTCCATTGGCCCGAATGTGTGGATGTCGATCAACCGCGCGGCACAAATTGCCAGCGTCATGTTGAGGGTCACGCGAGTCTCTATCTCCTCATCATTGTCGTTGATGTTCAAGCCGGGTCCTCGGTTACCAAACCAGATCAATTGCATTTGCCGTTGCTCTGCGGTCTGACTCAAGCGCTGGATGTCTGCGTGGCTTAGCAAGGTGGCGAAGACAAACCCGACGTCACCGGGCTGTCCTAGCGCCTGTATTCGCTGGCCCGCCCAACTGACGCCAACATTAATAGACTCGATCTGATGCGCTGCGATTTCGACAACAGGCAAGGCAGGTCGTTCCCTGAGAACGCCTTGATGCAGCAAGCTCGCAAACACGGTAGCGCTTGCACAGTCAGGACCAAGTCCAATGCTGAGCAACTTCTGATCCTGCAGGATGGCCGCGCCTGCCAGCTCCGCCGCGGATCCCAAAGGGCCCGCTATCTCATCCACCATCAGGCTGGCGGCGTTGAGATGACGTTGGAAAAATTCGGATATGGCTGGGTAAAGGTCCACTTTAAGGTCAGTGCGGTGCTCAAAAAAAGATTATTGGAACGCGGCGCGGATCCAAACAGGCTCTCCGATACCTCCGTCGCTATCATAAGCGATCACATCAAATCGACAAGGATGGTTCGCCCATTTGGGAAACGTTTGCAAAAAACAGTTGCGCGCAGTGCACAATTTTTTGCTGTTTTTTGAGCGTCACGCTACTGGCGGCATTACCGAAGCGTGAACGACCGCGATAGCGCACTTCAATGAACGCCACTTGATCACGGTCTCGCATTACCAGATCAATCTCCCCACATTTGGCCGAGAAATTTCTGGCAATGGTCGTCAAGCCATGCCCCCTGAGAAAGCGCTCTGCGCGTCGTTCCCATCCGCGCCCGGTGGAGTCTACAAGTCACTCGTGAACGGTCCCGATCTATTATCGTAAACGGAGCCGCTGGACTTCTGCACCATCAAAAGTAGCCAGTTCGAGTGCTCTCTCGATCGATCCATCAGGGCGGCGACGCAGGAATCCGGTCTTTCCCCGCAAAACCCACTGCTCAGTGGTCTCAATCTGTTCCCAGTGCTGTGCGAGTGTCAGGGCGTCTCTGCCTAATGCCCTTAGGCGCCCCAGGCGGTCGCTATTTCCTGGAGGGAGCATTGCCGGCGCTTCGAGAAACAGAACGCCGTTCAAGTCGCGGTTGCGCGGATCCTTGAGCCCATCATTGATCGCCGAGGTGGCGAATACTGGAATGTCGCCAGTCATATGAAAGATCAAGAGCGGCCGCCAGGTTCTCGCGACATCAGGGTCGGGCGCCAGCATGAAAATACAACCGAAATCGCTGCGGCCTCTGCCGCGAGCGTCAAGGGGTAGGTCGAAGGCGCTTTCGACGGCTCGGATACGATTGTCACTTGAGCCCGACCCCAGCAGTTTGCCCATGGCTTGGTTGGTGTCGGCAGGGTCGTCCACCAAGAGTGCTCCCTGTAATCTCCCTCCGTGCTCGCCCCACCGCGCCTTAAAAGCGTCGAACAGTCTTCGTCCGCGCGGGTTGTCCATCCCGACCGCGATCGCTTCTCGGCAGGATTGGCCGAAAGCGATGTCCGCGATCTGACGTGCCTCGCCTTCTGGCGACAGGCTAAAGCTGAGCCATTGTTGCGGATTGTGTGAGGAAAGGTCCTCAATCTGGTTGAGTGCGATGATCGGTATTGCTCGATTCGAGAGTCGGGAAAGCGAAGTGACACCGGTTTTAGTGAGCGGGCCGATAACCATGTCCGCCCCACTGTCTACGGCGCTCTGATAGGCCGAGGCCGCATCATCGTGTTGATCAGAGTCGATCGCTACGATAGCAGGGCGGCGGTTGGGATCTGGAAACAGTCGGTACAGTTGGCTCATGGCGCCGCCGATAACCGCTTCGCTGGCGCCTGCCAGGCTGCTACTGAGCGGCAGTAGCAAGGCAATGGATTGGATGGCGGGCGACCCGCTCACCTTTGCGAGTTGACGCGGAGCGACTGGCTGCTCGGGCAGCAAGTTGCCTTCGTCGCGCCAGACTGCGAAGTCACGTGACCCCCGACGATAAGCTATCTGCATATCCAACCATTGTTGCCACGCAGCGTTGCTCGCGCGCGCGCGCTCCGCTTGCAGGGCTGCCTGATCCGCGCGGAGAAGATAGGCGAACAGCCGATCGCTGAGCGCAGCAAGGTGCCGGGTCCGGGGTTTTCTTGAGATGTATTCGAACAGTAGCTGCGCTGCAGGAATCCACTCCTCGGCCAGAGCGGCTTGCTTGATTCTCTCTTGCAAAACAAAGTCAACGGCTTCGCTGTTGTCTTTCGCCAGTGTTTCAAGAAGCGATGCCCAAGTTTCCATATCTCCGGCCAGCCATGCGAGGCGGCTGTCTATCGCAACCAGTGTCGATGCGCCGGAGTGCTCGGGGATCAATCTCTCCCGTTCGTGGCGGGCTAGCAGCAAGGAGTCGGAGATCGCCACCTCGGTCAGGCGCTCAATTTCCTCCAAGTCAAGCAGTTCCCCCTCGACGGGCAATGGCTGTGATTCCTTGCCTGGACCGGTGATGGTTGGCGGGCGAGTGACTTCGGTGGTGGTACCCGCGCAGGCCGCAAGAAATACCGACATCAGTGCAATCGCAAGACACCGGGGGAAGTTCGGCGCCGCGAGGGTGCCGAGATGCGGGCTCGCGCGGCCCGGCGATGTCGCCAAGGAGACGCTTCGAAGAGGGTGACCATTCGCCTTCATCGCGGCAGTATAGCCGCAAGCGGGCCCGTGAAGGCCCAAACGGGAGGGGTAACTTTGTCAGCCTGCCTTTATGTTGTTGCGACACCTATTGGTCATTTAGATGATATGACGTTGCGGGCTGTCGACACTTTGAAGACGGTGGACGTGATCGCCGCAGAAGACACTCGGCACTCCGCCAAGCTACTTCAGCACTATGACGTGCGTACGCCGCTTGTCAGCTATCACGACCATAGCAGCGCCGCGGACATTGAGCGTGTGATGAAACGATTGCGCTCGGGTGCCTCTGTGGCTCTGATTTCGGATGCGGGCACGCCTCTGGTATCTGACCCGGGGTATCGGCTTGTTGCCGCGTGTCAGCGAGAGCACGTCCCTGTTGTGCCGATTCCCGGCCCAAGCGCCGTTACTTCCGCGTTGAGTGCGGCGGGTTTGCCCTCTGACCGATTTTATTTTGAGGGGTTCTTGCCCGCGAAGTCAGGACAACGCGCGCAGCGCCTGAAAGCGCTGCGATTTATCGAGTCGACGCTTATTTTCTTCGAGTCTCCGCGCAGATTGTCGGCGACGCTCGATGCGATAAGCAGTGAATTCGGAGACCGCGAAGCCGCGGTGTGCCGGGAACTGACCAAGCGCCATGAAACGATTCTCCGTGATCGGCTCTCAGCACTCAGCAAGCTTGTGGCGACTGACCCCAACCAGCAAAGGGGAGAGGCCGTTATTCTGGTCACCGGTCTCGATGCAACTCAGGCAGAAATGACGCCTGAGACAGCAGCTTGGCTAGAGCGTTTATCGAGTGAGCTACCCGCCTCGTCGTGCAGCTGCATTAGTGGCTGATATGACGGGAATGCCGGCGCGGGAGCTTTATCAGTGGCTCATCACTGCCCGCAGAGACACCTGAGCTTGCAGTGCCACAGCTAAGCGGCTACCCTCCCGGACGAGTTGGTCAGGCGATCGCTGCTGCGCTGCGGCAGAGGAAAGTCCGGGCTCCAACGGGTCAGAGCGCCAGGTAACGCCTGGGGGGTGCGAACCTACGGAAAGTGCAGCAGAAAGGAAACCGCCTGCTTGCAGGTAAGGGTGAAAAGGTGCGGTAAGAGCGCACCGCGCGGCTGGTAACAGCCGTGGCGATGGTAAACCCCGCTCGGAGCAAGACCAAATAGGAATCCAGTGCCGTGACCCTCGGCGGATTCGGGTAGGTCGCTTCAGGCGAACGGTGACGTTCGTCGCAGATGAATGATCGTCCACGACAGAACCCGGCTTATCGACCGACTCCACCAGCCCCCCCCCGGGGGGGGGCGCCTTTATCAGTCCACTATTAGTTAGTAGTCCACTGTCGCGAATCAGGCGGGCCAGTTTGACCCGCGGCCCATGTCCGCTCGGCTCTGTGCCTCATCATGGCGTTGGGGCGGACTGATTACCAATGGCCCTCTCAGCGACCACTACGGGCTTGCGAGCCCCGCGCTCGGGATACCCTTTAGATCAATTAGAATTATAAAAAAAATTAAATATTCTTTATGAGAATATAACTTAAGACGAAACCTATCATTGGGATTTAATGATCTGTTTTACAGAGTATTTCCGGGCTGGCTCTTGGACGCTCTCTCACGAGGAAATGGAGCGGTAAGACACTGAAAACCCACGTTTTTTTCTGTTTCGCCGTTGACCGGTCTCTAAAGCGGAGCGTATAGTGGCGAAAAGTGGTGCAAAGTGGGAATTAATTCCATTTTGTGGGGTTAAGCGGGAGTCCGTGGGCACAGCTTTATGTTTCGTGGCGTACAGCACATCAATTTGGATGCGAAGGGTCGTATGGCCGTCCCTTCACGGCAGCGCGAATTGCTGTCGGTGCTGAGCGAAGGTCACATCGTACTCACCGTGGATACCCAAACGCCCTGCCTCGCCTTATATCCATTGCCCGAGTGGGAGCGCATCGAAAGTGACGTTCAGGGTTTGCCCGCGCTTAACCCTGCAGTGAAACGCTTTCAGCGATTGGTGTTGGGTTATGCCAGCGATCTGCATTTGGATGGTAGTGGCCGAGTATTGGTGCCGCCGGCCCTGCGGGAATACGCGCAACTTGATCGACGGGCGGTGCTGGTGGGTCAGGGCAACAAGCTAGAAATCTGGTCGGAAGACTTGTGGCAGCAGGAGTGTGCAGCCGCCTTGTCCACTGATTCATCAGGGGAGCTACCGGCGGAACTGATGCAACTCAATCTTTGATGGACCGGGGGCATAGGCCGGTTCTGCTTGAAGAGGCGATCGCAGCATTGATGGTATCGGTAGATGGTACTTACGTGGATGGCACGTTTGGCCGGGGCGGGCACGCTACCCGTATCCTCGAGTCTCTGTCACCACGAGGGTCTTTGCTGGCGCTTGATCAAGACCCCGAGGCGGCAGCGGTGGCTGAGCTTATTTGCGCAAATGACACTCGGATGCGATTCAGATCGACAAATTTTCGGGCGCTGGCTGATTGCGCAGCGCGTGGCAGTGTTCAGGGCGTCCTGCTGGATCTCGGCGTGTCCTCGCCTCAGCTTGATAATCCGGCCAGGGGATTCAGCTTTTCCCACGATGGACCGCTCGACATGCGTATGGACCCGGAGGGCGGTCAATCTGCGGCCGACTGGTTGGCCAATGTCAAAGAGGCTGAGCTCGCCAGAGTGTTGAAGGAATTGGGTGAGGAGCGATTCGCTCGCCGGATTGCGAGAGCAATTGTTAATGCTCGTCGAGAGGGGCCCATTCAGCGGACCGCCCATCTTGCTGAAATTATCTCGGCCGCGAACCCAAAGTGGGAACCGAACAAGCATCCGGCAACTCGGAGTTTTCAAGCCATCAGGCTGCACATCAACAGTGAATTGGAGTCACTGCAAGACGCGTTGAGTGCTGCGGTGTCGGTACTGGCCAAAGGGGGTCGACTGGTGGTGATCAGCTTTCACTCGCTTGAGGATCGGATCGTTAAGCGTTTTGTTCGAAATGCGAGCAGGGGGCGGCAGCTCCCCCCAGGCGTGCCTATCAGCTTTGAGGAGCAACAGGTCAGCCTTAAGCCAATCGGTAAAGCTGTCATGCCGTCTCCGACTGAGGTGGCGGCGAACCCTCGGGCCAGATCGGCGGTCATGCGAATAGCGGAGCGGATATGATGGGTCGCGCATCCTCATCCCGTTTGTTGCTTCTGCTCTTGCTGGCCACGGGTGCCATGGCCTCAGCGATGGGTATCGTGGCCAGTACCCATCATGTCCGCGAGGGATACGCGCGTCTGCAGGTGCTGGAGCTCGAGAGATGGCGATTACAGGAGCAGTACACCCGCCTCCTGCTTGAAACTAATACGTGGGCTGCGCCCCATCGCATTAGTCAGATTGCCTCAGAACAGCTATCCATGCAGGCCCCTGATTTGAGCCTGTCGCAGGTGGTGGCCGAGTGAAGCTGACGCGGCCAGCAAATGAGCTGCCCAGGTGGCGATTTCTGGCTGTTTGCGCAGCGCTGCTCACGCTTGCCATTACGCTGCTGGGTCGACTGGTATTGCTTCAGGTCACTGATGGCGGTCAGGGGGCGATGTTTCTGAAAGAGCAGGGCGCGCTGAGAACAGTTCGCACCGCTGAAATTCCGGTATATCGAGGGCTCATCACAGATCGCAACGGCACGCCGCTTGCGGTGAGTTCGCCGGTGGTCTCGCTCTGGGCCAATCCCCAGACGCTCAGAGACAGTCCCCGGCTGGATGAGCTGGCCACACTCCTGGATCTTGATAGCGCCGTGTTACAGGATAAGTTGGCCCTCTATGCTGAAAAGCAGTTCATGTATCTGGCGCGGCACCAGACCCCGGACTTTGCGAGGAAGGTGCTGCGAGAGAACATCCCCGGTGTTCACGGGGAGCGTGAATACCGACGTTATTATCCAGCGGGTGAGGTCACGGCTCAGGTTCTGGGCCTCACCAATGTTGATGGTCATGGCATTGCTGGTGTTGAGCTGGGTTTTGAAGCCTGGTTGCGGGGGGTTCCCGGCAAAAAGCGATTTATCAAAGATTTACACGGTGATGCGGTACGGGATTTCGGTGTAGTCGAGGAACCGCGCCCCGGTAACGCATTGGCGCTGAGTCTCGATCTGCGGCTTCAATATGCGCAACACCGGGAGTTGCAGCGGGCGATGAAGGAGACTAGGGCGTTGGCGGGTTCTGCGGTAACGGTCGACGCCTGGACCGGCGAGGTGTTGGCGGTCAGCAACTACCCCGTGTTTAACCCTAATAGTCGCGAGGCATTGGACTTTGGCAGTGCGCGTAACCGCGCTCTGACCGATGCCTACGAGCCTGGCTCGATCATCAAAACGCTGACGCTGGTTGCTGCATTGGAAAGCGGTCAGTTCCATATCGACAGTCTTGTCGACACCTCACCCGGTCGAATACGGGTGGGCGCCAAGGTGCTCCACGATTCCCGCAACTATGGGGAAATATCGGTCTCGACCATCATCGAGAAATCCAGTCAGGTTGGGGTCACAAAAATCGCCCAAGCGATAGGTCACGAGGCGATTCTGGATGTCCTCTACCGGTTTGGACTCGGTGAATCGACGGGTACCGGATTCCCCGGCGAGCGCGCCGGCCGATTGCCGGGGCCAGCGCACTGGAGCGACATAGACAAAGTCACCCTGGCTTTTGGCTACGGCCTCACCGCTACCCCCATTCAATTAGCGCGCGCTTACGCGGTCATTGCGAGTGGAGGGGTTCGTCGTCCCCTCACCCTGCTTAAGCAGACCCCAGATACGCCCGCATCCGGTGAGCGGGTCGTTGATGATGTGGTGGCGCAACAGGTTCTTCAGGTGCTGGATCGAGTGACAGAGCCGGGCGGCACAGCGACGTTGGCTCAAGTACGCGGCTTTTCGGTGGGCGGGAAGACCGGCACAGTGCACAAGGTGGGACAAGGTGGTTATCTGGACGACCAATATGTCGCGTTGTTCGTTGGTATTGCCCCCATGGATTCGCCTCGGTATGTCACCGCTGTGCTGATTGATCAGCCTCGCGGCGACCACTACGGAGGTGGTTTGGCTGCGGCGCCAGTCTATTCCCGCATCACTGAAGAGGTCCTGCGGATTCGCAACGCACAGCCCAACAGGGCTGGCATGGGCGCCCTTTTGGCGGTCTCAGGGGGTGCGCAATGACCATGAATTTGCGGGCTCTGCTGGATGCGCCGATGGGGCCTGACATCGTTGTAGGTGATCTCGTTCTGGATAGCCGGCAGGTCAAGGCCGGTGACGTATTTGTCGCGATCCCTGGCAGCGAGAAGGATGGCCGGCAGTACATTTCGGCCGCGTTCGAGCGCGGCGCATCAGCTGTGCTCTGCGAAGCAGAGGGCGCCCCTGAGCAGGGTGATTCTCGTGTCGTGCCTTTGCCAGCGCTGCGCTCCCGGTTGGGTGCTTTGGCCAACCGATTTTATGGGTCGCCGTCAGAGGCGCTCACCCTGATCGCTGTCACCGGCACCAACGGCAAAACGTCGGTGGTTGATTTGACGGCGCAGATGCTGCGGCACGTCGGTCATAAGGTGGGTTCTATTGGTACTTTGGGGGCACGGCTCACTCAAGCTCCTGTCGAAGCCGGTAATACCACACCTGATTGCCTTGCCTTGCATCGCCAACTCCGCGACTGGCGAGATAAAGGCGTGCGTGTTGTTACGCTTGAGGCATCAAGTCATGCGCTGGATCAGGGCAGGCTCGACGGGCTATCGGTGGATGTGGGCGTATTCACCAATCTGTCGCGTGACCATCTGGACTATCACCCATCGATGCAAGCTTACTGCGATGCAAAGTTGAAGTTGTTTCGTGGTTTCAATCCGGCCAGACGGATTTACAACGCCGATGACGACATGATCTCCCAGCACGCGGATGTCTGGTCTGAGGGGGGGATAGGGATCTCGGTGAGCTCCCGATCCGGCGAGGTGTCGTTCGAAGTGCG
Source organism: Luminiphilus sp. (assembly GCA_045560455.1). GTDB lineage: Bacteria > Pseudomonadota > Gammaproteobacteria > Pseudomonadales > Halieaceae > Luminiphilus. The sequence goes on along the minus strand of JBJKZJ010000014.1, from coordinate 9,117 downwards.
CCAAACGGCCCCGCTGCTGGTGGCAGTATCGACGCCCTGGGGCGATGGCGAGCTCAAGTCGACGCTGTCCGGTCGGTTTAATGCGTTCAATTTGTTAGCGGCGCTCACCGTAACTTTAGCTTCAGGCGTTCCCTTTTCTGATGCCCTGTCTGCAGCGGAGGCCGCACTGCCCGTGGCAGGACGATTACAGACAGTTGATGACGCCTCCGATATCACAGTCATTATCGACTACGCCCATACGCCTGATGCTCTGGCCAGAGCATTGTCTGCCCTCGCGGAGTCCGATCGCTGTGGTCAGCTTTGGGTGTTGTTCGGTTGTGGGGGCGATCGTGACCGCGGCAAACGGGCCGAGATGGGCGAGGTGGCCTGTCGTTTTGCGGATCGCGTGGTGATCACCAGCGACAACCCGCGTTCGGAGGCGCCGGCTTCAATCATCGAGGATATTCTTGAGGGCTGCGGTGATTGCGCGCCACTGGTGGAAGTGGATCGTGCTGCGGCGATCGCGTTTGCGGTCGCTCAGGCACACGCGGGAGACACGGTACTGATAGCCGGCAAGGGGCACGAAACCTATCAGGAGGTGGCCGGGGTCCGTTCGCCGTTTAGTGACGCGGATTGTGCCGCGGCGCAGTTGTTGCAAAGGCGGGCCGCCTAGTGAGTACCGTCGCGCTCAAAACGCTAGCAGAAGAGACCGGGGGTGAGCTTATCGGCGCGTCGGTTTCTCTGAGCAAGCTGGCACTGGACAGTCGGCATGTGGGCGAGGGCGACTTGTTTGCGGCTATCAAGGGATCTCAGGTTGACGGGCATGATTATGCGGTTGAAGCCCTCAACGCAGGTGCGGCGGCATTGCTCACTCAGAGAAAATTGGAGGGCATAGCGCCGCAGTTGGTGGTTTCCAACGTTACGTCGGCCACCGGGCGATTTGGATACCTCAAGCGCCGAGCTTTTAGTGGCGACGTCGTCGCTATTACCGGCAGTACCGGCAAAACCACAACGAAAAATCTTCTCGGAGCTGCGTTAGGGCCGCTGGGGGCGGTGCACGCGACGTCCGGTAACCAGAATAACGAACTGGGGGTCCCGGTTACGCTCGCGGGGCTGAACCATGCGCATCGCTTTGGGGTCATTGAAATGGGTGCCGGGCGACCAGGGGATATTGCCTACCTGTGCACCTTGGCTGCCCCGGATGTCGCAGTCTGCTTGAATGCCTCTGCCGCGCACCTCGAGAATTACGTCGATGTGGGTGCGATCGCCAAAACAAAAGGAGAGATTTTCGAGGGGGTTGGATCGGCAAAGTTTGGCCGTGATGAATGCTGATCAGGAATGGCTCCCTGGCTGGCGAAAGCAGGCAGGCAATTCACGTCAGGTGACATTTGGCTTCTCGCCCGACGCGGACTATCGCGCTACGGATGTCGCGCATCATGGCGTTGAGGGTGTTTCGTTCCATCTTACTGGGCCAATGGGGACTTTGCCGGTGTCGCTTAACCTCGCCGGTGACCAGCATGTTGCCAACGCGTCGGCGGCGCTGGCGGTGGCGATCGAGCTCGGTGTAGATCCCGGTCTTGCGGCAGAACGCTTACTGACCGTGTGGCCCAGCGCCGGCAGGGGGGCAGTGTTTAAGCGCTCAGCAGGCGGGCGGGTTGTGGATGACAGCTACAATGCCAATCCTGCCGCGGTGAGAGCCGCCGTGGACGTGCTCGCGCGTGAGCCCGTATTTCGCGTGTTGATTCTGGGCCCCATGCTCGAGTTGGGCGACACCAGTGCTCAGTTGCATGCTGAGTTGGGAGCTTATGCCCGGCAGGCCGGCATCGATCGGTTGATTACTGTTGGTGAGGAAGCGTCTTCAGCGGCTGAGAGTTTTGGCCAGCAGGCATCTCATTTTGCTGACCTCCAGGCGTTGCGCGCTGACTTTCCAGCACTGCCGACAGATCACATCGTTTGGGTTAAAGGTTCCCGCGCCGCTGGATTAGAGCACCTCGTTTCATGGCTACTGGGCGCTAAAGAGGTGCCACCATGTTGATGTGGCTCAGTGCACAACTGGTTTCCTTCGACACCGGATTCGCCGTTTTTCAATACTTAACCCTGCGCGGGATTCTCGCCGCATTTACTGCGCTGGTGATCTCTATGGTTGTAGGCCCTTTCGTGATCGAGCGTTTGAACCGGCTGCAGATAGGGCAAACCATTCGGGCCGAGGGCCCGCAGTCTCATCTTGAGAAAGCCGGTACGCCCACCATGGGCGGCGCGCTGATTTTGTGCACTGTACTGGGTTCTACGCTTCTTTGGGCAGATCTGAGCAGTCGTTACGTGTGGGTTGCCTTATTTACCACTGTCGCTTTTGGGGCCATTGGATGGGTAGATGACTACCGGAAGGTGATCCGAAAGGATACGCGCGGCTTACCTGCACGATGGAAGTACTTCTGGCAATCGCTGTGCGCTTTTGGGGTCACACTCTATTTGTTTGACACCGCATTGGTGCCTGAGGAGACCACACTCTATATACCGTTTTTCAAGGATGTAGCCTTGTCAATGGGTTGGTTATTTGTCCCGTTCAGCTATTTCGTTGTGGTGGGATCCAGCAACGCTGTAAACCTAACTGACGGGCTGGATGGCTTGGCCATTCTGCCAACGGTGATGGTGGCAACGGGTCTGGGTGTCATTGCCTATCTAACCGGTCACATCGAGTTTGCCGACTATCTCAATATCGCTTATCTACCGGGTACGGGTGAGTTGGTTGTTTTCTGTGGTGCAATAGCTGGCGCTGGTCTTGGATTCCTCTGGTTCAATACCTATCCGGCAATGATTTTTATGGGCGACGTCGGTGCGCTAGCCCTTGGCGCTGCGCTCGGCGTGGTGGCCGTGATGACACGGCATGAAATTGTGTTATTCATTATGGGCGGTATCTTCGTACTGGAGACGGTGTCCGTCATCATTCAGGTGACGTCTTTCAAACTCACCGGCAACCGCGTCTTTCGAATGGCGCCCATTCACCATCATTTCGAACTCAAGGGTTGGCCAGAGCCGCGCGTCATTGTCCGTTTTTGGATCATTACCGTGATGCTAGTGCTCTTTGGTCTAGCGACGCTGAAATTACGGTGAGCTAATGTTGACCCCCTCCAATACCATTGTCAGTTCAGAGCGGCGCCTGTTGATGGGGCTCGGCGTGACGGGTCAGTCAGTTGCGCGTTGGTGGCGGCGGCAGGGTGTCAAGTTCACTGCGATTGAAACCCGGGAGGAATTGGCATCCCACTCTGCTGCCGTCGCCGATGTTGATCCCGCAGCGGTCACTTTCGGCGAGGTTGACGCGTCTTGGGCTGATGGGTTCACCGAGATGATTGTCAGTCCCGGTGTGCCATTGGACCATCCCCTAGTGGTCCGAGCCAGTGAGCAAGGTTGCCGGGTCCGCGGGGACATTGATCTGTTCATCGAGGCGGTAAAAGCCCCCGTGGTGGGAATAACCGGATCAAATGGTAAATCGACTGTCACCTCACTCTTGGGTGACATGATTCAAGCCTGCGGCGTCAAAGTGGCAGTGGGCGGCAACCTCGGCCGACCCGCGCTTGATCTCTTGCCAGACGAAGCAGATCTCTACGTCTTGGAACTCTCGAGTTTTCAGCTAGAGCGCGCCGAAACGCTGGGGCTTCGTCTTGCCACGGTCTTGAATATCAGCGCCGACCACTTGGATCGCTACGCGACCTTAAGCGACTACCACCGCGCAAAGCACGCTATTTTCACGAGGGTCTCCCAAGTCGTAGCGAATCGAGACGATCTGCTGACCGTTCCCTTGCTATCGGATTCAGTACCCGTGACGTGGTGGCGCATGGGGGAGCCTGATCTCGACGAGTTCGGGGTACGTGAAATTGACGGCGCGTTATGGATTTGTCGTGGCTTTGAGAAGCTGATGTGTTGCGATGCGCTGAAGATCGCCGGTGACCACAACATTGCCAATGTATTGGCTGCGTTGGCTCTCGGTTCGGCGCTGGAACTGTCGATGGCGGGTTTACTGAAGGGCGCTGCCGGTTTTAGGGGTTTACCTCATCGTTGCCAGTTGGTGAGAAAGGTAAACGGTGTGCGATACGTCGATGACAGTAAGGGGACGAATGTTGGTGCGACAGAAGCCGCCCTGACCGGTTTGTCTTCAGAGGGCCCCATATGGCTGATACTGGGTGGTCAGGGTAAGGGTCAGGACTTCTCCCCGTTACAGCAGGTCGTTTCGGAGCGATGTGCGGGTCTGTTAGTTCTGGGTCAGGCGGCGGCCGAGATCACGGATCACCTCGGCCGTGTGGCGAGGATCGAGCAAGTCGATACTGTTGAGGAGGCGGTGCTTCGCGCGTCTCGGGTGGCCCGATCTGGAGACACAGTACTGCTGTCGCCAGCATGTGCCAGTTTGGATATGTTCAGCAGTTACGTCGAACGTGGCGAACGATTCCAGTATGCCGTTCAGGCGCTGGAGGTGGCATCGTGATAGGCGTCGGGCGTGCCGGATCCCTCCACGGCGACACGGTATTGCTCACGCTGGGCGTTACCTTGATCAGTATCGGCGTCATTGCGATCGCCTCGGCGTCGATTGAGTATGGTGATTTTCACTTCGGTAATCCTTGGCACCATACCCAACGCCACGCCGCCTACTTGATGCTGGCGATCACCCTGGGGGCCTTGGCTTACATGGCACCCGCTGCCTCGGTGCAGCGGCTCTCGCCTTGGTTACTTTTCCTCGCTGTTGCCTTACTCATTTTGGTGATGATTCCCGGTATAGGCCGCGAGGTTAATGGTGCGCAGCGCTGGCTGCCTTTGGGGGCCATAACGCTTCAGCCATCGGAATTCGCCAAGCTGGCAGTTTTGCTCTACGCCGCGGGCTACTTGGTCAGACAGGAAGAGGCGGTTCGGCATCATTGGAGCGGGCTGGCAAAGCTTATTGCCATTCTCTCCGTTGTTGCAGCGCTGTTGTTACTCGAGCCCGATTTTGGGGCCACGGTCATCATCGTCGGTGTCGTCGTCGGGATGACGTTTCTGGCGGGCGCGAAATTGGTTTACGTGCTCGCGATGTTGGCCGCCGCCGCGATGGCCTTGGTCTTTCTCGTGCTCAGCGCCCCTTATCGTATGAAGCGGCTGACCGCTTATCAGGATCCGTGGGCAGATCCCTTCGGTTCGGGTTTTCAGTTGGTGCAGTCGCTTATTGCTTTTGGTCAGGGCGAGTGGTGGGGGGTTGGGCTGGGTAACAGCGTCCAGAAGCTTTTTTATTTGCCTGAGGCGCATACCGATTTTGTGTTTTCTATTTGGTCCGAGGAGACCGGCCTGATTGGCGCGACGGCGATGATCGCTCTGTTCGTCATGTTGATCGCACGGGTGCTCAACATTGGCTGGCGTGCCGCAGCTCAGCAACGTCTTTTCGAGGCCTATGTGTGTTTTGGAGCAGCCTTGATGTTTGCCGGGCAGGCGTTTGTGAACATGGGGGCCAGTTCAGGCTTGCTGCCCACCAAAGGTCTGACGCTGCCGTTCGTGAGCTATGGCGGGAATAGTCTGATCGTGAACTGCATGCTATTGGGCATGGTACTGCGCACGGCAGGTTCACTGGAATCCGAGCGGCCAGAGTCAGTCAGTGCCTTCAAGAGGGTGAAAGCGTGAGCGGTCATGCCTCTTCGTATCGCGCGTTGATCGCCGCGGGCGGCACGGGTGGACACGTGTATCCGGCACTGGCGGTGGCGGCGCATTTGGTCGAGCTGGGTTGGTCGGTGGACTGGGTGGGTACTGAGCAGGGCATTGAGCGTCGTCTTGTGCCTGCTTCTGGGTTGCCTCTGCATTGCCTCACCATGTCGGGTTTTCGCGGTAAAGGTCTGATCAAGAGGATAATGAGTCTGATTCACCTAGCTCTCGCCGTGGTCGAATCCTGCAGTCTCATTCGCCGATTAAAACCGGATGTTGTATTGGGGATGGGGGGTTATGCAGCAGCACCTGCAGGGTTGGCCGCGTTCCTGACGCGTCGGCCGCTGGTGATTCACGAGCAAAACGCCGTTGCCGGGACGACGAACCGGTGGTTATCGCCGATTGCGGTCCGCGTCTTGTGCGGATTACCCGGGCCATTCGCAGAAGCTCGGATGGCCGAGGTGGTGGGGAACCCGGTGCGGAATGTCTTCCGTCGGGCTGATCGGCACGAGTTGCAAACCCTTGCCCGCTTTTCAGGGGCGCGCCCCATGAGGATTCTGGTTCTCGGAGGCAGTTTGGGCTCCGCGCCGCTCAACGAGTTGTTGCCCGCCACCACGGCGTGTCTGGTGTCAAAAGGATACGGCGACACCATTTCGGTTTGGCACCAGTGTGGTGAGCGCAACCGATCGAGCGCGGAGTTGGCATGGAAAAAACAGCCTCTTGGCAACTTGCGTCTGGATACTTACATCGATGATATGGCCACGGCATATGGCTGGGCGGATGTGGTGGTATCGCGTGCTGGCGCGTTGACGGTTTCGGAGTTGGCGCAAACTGGCACCGCGGCGATTCTGATACCACTGCCCCATGCCATTGACGATCATCAGACAGCTAACGCGCGGGTATTAGAGGCGCTGGGCGCCGCCGTTTTACTACCTCAGGTCGACGCGACGCCGGAGGCCGTTTCCGACCTCCTAGAACGATGGGTGCTCTCCCCGACGATTTTGAGTGACATGGCGATGGCCTTGGAGTCTGCGGTACAAAGCGATGGCACCGCGTGTGTGAGCGCCATCCTGACGGAGGTGGCCCATGCAAATGCTTGATCCGCGTCCTGTTGCTTCGCCGGGTATGGGAGGCATCCAGCAGATCTTTATGGTTGGCATTGGCGGCGCAGGAATGAGCGGCATTGCGGAAGTCCTGGCGGGATTGGGTTACACGGTGTCAGGGTCTGACCGAATTGAGAGCCCGGTGGTGACGCGCTTGAGGTCGCTTGGAGTCGTTGTCCACATCGGGCATCAGGCCGAACATGTTGAAAACGCAGATGTCATCGTGGTCTCAGCGGCAGTGCCTGAGGACAACCCGGAGCGGTTGGCGGCTCGTTCGTTACGTATCCCCGTGGTGCCCCGCGCTGAGATGCTTGCCGAACTCATGCGTTATCGATTCGGTATTGCCGTGGCCGGCACCCACGGCAAAACCACGACCACCAGTTTAATTGCAGCGATATTGGGAGAGGCGGGCGAAGACCCAACCTTTGTCATTGGCGGTTTGCTCAATCAGAAAGGCGCCAATGCGGCACTCGGTGAGGGCGACTACTTGGTGGTAGAGGCTGACGAGAGTGACGCCTCCTTTTTGCACCTCCAGCCCATGATGTCTTTGGTGACCAATATCGAGGCGGATCACATGGAGCACTATGGCGGAGATGAAGCGCGCTATAGCGCGGCATTCGATGCCTTTCTCCATAACCTGCCATTTTATGGTAGCGCCGTGATGTGCCTCGACGACAGGGGTGTACGAGATTTGCTACCCGACTTGTCGCGACGAGTGGTGACTTACGGTCGTCATGCCGATGCTGACTATCGCGTCGAGAATTATCGTGCAGAGGGTTTGAGTTGCCGATTTGATTTGGTCCGCCCAGGCGATGACGAGGTGCTGTCATTGACTGTCAAAATGCCCGGACTGCATAACGCGCTAAACGCCGCAGGCGCAGCAGCGCTGTGTTGCGAGCTCAATATCAACGATCAGGCCATCATTCAGGGGTTAGCGGAGTTCGGGGGAGTGGGCCGCCGGTTTGCTGATCTGGGTTTGGTTTGGTGGGGCGAGCATAGCGTGAGACTGATTGATGACTATGGCCATCACCCGACGGAGGTTGCGGTAACGCTCAAGGCAGCCCGCGACGCCTTCGCTGCGACGCGGGTGGTAATGGTTTACCAACCCCACCGCTTCACCCGTACCCGAGACCACTTCGACGAGTTTGTATCGGTGCTCAGCGAGAACCAGGTGTTGATCCTTTTGGATGTTTACGCCGCGGGTGAATCGCCGATTGATGGCGCGGATTCGCAGGCGCTGGCTAACGCGATTCGATCCCGTGGTGTGGTGGAGCCCATCGTTGTATCGGATCAAGGGCATTTGGCGGCGGTGTTAATGAGCGTTTTGGAAGACGGCGATATTTTACTGATGCAGGGTGCCGGTGATATTGGTCGCCTATCGACGGCATTGGCAGAGTGCGAAACGCTGGAGGTGCTGCTGTGACTGCAACGACCTTCAGTGGGATGAATCTGGCAGTGTTGCTGGGTGGCACTGCGGCGGAGCGCGAGATATCGCTTGAGAGTGGCGCGAACGTCGCCGAGTGCCTTGAGCAAGCGGGAGCAGTGGTTTCCCGGGTAGATCCGGCAGTCAACGGCTGGCAGACGCGATTGAAAGATACCACGTTCGTTTTCAACCTTCTCCACGGACCGGGCGGCGAGGATGGCACGCTGCAGGGTCTCCTTGAGTTTATGGGTTTGCCTTACAGCGGATGCGGTGTGCTCGCCTCAGCACTGACGATGGACAAAATTCGCACCAAGCTACTTTGGCAAGGAGCGATGCTTAAAACGCCGCCCTTCAAAGTGCTGACACTGGATTGCGATTGGCAGGCTGTCATTGATGAGCTGGGAGGTGTCTTCGTCAAGCCAGCCCTCCAGGGCTCTTCTTTGGGTATGAGTCGGGCTGACTCCGCTTCCCAATTGAGGGAGGCCTTTGATCAGGCCGCGCGCTTCGGTAGCGCGGTCATGGCCGAACAGTTCGTGTCTGGACCAGAGTACACCGTTGCGATTCTGGGTGATCGGGCGCTTCCAAGCATTCGAATCGATGTGTCCGGCGAATTCTATGATTTCGATGCCAAATATCGCTCTCACGAGACGCTGTTTTCCTGTCCATCCGATTTGAATCCGGCAGAGGAGCTTGCGCTGGCTGATCTCGCGCTGCGCGCATTTCGCATCACCGGTGGCGAAGTCTGGGGTCGCGTCGATGTGATGCGCGATGCCGCTGGAGATTGGCAGCTGCTGGAGGTGAACACCATACCCGGTATGACGTCCCACAGTCTGGTTCCGATGGCGGCAAAGGCCGTGGGCCTGTCCCTCGTTGAATTATTGAGCGAGCTCTATCTGCACAGTATGGGAGCGCGCCATGCCCAGCGTTAAGGCAGCAACCGGGCGACTTCGCGTATCT
>JBJKZJ010000013.1:0-177998 GCA_045560455.1 Luminiphilus sp. | reverse complement strand
ACTTGTGCCATGTGTTTCTCCTTAACCGCTCAGTTTCCAGAAGTCTCTACTCGCCCAGTGTCGTCAGGCGGTGGCTTCCTCCTCAGCGAACCAAGGGGCGCGCGCGGTCATAATGAGCTCCGCAGCACGCTCGTCTGTCATATCGTCAATGTCCAGCAGGTCATCCACACCCTGCTCGGCGAGGTCTTCCATCGTCACTATGCCGCGGCTGGCCAGGACGTAAGCGAGGTGCTTGTCCATGCCCTCCATGATCAAGAGATCCTCTGCAGGCTCATTGGCATCGAGTTCCTCTTCAGACGCAATCGCCAGAGTGAGCAGTGCATCTTTGGCGCGCGCCCGAAGCTCCTCAGAAATCTCCTCGTCAAACCCCTCGATAGCGAGCATCTCCTCCAGCGGGACATAAGCAATTTCTTCTAGCGTGGAAAATCCTTCCTCAACGAGCACCATGGCGATGTCCTCGTCTATATCCAGCGTAGTCATAAAGCGCTCAATCACCTCTCCCGCTTCAACCTCTTGCTTTTCGATCGCCTCATCGACGCTCATCACGTTGATGATCCACCCGGTCAAGTCCGAGGCCAATCGGACATTCTGCCCGCCCCGCCCGATTGCTTGAGCCAGGTTATCCTCGGCAACAGCCACCTCCATGGTGGTGTTGTCTTCGTCGACGACAATTGACTCGACCTCAGCAGGCGACATCGCATTAATAACAAGCTGTGCCGCGTTGTCGTCCCACAGGATGATATCGACCCGCTCGTTATCCAGTTCATTCGAGACAGCCTGCACGCGCGAACCACGCATGCCGACGCAAGCGCCCACGGGATCAATCCGTTGGTCACCCGTTTTGACCGCAATTTTGGCCCGAGAGCCCGGATCTCGAGCCGCCGCCCTGATCTGGATCACGCCCTCTGATATCTCGGGGACTTCGATCTTGAAGAGCTCCACGAGCATTTCCTGGCAAGCGCGGGAAAGAATCAATTGTGGCCCACGCGATTCCGTGTTGATCTCGGTGAGAATGGCTCGCACCCGGTCATTGATTCGGAAGGTTTCTCTGCCAACCAGCTCATCTCGCGGCAGGAGCCCTTCAGCATTGTTACCCAAATCGACGATGATATTGTCTCGGGTGACCTTCTTGACCGTGCCCGCCAATAACTCACCCTCGCGGCCACGATATTCATCAACAATCTGTGCCCTCTCGGCGTCGCGCACCCGCTGGACGATGACCTGCTTTGCGGTCTGCGCCGCAATGCGACCAAAATCAACGTTCTCTACCGTCTCTTCGTGATAGTCACCGGGCTGCAACGCGGTGTTCACCTCAGCCGCTTCCTCGGTGGTGAACTGGGTACCCAGCAGTGCCAACTCACTGTCGGGTACAACGAGCCAACGCCTTGTCGTCACGTAGTCACCAGACTCTCGGTCAATGACCACCAGAATGTCTGCTTCCTCGTCGTAACGTTTTTTCGTCGCTGTCGCCAACGCCAACTCAATCGCCTCGAAGATAATATCTTCCGATACACCTTTTTCCGCGGATACTGCCTCGGCAACCATCAAGATTTCTTTATTCATCGTCTCGCTCTCACGCTTCTGGGCAAGCTGTCACACCAACCGCCCTCAAGTTGTTCACCTTTCAATTCTTTCCCTGATTGATATCCAATCTGGGGAACACCCTCGCCCGATCGATAGATCGCAGGGGCAAATTAAAGGGCTCGTCGTCGACAACAATGACAATCGACTCACCGTCAGCCGAGCCCAAGGTTCCCTTGAACCGGCGTCTGCCCTCTATCGGCAACCTCAACCGCACATCCAGCAACTCGCCCACATAAGCGACGTAGTGGTCTGCATGAAACAACAGCCTGTCTACACCTGGCGAGGACACCTCAAGGGTGTATTCACCATTGATGGGGTCCTCCACGTCGAGCACCCCGCTAACCTGGTGGCTCACTCGCGCGCAATCATCCACCGTCACGCCCGCGTCAGCCTCTATGTAAAGACGCACCGTGGGCCGCCGTCCGGGAGAAATCAGCTCGATTCCCCACAGTGAGAAACCCATATCCTCTACTGTCGGCCGCAATAGTTGCGTCAGCAGCGCTTCCTTGCCCGACATGTCCCTTCCTCCGGCCACCTTATTGCGGCCACAAAAAAGCCCCAAAAGGGGCTTCCGAGGCGACGACCAGCGAGCAACAGACTGCCATCGAATTGGTAGCGGGGGCCGGATTTGAACCGACGACCTTCGGGTTATGAGCCCGACGAGCTACCAGGCTGCTCCACCCCGCATCAATACTCCCAGTGATCGCCCCCTTTTTAGCAGAAGCCCTGTTCCGGGTGTCTGCAGGCGTCACAGTGGCGCGAGCACCACAAACAGAGGCGGCGGAGTATAGGAACGGAGGCCACTGCCGTCAACCCGCAAAAGCCGGCGACTCATGCCGTGGCCTCGCAACGGAGTATTGCGGCGATCGGTAAACTGACGCCTCAGCGGTGAAAGTTGACGTCACCGCATGATATCTGGGCGTCGACGGCGTAACCTGCAACAATCGGACTGTGGGAGGACGGCGATGATCAAACTGGGGGGTGTTGCTGCAGCCGCAGGGATCCTGTCCCGCCTCAAAGTCACCACAGCGGACGAGGTAGCGACGGACCTCAAGCACCGCGACGAGGGGCTGGCGCAACAGATTCTGGACGAGATGCTGCCGTTTGAGCGCTTGGCGCACGCAGACAGCCGCAGCCGGCAAACGCTGGTGCGCGAAGCTGAGGCTCAGATACTGATGCTCGCGCTTGCAGGTGCCGCTAAGGATACCCGCGACGCTTTTCTCGGCTGTCTGTCGTCCAGAGCCCGCGTGAACTTTATAGAGGAAATGTCCCTGATGGGGCCCGCTCGGAGAAGTGACGTTGAGGAGGCGCGAAAATCCCTCACACGGCTAGCGAGAGAACTGGCCGATCAAGATCGATTTACACTGCCAGTGGACGGGTATATTCGGTAACGTCAGCTCACGCGCAGAAACGGGATGTCGACGCCGCAACGCGCGCGGATCGCAAAGAAAAGAGCCAATCAAAAATGATAAAGCCTCGGTTATCGGGACTATATCAATCTCCATCAATAATTGGTGCGGAAGGCGGGACTTGAACCCGCACAGCCAAAGGCCACTACCCCCTCAAGATAGCGTGTCTACCAATTCCACCACTTCCGCTGAGTTGCTTACTCCCCGCTTGCTGGGGGTGCGTCATCGACGGGAATATCACCCTCCGACTCAAAATCCACCACCGGCACATCACCTTCAGGCGCTACTTCTACAGGCGCTGATACCGGGACTTCAAAACCCAAATCGTCAGTATCAGCCGTTCGATTATCGGCAATGACCGCCAAGCCAAAGCTGCTGGCAAAAAATATGGCCGACAACCATGCCGTCATCAGCGTGAGCGCGTTACCACTACCTGCAGTGCCAAATAAGGTTTGAGACGCGCCGGCGCCGAACGATGCACCGATATCTGACCCTTTACCACGCTGCAGCAAGATGAGCGCAATCAGCGCCAAGGCAACGAGCAAGTGCACAATAAGCGTGATTTGTTCCATTGAGTATCCTATTCGCGCCCCAATCAGACGCCCAACACAGGGCGCGAGATGATACCGGTCGCGCAGTCACCTCGCAACCGAACTAGACGGCCCCTCTGATCGCCCCTGCAATACCCTCCGCGAGGCGATGATTCTCCGCGGCGTCAACCCCTTCAATCATCACCCTGATGAGTGGCTCCGTACCCGAGGGTCTCAAGACCAAGCGCCCCCTGGACCCGAGAGTATCCTCTACGCGCTGGCGCTCAACCTCGGCGGCTTCACAGTCCTCCAGCACAAAACCCTCGGGAATCGTCACATTGATGAGCGTTTGCGGGAGCTTGCGCATGGCGCTTTTGAGAGCCAGTAAGCTATCGCCGGATCTCACCATCGCCGCCAAAACCTGCAGCGCGGCAATGATGCCGTCCCCGGTGGTCGTTAGGTCACCGCAGATTATGTGCCCTGACGCTTCGCCACCCAATAGCCAGCCTCGTTCCGACATGCACTCAAGCACATAACGATCCCCAACTTGCGCCCGTTGCAGCGCAATGCCTTTGTCCGCGAGAGCCTGTTCCATACCCAAGTTAGACATCAGGGTCCCAACAACTCCCTCTGGTGGATCTCCATTTCGCAAACGATCGTTGGCGATGACGTAGAGGAGCTCATCGCCGTCCACAACGCTGCCGTCAGCCGCCACCAGCTGCACACGATCTCCATCTCCATCGAAGGCGATGCCTACATCCGCCGCTTCTCCCAACACCTTTGCTTGCAGGGCGGCAGGAGAAGTTGAGCCCACCTCATGGTTGATGTTGTACCCATCCGGCGCGGCACCGATCAGCACGACATCGGCACCGAGTTCAGTAAACACCTGTGGCGCCACCTGATAAGTGGCGCCGTGGGCACAATCAAGCACCAGCTTCAAACCGTTCAGGCTTAGCTCGCCAGGGAAGGTATTCTTACAAAACTCTACATATCGCCCCGGCGCATCAACCATTCTGGACGCCTTACCCAGATCAGCCGAGGGCACCGTTTCCATCGGCTCAGACAGCATTCTCTCTATTTCCAGCTCGAGTTCGTCCGATAACTTCGAGCCTGCGCCATCAAAGAATTTGACCCCGTTGTCCGGGTAGGCGTTGTGCGAGGCACTGATCACAATACCTGCCGAAGCCTTTTGACTGCGGGTCAACATGGCTACGGCAGGCGTGGGCATGGGGCCCAGCAGAGTCACCTTGGCGCCCGCAGCAACCAGCCCGGATTCAAGCGCCGACTCAAACATATAGCCGGACACACGGGTATCCTTACCAATCAACACGTGAGTTTGTTGATTCGATGCGGTGAATACCTTACCCGTCGCCCAACCGAGCTTGAGTATGAAATCGGCAGTCACCGGATATTGACCTACCTGACCCCGTATGCCGTCTGTGCCGAAAAACTGTCTTTTCATAATGGTTTAACCTGACTCACCGCGCGCCACATTGCCAGCGCATCTGACGTAGCGGCAACGTCATGTACCCGCACTATACGCGCACCGCGCTCAACCGCGATCATCGCCAGCCCCACGCTGGCAAAGACGCGCGCCTCGGGGGGTCTATCCAGCACACTACTGATCATAGATTTGCGAGACAAGCCGACCAATACGGGAACCCGTTTGGCGGCCAATTCGCTGAGTCGGGCCAACATTTCGAAATTCTGCTGGGTTGTTTTTCCGAATCCGAACCCGGGATCGATAATGATGCGATCTCGCGGCACACCCGCCGCTTGCAATCTGTCCAACTGCGCGTCAAAGAAAACATTAAGATCGGTAATCACATCATCGTACGAAGGATCATGTTGCATGGTGTCCGGCTCACCCTGCATGTGCATCAGACACATGGCCAAGCCGGTGCCAGCCGCTGACTCAAGTGCGCCAGGTCGCCGGAAGCCACGGACATCGTTTAGCAGGCCTGCTCCCAATCTGCCTGATGCGGTCATGATGCTCGGTGTGCTGGTGTCGACCGAAACAATCACATCGATGCGACTGACAATGGCCTCCACCGCAGTCAGTACCCTGTCTGACTCCTCTGATTCTGCAACCAGTGCGGCGCCGGGCCGGGTCGACTCACCTCCAACATCGAGAATATCCGCACCCGAACTGCACATCTCCTCGGCACGCCGCAACACGGCATCGATTTGAACGCGACCATCCTGATAAAGCTGGCCGCCATCGGAAAAGGAATCGGGCGTCACGTTCAGGATGCCCATTATCCGCGGCGCGCTGAGGTCAAGCGATCGCTCACCACAGTTGATAGCGTAAGACATGGGTAGTCAAGCGCCGGCGGCGGACAACCGGCGTGCTGGCTCAGTGCTCGGTTGCTGCACCGCCGATTGGGCTACCGGTGGCCTCTGAGGCTCCTTCATCGGGGGGCGTATCGCGGTCGTCCCCGGACCAATCACTTGGAGGCCGGGGAGTCCTGCCTTCCATAATGTCGTCAATCTGCTCTGCACCGATAGTCTCGTATTGCATAAGCGCGTCTGCCATGACATCGAGCTTGTCCCGGTTATCTTCGAGCAACTTGAAGGCCTTGGCGTAGCACTCATCAATAATGCTCCGCACTTCCTTGTCGATGGCCAACGCTGTCTCATCCGACATCGCCTTGGCTGGCTGGGCCGCACTGCGGCCCAAAAAGACTTCTTCGCCGCCTTCGTCGTACATCAGGGGCCCCATGATCTCCGACAGCCCCCATTTCGTCACCATATTGCGGGCAACCTCTGTCGCGCGCTGGATATCATTGGAGGCACCCGTGGTAATACCTTCCTTCCCCAAAGTCATTTCCTCGGCCACGCGCCCACCAAACAAACTGGTAATTTGCGAAACGATGTGCCGTCGACTGTGGCTGTACCGATCCTCTTCAGGCAGAAACATCGTCACGCCCAAGGCACGACCACGCGGGATGATAGACACCTTGTAAACCGGGTCGTGCTCGGGCATCAGTCGACCCACAATAGCATGGCCTGCCTCGTGGTAAGCCGTATTTCGCTTCTCAGACTCGGACATCACCATCGAGCGCCGCTCTGCGCCCATCATTATCTTGTCTTTAGCCAACTCGAACTGATTCATTCCGACCAACCGAAGGCCCCCACGCGCTGCGAACAACGCTGCCTCGTTAACCAGGTTCGCCAGATCGGCGCCCGAGAATCCCGGTGTGCCACGAGCGATCTTTGAGGGATCGACGTCCTCCGACAGCGGCACCTTTCGCATGTGCACCTTCAGGATCTGCTCACGGCCGCGAATATCTGGCAGGCCGACCACAACCTGACGGTCAAAGCGCCCCGGTCGCAGCAACGCAGGATCTAGGACGTCAGGGCGGTTAGTCGCGGCAATCACAATCACGCCGTCGTTCAGCTCGAATCCGTCCATCTCAACCAGAAGCTGGTTCAGGGTCTGCTCGCGCTCGTCATGGCCACCTCCCAGCCCGGCACCGCGGTGACGGCCCACGGCGTCGATCTCGTCTATGAAGATGATGCAGGGTGATTGTTTCTTGGCTTGCTCGAACATGTCGCGGACACGCGACGCGCCCACTCCGACGAACATTTCCACAAAGTCCGAGCCGGAGATCGAGAAAAAAGGCACCTTCGCCTCGCCGGCGATGGCCTTCGCTAACAAGGTCTTGCCCGTTCCGGGCTGCCCTACCATCAAGACGCCACGGGGAATGCGACCTCCCAACTTCTGAAACCGACTGGGATCGCGCAGGAACTCGACCAGCTCCTGCACGTCTTCTTTGGCCTCTTCCACCCCGGCTACATCGGCAAAGGTCGTCGTAATCTGATCCTCGCCCAGTAGCTTCGCTTTGCTCTTACCAAAGCTCATGGGTCCGCCGCGACCCCCACCGCCACCCTGCATCTGCCGCATAAAAAACATAAAGACGGCAATGATGAGTAGGATGGGGAAACTGGCAATCAGTAACTGAGTCCAAACAGATTGCTGCTCGGGTTGCTTGCCTTCCACAGTCACGTTGTGCGCCAGCAAGTCATCCATCAGCTTTGGATCTTCGACCATCGGCCGAATGGTCTCAAAGCTACTGCCGTCCTTGCGCTGAGCGGTGATCGTCAGACCATCCACCAGGACCTTCGAGAGCCTGTCTGTCTGGACCTCGCGGATGAATTCCGAGTAGCCGACCTGCTCGGTGGCGCTGCGGAGATTAAAATTGTTGAATACCGAGAGCAGGACTGCTGCGATCAGCAGCCAGAGCAGTAAGTTCTTGGCCATATTATTCACAACGTTCCCTCTCAATTATGGGGTGCGCTTACACCTGCGGCCGCACAGTATAACGCCTTGTAACAGATCCCCTAACGCCCGCTATTTCGCGGGCCTTTTTGTCAGATTGGGCCAGATTCTCCCATTTCAACCCCTGACGGTCAGTCCGCCGCCGCAGGCGCCCAAAATTCGCGCCTAGCACCGACCACGCGCCTGACATTGCACATGCGCCAGACGCCTCCCGGACCTCAGCCGGCTTTAAGCCCGGATGCAACAACGTAGATCTCTCTGGATCGCGGCCTAGACGCTTTGGGCTTACGAGAGACTACGCGCCCGAAGTGCATACGGATCTGGCGAAACCAATCCTCAAATCCCTCCCCCTGGAACACTTTGGTAATAAAAGCACCCCCCGGAGACAGGGAGTTTATCGCCAACTCCGTGGCCAGCTCGACCAAATACATCGCTCTGGGTTGATCTACCTCGGGCATGCCGCTCATATTGGGGGCCATGTCTGACAGCACAACGTCAAGCGGTTGTCCGCCCAAAGCCACGAGCAGACGGTCGTAAGTCTCCTGCTCAGTGAAATCACCCTGAACAAATGCGACATCGGGCAGCACATCCATGGGCAGGATATCGCTTGCCACGACTCGGCCTCGATCACCCACCATCTCTGCGGCGACCTGAGACCATCCACCTGGCGCACTACCCAGATCCAGTACTGACATACCGGAGCGAATAATGCGGTCCTTCTCATTGATTTCCATCAATTTATAGACCGCTCTGGAGCGGTAGCCTTCCTGTTGCGCTCGCTGGACGTAGACATCGTCGTGGTGCTCTCTTAGCCACGCGCGACTGGAGCCCTTTTTTTTAACCATACCCGCACCCTGACCGGCCACATCCCGAGTGAACATGGCGTTAAACTGTCGTCACACCAGTGTACCGCGACGGCGCAAAGAGCCACTCATGACAAATCTCAGCAGTAAAGAACTCCGGCAACTGCGCGGGCTGGCGCACTCCCTCAAACCAGTGGTCATTGTCGCGGGAAAAGGCCTGGCCCCCGCTGTGCTCGACGAGCTTGACCGCGCTCTAAATGATCACGAGCTCATCAAGGTAAAAATATCTGTTGGGGATCGGGAGCAGCGTGAGTCGATCATCTCATCGATATGTCAGAAGAGCGGCGCACACCTAATACAACGCATTGGGAACATCGCAACGCTGTTGCGCTCAAATCCACAAGCAGACCCCAGAAAATCCAATTTGCATCGCAATCGATAGGGGTCGGCTCAACCATGGCAAAGATTCTTGAATTTCCAACCAGAGAGAAGCAGGCCTTCACGTTTCTGGAAAAACAGCTAAGGCAGATGCTGAGTGCCAAGGGAGCTGACGATAAACTGATCGAACACGCTATTGCCTCACTCACAGATGTCTACGCTGAACTGCAACGCGACTCCGACTGTCATTTTGAAGTGCGGCTCCCTGAGCAACTGTCTCGCGAGGAGTCCCTGCACTTACAGGAGGATATCGCCTCTGGTATTGAGCAACTTCGCAAAACGCACCACGATTTAACCCTTAAACTCGCAGCGCGCTTGGTCCTGACGGAGCTCAAACTGTTTCAGCATGAGCGCAGTGATTAGGCTGTGACCCTATAGGGAGACAAAACACCCGCTCATTAAAGTCGCTCTACACGAGCGCAGTAGTAACTTGAAATGTCACCCAGGCGGCGAGCCAGGCGAGTAGGAGGTAGGCGATGACCATGTTGATCGCAAGACGCCAGGACTGAGCCTCCTTTGCCAGGATCGCGACGGTAGAGACACACTGCAGGGCGATCGCGAAAAATACCATGAGCGCCAGCCCCGACCCTATCGGCAGAGCACTTGCCTGAACCTGCTCTACCAGCGGAACGATGTTCTCCTCGGCACCTTCGATCCCCATGATGGTGCCAAGCGTCCCCACAAAAACCTCGCGCGCTAGAAAAGCACTGACAATTGCCACTCCGTAACGCCAATCAAGACCAAGTGGCTGAAAGAGGGGTTCGATCCACTGACCGAGCGTCCCAAGCCAGGAGGCCCCAAGATCCGCGCCCTGATTGGGGAAATACCCGAGAGTCCAGACCACAACCGTGACACTCAGAATAACGAGTCCTGCCTTCGTGACAAAATGCTGGGCTCGCTGAACCGACTTCCGCGCAATGGGAACCAGCGCAGGAACACGGTACGCCGGCATTTCCATCATAAATGGCATTTGTTCCTGTGACGGCGTGAACCGATTCACCAACCCGGCAACAGTTAGGCCAGCGAGCATGCCAAACACGTAGATGCCAAAAAGGGTGATGCCCTGCCAACCAATCAGACCGCCAAACAGGGTCTCGCGTGGAATAAAAATAGCGATGAGCAATGTGTAGACAGGCAATCGTGCCGAGCAGGGCATGAGTGGAATCGCCAGGTAGGTCAGTGCCCGGGCACGCGGCGACTCGATCGACCTGGCTGCGTAGATGGCAGGAATAGCGCATGCCACACCGGACAACATCGGGATGAAACTCTTGCCACTGAGGCCGAAGAATCGCAGAGGCTTGTGGCAAATCAGCGCGGCGCGCGCGAGATAACCGGAGTCCTCCAGCAGACCAATCACAAACGTCAGGACAAATATCTGCGGCACAAACACAAGAAAAGCGCCAATACCGCTAAACACGGCATCAGCGACAAAATCTCGAAGGACACCGGCTGAAATGTAGGGCAACAACCAGCCACCTAGCGCCGCAACACCCGATTCCACCGCGTCCATAGCCGGCGCTGACCACGTGAAAATCGACTGGAAAAGAATCAACATGATAAGCGCGAAGGTCATGCCTCCGGTGGCAGAACCAAGAAAAAAGCGATCCAGTTGTGACTGGGTCTGCAACAAAACATCAGCAGGTGCACCATAGCGCTCAGCCAATCTATGGGCCTCTTCGTAAAGCGCCGAGTCAACATCGCCGCCCTCACTCGCAATGAGTTGATCAGGCTCTGCGTCCTCGTTTAGCTGAGACAGTTCGGGCTCGGATACCGGCGCGTCGCGAGACACCCTATCAATCACCCCATCGAGGCCCTCTCCGGTCCTCGCTGAAACGACCAGCACGGGCACTCCCAGCTCAGAGGACAGTCCCTGAGCATCAATCCACAATCCGTGCCGCCTCAATATATCGCCCATATTGGCGACAACAGTGACGGCGCGACGCTGCCTCTGGCAGGCGCGAATGACTTGCAAGCAGAAGAATAAGCTTTTCTCCAAGCGTGTCGCGTCGACCACGCATACAACGTGCACCACTTTAGGGTCTGCCAATGAATGATCAAAATGCGCTACGGCGACACGTTCCTCTTCAGAAATGGGTCGCAGTGAATAGGTGCCCGGGAAATCCACCAGATCCAGTTCGGGTACCCTCGCGAAGCTGCCCACCGACAGATCGACCGTAATGCCCGGATAATTGGCTACCCGCTGATTCAGGCCGGTAAGACGATTGAACAGCGCTGTCTTGCCGGAGTTCGGGGTGCCCACCAGCAACACGCTAGGCATTCGCTTCACCTGCCAGTCCCGTCACAAGCACCTGCTCAGCCAATTCACGATCCAGCGAGTAAGTCGCGTTACTGACGCGGAACACGCGCGGCGCACCAAAGCCCGGCTGATGCAGGCAGGAAATTTCCTCACCGGTATGAAACCCGAATTCCTGCAGACGACCCTGATAACGATCCTGAAGCGTCGCGCTGAAGCCGACGAGCTGCGCAGTGGTATGCAGAGGAAGGTCCCACAGAGAGAAGGTGTCAGGCTCGTCGGCCACCGAAGGCTCCCGCAAAGAAAACGCGGATCATACGACCAATGAGAATGATTTTCAGTAAGTCTAGAGGTGCTCGACGGCCTCTATCTCGTAAATTACGTCGCCACCGGGTGCATTGACGGTCACCTCGTCGCCCTCTGCCTTGCCAACGAGCGCTCGAGCGATAGGAGAATTAACCGAGATCAGGTTCGCCTTGGCGTCTGCCTCATCTTCACCCACAATCCGGTACGCCACTGTCCGGTCATCCTCAACATCGATCAGCGTGACGGTAGCACCGAAAACGACTTTGCCGGTAACAGGAATCGTTGTCACATCGATAATCTGCGCATGAGACAACTTGTGCTCAAGTTCTTTAATTCGCCCCTCTGCGAAGCTCTGTTGTTCCCGCGCGGCATGGTATTCAGCATTCTCCTTGAGATCACCATGCTCTCGCGCCTCGGCAATCGCCTGGGTAATACGCGGGCGCTCAACCTTTTTCAGTCTCTCCAGCTCCTCTCGAAGGACTTGCTCTCCTCGCACAGTCATCGGTACCCGGTTCATATGGCAATACTCTCATGTAGATCCTGCAGGCGCCGCACGGTGATATCCGTCTCCTGTTCCAACGCCATACAAACGGCTTCTGCTGCTGCCAACGTAGTCGTATAGAAAACGCGGTGCTGTTCTGCACTGGCGCGGATAGAGGCCGAGTCGATAATCGCGCGGCGACCTTCGGTGGTGTTGATAATCATCGCCGCTTCGTCGTTTTTGATCAAATCGACGATGTGAGGGCGGCCCTCTGCCACTTTGTTTACCTGCTGCACTGCTAAACCGGCGTTTTCCAACGCTTTGGCGGTACCCCCTGTTGCCGCGAGGGTGAAGCCCTGTGCAACCAGACGCCGGGCGACATCGATCGCAGCGGGCTTATCGGCGTCGCGCACGCTGATCAAGCACAGACCCGAAGTCGGCGGATCATCACCGGCGCCCAGTTGAGCTCGTGCAAAGGCGCCCGCGAAAGTGTCACCTGTCCCCATCACTTCCCCGGTTGACTTCATCTCCGGGCCCAAAATCGGGTCCGTACCGGGAAATTTATTAAAGGGCAGTACCGCCTCTTTCACGCTGTAATAAGGCGGCACGATTTCCCTCGTCACGCCCTGACTCACAAGACTCTGGCCCGCCATACATCGTGCCGCCACCTTGGCGAGTGACACACCAACCGCCTTGGAAACAAACGGCACTGTCCGCGAGGCTCGAGGATTGACCTCGATTACATAAATTTCATTCTCCTGCCATGCCAATTGCACGTTCATCAGCCCGCAGACACCGAGCTCTAGCGCCATTTTACGCACCACGTCGCGCATGTCCTCCTGAACATCCTCGGGCAAGCTGTAGGGTGGCAACGAACATGCAGAGTCACCAGAATGTACCCCCGCCTGTTCAATGTGCTGCATGATCGCGCCAATCACCACCTGCTCGCCGTCGCTCACCGCGTCAATGTCGACCTCGATAGCGGCGCTGAGGAACCGATCCAGCAAGACAGGAGAATCCTCGGAGACTCTGACAGCATCGTTCATGTAACGCAGCAGGTCTTCCTCGCGATAGACGATCTCCATCGCGCGCCCACCCAGCACATAGGACGGGCGCACTACCAGCGGATAGCCGATATTTGCAGCTGCCGCTATGGCTTCTTCAACACTGCGCACCGTGGTATTCGCCGGCTGGCGGAGAGACAGCTGCTCGATCATCTGCTGAAACCGTTCGCGATCCTCTGCGCGATCAATCTGGTCAGGTGTCGTACCAATAATCGGCACACCCGCGGCTTCTAGCGCGCGAGCCAGCTTAAGCGGCGTCTGCCCGCCAAACTGCACAATCACCCCTGTGGGCTGCTCCAGCGCAACGATTTCGAGCACATCCTCCAGGGTGACCGGTTCAAAGTAGAGCCGATCTGAGGTGTCGTAGTCGGTTGATACCGTCTCAGGGTTGCAGTTGACCATGATGGTCTCGTAACCATCTTCGCGCATTGCCAGCACCGCGTGGACGCAGCAATAGTCGAATTCAATCCCCTGCCCGATGCGGTTGGGACCGCCACCGAGCACCAAAATTTTCTTGCGGTCACTGGGTGTCGCCTCACACTCCTCTTCGTAAGCGGAGTACATATAGGCGGTCGAGGCCGCAAATTCGGCGGCACAGGTATCGACTCGCTTATAGACAGGCCGGATATCCAGCGACCACCGTCGCTCGCGCACTGCGGATTCGGTCGTGCCCAACACATCGGCGATGCGCTTATCGGAAAAGCCCCGTCGCTTTAGCCCCCACATGAGGCTGTGATCAATGCCGTCGGCGGTTAGCCCGGAGAGTTGCGACTCCCAGCGCACAATGTCGTCAATCTGGATCAGGAACCAGGGGTCGACACCCGAGTAGCCGTAAATCTCTTCCAGCTCGAATCCGGCACGGAAGGCATCTGCGAGATACCAGATGCGATCGGCCCCCGGGTTCGTCAAGCGATCCACCAGTTCGGAGCGGGAGTCTTCATCCACCACCTGCATACGCGGTTCAAAACCAGCCGAGCCGACCTCGAGTCCGCGCAGGGCTTTTTGCAACGACTCCTGAAAAGTGCGCCCAATGGCCATCACTTCGCCCACCGATTTCATTTGGGTGGTCAGTCGCGGATCGGCCGTAGCGAATTTTTCGAAGGCAAACCGCGGGATCTTGGTCACCACATAGTCGAGAGCCGGCTCAAACGAGGCGGGGGTGGCACCGCCAGTGATGTCATTTTCCAACTCATCCAAGGTGTAGCCCACAGCAAGCTTAGCGGCCACCTTTGCGATCGGGAAACCGGTCGCCTTGGATGCCAAGGCCGAGGATCGTGATACGCGGGGATTCATTTCAATAACGACCAGCCGACCGGTATCAGGGCACTGCCCAAACTGCACGTTGGACCCGCCGGTCTCCACCCCAATCTCACGCAACACCGCCAGCGACGCGTCACGCATGATCTGATATTCCTTATCGGTCAGCGTCTGGGCGGGCGCGACCGTGATGGAATCACCGGTGTGAACACCCATGGCGTCAAAATTTTCGATCGAGCAAACAATGATGCAGTTGTCGTTTTTATCCCGAACAACCTCCATCTCATACTCTTTCCAACCGATCAGAGACTCATCAATCAGCAGCTCGCTGGTGGGTGACAGCTCCAATCCCCTGAGGCAGATTTCTTCAAACTCATCGCGGTTGTAAGCGATCCCGCCGCCAGAGCCGCCCATGGTGAACGAGGGTCTGATAATGCAGGGGAAGCCGATTTCTTCATGGACCTGCCACGCCTCCTCCATGCTGTGGGCAAGCCCGGCACGAGGGGTTTCGAGCCCGATCCGGCGCATCGCAATGTCAAATTTCTCGCGGTCTTCGGCTTTATCAATCGCCTCCTGTGTAGCGCCGATCATCTCCACGCCAAACTTTTCCAAAACACCCTCTGAAGCCAGCTTCAGTGCGCAATTGAGCGCCGTCTGTCCGCCCATGGTGGGCAGTACCGCATCGGGGCGCTCGCGCTCGATAATTCTGGCGACCGTTTGCCACTCAACCGGCTCGATATAGGTCGCATCGGCCATGGCGGGGTCTGTCATGATGGTGGCGGGATTGGAATTCACAAGGATGACGCGATAGCCCTCTTCCCGCAGGGCCTTACAGGCTTGCGCACCCGAGTAATCAAACTCGCAGGCCTGACCGATGACAATCGGTCCTGCGCCCAGAATCAAGATACTCTCGATGTCAGATCGACGCGGCACGCTCTAGCACTCCCCACTCATTGCTTTGCTTTCTCCATCGCCGCGATGAAGGGCTGAAAGAGACTGGCCGCATCGTGAGGGCCAGGACTGGCCTCGGGATGGCCCTGGAAGCTATAGGCCGGCACATCCTTGCGCGCGATCCCCTGAAGCGTGCCATCGAACAGCGACCGATGGGTTACCTCAAGTGTGTCGGGAAGATCCTGCTCGGAGACGGTGAAGCCATGGTTCTGGCTGGTCACCATCACGGTCTTGTCGCTGAGGTTTTGCACGGGGTGGTTGGCACCGTGATGGCCAAACTTCATCTTCTCGGTACGGGCCCCGCTGGCCAGCGCCAGAATTTGGTGCCCAAGACAAATCCCGAACAGTGGCACACCACGATCCATCACTTCGCGCGCGAGGGTAATCGCATACTCGCAGGGCTCGGGATCCCCCGGCCCATTGGAAAAAAACACGCCGTCGGGCGCATGGCCCATGACCTCATCGATCGTCGACTCGGCGGGCATCACGGTCACGATGCAGCCGAGATCCACAAGAATGCGCAAAATGTTGCGCTTCACACCAAAGTCCAATGCGACCACCGAAAACGCCGGCGCACGGCGTTCCGGCGCGTCCCCCGCTGTGGCGGGCAGTTGCCAGGAGCCCTCGGTCCACTCATAGGGTTCCGACGTTGTCACCACCTTGGCAAGATCCATGCCCTTGAGCCCGGCGAACGCACGGGCCTGCTCCAGCGCCTGGATCTCATCGACCTCAGCGCGTGCCATGATGCAACCGCTCTGGGCACCACCGTCGCGCAGAATCCGTGTCAGCTTCCGGGTATCGATGTCGCAAATCGCCACCGTTTTCCCTTCGATCAGATAATCACTGAGGCTCTGTTCGGAGCGAAAATTCGAGGCCAGTAGCGGCAGGTCACGGATAATCAATCCCGCCGCCTGTATTCCGGTGGATTCCTCATCCTCTCTGGTGACGCCGGTGTTGCCGATATGCGGGTAGGTCAGGGTCACGATCTGCCGGCAATAGGAGGGATCCGTGAGGATCTCCTGGTATCCGGTCATCGCGGTATTGAAGACCACCTCACCCACTGTTGTGCCGGCAGCACCGATGGAGAGGCCGCGGAAAATCGTGCCATCTTCCAGTGCGAGGACAGCGGGTTGAGACAAACGGACCTCCCAGTCGTTGTTGCCACGCGTGCCAATCGGGTGCACGAGTAGGCCGGGTCAAATTCACCCTGTGGTCGCAAATTGCGGACGTTTAGCGCGTGATGGGGTCGAAAATAACCCCGCGCGGGCTGGGACTGCAGTCTACGGCAAAGGGCTTGGCCTGTCTATTTTTGGGCTACGACCCGCCCCCTGCCGATGTCGGTTACACTGCGCGCCCCTTCGCTCAGGAAACCACCTCATGTCACTGATAGAGCGCTACTTTGCAGGTAAGACCGCCGCCATCTCTGGCGCGGGAGACGGGATTGGCAGAGCGCTCAGCCAGCGCCTGAATGCCGCGGGCTGCCACCTCTGGCTCTCTGACATCAACCCGGAAACGCTGGCTGAGACCTGTGCGTCGCTGGATGACACTCGCGGGCGGGTCACATCGCAGGTAGTGGACTGCGGCCAACGGGACGCATTGTTCTCGTGGGCGGAGGATGTCCGCGCCGATACCAGTAGCCTCGACGCGCTCTTCAACAACGCTGGGGTCGGCTACGGCGCGCGGTTTGCCGACTCAAGCGAAGAAAATTTTGAGTGGTTGATCGATATCAACTTCTGGGGAGTGGTGCACGCCACCAGAGCCTTTTTACCTCTGCTCACAAAGGCCGAGCGGGGACATCTCGTTAATCTGTCCTCCATTTTTGGCATGGTGGGTATCCCAACACAAAGCGCCTATAACGCCGCCAAATTTGCGGTCCGGGGTTTCAGCGAAGCGCTTCAAGCGGAGTACATGGACTCGAACCTGTTTGTGTCGAGCGTTCATCCCGGTGGCGTACAGACCAACATTGCGCGGTCTGCCCGCACCGACGGCGAGAGCAACCTGGTCCCGGCCGATGCCGATGAGCGGGACCAGAACTTCAGGCGCCTTGCCAAAACCACGCCGGAGCGCGCAGCGGACATCATCCTGCGGGGCACCGCTCGCGGTAAACGCCGGATCATGGTGGGCTGGGATGCCTGGTTGATACTTCAACTCACAAAAATTCTACCTACCCGTTATCACTGGATCACCGCCCGGGTCGCCGATGGCTGACACCGTCGCCACCGGCTCGCTGGCGGGCACGGAGCGATTGGATCGTCAGTCTCTCTTCCTGCTATTCATTGGTTTGTATGCAACGGCTATCGGGCAGGCCTTTGTCTACGCCATCCTGCCCCCTCTTGGTCGGTCGGTGGGTCTCGATGAGATTCGCATTACCGCCATCATCTCCACATCGGCACTTGTCTTCACGCTGGTCGCGCCCTTCTGGGGACGTTTCTCGGACCACATTGGTCGCAAGCCTGTCATTCTCATCGGGCTCATGGGTTACTGCATCGGCTCTGTGTCTTTTGCGTTACTGTTCTCCCTCGCTGGGGATGGCGCCATCACCGGTCTCACCCTCTTCATCATCGCCCTGATCATCCGCTCGCTTCAGGCGGCAACTATGTCGGCCACCAACCCCGGCTGTACCGCCTATGCAGCCGATCACACCGTGGCACAGTTCCGCGTTAAGACGCTGGCCCGACTCTCAACCGCCCAAAGCATTGGCATGATAACTGGGCCGGTCATGGCGGGACTGGTCGCCGGCCGGGGGCTTCTGGCGCCATTGGTGGTCGCGTCAATCTTGTCCGGATTAGCCGCGGCCATCATTGCTCTGAAACTCTCCAAGGGCGTGACGCCGCGCGCCACTCAAACCCATCAACGTCGCCTTGGCTTCCTGGATCATCGCCTGCGTGTTTATCTGATCTCCGCTATCGGCGCTTTTACGGGCGTTGCCATGGTGCAACAAACCCTAGCCTTTCGATTACAGGATGCGTTGAATCTCTCGGGCATCGAGACCGCGCAGTACACGGGATGGGCGATGATGGTGTCAGCTACCAGCGTACTTTTTATGCAGGTCGCCATTGCTCAACGCTTTGCCGGGCCACCCATTCAATTGGTGCGCTGGGGTGGCTGCCTGTTATTAGTTGGCACCGTGATCATCAGTTCAATGGACGGCTGGCCAGTCGTGCTGAGCAGCATGGCACTGATTGGCGCGGGTCTGGGGCTCCTCATGCCCGCTGTCGCCGCCGGCGCCTCGCTGGCCGTGGGTCCTGAGGAGCAAGGAGCGGTATCAGGGTTGGTCAGCGCCTGCCCCGCGGCAGGATTCATCTTTGGCCCGATCACCGGTGGCTTTCTCTACCAGTACTATCAGCCCGCGGCGGGCTGGGGCGCGGTGTTGATTTTGCTCATTGTCTTCGCGGTGACGCTGAGGCCCCGCAAAGATCCTGCTTTGTCGCAGGCGTAAGTCTGGCGATCAGTCGGACGCAGAAAGTGACTCAATGGCGCGTCGGATCCCATCGGGAACTGGCGCTGAACAACCCGACTCCCGATCGACAAAGGCGTGGGTAAACGTGCCGGTGACGCAGCTTTGCTCAGCATCGGATGCAAACACACCGACTTCCCAGCGCACCGACTTCTCGCCTATGCGGAGTACTTTGAGCCCCAGCGTCAGCGTCGCGGGATAACTGGCAGGGGAGAAATAGTCGGCGCTGGAGTGCACGACGTAGCCCACGATGGTGTCGATGCCCGGGCGCAGACCGCCCTCCTCAATGAGGAAGCGATTCACCACCGAATCAAAGTAAGCGTAGTAGGCAACATTATTAATGTGGCCGTAGATATCGTTGTCCGCCCAACGGGATTCGAGCGAATAAAAGATAGGATAGTCCGACCGAGCGGATGGCGTCGCACGATCGCTCACGCCGAGCCACTCCAGGCAGCGGTATACAGCGCCAGCGCGGCAGCCTCATCGACCTCGACCGGATTATTCACTAACAGGCGCTGCTGCAGCATGGCGTCAGCCGCCAGCATCGGCAGATCGCGCTCCGGCACGTCAGCCGCCGAGAGCTTAGTCGGCAGCGCCGCATCGGCAATGAGGTCCTCAAACCAACTCACAAAACCCTCGAGGCCGGGCGCAACTGGCTCGGGCAGCAAGGGTGCCAGCTCCAGATAGAGCGCCTCAGCGGCCGGCCCGTTAAAGCGCAACACCGCGGGCAGCATCAGCGCGTTACTCAACCCATGGGGCATGTGGTAGTGACCTCCCAATGGGTAGGCCAGCGCGTGCACCGCCGCAACCGGCGCATTGGCAAAGGCCTGGCCTGCCAACGTAGCACCCAGCAACATCGCCTCTCTCGCTGGGACATCATCGGGATGAGACAACACACGGCGCTGATTGGCGCTCAGCAGGGTCAGCGCCTGCCTTGCGAGCATGTCCGACACCGGGTTCTTTTTAATCTTTGAGGTATAGGCCTCAATGGCGTGCACCATGGCGTCGATGCCGGTCATGGCCGTCACGTGAGCCGGCAGACCCAGCGTCAGTTCGGCATCGAGCACCGCGATGTCGGGTAACAATACAGGAGAGCTGATCCCTGCCTTGGTGGTCTCGCCCGTGGTGATCACCGCCACCGGTGTGACCTCGGATCCGGTCCCCGCAGTAGTGGGAATCAGAATAAGTGGTAACCGACCCCCGACAACCTGATCGACGCCATAGGCTTCTGCGAGCGTTTGGTTGCCGGCCGCCAGCACGGCGATGGCTTTGGCCACATCCATCGAACTGCCGCCACCGAGTCCGACCACACCATCCGCCTCACCCGCTTGCAGCACCGCCAGCGCGTTCAGTACCGCCGACTCAGCAGGGTCTGCCGTCACCTCGGAAAAGAGACCAACGTGCTCGCACGTCGCGGCCATGGCGTCCCGAACGGGTTCTACCAAACCCACTGTCACTAAGCCCGGGTCCGTTACCAGCAGAGGTCGTTTGATGCCCAGCTGGGCGCAATACGCTCCCACCTCACGCGAGGTACCTAGGCCGACGCGCAGCTCTGGAGCGGTATTGAACCGATAGCCGGTCATATCAGAACGTGAGAATCACCTTGCCCTTGGCGCGGCGCTCCATCATTGCCGCGTAGGCACCCTCGTACTCTTCAATCGGGAACAGATCGGTGATGACTGGCTTGATCTTGCCTTCCTCAAACCATTGCCACAGCGTCTCGATGTTGGCGAGATGCACCTCAGGCTCTTCCATCGTAAACCGGCCCCAGAAGACGCCCACAATCGAGCAGCCTTTGAGCAAGGTCAGGTTGAGAGGAATGCTGGGAATCGGCCCCGACGCAAATCCAATCACCAAGTAGCGTCCGTTCCAGCCCATGGAACGTACCGCAGGCTCGCTGAAGTCACCGCCTACCGGGTCATACACCACATCGACGCCGGCGCCACCGGTCAAGTCCTTAACGCGATCCTTGAGTGATTCATTGCTGTAGTTGATGACGTGATCCGCACCGAGCTCGGCACACAGTGCCAGCTTGTCGTCACTGCTCGCCGCCGCGATCACCGTTGCACCCAGCGCCTTACCCAGCTCAACTGCCGTGCTGCCGACTCCGCCTGCGGCCCCCAATACCAACAGCGTCTCGCCGGGCTGAATGTTCGCCCGCTGCACGAGCGCATGGTAGGACGTCAGGTAGGTAATGGTGATGCCGGCGGCCGCCTCGAAAGACAGTGCCGGCGGCTTGGGTAACACCGCCAGCTCGTTGGCGACGATCTCCTCGCAGAAGCTCCCCGAGCCGCCGCTGTGGATCACCTCGTCCCCCACCCTCCAGCGGGTGACCGCGGCACCAACTTCTTCGACCACGCCAGCGCACTCACCGCCTGGGATAAAGGGCAACTCCGGTTGGAACTGGTACTTGCCCTGGATGATCAATACGTCGGGGAAGTTCAGGCCTGCAGCCTTGACACGAATCCGGACATCGTTATCGCCTAGATCCGACGATGGCCAATCATCGACCAGGTCCAGACGATCGGGCAGGCCATGCTCCCGACAAACAACAGCTTTCATCTAAAACACCTCGAACAAGCCAGCAGCACCCATGCCCCCGCCCACACACATCGTAACAACGACGTATTTGACGCCACGGCGCTTGCCTTCAATCAACGCATGGCCCAACAGCCGCGAACCACTCATACCGAAGGGATGTCCTACAGCAATCGCGCCACCATTGACGTTAAGTTTATCGTTGTCGATACCCAGCGTGTCTCGGCAATACAACACCTGCACCGCAAAGGCCTCATTCAACTCCCATAGGCCTATATCGTCTACCGTCAGACCGTGTTGTCTCAACAGCTTGGGCACGGCAAACACGGGGCCAATACCCATCTCATCAGGCTCGCAGCCCGCCACCGCGATACCCCGGTAGGCACCAAGTGGATTAAGGCCCAGCCTCTCTGCAGTCGCCGCCTCCATCACAACTTGCGCGGAGGCACCATCAGACAGTTGAGACGCGTTTCCCGCAGTGATGGTGCCACCCTCGATAACGGCCCGCAGGCCCTGCACGCCTTCAAGAGTGGAGGCACGAACGCCCTCATCGGCACTCAGAGTAACTTCAGCCGTCGACTGCTCCCCCGTCTCCTTGTCGTAAACAATCCGCTCACAAGTCACAGGGACCAGCTCATCGTTGAACTTGCCAGCCTCGCAGCCCGCCGCCGCGCGCTGCTGGGACTGCAGGCCATACTCGTCCATGGCATCCCGACTCACGTTGTATCGCGCCGCGACCACCTCAGCGGTCTCCAGCATCGGCATATAGATGTCCTTGTGCATGGCCAGCAGCTCTTCATCGGCGGCACGGTGCAGATTCATGTGCTCATTCCGCACCAGCGAGATGGAGTCCACGCCTCCGCCCACTGCCACGTCCATGCCGTCATGAATAACCTGCTTTGCCGCGGTGGCCACCGCCATCATGCCCGAGGAACATTGCCGATCGATTGTCATGCCCGGTACGCTGACCGGGAGGCCCGCACGGAGTGCCGCCGTGCGCCCGATGTTGCCGCCCTGGCTGCCCTGAGTCAGCGCGGCGCCCATGATGCAGTCCTCGACGCGATCCGCCTCGATACCCGCACGCTCGACCGCTGCGCTAATCGCGTGCCCCGCGAGGGTTGGCGAGGCCAGATTATTGAAGCTACCCCGGTAAGCCTTGCCTATTGGTGTTCGCGCAGTTGAAACAATGACCGCCTCTCTCATGTTCGTCTCCTTCCTGTTTTGTGAGTAAAAAGTGTTAACTAAGTCGACCCGCTCGAGCCAGCAGTCGCTGGCCAAGCCAGAGATTTCGGGAGCGGTATAAGCGACGCATCATGACGAGAGCTCTACCGAACACCCGCTCATCAACCCATCTCCAGCCCCAACCCTTTGGCTGCCTGGCCTACCATTTTGATGCTCTGCTCATATCCCGCTTGCAGGGCGCGTTCACCGCCCTCAGAGATCTGGGCCCAGTTCGCAGCAATGCCCTCAGGGGTTTGCTCTGCTTCGGGTAGCCACATACCCTCTGTCTCGACAATCTTGGCAACGGCGAAGCTTCCCGCCCCAGCTGCCAAAATCGTGCGCGTCGGCGCATCATCAGACACGAGGTACAAGACTGCCGGTGTCACCGTCTCGGGTGTGAGCAAGGCAAATGCCTTCTCCTCAATCAGGCCCTCTGTCATCCGTGTGCCTGCGGTCGGCGCCAGCGCATTGATCTTGACATTGTACTTGGCACCCTCTTGGGCCAGCGTGTTCATCATGCCGATCACACCCATTTTGGCGGCACCGTAGTTGGTCTGACCAAAATTGCCGTAGAGCCCGCTCGAGGAAGATGTCACAACGATACGGCCATACTCCTGCTCTTTCATGATGTCCCAGCACGTCTTGGTGCAGTGAACAGTGCCCATCAGATGCACATCGGTCACCAGACGAAAATCTTCGACTGAGCCCTTCGAGAAGCTCTTATCCCTGAGAATGCCGGCGTTATTCACGAGAATATCGAGACGACCCCAACGGTCCATGGTCTGCGCGACCATATCCTGCACCTGCGCCAGGTCTGCCACGTTGGCGCCGTGGGCCATCGCCTCGCCACCAAGTGCTTCGATCTCGGCCACCACATCGAGAGAGGCCTGCGAGTTCGCGCCCTCCCCGGAGACGGAGCCACCAAGGTCATTGACCACTACCTTGGCGCTCCGCTTGGCCAATTCAATGGCATGGCTTCTGCCCAGGCCACCGCCCGCGCCAGTCACCAAGGCCACTTTCCCGTCATATCGAATCGTCATGTGCTGTCTCCCGCTCCCTTAGCCAATGATCGACATGCCGAGCCACTCGGCATAGACGGCGGGGGTGTCTTCCCCCTCGATCTCGACGGTGACGGCCTGCTTGACCAAAAACCGGTTCGTGTCTTTACGATCGATTGACATGATTTCGGTGTGTGCACGCACTTTCTTACCCGCACGCACAGGGTTTAAGAAACGCACCTTATCGAGCCCGTAGTTCACGCCCATCACAATCCCTTCAGGGTAAACACCATTTTCCGAGCAGAGCTTGGTCAATAGCGACAGCGTCAAAAAACCGTGGGCGATCGTGCCACCGAATGGCGTTTGCGCGGCAGCCGCCTCGTCGATATGAATGAACTGGTGATCCTCGGTGCAGTCAGCAAAAGTGTTAATGCGCTCCTGATCGATCTCAAACCACTCCCCCGGCGGCAGCTTTGTTCCCGCCTGCGCTTCCATTTCCTCTGGCTTCACCATCGTCAATGCCATTGCTAATCTCTCCTCAGTGTTATCGGTCTTCAACCATCGCGGAAAGTCGCGGCGACTTCGCCAGCCTCGGCCAAGTATTGTTTGATCTCATTGCGCCCCACCACCATGCGGTGCACCGCGTCGGGGCCGTCTGCGAGGCGCAGGGTGCGCTGCCCCGACCACATCTCGGCCAGGGGCGTGTCCTGGGATACGCCGATGCCTCCGTGCATCTGAATCGCGTCGTCGATGACTTTCAGCGCCATATTGGGCACTACCGTCTTAATCATTGAGATCCAGATACGCGCTTCCTTGGGTGAGGTATGGTCCATCATCCACGCCGTCTTCAGCGTGAGTAATCGGGCCTGCTCAATATTCATGCGGGCATCGGCGATGATGTCGATGTTGCCGCCCAGCTTGTAGAGGGGCCGGCCAAACGCTTCACGCTCGGTCGCGCGCTCGCACAGCAACTCAAGCGCTTTTTCCGTCGAGCCGATGGAGCGCATGCAGTGGTGGATACGCCCCGGTCCAAGACGTCCCTGTGAGATTTCGAAACCGCGCCCGGGCCCGAGAATGATGTTGTCCTTGGGCACTCTCACGTCCTCGAGCTTGACTCGCATATGGCCGTGCGGCGCATCCAGCATATTGAAAACCTTCAAAGGCCTGACGATATTCACTCCCGGCGTATCCAGCGGGACCAAGATCTGTGATTGCTGGAGATGCTTGGGCGCTTCAGGGTCAGTCTTGACCATGCAGATCATAATTTTGCAACGCGGGTCACCGGCACCTGATGTCCAGTGCTTTTCTCCGTTGATTACCCACTCTTCCCCTTCCAACCTCGCCGAGGTGCAGATGTTGGTCGCATCCGAGGACGCGACATCTGGCTCGGTCATGCCGAAGCAGGAACGAATCTCGCCCGCCAACAGCGGCTCGAGCCATCGCTTCTTTTGTGCTTCGCTACCGTACTTGTGCAAAACCTCCATGTTGCCTGTGTCCGGTGCAGAGCAGTTGAAAATTTCAGCTGCCAAGCGGGATTTACCCATCTCCTCCGCGAGGTAGGCATATTCGACAGTATTCAGGCCCGAGCCCTCCTCTCCCGTCAGAAAAAAATTCCAAAGCCCCGCTGATCTCGCCCGATCCTTAAGGCCGCTCAAAATCGCGAGCTGTCGATCCGTCAGTTCAAAGGGATCGCCAGATTCGATTTCAGCAATGAATTCCGGCTCAACGGGAATGATGTGCTCAGCGATAAACTGCCTGACCTTTTCGAGCAGCGGCGCAACCCGATCCGAAATACCTAAATCCATGAAAATCACCTCAGCAACCAGCAGACTGCACCGGCCTTTTTATTAATTAGTGCGCATCCCTCAGCAGAAGCGCCGGCCGAAAAAGACCACCTAGATAGTGGCATGACTTATGTCATTAAATCCAGCGCAGGAGCGTGAACACAGACTTCTCCAGTCCCCGGTCGCCCCCGACTTCGATAAGCGCCAGACACTAGCGCATGGGCAGTGGCGCCACAAGACAGCAGGCTATGCCTTTCGTCGATAACGGGTATTGCCTGACACTATCCATAGCCCATAGCCCATAGCCCATAGCCCATAGCCCTCGACCCGCAGCCCTCGACGGAGCGGCTACCTTAGCCCTCGACGGCTTGCTTAAAAGTCATTGGGGCACAGGAAGCATCAAGGATTCCTTTACCTGCTCCATCACGACATAACTGGTCGACTCCAGAACACCAGGTAGTGTCAGCAGGGTCTCACCCAGCAGCACTCGGTAAGCGTCCATATCCGCTACCCGCGCTTTGAGCAGATAATCAAAATTACCCGAGACCAGATAGCATTCCTGAACTTCGGAAAGATCCAAGGCCCGCGCCGTGAACTCCTCGAAAATATCTTGTGAGGTTCGGTTGAGTCTGATCTGGACAAACACGACCAGTCCGCGGTCCAACGCTTTCGGCTCCAGCACAGCTTGATAATGCTGAATGACCTCAGCTTGCTCGAGGCGCCTGACACGCTCCTTGCACGGCGTCGTGCTCAATCCGACCTGACGGGCGAGCTCTGTGTGCGGCATGCGGGCATCCCGCTGCAAGAGCCGCAGGATATTACGGTCGATCTTATCCAGACGATGTGACTGTTCTTTCACCGGTCTCCTCTCCTCATGCCGCCTGCAACCAAGGCTCGCTTAAACCATTTATAACTTACAAAAGATCAAAAAGCAGTCAGAATAACTTTATCAATATTTAAATAAATATTTATTGACTTTTTCAGGGGTGATCTAAGTGCGTTATCGCCTTTCGCGGCGGAACGGGTGACCCGACAATGAGCCCCACAGAATTGGGAGGCAATGCCATGTTGATCGGAGTACCAACAGAGATCAAAGCACAGGAGTTTAGGGTCGGGATGACGCCAGCGGGCGTCCGAGAACTTAAAACCGCGGGCCATCAGATTCTGGTCCAGTCTGGCGCAGGTGCCCAGATCGGCCTCACGGATGAGTTGTACCGGGCCGCCGGCGCAGTGGTGGTGGATACCGCAGAACAAGTGTTTAACGATGCGGACATGATCATCAAGGTCAAGGAGCCCCAACCACAGGAGTGTCGGCTTCTAAAACCGCAGCAGATCCTGTTCACCTACCTTCACCTGGCCGCCGACCCAGATCAAGCAGCGTCATTGATGAATTCGGGCGCAACGTGCATTGCCTACGAAACAGTCACGTCAGCAAAAGGTGGCTTACCGTTGCTGGCCCCCATGAGTCTTGTGGCGGGGAGATTATCTGTCCAAGCCGGCGCTCATCACATGGAGATCCACCAAGGTGGGGGCGGGGCATTATTGAGTGGAGTGCCCGGCGTATCGCCAGCACAGGTGTTAGTGCTTGGCGGCGGCGTAGTGGGTAGTAGCGCCATTCGAGTGGCGCTGGGCATGGGCGCCGACGTGACAGTTGTCGATCGCTCCGTGGAGCGGCTTGGCGAGCTGGACGAGCAGTACCGCGGTCAGCTACGGACTGTCTATTCCACTGCCGAAGCCATCGAGCGACACGCGAATGACGCCGACCTGATCATTGGCGCCGTCCTCATACCCGGCGCTTCTGCGCCCAAATTGATCTCGCGAGACATGCTCGGGCAGTTGAAGCAGGGTGCCGTGATGGTAGATGTGGCAATCGATCAGGGCGGCTGTTTTGAAACCTCGAGACCGACTACCCATGCGGAACCCACCTACCTTGTAAATGGGGTGCTGCACTATTGCGTGGCAAACATGCCCGGAGCGGTGGCGAGAACCTCAACCGTGGCGCTCACCAATGCGACGTTGCCTTATATCCAGCAGCTTGCCTCCGGTGACTATCGCGAACTGCTTTCCTCGGACCCGCACTTCGCTGCCGGGCTCAACGTTTTTGATGGCCGGCTAATGCATCCGGCGGTAGCCGAAGCGCTTGACGCACCGTGGACAACGCCTGACGCGGCGCTCAGTCAACCGGTGCACCTCAAGAGCGCATGAAACTGCAGTGAGAAAGTGATTTGGTATCTGGGGTCGTCTCGCTCTTCTTACCGAGCAAGATTTCCTGCAGACTTGATTAAACAGGGTTTAGGGCCAGCACAGCATGCACGAAATGAAACCTGACATCGAAGCGTTGGCTCAGTCGATCCTAGCCTATTCCATGGATCGGTTGCGCATGGATCCGCCTTCAATCGATCACCCGCTCCCGCAAACTGCCCTAGAGGAGCGGGCTGGCCAGACCATTACGCGGGAAGGTCTCGGGGGTCAAAGGGCACTCGAACTCTTTGTAGACACTCTGGCACCCGCCTGCATCTCGGAGGATCACCCGCGCTATTTAGCTTTCGTCCCGACGGCACCCTCCGAGGTCTCCACCCTTTTTGATCTCATCGTCGGTGCGTCGAACATTTGTGCGAGCAGCTGGCTCGAGGGCGCCGGTGCAATCTATGCGGAAAATCAGGCGCTGCGATGGATCGCCGATATCGCAGGACTGCCTGAGGATGCGGGTGGTGTCTTTGTAAGCGGCGGAACAGCGGGCAATCTCTCGGCGCTGGTAGCGGCGCGCTATGACTGGCGAGAGCGATCGCCGGAAAATCAGCGGCGCCGGGGACTGATCATTTCCTCCCGGGGGGCCCATGCCTCTGTCGAGCAGGCAGCGCAGGTGATGGACGCCGACATCGTGCAATCAGGCAGCCATCAACTGACCGGCGCGGATGTTGCTGCGACGGTCGCGGCACTCAACCCAGAGGATCGATCACGACTGTTTGCAGTGGCGTGCACCGCGGGCACCACCAATCTGGGCATCATCGATGACATGCAGGGCATTGGTGACATTTGTACCACTGAGGCGATCTGGTTTCATGTCGACGGTGCCTACGGAGGTGCGGCGCTGGCCGCCCCATCGACCCGGGCGCTATTCGATGGTATCGAACGGGCGGACAGTTTTATCGTTGACCCCCACAAATGGCTGTTCGCGCCGTTTGATTGTTGCGCACTGATCTACGCAGACCCCGCCAAAGCGCGGAAGGCTCACAGACAGCACGGTGACTACCTGGAAGTATTCTACGACGGCATCTGGAACCCCAGCGATTACGCTCATCATCTATCACGGCGGGCGCGCGGACTGCCCTTCTGGTTCAGCCTCGCCGTTCATGGCACTCAGGCTTACGCCGACGCCGTGGAGATAACCCTCGACTGCGCGCGCGAGGCCGCGGCAATGATTGAAGCACACCCTAACCTCGAAATGGTGACTGAGCAGCGACTCTCCATTTGCGTCTTTCGCCGCGTAGGCTGGTCGCCCGATGATTACAAGCACTGGAGTGATGCTCTACTGGAGCGAGGGGACGGGTTGGTAACGCCCACAAAACACGAGGGAGAAACGGTGCTCCGCTTCTGTATCGTGAATCCCCGCACCAGCAGGGACGACATCCAACTCATTCTCGATACGCTCTAGCGGCTACCCGCGCATACCCTGCGCGCACCACCGATTACTCCTCAGCCAATACCCTTCATCGTCCGACCCCGCTATGCTTACCTGCCAAGGAGAGCCCGGGCCACTGTGCTCAACCGGGTCCGAAGCGATACGCCCATTGGCAACGACAACAGAGCAACGCCATGCCAGACACCTTCATTTGTGCCTTTGAACTGAGTGGCGATGGACACGGCACACCGATCGATGAGCGCGCTTAGCGCTCAGCAGCCGCGGGACGTGCCGGTCTGGGTTCACCTCAGCGCCCGATCAACAGCGGCGCGAGAATGGCTGGAGACGCACGCCAACCTGCCTGACGAGACCCTGGCCGATGCCCTGCTAGCCGAGGACACTCGGCCTCGCCTGATGAGTCAAACTGACGGCGTCTTGCTGATCTTGCGCGGCGTGAATCTAAATGCCGAGGCAGACCCTGAAGACATGGTGTCGATCCGCATCTGGATCGAGGCGAAGCGCTTTATTTCGGTGCAATTGCGCGATCTGCGCGGTGTGGAAGAGATGCGTGAACGCTTGGATACGGGAACAGGCCCCGCCGACATCGGCGATTTGGTCACCACCTTCATAGAAGGGTCAATCGCTCGACTCACACCCGTCATGGGCGACCCAGGGGATGTGATTGATGAGCTGGAGGAACTTATTCTGCAAATGGACCTGAGCGGTATTCGCGAGCAAATTGTCTCGACAAGACGCAAAGCCACAATTTTCCATCGGTTCCTCGCACCGCAAAAAGACATCGTTCAGCGCTTCACCGAGTTAGAGGCTCCCTGGCTCAAAGAGGCCTACGTCAGGCGGTTACAGGAGGCCCAAAATGACATCACCCGATTTGTAGAGGACCTTCACGCAGTGCGCGAACGCTCACAATCGGTGCAGAGCGAGGTGGCCAATATCTTGACCGAGCGACTGAATCGCAACACCTATATGTTCTCGCTGGTTGCCGCTATTTACCTGCCGCTCAGCTTTTTGACCGGGCTGCTTGGCATCAATGTGCCAGGTATCCCAGGTGCAGATGATCCAGAGGCATTCCTCGTCTTCTGCGGCATTCTCATCGCGATTGTCGCGCTGCAGGTGGCTGTATTCAAAAAGCTCAAATGGTTTTAGTGCGCCGCACCAGCATCTCACCGCGACCTCCCCTACACCAAAAGAGGCGCTAACGGAGCCCGCTATTCATGAAAACAATATTCGCCGCCGGCATCACAGCGCTAGTCAGTATCGCGATTTTCACTCCCTGGTTAATCGGTGAACAACGCGGGACGCACACATCATCGGCTGTTGAAGCCACCTACCCACTGGCTTTTCCTGATGATTTTGACTGGGGAGTCGCAGTCGCTGCCCAGCATGTGGAGCATCAACAACCCAGTGACTGGACGGCCTTTGAGCGGCGCGTCATTGCTGAGTCGAAAACCGGCACCGGCGATAAACCCGGTCAAGCCAAGCCGGGTCACATACGAGATTTGGACAAGTACTCCGCCGAGGTACGGCTAAAAAAAGTCGACTTCGACACCCGTTACGAGAGTGATTTCAGAGAGCTCGCGAAGCTCGGCTTGAATAGCTACCGCTTCAGTCTCTCGTGGGCCCGATTATTCCCTCGCCCAGAAATGACCGAACCCGACCCGCAGGGCGTCGCTTTTTATCGCGACGTTATTACCGCAGCCACAGCCAACGGACTGAAACCACACGTGTCGCTGTTTCATTTTTCGACACCTGAATGGTTCTGGGAAGAGAAGGATGGCAAACGGGGCTGGGAACGACCTGATGCCCTTTCGCACTGGCATCGCTACGTCAGCGCAGTGTCGGCGCTGTTCGGGCAAGAAATCAATAACTGGTGCACGCTGAATGAGCCGATGGTGTATGTGCTCTGGGGTTATATCGAGGGCATCTTCCCGCCACTTGAGCGACGGACCGCTCCAGTCGATGTGGCCCCGGTTGTTGCGCAACTGCTCAGAGCCCACGCGGCTGCCTACGAAATCCTGCATCGTGATGCATCAGCGCGCGGCCAGTCGATTTCAGTCGGACTGACTCAGCACACTCGCGCCTTTGAGCCCTGGCGTAACTGGCATCCGGTTGATCGGCTCGCTGCTGGTTTTGTTCAGCAGGCCTTCATCTGGGATGTCTTCGACGCCATAGAGGCTGGCACCTACTCGATGACAGACACCGACTTCTCAGCTGAGATCGAGGGTCTCGCCGGGACTCAGGATTACGTGGGCATCAATTACTACGGGCGGTTTTATGTCCAAATGAATATTGATGCCATGGCGGCAGGACCCGTTACCCACACCCACGACCCGACAGACCAGAATGAATTGACCAGTGACCTGGGTTGGGCGCTCTACCCCATTGGCTTCAGCTCGATTCTCGAGGAGGCGTGGACACGCTACGGCAAACCCATCCAGATCCTGGAGAACGGCATTGCAGATGCCGCGCAACAAGACACGCTTCGGCAAACCTTTTTGGTCAGCCATCTTCGGGAGGTCTGGTACGCCATCAATGTGCTGGGAGTGGATATAGAGGGTTACTTTCACTGGTCCCACCTCGACAACTTCGAGTGGGCAGAGGGATTTGGCCCGCGATTCGGGTTATTCGCCGTCGACTACGACAATAACTTTGCGCGAACACCGCGCGACAGTGCAGGCCTCTACGCCGAAATCATCCGCAACGGCATCAGCGAAGAACTGTGGGACGCACATCGAGGACCGTTTTAGGCGGGATGACCCACCCCCATCTCCACATCAGTGCGGATCACCAAGCAGGGCAAGCAACCGATCAAAGCCTGCTCTTGTCACCTCTAGATACACCGCGGGGTAGATAGATGCG
The DNA here is from genome assembly GCA_045560455.1 of Luminiphilus sp. Classification (GTDB taxonomy): domain Bacteria; phylum Pseudomonadota; class Gammaproteobacteria; order Pseudomonadales; family Halieaceae; genus Luminiphilus. Next base: position 146,142 of record JBJKZJ010000013.1, on the reverse strand, counting down.
CCGCGGGGTAGACAAGCCGGACCCGCTCACAACAAGCTAGACCATCGCCATGGCAAACGGTTTGGATATGAACTATCGGGCCAACTTCCTCGCGCTGATAATGCTCACCCTTGTGGGATGCGGCAGTACCGTCACAGCGCCATTTCAACCGTCAGAGCCGGAGTGGGCGCTGCCCGGCGCCGACTCGGGGCCGCTCAGCGATATGGAGTATCGGGCCCTAGGCCAACCCAATCTCGGTACGGAGAGAGTTGAACCCATGGCTGATCGCTCGGCGTTCAAACTGCTGGATCGCAGCGAGGACGCTCTGAGGTGGCGTCTGGCGCTGATTGATTCGGCGACGCAAAGTATCGATCTTCAATACTACCTCTACCACAGTGACAGCTCGGGGCTCTTGGTGACGCGCCGGCTTCTGGATGCGGCAGACCGTGGCGTGAGAGTGCGCATCATCATCGATGACATGGGCACGCTGGCTTTCAAGCCCTCGCAGAAGAAGCTGCGCGATGCCATGGCGGGGGTGATGATTGCGCATCCCAATATCTCCCTCAGACTGTTCAATAGTGCCCCAAACCGAAGCGCCTTGGGTCGAGGATGGGACTTCGCGACCGAATTTGAACAACTCAACCACCGGATGCATAACAAATCGTTAACGGTGGATAACCGGGCAACTATTGTTGGCGGCCGCAACATCGGTGACGAGTACATGGGGTTAGATTCGCATTTCAATTTCCGCGATCTCGATGTGTTGGGTATCGGCCCGGTGGCGAGACAAACCTCCAAGATTTTCGACCTTGTCTGGAACGGAAGCTGGGTCATGTCACCGGACGCCGAGGCCCAGTCTCACGCCAAGGCCGAATTTGATCAGCAAAAAACGGCAATTGACGCGGCATTAAAGGGCTCCCCGGTCTTGAAACGCTTTTCTTTACTAGCACGGGATTGGGCAGCAGAGTTTGCAACGCTTTTAACGTCACTGCACCTGGGCTCAAGTGAAGTGCTCTCGGACCGCCCCGGCAAGGACGGCTTCAGCCATGACCTTTTTGATTGGATTACCACGACACTCCCCAAAACGGAAACCGAGCTGTTAGTGACCAACGCCTACTTCATTCCGGAGGCGAGCGGCATCCAGATTTTTGAAAATCTGGCTGATGCCGGTGTCGAGATCATTGTGCATACCAACTCGCTGGCTTCTCAGGACGTGCCTGCCGTCAACAGCCACTATAAAAAGATGCGCGCGCCTATTTTGCGCGCCGGCGCCTCGCTCTATGAGGCACGCACTGACGCTTCCATAAAGCACTCTGTTGTCGACACCTACCCCGTGGCGGCGAAATGTATGGGACTGCATGCCAAATCAATGGTGATTGACCGTCGATACTCCGTCATTGGATCAGCAAACTTTGACCCACGCTCGGTATTTTTAAACTCGGAAATGATCGCCATCATTGATAGCGAGGGCTTGGCGGAGGAACTCATGCTCGCCATCCGGCGAGACATTTCAGCCGCCAATAGCTGGGAGGTGACACTTGATCAAGAAGGGAAGCTCTCATGGCGCCATGACACTGAAGTGACGCGCCGTCAGCCCGCCAAGGGACTCTGGCAGCGGTTTCAGGATACGCTCTTTACGCTGTTCCCGAAGCGTCTGTACTAGGCGGAACGCAAGCGCCTTATGTGAGCTGTCATCGAGGAATCCTGCCAAAGAGATCGGCGGTCAACACCACGCACCAGAAAAACTCGCCGACAGAAAAAAAGCACTGTTGACTGTTTTTGAGCCCAAGGTTACCTTGCATGAGCATTGCTGGGCGGTAGCTTTCGCCCATGGATTGCACTTGAGTAGGATTGTGGTGCAATACTTATCCGACTGGGGAAACCACTAAAAACAACACATCCGAGGAGACTGATCGTGTCGATTCCAAAGGAAACTCTCCTGCACGCCTATCGCACCATGAAGACAATTCGCGAATTTGAAGAGCGTGTTAATGCCGAGATCATGAACGGCCAGATTCCGGGGTTTACCCACCTTTATACCGGCCAGGAGGCCAATGCAGTCGGCGTCTGCGCCCACCTTGATGAAAGCGACACGATCATCTCGACCCACCGTGGTCATGGGCACTGCATCGCCAAAGGCGCAGAAGTCTCGGGCATGATGAAGGAACTGTTCGGCTCGTCCGAAGGGCTGTGCAAGGGCAAAGGCGGCTCCATGCACGTCGCAGATATCGATAAAGGTATTTTGGGCGCCAACGGCATTGTGGCGGGGGGGCCGCCGATTTCCGTAGGTTCGGCATTGGCCGCGAAGATTCGCAAAAACGGCAAAGTCGCTGTCTCATTTTCCGGCGACGGCTCAGTCAATCAGGGCACCTGCTTTGAAGCGATGAATATGGCGGTTGTGTTGCAGGCGCCAGCTGTATTCGTGATCGAGAACAACTATTACTCAGAGCACACCTCCATCAATTATGCGGTGGGCTGTGACGACCTCAAGGCCCGTACCGAAGCCTTTGGCTTCCCGGTCTTTGTGGCCGACGGCGCCGACTTCTTCGCCGTCTATGAAGCCGCGGGCAAAGCCATCGCCCACGCCCGCGCCGGCAACGGTCCCGCAGGGGTTTTCGCGGAACAAGGTCGTTACCACGGCCATTTTGTCGGCGACCCTCAGGCCTACCGCGCCGAGGGGGAGCTTGAGGATCTGCGGGAGAATCACTGCCCACTTAAAAACTTCCGCGCGCGCGTGGCCGAGAGCGGCGAACTCAGCGACGCCGAACTTGACGGGATTGACGCCGAGGTCATGGCAGAAATCGAGCAATCTGTGACAGACGCCAAGGCCGCCGCGCGACCCACGGCGGAGCAGGTCACGGAAGACGTTTACATTCAATACACCGCCACGGCCTAAGGGGAGAAGACCATGCCTGAGAAAACCATGCGCGATGCGATCAACGAAGCGCTCCATCAAGCAATGGAGCAGGACGAGTCAGTTTTTGTCATTGGCGAAGACGTCGCCGGCTGCAGCGGCAGCGCTGGAGACGTAGGCGCCGTCGGAGGCGTTTTCGGTGTGACCGAGGGGATCTATCACCGCTGGCCCGATCGCTGCATTGATACGCCCATCTCTGAGTCAGCTATCGTCGGCGCTGCCGCGGGCGCAGCACTTGTTGGGATGCGTCCCGTAGCCGAGATCATGTTCGCCGACTTCATTGGTGTCTGTATGGACCAGATCGTAAATCAGATGGCGAAGTTCCGTTACATGTTTGGCGGCAAGAGCCGCTGCCCTGCCGTCATCCGCTTCTCATCCGGTGGCGGATTCAGTGCAGCGGGCCAACACAGCCAGGCGATGTATCAGGTCATGACCTCCTTCCCCGGGCTTAAAGTCGTAGTGCCGTCAAATGCCTACGACGCAAAGGGGTTGATGCTTTCAGCCATTCAGGATGACGACCCGGTACTCTTCTTTGAACCAAAGATTCTTTACCAGGAGACAGCGGACGTTCCCGACGAGATGTACACCATCCCGTTCGGCGAGGCCAAATTTGTGCGTGAAGGTGATGACGTCACCGTCGTTGCCTTCGGGCAAATGGTGCCTAAAGCGGCGGCGGTCATCGATGCGCTGGCTGAGGAAGGTATCAGCTGCGACCTGATTGATCCGCGGACGACTTCTCCGCTGGACGAGAACGCGATTCTCGAATCCGTAGAAGCCACCGGCAGGTTGGTCGTTGTAGACGAGGCGCCGCCTCGTTGCGGGCTGACTGCAGACATTGCGGGCTTGGCGGCAGACAAGGCTTTCAGCAGCCTAAAGGCGCCGATTAAGCAGGTTTCAGCGCCCCACAGCCCTACCCCATTCTCACCTGAACTTGAAGCAGCCTACCTGCCGGACGCTGAAAAAATCACGGCAGCGATCAAGGCCACCCTCGCCTGAGCGGCGACCAACAAGGAGCAGTAGCGTGAGCGATATCTACCCCATCGCGGTGCCCAAGTGGGGCATCGAAATGGTCGAGGGCACCATCACCACCTGGAACAAATCAGAGGGCGATGCCATCGCCAAGGGCGATGAAGTCTTCGAGATGGAATCCGATAAAATCGTCAACGTCTGGGACTCCCCGGTAGACGGCGTGCTACGTCGTGTGCTGGTACCCGCGGGCGATGCGCATCCCGTCGGCGCCCTTCTTGGCGTGATCGCTGACGCCAGCGTCGCGGATAGTGATATCGATGCTTTTATTGCCTCGCACAGCACCGCGCCTGCCGAAGCCGAGGCCACGGCCACTGCAAGCGAGCCCGCAGCGAAACAGACCGTGCAAACCGGCGATGCCTACACCCGCTCCTCTCCCAGCGTGCGCCGCTTGGCAGACGAGTTGGGTGTGGATTTGGGTACCGTTACCGGTACCGGTCGCCGTGGCCGTATCACCGACGAGGATGTCAAAGCTGCCGCGGGAGGCGGTAGCGGTGCACCTGACGGGGTCAAGGTCATCCCGCTGACGGCGACCCGCAAAACGATTGCGCGCCGGCTGACCGAAGCCAAACAGACCATCCCCCACTTTTACCTGACAGCTGAGTACGAAATCGACGGTCTACTCGCGCATCGCGCCGCGCTCAACGAGTCCGGGAATGTCAAAGTCTCAGTCAACGATCTGATTGTTTGGTGCGTGGCACAGGCGCTGATGAAGGAGCCTCGCGCTAATGTGAATCTGGTGGGTGACGACATTCACCAGTTCAGTGCAGCACATATCTCGGTGGCGATTGCTACCGATGATGGCCTCTACCCGGCCACCGTCTACAACGCTGACAGCAAGTCGCCGGCTGAAATCGCTACTGCCACTGCCGAGCTGGCTGATAAAGCGCAAACCGGAAAGCTCGCCAAAGAAGACATCTCCGGCGGCTCGTTCACTGTCTCCAATCTGGGTATGTACGGGATCACTCAATTTACCGCTATCGTGAATCCACCCATGGGCGCCATTCTGGCCCTGGGCAAGGCGACTCAACAGGTTGTGGTCGAAGACGGCGAGCAGCGGGTGGCGACAGTATTGAACGCCACCCTGTCCTGCGATCATCGGGTGATTGATGGCGCGGTGGGTGCGCAATACCTCGCGGTACTCGGCGAGGTCATCGCCTCTCTCTGAGCAGGGCCCTAATCAACTGAATATCTGTGAGCAGAGCGCCGTGGCGCCGCACTCCGACGAGCGCCCGTTTACTCAGTAACCAACGCGATTTTCGGAACGAAGATCTGCAACAGTAGCGCTGAAATCAAATGCAGGCTGGCGATCATGAGAAACACGCTCTCATAGCCCGCCTCCTGAATCATGAAGCCCGCCAACAGCCCCAGCAGACTACCACCCAGGCTCCCTACCGCGCCGAACACGCCCCACACGGTTGCCACTCGGTCAGCCGGAAAGAGATCGGTGGGCAGTGTAAAGAACACGGCGCCCTTGATTTGGATCGCGAACAGGCCAAAACAGATCAGGGCCAGCGCCAGTGCGCTGGACTGAGTGTAGTACGCGGGCACCACTGCAACGGCAACCAACACGGCACCCAACCAGATCACTGTCTTGCGCGCGCGATCAATGGAATGCCCTCGCGTCACTAAGGACGAGCTCATCATGCCACCGACAAGCGCGCCAAGATCAGCGGCAACCCAGGGCAACCAAGCGAACAACGCGATCGCCCTGAGATCAAAGCCCCTGACATCGATGAGGTATTGGGGCAGCCAGAACAAAAAGAAATAAAACGGAAAATCACTGACCACCCGGGCAATCAAAATCCCCCAGAACTCCCGATACCTCAGCAGTGAGGATAAACCGCCCTCACTCTGCTGACTCGAGCGGTTATCAAGTATCAAGGCTCGCTCACCAGGTTCTATGGCAGGGTGTGTCTCGGGGGCGTGGTACCAGCGCTGCCACAGCAACACCCAAATCAGCCCCAATGAGCCGGGAATGATGAAGGCCCATTGCCAGCCCAAGGATTGCATTGTCCAGACCGTGAGCGGCGGTGTGATGATGGCGCCAAGGCCGGCTCCCAACATGAAGATGGCGACCGCGGTCGAACGCTCATTGGCGGGAAACCACTGAGCGACCGCCTTACTGGCCGCAGGAAAGTTCGCCGCCTCAGCGAGGCCCAAAATGACCCTCAGCGTGAAAAAACTCCAGAGTCCGCGGCCCAACGCATGCAAGATGGTCGCCAGGCTCCAGAATACGGCGGCAAGACTGAAGGCGTGTTTGGTGCCCAGACGGTCAATTAGTGGACCCGAAATCAGTTGACCAATGCCGTAGGCCAACAAAAAGCCGCTGGTGATCAGTCCGTAGTCGGCATCACCGATACCAAACTCGCCACGGACCACGGGGGCCACCACGCCGAATACCGACCGGTCGATGTAGTTGATAGTCGTGATGACTGCCAAAAGTATGGCGATGCGCCAGCGTACGGCCACGGCTACCCCCGCTCTATTGTTTTTTTAAACTCTGCCCCTCGAATCAGAGTGGCTGCCAGATCGACCAAAGTACCGCCGCCGACAGCACGATGAGTATCACGCCAAACCCGCGGTCCAACAAGCCGCCGTGGTGCATGAAACGGCCAGACCCGGCAGGTCGGGATAACAGCACTGCCACCACTGTGTACCAGAGGGCATCAATCACGGCTGCGGTTGTCGCAATCATGAACTGAGCGCTCAGCGTGGCATTGGGTTGGATAAACTGACTGAAAAGTGCCGCAAAAAAAACCGCGATCTTCGGGTTGGATAAAGCGATGACAAGGCCTTCTCTCGCCGCTATGCCACTGCCACTTTTAGCCTCTACGGTAGTGGCGGAGCCGCCACGCGGGGCCATGAGCGCGCGACAGCCCAGATAGAGCAGGAATCCGGCCCCCAGCGCGCGCAGCCCCTCAAACCAAGTTGGCTGAGCCAACAGCAGCGCACCCAATCCACTGACCATCAGCGCCGCCCACAGGAAAATGCCAAAGCCATGCGTAACAGCGCAGATTACGCCCGCGCGCGTGCCACTGGTGACTGTGTGATGCACCACGATGGCGAGACTAGGCCCGGGCGACATCGCGCCCAGCAGACACAACAGTGCAAGCGGCCACCATTCGGAGACGGACATCGCATTTTCCCTCTGTCTTCGAGACCGATTGCCCTGATTAAACTGTGACGCAACATTAACTGGATCCAAAGCACCGTAAATTCGATAAAGTCTTTTAGATCTCGTAATTTAAGGTTGCCAGAGCCGGCTCGGCGCTAGAGCATCCGAGGCCGTTATGATCGCATTTGCGCCATCACGTTGCGGCATATGTCCCCATATGCATCGGCATCTCTCTCAGGAAATCGCGCCATTAACGATCAAAATCCGTCATTCGCCAGCCGGTGGCCCCATGCACCGAACACGATCACACTTTGCCGTTTACGCTCGCCTCCAGTTGACCAGTCAGGTGCAAGCGCCTCACTACCTGTCTATCTTGTGAGGCGGGACGTAATCGAAAATAAAGTTAATCCTGCTACTTTCGCCTTTATTCATCACGCTATGTTTCATCTGGTTGTTGATTTCATAGACGTTGCCAATTTCAAACTGATAAGGACGACCGTCGATCATAAATCGCACCTTGGAGTTAGTGCTAATCGGAATATGTATTCTATGCCCGTTGTGAAAAGAGGGATGTTTATCAGTGTGTGGGATGATAAATCCGCCTGGCTCAAGTCTCGCAGCCATTGCGCGAATTATCGTACCTCCGACCGGGTAATGGTCATGTAAAATCTGATGCATGAGAGGAATGGCTTGTTCGGCAAGCAAACCCCACCCTTTCTCTTGTGTCACCTCGATATTCGGCCATCCCTCACCCGTGGTGAATACTAAAACGATGGAATGAGTGTATCGATGTACCTCGTAGTCATTCTGCCGGGTTTGGTTATCAAGCCATGCCTCCTCTGGCTGATCTAAAATGGCTCGCCGCAGGGGTTCAATGTCATATTGTCCAAGTTCTTTGATTGGCGTTCCGATATCCATTTTTGCCCCAGTAAAATCGAGGTTTCAGCCCATCAGTTTAAGACCCTGGCATCGGTGATGCACTCTTTTCTCTCCGTTTGGGCTGGCACATCATCTACCTATCGAGACGACTGATTATCTTTTCCAAGAACGCTGAAAAATCAGCACAACTTATTGAGAGGCACCATTGGAAATGATGAAGAAATTTATTTTTACAGGCCGGTTTGTCGCGGACGCCTGTATGTCCGATGCTGTCCGAGGCACCTCAATTACACCAAATTATCATGTCTTTGTTGCCCGGGTGGTGATGAACAGCTTTACAATCACAGCCGACCAGAGATCCTTACAGCTTCAACAGACTCATCGCAAAAGATAGGTCATCATGACAGTCCGATCAGCCCTTTAGTGTGGCAGCGGGTCGATTTAGCGCGGGATACCACATGCAAGAGATGACACCGAAACGAAGATATAACGAAATTATAGAACTGTTACAGAGCGGTTCGGACGGCGAAGCAGAGCAGTTGTGTCGCCAGGCCGTCGATGAGAGCGGTGACGTTAATTTCATTGCACTGCTGGGTACGATCCTGGCTAAGCGAGATGATTTGGAGGCAGCGGAGTCTCATCTCCGCAGAGCGGTTCAGATTGCGCCCGCATATCCGAAGGCGAATGAAGAGCTTGGGTCAGTTCTATTGAATCGTGGCAAACCGGAAGAGGCGATTCCTTTTTTGCGCAAAGCGACAGAGCTCACTCCCAGCTCCGCTGAATGCTTTTTCAAGCTCGGTGGCGCGTTGAAGTTGGCAGGCGACAATGATGGGGCCTCAGCGGCTTTTGCCAAGTCACAGCGACTGTCTCCAAGCAAGGCCAAGCTGGAGGAAGCCAGCCGGCTATTCGCGGCGAAAAAATTTAGAGAAGCGGAGAAACTTGCGCAAGAGCTGATCTTGGAAAACCCACGCGATGTAAACGCTGCGCTGCTGCTTTCAAAAATTGCCATGGATGCTTCTTGCTATTCCGATGCGGAAACCCTCCTCAGACGCATTACTCATATAGCGCCGCGTTTCATAACGGCTTGGCACGAATTGGCCGCCGCTGTAAAAGAACAACACAGAATGGAGGAGACTCTAGAGATACTCGCGCATGCGTTGAGTCTGGATGAGGGAAACTCCGAAAGCCATTACCGCTACGGCGCTGCACTTGCGACTGCGGGTAAAACGTTGGAATCCGTTGAGTACTATGAAAAGGCAATTGATTTGAATCCGCAGCAGGTTGGTGCCTTCGTTGGGTTGGGTCACGTTCTTAAAACGCTCGGAAATTACGACGAGGGCATCGAGGCATATCAACGAGCGAGAGAACTAAAACCAAACTTTGGAGAAATAGTTTTCAGCCTCTCGAACCTGAAGACCTACCGATTCTCGGATGCAGATATAGAGGATATGTTGCGTCGCGTTGATCAAGAAGGCTTAAGTCTGGATTCCGAAGTGCACTTCTCTTTCACCCTAGGTAAGGCATTTGAAGATCGGAAAGAGTTTGATAGAGCCTTTGAATATTATCACCGCGGCAATACAAAGCATCGCGGAACGATAGCTTATGATCCGGTCCAGACGGCTATCACTCATCAGAAGATAAAGGACACCTTTGACGAAGGCTTTCTGAGAGACCTCAAAGATAAAGGGGTTGGCGAAAAGCAACCCGACCCAATCTTTATTGTAGGACTGCCCAGATCCGGATCGACTTTGCTGGAACAAATTTTGGCAAGCCACAGCCTGGTAGATGGAACCAGCGAGTTGCCTGACTTAGGGAGGATATCTAACCTCATTACTGATCGAGAAAAGGGGCGCCAATATCCAGAGGGTATCCAAGATATGGAGCCAAGTGAGATCACCGCCCTGGGGCTTGAGTACCTTAATCGGACAAGACGGCATCGGGAGGGAGCGCCCTACTTTACAGATAAAATGCCTAATAACTTTGCGCATATTGGTCTTATTCTGGCGACCATGCCGAACGCCAAGATCATTGATGCACGACGCTACCCCCTAGACAGCTGTGTTGGATGCTACAAGCAACACTTTGCCCGAGGACAGACCTATACATACGATCTCTTTGAATTAGCAGAATTCTATCTTGAGTACGATGAGATGATGTCACATTGGCAAAAAGTGGCTCCCGATAGAGTTTTACGGGTTCAATACGAGGACGTCGTCAACGACCTGGAGGACCAAGTTCGGGGAATACTGGACTACTGCAACTTGCCGTTTGAGAAAGGCTGTGTCGATTTTCATCAGACCAAGCGGGCAGTGCGAACGGCGAGCTCGGAGCAGGTGCGACAACCGATATATTCCGGGTCGATCGGGACTTGGCAACGATTTGAGAATCACATTACCCCATTAATTGAAGGACTTGAGCCCTTGCTGGCCAAGACTGGTAAACAGACTTAGGAGTTTCTGAGTTAAATATGTCGTCTGAATTTCCAAAGCTAATCACTTCATCCGTAGTCAGGGGTAGCGAGAAAGGTCAGAGTCACGGCGGAGTCTACATCGTAGACTTTGCGACGCGGACGGTAGAGCAACACATTGATTGGAACAAGAGTGATATCGACTTTGCTGGTCGAGGCTGGGACCGCGGACTTCGAGGGATCGAGTTTTCCGACGATCTGGTCTGGATAGCAGCAAGCGATGAGCTGTTTGCCTATGACAAAAACTTCCAGCTAGTTGCCTCCTATAAGAATCAGTATTTAAAGCACTGCCACGAAATTTCTAAGCGAGACAATTTATTATTTCTGACCTCTACCGGATATGACAGCCTACTGGCATTTGACTTGGCAGCTCGGCAATTCATATGGGGTATATACGTTTCTAAAAACGGGGTGCATTGGGTAGGTCAGCCATTTGATCCAAATACTGCTTCTGGCCCACCATTTGCCAATCATTACCACCTCAACAACGTCCATGTAGACAGCACTGGTATCTACTTCAGTGGCTTGCAAACGAATGCAATCTTATTACTAGACTCTAAACTGCAGCTCACTGAGTTTTGCACGCTCCCAAGTGGCACCCACAATGCCAGACCATTTCTAGATGGCGCTCTATTCAACGACACTGCAAAAAATACTGTTCGCTATGTCACCAGAGAGGGAAAGCAGCGGGCCTTCGAAGTGATCGGTTTTGATAATCGAGACCTCACAGGTACCGGACTTGATGATTCAAAGATTGCCCGGCAGCGTTTTGCAAGAGGTCTATGCGTTATCAATAATCGTTTTATCGCTGGTGGCTCGTCACCGTCGACTATTAGCATTTATGACTTGGCAAAAGGCGAGCGACTGGGGTCTGTCAACCTGACCATGGACGTGCGAAACGCAATCCATGGCCTTGAGGTGTGGCCCTTTAGATAAGAAAAAGGCACGAAAATTCGTGCCTTTTGTATCTCAACGCAACAGGTCAGTTGGTCTAAAAGTTGCGCCTCATCGAGACACCAATTTGTCTGGGTGGAACAATGAAGTAAGACGCTCTTCCAAACATCCGGTCAAAATCGCTCGAATCCTTGAACGTTACGCCTCTCTCATCGGTCAGGTTCCGTGCAAACAGGGTAGCTTGCCAAGAACCTAGATCGAACCCTAGAGTCAGATCGGTAAGCCGATAGTCTCCCTGCACCTCTTGCGGCTGGATACCAGGGTTCTTGTCGATTTGGTTCAATGACTCGCCCGTGTAGCTGTGCTGCACTCGTACGTAGCTGTCTCCCCCTAGCCCTATTTTACTCGCATCAAAGCTGTATTCCGCGTAAAGCGAATAAGACTTGTCCGCAAACAGTGGTAACTGAGGAGTCGCATCCAACCCTACCGGTGCAAAACCGCCCTCAAACCTTTCATCGACAACCGGAGGCGCGTCCACCTCATTCTCGTCGATGTACGTCATATTAAAGCCAAGCTCTAGGTTATCTGTGACCTTGGCAATGATATCAAGATCGATACCAGTGATAGTTGCGTCGTCCATATTTGCGATTATCGTCTGCCACGGCTCCCCTAGCTGATAGCTTGGGTCTACCAATTCGACCTGCACATCGGTCCAATCCATTTGGTAGAAAGCGAAATTGGCTTGAATCCTGTTATCCGCGAAGACGGCCTTTATCCCCACCTCTTTGTTCTCGACTGTATCCGAGTCGTAGGTGACAGGGAATGTGCCGTTATCACTCCTGCCTCGATTCACTCCCCCGGTCCTGAAGCCCTCAGAGTAAACGCCGTAGATCATGACATCTTCCGAAAAGTTGTACTGGAGTCCAACTTTAGGAATGAACCCATCATCGTTCATATTCCTAGTAGGTTGAGGTCCCCGGATCATGTCGTTACTGGGAACTGCCTGAAAAAGACCTGCCGGCTTTTGGACAAAGTAATCGATCTGCTTCTCAACGTCATACCATCGCCCTCCCAGTAAGAGGGACAGGTTGTCTGTAATGCTCCAGTCGAGCTCTCCAAATACAGCCGTGGTCTCTCGGCTAGTTTGCTGGGATGAAAACCACCAGGCATCTGACGGCGGAATATCAAAACCGTAGTAAGTAGTGAGGTAGTAGAACCCCATGCTTTCCGCGAAACCGTCGATATATGTTTTGAAATCCCAGGTCTCTGACAGGTCGGAGTAAAAGAATCCCAAGGTCCAATCGACCTTCTCTCCTGCGCCTGTTAGGCGAACCTCAAGGCTTTTACTGTCGTTATTTTGCTCGTTGGTAAGATACCCTTTGGCGTCCTCTCCCCAGTCGTAGCCCCAACCAAAAGCATTAAAGTATTCCGCATAGGTCTGGGTGTCGTGCTGGTATAAAGTATCTCGATCATAGTAGGACCCAGCCACCACCAAGGTCGCGAAATCAAGCTCTCCTGTAATCACCAAGCTGGTGGCAATAAACTCGTCTTCCCGGGTTTCTGGCTTGAACTTTGCGATTGTCAGGTCACCCGTCGCTGGGTCTACGTCCGCAAACCCGTCAGCGTCGATCTCCTGATAGTGCACGCTAAAATCAGCCGTCCAGTCGTCTGACATCAACCACCTGGCTGCAATTCTCCCGCCGCGCCAACTCACGTCGTTGTAGTCATCCTCCACCATATCGGCGTTATCCGCACCACCATCGACCGTTGGGCTAAGGATATTGTCAATAAAGCCTCCATCCTCGCGCGCAAAACCTGAGAGACGAATTGCCAGCTTGTCGCTCACAGGCAAATTCACCGTGAATTCACCATTGAAGCTGGTATCCCCATCTGTGAAAGTCCCGACCTCCCCTGCTATGGAACCCGAGAACTCACTGGGATCGGGTTTATTGGTGATGTAGCGCACGGTCCCCGACTGAGAGTCGGCACCAAAGAGGGTCGACTGTGGGCCTGCCAAAGTCTCTATCCTCTGAAGATCTATGGGATAGATATCGGGGGCGAGGCCACCAAGACTCATGGGTTGATCGTCGAGGTACACCGCCGCTGTCGCGTCCTGCAGGAAGCCCCCTCCTGTGCTGACCCCCCTGAAGACGATCTCGTTTGAGCCAATACCGTCTGCGGTGATTTGCAAAGAGCCAATATGCTTCGATAGGTCTTGAAGTGTCGTAATCCCGCGCCTTTGGATTTCATCTCCGGACAGCGCCTGAATCATCATGGGTACATCTTGCACTGACTCAGCTCGCTGGCGAGCTGTTACCACCACCTCTTCCAGCGAGGCGTTTTGACCCACCGCAACAGGAATGCCCGATAACCCAAGCGCAGTTGCCACTGCGGTGTGGATTAGCCTTTTTGCCTGAAGCGAAGGACTCACTTTGGAAAGATTCACTCTAACTTTGGGATCAAAAGACATAATTTCCTCGTCTGCCCGATCTCGTTCGGGCTTTTTGTGGCACCTATTATTTGGGTGAACTTCTGTTTGTTACGGTTACATTAAACGAAATTGTCCTGATCTGACAAGGCCTGGCAACGCGGAGCGGAGCGGTTTGAAGGCCCCATCGAGGCCGGCCTTACTCGTCGAGGCCACCCTTAAACGCCGCCATTGAGCGAGCTAACAGCGAAATTGGTGTCGCTGAGGTGCCGACCGACTGTATTTGCAGCTAACCACCACGGCACCGTCCAGCGCCCCGCTGTTCAACACAAAGTTCAGTAAAAACACCGTTCTGCACTAACAGCGCTTTTTTGAGCAGTTGTTAACAGCGCTGCTCGGATATCATTTGGTTACCGCGCAGAATTTCTTGATCGGGCAGGCACAAGAGCCCGCCAGATTTCCGTCCTTTCTATGCACTAACCAGATTGCCATCCCCCTTTTTCGATGCGACAGTGTTGGGCGAGCCTTGAGGCCTCTGCACCCGCAGGATACGGGAGACGTAATTTGCACCACGCTGAACTAACCGCGGCTTCCGCCAGCAATCCTTTTGATGCAAGAGGTCCTTTCTTGCTGAGTCTGTTCATGACACTGGTGGGGTATAGCGTTCTGGTAGCGCTACCGGCGATTAACAGTGCCTGGGTCGATCAGCTTGGCTTCACAGAGGTTGAGGTCAACCGGGTGGCCTCTTCGGACCTGTTGGGGCTTTTCGTCGGCGCGGTGTTTACCAGCTTCATGATTCGCTCGTTGAGCAGGCAAACCCTAGCCTACCTCGGGATTGCACTGTCCATAATTGCCAATGGGTTGTGCACTCAGTACGTCGATTACGAGGCAACCCTGATTTTACGATTTATCGCAGGACTGGGCGCGGGCTTCTACACCGCAGTCGCAGTGGCAGGTTTGGGGGCGCACTCCAAACCAAGAGAGGCGTTTAACTGGATGCTTTTGGCTTTCGCCATCTCGCAGTTTCTGGAATTGCAGTTGATACCGCACCTGTCGATGAACGGCATATACCTGTTCTTTATTGCCACCTACGTGGTCACTCTGCCTTTCGTGCGACTCATCCCCACGACCCCCCCACCCACTGCCGCTCAAAGTACCCCCACAGAGGCGAAACGACCGACGCTGCTCGCGTGGGTGGGTATTGGCGCGATCGTCATCGCGTACATCAATATTGGCGCTTATTGGTCCAACATTGAACTCGCCGCCGAGGCGGCCGGGTTGGATGGCAATTGGGCCGCTCAAGTCATTGCCTGGTGCGTGCTGTTGTCTTTTGGCGGCTGTTTCACCGCAATGTGGGTGCTGAAGAAATTTGATTACGATCGACCGCTGTTATTCACCTTTGTCCTCATGGTGCTGGCTGTGGGGCTCCTGGCTCTTAGCTTCACCGCAGCGGTGTTCGTCTTTAGCGTCGCCATGTTTAACTTTCTCTGGATCTTTATTGATGTCTACCAAATGGGCGGCGTATCGGTCGCCGATCGCTCCGGCAGCGCCGCTGCTTTCATCCCGGGCGCTCAGGGGTTGGGTCAAACGGTAGGTCCCTTTGCAGCCTCTCTCATGCTCGAGCGGGGCTGGGGCTTTGATGGCGTCTTTGTCCTGTGCGCCATGGCCTCAGCAGCCGCCTTGGTGATCTACACGCTGATTTACTTAAACTATCGTCGGCAGCCTGCGGCCTAATGTCGTGGGGAAGACACCTCCATCATGAGCGGCTGTATCCACTCGCGTTTCTTTCGGTATCTCGGCTATGCCGCCTGCGCCCTCCTGAGTGCCTGCGATCAGTCATCAGGGCCCGATAGCCTGCAATACGCACCCAATGCGCAGCCGGCTGAGATCGTCGTCCGCTGTGGCCGTCTGATAGATGGTTTGTCTGATGAGCCGCGGTTGAATCAGTCGATCCATATCCGGGGTGAACGCATTGTCCGCATCGAAGCCCAAGGTGCCGCCCGACCTCTCACGAATCAGACATTCATCCATGACCTGACTGAGTTCACCTGCCTGCCGGGCCTGATCAACACCCACGTGCACTTTGACGGCAACCCTGAAGATTCTGTGGATTACAGTGTGTACGCGCGGCGCACCCCAGATGAAATCCTGCAACTGATTCTGGATAACGCGAGAACAACGTTGTTAACCGGCTTCACTACCGTGCGTCACGTGGGGGCCTGGTTCCCTGACGCGGTGTATCTAGCGCGCGAAATTATCCAGAGCGGTCAGGCACCCGGCCCGCGCATTCAGACCGCGGGTCCCTACTTGACGATTCCCGGCGGCGGCGGTGATCTCACCTTTCCAGAAATTCCTGCAGAGAATATTCCGGCCGAATCCCAGCAAGGCATTGCCAGCACACCTGAGGAATTTGCGGCCCGCGCTGAGGCCGCCATCGCCGCCGGCGCAGATTTTTTGAAGGTCATCGCCTCAGGCGCCGTGTTTTCAGTGGGTACTGTCCCGGGCGCACCGGAGATGACGCGGGCTGATATTGCAGCCGTAGTGGCGGTAGCCAAACGGCATGGCAAAAAAGTCACGGCCCACGTGCACAGCGATCAGTCAGGCCAAGACGCGATACGGGCCGGTGTGGATTCGCTGGAGCACGCCTCTCTTTTAAAGGAGAGCACTATTGACCTTGCTGCAAAGCGTGGCGTGGCGTTTTCAATGGATGTCTATAACGGGACTTACACCGATACCATCGGTCGGGCGCAGGGCTACCCGGATGTCTTCCTGCAGCGCAACACCGATACCACCGAGGCGCAGCGGGTCGTTTTCGAGAAAGCGTACGAGAAAGGCGTCACGCTACTCTATGGCACGGATGCGGCAGTGCTCCCGCACGATATGGGCGGCTGGCAATTTGCCACCATGGTAGAGAGGGGCATGCGCCCTATGGACGCGATAAGGTCAGCCACCTCGGTTGCCGCAGAACATATGGGGTTGTCTGCCGACATCGGCGCCGTCGCGCCCGGCAGAGTCGCTGATCTCATCGCGGTTCGCGGCGATCCTCTCGCGGATGCCGAGATTTTGCGCGACGTTACAGTGGTCATGCAGGCCGGCGTCGTCATCAAGGCACCTGCGACGAATTGAGCCCAAGTTGAGTCGCGGCATCGCGAAGCAGAGCAGCCCCCCTAGTGGACGTGCTGGGGGAAAGCGCGCCGAAGAAAGTCGCGTGCTACCGCTCTAGCCCGCCGCTTACTAAGCTCTCGAGGTGTCACCAGTAACCCTAGGTGCAGGCCATCAATCAGCGCCGAGTAGCCGGTTGCCAACTCCCGCGCATCTACGTCTTGATAACCACCCTCGCGAATAATGTCGGTGAATAAAGCTTCCAGCTTCTGGGCCGCCAGGCGGTCCACGGTTGAGACAATTTTTTGATAAACCGGCCGCGCGCCCGCCTCTCCGTAGTAGGCAAACCATACCGACATCTTTTGCCGCTGGGTGACGCCCCGACCCAACTGAAAATCCAAGAGCGCGTCGAGCCTTTCGCCCAGATCGAGAATATCCTCCCCCTCCATGATCTCGATCTGCCCGCCGTGATATTCCTCGGCTACGAAACGGAGAGTCTCCTTGAGCAAATTGTCCTTGCTCTCAAAGTGCAAATTGGCAATGCCCACGCTTAGGCCCGCTTCCCGGGTCACCATCTGCATGGTGACAGCGGAGAGTCCATGCTGGGCAATGCACCGAATCGTCGCGTCAATCAGCTGTTGCCGCCGCTCTGCTCTCGGAAGGATCTGACGGCGTTTGCTGCCTGTATCCGGCGACGCTTCTATCACTGCGCCTGACGTATCAGTCATGTTTTTTCTCAGGACACTCTTGACGACGAGTCTACGGGTATCACCCAAAAGTCTCAACGAAGAATGAACATTCATTCATTCTGGGTAGACGCTCGACGTCGGCCATGGCAATATTTCCGTCCACATTGACTCACCGGAGAGTGCAGTGAACCAATACGACGCGATCGTTATTGGTGCGGGCCACAATGGCCTCACCAATGGGGCCTATCTCGCCAAAGCGGGGCTAAAGGTGGCCGTGCTGGAGCGCAACCCCTACATTGGCGGCGCCACGGTCAGCCGCGAGCTGCACAAAGGCTGGTGGTACTCCAACTGTTCCTACGTATCTAGCCTGCTTCGACCGGAAATCACACGCGACCTTGAGCTACCACGACACGGCCTGCAGGTTGTCTCTTTCGGGGGTGGCGCCACCTTTATGCGCAACGGCGACTACTTCGGCAATTACAGTGACCACGATCGCCACTACCGCGAAATGGCGCGCCACTCCAAGCGCGACGCCAACGCCTATGACCGTTACGCGGCCGACACGAGCCTCCAGACGAAACTCATTCGTCCCTATCTGATGCGCACGCCGCCGGATCCGACTTCAATGAAGCCAAGAGACCTGCGTGATCTGCTGGAATTCGCCCGCTCATTCATGGACCTAGGTGAAGAGAAACTGCTCGATACCATCAAGTTCTGGACGGCCAGCGTCGGGGACTACTTGAACGAATATTTCGAAACCGATGTCATCAAAGCGCACATGGCGGGTAGCGGCATCATCGGTACCGCACTGGGGGTCTATTCTCCCGGCACCGCCTACGTCCTTCTCCACCATTACATGGGAGATGTGGACGGCAATGTGGGCGCCTGGGGTTTTGCACGAGGCGGAATGGGCGCCATTGCCAATGCGCTATCCAAGGCGTTCCAGTCCTATGGCGGCGAGATTATCTGTGACGCCAATGTGGATGAAATCATTGTGAAAGGGGGCCGTGCAGCAGGTGTCGCGCTCAAAGACGGCACCGAGTACAAGGCCCCGATCGTGGTGTCCAACCTCGACCCAAAGCGGACGTTTCTCGACATTACCAATCCCTCGGATCTGCCTAAGGACGTGCTAAAGAAAGCGCGCAACTTCAAGATTCGGGGCTCTTCCGGGAAGCTGAATATCGCACTCGACGGCCTACCGGTCTTCCATGGTCTGGACCCCCGTAATCGCCTGATGGCGGGGGATCTTCACTTCAGCGACTCGCTGGAGAGACAGGAGCGTGCTTACGACGACTGGAAGGCGGGCACATGGTCCAAGGACCCCTATCTCGACATGATGATCCCGTCACTGACCGATCCCCACGATGGCACCTCCAGGCAAACATATGATGTCGGTCTTCGTTCAGTACGCGCCGCCCAAAGTAGAGGGCCGCGAGTGGACGGATGAGGACAAAGACGGGTTTGAGAAATCGGTAATCGATCAGATTTCCAATTACAGCCCCAACTTCCGCGATCTCATTCTGCACTGCGAAACCCGAACGCCTCGCGAAATCGAAGCTGAGGTGGGGCTAACCGAAGGCAATATCTTTATGGGCGAACTGACCTTCGACCAACTTCTCTTTAACAGACCGTTCCCGGGCTATGCCCAGTACCGTTCGCCAATCAAAGGCATGTATATGTGCAGCTCCGGGACCCACCCTGGCGGCGGCGTGATGGCGGCCCCCGGCGCCAACGCCGCTCGCGAAATTCTGGCGGACCTCAAAAAACCAAACACCGTGCCGGGAGGATATGCCGATGACTGATTACGATGCGGTCATTATCGGAGCGGGCCATAACGGACTGATCTGTGCCAGCTACCTCGCTAAAGCCGGCAAAAACGTGTTGGTGGTAGACGCGCGAGCTGAGCCGGGTGGCTGTGCCAGTAGTCGGGAGTTCAGCCCCGGCTTTAACGTCTCGGATTGCGCGCAGTGGCTGTTTCAGTTGGATCGAAGTATCGTGAAGGATCTCGATCTCGCGAGCGCGGGCCTCAATCTGGGCAAGCCCAAGGCGACCATCTCACTGCAGCCCGATGGCGACCATCTCATTCTGGATGGTGACACCATCAGTGGTGCCGGCATCGACTCCGCAGACCAGGCGGCCTATCGAGATTTCAAGAGTATGGTAAGCAGTTTCGCCAAGCTGATGACGACGCTGTACCGCAGCCGCCCTCCCAAGCTGGTGGAGCAGAATTGGACCGACCGTCTCACACTCATGAAGCTAGGATTGGGACTGAAGTTACTCGGGAGGGAACGCCTGCGCGACTTGATGCGCGTTGTGATGATCAACATCTATGACGTCATGAATGAGCATTTTTCCCATTCTGCGCTCAAAAGCACCATTGCGCTCGATGCGGTAACGGGCACGAACATGGGTCCGCGCTCCCCTAATACGGTCTACAGCTATTTGCACGGTGCTACCGGAGAATATCTGGCACAGACTGGCACGACTCAGGTCATAGGAGGCATGGGTGCCTTTGGTCAAAGCCTCGCCACGGCAGCCGAGAAAAACGGTGCTCAGCTTAAGCTTGGCTCTGCGGTAACGGCCATCGCCAAAACCAACGACCGCGTCACCGGCGTGACGCTTGCATCGGGCGAGGAAATCTCGGCGAAATTGGTGATCTCCAGTGCCGACCCCACTACCACCTTCCGCAAGCTACTGGGCTACCGCCAGATGGAAGCGGGAATGGCCAAGCGTGTGGAGCATTACCGGTCGCGAAGCGGCACTGCGAAGCTCCACTTGGCGCTCAGTGGACTGCCTTTTTTCACCGGCTTGAACGACGCTCAGCTAGCAGAGCGGCTGGTGATTACACCGTCAATGGACGGCATGGAGACAGCGCTGAACCCGATGAAATACCGGGAGCTCAGTAACCTGCACACATTTGATATCAGCATTCCGACTTTGGAGGATCCAGCGCTCGCGCCCTCCGGACAACATATTCTGAGCGCGATCGTGCACTACGTGCCCTATGCACCGGATATCGGGTGGGAGGACGGGAAACCGCAGCTGATGCGCCAGCTGTTGAGTGAGTTGGAGGCGTATGCACCAGGCATCGGCGCTCTTGTGACAGCTAGCGAGCTGGTCGTGCCCTCTGATTTCGAGGCCTCTCATGGCATGACCGGTGGCAGCTGGCACCACGGGGAGCTCTCCATTGATCAGGCACTGATGATGCGACCCTTTCCCGGATCAACCCAGTATGCGACTGCGGTGGAAGGTCTCTACCTCTGTGGAGCAGGCGCGCACCCTGGCGGCGGGCTACAGGGCCTTCCGGGACGCAACGCTGCCAAGGAAATTCTCAAGCGAGGAGCACTTTGATGAGCGATGTCAGCCGAGACACCATGCTACTCACCACGCCCTTCCACTCTCGGGTCGAGGCGATGTGCAATCTGAACGACTGGGGCAACTGGATGGGGTACACCACCCCCAACGCCTACTTCGATGTCGAACTCGAGTACTTCGCTGTCCGCAGCACAACCGGCGTCTTTGACCTGTCACCCATGAACAAGTACCGCGTGACCGGGCCCGACGCCCAGCGGTATCTGGATCGTCTGATCACGCGGGACGTCAGCAAAATTGGTGTCGACCGGGTGGGCTATGCAATCTGGTGCGACGACAACGGTCAGGTCATGGACGATGGCACGATCTTTAGGCTGGGGGAGCAGGACTACCGCATCTGCTCCTATCAGCGCGCGGACGACTGGCTTGCCTGGAACACACTGGGTTTCGACGTCACGATTGAAAACGAGTCTGAATCCGTCGCGGGTTTGGCCGTGCAAGGCCCGACCTCCTGCACCGTTTTGACCCTGCTGGGCTGCACTGATCTGAACCAGTTGAAACCCTTTGGCATCGCGCACTACAGCTTTGAGGGACGACCGCTCATGGTGAGTCGCACCGGTTTCACCGGTGATCTCGGCTACGAGGTATGGGTTACGCCGGAATCAGCCGAAGCGCTGTGGGACCAACTCTTTGAACTTGGGCGCGACTACCTCATTAAGCCTATTGGGTCATATGCGCTGGAGCTTGCGCGGATCGAAGCGGGTTTCTTGCAGGCCAACGTCGATTTCATGCCCGCCGAAGAAGTTGTGCGGGTCGGGCGCACTCGAAGCCCCTTCGAATTAGGACTGGAATGGCTTGTGGACTTTAAAAAGCCCCTCTTTAACGGCCGCTCAGCGCTCCTCAAAGAGCAGGAGAAGGGCTCTTGTTATCGCTTTGCGATGCTGGACGTAGAGGGTAACAAACCTGCGGAGCACTCCTTCATTCTCAAAGGCGACAAGCAGGTAGGCACGGTGACGTCCGCCGCTTGGTGCCCGACCGCAAAAGCCAATATTGCCTATGCACAGATCGAGATGCCCTATGGCGCCGTAGGAGATGAACTGGTTGCGGAAATCTACTACCAGCGTGAGTTGCACTGGACGCGTTTACTGGCGCCCTGCAAGGTGATTGACGCACCGATTTTCAAGTCACCCAAGCGTTGGCAGACGCCCGCACCACCCCACTGATCGAACGATTTCTCCGAGAGACGCCATGAACGCCATCGCGACTTCTGTAGATGATTCCTTTCAACGCATGCGCGACAAGCTGGACGCGGAGAAATTGCGTCCGCGTCACGCCATGGACCCCTACTTCTATCGCTCCCACCTGGTGCATGAGCAAGAACTCGAGCACCTGATTTTCAGAAGCTGGATTTATGCGCTGCATACGAGCGAGATCCCCTCCGCCGGCGACTACCAGCTCGTCGAAATCGGTGAAGACTCAATCATTGTCGCGCGCACCGAAACCGGCGATATCCGGGCCATGCACAACATTTGTCGGCACCGCGGCGCGCGGGTCTGTGAGGAACTGAGCGGTAACCGAAAAACCTATGTCTGCCCCTACCACGGTTGGGTCTATAACGTGGATGGCTCGCTCAAAGCCGCCCGCGAAACCCACGTCATGCGAGATTTTGACGCAGCCGCACACGGCCTGAAGCCGGTTAATTGCGTGACCTATATGGGCCTGGTGTTCATTAATTGCGACCCCGATGCCGGCGATCTGGTGGCGTCGCTTGAGAATATTCGTGAACCCCCTCGGCGCCTATGATCTTGAGCACGCCAAGGTCGCGCATCGCAAAACCTACCGCGTTGAGGCGAACTGGAAACTGGCGATCGAAAATTATCTCGAGTGTTATCACTGCGCCACGTCCCATCGCGCCTACGCCAAAATGCACACCTTGAAGGATCTTGAGGAGAAGTCGGCGCCGGTTGTCGCGAAGATGCTGGAGAACGCCGACGAGATAACTGGCATCCCGGGCATTTCAAAAACCCACACCGAGATCTATCTGGACGCGCCGAGCTTTGGCGCCTGCGCCCACACCATGCGCTACGGCTTATTCGAGGGTTATGTTACCGGCAGCCAAGACGGGCAGCCCGTGGCACCGCTCATGGGCAACTTCAAAGATTACGACGGCGGCGCCGGGGACTTTCAGATGGGCCCGGTCACCTTCATGCTCAACTACCCGGATCACTGCGTGCTGTATCGCTTTATTCCGCGATCGCTCACCGAGACCGACATGGAACTGGTGTGGTTCGTGCG
The DNA here is from genome assembly GCA_045560455.1 of Luminiphilus sp. GTDB lineage: Bacteria > Pseudomonadota > Gammaproteobacteria > Pseudomonadales > Halieaceae > Luminiphilus. Next base: position 123,039 of record JBJKZJ010000013.1, on the reverse strand, counting down.
CGAGGACGCGCAAGAGGGCGTCGACTACGACATCGACAAGGTCACGTGGCTCTGGCATCACACCACCTTAGAAGATGAGTACATCATCACCCGCAACGCCGCAGGGGTGAATTCCAGATTTTTCGAGCCGGGGCCCTATCACCCTGAATTCGAGTTTACGCTCCAGCAGTTTGTGCATTGGTACCTGCACTCACTGGAAGCCAGCCTCGGCTGATACCCGGCCCACACCCCACAGCCCGTCATCTCAGTCACAAGGCGCCGCCCAAGCCGGCGCGCCGGTCTATACTGTCAGGGTCGCGTCGCGTCCCGAAAAGCAATCAGTATGCTGATCCGGCTGCGCGCATCATTTTTGATCGCAGAAGGGGCGGAGTTTGCACAATCGCTGCATAACAATGTGCGCGGGGCAACCATGAAGCGCACCCGCGTGCCGCTCTTTAGCGCATTTTTCATGATCTATATCTTCGTGTCCGGCGGCTCGTTTGGCATCGAGGAGATGGTGGCCTCCTCTGGCCCTGGCCTGACCTTGCTGCTGTTGCTGGCACTCCCCGTCATTTGGGCGCTCCCCATGGCGCTCATCGCCAGCGAGTTGGGTTCTGCCATACCCGACGGTGGGGGGTTTTATGTGTGGACGCGGCGGGGCTTGGGCCGATTTTGGGGTTTTCAGGCCGGGTGGTGGTGGTCCCTCGCCCTACTCGTCGACACCTCGCTCTATATCGTGCTCAGCGCCACCTACCTGCAAAACCAAATCGGCTTTAGCGATGGGATCTATTACGCGATCTGCTGGTCTGTCATCGGCGTGTGTACCGTCGTCAATGTGCTGGGCATCAAGATTGTGGCTATTGGATCAAGTCTGTTTGCGGTCCTGATCATCTCGCCCATTGTCATGCTCGGCGTCGTTGGCCTCGCCAATTGGCAGTTCAACCCGTTCACACCGATGACACCCCCCGATACCGATCTGCTCGGCGCCGACGGCGCACTCATCGTGGGGCTCAGTATCGGCATGTGGTTTTATTCGGGCTATGAGTCCATGTCGACGCTGGCGGGAGAAATCGAGGAGCCCCAGCGCATCATTCCCAAAGCCCTCATGCTGGCACTCCCCTTTGTCGCCTTGATGTATCTTCTGCCCACCCTCGCCAGCCTCGCCGCCTTTGGAAACTGGGAGCTGTTCTCGGTCGATGGCACAGACGGCACCGTGTCTTTCGTTGATATCGGACGTGCACTGGGTGGCACAGCGCTCGGTCACGCCTTGCTGGCGTCGGTGGTCTTGGGCAACCTCGCGCTGTATCTGGATTACATGGCCTCAGGTGCGCGTCCGCTTCAAAAATTGGCGGCAGACGGCCTGCTGCCCAAACCCCTCGCCTTAATCAATCAACGTTTCGGTACACCTGTGGTGGCGCTCCTGCTGATTGCGGGCGTCAACGCGGTGCTTGTGATCGGCCCGTTTCAGAGTCTGGTGATCATCGATGTACTGCTGATGGTGGCCTCGTACGCCCTGATCTTTGTTGCGGCGGTGCGGCTGCGGATGAGGGAGCCAAGCCTGGTGCGGCCCTTCAAAATACCGGGGAGCACCCTCACGCTGAGTGTCCTGATCGTTCCACCGCTGTGCCTGATCGCCTTCATGATGAGCATCACGATCACAGATCACAGCGTGAATCTCTGGGGGCTGGACCGCTTCAATCTGCTGGGTTTAGAAGTCGGTTGGTACGGTATCGCGGGCCTAGCGGCGCTCTTGTCCGGTCCGGTGCTGTATCCGCTGCTGGCTAGAGACCCTCGTCTGTCGGGGTAGGTTGCGGCCTAGCGTAATGATTGAAGGCCATCCCGAAGTAACAAGGCCATTGCAGCTCAGGTCTCGTACCAGAGCCCATCCGGGTCCTTGGGCCAGACGCCTAAGTAAGGGCCGTGAGCCTGAAAACCCAGCATCCGTCGCATCTCGTCTGACTGGGCTGCCACCTCGTCCTTCGTGAGCGTCAGGTACTGATTTTCTTCCTGACGCAACCAACCCAGACAGTAAGTGTTCACCACCGCTTTACGTGGCGCGTCACTCAGATTAGCGCCACCGCCATGAATCGTCGATCCCAAATAAATCACCACCGACCCTTTGGGCATCACAGCCTGCACGACATGCTCTTCTCTCGCGTCTTCCGGATTTTCGATACCTATCTCTCTCGGCACCACCCGTGTCGCGCCATTCTCAATGGTGAAATCATCCAGCGCCCACAAAGCCGAAATCTGTGCCTCAAATGGCAGCAAATGACTGGGGTAGCAGGCGTCGTCAGCGTGCAACACCTGCGCTGCCTCTCCGGGCAAGATCTCAATCGCCGTAGTACTGCCCACCTGATAAACCTCACAGTGTGGCTTCAGGATAATATCTGCGATCGCCAAGACACTGGGGTGCAGGAGCAAAGTCGGGAAGTGTGAGGAATACTTGGTGACCCCCCCCACACGCAGGGTTTGATGACCGTTGAAGGTGTTCTGATAGAGATGTCCCTCACGATCGAATTCAGGACGCAGATCCGTGCTCAATCCCGAGACGATGTTATCGGGCAATAACTCCTCAATCACGACAGCACCCCGCGACTGAAGCGCCGCGGCGACACTCTCAATGTCGTCATCCCGGGAAAAGTGAGGAAGCATCATACCTGCGCCCCAATCACGCTCGACTCAGTAGCACGGAGTATACCCCGATGGCGCGTGCCGGAAGCGTCTGTCTGAGACAGAGACGCGACGGCAGGTTTCTTTGCGCGGCGGCACACCGTGCAATCAGCGATTTTAGGCCTCAGCAGTGGTATGTTAATTGGCACCGCTAGCAGGGCCGGACCTATGTCACGCATTCATATTGCCAAAACATCTACCGCAACGTCGGATTATGCGGCTGAGAGGTCAGACCTCGCCGCTGCATTTCGCTGGGCCGCGCGACTCAATATGCACGAGGGTGTAGCGAATCATTTCTCGGTGGCTGTGAATGACGATGGCACGCAGTTTCTGATGAATCCCAATCAGTCCCACTTCTCGCGCATCCGCGCCTCTGATCTCATTCTGGTCGATGCTAATGACCCTGAAACAATGGCCCGGCCTGATGCACCGGACCCCACAGCATGGGGACTACACGGCGCGCTGCATCGTCAGTGCGCTCATGCGCGTGTTGCCCTCCATGTACACTCCATCCACGCCACGGTCCTCTCAACTTTGGAAGACCCTCACTTGCCGCCGATCGATCAGAACTGTGCGATGTTTTTCAATCGATACGCCATCGACACCGAGTACGGGGGCCTGGCGTTCGAGGAGGAAGCAGAGCGCTGTTGCAGACATCTCGCCGACCCCGCAAAAAAAGTCCTGATCATGTGCCAGCATGGCGTCATGGTCATCGGCGACGACGTGGCCGATGCGTTCAACCGGCTGTTCTATTTTGAGCGCGCCGCGGAGACCTACGTGAAGGCGTTGTGGACGGGGCAGCCGCTTCGGGTGTTATCCGACGAGGTTGCCGAGAAGACCGCCTGCGAACTGGATGACTACCCTGGCCAAGCAGAGCGGCACTTCGCGGAACTCAAGGCCATCCTCACCGTTGAGGAACCTGATTACAACACGTGAGTCGTGGCTACCATCCCCTGAATGAAGAATATCTGGGAGATCAGTTCTTCAGTATCGTCTCAAATGCGTTCAAACATCGATTGATATTGATTTCATTGCTACTGCTACCCATGAGACCAATCCGCCATTGTTTTCCCGCCAACTCGCCAAGCCCCGCGCCGACCTCGAGATTAAATTCACTGAGGAGGCGTCGCCTGATAGCGGCGTCATCCAGCCCTTCCGGAATCAACACGGCGTTCAACTGAGGCAAGCGATGGCACTCACTTACAGCCATATCCAAACCCAATCGCGAGAGCCCTTCAACCAGACGCAGATGATTAGCTTCGTGACGAGCAAAACTGGCCTCAAGCCCTTCCTCTTCGAGCATGAGAAGCGATTCATGCAATGCGTAGATCGCATTCACCGGCGCAGTGTGATGATAGGCACGCGTGGATCCTTCTCCCCAATAGCCCATGATGAGATTCATGTCGAGGAACCAACTTTGTACCTTATGCGTGCGCGCACTGATAGCTGCGACGGCGTCAGGGCTGAAAGTGATAGGAGCGATACCCGGAAGACTGGACAAGCATTTCTGAGTGCCTGAATAAACCACGTCAGCCGACCAGCCATCGACTTGCAAATCGATCCCGGCCAGCGAAGTCACCGCATCAACAATTGTCAGCATCCCGGCTGACTTGGCCAATGCGCAGAGCTGCTGGGCGTCACTGCGAACCCCTGTCGAAGTCTCAGCGTGCACAAAGGCCAGCACTTTGGCATCGGGATGAGCATTGATCGCCTCAGCCACCTTATCAAGGTCTACCGGATCCCCCCAACGGTCCTCAACCATGACAGCGGTGCCCCCGCAACGCTCGACGTTCTCCTTCATACGGCCGCCAAAAACACCGTTTTGGCACACGATTGCCTTGTCCCCGGGCTCGAGAAGATTCACGAAGGCCGCCTCCATGCCGGCTGACCCCGGCGCAGACAGCGGGATCGTCAGCTCATTCTTGGTCTGAAACGTAAACTGCAGAAGGCGCTTAACATGGTCCATCAGACCCACAAAAAGTGGGTCGAGGTGCCCAATAGTGGGCCGTGCCGAGGCTGCCAAAACACGTGGCGACACGTCAGACGGCCCGGGGCCCATCAACGTGCGGAGAGGGGGGTGAAAGGTTGATGTCACAGCTCACTCCATTAATTGGTTTACCGATTAGCAGACGCTTTGCGCGAGCCACGCTCTGTTGGCCGTCGTCCATTGCCAGAGGCTCAAAAAAAACCACCCAAAGGTGGTTTTGCTGTAATGGTGGGCCGTGCTGGGTTCGAACCAGCGACCAATTGGTTAAAAGCCAACTGCTCTACCGACTGAGCTAACGGCCCATAACAGGGAGGCGCGTATGCTAACGCTACGGGGTGAAAATTCAAGCCCTTTTCGGATTCGCACCAACCGCCGAAATCTGACGCACTGGAGGAAAAGCAGGCGCTACAGACAACGCCGATTCCGCTCTCGGCTCTCGGCTCAGAAGTTCTCCAACAGGAACTGTCGCGCCAGCTGAGCCGCTGCGTGGGAGGGATACTCCCTGATGACCTCGTCAAGATATTCCCGTGATCGCTGCCGATTTCCTTTTATAAACTGCACGCGCCCTAGCTTATACAGTGCGTCCGGCACCTTTTGATCGGCAGGGTATTGGTCAAGCAACAACTTAAAGTTTTGGCGAGCGAGTTCAGGGTCTGGCGGGTCGATAACAAGATAAAGCTCCCCCAGCCAATAGTGGGCATTGGGTGCATAACGCCCAAATGGATAATCTGACAGGAACTCAATAAAAGCGCTGACAGCCGTATCGAATTCTCGCTCACGTACCAACTCATAGGCCGCGCGATAAGCGGCCTCCTCGCCTTCCTCCGCTTCACCCGCCCGCTCACTTTGAGTGTTACCCGTGCCCTCGCCTGACGCTGGGATGCTGGAGCTAGCTCCGGCGGTGGCAACATTCTCCTCCTGTGAGCGCGCTCCAAAGCTGAGCCTGCGATCAAGATCAACGTAGCGCTCGAGACTTTGTGCCTCAAGCGCACGAAGCGCCTGGGTCGCTTCCTCGAGCAAGCCGGTGAGCATGCGAACATCAGCCTCGAGCTGTTGCACACGCAAAATCAGACTTCCTGAGTCCGTTCCAGTGATCGGATTATTATCGACCTCGAGCAACGGTTGCGCGACCGTGGTGGAACCAGAATAAGGCTGAATGCCCCCGTAAGCAGGTGAGACGGGCTCTACAGCCGCACCTTCAGCGACGTCCGCGGTCACCGCCTGCGCCGCAGCGCGACGCTCTGCCTCTACGTCTACGTACTCCTGCGCTGATACATCCAGAGAGTGCATCAACAAAAAGCCGGCGCATAACGCCGGCTTGATGGGTAAACCTGTCAATGTCGAATCCTCAGTTATTTCAACTCGACGCGGCGATTTTGCTGCCAGTTGGACTCACCAGAGCCATATGCCACTGGATTCTCTTCTCCATAGCTTATCGTCTCAATACGGTAGCTGGGCACGCCATTGGCTACCATGTAGTCGCGAACCGCGTTAGCGCGGCGCTCGCCCAGGGCGAGGTTGTACTCGCGGGTACCCCGCTCATCGGTATGCCCTTCAAGACGAACGCTGTCATTGTTGCCTAGTAGCGCGGCGATGTGCGCATCAACCTGAGCACGCGCCTCATCAGTCAGCGAAGAGCTGTCAAAAGCAAAGTAGAACACAGTGCCAACATTGGCAGCAGCCGTCTCGAGCTCGCGTTGTGCCTCTACTTGAGCCTGTTGAGCAGCCTCGCGCTCCGCCGCCTCTTGTGCAGCCTGCTCCGCCGCCGCTGCAGCAGCAGCCTCGGCCGCATCGGCTTCCTTAGTTTCATTGCTCGAGCAGGCGGCAAGCACCAGCGCTGCAAACACCAGACCAATCCACTTTGCGCAAAGCTTTACGTTTTTCATCGTTATCTTTCCCCAGTCACAGGACCCGTATTCAACTAATGTAGCGCATCATACCGATTTTTCACCCATCGAGCCCAGAAATATTGCACTAAAGCCAGCGTGGTCCGCCGCTACTGCGGCGTGACGAAAGGTGACCAGGCGGGTTCCTGCACGCTCCCTTGCCGGGCGGGCAGGCTGAACCTCACGCCGCCATCAACCGCCACTGCGCCGAGGATACTATCGTCGCCCCGCTTGGTGGCATACAGCACAATTGAGCCATTAGGTGCAATACTGGGGCTCTCGTCGAGACTGGTCTCGGTGAGTACAGTCAGTCGATCTGTAACCAGATCAAAGACCGCAATATGGTAACGGCCCTCTCGGCGATGAACCAAAGCGACATTGCGGCCATCTTGGGCGACACGCGCCCTCGCATTATACGACCCCTCAAAAGTCACCCGCTCAATCTTTTTGGTGCGGAGATCATAGCGATAAATTTGTGGTTTTCCCCCGCGGTCAGATGTAAATAGCAGCGACTTGCCGTCCGGCATCCAAGTGGGTTCAGTGTCGATCGCAAAATGCCGGGTCAACCGAGTTAAGGCTCGACTACTCAGATTCAACAGGTAAATGTCGGGATTACCATCTTTGGATAACACCAAGGCCATGCTGTTGCCATCAGGCGACCATGCTGGGGAATTATTCAAGCCTTGAAAATTGGTCAACTGCTCGCGCGCGCCCGTGAGCAAATTTTGGCGGTAAATTGCGGGCCGGGACGTTTCAAAAGAAACATAGGCGACCTCTTTACCATCGGGCGACCACGCCGGAGACATTATCGGATCCCGACCTTCCAGGAGTACGATCGGACGCCGTCCGTCCGCATCAGCAAGAGTCAAACGATAGAAGTCCTTACCTTCCGGATTCCGCGTCACCGAGACATAAAGTAGCCGCGTCGCAAAAGCCCCCGGTATCCCGGTCAGGCTTTCATAAACCGAGTCTGATACCTGATGAGCCAGCATCCTCAATTCAGATACTGGACCGGTAACAATGCCCTCCTGAACCGCTTGCTGACGCGCCGTGTCGAACAGTTGAAAATCAATACGTGCTTGGGAGCCAACACTCATGCGGCCAATCAAGACGTATTCAGCCGAGATTGCCCGCCAGTCGCGAAAAAAAAGTTCGGACTCTCTGGATGGATAACTCAGCATATCCCGGCGGCTGACAGGGGAAAACTGGCCACTGCGCGCCAGATCTGAATCCACGATTTGTGCGGCATCCTCAGGGGGCGCGCCAACGCCCTGCCAGGCAAAGGGCACGACGGCTATGGGCGTGGGGTTTTCCACACCCTGATTGATCTCGATCTGTAGCTCGGCGTGCGCTACTGAAACCGATAGCAGGAGTGCCGCGGACAACCAGATCCTTCGCAACATCAGTACCTCAAATCTTCAGGTTTAAAAATTAACTGGAAACGGCGAAAGTTCGCCTCGAATATCCTATCTTCAAGCTTGGCAACCTCAGGGAATCGCCCTGCGCGCTCAACTGCATTCATCGCACTGCGATCGAAGGCGGAATTGCCGCTGGACTCCAACACGCTGACGCCAACCACCTCACCAGTCGGCACTAATTGTATCGACAATACCGACACCATGCCGTTGCGAGCGCTCGGCGGGCGGGTCCATCGATTGATAACGGCTGCCCGTATTGTTGCCGCCACCATATCGCGCAAACTGGGCTCTTCAGCACCCGCTGCGCCTACCTCAGTATCGGTCAGCGTTTTCAGCTCCTCACGCGTCAGCATTGCCAACTGCTCTGCATCGAGGGTGGGTACTGGGCTGGGAGAGGTTTCCTCGGCGGGCGCGGGCTCAGGTTTTGCTTCACTGACCGAAGGGGGTTCAGGCGGCGACACGGGTTCCGCCTTGGGCTTGGTTTTGGGTTTCGGCTTGGGCTTGGGCTTGGGTTTCGGCTTTAAGGTTTCAGCTTGAATGAGACTGGCCTGTATCGGCTTTACGGTGGGCGCAGCGGCAACCACCTGAGCGGGGCCGTTCCAACGGAAGAGGAGCATCAACACCAACAGGCCATGGAGCGCCACCGTCACAATCGCTGGCAACCCGGCAAATAGGAGCCGATCAGAGAGCATCAGTTGACCGCCGGACTTTCCGTCACGAGTCCGACGGAGGGAGCGCCCGCTTCCTGAAGTGCCGTCATCACCACAACCACGTTGCCATAGGCCACTTTTTCATCTCCCCAGACCAGCACCGGCTTCTCAGGAGTCCTCCTCAGCACCGCGGCAACGCGTTGCCGAATCGTGGCAAGCTCCAGTGGCTGCTGCTCGTCAGCACCAAGGTTCAGAAACAATTGTCCCCGATCGTTAATGGAGACAATGAGCGGCTCGGCATCCTGATCTTCAACCGGTGCTGCATCTGCATCCGGCAGATCAACCTCCACACCTTGCATGAGCATCGGCGCCGTCACCATAAAAATCACCAGCAGCACAAGCATTACATCGATGTAGGGCACCACATTGATTTCAGCAAGCATCCTGCGCCGGCGCATGGTTAAGCTCTTGGCGTCTGATGCGCTTTCAGCGCATAGGTTTGGCGTTGCAAAATCCCCGAGAATTCGTCCAGAAATGTCTCGTAACGATTCAGCAACGCATCACTCCTCGCGGCCAGACGGTTGTAGGCCAACACGGCCGGGATGGCTGCAAACAGCCCCATAGCGGTTGCGATGAGGGCTTCCGAGATGCCGGGCGCGACGGTAGCCAGCGTCGCCTGAGTCGCATTAGCCAATCCTCTGAAAGAGTGCATGATGCCCCATACTGTTCCCAGCAATCCGATATAGGGACTGGTCGAACCCACCGAGGCAAGGAAAGGCAGGTGCTGCTCAATGCGGGGTCGGTCTCGCGCATCAACGCCACGCGCATCGCCCGGCGGGAGCCTTCCAAGATCGCATCCGCATCCATGTCTGACTGCTGAGACAGCCTGGAGAACTCTTTGAAGCCGGCGCGAAACAGGCTCTCCGCGCCGGTAGGCAACTCGCCATCGGCTACCGCCTGATTACCCTCTCGGTATAACTGAGCGAGATCAATGCCAGACCAAAAGCGCTCCTCAAAAGACAGCAGAGCCTCGTCGGCCCTGCGCATCAACATCACCCGCTGGATAATCAGGAACCAGGAAGACAGCGAGGCCAAAACCAATATCAGCATCACTGCCTGCACTACCGCACTGGCGTCAAAAATGAGCTCGATTAACCCTAATTCCTCACTCATGCTGTGTCCCCCTGCGCTGACAAACTGGCATCCGCCTGGCGCCTCAGTAAATGTGGTAACCGCCGGGGCCTTCCCGTGTCGCAGTCGACACAGGCTATTTGCACATCGCCGTCAACCAATACTGTTTCCCCTCTCCTTACAGATTGAAAAAAACCGATGGTCGCACCCCCCACAGCGGCAATCGAAGCCGTGGCCTGTAACTCATCATCCAAATGCGCGGGCTGTCGATAAGACACCTCAAGCTTCGAGACCACGAACATCCACCCTGACTCCGATATGGCGGCACGCTCGATTCCCAGCGCGCGCATCAGTTCTGTGCGACACCGCTCAAAGTACTTCAGGTAGTTCACGTAATACACAATGCCACCGGCGTCCGTATCCTCAATATAGACACGGACCGGCAGCAAAAATTCCGTGCTCACGGCGCGGGATCCAAATCAAGACTGAGGGTTTCCGCCGCAGATCCCTGAAAGGTCATACCAAAATGGGCATAGGCGTGTCGCGTTGCGATCCTGCCCCTCGGCGTTCGCAGGATAAAACCCTGCTGAATCAGGAAGGGTTCCAGCACGTCCTCGATGGTACCGCGCTCCTCAGAGATCGCCGCGGCCAGACTATCGACACCCACTGGCCCGCCATCAAACTTTTCGATCATGGTGAGAAGCAAGCGCCGATCAAGATGATCGAAACCCTGCGCATCAACGCTCAACAGATCGAGGGCCGCCTCCGCGGTTGCGCCATCAACGCTTCCATTAGCCTTGACCTCGGCGTAGTCACGAACTCTTCGTAACAGCCGGTTTGCTATACGAGGTGTGCCCCGGGACCGTCGCGCAATCGCCGCCTCACCATCCTCGTCAGAGGAGATCTCCAAAATTCGCGCCGAGCGCCGCACAATTTCGGCGAGCTCTACCGCATCGTAGAACTCAAGGCGTTGCACAATGCCAAAGCGATCGCGCAGAGGAGAAGTCAGCAAGCCGGCCCGGGTGGTCGCGCCTACCAGCGTAAACGGTGGCAAATCCAGTCTTATCGAGCGAGCGGCAGGGCCCTCACCGATCATAATGTCGAGCTGATAGTCCTCCATGGCGGGGTACAACACCTCCTCGACAAAAGGGCTGAGGCGATGGATCTCGTCAATAAACAAGACATCCCCGGGCTCGAGATTGGTCATCAGTGCAGCAATATCGCCGGCTTTCTCAAGGACCGGCCCGCTGGTCGTTTTTAACTGTACGCCCATTTCCTCAGCAATAATGCTGGCGAGCGTGGTCTTGCCCAGACCCGGCGGGCCAAAAATTAGCGTGTGATCCAGTGGCTCGGCTCTACCTCGGGCCGCCGTAAGAAAAATTTCCATTTGCTCGCGGACGGCACGCTGCCCGATGTACTCATCCAGCCGCCGCGGCCGGATCGCCCGATCAACCGCATCCTCTCGCTGGTCTCCGGCATCAGCCGCAACCAGTCGGTCGGTTTCGATCACCTGCTCAATCCTCGAACAGTTGGGCTCATTATCGTCCCCCGCCGGCTGCGCGCAGTGCCAACCGGATCAACTCCTCACTACTGGCTTCGTCCGGCGCATCCGCGCTCGCAATTAATTTAGCGGCCTCGGTCAGTTTGTAACCCAGCGAGACGAGCGCTTGCTCAGCTTCCGCTCGGTGATCCACGCCTTTGGAGACCGGGTCATCCAGGTGAGCTGAGGCCTCAGAGGTGGGCGACAATTCTTCCAGCCAGTCACCCGCTTTATCCCGCATTTCAACCAGCAAACGCTCGGCGGTCTTGCGGCCTACCCCCGGTAGCGCCACCAGCGCTGCCACATCATCGCGCTGCAAACATCGCGCAAAATCCGCGGCGTCCATCCCTGACAGCAAAGTCAGTGCGAGTCGGGGACCGACTCCGCTGACCTTGATCAATTCTCTGAACAACCGGCGGTCGGCTGCCTCAGAAAAGCCATACAATTGTTGCGCATCCTCGCGCACGATGAAATGGGTAAGAAGGCTGACGGGTTGGCCGAGTTCGGGTAGCTGGTACAGCGTGGTCATGGGCACCTGCACTTCGTAACCAATACCACCTACATCAACCAAAATTTCTGGTGCTTGCCGCCCGATCAAGGTTCCGCGGATTTGTCCGATCATGGCGCCACTTTACCTCAAACGCCCTGCTTTGAAGCCACTGGCCGCCAACGCCCCCGAGAGCTCCTCCGCATGGCAGTGGCAGAGCGCAGCCGCGAGCCCGTCCGCCGCGTCCTCAGCGGGCTCAGCGGACAAGCCCAGCAGTACCGTTACCATGTGCTGCACCTGCTGCTTGCTCGCAGCGCCCGTTCCCACGACTGATTGTTTAATCTGGCGCGCCGCATATTCGAAGACCGCGAGCTCGTTGATGACACAGGCAACCATCGCGGCGCCACGGGCATGGCCCAACTTGAGCGCAGAGTCTGCGCTTTTCGCCATAAACACGCTCTCGATAGCAGCCACCGTAGGTCGATGGGTGTCGATGATTTCCGAGAGGGAGTCAAACAACACCCTCAGGCGAACACTGAGGTGCTCTTTGACAGGTAACCGAATGGTGCCGCTGGACACATAAACCGGTTGTTTTCGATCGATGCGGATAATGCCGAAACCCGTCTTTCGCGATCCCGGGTCGATACCGAGTATGACTGTCATAGCGGCAACCCGCACAAAACAAGTTCAAGTTTGACCGATTGCGGCGCAAAGGTCATGGCTAAAACGTAAAAAGCCGCGGCAGAAAATTTACAGAGAAACGAGAACGTCCTCAGGGATATCAGCGTTGGTATAGACGTTCTGAACGTCGTCTAGGTCCTCGAGCATGTCGATTAGGCCCATGACACTTGGTGCCGTGGCGGCATCCAATAGCACCTCTGTGCTGGGCAGCATCGTGACCTCTGCATGCACAGGTTCAAGGCCCGCCCCCCACCAACGCGTCACGAATCTCAGTCATCGCTTCCCAGGGAGTCATGACATCAAGGCTGCCATCATCTGCGGCGACAATGTCATCAGCGCCCGCCTCGAGCGCCACATTCATGACTGCCTCCTCGTCGGCACCCGGCGCAAACTGGATCAAACCAGCTCGTGAGAATAAATAGGCAACGGATCCATCGGTACCCAGATTGCCGCCTCGCTTGGTGAACGCATGCCTCACCTCGGCGACGGTCCGGTTCCGGTTGTCCGTCATGACCTCAACCAATACGGCGACGCCGCCAGAGGCATAGCCCTCGTACGTCAGCTCCTCCATATTGTCCGCTTCACCAGTGCCGGCGCCTCGGGCGATGGCGTTGTCGATGGTGTCGCGTTTCATGTTGGCACCGAGGGCTTTATCGACCGCCGCGCGAAGACGAGGGTTGTCTTCTACGAGGGGCCCACCCGCTCTCGCGGCCACAACAAGCTCACGAATCAGTTTTGTAAACAGCTTGCCGCGCTTCGCATCCTGAGCCGCCTTGCGGTGCTTGATGTTTGCCCATTTACTGTGGCCAGCCATGGCAAATTACTCGTTGGCGGGGGGCTCGGTGCGTCTGGAGCGCAATGAGAGCTCCCGCATCTGCTGCTCAGAAACCGTGCCGGGCGCCTCGGTCATCACACACTGCGCGCTCTGCGTCTTGGGGAATGCAATCACATCGCGAATTGACTGCCCGCCGACCATGAGCATAACAAGACGATCCAACCCGAAGGCCAGACCAGCGTGGGGCGGAGCACCGTGACGCAACGCACTGAGCAAAAATCCAAATTTTGACTCCGCCTCCGCTGCGTCGATGCCCAAGAGCTCAAAAACGGTCTGCTGCATGGTCTGATCGTGTATACGCACAGACCCACCGCCGATTTCGCTGCCATTAAGCACCATGTCATACGCTTGAGATAGCGCAGCGCCTGGGTCTTCTTGCAGTGCCTCTGCAGTGCAAACCGGAGCAGTGAAGGGATGGTGCAGCGCGGTCATACCACCGCGTTCATCGCGCTCAAACATGGGAAAATCCACCACCCACAGTGGCGCCCAGCTATCGGCGATCTGGTTCATATCGGCGGCCACTTTCAGTCGCAGTGCACCCAATGATTCGTTTACAGCCTGGCGCTTGTCGGCGCCAAAGAAGAGAATGTCGCCATCGGCGGCACCGAGTCGCTCCAGCATGGCGAGCACCGTGTCATCGGGCATGAACTTTAGAATCGGCGACTGCAAACCCTCGATCCCTGCCGCGCGGTCGTTTACCTTGACCCAGGCCAGCCCTTTCGCGCCATAGACCCCGACAAAATCGGTGTAGTCATCGATTTCCTTTCGAGACAGCGAGGCGCCGCCCGGAATCTTCAAGGCCGCGACCCGACCATGGGGATCCTGCGCGGGCCCGCTAAAGACCTTGAAATCAACGCCAGTCATCAAATCATCTATCGAAACCAGCTCCCACTTGATCCTGAGGTCGGGCTTATCGGAGCCGAAACGTTCCATGGCCTCCGCCCAGGCCATCCGGGGAAATTCCCCCAATACCACGCCCAGTTGTTCCTGAAAGAGGTTGCGCACCATACCCTCAGTGATGGACATCACCTCCTCTGCGCTGAGAAAGGCGGTTTCGATATCGATCTGCGTAAATTCTGGCTGTCTGTCCGCGCGTAAATCTTCGTCGCGAAAACAGCGCGCAATTTGATAATAGCGATCAAATCCCGACACCATCAGCAATTGCTTGAATAACTGTGGAGACTGCGGCAGGGCAAAGAATGATCCAGGCTGGGTTCGGCTGGGGACCAAGTAGTCCCGGGCACCCTCAGGGGTGGCTCGGGTCAGTATCGGGGTTTCGATGTCGAGAAAACCCTGCTCATCAAGGTAGCGTCGAATACTAGAGGTGATGCGGGCACGGGCGATCAGGTTTTGTTGCATCTCAGGGCGGCGCAAATCCATGTACCGGTAGCGCAGGCGCACGTCCTCACCTACAGAGTGGTGGGCGTCCAGAGGAAAGGGTGGCGTCTGAGCCACATTCAGAATCTCAAGCGTCTTGCCCAATACCTCGATCCGGCCAGAGGCCATATTCGGATTCACCGTCTCTGCCGTGCGCGCCCTGACTCGCCCCGTGATTTGAAGCACGTACTCGCTTCGCACACTGTCAGCACGCTGAAAATGCTCTTCGGTATCGGGGTCGAAGACAACTTGAACAACACCCTCGCGATCTCGCATGTCGAGAAAGATGACCCCGCCATGATCTCGGCGCCGATCCACCCAGCCACACAGCGTGACGGTTTGATCAATCAAAGTCTCATCAACCAGGCCGCAATATTGGGTTCGCATCGTTGTCTCCATGATCTGACGTCCGGTTCTCATCCCGCCTTGGAGGATTCACTGGCGGGCGACGACGCGGGTTTGGTCTCGGTTTTCTTCTCACTTGTGCCTGAGCTAGCACCCTGCTCCGATTGAGCGGCGCCCTTGCCAGCACCTTCGGCTTTCTCGCCGGCAATATTTTTCTTATCGCCGGTTTTGAAATCAGTCTCGTACCAGCCTCCACCGGATAGCCGGAAGGAGGGTGCGCTGACTTGCTTTTTCAGGGCAGGGCGGGAACAAGCAGGGCAGTCTTTGAGCGGCGCATCAGCCAGCTTCTGGATCGCTTCAAGACTGTGGCCACATTCCCTGCAGCAATATTCATAAATCGGCATGGCGTTCTCCTCATTCAAGTCCGCGTAGCGCCCGGACACTTGTATGAGGCCATAGGAATAGCTTTCAAGGGCGCGGAGCGTACAGTAAACGCAGATCTAGTGAAAGGTACGCAGAGCGTGAGGATTTAGCTCGGCACCGAAGGGCAACCTGCGGTGACTTTTTGGTGATGCCAATCTTCATTAGCACGGGACCCGTCGTGCCCCACGTGGGCCCTACTCAATTGGCAAACCCCTTCAGTTTTTTGAGTGGACGAATTTTGACCTGTGTCCGCGCCGGTTTGGCTTTGAACCACGTTTCTTCCCCGGTGAAAGGGTTAATGCCCTTGCGCGCCTTGACCGCCGGTCGCCGTAACGTCGTGATCTTCATCAGACCGGGTAAAGTGAAGCTTCCCATGCCGCGCTTGGCAAGGCTCGCCTCCATAAGCCGCTCGAGAGAGCCCAGCACACGCTTGACGTCTCCCCTAGAGACATCGCTGTCGGCCGACAATAAAGCGACGAGCTCTGCCTTGGTTAATTTCGCCTTCACTGCCTTCATTTTCTTTGGCGATTGTGTGGCAGCTTTTTTATCGGGCATAGCGGGGTCTCGCTGTAGTGAGGTGTTCCGGTCAGCCCCATCATCGCAGAATCAGGCGTGCTCAACATGAAAAACCGGAATCTTGCAGACCGAACGCCGCGTGACATTCTCATTGACGCCCCACCTCTATAGCAGCACCTGTACGCCAAGCACCCCCAACATTAGAATGGGCGCGCCTGAATTGGAGTCCGTTATGCGTGCCAGTGAATTCCTGCTCTCTACCTTGAAAGAGACGCCAGCAGACGCGGAAGTCGTCAGTCACCAGCTAATGCTGAGGGCTGGCCTGATTCGCCGGGTCGCCGCCGGGATCTATAACTGGATGCCAATGGGGCTGCGGGTATTGCGAAAGGTAGAGCAAGTGGTCCGTGAAGAGATGGAGCGAGCTGGCGCACTGGAACTCACGATGCCGGTTGTGCAGCCCGGTGAGCTGTGGGAAGAATCCGGACGGTGGGAACAGTATGGCCCGGAACTGTGCCGGTTGGAGGACCGCCATCAGCGCCCGTTCTGCCTCGGACCGACGCATGAAGAAATCATCACCCAAATCGCGCGTAGCGAGATCAAAAGCTACAAACAGCTGCCTATCAACTTGTTCCAGATACAAACCAAGTTTCGCGACGAGATCCGGCCGCGGTTTGGTGTCATGCGATCCCGCGAGTTCATCATGAAAGATGCTTACTCATTTCACATTGATCAGGCTTCTCAGGAGGCTACTTACTGGCGCATGCACGAGGCATACACGACGATTTTCAGACGTCTGGGCCTGGACTTCCGGGCCGTCGAGGCTGACACGGGCTCAATCGGCGGCAACCACTCTCACGAATTTCACGTCCTCGCCGAATCCGGTGAGGACGCCATCGCCTTCTCCACGGGGAGCGACTACGCGGCCAATGTTGAACTGGCCCCCGCGGTCACCCCGCAAGCCAACCCCGAGGCAGCGAAACCCGAACCGCCCGAACTGGAAAAATTTGCCACGCCTGGCCTCACCACCATCGAAGCGCTGGCAGAACACATGAACATCCCTGCCGAGCAGTCGATTAAGACCTTACTGGCAAACGACGAAGCGGGTCACTTGGTCGCGCTGGTAGTGCGCGGTGATCATCGGCTCAATGCTGTGAAAGCGGGGAAGCTACCGGGCATGGCCTCACCACTGCAGTTGGCGGAACCGGATCAGGTCAGACAACAGTTGGGGGCGGGGTTTGGCTCACTGGGACCGGTTGGCGCGCCCGTAAGGGTGGTTGTGGATCACACCGCAGCACAAATGCCCAGTTTCGTCTGCGGCGCCAACGAGGACGGATTCCATGTCAAGGGCGCTACCTGGTCGCGCGATGTCCCCAATGCTGAGTTCGCCGACATCCGAGAAATTGTCAGCGGGGACGCCAGCCCTTGTGGACAGGGAACCCTGCAGATTCGGCGCGGCATCGAGGTAGGCCATATTTTTCAGCTGGGTACCAAGTACTCTGAAACCATGAATGCCACCGTGCAGGACGAGCAGGGCCGCAGCCAAGCGATGGTGATGGGCTGCTACGGCATCGGCATTACCCGTATTGTTGCGGCGGCGATAGAGCAAAATCATGATGAAAAAGGCATTATTTGGCCAGGCGCGATGACGCCTTTCGATGTTGCAATCGTCCCGTTGGGGATGGACAAATCCGAGCGCGTACAGGCCGCAACAGAAGAGCTCTACCATGCTTGCGAGCGTGCGGGGCTCTCCGCCTTTTTGGATGATCGGGGGGAACGCCCCGGCGTAAAATTCGCGGAGATGGAGTTACTGGGGATGCCAGTCCGCGTCACCATTGGCGAGCGGTCGTTGGCTGAGGGCAAGCTTGAAATTACCCAGCGCCGGACTGGTGAAACCGAGATGATTTCACCCGAACAGGCCCTTGATCGCATTCACCGCCTGCTCAGCGCCTGACTGAATGCGCAGACGGCCTTGCCGTAGGGCGCTGCTGATCTGCGGCGTGATGTGGGCAGCATCGGGGCTGACCGCGAACGACAGCGACCGCGCTGCTCTCTCCATTTATCTGGACCGCGCACTGTCTGGAGACGACGGTTTTGAAGATCGATTTGACGCTGAGGTTTGGCTGGTCGATATGCAGCAACGGCTCACTCCATTGCTGCCCGACGCGCAGGAAGGGCTGACGCTACTAAGCCAGGTTCACCAGCAGGCGACTCGACTCGACCTGTCTCCCGAGCTAGTGCTCTCGATTATTGAAGTGGAAAGCGGATTTGATCGTTATGCGGTCTCCCGAGCCGGCGCTCAAGGCCTGATGCAAGTGATGCCTTTTTGGAAGGAGGAGATCGGTCGGCCGGATGACAACCTCATTCATCCCGATACCAACCTCCGATACGGTTGCCACATACTCCGCTACTACCTTGATCGGGAGGCGCAGCATTCGTCACGTGCTTTGGCAGCGTACAACGGATCCAGCGGTAGCAGCAGCTACCCCGACAAGGTCCGAGCTGTCTGGCATGCCCGGTGGCGAAATGGCCCGCTCGACTGGTGAGTACAGTGTTGCACGCGTAAACTCAGGCGAGCATAAAAGAGCCATGTAATGTACTCAGACGCCGAAAATTTATTGTCAGAACACCCCACCATCGAGACGGTCGAGGCACTCATCACTGATTGCAACGGCGCAGCCAGAGGTAAGTGGCTACCAATCGAAAAGCTGCCCGCGCTGATGACCGAGGGAATCAAGCTGCCCAAATCAGCCGTCGCTCAGGATATTTGGGGTCGCGACGTGCCGCGCATTGCGCTGGAAAATGGCGACATCGATGGCTGGTGCCAGGTAGTCCCCAACTCACTGGTGCCAGTGCTAGGCAACCGCGGCGTCGGCAGAGCACAAGTTATCCTGAGCATGGTCAAGGATAACGGGACACCCCTGCTATCAGACCCCCGCCAGGTCCTCGCCCACATCGTTGAAAAACTCCAAGCCATACAGTTTCGCCCCCGGGTCGCCATCGAGCTGGAATTTAACCTGTTTAGAAAACCTGGTGAGGGCGAGTCGCTTCGCCAAGCCCTTCCATCGGACCATGAGACGGGCGGCAACCTCTATGGTCTGAGCGCTCTTGATGAGCACGCGGAACTTCTCCAGGAGGTCAAAGAGTCCTTCCTGGTGCAGGGCTTACCCTTCGAGGGAGTCCTGAAAGAGGCGGCACCGGCTCAATACGAAGTCAACGTCGCTTACGCCGATGACCCGCTTCTTTACTGCGATCAGATCATTCGCATGCAGCGGTGTATACGTGCCGTCGCGGAACGATTTGGATCTATCGCGAGCTTCATGCCCAAGCCCATGGAGAATCAAGCGGGCAACGGCATGCACCTTCATTGCTGTTTGCTGGATAACGAGGGAAACAACGTTTTCGACAGTGGCGATGTGGAAGGCACAGTATTGCTCCGCCACGCTGTCGCCGGCTGCCTTGAGCTCATGGCGGATACCCACCTGATTTTCGCACCCAGCTTTAACGCCTACCGTCGATTTCAAGCAGGTAACCACGCTCCCACGCAACCCAATTGGGGTTATGACAACCGCACCACGGCACTCAGGATACCGGCAAGCCCGAGTATCGCGACCCGCATCGAGCATAGAGTCGCCGGTGCAGACAGCAATCCATACCTCGCTGTCGCGGCACTCCTTGCAGGCATGCACCTCGGAATTGAGGGTGAGCTTGTCGCGCCTGACCCGATTGCTGGAAACGCCTGGGTGGAAGACGAGGGGAAACCGTCTTTACCGCGGCACATGGCCAATGCCATTTCGCGCTTTTCATTGTCAGAGGGCGTGAGACGCACGCTCTCCAGTGAGTTCCAATCTGCTTTCAGTGAACTCAAAACGCAGGAACTGCTCGAGTTCGAGCGACGAGTGACCGACTTTGAGCTTGAAACCTATCTCTCGATCTAATGAGCTTGTGCTCTGAGCGAGCGAGAACAATCCACAGCGGGTTCGCCCTGCGTATAGCTCAGCATGCGCTGTGCAACTGGCACCGCCTCAATCCTCCGAGCTTAAGGAATCAGGCATGACATCCGTGACAGACTTTTCTGCTGCGCTGGCGACCGGCGCAAATCAGAACCTGAGCGAATTCAGCGGCAAGGTGCTGCTCATCGTCAACACGGCCTCCAAATGTGGTTTTACTCCGCAATACACCGGGTTGGAGCACCTACACCAAACCTTCAGCGCACGGGGTTTCTCTGTACTCGCCTTTCCATGCAATCAGTTTGGCGGACAGGAACCGGGCTCTGAGGAAGAGATCCAGTCCTTCTGCGATCTTAACTATCAAACCAGCTTCCCGTTGTTCAGCAAAATAGAAGTAAACGGCGCCTCGAGCCACCCGCTGTTTGCTCACCTAAAAGAGCAGGCCCCGGGCGTTTTGGGAAGCCGGCGTATCAAATGGAATTTCACAAAATTTCTGGTGAATCAGCAAGGAGAGGTGGTCGCTCGATACGCACCGTCCACCAAGCCCGAGGACATCGCAAGGGACATCGAGGCGCTGCTCTGAGGTGCATCAGTGTTCGCGAGTTTGTCTGAAGCGGATGTCTGGCCAGCGTTCCTCCATTAAGGACAAATTGACCCGGGTGGGCGCCAAGTAGGTGAGATACCCTCCGCCGTCCTCAGAGAGATGCTCTTGCGCCTTCTTGCGAAATTCCTCGAGTTGTCGCTCGTCTTCCGCCTCGATCCAGCGTGCAGTGTAGATATTCACGGCTTCGTAAATCGCCTCGACTTTATACTCATCAGCCAGTCGATACGCCACCACATCAAATTGGAGTTGGCCAACCGCGCCGACAATCAGGTCACTGTTAATAAGAGGTGAGAAGACCTGCGTGGATCCTTCCTCGGACAGCTGCTGCAGACCTTTCTGCAGCGCCTTGGTCTTCATAGGATCGGTGAGGCGGATGCGACGAAAGAGTTCCGGCGCGAAGTGAGGGATGCCGGTGAATCGTATCTGTTCACCGGTAGTGAACGTATCACCAATTTGGATAGTGCCGTGGTTGTGCAAACCAATAATGTCCCCTGCCACCGCTGATTCCACGACCGTACGATCCCCCGCCCTGAACGTTACCGCGTCGGCGATCCGCACATCCTTATCGAGGCGCACGTGGCGCATTTTCATCCCCTTGTCGTACCGACCGGAGCAAATTCGCATAAAAGCGATTCGGTCCCGGTGTTTGGGGTCCATGTTTGCCTGTATTTTGAATACGAAACCGGTGAAATCAGGTTGCGATGCCTCGATCGTGCGCTCGGATGACGGCCTCGACTGCGGGGCTGGGGCCCACTCGACAAAATCGTTCAACATCTCGCGAACACCAAAGTTACCCAGCGCTGTACCGAAGAAAACCGGCGTCAGCTGACCCGCGAGAAACGCGTCCAGGGAAAACTCATGCGAGGCGCCCCGGACCAGCTCAATCTGCTCCAGAAAGTCCTCATACTCGTCTCCCAACAAATCGCGAGCCGCGGTCGAGTCAATGCCATCGATCACATCCTCCTCGGCTAGCACTGCGCCTTGCCCGGCTTGATAGCACTGAATCGTATCGCTAAAGAGGTTATACACACCGCGGAATTCCCGGCCCATGCCGATGGGCCAATTGATTGGTGCACCAGCGATGCCCAGCACCTGCTCGACCTCATCAACCAGCTCAATCGGGTCGCGGATATCCCGGTCGAGTTTATTCACAAAGGTGACAATGGGGGTGTCGCGGAGACGGCAGACATTCATCAACTTGATGGTTCTATCTTCCACACCCTTTGCCCCATCAATCACCATAAGCGCCGAATCGACAGCAGTGAGTGTCCGGTAAGTGTCCTCGGAAAAGTCCTCGTGGCCGGGTGTATCAAGCAGGTTGACCCATCGGTTGCGGTAGGGAAATTGCATGACCGAAGACGTCACAGAGATGCCCCGTTCCTGTTCCAACGCCATCCAATCCGACGTGGCATGAGGCCCCTTTTTACCTTTTACCGAACCGGCGACTTGAATAGCTTGACCGAGCAACAGCAACTTTTCGGTCATCGTCGTTTTACCCGCGTCAGGGTGCGAAATGATGGCAAAGGTGCGACGCGCTGCGATATCGCGCTGTAGTTCCGACATGACCCCTCCTCAAGCGAGGCGGGATTATGACAGCCAATGGGAGTGACGTCAGGCGGTTGCGGCGAGACCGCTCACAAGGTGGGCGAGCAGTGATTTGCCCACTATCTCCATATCGGGACACCGCTCTCCGAGGAGCAGTGCCATCGACGTCACCTCCAAGCCAGCATGGCCACAGGGGTTGATCCCGGTAAAGGGCGTGAGGTCCATATCTACATTGAGAGACAACCCGTGATAACTGCGACCCCGACTCACCTTAAGCCCCAACGCACCGATCTTCCGTCCCTCGACATACACGCCTCGCGCACTCGGGTCCCCATAGGCATCAATGTCCCAATCCGCCAGCACATTGACCACTGCCATTTCGAGGCGATGCACCAGCTCGCGCACATTCATATTCGCCCTGCGTAAGTCGAATAACACATAGGCCACCCACTGACCGGGCCCGTGGTAAGTGACCTGGCCGCCCCGGTCAACGTGAACAACCGGGATTTCGCGGTTATCGAGAATGTGTTCTTTCTTGCCGGTCAGACCCTGCGTAAAGACAGGTGGATGCTCAAGAAGCCAGATTTCATCCTCAGTATCAGGACCCCGCTCGGCGGTAAACGTTTTCATTTCCTGTAGAGTTGGCGCGTAATTGACCACACCTAAACGGCGACAATTCATTGACTCAGATCACCATTGATACCAGCCCCGAGTCCATCAGATCCCGATGGATGCCGCGCAATTGCGCCTCACTCTGGGCTTCAATGGTGACGGTAATGGAGCGGAAAGTGCCTTTGCGCGAGGGCTTCACCACCACGTCTTCCTCCGCAAAACCGGGCGCTCGCTGGTGAAAGATCGACAATACAGTCGGTTGAAAAGCTTCTACCGCGCGCCCAAGCACCTTTATGGGATAGCGACAGGGAAAAACAATTTTCGGGGGGTCTTGGTTCACCCGGTCTCAACCCAGTAACCGTTGAAACCACAGTACAATTGTGTCCCATAGGCGGGCAAAGAAACCCGCGGGTTCGACTCGTTGCAACACCCTGAGCGGCACTTCCGATACGACTTCACCGTTCCGGAGAAGAGTGACTCGCCCCACCTCGTCGTTGACGTCGAGCGGCGCCACCAGTGGCTCATCCACCTCAACCTGAGTGTCGATGCTCGCCGTACTACGAGGGAGCGTCAGCACGACCTCATTTGTTACGCCCAGCGCCACCTGTTTCGACTGCCCCTTCCATACCCGCGCCTCGCTCAGCGACGCCTCCGGCGTCAAGGGACGCAGGGTTTCGAAAAACCGGAAGCCATAGTTCAGCAAACTACGAGTCTCCGCCTTACGGCTGGCGGTGGAACTACTGCCCATCACAACTGATACCAATCGCATCCCCTCGCGTTCTGCCGAAGCGACCAGCCCATAACCCGCCACCCTCGTATAGCCCGTCTTAAGGCCATCAACGGAGGGATCTTCGCGCAGCAGATGATTGCGGTTGTACTGGGTGATGTCGTTATAGGTGTAACTCTGCTCTTTGTACACCGCGTATCGCTCCGGGTGATCTCTGATGGCAGCCACCGCCGTAGCGGCCAGATCTCTGGCAGTCGACAGATGATCAGGGTGAGGCAACCCGTGGCTATTCTCAAAATGTGTCCGGGTCAAGCCCATTTCCTCGGCGTACCGGTTCATGAGATCAACGAAGGCAGCCTCGCTACCGGCAATGTGCTCGGCGATGGCCACTGTCGCGTCATTGCCCGAGGAAATCACTATGCCGCGCTCTACCTCCGCAACCGTGACGGGCTTGCCGGGCTCAATCCACATGAGCGATGAACCTTTGAATACTGGGTTCTGCGACCAGGCATTGCGGCTAACACGCACGGTGTCATCAAGGGCGAGACGGCCCAACGCAACCTCCTCCGCCAAAATATACGCCGTCATGAGTTTAGTCAGGCTGGCAGGCGGCAATTGCAAATCAGGGTTGTGTTCGACCAGTACTGCGCCAGTATCAAAATCGACCAAGAGATAGGAATCAGCGTTAATCGATGGCGGGGAAGGGACCAGAGCGGTGTTTGCCAACACAACTGAAGGTACCAGCACAGCCCCCAAAAGCCATGCGGACCAGTACCGGCGTATCCGTATCGCTGTTTGCATGGAATGCCCCTCTCCGCCGGCTACGGCAACAAAGTGAGTGAGTGTACGCGGGCGAGGCACGGGATCACAGTCAGCACCTCAGGGCAGCCTGATCAGAGCAGAATATCCGCCCGCTTCGAGGATATCCTGTGCACGCTGAAGCGCCGATGGGTTATCGAAAGGACCTACCCGCACACGATGCAGGCGCTGCCCCTTGACATCAACCGCGGTAATGGCCATGGGGTATTCCCACCCTTGGCGGTCAGCAGCCTCCTGTGAGACTCGCTCGGCAGTCTGTAGCGATTTGAAGGCGCCCAACTGTAAGTATCGGTATCGCTCGGCAGCCGATCTCTGCTGACGCTCATGATCCGGCGGCGTCACGGCCTCGACCCGGACCGGTGCAGTACCGGATTCAGCGAAACCTAGGGCAAGGGCGGCGCCATAAGAAAGGTCAATCAAGCGGCTGTCGTGGAAGGGGCCCCTGTCGTTGACGCGGAGCACCACTGTCCGCTGGTTGCGGAGATTGGTCACCCGCACATAGCTGGGTATCGGCAGTGATCGATGAGCCGCGGTGGCAGCGAACACATCGTAAATGTCGCCATTGGCTGTCTGCCTCCCATGAAACTTCGTGCCATACCAGGATGCGATGCCGTCCTCGACATAATCGTCGGCTGTCGGCAGCACCGTGTAGGTCTGACCCTTAACGCGGTAGGGACTTCGGTTGCCTCGCATCGGGGCAGGTTCGGTTCGCGGCACCGCGTCCTGCCAAATCCCTTTTGTATGCGACACCGGCGCGCCATCCGGTAGTACTGTCTGCGCGATGGTCACTTCGAGGGAGCTAACAACAAGCAACATGACGGCAAGAGCAACTCTCGTCATCGCGAGTACTCGTCTAACCGCTCAGTTACCAGTGCCTGACTCAGCTCCCAGATTGCCATGGCGTACATCGCACTGTGGTTGTAGCGGGTAATGACATAAAAGTTCTGCAAGCCCAACCAGTGACGAGGCCCACTCTGCTCCTCAAGCTGTAGCGGCGTCACCACCCTTGAGGGCATTAGTGCCTCAACAGGTCGCACACCGGCAAGCGCTAATTCAGCGACGGACAGGCTGGGCTTTAACCCGGCATCAAAGATCCCAGGCTCAGCGTCATCCACCATGGCATCCACCACGACACCGTCACCGGCGCGCCAGCCATGCGCTTTTAAGTAGTTGCCTACGCTACTGATCGCATCGGCAACGTCGTCCCAAATGTCAGGCGCCGAACCACCCTCAAAACTCGTCGCGTAAGCACGGTAGCTAGAGGGCATGAATTGGCCATAGCCCATCGCACCTGCGTAAGACCCTTTCATGGCGAGCGGGTCCTTGTTTGATTCCCAGGCCAGCACAAGAAATTGCTCCAACTCGCGGGTGAAGAACACCGACCGCCTTGGATAATCAAATGCCAGCGTGGCGAGCGCATCAATCACCCGATAGCTACCGCTGATACGCCCGTAGTACGTCTCGACACCAATAATGGCAACGATAATCTCCGAAGGCACCCCGGTTCGTTCTGCGACCGTCTCCAGAACGGACGCATTGGCATCCCAAAACGCGGCCCCCTCGCGGATCCGACGCTCCGTCAAGAAAATTTGCCGATACTCATACCAGGGCTTAGTCTTTTCAGCCGGGCGGGCGATGGCGTCGAGGATGCTCTGCTGGCGCTCGGCCGCCTCAATCAAATCCTTCGACCAAGTGGGGTCCACTCCCGCTTCCTCAGCAGCGGCGATCACCCCTTGAACGCCCTCGTGACCACTGTAATCCCCCGCAAAGGCATCGGATACCGTCACCACACCCACAGAAAAAAATAGCGACATCAGCACCCGCCGCCAGTGCAGGCCACCCTCTGTGGCAGACTCTGTGCCGATACGCTTCATTGAGAGATGATCCTTTTCTCGGTGCTGATAGCGGAGAGGATACCGAAACCCAGCAAGAGTGTGACAATGGAGGTGCCGCCAAAGCTGACAAATGGTAGCGGCACGCCAACCACAGGAAGAATACCCGCCACCATGCCCATATTGACGATCACGTAGACACAAAAAGTCAGCGTGATCGCGCTGGCCAGTAGTCGACCGTAGCTGGTTTGCGCCGTAAAGCTGATCCACAAGCCACGGATCACCACCAATCCATAAAGCATAAGCAGCACCAGAATACCCCGGAATCCCAGTTCTTCTGCCAATACCGCAATGATGAAATCCGTTTGGCTCTCCGGTAGAAAATCGAGCTGGGACTGAGTGCCCCCAAGCCAGCCCTTACCCGACCAACCGCCCGAGCCAATCGCCGTTTTAGACTGAATGATGTTCCAGCCCGCACCCAGTCTATCGGCGTCTGGGTCAAATAATGTCAGGATGCGCTGCTTCTGATAGTCCCGCAGCAGAAACAACCAAGCCGGCCAGAGGCCAGCCAGCGCAGCGAGGGCACCTGACAACAACTGCCACCAGCTGATGCCCGCCATGAACACCACGAAGCCCCCGCTTGCAGCCACGAGAATCGCCGTGCCCAGATCGGGTTGAGTCGCAATCGCGGCCGCCGGAAACCCAATGATCAACAGCGCAGTGAGCGTCACGCTTGGGCGAGGCGGGAGACCGGGGCGAACGACCCATGCCGCCACCGCAAGCGGCATGGCGATCTTCATGATTTCCGATGGCTGGAAGCGAACCACGCCAAGACTGAGCCAACGCTGTGCGCCTTTGCTACCCACCCCGAGAAAAGGAACGAGCAGCAGCAGAAACAAGGCACCGAGGTAAAGCGCGGGCGCCCACCTTTGAAGCGTATCGGGGCGAAACTGCGCCGCCACTAAAAATACGCCGTAGCCAATGACGAAGTTGCGAATTTGCCGGTTGACCGTATCCCAGTCACTGTCTGAGGCGCTGAACAGCACAAATAACCCCATGACCATGATGGCCAGCATGGGCGCGATGAGAAAAATGTCGAGGTGCAGACGCTCTGCAGGTGTCCGCGCACGCGCAAGATCACGGCTCGAGCCCTCCAGAAAGCGGGCGTACTCAGACATCGGCAGCGCTCGCAAGCCAGGCATCGATAACACGGCGGGCGACGGGTGAGGCAGCGCTGCTACCACCGCCATTTTCCGCAATCACTGCGACAACAATGCGCGGTTTATCTACCGGTGCAAAGGCAATAAACAGGCCGTGATTCCGGTTACGTTCGCTCACCGTCTCCTCGTCATAGACCGCGTCCTGCGCGATACCGATTACCTGTGAAGTGCCGGTCTTACCCGCCATTTGATAATCCATTCCTCGAGCGATAAACGCCGCCGTCCCCCGCGGTGAGTGCACCACGTCGACCATACCGGCAACCACGGCCTCCCAGTCCTCCTCCGTCATTGGCAACGGCGGGCGAGCGACACCCCCGACCGGCAGGTCGTCAACGTGATGCACCACAGAGGGCACAAAGCTCTGGCCGCGGTTGGCCAACACCATCGTGGCTTGTGCGAGTTGCAGGGGCGTGGCCAGCATGTAGCCTTGGCCAATGCCCGCGCTAATCGTCTCCCCGGGATACCAAGCCTCTCCGAGGGCGCGTCGTTTCCATTCTGAGCTGGGCAAGATGCCGGGCTGCTCACCGGTTGTATCGATGCCGGTGCGCTCACCCAGACCAAAAGGTGCCAGCATCCCCGCCATGGTGTCGATACCCATCCGATAGGCGAGGTCGTAATAATAGGTATCGCAGGATTCGGCGATCGCCATTCTCAAGTCAACCAGATCGGCATGACCGCCGCCTCGAACGCGGAGCGTCCAGTCCCGGTAACGACGGTCGTCGCCCGGTATACGATACCAGCCCGGATCCTTGACCGTTGTCTCGGGCGTCACCAAACCAGCCGCCAGAGCACCTAATCCCAACAAGGGCTTGATGGTAGAGCCGGGCGGATATTGCCCCTGTACTGCCCGGTTGAGGAGCGGCGTGTCCAGAGATCCTCTGAGTTCGGCGTAATCCGAGTAACTGATGCCATCAACAAACAAATTAGCGTCGAAGCTGGGGTTTGACACCATTGCCAACACGCCCCCCGTCAGCGGGTCTAATGCCACGAGCGCGCCCCGTTGCCCATCCAATGCAGCGACGGCCTCACGCTGTAAATCAAGGTCGAGGTACAACTGCAGGTCCTTTCCCGGCGTCGGAGCCTGACGCTCAAGCACGCGTAACAATCGACCGTGTGCATTGGTCTCCACATGCTGAAACCCTGGCTGACCGTGCAACAGCGCTTCGTAGCGTTTCTCAAGCCCCACCTTGCCGGTATGGAGCGTGCCCCGATAGCGCTCCTGGTCCAATTCGCTGAGATCGTCAGCGCTGACTCTACCGACATAGCCCAGCACGTGACTCAGATCAGCACCGTGGGGGTAATCGCGCGTCAGTGTGGCGTCAACTACGACCCCCGGCAGCCGGTGCAAGTCGACTGCCACTGCCGCCAGCGTGGCGTCATCCAAGCCCAGCTTCAGCGGGACCGCCTCAAAGGGCCGACGTCGCGCAGAGCGCTCCCTGAACGCGTCCAATTCCCGGTCTGTTAGCGACAGGCGCTCAATCAAAATCTGGAGCAAAGCGTCAGGATCCTCGCTTCGCTCACGCACAATGCCCAGAAAAAACGTTGACTTATTAGCGGCCAGAACACGCCCTTTGCGGTCCAGAATCTGGCCTCGAGTGGGCGGGATCACCTCGACTCTAATGCGGTTTCGATCTGATTGCGTGAGGAAGTCTGCGTGTTGGGTAATCTGCAGGGAGTAGTAACGGTAAACCAAAATGGACAACAGCAACCCGACGCCAAGCACTGCGACGATCAAGCGAGATCGGTTGATGCGCCATTCTCGACGCGTATCGCGAAGGGCATCAAGACTACCGAGCATCATTGGCCTCGGTGATAAGGGTGCCGGGCTTGCAGGGACCAAGCCCGATAAAGTTGCTCAGCGAGAATTACCCTAACGAGCGGATGCGGCAAGGTAATTCGCCCAAAGGACCAGCGTTCGATGGCGCGCTGCAAGATCGTTTGGTGCAGTCCGTCGGGTCCCCCGATCACAAAACTGATTTGCTCTCCATTCATCTGCCACTGGCCAAAACGTTCTGCGATCAACTCGGTACTGATTTCTTGGCCCCCCACATCGAGGGCAACCATTTGCCCCAATTTGCCCAGCCTTGACAAGATAGCTTTTGCTTCTTGTTCCTGATGTTGCTGGGCAGAGCTCGTGGTGCGCTTGGCAGGAGGGACATCCAGCCACTCCACAGAGAAATCGCGGGGCATTCTGCGTGTGTATTCTTGCACCCCCTCGTTAACCCACGCTGGCATTTTCTGCCCCACTGCCAACACGCGCAGTCGCATCAGTCGCTCTGAGGTTCCTCTGCCCGCACGGACCACAACCGCTCGAGGTCATAGAAGCCTCGCGTAGCAGGTTGCATCACATGTACGACCACATCACCAAAATCGACAAGCACCCATTCGCCGACGCGCTCTCCCTCGACGCCCAGTGGCCGCAGCCCCTGCTCCTTGGCTTTCATCAACACGTTGTCCGCAAGAGATTTCACGTGCCGACTCGAGGTGCCACTTGCGATCACAAGATAATCCATGACCGAGCTCAGGCTACGCACGTCCATGACGACAGGGTCCAGCGCCTTTAGGTCATCCAGGGCAAGCCGTGCTATCCCAAGCAGGTCGTTCTCATCTGAAGCATCTACTGCAGTGGCTTTGGTCGTCATGACTCACTGGGGCCGAAAAGGGCGTTGCGCTCAATATACTCCATTACCGCATCTGGCAGCAGAAAGCGGGGGTTGTTCCCCGAGGCAAAGATGTCTCGTATCTGCGACGACGCGATGTCGAGAGGAGGCTGCCGCAGCATGACGACACCCCCCGCCGGGCAAGCTGACAGCTCTGGACTCTCAATCCGATGTTGGCCCAACCAGTTTGTGACCTCCTCCGAGGGCGTGGCTGAGCCAGGACGATCCAGCACCGCGACGTGGGCCAAACTCAGCAACTCACGCCATCGAGCCCAGCGAGGCAAGGAGACGAGACTGTCCGCGCCAATAATCCATACCAGGGCGCGCGTCCCGCCGTACTGCGCACGCAAGGCCTCCAGGGTATCGATAGTGAACGATGGACCGGCGCGGTCGAGCTCTCGCGCATCTACGCCCAAGCCCGGCACATCCGCGATTGCAAGCTCGAGCATCGCAAGGCGATGAGCCCCTGTTAGCATCGCCTCGAGCTTCAGCGGCGATTGCGCAGCCGGGACAAGATCGACGCGCAACAAGTTCAGGGCCTCCCGCACGGCCATCGCCCCCCGCAAATGGCCAATGTGCACCGGATCGAAGGAACCACCCAGAAAACCCACGGGCCCACTCTCGTCATGCATCAGCGCGTCGCTCACTGGCGAATGTGGCCATCCCCTCGCACAATGTATTTTCGCGAGGTGAGGCCCTCAAGACCGACGGGTCCTCGGGCGTGGAGCTTGCCGGTTGAGATGCCGATCTCTGCACCCAATCCGTACTCGAAGCCATCGGCGAAGCGCGTGGAAGCGTTGTGCATCACCGACCCGGAATCGACCTCGCGGAGAAATCGGTCCGCGGTGGACGCGTTCTCTGTCACGATGCTCTCGGTATGATCCGATCCATACCGCGCGATGTGTGCCATTGCCTCATCAACATCTTCAACGATTTTCACACTGAGAATCGGTCCGAGATATTCGGTGGCCCAATCCGCCTCAACAGCGTCCACCACAATCGCCGACGCCGCCTGTCGCGACGCCGCGCAACCTCTCACCTCGACGCCTGCCACCTGCAATGCGGCCACCAGATCCGGCAGGATGCTAGCTCGACCCCGTGCGACGAGGAGTGTTTCCATGGTGTTGCAGGTTCCATAGCGTTGGGTCTTGGCATTCAGCGCAATCCGATGGGCTTTTTCAGGATCGGCATCCGCGTCAATGTAAACATGGCAGATGCCGTCGAGGTGTTTCAAGATAGCGATCTCGCTCTCTGCCGCGACGCGCTCAATCAGACCCTTCCCGCCGCGAGGCACCACCAAATCAATGTATTCAGGCATGGTCAGCAGCGCGCCGACCGCCGCGCGATCCACCACGGGCACCACCTGCGCCGCTTGGACCGGTAGCTCCGCTGTCGCCAGACCGGTGGCAATCGCCTCACCCAGAGCAGTGTTGGAATGGATCGCCTCCGATCCACCCCTGAGAATCACGGCGTTGCCCGCCTTGAGACACAGCGACGCTGCCTCGACGGTCACGTTCGGTCTCGATTCGTAGATCATGCCAATGACGCCCAGCGGGACTCTCATACTGCCCACATCAATCCCGGAGGGCATGCGGCGCACATCGGTAATGTGACCGATGGGTTCGGGTAGCGCCGCTACCTGACTGAGCCCCTCCTCCAGAACATCCAGCCGCGCAGCATTTAGTGCCAAACGATCGAGCAAGGCTGGATCAAGACCGCTGGCTCGGCCAGCCTCAAGATCCCTCTCGTTCGCCGAGAGAATCCGCTCCCGGTTGTCGGCCAAAGCGACGCGAATCTGCAACAGCGCCTCGTTGCGTTGCTCAACGCCGGAAGCCGCGACGATTCTCGCTGCCGCTCGGGCTGCACGCCCCATTTCAACCATCGTGGCCTGAATATCCATAGTCGTACGATGGTCGTGCGCTTGCGCAAATCAGGCTTCGCCTGACGCCTCTCCGGCACCTGCGGTGATCAACTCTTTCAGCTCACCGGTGGTTTCCATGTCACAGACGATGTCGCAACCGCCGACCAGCTCCCCGTCAACCCAGAGCTGGGGAAAAGTAGGCCAGTTGGCGTATGCAGGCAGATTAGCGCGAATCTCTGGATTGCTCAGCACATCAACATAAGCGAATCGCTCACCACAGGACATGAGCGCCTGAACCGTGCGGGCAGAGAAGCCACACTGGGGTTGATTGGGTGAGCCCTTCATATAAAGAATGACCCGGTTGCCCTCGATTTGCTCACGGATAGTGTCCATGATGTCCATGCTTTGCTCCGTCATGGCGGCACGCCGCCAATGCTGTCGTTGAATGTGGGCTGACATTGTAATACGAGCGCGGCATCAGGGCAGTGCTTACACTCGTAAAATTTGCTGACAGCGGATTTGACTCAGCACCACGCTCAGCTACTCTTGCACTCCCATTACCGCACTGCGCCAATCACCATGCCAGAAGCGCCTTCTGCCATCATGCCGACCTATGGCCGGTTGCCCGTCACCTTCTCCCGAGGTGAGGGGGCGATCCTGTACGACACCGACAACAGGCCTTATCTGGACGGCGTCTCAGGGATCGCCGTCACGAATCTGGGGCATCAGCATCCGCAGGTCACGGCCGCGGTCATTGAGCAAGCGCAAAAGCTCGTTCATACCTCCAACCTCTTTCGTATCGACCTGCAAGAGTCGGTCGCCGAGCAACTCCGGGCCATGACGGGCATGGAAAATATGTTCTTCTGCAACTCAGGCGCCGAGGCCAATGAGGCCGCCATTAAACTCGCGAGGCGCTTTGGACACCAGAAAGGCATCGAGACGCCACATATGATCGTCCTCGACGGTGCCTTTCACGGTCGTACTGTAGGCGCGCTGTCAGCAACGGGTAACCAGAAAATCCGGCAGGGGTTTGGGCCACTGCTTGAGGGGTTTGTGCATGTGCCCCCTAATGATCTGAGCGCGATCGACGCACTGGCTGATAGCCGCACTGATATTGCTGCCATCATGGTTGAACCCATTATGGGCGAGGGCGGCATTCGCCCGTTGCAAACAGATTACCTTCAGGGTCTCCACGCGCGATGCGCTCAACAGGACTGGTTGCTCATCTTCGACGAAGTGCAAACCGGCAACGGCCGCTGTGGCTCGGCCTATGTGTTTGAGCAACTCGGTGTATCGCCGGATGTATTGCTGACCGCCAAGGGGCTGGGAAATGGGTTACCTATCGGCGTCTGTATGGCCAAAGGGGTCGCAGCTGAACAGCTCGGTCCCGGGGACCATGGCTCTACCTACGGAGGCAATCCTCTCTGCTGTGCAGCGGCTCAGGCGGTGCTGCGCACGCTCTGCGAGGAACCCGTTATGCAGCGCGCCGAGGCCATTCGCCATAGGTTGCTCTCCGCACTGAACAGCCACATCCAAGATCCATCTCTCATAGCCGAAGTGCGTGGCCGGGGTCTGATGATCGGCATCCAGCCTACAACAGTAACCGATCAGATCGTTGCAAGAGGATTGGACAAAGGGGTGCTCCTCAACATCGCAGGGGGAGATACTGTTCGCGTCCTGCCACCGCTGGTAATGAGCGACGAGCAGGCCGAAGAGCTCGGTGCCACCATTGCAGCGGTTCTCAACGACGTTGCAGAACAGGATGACTGCGCATGACGGCGGCACGACACTTTCTCACCCTGATGGATCTCTCAGCAGATGAAATCCGGCTCCTTATCGACAGAGCGATCGCACTCAAGGCGCAGTGGCGCGCGGGTAACCCTCAGCGTTGCATGGAGGGCAAGGTCCTGGCCATGATTTTCACTAAAGCCTCGACGCGCACTCGGGTTTCCTTCGAGGCGGGTATGGCGCAACTGGGTGGCAGCGCACTTTTTTTGTCCGGGCAGGATACGCAGCTGGGTCGGGGTGAACCGATCGAGGATACCGCCAAAGTCATCTCCTCGATGGTCGATATCGTGATGATCAGGACCTTTGCCCACGCCGATGTCGAGACCTTCGCTCAACACTCCCGCGTGCCCGTCATTAACGGGCTGACCGATGACTATCACCCCTGCCAAATCCTCGCGGACCTACAGACCTTCTTCGAAGCCAGAGGAGATATTCAGGGCAAGACAGTGTGCTGGCTGGGAGATGGAAACAACGTTTGTCACTCCTGGATGAACGCTGCGAGGCAACTCGACTTCGAGGTGGTGGTGGCATGCCCCGAGGGCTACGACCCGGACCCCAAGCTGTTGGGCGCCTGTTCTCAGTGGGTGCGAATAGAGCGTGACGCCACCCGGGCCGTGCAGGGCGCAGACCTTCTGGTCACGGACGTTTGGGCCTCCATGGGACAGGAAGCCGAGCAAAATCAACGCGCCGCTAATCTGGCGCCCTATCAGTTGAACCGGCCACTGTTGGATTTGGCGGGACCCGACGCGCTTTACATGCACTGCTTGCCCGCCCATCGCGGCGAAGAAATCAGCGCCGAACTCATGGATGCCCCAGATACCATCATATCTGGCGGGAGGCGGAAAACCGACTTCATGCGCAAAAAGCGCTGATGGAGCTGCTAATAGGCGGGTGACAAGTCCACAGTGGCAAGTGAGCCTTCCCGCGACGCGGATTGACCAATCACTCCAGAAATCGTTAAAAATAGCGGCCGGAAGGATAAAAAATTCATCCTCTGCCTGCTCACCCACCATGTCCACAAATTCAGTCGAAAACTCAGTGGCTTAGGTCATAAGCCCCCATTCCACGATAGCGTTACGCACAGATTGTCCACAAAAAAGACCCAGCATCCTCTGCTTGCATTGTGGGCCAGACCCGCCTATCTTGGGGTTTCCGGACGGGGAAACCCCCAGATATAGGTGTTGAGCCCAAAAACGACATAAAGCTCAAAAGGTCGCCTGTCCCCGGAAAAAGACACTAAATCTCGACACGAAGGCGTTTCAGAGGCAGCCCTTAATATGCAAACAGGCAGTGAAACAGTAGAACAAGAAAACGTCGCTACTACACCGGCAGCGACTCGAGAGAACCCTAACCCTACCCGGCTATCAGCGACTGCCCCGGGCCAACTGCGCGTGATTAAACGCAATGGCACCGTGGTGCCCTTCGAAGACAGCAAAATAACGGTTGCCATTACCAAGGCCTTCCTCGCCGTAGAGGGCGGCACAGCGGCAGCCAGTAGTCGTATCCACGAGACAGTGGCCAATTTGACTGCGCAGGTCGTCGCTACCTTCAAGCGACGGATGCCCTCTGGCGGCACTCTGCATATCGAGGATATTCAAGATCAGGTAGAGCTTGAGTTGATGCGCGCTGGCGAACACAAAATCGCACGGGATTATGTGATTTATCGAGAAGCGCGGCGTCAGGAACGTGATGCCAGTATCGAACTCTCGCCGGAGTCCCAGGCGGCGGCCAAGGGCATCAATATTGTACAAGCAGACGGCACCAAAGTGCCGCTGGATATCGACCGGATTGGCACAATCGTATCTGAAGCCTGCACAGGTCTGGCAGACGTGAGCGAATCAGCCATCATCGACGAGGCGTTACGCAACCTTTACGACGGCGTATCAGCAAAAGAGTGCAGCACTTCACTGGTGATTACGGCTCGAACATTGATCGAGCAAGAGCCCAACTACACCTATGCTGCGGCGCGATTATTACTTGATGACCTGCGCGCTGAAGGTCTGAGCTTTATGGGCGTCGCAGAGAGTGCCACGCAAGCGGAGATGAGCGCGCATTACCCGCAGGCGCTCAAGGCATTTATTCAGAAAGGTATTGAGCTCGAGCTACTGGCACCGAATCTAGCCGGGTTTGACCTCGACGTGCTCGGTGAAGCACTGGAAGCGGAAAGAGACCTCAAATTCACCTACCTCGGGCTGCAAACGCTATATGACCGCTACTTTATCCACAGTGACGAGGTGCGTTTTGAGCTACCGCAAATTTTCTTCATGCGCGTTGCAATGGGTCTCGCGGTTCGCGAAGACAATCCTAACGCAAGAGCCATCGAGTTTTACCGCCTATTGTCCTCATTCGACTACATGAGCTCGACACCGACGCTGTTCAATTCCGGCACACTGCGGCCTCAGCTGAGCTCATGTTATCTGACGACAGTGCCCGATGACCTGTTCGGTATATATGGGGCCATTCAAGACAACGCGATGTTGTCCAAGTTTGCCGGCGGTCTGGGTAATGACTGGACACCGGTGCGCGCGCTTGGCGCCTATATCAAGGGCACCAATGGCAAAAGCCAAGGCATTGTTCCCTTCCTGAAAGTGGTCAATGACACGGCGGTCGCTGTGAA
This sequence comes from Luminiphilus sp., assembly GCA_045560455.1. GTDB lineage: Bacteria > Pseudomonadota > Gammaproteobacteria > Pseudomonadales > Halieaceae > Luminiphilus. The sequence continues at coordinate 86,879 of JBJKZJ010000013.1, read as the reverse complement.
TCAGGGAGGCAAACGTAAAGGGGCAGTTTGTGCCTACCTAGAGACCTGGCACATGGATATCGAGGAGTTCCTCGAACTGCGCAAGAACACCGGTGATGATCGCCGCCGCACTCATGACATGAATACGGCCAATTGGATTCCCGACTTATTTATGAAGCGGGTGTTCGACGATGGCGACTGGACACTGTTTTCACCCAACGATGTGCCGGATCTACATGACCTGTACGGCAAGGCGTTTGAAGAGCGTTACGAAGAGTATGAAGAAATGGCTCGAAGCGGCCAGCTCAAGCTCCACAAAACACTTAAGGCGCAGAACCTGTGGCGCAAGATGCTGGGCATGATTTTTGAGACCGGACATCCCTGGATGACATTCAAGGATCCCTGCAATCTCCGTTCACCCCAGCAACATTGCGGCGTCGTGCACTCATCAAACCTATGCACCGAAATTACGCTGAATACCAATGCTGAAGAGATCGCTGTCTGCAATTTGGGCTCGGTCAACTTGCCGCAACATATTGAAGACGGTGAGTTGAACCTCGACAAGCTGCGCGGCACGGTCCGTACGGCAATCCGAATGCTCGACAACGTCATCGACATCAATTACTACTCGGTGCCGCAAGCCGAGACCTCTAACTTTCGTCACCGCCCCATCGGCCTTGGGCTGATGGGCTTTCAGGATGCGCTCTACAAAATCGACGCATCCTACGGCTCTGACGACGCTGTGACCTTTGCCGATCGATCCATGGAGGCCATCAGTTACTTCGCCATCGAGGCGTCGAGTGAACTGGCAAGTGAACGAGGTAGCTATTCGAGCTATGAGGGATCATTCTGGAGCCGCGGCATCTTCCCGATGGACTCGCTGGATATCCTCATCGAACAGCGCGGCGAGGAATACATCGATGTTAACCGCGACAAGACACTCGATTGGGACGCTCTGAAGGCGGAGGTGGCGACAGCGGGTATGCGCAATTCCAACGTCATGGCCATTGCGCCAACGGCAACCATTGCCAACATAACGGGCGTATCGCAGTCGATCGAGCCGACGTATCAAAACCTCTATGTGAAGTCGAATCTTTCAGGTGAGTTCACGGTGGTCAATCCTTATCTGGTCAACGATCTCAAAAGTCGCGACCTCTGGGATAAGGTCATGGTGAATGATCTGAAATATTTTGATGGCAGTGTGCAAGCCATCGACCGTATCCCTGATGATTTAAAGGCAAAATATGCGACGGCCTTTGAAGTTGAGCCACGTTGGCTGGTCGATAGCGCCAGCCGGAGGCAAAAGTGGATCGACCAAGCGCAATCACTCAATCTGTATATCAACAATGCCAGCGGTAAGAAGCTGGATGTAACGTATCGTATGGCGTGGTATAGCGGTCTTAAGACCACCTACTATTTAAGATCTCTGGCTGCCACTGGCACCGAAAAATCAACGGTCGACACAGGCAATCTCAATGCTGTCTCGACCGCCGCAACACCCCCTCAGCCAGCGCCAGTGCCACAAGCCTGCTCGCTGGACGATCCCGACTGTGAAGCCTGTCAATAAGGGCGAGCTGTAGGCTGTATAGGAGAAAAAATGATGTTTAACTGGGACGACTACAATCAGGAAGAAAATAGCGCAGTGACCGCTCCGGAGCCGGCAGTAGTAGCGGCCGCCGCGGCCGCGCAAAAAGTGGCTGAGACACCCGTCGCACCCGCAGCAGCAGCGACCGATACGACCACGCCGGAGCCCGCCACGGCAGCGATGCAGGCGGCAGAGGCAACCATTGCGGATATGGATGCGTCTGCGGGGGAAGAAGAGTTGGAGATGGGCGCGGCGCGAATATCGGTCGACGAAAAGGCTATGATCAATTGCCGTGCTGACCTCAATCAGCTCGTGCCTTTCAAATACGACTGGGCGTGGCAAAAGTATCTTGACGGCTGTGCCAATCACTGGATGCCTCAAGAAATCAACATGACCGCCGACGTCGCGACTTGGAAGAGCAAAGAGGGCCTGACAGATGACGAACGCCGCATCGTGATGCGTTCGCTGGGGTACTTCTCAACCGCCGACTCACTGGTTGCCAATAATTTGGTGCTGGGCATCTACCGCTTGGTCACTAACCCTGAATGTCGCCAGTACCTGCTTCGCCAGGCCTTTGAAGAAGCGATCCATACCCATGCCTATCAATACTGCATCGAGTCGCTAGGCATGGATGAAGGCGAAGTCTTCAACATGTACCGAGAGGTCCCCTCAGTCGCCAAGAAAGCTGCTTGGTCAATCAGTCATACACATGAGCTGTCAGACCCCAACTTTTCTACCGGCACCATTGAGGCTGATCAGCAATTGCTCCGCAACCTCATAGGCTTCTATGGCGTGACAGAGGGCATCTTCTTTTACTGTGGTTTTACCCAGATCCTGTCAATGGGGCGCCGCAACAAGATGACCGGCGTTGCAGAGCAGTTCCAGTACATCCTGCGGGATGAATCGATGCACCTCAATTTTGGCATCGACGTGATCAACCAGGTCAAGCTGGAAAACCCGCACCTCTGGACTGAAGAGTTCAAGGAAGAGGTTACCCAGATGATTCTGGAGGGTACGGCGCTGGAAATTGAATACGCCCGTGACACCATGCCGCGCGGTGTGCTGGGTATGAATGCCGCAATGATGGAAGAGTACCTGCACTTCATCGCAAACCGACGGCTGACTCAGCTGGGTCTGACAGAGCAGTTCCCGGGCGCGACAAACCCCTTCCCATGGATGTCTGAAATCATGGACCTGCGCAAAGAAAAGAACTTTTTTGAAACGCGCGTCATTGAGTATCAAACAGGCGGCGCATTGAGCTGGGACTGACGCAACTAAAGCCAAAGGGGCGCTCTGAGAGCGCCCTTTTTTTGCGCATATTTTATGGGTAATCGTTACACTGCCCCGTCGTTTTATTAGGTACAGCTAACCATGTCACTGTGGGATCGGATTGACGAAGAAAGCAAAGGCCCGCTGGAAGCGCTTTGGGAGGCGCTTCCGGGGGGGTTGAATGGCATACCAGACATCGTGGCGCGTCGCGCAGCAATGTCGGCATCGCGCGCAGCCGCGCCTAAAGGTGAATATCCCGATCTCACCGTTTCCGTGCACACATACTCAGGTCCCGGCGGAGACTTGTCGCTCCGGCTTTATCGTCCAAATGAGGCGGCGTCCCCGGGGCCCGGCCTGGTCTATATCCATGGAGGCGGCATGATCATGGGCGACCTCGACAGTCAGGATGAAAATATGCGCGAGGCCGCCACGGCACTGGGTATTCCCATTGCCTCCATCGATTATCGCAAAGCGCCGGAGCATCCCTATCCTGCCGCGCCCGAGGATTGTTATGCCGGCGTGTGCTGGGTATTCGAGCATGCGACCGATCTCGGCATGGATATCAGCAACATAGGGCTAATGGGCGCCTCTGCAGGCGGCGGTCTGGCACTGGCGGTAGCGCTAATGCTTCGCGACCGAGACGGCCCCGCTCTCAAATATCTGCTACCGATTTACCCCATGATCGATGACCGCCACGCAACAGCCTCCTCCCACGAGGTCGTAGATATCGGTATTTGGGATCGGGCAGGGTCCATTGAGGCGTGGAGCTGGTACCTGGGCGGTGCCGAGGCCGACGCATACGCTGCACCCGCCCGTGCCGAGGATCTGTCAGGACTACCACCAAGTTATATCGATGTCGGAGATCTCGACTTGTTTCGCGATGAGGACATTACCCTTGTACAACGACTCTCTGCAGCCGGCATCCCGGTGGAGTTTCATCTCTGGACAGGTGCGTACCACGCCTCAGAGCTCTTCGCCCCGAAGGCACGCCTCAGTCAGCTGATCTGGGCCACCCGCTACCAAGCCATTAGGCGCATGGCCGGGCTAGCTGAGTGAGCGCTCAGGTCCTATTGAGGCGTAAAAGGCCGTGATCGTCTGCTCGATCAACAATAAAGCCTGATAAGGTGAGATGCATAAAAAGACTGTGAAAGGAGACAAATAATGCAAAAAGGCCACTGCTTATGCGGCGACGTCCAATACGAATTTGACGAGACCCAAGTCGGTTTCGGATTGCATTGTCACTGCAAAGACTGTCAACGAGTCACTGGCTCAGGCAAAGCAACTGTCATCTCATTTCCTTTGGACGCGGTCTCCATTTCGGGTGAGCACAAGACCTTTGCGTCACTGGGTTTTGAGGGTTCACATGTCAACCGCGGGTTTTGTCCCAAGTGCGGTAGCCAGATGTTCACGTTTATTGATGAATTACCGGGGCAGATCTTCATCAAAGCGGGTGGCATGGAGGACACCAGTTGGTTATCTGTAGAAACCACCTGCTGGACGAGCACCGCCCGGGACTGGCTCCCGGCAGATTCTAAGACGGCTTGTTTTGAGCTGAATCCGGGGCTCTAACCCACCCAAGCAAGGCCCCTTTCGCCCCACTTTGTAAATTTAAAGCCCGCGAAAACCCTGTTGTTACGGGCGGGGCGCGGGCACACGGGTACGAGTTCTAAGCTCCAATCAAGCGCAAAAAGCCACCCTCGGGTGGCTTTTTTTTGTCTCTTGATCCACTCTGATCGCCAATAAGAAGTCCGAAATAGGGGAAATTCAATGATGCAATCTGTCGTGTTAGCGAGGCGGCCAGTAGGGAACCCTGTTGAGGCAGATTTCACGCTTGTTGAAGCACCACTGCCAGAGGTCAGCGAAGGCAGTTTCCTCACTCGCAACGATTTTGTCTCCTTAGACGCCGGTTTTCGAAACTGGATGAATGAAGATTCAGGTGATGACGTGCTACCCGCCATGGCGTTAAACGAACCGGTGATGGGTCTGGTGCTCGCTGAGGTGATTGAGTCAAAGCATCCGGATTATGCCGTCGGCGAAAAACTGATGGCGCGATTCGCCTGGCAGACGCACAGCCTCAGTGATGGCAGCGACTTTATTGCGCGACTGCCCAATGAGCTCGAATTCAACCCCAGCGCCTACATGGGTGTACTCGGTGACACCGGGATGTCCGCCTACTTTGGGATGACTGACATTGCCAAACCGACGGGCGATGATTGCGTGCTAATCAGCGGCGCCGGCGGCGCTGTGGGTACGATCGCCGGCCAGATAGCCAAGCTCGCCGGCGCCCGGGTTGTCGGCATCGTAGGGTCGCAGAAAAAAGCCGACTGGCTTTGCGAGGCACTCGGTTACGATGCCGCCGTCATTCGGTCTGGCGACACCGCCCTCACTCAGGCCATTGCGGACGCCTGCCCTACCGGGGTAGACGTCTTCTTTGACAATGTTGGCGGCCAAACCCTCGAGGCGGCGATTTCCAATATGAATCACCGCGGCCGCCTAGTGCTCTGCGGCGCGATCTCGGGATATGGCGTCACGCCCCACGGCCCAGGCAATCTGTTTGAGCTCATCACCAAAGAGCTCTCTGTTGAAGGCTTCATGACCCACTTTCGCCACGAACGTTATGACGAGGCGCGAGAGCAGCTCTCAGTCTGGCTGCGCGAGGGTATGATCCAATCTCCCGAGCACCGTCTGGAAGGTATTGGGAACGTAGGCAAGGCCTTTGCAGATTTATTTGCAGGTGAGAACTTCGGTAAAACCATCGTCGCTTTGTAGGCACAATATTGGCAACGCAGTCACTGGTTCGTCAGATGGCAGCCTCGCCCCTAACCGAGTGTCACCCTAAGCGGAATGGTATCCAGACCCATGGTCGTACCGCCGTGCCCCGTTACCGCGTCTTCCGACACCAATTGCAGTGAAGCAACGCGATCGAAGAAGGCCTCCAGCACGACCCGGACCTCCATCTTAGCGACGTGCAAGCCAATACACTTGTGGGCACCGGCACCGAATGCGTGGTGCTGGTTGCGTTCTTTCTTGCTGCGATCTGGATTGAAGATGTCAGGGTCGGCAAATGTCCGCTCATCGCGATCCGTCACAAAACTGGGAATAACAATATTGTCACCGGCGCGAAACTGCACGCCATGAAAATCCGTATCCCGCTCGCAGATGCGATTCAGGTTAATAAAGGCGTGCATTCTCATGAACTCATCGACCGAATCGGCGATTTTGCTGCGATCCGCTTTTAAGCTACCGAACAGTTCTGAGTCCCGTGCCAGGTGGCGAATAATAAAACTAAGCATGGTGGCGACCGTGTCGATGCTGGCGAGGAACAGCAGGTAGCAGATCGCGTGCACCTCCTCCAGAGAGAGCTTTTCTCCCTCCACATCAACATTGAGCAGCATGTCGACAATGTCATCCTTCGGGTTATCCACGTGTTGTGTCACCACCTCAAAGAGATAACCGCCGATCTTCTCCCCGCAGGCGATACGTTCTTCCATCGTGGGCGCGCGATAAAAGCCCGTTTCCCAGGCATAAAATTCATCGAGACGCTCGGGCTCCAACCCCAGCTGACGAACAAACAACCCCATTGATATCGGTTTCGCTGCCTTCCACAAAAAATCGAACTCGCCGGTGGGCAAGACCTCGTCCAGCACCTCAGCGGCGAGTGCTTCCGCACCCGTCTGCAGGCGCGCCACGGCCGTGGGCTCAAAAATGGGGAGCAATAAACGGCGGTAACGCCGGTGCTCGTTCGCATCGCTCTCCAAGGGGATCAGCCGCGGGCGCTGCTCCATATTGGCGGGGATGCCGATCGGAAAAGAACCAAACAATTCGGCATTGCTGAGGACTTCCCGGGCCAGTTCATGGGAAGTGATCAGCCAATGGCCACCATTGTGGGGGGTGTAAACGATGTCCCGAGGGTCTTTTACCAGTGAGTCCAAAAACAACTGCTGAGGATCCGCGAAAAATCCGCTGTCCCCGACAATGTCGAAATCACTTTGTAGCGCCTCGGGTACCTGATTCAGTTGTGTCGGCATATTTAGTCCAGTATCGCGAGGCACTTCCCGCGCGATGCGCCATGCATCATGTCGCAGAAGGCCCGAGGTGTGGTTTCGATCCCTTCGTACACCGCATCAAAGCTCTTCAACGCGCCGCGCTGAAGCCGGCCCTGAAGATCCTCGGCAATCTTCGGGAAAGATTCAAAATAGTCCGAGAACATGAAGCCTTCCATGCGCGCACGCTTGGTAATCAGTTCCCAGCTGTTATTCAGCGGCTGCACCGCTGATTCGTATTGCGAAATTGCGCCGCACAGCACCAGTCTCGCCTGCTCGCGCAGTTGGCTCATGACCGTATCGAGGGCTTCGCCGCCCACATTGTCAAAAAAGATATCGACGCCGTCGGGGCAAGCTGCTCGCAGGGCGCCAGCAAGATCAGGCTGGGTTTCTCGGTCAATCACCACGTCATAACCCACGTCATTTTCCAGCCAATCGGCTTTATCACGGGTACTGGTTAAGCCGATGACCCGACACCCCTCCGCTTTCGCCAACTGCCCAACCACGGTCCCCACCGCCCCACCTGCGGCACTGACTACCACAGTCTCACCAGGCTTCGGTTGACCAATTTCAAACAGCCCGATCCAAGCCGTCATGCCTGTGGGCCCCAGAATCCCCATGTATTGATGGAGCGGGACGCCGCTCGCCACCTCTAAAGGCGAGCAGAGATCGCTGCCATCCAGCACGCTCTGCTCTTCCCAGGCCGTGCGGGCACTGACCAAGGTGCCCACTGCATAGTCCGGGTGATCAGACTCAATCACTTCTCCCAGCACAATACTCTGCACAGGGTCTCCGATTTGCATGCCGGTCAGATAATTATCACCCGCGCCTTCGGTCATCCATTGCCGGAATCCCGCGTCGAGCGAGATCACTCTATTGCGGGTCCGAAAAAAGCCCGCGGGGAGGTCGGTATCGGCCACATCAACGACGGCAAAATCCTGCTCCGTCACGGCGCCCTCGGGGTGCCTAGTCAACACGACTGCCCGACTCATGGGACAGCGACCTCGATCATGCCGTCGACAACCTGCACCTCATAGGTAAGCAGTGCCTCTCGCGTCAGCTGCCCCATGGGGGTGCCATCACGCAGATCAAAACGGACGCCATGTAGTGGGCAAGAAATGAAACAACCGCGGATGCGCCCGCCCTCGAGCTCAGCCTCCTGGTGCGTACACCGGTTTTCTACTGCGTAGAGCTCTCCCCCTGCGCGACAGACCAGCACCTTGATCCCGTTGAGGGTCACTGCGCGACTGTCGTTGTTTGCAAGCTCTGCGTCGGCGAGGGCAGGATGAAAATCCGTCACTCCAGTCTCCTGTTCGGTGAGTTATTGCGGGCGAAATTGACTCGCAACCGAAATGTTAGCACCGCGTTTTCTGAAAAAAACCATCTTGCTTGCTTATTTTTTTCGCCCTCGCTAGGCTCTCGGCTCACCCATTTTTCCTCGCTGAGGTCAGCATGAGCCACGGTAATAAACAGCAATGGATTTTGGCAAAACGCCCCGAGGGGATGCCGGACTCCTCCGAGGTGAGTCTTCAGGAGGCGCCGATCCCGGAGACCGGGCCGGGCATGCTCCTGGTGAAAAACCACTACATCTCCCTCGACCCCGCGATTCGCGGCTGGATGTCTGACATCCCCAATTATTTACCGCCCATCCCGATCGGGGACCCTGTTCGCGCCACGGTGGTTGGCGAGGTGCTGGAGAGCGGCAGCGACAACATCAAAGCCGGTGACTATGTCTTTGGCCTCGGCGGATGGGAGACCCACAGCACCATCCCCGTCGATTTCTGCACCAAGGTGCCGGACGACAATCCTTTCCCGCTTCACTATTATGTCAACATTCTCGGCGCCGTCGGGCTCACGCCCTATTTCGCCATCGCGGATGTGGGGCAAGCACAGGCCGGACAGACCATGCTGATGAGCGCGGCCGCGGGCGCGGTGGGCTCTGTCGGCGGGCAGATTGCGAAGCTCATGGGCTTGCGGGTTGTGGGCATCGCCGGCACAGAGGAGAAATGCCAATGGGTCGTCGACGAGCTAGGTTTTGACGACTGCATCAACTACCGCACCGCCGGCGACATGGAGGCGGCGATCCGCACCGCTAGCCCCGAGGGCGTCGATTTTTACTTCGACAATGTGGGCGGCGAAATTCTCGATGCAGCGCTACTCAACATGAACAAGGACTCCACGCTGCTGTTTTGCGGCACGATCAGCACCTATAACGCCACGGAACCCGTTCCCGGACCCTACAACTACTGGCAGATTCTGGCGCGAACCATCACGGTCAAAGGCTATTTGGTCAGCGACCACTACCACAGGATCGAGGAAGGGCAAGCAGCCCTCAGTGAGTGGGTGAAGGATGACAAGATCAAGTTCCGCGAGCACATCAACGAGGGCATCGAGAACTGCCTGGATACCTACAACTTGCTCTTCACCGGCGGCAACGAAGGCAAGTTGATGCTGAAGCTTTAAGACGAACTCGCGCGATCGCTGTCGGGCGGTTCACACATCCAAAGTTGCGCGACTAGCTCATATCAAGCCGGGCGACGCACCCAGATAAAAAAGGGCCCTGTGAGGGCCCTTTTTCGTTATCAGTCTTTGTAACTCGTTTTCTGGATAGCGCTCGGTGATGCAGAGCCGAGCGAGTCGCGCCAGGGTCAGAGCGCGGGTTTTGGGACGTTGGTATCTCCCTCGCTGTACCACTTCACCCAGCGATGAAAATACTGGTTGCCCCGCTCATTGCGGCCAAACAACACGCTCTTCATCAGCCCGGTCTCCAAGCCCTGCTGCAGTTTCAGGCCCACATTGTAGTCCTCCTCCTGCACCACATTACGCAGCCAATCCGCCATCTCTATGCGCGCTGCAACGTCCTCATCGTTCTCGGGCGGGGTCGGGTGAAGAAAGTGCAAAATGGTAGTGTTTTCCATCGGGCCCGGGCCCGGGATCATCTGCGCCACCTGTGTGATTTCCGGCGCAATAAAGATCGACACGTTCGGGAAGAACAGCCGGATGAAGTCAAAGCCCTTGGTTTCATGCTGCCAGAGCTCGTCCCGGTCGACGTCCCCCAGCTCCAGCACGTTCTTTGCAGCAAACCCAACCAGTTGATGAGGCCCGTGCGCGTCGTACTCCATTACGTTGGTAAACGTTCTGGGCTCGATGGTCTCGGGGTGGGCGGCCTTAAAGTGATAACCCTCCAGATAGCCGTCATAAGCGACTTTCCAGTTGGGTCCGTGGATGATGCGGTGGCCGACATACGTCCACTGATCCATACCCTTCTTCGCAACGTCGTCCATCATGGCACCGAGGTAAGCGCGAATATCGACATCGCTCTCGGCATCCAGCACAGCAAAAATCAATCCGCCCTCTTCGTGGCAGGGGAACTGCACCAGATCCCTGGCCCCCTCACATACGTCGCCGAACTTCGGCGCATCGGCAATGGCACGCAGGGCGCCATCCGATTTGAAAGTCCAACCGTGGTAGGGGCAACTGAATAATTTTTGATTGCCGCAGGGCTCTGAAGTGAGCTGCATGCCGCGGTGGGTACACACATTCATCAGCACTTTGGCCGAGCCATCTGCCTGCCGGGCGATCAAGAGCGGGATACCCAGGATCTCAAGGGTGCGAAAGTCACCCGGGTTGGGGATCTCTTGAGTCACCCCCACCAGAATCGGCAGGCTTTTAAAGATGCAGTCCATCTCATGCTGCCACTGCTCGGCATCCGTATACTCAGTGGAGGGCACCTCCATGGTGCCCTCAGCCCAATCCGTCGTCCCATTGGCGACGTGATCGATCAGACGACCGGCCATGCGGCTATATTGAATTTTGGTGTCTACAGTCATCTTTTTTCTCCTACGCCATCGCTACTCCGGCATCACCAGATCACCCACTGAGCTGACCTCGTAACGACGCACTTCCATATCCAATATTTCAAGCGCGGCACAGGCCTCCAAAAAGGCTGCCACGTGAGACGTCCTCAAGCGCGCATCGAGGTGCGCCTGAGAGGCCCACTGCTCAGAAATCCAGACCACGCAGGGGTGCCAGTCACATCTGACGCAATACCATACCACTCGCAGCCGTCCTCTTCTCGCGTTGCGGCCACGACCGCCTTGGCTGCCTCCGCATAAGCGGGCGCGCCCTCCGCACTGAGCTGAATACGAACAAACACGCTGACGGTACTCATAGTGACCCCCAAATATTTTGTCTGACTCGACGCAAAAACATCGCTTTTGCGACAATTTTGCGTAGCCGCCAACCTAGGTTTCGCCACAGAAAAAGTCAAGCGTGCTTGCTTTTTTACAGCGCCCTACCTAACCTTGGTCGGCGTCGCAGGACCAAAATAATAACGTGATTGATACATACCGACCGGGGCGTAACCGCTGCCTTGACTGGGAAGAAACCCATGTCGAAGGCAAAAACAAGGTAGAGAACATTGCCGACAGGCGTATCGTCCCATTGTTCCTCGCAAGTCAGGCTGAAGGAGAGCATCAGTGAATAACAGACTGCAGGACAAGGTTGCCCTCGTCACCGGCGGCACCAACGGCATCGGCAAGGCCGCTGTACAGGGAATGACCCGCGAGGGGGCGAAGGTCGTGTTTACCGGTAACAACATCGAGGCAGGAAATCAGATAGCAATTGATACGGGCGCAACCTTCATCCAGCGCGCGGTGCAAAACGTTGAGGGCTGGGAGGCCGTCAAGGCGGCCATTCGAGAACAGCACGGAAGGCTGGACGTCACATTTTCCAACGCCGGCACCAATGCGGGTGACAGTGATATCGAGACGGTCGAAGTCGATGCCTGGAAAACCCTTGTCGACATTAATCTGACCGGCATGATGCTCGCGATCAAGGCAAGCATCGAGCTGATGAAGGCCAATCCTGATGGGAGTGGCGGTTCGATCATCCTGAACAGTTCGATTAACGGCATGCTCGCACTGGCGGGCGATGTCACCTACTCGACCACCAAGGGCGCGCTGCGGCTGCTGGCCAAATCGACGGCTGTGCACTTGGCAAAAACCAAAACCGGCATTCGCTGCAACTCGATCCACCCTGGGGTCATTGAAACACCTCTGATTCAAGGCGCTATTGACGGCGCGCCTGACCCCGCTGCCGCGAGAGGCATGCTGGAAGGTATCGCGCCGATGGGCCGCTTGGGCAGCATGGAAGAAATTGTTTCGCTAGTGATTTACCTCGCCTCTGAGGAGGCGCGATTTGTCACAGGTTCAGAGATCGTCATTGATGGCGGCTCTACCGCAGGACTGCCGGGCGTCTAAAACGCCCGAGCCGCTTTACTCGCCGTGCAGGACCTTGAAGACGCGGCGACTGAACCTCCACTCGCCGTCGACCTTGACGCACTCATCGTCGTACTGACCCCGGGGCCGTAACTCGGTGCCATCCTGCATCACCGCCACTTCGTCCGTATAGCTGCGCATGGTGGCGCGCTCACCATCGACGGCAATGACTCCCGGCATCGCCATCATATTCACGAAAGGAAACATTTTCATCGCCTCAAGCCATGCTCCCACAATGGTTTCTCGACCCTGAAGGCCTTCCATATCAAGGTGCGGCAATTCCCACACGGCATCTTCTGCCCACGTGGATCCCCACACTGCCGCGTCTCGCTGATTCACGCCCTCACAATATCGCTCCAGCAAAGCGCGAATGCCCTGTTGGTCCTCAAAATGCTGGTCACTCATAGTCGGTACTCCCCTCATTGCGCTCGCAAATGAATCGCCTAGCGCCGTTTTATTGATTGATCAGGCCGCCATCGATCACCATCTGGGCGCCCGTCATGTAAGTGGATAAATCAGATACTAGAAACAGCGCCGCATCCGCAATGGTTTGCGGCGGCCCCATGTATCCCATGGGTACTGCAGCATTCAGCTTCACATACTCCTCGGGGTTATCCACCGAGGACTGGCGTTGCATATTGGTGTCGATCAGCCCCGGGTGGATTGTATTGCAACGAATACCCTCAGCGGCCGTCTCGGCGGCAATGGTCTTGGTAAAGCCGATCACGCCTCCTTTTGCTGCCGCATAAGCGCTACATGCGGGCACGCCTACGAGCGCCGCCACGGATGACATGTTGATGATGGATCCTTTCACACCGGTCTCGCGCATTACTGCGATCGCCTTTTGGGTGCCGAGAAAAACACTGGTCATGTTGACCAGCATCTGCCGGTTGTAATCGGCCAAACTGAGTTCGGGTAAGGTCTTTAGTATCGCGATACCCGCGTTGTTAACAAGGGCGTCCAATCGCCCATGCTCTTCACGGATGCGGGTCATCGTGCTGTCCCACACCGCCTCGTCCGTCACATCCTGCTGCCAAGCCTGGGCTTGACCGCCCGCCTCCTGAATTTCTGCCGCCGTTCGCGCGGCACCTTCACCGTCCACATCGGTCACGATGACGGTGGCACCCTCACTCGCTAGCTTGTGCGCAATCGCATGGCCCAACCCTGGGTTAGACGCGCCGCCGGTCACGAGGCAGATCTTGCCGTCTACCATTCCCATACTTACCCCCTCAATACCCACATTCACTTAAGCCCCGAGCATCAAAATGCCTGCCTTCAGAGCTGACTTAGCTTGCCTCGTCACTGGTATCAGCCAGATAAATCCGCTCAAGGTGATCCGTGACCGTCTCGATCACCCGTTTTGCGCGCTGCTCGCGGTTGGATGAGCGATGTGCCACGCCCATGCCCTGCATCACAAATTGCACCAGTTCGTGTGCCGCCTGCAGCGATTTCACTTGCTTCCAGTGCGGAAAGACCGAGCGAACGGTCTTCAAGAACTCCCGTTCAAAATCACGCTCCACCTCTCCGACTGCCTCGGCCAGTTCCGGATCCGTACGTGCCGCGCCCAGTAGCTCCTGATAAGCGATAAATGAAGGCAGATTGACGTACTTCCAAGCGTTCTCCACAGACACCCGAATCGCGGCGCGAGTCAGAGTCTGATCGGGAGAATCAATATCAGTCATCAACGCGCGGTATTCGTTCAGCCGCCTGACGTGCAAATAGCCCACCACGGCATTCATCACCGCCGAACGAGAAGGGAAGTGATGCATCATCGCGCCGCGGGAGACGCTGGCTTCATCAGCGATCATCGCCGTTGTCGTATTGGCGTAGCCATGCTCTACAAAACAGCGAACAGCAGCCTCGAGAATAGCCTGACGGGTCAGCGCGCTCTTTTCCGCTTGCCAGCCATCGCCGACATGTCCTGCGGCGCTCCGTCGGCTGGATTTGGCGCCGGCTCGCCGAGTGGCGGTTATCGCGCCCGACGTGCCGCCCGCTTTCCTTGCTGTCATGCTGTTCCCCGTGATTCTTCCTATGCTTGCAGGAGCGGCTCCAAGTCTGCGGCCACATCGTGAGTGCGGCGCTCGTGGCAAACAATCCGGCTTGCTTTTTTTGTCGGCTGTATCCTAGACTGATTTTTATAAAGCGACCAGCCCGAGCGGCTCTGAGCCCTCGCATAAGCCGATTCGCAAATCATTTTGGGGTACCGCCATGTCCAACGCCAAACCGCTACATGAGGGGCTGTTCAGCTGGCCGGCAGACACGCCCAGCCTGATCGGTAGCCGCTGCCTAGACTGTGGAGAGCACGCATTTCCTAGCCAATCTGCCTGCCGCGCCTGCTCAGGCCAAAACATGGCCCCCGCTGATCTTGGCAACGAAGGCACGCTGTGGACCTGGACAATACAGTCGTTCATGCCCAAAACTCCTTACCATACCGATGAGACACCGGAGACTTTCACACCCTACGGGGTCGGCTATATCGAGCTGGCGTGCGGTCTCAAAGTAGAGAGTCGCCTGCGTGAGAATACGCGGGAGCAACTCACTATCGGCATGCCAATGAAAATGGAAATGATCACCGTGCGCAAAGATGAGGAAGGTACTGACCTATTGACCTTCCAGTTCTGCGCTGCAGAGGAGCAACACTAATGGATGTGGCAATTGTTGGACTGGGGATGCACCCCTTTGGCAGAACCCCGAGCATGTCCGGCCTCGAGCAAGGTGCGGCCGCAGCCCGGACAGCACTCGCCGACGCAGGCACCGACTTTAAACGCATGGAATTTGCCTTTGGCGGCAGCCAGGACAGCGGCAACGCCGACTCGCTGGTCAATTTACTCGGCCTGACCGGGCTCCAGTTCACCAATGTGGCAAATGGTTGCGCGACAGGGGGCAGCTCTCTGAACGCTGCCTACTCGGCGATCAAAAGCGGCCAATACGACGTCGGCCTCGTAGTCGGCTTTGACAAACACGATCGCGGTGCCTTCAACCCACAGCCCGCCGATTGGGGGCTCGACGACTGGTACGGCGAGACCGGCCTGATGCTGACCACCCAGTATTTCGGCATGAAGATACAGCGCTACATGCACGACCATGGCATCTCACGAGAAACACTGCTCCGCGTGGCGGAGAAAGCCTTCCGCAACGGCTCATTGACCCCGACCGCGTGGCGCCAGACAGCGCTGTCGTGGGAAGAGATCGACAATGCACCCATGGTCAGTGAGCCGCTCAACAAATATATGTTTTGCTCACCGGCTGAGGGCGGCTGTGCGCTCATCGTCTGCCGTGCCGATATCGCTCACGAATTTCATCCGCGGCCTGTGTATTTGAAAACCGCGGTGGTGCGCTCCCGAAACTACGGCAGTTTTGAGGTCTTCAGTCCCGCCCAACCGCCAGAAGTCGCAGACTCACCGACGGTTACCGCCTCGCAGGCCGCTTTTGAGCTGGCCGGAGTGGGGCCGAAAGATATTGATGTTGCCCAGCTTCAAGACACTGAGGTCGGCGCAGAAATCATGCACATGGCGGAAAACGGCTTTTGCGATCATGGCGAGCAAGAACAATGGCTGGCCGACGGGGTGACTGAAATCGGCGGGCGGCTGCCCGTCAATACCGATGGTGGCTGCCTCGCGAATGGAGAACCCGTTGGCGCCTCGGGACTCAGACAGGTTCACGAAATTTGCGTGCAACTGCGGGGTGATGGCGGTGCGCGACAGGTACCCAACGAGCCCAAAGTCGGCTATACCCATGTGTACGGCGCACCGGGTATCAGTGGCGTGAACATTCTCGCGCGCTGAGCGCGTTTCGTTAACTCAAGCGAAATTTAGAAGGATTAACCATGGCAAACGCGGAACAAAAGCAACAGGGAGATGGCGGCCGGTTCGTCGGCACGACCTGGCAGGACCTGCTTGATCTGGAGACCGTCGATGTCCCCGAATATCTGCGGATTCAGAATAACCCTGATATGGGCGATGAGGATCTCTCGGTTGACCGGTACATTAGTCAAGAGTTCTTCAACAAAGAAAAAGAGGAGATGTGGCCCCGCGTCTGGCAGATGGCCTGTCGAGAAGAGGAGATCCCCGAGCCCGGTGATCACCACGTCTACTGGATCATCGACCGCAGTGTGATCGTCACCCGAACACCCTCTGGCGAGATCAAAGGCTACATTAATTCGTGCCGACATCGCGGGCGATGCCTGCGCGACGAGTCGGGCTCTGTCGATAAATTCCGCTGTCCCTTCCACGGCGCTACCTGGGATCTGAACGGACAGTTCCAGGGCATCCCCAATCAGTGGGACTTCGAGCACATCGAAGGCCGCGACATGAGCCTGCCACAGGTCAAAGTCGCGACATGGGGTGGCTTCGTGTTCATCAATTTTGATCAGGATGCGCCACCCCTCGAAGACTACATGGATGTCTTGCCAGACCATTTCAAGCGCTTTCCACTGGAGGAGTATTTCACGGGCGTGCACGTACAACGCGTGATGAACTGCAACTGGAAAGTGGGCGCCGAGGCCTTCATGGAGTCCTGGCACACCGTGGAAACCCACAAGCAAATCCTTACCTTCACCGGCGATGCCAACTCGCAGTACGACTGCTGGGGAGATAACGTCAGTCGATCAGTGACGCCAATGGGCGTAGCCAGCCCACACCTGAGCAATGTTTCGGAAGAAACAATCACCCGCGACATCCTCAAGCTGTCGGGCCGCATGGCAACAGACAGTGATGAAGGCGTCGAAATGCAAGACGGCCAAAGTGCTCGCGAATACGTAGCACAGATGAATAGAGAGATGTTTGAAGAAGCGGCCGGGGAGCAATTCGATGACCCCACGATGGCCGAGCTTCAGGATGCGATTCTCTACAGCCTGTTCCCGAACTTCCAAGTCTGGATCGGCTACGGCGGCAACATCCTGTACCGCTTCCTGCCCAATGGCAATGACCCGGACAGCTGCATCTTCGACGTGCGCATTCTGCTCCGTTTCCCCAAAGGTAGCGAGCGTCCAGCCGCAGTCCCCTGCACAGTGATACCCGCTGATCAGCCCTTTGCATCCCACGAAGCATTAGGGTCACTCGGCGGCGTTTTTGATCAGGACGACGCCAATCTGCCAGCGGTGCAAAAGGGCATGAAAAACTCAGCGACCGGGAAGGTCATTCTGGCCAGCTATCAGGAAAGCCGGATCCGGCATTTGCATCAGACCATTGATAAATATTTGAGCTAAGCCGGCCCAGTAAGGAGCAAGCCCCGCCATGCGGGGCTTTTTAGTGCGACAGTGGATATCGTGTCAGCCAGCGCTGTAGTACGCCCAAGCATCTACGAGGGGCTTGGGATCAAAGTAATAAGGTCGAATCTCGCAGATTTTTCCGTCACGGAATCGGAACAACTCAGCCAATCTCGCTGGCGCTAAATCAGGATTTTCAAATCGAAACGACACCATGTTGACCACATAGTCTCCGCCGACCGTCATTACCTCTGGCTCAAGGTCTGCGACCTTCAAGGTACCAAAAACATGGGAATACAAATCGCGCAGTGCTCGCTTGCCGCGGAACTCCCCCGCCATCGGCAAACCTTCAGCTTCGATAATAAAAAAATCATCCGTCAGCATCGTTTCAGCAGTGTCAAAATCGCCGGCACCCGAAATCGCATACAACTCCTGCACAAAAGCCATCTTTTCGTCATCAGTCACTTTTTAGTTCCCCCTTCATGATTGGATCTCGTTGCAGTAGACCCACCTGCTTACCCTCAAACCCGGCACCACGGTTTCAATTCGCAGCGGGCTCACCCGGTCGGGCTTAACCCTCGACATACTGCTGAATAATGCGTTTGCCCAGCGCCATCTGATGGACCTCATCCGGACCGTCGGCCTGTCGACACCATCTTGCATAATTAAACTGCTCGGCCATACACCAATCCTCGGTCAGACCGCCCGCGCCGTGCATTTGCATACACCGGTCAATAATCACCTGAATCATGAGTGGCACGCTGATCTTGGTTGCCGAAATCAATTCGATTGACGGTTTGACATCGTGAGTGTCGATATGCCAGCAGGTCTTATGCACCAGTAAGCGGGCCATTTCCAATTCGGCATAGCTCTTGGCAATGTTCTCCCTGATGGACTGATGTTGGCTGAGTTTTTTACCAAAAGTTTCGCGGTCTTCCACGCGCTGGCAAGCGAGCTCAAGGCAGCGCTGACCTGCACCAATCAATCGCATACAGTGATGCATCCTACCCGGAGCGAGTCGACTCTGGGCTATTTCGAACCCCCTGCCCTCGCCCAGGAGAAGATTCTCCGCGGGTACGCGGACGTCAGTGAAGGTGACCTCTGCGTGGCCGATTGGCGCATCGTCATATCCCAAGGTGGTTAGCGGTCGCAAAACCTCGACCCCGGGTGTGTTTTTGGGCACCAGAATCTGCGTTTGTTGCAGATGCCTATTCGGATTTTCTGCGTCACTCTTGCCCATCACAATGAAGATTTTGCAACGCTCGTAGGGCGCACCAGTGATAAACCACTTGTGGCCATTGAGCACCCACTCGTTGCCATCACAACGGATATCGAGCTGGATATTGGTCGCATCGCTTGAGGCAACCTGTGGTTCAGTCATGGCGTAGGAGGAGCG
This sequence comes from Luminiphilus sp., assembly GCA_045560455.1. GTDB lineage: Bacteria > Pseudomonadota > Gammaproteobacteria > Pseudomonadales > Halieaceae > Luminiphilus. The sequence goes on along the minus strand of JBJKZJ010000013.1, from coordinate 68,122 downwards.
AATCTCGCCCGCCAACAGGGGCTGCAACCACGCGGCCTTTTGCGATTCGGTGCCGAACTTCATCAGCACCTCCATATTGCCCGTGTCCGGGGCGTTACAATTGAAGACCTCAGGTGACCAGATAACCCGCCCCATCTCTTCAGCCAGCGGGGCGTAATCCAGAAAGCTCATACCATCATGATCACTGTACTCAGCGTACTCGGGCGGCACAAAAAGATTCCAGAGCCCTGCGGTACGGGCCTTGTCCTTCAGCGACTCCACCAGAGGCATGGATGCAAAGCGATTGTCCGCGCCCGCAAGCGCCTCCTGGTGAGCTGCCTCATTGGGGTAGATATGCTCTGCCATAAAGGCCTTTAACTCACCCAATATGCGCGCGCTCTTCTCACTCGGACCTATCATGAAATTCCCCTGGCACTTCGATCGCCCGCGTTTCGTCTCAGCGCCTCCAATACAGAATGCTAGCTGACGGATAAACAAGCGGGCTGGTTTGTTTTAAACGGCGCCCATACTATATAGTCATCGACCGCCAACAGAAACCACACTCGACGGGTATAGACGCCGCTGTGGTGACGGTGGCGGGTATGGAGCGCCCTCATGTGCGCACCCTCTCGTGATAACAACACCAATGGCGAGTAACAGGCTGGGGAATCAGTGAATCTCATCACAGACACATCGTTCAGGGACACGACACTGGCGGCACTCGCGCAAGAGCGCGCGTCCTCGCGACCCGATGACACGGCGCTGCTGTTCGACTCGGGCGTTAGATTGTCCTTTGCGGAGGCGTGGCAACAGGCAAACCAACTTGCCAAAGGGATTCAGCAGCTAGGCGTCAAACCGGGCGCCACGCTCACCTTTCAGCTCCCCAACATCCCCGAATCAGTGCCGTTGGCGATCGCCGCGTCGATTTGCGGGCTGGTCATCAACCCGGTGGTACCGATTTATCGCGGCAAAGAACTGGGCTTCATTCTGGGCGATGCCAAAACCGAGATACTGTTCATACCGCATCGCATTCGCGGCTTTGATTATGTTGAGATGATTCGTGAGTTACGCTCCGGTCTGCCCCACCTGCGGCACGTAGTCTGCTGTGGGGGCGATGAGGGCCTGACTGAGGATGTACTGCGTTTTAAGGACGTGATGGCGCGTGGTGGCAACGGATTGGCCGACGTCGCGTCAGTGGATCCCGACGACACCAAGGTCGTGCTCTATACCTCGGGCACCACCGGCAACCCCAAGGCTGTGCGTCACAGTCATAACACCCTCGCCAAAGCGCTGGACAACGGCGTGATCGCATGGGGCTTGGATGACCGGGATATGATGCTGATGCCGTCCCCGGTGACCCACGTCACAGGCTACGTTAACGGGATCGAGCTACCCTTTTTCACCAATACAAAAGTGCTGCTCATGGAAAGCTGGGTGGTGAGCCGCGCCGTGGAGCTCATCGAAACACACGAGGCTACAACCTGCGTCAGTGCTACCCCTTTTCTGCGTGAACTGGTAGACGCCTGCCATCATCAGGGCAAGGATCTGCCGAGCTTCCGGCTGTTCGCCTGCGGCGGTGCGGCGGTGCCCTCTGCATTGATTTATGAAGCCAGTGAGGTGCTGGCCAACTGCCGCGCGGTGCGCGTTTACGGCTCTACTGAAGTGCCTTTGGTCACGGTTGGATTTGTGGCAAACGATGAAACCCAGTTAGCCGCTGAGACCGACGGTCGGGTCTTCAACTATGAAGTCAAAATCTGCGATGACGATGGCAAGGACGTGGGCCGGAACGCCGATGGAGAGATCTGGGTGCGAGGGCCCGCGATGATGCAGGGCTATCGGGACGCGGAGCAGAACGCCGCCGCGTTTTCCGAGGAGGGTTTCTTTAAAACCGGTGACATCGGACAACTCCTCGACTCTGGGGCCATCGTCATCACGGATCGCAAAAAAGACATTATCATTCGCGGCGGCGAGAATTTATCGGCCAGAGAAATCGAAGAGATCGTGCTGCTTCACCCCGCAGTGGCTGAGGCGGCAGCTGTTTCAGCACCGCACGAGCGATTGGGCGAGGGTGTGGCGGTTTTTGTCACGATTTACGGAGATGAGGCACCCACCTTGGCAAACTTGGCCGAGCTATGTGCTGAGCAACAGTTGGCCAAGCAGAAATGGCCACAGTGGCTATCTGTCGTAGCGGAAATGCCGAAAACGCCATCGGGTAAAATCCAGAAGGCGGCGTTGAGAGCGCAATTGAAGAAACAGAGTATTCAGCTTAGCTGAGCACCGGACCGAGAGGACACGCACCGTGAATGCATCCAACCCCATTCCCACTGACTACGAGACTTTTAGAGCGTCCATTCGGGCGTTTCTGAAAGAGGCGCTGACCCCCGAGCTCGTCCGGGCGGGCGAACGCACGACCAGCGTGTTCTCCGATTTCGAAGCGGGTCGCCAATGGCAGAGCATCCTGCACGCTAAAGGCTGGGGCGCGCCGGAGTGGCCGATGGAGCATGGCGGCACCGGCTGGGATATTCAGCAACGCTATATTTTTCTCGAGGAGTGCAAGCTGGCCAACGCCCCCAACCCGGTGATGATGGGCGTGCAGATGCTCGGGCCCATGCTGATGCACTTTGGTACCGAGGCGCAGAAAACCCAATTTCTGCCCGGCATTATCTCGGGTGATGATGTCTGGTGCCAGGGCTATTCCGAGCCCGGCTCCGGCTCGGATCTTGCCTCTTTAAAAACAACAGCGGACCGTGATGGTGACGAATACGTGGTGAACGGCACCAAGATCTGGACCAGCATGGCACACCACTCCAACTGGATATTCTGTCTAGTGCGCACAGACAAGAACGTGAAACCACAGGCGGGGATCAGCTTTCTGTTGATCGATATGGCCACCCCGGGTATCACGGTGGCCCCTTTCCCAAGCCTCGATGGCGAAGTCGAGCAGTGCCAGGTGTTTTTCGAGAACGTCCGTGTGCCCCGTTGCCAACCTGCTGGGTGAAGAAAACCAGGGCTGGACGGTGGCCAAGTATCTGCTGGAGTTTGAGCGCGGCGGGCAGCATTTCACCATCGAGCTGAAAAAACAGTTAGGCAAACTCCAACGCGCCCTGTCGAACCCCAACTGTCGCGCCATCGATGACCCGACCTACGCCTATCGAGTGGCAGAGACCGAGATCGATGTCATGGCACTGGAACAGACAGAACTGCGCATCAAGGGCAGCCTGTCTGCGGGGGACAATCCAGGCGCGCTGTCGTCTCTGGTGAAGGTATCGGGTACAGAGCTGGGCCAGCGCTGCGCCGAACTCCTGATCGAAGCGGCCGGCCAGAGCGCCATGCCCTGGCAAAGCGAGGTACTAGCGCCTGACTACACCGGCGACACCGCCGCGCCCGCCGAATCGGTGACCACCATGGCTGAATACATCAACAGTCGCGCCACCACGATTTACGGCGGCACCGCTGAAATTCAGCGCGGCATCATCGCCAAGCATGTACTGGGACTCTGATCCATGTCGGCACACATGACAGAGGACCAGACCCTGCTGCAGGATGCGGCGGAGCGTTACCTGCGCGACAGCTACGACTTCAACCAGCGACGGGAGCGGATTGCCGGGGGGGTCTACAGCGACCCAGACCAGTGGCAGGCTTTTGCCGAAATGGGCTGGCTGGCGCTCCCAGTCGCGGAGGAGTTTGGTGGACTGGGAATGGGCACCCGCGAGATGGCCATACTGGCCGAGCTGTGTGGTCAGTTCCTTGTCACCGAACCCCTGATCGACGCACTGACAGCAACGCACGCCATTATAGGTGTCAGCCAACAGCAAGAAAATCTGTTACCTCGAGTGGCCGAGGGAGAACTGATACCGGTTGTAGCCATTGACGAGGCTGAGACGGCTTCGCGACTCTCACCCGCTACCACGCTTACCCAAAACGACGGGGGGGTGGCATCTCACAGGCGCGAAGCACTGGATCAGCGCCGGCGCCTCTGCCACCCATTTAACGGTGCTGGCGCAAAGCGAGGACGGCCTGGCCTGGGTGCTGGTCCCAACCACGGCCGATGGCGTTGAGTGTGAGCGCTTCCCCACCCATGACGGACGGGGCGGAATGAGCTGCCGATTCGATCTCGTGCTCGGGGCTGACCACATTCTGCTTCAAGGGCAACCTGCCGCGGACGCACTCGAGGCTTACCGGGCGCTGGCGATGACACTGAGTAGCGCCGAGACGCTGGGCGCGACACAGGCTGCACTCGACACCACCGTGGACTACACCAGGCAGCGCGTGCAGTTTGGACAGCCACTGGCTTCTTTTCAGGCGCTGCAACACCGCATGTCCAACATGCTGATCCAGACGGAGCTCACGCGCTCACTGATTTACGCCGCCTGCAACGCCGCTGATAGTGGTCGTGACGACGCGGCGCGCTTTGCCCGGGCGGCAAAAGTGAAAGCGACCACGGTGGGTAGGAAAGTGTCTCAAGAGGCGATTCAGCTACACGGTGGCATTGCGACAACCGATGAATATATTGTGGGACACTTTTTCAAACGCATCACCGCGCTGGAAAGCTGGGTATGCTCTAAGGGCGAAGCACTGAAGGAATTCATGGCGCTCTCACCGTCCTAGCCCTCACTGGACGATAACGAAACGCCACGCATCAGCACCGAACCGAATGACATAAAACCAAGGAGAAAAATAATGGACCTGCAACTGAAAGATAAAGTGGCCCTGATCACCGGCTCAACCAAAGGTATTGGCCGCGCCATCGCCGAGACGCTGGCAGATGAAGGCTGTCACGTTGGTATCTGCGCACGGAATGAGGCCGAGGTGGAAGAGACCGTCGCCGCACTCACCGCTAAAGGCGTGAAGGCCTGTGGCAGCGTGGTAGACGTTACTGACGCCGCATCGATGGAAGCCTGGGTTAACCAGTGTGCCGATACGCTAGGCGGCATTGATATTTTTGTACCCAATGTCTCTGCCGGCGGCGCGGACAGCTCCGAAGCCGGATGGCGTGCCAACTTTGAGTCAGACATGTTGGCAACCTGGCGTGGCGTTGAGCTGACCACACCGCATCTTTCCAAGTCGGAGTCGGGTGCTATTGTCATCATCTCTACCACAGCGGCGGTAGAGGCCTTTGCGGGACCTAGCCCCTACGGCGCGATTAAAGCGGGGCTGCTGAACTATTCCAGCAATCTATCGCAAGCGCTGGCAGCGTCGGGCGTGCGGGTCAATGCCGTCAGCCCCGGCCCAATCTTTTTTGAGGGTGGCGCCTGGGAGCAGATCAAAACCCACATGACCGATTTCTATGACGCGACGGTCGCCAGTATTCCGATGGGCAGAATGGGTACCAACTATGAAATCGCCGATACCGTGGCGTTTCTGGCCAGTCCCCGTTCGGCGTTTACGACGGGCGCTAACGTGGTGGTCGACGGAGGCTTTACCAAGCGGGTGCAGTTCTAGACCCTGAGCCGGGATAAACACCATAATGACCCCGGCTACGACGGGGGTTTTTTTATGGCGGACTGCCGCTACTCCAGATTTGTGATCAATTGGTCGAGTTCGCGGAGGGTTGAGATCAAGGGCTCCGTCGGCAACGCTCTCTTGCCCACCGTCTCCTCAGCCATCGGGGCAATTGCGCAGCGCTCCGGCAATGCGCTGCCCGAGTCGAGCACGTCATAAATAGTGGGTAGAAAGATAAACTGCAGCCACTCCTCAAACTCAAGTGAATCCATAGCAAACGGCTGCTCTGAACTCAGCGCTTCCTGTGATGGCGGCTCATCCGACCACAGATTGAGCTGACGCAGCGCCGCCTCCAGGTCGATCAGTTGCGCCGCAATTGCGGTCCGGGGACCTTCCAGTTCCACGTCGTCACCCCCTTTTCCATCCGGCTACACACTTAATTGAGCAAGTTTATACTTTCATACTACTCGTACCTCTACTGCTCCGACCTACTACCGGGATCGTCTACTGCAGTGTTGTCCACATCGCCGCACAAACCGCGCCTTCAAATCAGCACGCGGCGCACGTTTAGATCCAGGCGCCCCGGTCAGCCAAGCTCCCTCTTATAAGCGGGCAAGCTGTCGAGGATACTGCGACCGTAGCGTCGGCTGACTAATCGCGTGTCCATGAGGGTGACTCGACCTTCGTCTTCCTCGGTTCGCAGCAGCCGTCCACTGGCCTGCACCAACTTCTGCGCCGCATCAGGAACACTGATCTCCATAAAAGGGTCCCGTCCCTGCGCTTCCAAAAGTTCGGCGTGTGCTGCCGCAATCGGATCATCCGGCACCGCAAAAGGCAACTTGGCGATGACCACATGCCGACAATACTCGCCCGGCAAATCGATACCCTCAAAGAAGCTTGCCAAACCAAAGATTGCGGAGGGCTCGCCCTTATCGATATGCGCCCTGTGCTCGTTGAGCAAGCGGTTCTTACTCATCCGGTCCTGAACCAACACATGATGAGGGAGTACCGGCTCGATTTGCTCAAGTACAGCCTCCATCTGACGCCGGGAGGTAAACAGTATTAACACGCCCTGATCATTTGTTATCAGGTCTGGGAGCTTCTCGCTCAACTCAAGGGTATGCGCATCCTGACTGCCGGGTTCAGCGGTCATCGCCGGCACGCAGAATGTCGCCCTGCCCGGGTCAAAGGGACTTGCCACCTGCTTCCATCGCGCGCTGGCCGGGACACCTGATCTCTCGCGAAATCGCTCAAAAGTGCCGAGCGCAGACAGGGTAGCTGAGGTAATCACCGCGCCTGCGGCGCGCTGCCAGAGTACTTCATGCAATAGCTCACCGGGAAGTATCGGGCTCGCCTGACACTCGATGGTCTGCGGCGTGCCACGGTGATGACACCAACGCGCCCATCCGTCTCCGGGTTGCCCCTCCCCTGGCGCATCGGCAAAGGCGCGCCAGACCGCAAGTTGCTGTTCTGCTCTGGCAACCAAGCCCTGAGCATTGGCGAGATTCAGATCCGGGTCCATCGTGCTACCCGTGGCGCCCTCGGCAGAGGAGGCTCTCGAGCTCTGATTATTGTCCAGTGCCGCCTCCAGCCGGGTCGCCTCGCGATTCAGTTGGTCCCACTGTGCGACAAGCCCTGCGGCCTGCTCCGCTAGATCTGCTGGAATGCGGCCATAGGGAAACCGATGCTCTGCTCGCTCGAACTCATCCGGTGGCAGTAAGTGCCAGAGCAATTCTGCTACGTCTTCGCTACGCTGTATGAGGTCAGCCAGCAACGACGTCATGCCGGGAATAAGGCGCTCGTCCAAACCCTGCGCCACCCAGGCTTCCGTACTCGCTGCCAGCCATCGCTCGCTGTCCCGAAGCCCCTGCAGGGTCCCGCCCGCATGAAACCGAAGAGCAAACTGGTTGAGGCACTTCGCAGGAAGCTGATGGCCCTCATCAAAGACATAGAGGCTATCCTCCGGTGCGGGCAGGATGACGCCGCCACCCAGCCGCAAATCAGAAAGCACCAGATCGTGGTTGGTGACGATGACGTCAGCCTCCTCCAATCCTTCGCGTGCACGAAAAAAACTGCACTGGGCAATATGGGGGCAGCGCCTGCCAGTGCATTGGCTTTGATCTGTAGTGATCAGCCTGCGAACACTCGCGGACAGCTGCTCGGGCCAGGCGTCGAGATCCCCGTCCCAACTGCCGTCACCCAAGGCCTGAATCATCTCATCGAGCATCGGTCCGGCCACCTCCTCCTCTGCACCCAGAAACTCGTCAGGATAGAGGGGTATCAGCGGATCAGCGCCGCGGTCAGACAGCTGATGGTCAAGTTTTAGCAAACACACATAGCGGCCTCGGCCCTTGGCCAGCGCGGCATCAAAACTCAGGCCGCTGTGCTTCATGACATCCGGAAGATCACGAAACAATAATTGCTCCTGCAGCGCCACGGTGGCTGACGCCACCACCAGTTTTTTCGCTCGAGCACGCGCGATTGGCAGTGCCGCCACAAGATAGGCAATCGTCTTGCCGGTGCCTGTTCCGGCCTCGACCACTGCGATGGGGGGTCTCGGCGTCGGGGTCAGCCAAAGCTTTCGCCACCTCGGCAATCATCTGCCGCTGGCCCCAACGAGGCACCAGATCCAGAGACTCCGTCAACTTCTGATACGCAGCACGAATCTCGGCTTGCAGCCCTTCGGGTCAATCACATGATGCGTCCTGCGCATTGGCATCAAGCGCCAACCGGCGGCTCACCGGATTTGCGTACATGGCCAACAGCCACCGTCGATGTTCATCCGGCACGCTATCGAGGCGAGCCCGAAACGACTGCTCTGCCATCGATCCCTCGTGAAATACAATCGCACTTGGCAAGCGCTCACCGTGTAACCACTCCCAGGCCCAGCGATTTGTTTGGTAGAGCCTGTAATGCTCGGCCATTTGTTGGTCCACCGCCGCGACCACGCCCTCCACGGACAAGTTTGCGGGTAATGGTTCTCCGAAGTGGAGATGAACGCAGCCTTTTTCGCCCGTGATACCGCGGGCAATAGAAGACACATCTTCAAACTCTGCCTTGACATAGTCCTCGCCCGCGGCAAGCTCGGCGGCCTTCAGCGCATCGCAGGGATCCACCTCATAGGAAATCACCAGTGGGACAATATTGAGCTCAGAGAGCACCCCCTCTGGCGCCTCACCCCGCGCTCTGGACAGGGCGAGCATTTTGATCACCGCAGGCTCGGTGAGGTCACGCCCGTCCTTGGCCCGGCCCTCGCGGTGCGCGATCCAGATTGGGTTTCGAGTGCTGCCAACAGAGTCGCGGATATATTGGGATAAGAGCTTGGTAGCAGCCAACAGTGCACGGGGGCCACTCACATTGCGTTTCACGACGAAACTTTTGTTCAGTCGCATCAGATCAGCAACCCAAGGCTTGGAGAGCAAATTGTCACCAATGGCAATCGCCAGTGTGGTAGCGCCCGCCCGATGGAGCGCGTAATTGGCGTAAGCGGGATCCATCACAATGTCGCGGTGGTTGCTGAGGTAGACGCGGGCGGGGCTCAGGTCCAACCCGTCGATGCCGCTCACAGAGAAACGCGACGTTCGTTTGATCATCCTCGACAAATTGGGCGCGATCAAATTTTGCAGATCTTCCACCGTCGCCAACCGGTGTGCGGCCACTTTAAGCCAAACACTCCCGGCGAAGGTCGCAAGACCGGGAAGAGCGGCATGTAGCCTCGGGAATCGCCACCGGGCAACGGTTTCAGCGAGCTCGGCATCTTGCGTCAGGCGTTGCATCACCGCCGGCGCCTCAAGATTAGAGTAAGGCCTGATTTCTGCGAAGGGGTCTTCCGGGGACGTCGTCGAAGGTTCCATCATGCCGCTACCTTAATGAACGCTTGGTGTGCCGTTGCCAAAAGGTTTCTGATACCCTGCGCACCGCTCGGCAAACTACCTCTCAGAGGGCTCAAATGGAAGCATCAAGTTCATTTTTGATGACACTGGGCGCGGCCTCATTGCTCATCAGCTGGATATTGCTATTGATTACCTCGTGGCAAGAGGAGTACGCCTGGGGGATGGTGTCCTTGTTACTGCCTCCGCTCGGATACGGATATGCCCTTTTCAGGCTCGATAAGGCGGGCGCTTCCCTTGGCTGCGCGCTTCTGGGTTGGATTCTGATCTGGTTGGGCTGGTAAAGCGGTAAAACGTCCTAGATCGGTTGACCCGGGCGGGTGCCACGGTTGACAAGACAGAGCGTATCTCAGATGATTCGCGACCTTTTTTGACCCCAGTGGAGGCCCTGAGTGGCGAATTCACCCCAAGCGCGAAAGCGCGCACGGCAAAACGACAAGCGCCGGGCACACAACGCAAGTCTTCGATCGTTGGTCCGCACGAAAATCAAGCAAGTGATTGCCGCAGTGGACACAGGCGACGCGGATAACGCTCGAGCAGCGCTCGACTCAGCTGTGCCGGTTATTGATCGAATGGCGAACCGCGGCATTATTAAAAAGAACAAAGCAGCGCGCCATAAAAGTCGCCTGAACGCTCGCGTCAAGGCGCTGGCTAGCTAGTGACTCAGGTCAGCAGGCGCTGAAGCAGGCGGCGAGCCAACCTCACGCATTATCCAAGTATTGTCGGAGTCCCGCCTCGATTTCTCTCTCTATGACGCCCTTAAGGGGGCGCATCATCAGCCCCAGCGTTATCTCACCCTCAACGTGACGTGGCGCCATTGATACAGTCCCGGCAAAGCCCTTGCCTGAAAATTGCAGCGTCCACTCAGTGACCGACACGTCGGCGCCTAATATTTCGGTCAGATGATCGGACAGTTGCCCAAGTGCGCGCTGCCGGCTTGCAACATCCAGCTCATGTGGGTAGCTAAGGCGAATAGCAGACATTCAAGGATCCGATTGGGCTTGTCCGTTAATACCGCTATCCTACACGCCCGCTAACATCGGTATCACCACGGCATGAACGCATATGACGACAGCAGTCAACGCTTCTTGTTTGACGAGGCGGATGTGCGTGGCGAATGTGTGCGAATCAGGCGCTCGCTGAGCGACATGCTCGCCAATCAGGTCTACAGCCTTTCTCTGAGAAGCCTGCTCGGCGAGTTTGCCGCCGCCGCAGTGCTGATTAGCAACAACCTGAAGTACCAGGGACGCATCACACTGCAGGCGCGCAGCAATCAGGCGATTTCACTGGTAATGGTTGAGTGCTCCAGCGAGAGACATATACGGGGCATTGCTCAAGGCGATCTGGCCTCTGAGGCAGCGACCCCGCTGACACTGTTGGCCGGCGGCCAGCTTGTCCTGACCGTCGAACGGGACGCGGGCCAACGCTATCAGGGCATCATTGCTCTGGAACACGCGTGCCTCGCTGAAGCCCTGGAGCAGTACTTTTCTCAGAGCGAGCAACTCGGCACCCGCTTCTGGCTGGCCTCAGACGGCGAGCAGGGCGCAGGGTTGATGCTGCAGCAACTCCCTGAGCAGATCTCGAAGGCAGACCTGCGTGCAGAACAATGGAACAGGCTGTGCATACTGACAGAGACGCTCAGGCCTCACGAGCTTTTAGGGCTACCCCCTGAGGACTTGTTATTCAAGCTCTATCAGGAGGAAACCGTAACGGTATACCCACCCGCCCCCATTTTGTTTAAATGTCGATGCAGTCGTGAGCGAAGCGCCGATGCGATAGCGCTGCTACCGGAATCGGAGCGCGCAGAGATTATTGCCGAGCAAGGTGACATTACGATGACCTGTGAATTATGTGGCGAGGTCTATCGGTTCGGCCCGGAAGTGTTGGCGCCGCATAATCTCCGCAGTACGCTGCATTAAAAAATGCCGAAGACGCATAAATACAGAAAAGATGCTTAACAGCACATTACATAGTACTCAGCACGGAAACCAACATGAGCGAAGTTGCCCTTTCGACCCCGGATATTCATACCGGCTTATCCTCACCTGACTTGATCGACATGGCATTGGCACGCGGAGAAGGCGTGCTATCTGACACCGGCGCGCTGCGCGTGGAAACCGGCGCGCGCACGGGACGATCCCCTGCGGATCGCTTTGTAGTGAGAGAACCATCGAGTGAAGAAGCCATTGACTGGGGCGGCGTTAACCGACCATTTGACGCAGACCGATTTGACGCATTGTGGGAGCGAGTGAAATCGCATGCCCATCAGTCCGAGACTTGGGTTCAACACCTACACGTCGGAGAACACAACGACCATTATCTACCAGTCAAAGTCATCACCGCGACGGCATGGCAGTCGTTATTTGGGCGGAACATGTTCATTCGCCCCGATACGTACAACCCGGCACACAAGCCGGAGTGGAAGATACTCAACGTGGCAGATTTCGTCTGTGACCCGGAACGTGATGGCACTCACTCTGAGGCAACCGTCATCATCAACTTTGGTCAACGCAAGGTGCTGATTGCCGGAATGCGTTACGCCGGAGAGATGAAAAAAGCGATGTTTTCCGTGCAGAACTTTCTGCTGCCAGAAAAAGATGTCATGCCCATGCACTGCTCCGCGAATATCGGCGAGGATGGGGATACAACACTGTTTTTTGGCTTATCCGGCACGGGCAAAACCACGCTCTCGGCTGACCCTGATCGCTACCTTATTGGCGATGACGAGCACGGCTGGTCGAAAGGGTCCGTTTTCAATATCGAAGGAGGCTGCTACGCCAAAACCATCGATCTCAGCCGCGAAAATGAACCCGTCATCTGGGATGCTGTTCGCGGGGGAGCGATCATCGAGAACGTGGTGCTCGACGAGCAGGGTCACGCTGACTACAGCGATACACGGCTGACGGAAAACGGTCGCTGCTGCTACCCGCTGGAGCACGTCGAGAAACGCTCCGAGAGCAATGCGGGTGGAGAGCCCAAATGCGTTATTTTCCTGACGTGTGACGTATTTGGTGTGCTGCCGCCCATTTCTATTTTGTCAAAGGAAGCGGCGGCATTTCATTTTCTGTCGGGTTATACGGCTAGAGTAGGGTCTACAGAGGTGGGCGCGGCCGCCGGGATCAATCCAACCTTTTCAACATGCTTTGGCGCCCCCTTCATGCCCCGACCGGCGGGCGATTATGCCGAATTGTTGATTAAGCGCATCGAAGATTTTAACAGTCAGGTTTACCTCATCAACACCGGCTGGACAGGCGGCTCCGGCGCGCCTGGCGGCACTGGTTCGCGCTTCCCGATCCCGGTAACACGCGCGGTAGTCAAAGCGGCGCAAGAGGGTATGTTGATTGGTGCAGAAACCCGCCACATTGCCAGCTTGAACCTGGATTTCCCGGTCAGCATTCCGGGCGTAGATCCGCAATATGTTGACCCCAAGGCAGGCTGGGGCGACGAGGACGCCTACGAAGCGCAAGCGGGGCAATTGGCGGCTCTGTTTCTGGAAAACATTGCTCAGTTTGATGTGAGCGACGCCATTGTGGGCGCAGGCCCTAAGGCGCAGTAGGCCAACGGCTGACTCTCGCTAACTGGCGGACCCGGGCAGTCTTGAGGTGACATCACCGCCGCCCAACCATCGGACCCGCAACGCTCGCAGATCCTCGGCGATCAGATAGAGCGCCGGCACGAGGATCAACGTCACGCCTGTGGCAAATAGCACGCCGAAGGACAGGGATGTCACCATCGGGATGAGGAATTGTGCCTGCACGCTGGTTTCCGACATGATGGGTAGCAAGCCAACGAATGTGGTTAAAGAAGTCAGTATGATCGGACGAAACCGATCCTCGCTCGCCTGCAGTAGCGCGCTCATGACATCTTGACCCTCCTCCCGTAGCCGATTGATTCGATCAATCAACACCAGATTATCGTTGACCACGACGCCCGCGCACGCCGTTACACCCATGATGGAAAACATGCTGACCTGCCAGCCCAGAAGCATGTGACCAAAAATAGCGCCCATCAGTCCAAAAGGTACCGCTGTCAGAATAAGCACCGGCTGCCAGTAGGAGCGGAAAGCGATCGCCATCAATGCATAGATCACCATCATGGCCAACGTCATCAGGCGCACAGTGGCTTCACGAAACTCGATTTCTTCCTGCAACTCGCCGTCGAGGTTCACAAATAGATCGGGATACTGCTGCTGCCACTTTGGCAGATAGTCGCGGAATACCGATTGGACAATCGCTCGCGGTGGCGGCCCTTCCGCCTCTACATCCGCCTCTACCTCCAGTGTACGGAGCCTGTCCAAGCGCTCGAGTTTCTGATAGCCCGCCTCAACGCGATAGGTAGCGACCGCTTCAAAGGGCACCTCTGCGCCGCTCGGCGTGCGAATGTACATATCACTCAAATTGGCAATCGCCAGCCGATCCTCTATCGGATACCGGACCATCACCTTGACGTCTTCTCGCCCCCGCGGGATACGCTGCGCCTCCGCACCATAAAAGGCTTGCCTCACCTGTCTCGCGACGTCCGCGAGACCCACCCCCAAAGTTTCTGCTGCGGGCTTTAACTCCAGCACCAGTTCATCCCGTGGACTGTCAAAGCTGTCTGAAACGTCGAATACCCCCGGGTAAGATAGGAGTGCCTCACGGACATCCCCCGCCATCGCCTCCAGCTCTTCCACTTTCCGCGACGCCATCACCAGGCGAATCGGCTTGCCGGGGTCACGGATCGTATAGTCCATCCTGATCTCTTTGGCCTCACTCAATGCGCCCGAATCAGACCGTAGCGCTAGCGCAAACTCCTCGGTGTCAACGCCCTCGGAGACGGTGGCAATCACCACTTCCACGTCATTGCCGTTGGCGCGCCCGAGAATACTGCCAATGGCGGGCTTCTCCACATACTCGGGACGTTGGTTCCACTCAGCCTTCAACGACTCAGCGGCATCGACAACGCGCTGCATCACCTGCTCAGATTGAGCAAAAGAGCCGCCCTCCGGCATCGTAATGTTGGCCTCGACGAAATCTGAGTTGATGCGGGGGAAAAAAGCGGAACGCAGCCAACCGCCGCCATAAAGCGACAAACTGAGGCTCAACATCACCAAGAAGAACCCCGCAACGAGCAGGTGATGCTGCAAAGCCCGCCTCAAGAAAGGTCGATAACGATGACGCGCAAAGGAGATCAACCAATCCGCACACTGATGACGCCAGCTCTCCATACGTTGCAATAGCGGTTCAGTCGCCGGTTTTTCTGGTCCTAGGCGTGACAAGTGCGCGGGCAAAATCCACAAACACTCAATGAGAGAAAACGTCAGCACCAGCAGCACAACGACCGGAATGCCCTTTGCGGCGTGAGCCCACTCGCCCGGCATGAACATCATTGGCGCAAAAAAGACCATAGTGCTGATCACCGCAAACAATACAGGCTTGAACACCTCCCTGACGCCCCACAGCGCGGCCTCATTACCCTCCACTCCTCTCGTTTGCGCGGTATGAATCGACTCGCCTACGATGATGGCATCGTCCACGACGATACCCAGCACGAGAAGAAAGGCGAATAAAGAGATCATATTGAGGCCGACGCCAGTGTAGGGAAGCAAGAAGAAGGCCCCCAGAAAAGCCACCGCAATACCAACTGAGACCCACACTGCTACCGCGGGTCTCAAAAAAAGGACCAACACCAAAAATACCAACAAGAGACCGCCAAAACCGTTTTTCAACAGAGTCTCAACGCGCCCTTTAAACGGCACAGCCGAATCTCGCCAAAAAGAGAGCGTCGCACCCTCTGGCAGATTCCGGGTTTGTGCCGCGACCCATTCATTGATCACACGTGAAGACTGAAGTACGTCGGGATTCGTCGTCACGTAGGCATACAGCCCGTGCCCGGGCATTCCATCGAACCGGCTCAGGGTATCCACCTCCTCAAAGCCATCATCGATGCTGGCCACTTCGCCGAGGTAGACCTGTGTGCCATCCCGCGCAGTCAACAATACGATCTGCTCAAAATCCTTACGGTAATAAGCCTGACCGCGAGTTTGTACGCGAATATCACCGTCGCTACCCTTGATGGCGCCAGCAGGTAGGTTCAATGACGCAGATTGAATCGCTCTGACAACGTCGTCGAAAGACAGGTTGTGTCGGCGTAAATCCAGCTCGGAGACGTTGACCGAAACTTCGTACCGTCGTGGCGCGACTAAATCGACAACCGATATCCACGGTTGGCGAGCAAGATCATCTCTCAGGGTCTCACCCAGCTCTTTAAGTTCCCATTCGTCGAGCTGACCCGCCAGTTGCACGATACCGAGGAGATGCCGGTAGATAAGTTCTGTGACAACCGGCCTCTCAGCGTCAGTAGGAAAGGTCGTGATCGCGTCGACTCGCGTTTTGATCTCATTGGTTAGCCGTTGGGTTGGGTAACCCGTCAGCGCCTCGACAATGACCTGACCCATTCCCTCTGAGGCTGTGGAGCGAATCTCTTTGATACCGTCGAGATCGTGAATCGCCTCCTCGATCCGAACACAGATTTGTTCCTCGACCTCCCGAGGGCTTGCCCCGGGAAAGGGCATGGAGATGCTGATGCGATCAATCACCGGCGTGGGGAAAAACTGCTTATCGAGACCGGGTATGTTGTACAAGCCACCGATGACCAACACGACCATCAACAGGTTGGCAGCAATGGGATTTGAGACAAACCAGCCCAACAGACCGGGCTTACTAGCCACTGCTGGCCCTCACGCTGGCCACTTCGATAGCGGCGCCTGCAGCGAGCAGGCTACTTTGCTCGGCAACCACGCCCCGGCCAGCCTCGATACCCCTTACCCAAACACGATCCCGCTCGCGTCTGAGTAGCTCTACGGGCAAGCGTTCCAGACGACTGTCGTCATTGACCAGAAGCACGGTGTTATCGCCACGCAGAGCGGTAGCGGGCAATTCGACCGACTGCTGTATGGGCTTGCCAGCGATACTGGCCTCAACGAACAGTCCCGGGGTGAGCGGCGGCCGCTCGGAGCCATCGCCACTAAAAGGATTGCTCACCTCTGCGATCGCAAAAGTCACGCGACTATCGCGATCGATACTCGCCTCAACTCTCGCAATCTTGCCCTGCCACTGCCAACGCTCACCGCCGAACCGGGTACTCAGGACCACCTCAGGGTATGTCGCGACCGCTGCCTCAAACAGGGGCAACTCAAGCAGTGCCAGCTGCGAATCGCTGATCGGCAAATGCACCTCCACGCGATCCGTCGCGTAGATCTGCGCCAAAACGGTGCCGGGCGCAACAAATTGTCCTAGATCTACTGATTTTTGCTCCAGTCGACCATCGAAGGGGGCGCGCACAGTGGTGCGCTCCAGCGCCAGTTCCGCGGCGGCCACATCAGCCTGCGCTGCCGCCAAGGAAGCTTCCGCTGCGCGAAGTTGCGGCTTACGCAGGAACAGATCATTCGCCTCACTGGTACCGAGATCCCGCCACTCGCGCTGCGCCTGCAAGTTCCGGCCTCGTTCCTCGGCGACGCGCTGAGCGGCGGCGGCCTCCTGCGCGCGCGCTCTGGCAATCGCGAATTCGTAATCCGCTTGCTCGAGCTGCAGCAGGACGTCACCGGCCTCAAAGAACCGCCCGTCTAGGAACAATTCACTCACGGATTCTACTTTTCCGCTCACCTGAGCCACGAGGCCGACACGCCTCACTGGCTCTACCGTGCCTTGCGTTCGCACCGTTATGCTGTGGCTCGCAGGCACCGCGGTGACGACGTCAACCAAAGGACGCCGCGGCTCGGGGAACTGGGTAGGCTGGGTTTGTGGCTTGCCCACCAACACCAAGAAACAGACCGCCAGACCGGCAGTCGTCAACGCCGCCGAGCCGAACAATCGGCTGCGCGAAAAACGACTAGTGTTGACGCTGTTGTCAGTCATTGGTAAATCACTACCGTCTATGTCAGCCAGGGTTGGGCGCGGGATTTTACCGCTTTACGCGGCGCAAAGATATTTGGCCCATTGTGCAAAGCTACCAAACGGTGTTTGCACGGGCTTTGTTTAGTTTTTCTGCATGAGTAGGGCGCGGATGACCGCCGCTACTTTCAATGTTCTTTTCATCGCTGAGGCCCTCTGAGCACCCAATAAATTGGCAGTCCCTATGCCACCTTCGTTGCACCGTGTTGAAAATTGCCATGGACGCAGGAGTTTTTAGAGGGCGGATTCTAATTTTCGACGCCACACTCCGTCCTGATTTCAACACACCTCAGTGAGGAGAGACGCTATGGCAGAAGCCAACACCAAAGTAGCACCCAAGGCCGAAGCGAAGAAAGCTGCGGTAAAGAAAACACCCGCCAAGGCCAAAAAGGCCCCGGCAAAGAAAAAGCCGGCCGCCAAAACCAAGGCCAAGGCCAGCACCAAAGCTAAAACCCGTGCGCGGCCCAAGGCGGTTGATACTGGCCGTAATGCGTTATTGGCGGGTTTGGGTGTCTACGGCAAGGCTTACGATCAGGTGCTCGAGCAATTCGCCAGTCTGCAGGAGCAGGTTGATGAGGCGCAAAGCCGCCTGACTGAGCGTCGCAAGCAGGCCGAGGATCTCTATAAGTCCTTGATCAAGCGCGGCTCGGCCGTTGAGAAAGATGCGCTGAAGGCGCTGGCTGACCTGGAGCTCGACTCACTGGCCGATCGCTCCAAGCTGGAAGCGCAGATGAAAAAAGCGAAATCCCGCTTTGACGATCTGAAGTCTAAGTTTGGCAAAGCAGCCTAAACCCACCTAGTAAAGTCCGTTTTTTTTTCGGGGGAGCATGGCTCCCCTTTTTTGTGCCGATCGGTTTTTGGGCGGTACACTGGCGCGGTCCACTTGCGCGGTACACCGATGCACCATGAAAACGGCTGAGCGTATCTTAATCACCGCCACCCGGCTCTTCAATGATCTTGGGGAGCGCAATGTCACGGCCAGCGATATCGCACTCGAGCTCGATATCAGTCCAGGCAATCTTTACTACCACTACAAGGGCAAGGACAGCATTCTCTCGGCCATTTTCACTCGCTTCTATCGGGATATTGCCAGTGCACTCGCAACGCCCATTCTCGAAACCGGGTTTTTGGATGAAGATGACGTAGTCGAGAGAAGCTGGCTATTCCTCACCGTCGTGATGGAATCGATGTTCGCGACGCGCTTCCTCTATCTCAATCAAAACGACCTCATGTATCGCTATCCCGACATTGACCGCGGCATGCGCAGATTGATGTCGCTCAAACGCCAACTGGCCCGGCGGTTAGCCTCCGCACTGCTGGGCTCTGTTGACATTCACGCACACCCCCAGCGGCTTGATCAGGTCTCTGACAGCATGGCCATGACGCTCATGTTTTGGCTTAGCTTTGACCAACTCATGGACGCATCACAGAAACCGCAACAGGTTATCTATCGCGCGGTTTTGCAGGTGCTATCTCACTGCGCACCGTATTTAGGCGATAAACAGGCCGATTTCTATGCAGAATGTGAACTAATCAACGCTCGACTACTCGACGATAGGCCCTCATAAGGTACTATTCGGGGTGCTTACCTCAGCTTTGCCGGCGTGACTAGTTGGTCGGCAATCGATGAGTGCAAAAGTGACGAAGCGTTAATCTGAAGAAATGGAGCCAGATCATGACTATCGCCGTAGGAGATTGCATTCCAAACTGCACCCTGTCAGTAATGGGTAGCGAGGGTCCCGCACCAGTATCGACTGCTGACCTCTTCAACAACAATAAAATTCTAATGTTTGCCGTCCCCGGAGCCTTCACGCCCGGATGCTCGATGACGCATTTGCCTGGGTATGTCGCAAACGCGGACAAGATCAAGGAAATGGGTGTCGACGGCATCATTTGCCTGTCAGTTAACGATGCATTTGTGATGCATGCGTGGGGCGAGGCGCAAAATTCAAATGACTCCATCGTCATGCTGGCCGACGGCAACGGCGAATTTACTCAAATGCTGGGGTTGGAAATGGACGCTTCTGGGTTCGGTATGGCGATGCGCAGTCAGCGTTATGCCCTGATTGCAGAAGACGGCAAAATTACGCACCTCAATGTTGAAGACGGTCCCGGCGTAGACGTCAGTTCTGCTGAGACCATGATGGCGCTACTCTGAGAAGAGACATTCACCCCCGCGCATCGCGCTATCAGCACAGGTGCGTGGAGGGGTTTTCTCAGTCCGCGCAAAGAGGTAGATGAAAGGGCCGGACTGACTAGGTCAGTAATACCCACGCCACCGTGGCGATGAGTAACGCGCCCATCAGATTCAGTGCAAATCCCTCTCTGACCATCCGCCGAATTGGCAATTCCCCGCTCCCAAAGACCACCGCGTTCGGTGCAGTGGCCACGGGGAGCATAAATGCACAGCTGGCACTCATTGCAGCGGGCACCATAAGCCAGAGCGGATCGATCTCTACAGCCAGGGCCACTGCGGCCAACACGGGCATCAGCAGCGCCGTTGTAGCCGTATTGGAGGTCGCCTCAGTGAGAAAGGTCACCGCCAGAGCCAACAAAAGCATCATTGCAAAGACCGGTAGCGCAGCCACCGTGGTCAATGCATCACCGACTTGGGCACTCAGTCCCGAAGCCACAAAAGCGCGAGCCAGACAGATGCCTCCACCGAACAACAGGAGCACCCCCCAGGGAATTTGACTCGCCTTCGCCCAATCGATCAGCGGATCCCCCTGATCATCGCGCACCACGAACAGCGCAACGACCGCCAATAACGCGACTGAGGCGTCGTTTGCCGCTGGTACATCAAGCCACGTCTGCCAACCGCCGAAGGGTTCAGCGCGCGTTATCCAAGCCACGGCAGTGAGACCGAACACAACGAGCACCCGCCTCTCGGCGCTCCGCCACGGACCCACTGCCGGCAGCTGAATATCCAACTCTCTGGGTACGGCACGTGTCACCCACCACCACGCCAGAGGCAACAGGGTCAATACAACCGGGATACCCCAGGACATCCACTGCCCAAAGCTAATCGTCTGAGTCGTGTTTTCCTCGTATACCTGCACCAAAATAAGGTTTGGAGGTGTGCCGATTGGGGTTCCTAAACCGCCAATGCTGCAGGACCACGCTAACCCCAGCAGCAGTGGCGCTGCCAAACTACTGCGGTCTGAACATGAGGCCAAGACTGCCAGTGCTACAGGCATGAGCATCAAAATTGAGGCCGTATTGGAAATCCACATGCTTAGCAGCGCGCCCGCGATCATAAATCCCAGCACCAAACGACGCGGCTTGTGTCCGCCCACCAGATTAACGACGGACAACGCAATGCGATGATGCGCGCCCGTGCTTTCCATACCGCGGGAGAGCAAAAAGCCCCCGAGTAAAAGAATGATCAGCGGTGACCCGACCGATGCCCCGACTTGCTCCGGAGTCAGAACCCCCGAGATGGGAAAAACCGCGATCGGCAACAACGAGGTCACCGGAATGGGTAGCGGCTCAAAAATCCACCACAACATGCACAGCCACGCTACCACCGCCGTAATAACGATTGCTTCTGGTTGCTCCAACGCCGCCATGATGACGGCCAGGCATAATCCAGACACGAGGCCCGGCCAGATACTTTCTCGTGGATCAAGGTAGGTCATCGTTTTCATCTCCTGTATGCTCCCCAACCCCGGCCCTTGTGTAAACTCCCCCGCATGCCAATCAACACTCCAGCGCAGCTGATAGACGGTTTTGGTCGCCGAATATCCTACCTGCGTCTGTCCGTAACGGATCGCTGCGATTTCCGCTGCCAGTACTGCATGGCTGAAACCATGCAGTTCCTGCCCCGCAAGGACGTATTGACGATCGAGGAGCTCGTGAGAATCGCGCGCCTCTTTACGGAGCTGGGCGTGCGTAAAATTCGCGTCACAGGTGGTGAGCCCCTGATCAGACGAGGCATCACAGATTTGTTTACCGGTTTAGGGGAGCTACCAAAACTAGAGACGCTGGCTCTGACCACCAACGCCAGCCAACTGGCCGACATGGCGCCGCGACTGCGTGATGCGGGTGTCAATTCAGTCAACATCAGCCTCGACAGTCTCCAGGCGCCTCGCTTCAAAGTGATTACGCGGACCGGCGATCTTAACCGCGTGCTCGAGGGCATCGACGCTGCAATCTCTCAGGGTATCGATCGGATCCGCCTTAATGTGGTGGTATTGGATGGGTTAAATCGCGATGAAGTGCTCCCGCTGACCCAATTCGCCCTCGCCAAAAATATCCACATCAGCTTCATCGAGGAGATGCCGTTGGGCCAGGTCAACGTGGGCGGCAAGCCCCTGGCATATGTCTCCTCCGACGCTCTGCACGCCGAACTCAGCGAGCACTTTTGCCTCGAACCGCTCTCAGCGGAGGATACTGCGGGCCCATCCCGCGACTACCTGATCTCCGGCTCGACCACCCGGGTAGGATTTATCTCCCCTCATAGCAACAACTTTTGCACGCAGTGTAACCGGCTGCGAATTAGCGCTGAGGGACGCTTGCTGATGTGTTTAGGCAACGAAGAATCCATTGACCTGCGCGGGCTACTTCGGTCGGACTGCAGTGATGATGAGATCAAAACCGCTATCATTGGCAGCCTGTCGATCAAACCAGAGAGACACGTTTTTGATCGCCCTGACGAGCCGCAGATTGTGCGCTTCATGAATGCCACCGGCGGCTGAATTTACATAACCGAGAGAAATCTGTGTCCGATACCCACTACCCCGCCCTGAGCGACGTCGACGCAATTCAACGTGCTTTCGAGTCGGCCGGCTATATCTGCACCAGCCGCATAGCGACCGTCGTGCGGCTCGCCGCGGCGCTAGAAAAGCCGGTACTCATTGAGGGGCCACCCGGTGTCGGCAAAACCGAGCTGGCAAAAACCTGCGCGACGGTCGTGGATCGACCTCTTGTGCGACTCCAGTGCTACGAGGGCCTGGACGAGAGCAAGGCGCTCTACGAATGGAAATACGGTAAGCAACTGCTTTACACCCAACTGCTGAAAGAACAATTGGGCGATGTACTGGAGGGCGCACAGGGACTGTCTGAATCCATGAGCCGGCTGCGCCAGTTCGGCGACGTCTTTTATTCCGAGGATTTTTTGGAATCGAGGCCGCTATTGAAGGCAATGGGGGAAGAACGCGGCGGTGTGTTGCTGATTGACGAAATCGACAAAGCGGATTTTGAATTCGAGTCGCTACTGCTGGAAGTCCTGTCAGATTTTCAAGTGTCGATTCCAGAGCTTGGCACCATTCACGCGCAGTCCAAGCCACTTGTCTTTCTGACCAGTAACGACACCCGGGATCTCTCGGATGCATTAAAACGACGTTGCCTGCACCTACACATTCCGTTTCCGTCAGTCGAGTTGGAGGCGCGAATTGTCGCCAGTAGAGTGCCCGATCTGGCGCAGTCGATGACCGAGCAACTGGTGCGTTTTGTGCACGCCATACGATCTCTCGATCTGAAGAAAGCGCCCGCAATCTCTGAGACCGTTGATTGGGCGAAGAGCTTGGTGCTTTTGCACGCTCGCGACCTCGATGGAGCGCTGGTAAGGGATACCCTGAATGTCCTTCTCAAGTATGAGGAGGACATTCAAACTGCAGAAGGCCAGTTACCGAAACTCATGATGACCGCAACAGGCTGATCACAATGCCGTCGCCGCCGGAGGCGCAAGCCACCCCCACAACAAGCAGTGATCAACTGCTGGCCTTTGTACATTATCTCCGCGGCAAGAAAATTCCAGTTTCACCCGCCGACACGCTCGATGCCATCGAAGTCGTCGAGCTGACCGGCTACGCGGACAAAACATTGCTCAAAAATAGTCTAGCCGCTGCTCTCGCCAAATCTCAACACGACTTACAGCTGTTTGAGGCGGCTTTTGACGACTACTTTCAGCCAACTAGGTCAGAGACTCCAACGGAGAGCAAGGATGGCCCGAGTGGTGAAGCGCCGACAAGTCCCGTCGACTGGCAGACAGAGCCGACCTGCGAGGCGACTACTCAGCCCAATCAGGATCCACTAGAGGGGCTCAGGGGTAATGCCCTGTTTGATGCACTAGAGTCAAACGACGAAACCGCGCTATCAGTCGCCATCGAGACGGCGGCGGCTGACGCCAAAGTAGAAGAGATTTCGCTCTTCACTCAGCGCGGTCAGTACGTGCGCAAAATACTTGACGCGCTCGGCGACGAGGCGCTCCGCGAGGCAGCGATCGAGTTTGAGCAGAGCGAGCCTGCAGCCTTTGAGGCAGTGCAGGCGTTGCGAGAGCAGCTTCGCGAGCGTGTCAGGGATCGGGTGGAACGGGCCTATCTTATTCATGCCAGTGCGGCCACCGAAGATCTACTCGATGAATCACTGTCGAAGCTCAAACTGGGCAATATCGATCACAGTCAAATGGCCCGCCTCAAACGCTTGATGGACCGTATGGCGCGCAAATTGGCTGCACGTCATGGGCGGCGTCGGAGGCGATATCGTCGGGGGAAGCTGCACGTCGCCGAGACGGTTCGCCGCGCCATCCCTACAGACGGGGTGCCTTTCCATCCCCGCTGGCGCAGAACCGAACGCAAACGACCCCAAATCATGGCCATTTGCGATGTCAGCGGCTCAGTAGCAGCCTACGCCAAGTTTCTGTTGATGTTTCTATACGCCCTGCAGGATGTTTTGCCGCGAACTCGCAGCTTTGCGTTCTCCGCGGCGCTGGGCGAGGTCTCTGATCTATTTGCCACACTGCCCGTCGAGGAGGCGATCGAGCGCGTTAACCTCAAATATGGCGGTGCGACAGACTACGGGCGGGCCCTTCAGGACTTTACCGACCTCGCCCTGACAGAGGTTAATCGGGCCACTACCGTCATCATCTTGGGCGATGCTCGCAACAACCAGGCGGACCCACGAGTCGAGCTACTGGCAGAGATCACTGCTCGATCACGACAGGTGATATGGCTCAACCCCGAATCAACCCGCCTGTGGGGCACTGGGGACTCCGAAATGTTAACGGTGAAAAGGCACTGTCACTTAGCTAAAGAGTGTAATAATCTCAAGCAGTTGGAAAGAATAATCGACAAGTTGCTCTCAGATAGACGCTAGATAACCGCCTTCACAGAGGCGCCGGCGCGCGCTGTTGGCATGTTGTCGCACAGAACAGAATGTAGACGCGTCAAGTCATGGAAGAAGACCAACTGCCCCTAACGCAATCGCTGGAAGTCGAAGTCCGCACCGGGTTCGCCGTGACAACGGCCGGCCCCGCCTCGCCGACATTAAGCGCTGAAGAACTTGGCGAAGTATTGTCCAGATCAAAAGTGCGGAAAGATCAGTCTTTGAGAGAAGCAGTGATGTCGCACGGCGAAGGCGCCACAAGTGATGAGTCCGCAGCTTTGCTTGATTGGATCGATGCTACTTTCTCGACTTGGCACGCTAAATACCCAATTGATCCCGCACTAGAGGAAGCGGTTCAGGCGGCTCGCCCACTTGCTGCCGTATTCGCCTGTACGGAAGGTCGGTTTTTCACGCCCGGCGCTCATGCTTTGCACCGACTGCTAGACACCCTTTATACCGGCTTCGTTGGTTGGTCCCCGGACCTGAGTGATAGCGGGCAGCAGGCTTTCACCGCAGTGAATGAGGTGATGCAACGATGTCTGAGCGACTTTCCGAGCGAACCTGCAGTCGATCATACGCTGCAACTGTTGGAACAAAAGGTGTTGAGCCACGCCAACCAGCTTGCTGGCTTAGATAAAGGCATGATTGAGCGGGAGCAAGCTTCGATGGCCAGCGCGCTATCGAAAAATACAGTGGGCAAGACACTGAGCCAATGCATTGGAGGCGCCCTGTTTCCATCTCGACTCGCGGGATTTTTCGGCAGCGAATGGTTCGAAGCAGGCATTGCGCTCACCAACAGTCATGGTAACGACAGTGACGTTTGGAAGCGCTACGTCACAGCAACAGAACAACTCACAGCGCACTTTAGCGACGACCCTTGCTCATCGAGTTCACCAAGTGCTGTGGTAATGCCTAGCGATGATTTGTCGGCAGTGGTCGGTGATATCTTGCGCCAATCTGGGGCGTCGGGTGACCAAGCTGACAATGCCGCGCGCACTTTAGAATATCTGCTACTAAGACTAGGGTCCGGCCAGGTCTCGGGCGCGCGAGAAACCGTCATACTCGATGGCAAACCCACAGCCGAGTGGCTGCCGACAGAACGTCAGGCGGCACTGGATAATAATTTCACGATCGGCGACTGGTATCAGATTCAACAGCCCGAGGGAGTTCGCCGACTGCGTCTCGCTGGCACCATGGCTCAAAGTGAGTGCGTGTTGTTCATGGATTTTACCGGTGCGCGCGCGCTCAGGTTGGGCATGGATGAATTCGCGAACTTTCTCCGCTCGAGGGAAGCAATTCATCTGGATACTAGGCAGACTTTTTCACGCGCTTTGGTGGAAGCTGCCGCCGATCGTTCGGCTCGCGTGGCTCAAAAGGAAGCCGAGGCCGCGAAGCTCAAGGAAGACCAGGCGCGAGAAGAAACCAGTCAAGCCGCTCGACGCACCGCTGAACGGGAAGCAGCCGACGTCCGTCTGATGGAAGCCGAAGCCAAAGTGCTGGGCACCCCCACCCCAAGGTTGCCAAGCAGTGCAGATACAACAGAGCAGGCACTCAGCGCTGAGCAACCGTTTGACCGGAAAACCGTCCTGCAACTGCGACTCCCAATTGGCACCTGGCTGGGCTTTCATGATCGGGAGCCGCCAATCATGGCTCGCTTCGCGGTACGAGACCTCGACAAAGACAGTTTGATATTCACCAATAGGGAAGGTATTAAGTTACGCGAACTCACCACACCACAGCTCGTTACTCTTGTCGAGCGAGATATGGTGGACATGATCGAGCACAAAACTAGTCTCAAAGAAATGCTGGGGAATGCCGCCGAGCGTAGTCGTCTCGATCAGTCACATTCTCATAGAATTTAAAATGCAGTTTCCTCCAAACTGAAGGCTGCCCTGTCACTCTGGTCTGGCTGCTCAGCTGACAACTTCAATCGAAGCCTCAAGTTGTTCTCAGAGTCGGCGTTACGTAGCGCGTTCTCTTCGGAAATGACACCCGACTGACATAAATCAAACAGCGCCATATCGAAGGTTTTCATTCCCCTGTCTTTTGATTTCTCCATGATCTCTTTCAGTCCTCCAATGTCCCCGCGGAGGATTAACTCCTTCACAGTTGGCGACCCCAACATGACCTCCACCGCGGCGCTGCGGCCTCCCTCTGTATTGGGTATCAGTCGCTGAGAAATAAAAGCCTGTAAGTTCAGCGAGAGATCCATCAGCAGTTGTTGACGCTTCTCCTCAGGAAAAAAGTTAATGATGCGGTCCAGCGCTTGGTTTGCGTTATTGGCATGGAGCGTTGAAATACACAGATGACCGGTTTCCGCAAAGGACAGGGCGTGCTCCATGGTTTCGCGGTCGCGAATTTCCCCAATCAGGATGACATCTGGCGCCTGACGCAGCGTATTTTTCAAAGCGTTATGCCAGTTTCGGGTATCAACGCCAACCTCTCGCTGGTTGACGATCGATTTCTTATGCTGGTGCACAAACTCGACGGGATCCTCGATCGTCACAATGTGGCCACTCGCTTGAGTGTTGCGGTAGTCAATCATTGCGGCCAGAGACGTGGATTTACCCGACCCTGTGGCGCCGACAAACAGGAT
Source organism: Luminiphilus sp. (assembly GCA_045560455.1). GTDB lineage: Bacteria > Pseudomonadota > Gammaproteobacteria > Pseudomonadales > Halieaceae > Luminiphilus. The sequence goes on along the minus strand of JBJKZJ010000013.1, from coordinate 41,180 downwards.
AAGCCCGCGCTTCCGGAGGATTAAATCAGTCAGCACCTCAGGCAAGCCCAACTCGTCCCATTGGGGAATATCCGTCACGATATATCGCGCAACGATGCTCACCTCGTTACGCTGACGGAAAATATTGATTCGAAAACGGCCAAGCTCGGGTAGCGAGACCGCCAGGTTCATCTCGAGATCTCGAGCGAAGTCTTGCCGCTGCGTCTCATCCATGAGTTCATCGGCGATCTCGGCTACCTCGCCCGCTTTCATGACATCTGCCGAGATCGTTTTAAGCTCGCCCTCGAATTTAGCGCAAGGCGGTGCACCAGTCGCGAGATACAGATCCGATCCACTGCGCTCCGCTAGAACTCTCAACCACTGGTGAATTCGCATGACTGCCACACCTCCTTGTGTCTGCGTCCCAGTACCGTCCATAGTGCTGGGCTATTTTTTTCTCAGAACAACTGTACGGTGCGCGACTCGCCCCGTACACTCCGCGCAAATTTACCTCTGCAGGCGGTGTAAGCACAGCACGAATACCGCCAAATTCTCACACAGGAGCCACCGTGGCTGATCACTCGCCAATTTATCGCAGGCTACTCGAAGCGGAGCCCCAATGGCTTCGCCAGATTTGCCGCGGGGTCGAGAAAGAAAGCCTGAGGGTCTCTCGAGAGCAAGCAACGCTCGCGCAAACGCAGCATCCTGTTCAATTGGGTTCTGCACTGACTCATTCCGCGATCACAACGGATTACTCGGAAGCGCTGCTCGAGTTCATTACACCCGTATCGAGCTCCATTTCTGACACGGAGCGCGCGCTCGCCGATTTGCACCGTTTTACGGCCCGGCAGCTGGACGCAGAGTTACTCTGGAACGCCAGCATGCCCTGCATTGTTCAAGGAGATGCCGGTATTCCGATCGCTGAATTTGGCAGTTCCAATGTGGGTCAGATGAAGCGCATTTATCGCAACGGATTGAGCGTGCGATATGGCAGAAAAATGCAGGCAATCGCCGGCATTCACTACAACTTCTCGCTGCCAGAGTCGTTTTGGGTGAGAGCCAGCGAGGTGGCAGAGGATAACCTCTCGCAAGCTGATTTTCAGACCGCAGGCTATCTGGCCCTGATCCGCAATTTTTTTTCCAGAGTGTGGCTACTTTTATATCTGCTCGGGTGCTCCCCCGCCGTGTGCGCGAGTTTTATTCAAGGTAACCGGTCTCATCCATTACGGCCCATGGGGGATGACCATCATAGCTACTACCTCCCCTTCGCAACTTCCCTGCGCATGGGAGACCTCGGTTATACGAGTCAGGCACAGTCTGAATTGGAGGTGTGCTACAACGATCTGGACCAATATATTTCTACTCTGCGAAGCGCCATTCTGCGGACGCATCCGCCCTACGCCGCCTTTGATCGGATGGATAACGGCGAGCAAGCTCAGCTCAATACCGCTCTCCTGCAGATTGAGAACGAGTATTACAGCCCCATACGGCCAAAACGTGTAACAAGCAGCGGCGAGGCGCCCATCCTGGCCTTAACGCGAGGGGGAATCGAATACGTGGAAGTGAGATGCGTTGATATTAATCCTTTTGTCCCGTTCGGCATCGATGGCGATACCATGCGCCTGCTCGATTTGTTTCTACTTACCTGCCTCACCGACATCAGTCCGGTTTGCGACGAGGCCGGCCAGCGCCGCAACAAAACTAACCTTCAGCGCACAGTAACCCACGGCCGGAATCCTGAGTTGACGCTGCTCTCCGAGGGCGATGAAGAAGTTTCTCTGGCCGAGTTGGCTCAACCGATACTCAACCGCATGTCAGAGATAGCAGACTGGTTTGATCGAGACGTAAATCACGACGGCCAGTACCAAAGAATTGCCGAGGAAGCCCGTAAAAAGGTGAGTGACCCGTCTTTGACTCCCTCAGCTCGATTGCTGAATGAAATGGAGTCCAGCGGGCAGAGTTTCTGGCAGGTCGCGAAAAAATACTCTGGACAGTGGCACGCTGAGCATCTTTCACAACCATTAGACTCCAGCGCGCTGGCATCACTCGAGGCCGAAGCTCGGGCATCCATCGAGCGGCAACGGGAGCTGGAGGCTGATGACGAAGAGCCATTCGATGCGTACCTGGCAAGGTTCTATTCCCAGTACTCGTCCTAGCCGGTACTTACAGCCAGTCCTCCTAACAGTCGCACAGCGGGCACAAGCGCGAATAGCAGTGCAAAAAAAGCGCCCTTGTGGGCGCTCTCTCTATTCTTGGCCGCTTGGCCTATTACTACTCTTTAACTACATCTCGATGTCGACTGCGTAGGACACGACGAACTTGATCTGGTCGTTGTCGTAACCGCCTTCCGCTGCTCCACCTTTCACATCGGTGTCTGAGATCATGAAGGTAAAGCCTCCCTTGGAGATCGTGACGTTGTAATCGTAGTAACCCTCTGCGTTACCGTTGAACGCTTCGGCGAAGTCCCCGTCATGATGACCGATATGCAGACCAATGCCGACCCCATTACCAACCTCGAAGCCGTAATCGAGGGAGAGGTAGTAGGCCTCACCAAACCCGAAGTCTTGACCTGGAGCTTCGTCGGCTTCAGTGTTCGCCAGCACATTCCATTGCGCCGAAAAATTTCCAATGCCGACGCCAATGTAGACTTCGCCAAAGTCGAATTCAGCTTCCTTATCGTAATTGTAGTACAAATAGCCGATGTCCCAGCTAATGTCGCCAGTGTCAAAGGCGAAACCCGCGTAAACATCGTGCTCGTAAGAGTAGACGTCGCCAGCCCCGTAGTTAACATTTGACGCCCAGGTGCCAATGTAAAAGCCGTTGTCAGCGGCATAATCAATACCGCCTTGCACGGCTGCTTCGTTTTCAGTCTGGGTAAGGCCTCGCCAAATGTAGTTGCTGGTCATTGATGCGTTGGCAGACCACTCCCCGGCATGGGAGGACGACGCAAACGCGCATAGCAAAGCAGCGGGCAGTACAGCTGCGCCGATTCTGGAGCGGGAATTCTTTGTGTACATGGTAGTTCCTCGTGATGTCGTATAAGGGGACCGGCACATTAACCAACGGACCTTGGCGGGCTGTGCGTCTTTTCGGTCACGGGAATAATTGCAAAAGGTGGGCCAAAACCGGTAACTAATTGTTTATTATATTTTTTTTAAAATTCATCTTCGGAGAGGCGGGGTTAATAGGTGATGCAGCGTGGCGCGAAGGGGGATTAACGCGCCAATTCAGTGCGCAGGCGCACAAAGTTAGCGCGGGGCAATTAGCGCGTCTCCCTAAGCGGCACCAATCCAGAGTCTGCCGCCAAGACGTAAACAGGGAAACGTGAGCGGGAGTGAAGCAATATGATCTTCAGAGTGCAGAGAGTGGTGATGGGTATGGCGCTCGCGACGGTATCATGTCACTTCGCCCTGGCCGATGACATCAGCTGCGAGCAGATCGCGGATGAAACCGTCATAGAAATGAAGGCTGGCGCCAATGACTGGTGGTCCGAGGACATCGCCAGAATGGCGGGTATGGCCGCCGCTTCCGCTTGCTTCAAAACAAGATCGCGGCTGACAACAGCGCCGAGAGAACCATCCAGATCCGAATCCGACGGGGAGTCCGCCGATTTCATGGGTTTAAAGGTCAAACCGCTCAGTGGTCCGCCTAGTCGCAAACCCTATGAGCGCAGGGATAGAGACTGACGCCACGGGTGTACTGTTCCGGCTTTAAATCCCTTCAGACCTGATTGTTGTCTGCCCCGGGAGCAGAGTCATGACAATCGGTTTGAGCCCGATATAAGCGGGGGCTCAGCCCTCTTCCTGCCTAACGACGGCGATTAGCTCCACATCGAATAACAGGGTCGCATTGGGACCAATCATTTGGCCCGCACCACCCTCGCCGTAACCCAATTCCGGCGGAATAATGAACTTGAACTTGCTGCCGGGCTTCATCAATTGAAGACCCTCGGTCCAGCCGGCAATCACTTGTGTCAACCCAAAGGTAACGGTCTGACCGCGCTCAAAGCTGCTGTCAAACACGGTGCCGTCTGTCAGGCGCCCCTCGTAGTGAACCTCAACTGAATCCTCGGCGACCGGAGAGTCACCCTCACCCGGCTCTATAACAACGTATTGCAAACCCGACTCAGTTGTTTGCACCTCCTCACGCCCGCTCATCTCTTCCATATAGGCTCTTCCCGCCTCCAGGTTAGTTTGTGCCAATGCGACTCGCTCTGCCTCCGCTTCGGCCTGACGACGCTCCTGAAAGGCCGTCATTTCAGCATTGATCTCGTCATCAGTCAGCATGGCCTCACCACCAGCCAATGCATCTTCAAGACCTGCAGCATAAGCAGGAACGTCGACCGTCATACCGTCGGCTGCCATCCTCTGCCCCATCCGCAGACCAATTCCGTAACTCAAACGGGCATCAGTTGTCTCGAGTACAACCTCCTGTGGTGGCTCATTGGGAGTCTCTCCGCAACCCACTAGTGCAGGTGCGGCGGCGGCGATCAAGACGCCAGTGATTAATTTGGTCTGGATATTCATTGCGGTCTCTCGCTATGCCCTGAAAAACGAGGGCCGATGTTACGTCGACTCAAGCAGCAGTGCCACCAATTGCTGCCTCTGAGGGGCATATTCACCTTGGCGAAACACGGTCAGTGCGCACAAATTGTCATTGAATCTCTCGGCCTCAGCTTCGCCAGCCGGGTTTTGGCGTGCAGTGGAGGGGTTATCGGGTAGCGCGGTATATGCCGACCATAAGAGTTCCGCGAGATATCGCTCCGCCTTAAGCTCCAACTTCAAAAGCAAATCTCTTTGTTGCGCTCTCGCCAGATCAGTCTTCCAGCGCTGCCTCAGTGTGCGAAGGGGAATCACCACCTGCGCAACCCACGGCGTGATCAGCGTCTGCATGGCGTCGACATCATCCCGTCGCAACCGCCGCCTTTCCGCAGCGAGCCAGCACACAAACAATGCCTCGATGATGACGAGGTCAAGATCGACCTGAAGCGCGAGCAGATGCTGTCGCGTAGGTTCATGTGCATAGCGTGCGAGCGCCCAATGCCAGAACACTTCCGCCGTCATACTGAAACCCCCGGGTCACCATGATCGATCAGCCGATCTTTTTGCCGACGTGACAGTCTGCGCACCGCCGCCTCTTGGCGCTGCGCTTCCGAGCGCGAATTGCAACGTTCTGACCACACCAGTGCCACAGGGCGCCGCGCTCGGGTGTAGCGCGCACCGCCCGGCTGTCTACCATTATGCTCGTCCACTCGCCTCACCAAGTCTGTGGTAACGCCGGTGTAGAGGGACTGGTCGCTACAACGCACCAGATAAACCCACCAATCTGTCTCTAGGTTTGTCATTGAGCATCAGACTGCCGGCATACCGCGCGAGCAAATCTTGATGACCGCTCACCAGTAGGATACTGTTCCTGCCGGTCAGGTATACTCCTCATCTGGTTATACTTGTTTACACCTGGTCGTCGTTCCGACCGCACCGCACCACACCACACCACACGATAAGGGAACCCCCATGAGCGCTGAGATCCTCCATGTTACAGACGACAACTTCGACTCGGAGGTGCTGTCCAGCGACCTGCCGGTGCTCGTGGATTTCTGGGCCGAGTGGTGCGGCCCCTGCAAAATGATCGCCCCCATCCTCGAGGAGATTGCCACCACAGAATATGCCGGAAAGGTGAAAGTCTGTAAGGTAGACGTGGACACCAATCCGGACATGCCGGCCAAGTTTAATATCAGAGGCATACCGACCCTGATTCTGTTCAAAGGAGGCAACGCGGTCGACACCAAGGTGGGCGCGCTGTCGAAAACCCAACTGGCAGAGTTCCTCGACTCAGCAGCCTGAGTCTCTCTCACACATAAAAGTTCATAATATTTTGCTGGACGCGCCCTTCCGAGGGTGCTAGTTTTCGCGCTGTCAGTAGTTGCAGACTACTGACGCGCCCGGCATTCTCCTTCCTCTACACACCCACGCTTTGAAGCGCAGTGACCTGAAGTTGGTGGAGTGCGGGAAACGCCGAGTGTTGATCCATCCCGAGCCGCATCAGCAGAAAAAGCAATAAGTGCTGCCGGGAATACCCTTTTCCTTTATACGTCCTATCAAATTGGAAGTGATCCGTGGAAGACCAAACCAGCGCTAGTCCCGAAGAGTTGGAAACCCCGAGCAATGCGCCCAGCGCAAGCGATGAATCAGGAGCCGACGCCGCCCCGGAAGGCGGCGCAAAAAGCGGCCGCACTCTGAAACTCAAGGCATCCGAGGCCTCAAACGAGGCCAGTGCAGATGAGGCGGCCGAGCCCCCGGCAGAGGCCAGCTCAAATAACGCAGCACCCGACGCCGACTCAAATAGTGAAGACGGCGCGCCTCAGGGGCGATCCCGTCGTGGACGGCAACGACGACCGCGCAGAGATCCCAATACCCCCAGCGCTAACCCCATGAGTCTCACTGAGTTGAAAAACAAATCAACTCAGGAACTCATTGATATGGCGAGGGAGATGGGCATCGAGAACATGGCCCGCTCCAGAAAGCAGGACATCATCTTCTCGTTACTAAAGCGCCACGCCAAAAGCGGTGAGGACATCTGGGGTGATGGCGTGCTGGAGATTCTGCAGGACGGCTTCGGCTTTCTGCGATCCGCGGACAGTTCTTTTTTGGCGGGGCCCGATGATATCTACGTGAGCCCCAGCCAGATTCGGCGCTTTAACTTGCGCACCGGCGATACCGTCACGGGGATGATTCGCCCGCCTAAGGACTCCGAGCGGTACTTCGCGCTCCTTAAGGTCAAGGACGTGAATTTTGAATCCCCGGAGAGCGCTAAAAGTAAAATTCTGTTTGAGAACCTCACGCCGCTTTTCCCCAACGAGCGACTGACGCTCGAGAAAGGCAATGGTTCCACCGAAGATCTAACAGGACGTCTGATCGATCTGGTGGCGCCTATCGGCAAGGGGCAACGAGGATTGCTGGTCGCACCACCGAAAGCCGGCAAAACCATCATGATGCAAAACATCGCTCAGGCAATCATTTCGAACAACCCTGAGTGCTACGTCATTGTTTTGTTGATTGACGAGCGCCCCGAGGAAGTCACTGAGATGCAGCGATCTGTGGGCGCTCGTGGCGCAGAAGTCGTCGCATCAACCTTTGACGAACCCCCCTCTCGCCATGTTCAGGTTGCCGATATGGTGATCGAAAAGGCCAAGCGCCTGGTGGAACACAAGCGTGACGTGGTGATTTTACTCGACTCGATTACGCGGTTGGCGCGTGCCTACAACACCGTCATCCCCAGCTCAGGAAAAGTACTGACCGGGGGCGTCGATGCACATGCTTTGGAGCGGCCCAAGCGTTTCTTCGGTGCCGCGAGAAATATCGAGGAAGGCGGAAGCCTGTCGATCATCGCCACGGCGCTGATCGACACCGGATCGAAGATGGACGAGGTGATCTACGAGGAATTCAAAGGCACCGGCAACTTGGAACTCCACCTCGACCGCAAGATTGCGGAGAAGCGGGTTTACCCCGCAATTAATATCCGTCGCTCCGGCACCCGTCGCGAGGAATTGTTAACAGGCGATGAAGAACTGCAGCGCATGTGGATTCTGCGCAAGTTGCTTCATGGCATGGAAGATCTGCCCGCAATTGAATTCCAGCTCGACAAACTGAAAGACACGAAGTCGAATGACGAATTCTTCAAATCCATGAAGCGGAAATAATCTGCTGCCATGCCCAGCTTCGTGGATCTTCGCGAGTTCATTGCCGAACTCGAACGGCGCGGTGATCTTGTCCGAATCGCAACGGAAGTTGACCCTCATCTTGAGATGACCGAGATTGCTGATCGCACCCTCCGAGGTGGCGGTCCCGCGTTGCTTTTTGAAAACCCCAAAGGGTCTGATATCCCCGTACTCGCCAATCTCTTTGGCGCGGAACGCCGTGTCGCACTGGGCATGGGTGAAGAGCGTGTCGAAGCGCTTCGCGAAGTGGGAGAATTGCTCGCTTACCTTCGACAACCTGATCCACCTAAAGGGTTCAGGGATCTTGTCGATAAAGCCCCTTTGCTCAAAAAGATCCTGACGATGGGGCCTAACATCATCAAAAAGGCACCCTGCCAACAGATCACCCTGACAGGTGAGTCGGTTGATTTGACAAAGCTCCCCATGCAGACCTGCTGGCCGGAGGACGTCGGGCCTCTCGTTACCTGGCCTCTAGTGATCACCCGAGGCCCGGAAAAGGAGCGGATGAATTTGGGGATCTACCGCATGCAGCTATTGGGGCCGAACAAGCTGATTATGCGATGGCTTTCTCACCGCGGCGGCGCGCTCGATTTTCGCGACTGGCAGCTTCAGCGGCCGGGTGAGCCCTACCCCGTTGCCATTGCGCTGGGTGCAGATCCAGCCACAACACTCGGCGCCGTAACGCCAGTGCCCGACGCACTCTCAGAATATGCCTTCGCTGGTTTGCTGCGGGGTAAGAAAACAGACCTGACACACTGCGTGACAGATCTGTGTCGCAATAATGAACTGTTGGTGCCGGCACACAGCGAGATCATTCTTGAAGGATACATTGACCCCGAGGAGATGGCTGAAGAGGGCCCTTTTGGAGACCACACCGGCTATTACAACGAGGTTGAGCAGTTTCCGGTTTTCACGGTCGATATGATCACAACCCGGGACAATCCGATTTATCACAGTACCTATACAGGCAGACCGCCAGACGAACCCGCCATCCTTGGGGTAGCACTGAACGAGGTGTTTGTCCCTCTGCTGAAAAAACAGTTCCCGGAGATCTCTGATTTTTATTTGCCGCCGGAGGGCTGCTCATACCGAATGGCGGTGGTCACCATGCGTAAGGAATTCCCCGGGCACGCCAAACGCGTCATGTTCGGCGTGTGGTCTTTCCTGAGACAGTTCATGTACACGAAATTCATTATCGTCACCGATGACGATATCGATGCACGCTCCTGGGAAGATGTGATTTGGGCCATGACAACCAGAATGGACCCCGCAAGAGACTGCACCATCGTCGACAGCACACCCATTGATTACCTCGATTTCGCCTCCCCCATCGCCGGTCTGGGCTCAAAAATGGGTATGGACGCCACACACAAATGGGAAGGCGAGACTGACAGGGAGTGGGGCCGCACGATCGAGATGGATAGTTCGACACGAGCCCGCATTGACGATATGTGGGATTCTTTGGGTATCGAGTTGCCGGGTCGCTAGGCTGCGTAACGGCCCGACACGAGACGGTGTCGGGTCTTTGTCAAACCTGCTGAGCTGACCGTAGCGAGGACAAAGCTTCCGCTTCCAACGTGGCAGCCTGATCGTCTTGCCCACTGCTCCGTAGCCACCTCGCCCAACCCACGGCATGCCCGGCGATGGGTTGCCGAGTGTAAGCCTCCTCCCACAGTGTACCCGCCAGAGCACTATCACCCTCTCGCTCGGCGAGCGCTGCGAGCGCTGCCAGACAATGTCCCGCAGTCTCTTTTTCACTCCACCGTTTAACAAATTTCTTGAGTTTAATCGCCAAGCGATCGGGCAGCTGCGCGATAGCATCGAGGCTGGACAGCTCACAGTGACGCTCTAACCGCTCAGCCAGTACTTTGTACAAGCTGTCCCAGGCCTGCTCCTTTGTCAGCCGAACAATGAGTGCCGGCCACAGCGCACTATTTTCCGCTTTCTGTGTGTGGGGGGCGCGCTTCCAGGCGGTCGTGGCTGGTTCATTGCCCTGTGAGATCACCGCGAGCCATGCCTGCTGCTCCCAGCTTGCCAGCGTTATCGCAGAGATAAGCTGACCCCGTCTGGCGCCCGGCAGCAACTCGGTAAGCTGCTGCCAATCAGACTGCTGAAAGGCCAATTCGCAGCGTATCGCAATCGCGCGGGGCGTCTGAAGATCCTGAGTTGACAGCGCGGCTAGTGCTTGATGCGTCCGCTCGTATGACTCTGCGAGCAGATGGCACTGTGCGCGCGCCATCGCCACCACAGACAGCGGCAACGTGCCGTCTCCCTCTGCCCGATCAAGCACTTCAAACGCGCGACCAGCATTGCCACAGTGCATCGCCGACAAAGCCTCATACAGTGGGTGGAGCAGTGTTTGTTCCCCGACGGTGCGTGTTTTGCGGAGCGCCTTCTCGGCCATCTCCCATCGGCCTTCGTAGAATGCCGCAAAACCCTTGTCAGTCTGACGTTGCGCGCCGCGAACTGAACGCAGGCCAAACCAAGCGCTCAGCTTCAGTGGCACCCGAAATACGGAGCCAAGGAATCGGTTCGCCATCCACAGTAATACACAAGCCAGAATGAAAGTGGCCAGAGCCAACCATACCGACGTTTCAATCTGCCAATCACCCCAGGCCAGCAGGAGATATCCAGGATCCCGCGCAATCGCATTGACCAATAACCCGCCAACGATGAGGCCGAGGGTCAAATAGAGACTAATTCGTGCCATTCAGCGCGGCGCCTCGGCGCCCAGTCGCTCGACCTGGATCTCGAGCAGACTGCGGGTATCAGTGAGATTCGGCAGTGCGGGTGCAATGTCTTCCCCACGCAGAGATTCTATGCCCTCGACCAGACTCGTCACTCGCTCAGGGTCCTGCTCGACAAATAACATTACAAATTCGGTTGCCCGACCCAGCGACTGGTCAAAGAGTTCCTGATTGGCCGACAACATGGCGATTTGTGCCTGCTCCAACAGCATCCTCGCATTCTGGCGGGCTAGTGCCGCCCACTCGGGTGTCATCAGTTGCGCAATCTCGTCACTTCGTCGTCGGATGATCAGGTGATTCGAAAGTGCGGCTAAGGCAGCCCGCCACCCGGCAGAAGCCTGATCCCACCAAGAGCGCTCGGGTACCGGCCCGGGTGTGTCTTTGGTCTCGTACTTGCCAAACTCAAGTTGTAACTGATCGACCTGATCAATAATTGCTGACAAACGGGCATAGAGGCCCACCTGGTCTACGCTTGGGACCGCGGCGAGCGCAGCGCGATCGCGCGCAATTGCCAGCCTCGCGGACTCAAATCTTGGTTCGCCAGTGTCCCGTAATAATTCATCTGCCTGCCCGAGCAAACTCAATGCAGCGTCTACATCTCGTGCAACCAGCAGCCGCTGACCTGCCAGGCGAGTCAGGAAAATCGCTTCCTGACCCAGCCAGGCTCGGCGATCTACTGCGAGCAATCGGTCAACCTGACCCTCGATCCGTTTCATCCGGTTACTGATTTGCCGAGCAGATTCTGCTCGTTCCGCATTTTGACGAGCCGAGCTCTCCGCAAGCGCTCGCTGCCACTCTGACTCTAGAGTGGCCAAGGCATTCCGGATTTCCCTGTCCGCCGAGGCGCTGGCGATTCTGGCGATCTCGGCGGGCGGCGTCGCTGTCTCTTTTTGCTCTATCGAACCGAGCTTGGATTCCATGGCCTCAAAGCGCTGCCAGGTTTGTTCGGCCCAGGGCCAACCGAACCAATACCCCGCGGCGCCCAGCAAAGCCGTCAACAGTAAGGTAGCGAATAGCATTCCGCCCACCCACTGACCGCCGCGCCTCGTCGCAGATGGCGGGGACGTCTCTACATGTTCGGGTTCAGCCGGTTCTGTCATCGATTTCCATCCACCGATAGCATCGGTTTGATCGCGTTCAAAAAACCCTGATCACTCGCGTCTTGAGCACGAATCACCCTGTCCCAACCCAAATCTTCTGCCAGTCTGGCGACGCGGTCAGACGGCACGATCACGGGCGATTGGAGCAGATCCTGGTTTCCGCTACCAGCCAACAATTGTGACAACCGTTGCAAGATCTCACCACTGCTGGCCTGAAACACTAACGGCCTGCCCGGGCGATTGAGCAGATCCGGATCTGCTGGAGGCCAGCATCTTCGATAGCAGCTCCACTCTTTTACCTGACCCCCGCGGCGCCTTAATTCCGTCGCCAACAGCTCACGCCCCCCCTCTCCCTTGACGATCACCGTATCGGGGATCACAGAAGCTGATAGCATCGGCAACGCTAATAACCCCTCGGAATCCGGTTGTTCGGGCGCGATCGCCTCAATACCCGAGGCCGCAAGGGTCTCCTGCGTTTTGCGGCCTACTGCCAAAACCTTGATGGCGGGAGTTTGGTGCAATTCAGCGGCCAATTCGGGAAGACCAAATCGCACCGCGTTGGCGCTGATAAAAATACAGCATCCGCCCGGCGAGAGCTCGGGAACAGCTACCTGCTCCTCGTCTGGAATCGGCGAGATGCTGATGAGTGGCCAGACCACGCTCGATATCCCGCTCCCTTGCAGCAGCAAGGACAGTCGTTGGCTATCCGCCTCCGTGCGCGTCAGAACAGCCGTGGTCATCCTCTAGCCGAGCGGATAAGCTCTTCAGCTCCCTGAGACAACAACATGTCGGCCACGCCTTCGCCCAAGAGCTCGGGGTCACCTCCCCTCGCTTCCGCCACAAGCAACGCGCCGCCGTCTGCCGAACCCACCCGAGCGCGCAGCCATAAGCCATCGCCTTCCCGCTCTGCAAAAGCGGCGATGGGTACGTCGCAACCGCCGTCAAGGCGACGCACCACCGCGCGTTCGGCCAGCACTCTGGTTGCAGTTTCCTGATGATGGAGGGGGCCTAACAGTTGGCGGACTCGATCATCCTGCTCGCGAAACTCGATACCAACAGCGCCCTGTCCGGCGGCAGGAAGACTGAGCTCGGGCTCAATAGACGCGCCAATTCGAGACTCGAAACCCAATCGAATCAAGCCGGCGCAGGCGAGGATGATGGCGTCAAACTCGCCACTATCAAGCTTGGCGAGTCGGGTATTCACATTGCCACGCAGAAAACCAATCTGCAGATCAGGGCGATGGCGGCCCAATTGGCAACTGCGACGTAAGCTCGATGTTCCCAGACGCGCGCCCTCGTCAAGTTGATCGAAGCTGTCACACCCAACCAAGGCGTCACGCGGGTCCTCCCGCTCGCAGATCACACCCAATGTCAAACCATCAGGCATCACCATGGGTACATCTTTCATGGAGTGGACTGCTATATCCGCTCGGCCATCAAGCAAAGCAGTCTCGAGCTCCTTCACAAACAGTCCCTTGCCGCCCACTTTGAAAAGTGGCTTGTCCAGTAGCTGGTCGCCGCGGGAGGTCATACCCAGGAGACGCACATCCAGACCCGGATGTTCGGCCTCCAGCCGCGCTTTGACATGCTCCGCCTGCCACAAAGCGAGCGGACTTTCTCGTGTGGCGATCACGATACGTTCAGACACGATATTCCCCCTACTTATTGGCGAAGTTTAGCACGGGGGCGACATTTCACCGCTCTCTGTCAGCGCAGTCAGCGCGCACTCACGGTAGAATCGGGTGAAGCTCCGTGCAACAAAAACAGACGGTTATGAATGATCGCGATATTAAAAGCAGTCAAAATTTGTGGGGTGGTCGATTCGCCGAACCTACAGATGCCTTTGTGCAACGATTTACTGCCTCCGAAGGGTTCGATCGTCAGCTCGCTAGTTATGACGTTGCCGGCTCGCGCGCTCATGCCAATATGCTGGCCAAGGCCGGCATCCTGACAGAGCAAGAGAACGACCTGATTCAGCAGGGGCTCACCGATGTGCTCGGTGAGATCGAGCGCGGTGAATTCGAATGGCGAGTGGAGAGAGAAGATGTTCACATGAACATTGAGGCCCGACTGACAGAGCTGATCGGAGACACTGGAAAAAAGCTTCACACCGGCCGCTCAAGAAACGATCAGGTTGCCACTGACCTGCGTCTCTATCTGCGGGCTGAAACCGATACCGTCATAGCGCAGCTCACGCGTTTGCAATCAGGTGTTGTGTTGCTTGCGAGCAAGCATGCCGACACCATCATGCCCGGCTTCACCCACCTTCAGGTGGCGCAGCCTGTCACCTTTGGTCATCACCTCCTGGCGTGGAACGAGATGCTGGAGAGAGATCACGGCCGCTTGGTTGACTGTCGAAGACGACTGAACGTCTCGCCCCTTGGTGCTGCAGCGCTCGCGGGCACGACCTTCCCCATTGATCGAGACGCCACCGCAGTTGCGTTGGGTTTTGACGCTGCGACGCGCAATTCACTGGACAGCGTCGCTGACCGCGACTTCGCTATCGAATTCTGCGCCGCCGCAGCATTGATCATGAATCACTTGTCGCGCATTTCTGAAGAGCTCATTTTATGGACCTCGGCGCAGTTCGGTTTTGTCCGCCTACCCGATCGGTTTTGTACTGGTTCGTCCATCATGCCGCAGAAAAAAAACCCTGATGTACCGGAGTTGGTGCGCGGCAAATCGGGTCGCACCACAGGCAATTTGGTGGCATTACTGACCTTGATGAAGTCGCAACCTCTCGCCTACAACAAAGACAATCAGGAAGATAAAGAGGCGCTATTTGACGCCGTGTCCACCGTTAAAGACTGCCTCCGGGCATTTGCGGATATGGTTCCGGCAATCGAGCCCAACGACGAAGCCATGAGACAGGCTGCGCTGGAAGGCTTTTCCACCGCGACCGACTTGGCTGATTATTTGGTCCGTGCGGGCATTCCATTTCGGGATGCTCACGAAGTCGTCGGCAAGGCAGTGGCGCATTGTGTCGCCTCAGATTGCGATCTCAGCGATCTGTCGTTAACCGACTTGCAGGGCTTTCATAGCGCGATTCAGGAAGATGTGTTTGATGTGTTAACGCTGGAGGGTTCGGTATTGGCTCGCAATCATTTTGGCGGCACCTCGCCAGAGCGTGTCCGCGAGGCTGCAGCGGCCGCCGCTGACGCACTCGCGGACCGTCAACTCCCCGGGGAGTAGCGGGCACCCAGCAGAAAGGTAATATCGGGGGCAGACTCCACCACCGCATCCTCGCTAAAACCAAACTCTATCCACCATTCGGGAGCTAACCGCCAGCGGAGTGCCATACTAAACATCCCGGTGGGCCGACTGAGCGGCGCTAAATCAGCCGACAGCAGCGCACTGTGTGCGTCGTACTGAAGTAAAGCTGACCATCGGTGCGAGAATCTCCACTCGGCTGCGAGGCCGGCAAACCACAGTGAACGCTTTTGTGCCTCGCCCAGAAGCTCACTTCTACCCGCAAAAGTGGCTCCCAGTTGCCCATGCCAGTAAACGGGCCGTCCATTCAATTGCTGACCGGTGAATCGCATCAGGGCGTAATAGTCAGTGGCGCCGCTACCCAGCCAGTCAGCCGCTTTGCCGGTTGACATCTTGGCACCCGCTCCGACCGATAATTGCCCACCATCGATGACCAACAGGCGTCGGTTGATTGAGATTTGTACGTCGCCAATGCCGGAGGCGGGCTCCTCGAATTCTCTCTGATGACCGGGAAGGGATAACCGGTATTGCAAATCGTCGACCGGGTAAAGATCGCGATCCGCATTGGGCAGGCTGAAGAGCTTGTGCCAGTCGGTGATGAGCGCATCCGTGAAGCCTCCGGAATGATGCCGCCAGGGCACAGTCAGCTCCACATCCCAGTCCTCTAAAAACCCGTAGCGAAAAGCCACGCTCAGCACATCGCTTTGGCCATCGAGAAACAGAGACTCTGAATCGGACTCTCGCAAGGTGAAGTGATTAGCTATGCTGCCCGCAATACTCCAACTGAGCCCAGCCTCAACCTCTGCACTTCGCTGAGCGGGTACGGCTCTCAATGCGGCCAACGGCGACTGATTCAGAACGGGTAAAGGCTCCGACGCAAAGGCTGGTGATATCCCTATCAGCAGCCCCCAAAGCCTGACGATGCTAGTCGATAATGCCTTCACCTGAACCCCACTCCAATCGCAACCCGGTGTGCGTCAACAGTTCCTCGCCCAAAAAATCGCCAAAGCGCGCACCGGTTTTGGTATCAACCCAATCTGCTTCGGCTTCACTCCAGAGGTAGTGGAACCCGCCACCCGGCGTTGCCAACCAAAGCTGCTCTGTCGGGGGTTGGCGACTGAATACGAAGACGACACCATTGCCAAACGTGACATTAATCACACCCTCCGCACCCCGGATGTCGACATCGTCGGGCAACGCCTCAATCGCTGTCTCCACCTTTTCGAAAGTGTCCTCGATCTGCTTGTAGTACACGCTGCCCGCCATAAATCAGTGCCTTGTGTCATCGTTTCTGGGATGTGCTGCTTCCGGGCTTCATGACTGAACGCCACGTCGGCGCCATCCAAAGCCCAAGGACAGGATTCTACACGGCGCTGTTATACTGCGTGTTTTGCCGGGGTCAAATAGTGAAGACGCTCATCGTCGCCATTTTCTGCACCTGTCTGGCTGCGTGCGGCCAGCAGGGACCGTTGCGCCCCGCGGACACCGACGAGTCAACAACGTCTCTCCAATGACCTCTTTCAACCAACAAGACGGTGCACTGCACTGCGAGGGTGTATCGCTGGAAGCCATTGCGCAAACGCATGGCACGCCAACGTACGTTTATTCACACACAGCCATTAAAGACGCCTTTCTCTCTTACCAAAACGCAGTGGGCGATCACCCGCATCTGATTTGCTACGCAGTGAAGGCCAACTCGAATTTATCGATCCTACGCACGCTGGCCACCTTGGGGGCCGGTTTCGATGTGGTATCGGTGGGTGAATTGGAGCGCGTCATGGTCGCGGGAGGAGACGCTGGCAAGGTGGTATTTTCAGGCGTGGGTAAAACAGCCAGCGAAATGCGCCGTGCCCTAGAGGCAGGAATCAAATGCTTCAACATAGAGTCAGAGGCTGAGCTACGGTTACTGGCCGCTGTCGCAGAGCAAATGGCATGCAGCGCGCCGATTTCTATTCGAGTAAATCCCGATGTTGACGCCGGCACTCATCCCTACATATCAACAGGCTTACGAGAGAACAAGTTTGGCGTCGATGTAGCGAGCGCGCGCGATCTTTATCGCTTCGCTGACGACGCGCCGTTTCTCGAACCGGTTGGTATTGATTGCCACATTGGTAGCCAGATTCTGGACGTGGCGCCGTTTATTACCGCTCTTCTTAGCCTGCTGGGTTTGATCGATGACCTGGCCGAGGACGGCATAAGCCTCGATCATCTCGATGTAGGAGGCGGCCTGGGTGTCAGCTACGAGAGTGCCGCGCCAGCCGTTGCGGACTATGTTTCCGCGCTCACAGAACACATCGCGGATCGCCAACTAGAGCTGCTGTTTGAACCTGGCCGTTCGATCGTTGCGATGGCCGGTGCCCTTCTGACCGAGGTGCTGTATCTGAAGCCCGGTGACGTCCGACAATTTGCAGTGGTCGATGCCGCTATGAATGATCTGCTCAGACCATCGCTCTATGGCGCATGGCAGGAGATTCAGGCCGTCAAGCCTCGTGCCGGGAACGCTGAAATCTGGGATATCGTGGGACCAGTTTGCGAGACCGGTGATTTCCTTGGTAAAGACAGAGAGCTGGTGCTAGAACAAGGCGATCTGTTAGCCGTAATGGGCGCAGGCGCCTATGGTTTTTCGATGGCATCAAACTACAACAGCCGACCCCGCCCGACCGAGGTACTGATAAAAGACAGCACCGTGCACGTCATCGGTCGACGCGAATCAATAACGGATTTATGGCGAAGCGAGGAAATTCCTCTAGAGATCGCGCGATGAAGTTGGCCTTCACCAAAATGCAGGGAGCGGGTAACGATTTTGTCGTGATCGATGGCGTGACCCAATCGGTAGCGCTCAGCACGGCACAGCTTCGTTGGCTTGCTGACCGACGCCGCGGAGTCGGATGCGACCAGATTTTACTGGTGACGCCGCCAGACGATCCTGACGCGGCTTTTCGCTACCACGTCTTTAACGCTGACGGCTCCCGCGCCGGACAGTGCGGTAACGGCGCCAGATGCGTGGGGCGATTTTTGCGAGAGAAACGCCTCACTCGCCAACAGGAACTCCTGCTCCTCACAGATGGTGATACTCTCGCCTTGTCACTCTCGAGCGACGGCCGCGCTTTTGCAGGCTTGGCCGCTCCGAAATTTGCCCCTGCCAACATACCGTTTACTACAGAGTCAGTGAGTGCGCAGTACCCGATTGATGTGCGTGGGCAGTCACTATCAATTGGCGCGTTATCAATGGGCAATCCGCATGCCATTCTGGTCGTGGACGACTGTGACTCGGCACCAGTCAACGGCCTCGGCCCATTGCTTGAGTCTCATGAGCGGTTCCCAGATCGGGTAAACGTGAGCTTCATGCAGATTCAGTCCCGTAGCGAGATCAAGTTGCGGGTTTATGAACGAGGCGTCGGAGAAACTGAGGCCTGCGGTTCCGGCGCCTGTGCCTCGGCAATCCATGGCATGGAGCTGGGATTGCTGGACCGGGAGGTTGCTGTGCAGCTACCCGGCGGCAAGCTCACCGTCAGCTGGCAAGGTGGTGACGAGCGCGTATGGTTGGGCGGCCCTACCGCCACAGTATTTGACGGCAGCATAGTGATGAGAGGCTGAACTGACGATGGCAATCGATCTCGACCCTAAAGACGTG
The DNA here is from genome assembly GCA_045560455.1 of Luminiphilus sp. Taxonomy (GTDB): domain Bacteria; phylum Pseudomonadota; class Gammaproteobacteria; order Pseudomonadales; family Halieaceae; genus Luminiphilus. The sequence goes on along the minus strand of JBJKZJ010000013.1, from coordinate 22,793 downwards.
GAGGCGTTTCTGAGAGCTAACCCAAATTTTTTGCAGGACCGACCCGGCCTGCTGGCCGTTCTCAATCTACCGCACGGAGGCGAAGGGGCCGTGTCTCTGGTCGAGCGACAAGTGAGCGTTTTGCGTGAGCGCAATATTGCCTCCCGACAAAAGATCAATGCGCTCTCGGACATAGGCAGGGAGAATGACCGGTTACTGGAGGCAACCCGTCGCACGGTCCTTGCGCTGTTAAGCGGTGTCAATCGACAAGAACTCGCAAAGATCTGGCGAGAACAGCTTACCGAGACCTTCAAGGCTGAGTTGGGCGCCCTCGTCTGGATCACGGGGGAGCCAAACAGCGATAGCAGCGAATCCGTGGCTGGCAAGTTGATCCGTCAGGGTGAAAGTTTTTCTGGCGTGCTGCGACCGGAAGAAATGAAGGCTTTGTTTGCTATTGACGCATCCGATGGCTCCGCTGCGTTGTCCCCAATTCGCGCCGGCTCCGAAATCCTCGGTGTGCTGGCGGTAGGCGCTCGGGACTCCCAGCGTTATCGCCAGGAGGACGGCACTTTGTTTCTGGATTACCTCGCGGAGGTGATCGGACAGCTATCCGCCAGCCACGTGTCATCCACACGGTGAGCAGACTGCTGCGCCTGAGACCCGAACCCGCATGACTACGAATATTCGCCTGATCACGTTTGATCTGGATGACACGCTTTGGGATGTGCGCCCTGCGCTTGAAGCGGCGGAGCAGGCTCAGTGGTCGTGCCTGCGATCGCGTTTTCCAAACCTCGCCCTCGAGACGACCACCCGCGAGGAACTAACGACCATCCGCACCACATTGCTCACGCAACGACCCGGGCTGGCCCATCACATCAGCCGCTTTCGAGAAACTTTCATTGAGCAATTGCTGCGAAGTCAGGGCGTGCCGCCGGATGAATCGGTTGAGGCAGCGCGGCAAGCGTTTGAAGCATTTCTTTCTAAGCGGCATCGCGTGACAGTCTACGACAGCGCACACTTGGTATTGAAGACACTGGCTCATCAATTCCAACTCGGCGCATTGACCAATGGCAATGCCGACGTGCGCAAAACCGAGATTGGGCATTATTTTGACTACGCTTGGCGCGCAGAGGAATTTGGCGTTAGCAAACCAGACCCTGAGCTTTTTCAGAGGGCATTTGACGAAGCAGGAGTAGAAGGCCGGGAGGTCATCCATGTAGGGGACTGTCACGACAACGACGTGAAAGGCGCGGCGGCCGCTGGGGCGCTGGCAATTTGGTTAAAGGCCGGAGGCGGCGTCAGCGACATCGCCACGGCTGTCATCAGTGACCTGGCGGATCTACCCGAGGCGGTGCACCAAATCGTGAATAAAGAGGCTAGCGCCCAACGCTAAGCTAGATTGCCTCCTCGCCTGTCTCCCCAGTGCGAATCCGGACGACCTGCTCCAACGGCGCGACAAAGATTTTTCCATCACCAATCTTCCCGGTGTTGGCCGAAGTCATAATCGACTCGACAATCGCGTCGACCTGCTCATCGGGTACCGCGATCTCGAGTTTCAGTTTCGGCAGGAAATCCACCACGTACTCGGCACCGCGATAAAGCTCTGTATGGCCCCGCTGCCGCCCAAAGCCTTTAACCTCTGTCACCGTGACGCCTTGCACGCCAATGTCGGACAAAGCGGCGCGCACATCGTCCATCTTAAAAGGCTTAATAATCGCGGTTACGAGTTTCATGGCGGAATTCCGAGTGACTGATCCCGTATTATGATCTGCTCGCGCTTTTTCGCAATCCTTGAGGCGAGCAAATATTCGAGTAGCCCCGTGTTCTCATAAACGGCTCGCCGTGGAGCGCCCATGCGGGTTATTCCAGTGGCCGGAGGAGCCGTTCAGTGACGAAGCCGCTGACTTGAACATGCTCGAGGCAGCGCAAGGCTTAGGTGCTGTGGCGCGACAGTCTTCCGGACCTTGCCACGGCTCCATAACCGGACCAAAAAAAAGGGCCCCGAGGGGCCCAAACTGCCATGAGAGGACAGGGTAATTACTTGGTTACTGCAAACTCCGGGTAGGCTTCCATGCCGCACTCGCTGGCGTCACAGCCCTCGTACTCTTCCTCCTCCGAGACTCGGAGGCCCAGAACCATCTTGATCGCGAAGAATGCGATGAAGGAAGTAACAAAGACCCATCCGAAGATAGTAAGAGCACCGATGATTTGGCCGGAGAAACTCGCGCCGTCATTCGTGACCGGCACCAGCAACAATCCGAGAAGACCCACTACGCCGTGCACTGAGATAGCGCCCACCGGGTCATCGATCTTCAGCTTGTCAAGCGTGGTGATGGAGAATACGACCAATAGGCCACCCAGAGCGCCGAAGATCGTCGCTTGCAACGCTGAGGGTGTGTCAGGACCCGCAGTAATCGCCACCAAGCCCGCCAAGCAACCGTTCAATGCCATGGTGAGGTCGGCTTTGCCGAACAGCACTTTGGCGACAACTAACGCGCCAATGCATCCGCCAGCCGCCGCAAGATTGGTGTTCATGAACACAACGGCTACCGCGTTGGCCGAGTCAACCGATGCCGTCGCGAGCACTGACCCGCCGTTGAATCCGAACCAGCCCAACCAAAGGATAAAAGTGCCCAACGTTGCCAGGGGCAGATTGGCGCCGGGAATCGCGTTCACCTCGCCATTAGGACCGTACTTGCCTTTGCGAGCGCCGACTAAGATAACGCCTGCCAAGGCTGCCGCGGCGCCAGCCATGTGTACGATGCCGCTACCGGCGAAGTCGAGGAAGCCCAGATCGCCCAGCGTGTACATCCCGAAGACCGGATTACCGCCCCAGGTCCAGCTACCTTCCATTGGGTAGATAAAACCGGTCATGACGACCGCAAACGCCAGAAAGGCGAAGAGCTTCATTCGCTCGGCAACTGCGCCAGAGACGATAGACATCGCTGTGGCGACAAAAACCACTTGGAAGAAAAAGTCTGCGGAGGGTGCATAGGTTGCGTTTTCCTCGCCGCCCTCAACAGCACCGGACCCGGTGATCGTGCTGAGGAAAATGTCTCCGCCATACATGATGCTGTATCCGACGACCATGTACATGATGCACGCCACTGCGAAGAGCGTGACGTTCTTGGTCAGAATCTCGACCGTGTTTTTAGAGCGGACCAATCCCGCCTCGAGCATGGCGAATCCGGCGGCCATCCACATGACCAACGCGCCACAGACGAGGAAGTAGAAAGTGTCCAGCGCGTACTGCAACTGAAAAATATCGTATTCCATGAGAGAGTTCTCCAAGGCTCAGGTTTACAGCGCTTCTTCGCCGGACTCGCCGGTTCGGATGCGGGTGACATGCTCGAGGGATGAAACAAAAATCTTGCCGTCCCCGATCTTGCCGGTTTGTGCGGCCTTAGAAATGGCCTCGATGGTCTGGTCGACCATGCCATCGGCGATAGCTATGTCGATCTTGACCTTGGGCAGGAAATCCACAACGTATTCCGCGCCGCGGTAGAGCTCCGTGTGGCCCTTCTGGCGACCGAAGCCTTTCACTTCGCTCACCGTAATTCCCTGAACGCCGATCGTGGACAGTGCTTCGCGCACGTCGTCCAACTTGAAAGGCTTTATGACTGCAGTAACCAATTTCATGGCAACCTCCAAAAAAACCATCCGCAAAGACGGCAATTGACTGACTGGCTCGTGGCCGTTCGTTTTCTTCGGGGCGGCCTCATGAAGGCTTGGCTCGCGGCTAGCGGTCGCGCTTTCCCCGTACCAGTTGTTGCCAAGCGCGGGCCAGTTTGGGATTACTGCACTAAGAACAGGTACTTAAGCTTTTTTATGTGCCGGCTTGGTGGAGATCCCACGGGTTCTTTCCCGCGTATCGCACCAATGCAGTGCGCCTTATGCACCAGTTTTGGTGGCAAATGATCTGTCTGTCATCGCGGCAGTGCGCTACATTTCAGCTGTGGCTCGGCGGGGTGAACCTCGGCCTCACCGTCCTCAAGTCTGGGCCTGCCTTTCGGTCCTTTTTTTGGTTTATTTGTCGTTGCAACAGCTGTGGCAGTTTCAGTCGCCATAGCATTGGCAAGAGAGAAAAATGAGATTCAGTGCCCGCAGGACTTCGCCATGAATGACGACCGCTCACAGGCACAACCCAACCGGACGCTGTTCGACCGCTTGGTGGGCAACGGCGATCCGTTTATTGACCAGCTCGATCGAAATGCCAAGACGCTCCTGAAGGGGGCGCTGACTCGTCTGGAAGTGGTCAGCCGAGAAGAATTTGATGCGCAGACCGCCGTATTGAGGCGCACCAGAGAGCGGCTTGAGCAGGTGGAGCGGGATCTGGCCGCGCTGAGCCAATCGCTGGATTCACCCGACGGGCCGGACGGCAGCTGAGTCGGCGCACATCACCCGCACCCTTGGAGATCACGGATGATCTATGCAATTTACCCACGTTCACTCGCGTAGCCACGCGGGTCTCGAGGCACCTGCTGTCACGGTAGAGATTCATCTCACGGCAGGCCTACCGCACTTTCAAATCGTCGGTCTGGGCGACTCAGCCAGTCGTCAGGTTTACGGGCGGGTGCGCAGCGCTCTCCTGAGCTCCCACTTCAAATGGCCCGATTTCCGCATCACCGTCAATCTGGCACCAACTGATGTACCCAAAAGTGGGACAAGATTCGACTTGCCCATTGCGCTGGGCCTTTTAGTCGCCTCGGGGCAACTCCCGGCACAGAGTCTTGACGGGCGGGAGTTTTTTTGGAGAGTTGGGACTCGATGGCTGCATCCATTCCTTCCACGGTGCGTTGGCGGCAGCGATGGAGGCTTGTCGAGCCCATCGAGTCTGCGGCATCGCCGCACAGGATGCGAATAAGATTGCCAGTGTTACCGGCGGCCGCACCCTCGCCGCTCCCGATCTCCTGACACTTTGTGGCCAACTCAAGGCGCCCACCCCTCCTCTGATTCGCACTGATTTCGCTCTAGAAACACCAGAGCGGCAATACCCCGATTTAGCTGAATTGAAAGAGCAACCCTTGACTCACGAAGTCCTCAAGCTGGCCGCCGCAGGGGGCCACCACTTGCTGATGAGCGGCCCTCCGGGGGTAGGCAAAACCCTGGCCGCATCGATTCTGCCGGGGCTGCTTCCTGAGCTGCCCCCTGATACTCAACGCCAAGTCAATCTCCTGCGCGACTTGGCGGGGCTCGGTTTCATTAACGGCCCTCCCTTGCGACAACCTCATCATTCCAGCAGCGTCACTGCGCTGATGGGCGGCACCGCGAAAGCTATACCTGGCGAAATTTCCATGGCGCATGGCGGAGTGCTCTTCCTCGACGAATTGATCGAATTCCCTCGGCCGGTGCTAAATCAACTCCGACAACCGCTCGAGAGCGGAGAGATCTGGGTGAGCCGCGCGGCTCACCAGCATCACTATCCCGCGCAGTTCCAGCTAGTGGCCGCGATGAACCCATGCCCCTGCGGTCTCGCTGGGAGCCGGGAGTCCGCATGCCGCTGCACGCCGGATACGATCAGGCGCTACCGGCAAGGCGCCTCTGGCCCGTCGATGGATCGCATTGATTTGCATGTCACACTCAGACGGCCGCCCCCTGAATGTTTGCTGAGTGGCACAGACACGCCAGATTACTCAGCCACGGTGAGACCCGACATCGCGACGGCGCGCGAACGCCAATTCCATCGCCAGGGCGTGCTCAATAGAGATCTTCGCGGAGAAAACTTAATCACAGTGTGCTCACTGAGCAGTCAGACACAGAAATGGTTGATTGAAGCGATGAAGACGCTGCAACTGTCAGCGCGATCGACCCACCGCCGCCTGAGGGTGGCAAGGACCATCGCCGACCTGGAGGGGAGTACCTCGGTATCAGTAGAGCACCTTAATACCGCAGTAGGCCTGCGAGAGGCACCCACTGATACTGACGCGGTGCGGGCTTAGCGACTGCTATCGACCATATAGTCCACAGCCCATCTGATTTCGTCGTCGGAACAGTCTGCGCATCCGCCGCGGGCGATCATGCCCGTGCCCGCCACGCCATTAATGCCACTGTCATACAGTGCATCCATACCTTTGGCGATGCGGTCCACCCATGCGACTTGATCACCGACTTTTGGCGCACCGGCAATCCCTGCCGAGTGGCATGCCATACAGGCACCGTTGTAGACATCCTCTCCCGATCGGCCAGCGGCGTCCGCCATGGCTTCACCACCACCGCAGGTCTCGCCCTGCACGCAGACCGCAGAGAACGGCTGGATTCGCGCTTCAATGTCAGCCCTCTGCTGCTCGGTCAGATCAAGCGCAACCGCCGCCATCGGGGCCAACAAAAACAACAAGAAAAATCGCATGGTGCCATCTCCAATCAGTGGGAGCGGGAGTATAACGGTTGCGAAAACGATCGAAAACATAACCTTGCCTCGCGCGAGCCACCGTTATACTGGGGTAAAAATCCAGGACACCGCAGCTATGAAACTCTATACCTTCGACGGCGCTCCGAATCCCGCACGCATCGCCATGTTCATGCAGTACAAAGGCATCACTCTGGAGACGACCCAAGTCAATCTGGGCACCGAGGAGCAGTTGGGCGATGCGTATCGGGCGATCGTTCCCGAGGCCACAGTACCGGCACTGATCCTTGACGACGGCTCGGTGCTCTGCGCGGTAATTGCCATCGCCCACTATCTAGAGTCTCAGTTTCCGGAGAGGCCGCTACTGGGCCAAAGTGCTGAGGAGCGGGCTCATGTGCTGAATTGGAACCACAGACTATTCAGTGAAATTTTTGCCGCCGCCGCTGATGCGTTTCGCAATGGGCACCCTTACTATGTCGATCGGGCACTGCCAGGCCCGGACAATGTGGCTCAGCTACCCGAATTGGTGGAACGCGGTCGCACCCGACTGATCGCAGGTTTTGCCATGACCAATGAGCGGCTGGCGGACAGCCCTTTTTTGGCGGGGGACAACTTCTCCTTTGCGGACATTGATTTACTGGCAGCCATCGATTTCGCAAAGTGGGGTGCGCGGCTGTCGCCAGACGAGTCGCTAACGAACTTGCACCGGTGGCGCGGGGATGCCAAAGCGGCACTGACGGGGTGAGGCGCTATCGCGCCCTGATAACGAGCCTTCTGCTGCTGACCGGATGCGGCGATACCGGCAGCGCCCCGCAAAACTTGCAGGAATATTTGAATCGTCTGTCGACGATAACCGGCATGCCACTGCCCGCAGGCCCGTCCCCGCAGAATGAGTCACTCGCATTACCGCATGACCCGATCCTCAACCCACCCGCCCCTAGCCAAATCAACCTGATCGAATTTCTGTCGCTCTCTGGCTGCGAGTTGCAAGTGAATCTTGGCCGCCGCAACACTCAACTGGGGCGCACCGCCTCTCCGTCGCAACGATTACTGCTCGATCTGGAGTTTTTGGATCTGGCACCGGGATGCATCACTCTGCTCCAAGAACGCGGAGATACAGAGCTTGCCAACACTCTGGAACAGGCGAGCAAAAAGCGTATGGATCTGCTTCCGATGTCGCTGTACCAGTCAATTTTGCAAGGCCCCGAGTGGCAACTTTTTTGGGAGCGCCCGACGGCGCTCGGGGATTACCCTGCCAGCACCAGTAGCATCATTGCCGAGTCACTGAGTCGCCTGATCGACTTGAGCGTGGCCTGGCTGGCCGGCGACTGGAGCGCCAGCAACCGTGAGTTCGAGCTACTCCTCAGTGATCTGCGCGCGGGCGACGGCGGGCCATTGTTGCTCGCGCACTATCGAGCATCCAGCGCGCTGCGGCGCGCCACCGAGATGCTTAAAGGTATGCAATCCACTGCCCCGCTTTGCCCCTATGGTCAGCCGACAGATCGATCCAGAGCGCTAGAACAAGTGGTGGCCCGTTTCCTGGTCGGCGGGGTACAGCCCTGGTTGGTAACGCTGCGCCAGAGAAAGGAGCTGCTGCTGCCACCGATAAAAAAGCTCGAGCAATCACTCGCCAGCGAATTGACCGATGACTATCGTCACTGGATGGCCACCCGCGACACAGTGCTCGATGGACTCAACGCCGTGACCCGATCACACATCGCACAGATTCAAGCCGCACTGGCCGAATGCGGTGGTATTAATCGGGCGGGGCAAGGGGCACATTGAACCGGACCGTCTTGCAGAATCAAGAGGAAAGCCCATTTTTTCAGCGCCACGCAGCGGGTTATCTGTCGTCCCCAGCACTGGCATGGCGCGCCAAGCCTGCTACATTACGACATCCCGAATTTGCTGTCTGGAGATAATTGTGACGCTGATCCGATTGACCGTGGCCGCAGGCCTAGCATTGGCCCTGAGCGCCTGTGCCAGCAAACCTCCCGAACCGGTGGTGGACTTTGCCCCCGACTATAATTTCAGCCAGCCCAAGAGCATCGGTTTTTACGCGATGAGTGGCGAGGTCACCGGCAATAATCCGACCGAACTCACCGACTTTCAGCGGGATCGTATTGACTCAGCGCTGCGCTCAGCACTTGAAGCCAAGGGCTTTGAGTTCGTCACCAAAACGGCTGACGCAGATTTGCTACTCAGTTGGCATCTGAATCTCATGGAAAAAACGGATGTCAAAACCTACAACAACCCTTCCTACGGGGCGTCGATGGGGTACAGCCGCTATAACCGATACGCCATGTACAACTGCTACAACTGCATGAACCAAACAGATGTCCGCGTTACGGAGTACACACAGGGGAGCTTCATTATCGACATGACCGACCCTGTCCAGAACGCCTCGGTCTGGCGCAGCGTCACGCAGTCCAAACTTAAAGAAGAGACCATCCGCGACCAGACTGCGCTGGACGCCGCCGCGATGCGAGTACTGGCGGGTTTCCCTCTCGGGGTCGCGCAGACAACGCCGTAATCTGGTGACACCCCAATGAGGCGGCGGGCATGAAGGTCATTCGGAGCAGGTCACTACCAAGCCCTTGTCGTATTGCAAACCGAGAGACCCGCACCACCAGCGTTGGACTGGTGCAGACCAAATGGTTCGAATCCGCGGACGCGCACACTGAGCAGCTGACGGAGGGCGTCAGCGCATGTGCCGAAGCAGGCGCTAACGTCGTGTTCTTGCCCGAGCTGACGTTGAGCCGTTATCCCGCGGATACGAGACCTGAGGGCCCCGCAGACGCCTCAGCCGAGGACTTGGAAAATGGCCCGAGTCTGGCACTGGCCAAAACACTGGCTCAAAGCTGTGATGTTCACCTGCAGATTTCGTTGTTCGAGCGATCAGGGGCTACAGATCAACGTGGCCTCAATACTTCCATCATTGTGTCTCCCAACGGTGAGTGTGTAGGGCGTACACGCAAATTGCATATTCCCGTGACTGAGGGATATTTTGAGGACCACTATTTCACCGAGGGATCGGCCGATAACCCCTTACCCCGTTCACACACTGGCTCTGGATGGATTGGATCTCAAGGTGGGAAACCCCACCTGCTGGGATGAATGGTTCCCTGAGGTCGCACGCTGTTATGCCCTCGCGGGCGCCGACTTGATCTGCTATCCGACGGCTATCGGCTCTGAACCCGACTACCCCGAATTTGACACCGCACCGTTGCTCAGACGCGTCGTCGCAGGCCACGCCGCTGCCAATGGCCTATTCGTCGCCCTGCCCAATCGATTCGGTTCAGAGGGGCTGATTGAATTTTACGGCTCGAGTTGCCTCATTGACCCCTTTGGTCGTGTTCTGGTGGAAGCACCTCGGGACGAGGCCGCAGCGCTGGTGGCCGAAATCGACCTCGGCCAACGCGAAGATTGGCTCACGCTCTTCCCTTTTTTCGCCACCCGCAGACCCGATACCTACTGCGCCCTGACCGCAGCAAAGGTGAACCCGAGACTGCCCGATGGGGCGGCGGAGCAAGGGGGTATACCGGGCATAAAACCGTGAGTGCACCGCGCAGGATGCCGCCTGAATGGGATCCGCACACTGCAACCTGGATGGGGTTTCCCCGGGTCAGCTACGCAGAGTCAGGCCTCAGCGGAGAAGACGCACGCCACGCTTGGGCATTGGTGGCCAACACCATCAGCGACTATGAGCCAGTGCGGATGCTGTGCCACCCAGAGGATCTGAAGGCCGCTGATAAATGCCTAGCTGAGGCGGTCGACAAGATCACTGTCAACCTCAACGACGCCTGGCTGAGAGATATCGGACCCACTTTCGTGGTTGAGGACGGCGGGCTCATCGCGGTCGATTGGCGGTTTAACGGTTGGGGGCAAAACACCGAGCTGGCATGGGGCCATGACGATGCCATCGCCGGCTACATCGCGAACTGGTTTGAACATCCCCAGCGAACGAGCAGGATTCGTTAATGAGGGCGGTGGGCTCCACGTGGATGGCAGCGGGACGGTGCTACTCACTGACACGGTACAGCTCGATCCGGCCCGTAACCCCAGGCACGACCGGGACAGCATTGCTGAGCACGTTCACGCTGCGCTGGGCACCGAGCGCGCAATTTGGCTACCCAGAGGTCTATGGCGAGATAATTTTCTCAACGGCACCAAAGGCCACGTCGATATCGTGGCGTGCTTTGCACCCGATGGGCGGCTGCTCGTTCACCAGCAGACCCACGAGGACCATCCGGACTTTTCGTTATGGCAGTCCCTGTTACCGCAGTTCGGGGAGGCCGGTTTGGAGGTGCTGCCACTGGAAGCCCCGCTCACCTTGAGAGATAACCGTGACTGGGTGGATTACAGCTATATTAATCACTACGTTTGCAACAGTGCGGTGATCTGCCCGGCCTTCAACGATCCGCGCGATGGTGCGGCGCGAGAACGGCTTGAGGACGCCTATCCGGGTCGGGAGATCAAGATGCTCGACGCCAGGACGCTCTTCGCGATGGGCGGCGGCATTCACTGCATTACGCAGCAACAGCCGAGCGAGACGGGATAAATCCCTCTATACTCCGCGCTCCCTTACACCAGCTCTGAGAGGTCTATCCGGGGCCAAACATGTTCACGTACATCAACCCTGACATTCGCGAGCGGCTGATCCGCGACGGCAAGCTGTTTCGCATCGATGCCGACGGCAGCGAAGTGCAGATGACTGAGGCACCCGGGCCAGGCCTGCACCTCAACCTCATGGGTCCCATTCCACTGCCCCTTGCGCGCGGACATCTCCAACCCACTGTTCAGTGGTACGCCAGCGTAAGAAGCACTGAACTCAGCGAAGTCGAGCATCTCGCCAGCACCCTGCGAGAACAGGGAGGACAACATCTTTTTTCGCACCTCGCCTCGAGCATGGCGGTAAACAGTGTGTTGGTGATTGGCGAGCCGGAGAAAAGCGACAACCCGCTTGTCCGGGTTCATTCGAGTTGCCTGACGGGCGATGTACTGGGCTCCAGGCGTTGCGAGTGCGGCCCCCAGTTGGAATCTGCCCTGGACCGCATTGCAGACGACCCAGCGGGCGGTTATCTGGTTTACATGGCGGGCCATGAAGGCCGAGGTATCGGCTTATGGGCCAAAGCGGCGACCTATTTGCTTCAGGACGCGGGCGAAAACACGTATCAGGCGAACCGGTCTCTGGGGCTTCCCGATGACTCCCGGGATTTCTCCGACGCCGCCGTCTTGCTCAAATATTTTGGAGGCGGCCGCAACTTACGCCTGCTGACCAATAACCCCAAAAAACAAGAAGACCTGACCGCTCTGGGAGTCCCCAATATCGAGCAGGTCAAGCATGTATGCGGCGTCGACGATCACAACCTGCAATATCTGAAAGCAAAACGAGACTGGGGCCATAAACTCGGAGAGGATGACCTCTCGACGTAACGTAGCTCAGCGTCGTCCGGCGCAAATGCACTCAGCGTGCAACGCTCCCGCAGGACAACGATTAGTTCAACCAATCCGGCAACGGTTCCCGACCTAAAGGCAGTTCCATACTGTTGTCAGCGGCCCGGTGGGCATGCCCCACCATTTCATCGTACGCACTGCGCTGTCGCAGAAAAAATTTGCAACTGACCGCCTTCCGAAGCAACCGCTGCATCTCCAGTAGGTTTCGCGTTTTCAGGACCTTGCCTTGCCGATCGGTAATGACGTGCTCGGTATCACCAACGCGGACATGAGCGATATACAGACTCAAATCAACTGACTCAATCACAACACTGGAGATATCCAGACTCGCTAACTTATTGATGGCTACCTTCATAACAATTCACACAGTGCCTCGACATGACAGGGTTCCGCTTTCACTGAGGTAACGGAGCCCGACCTCTACTTTTTTAAAAGGCCTTCAACAGCTACGATTCTCTAGATCCAGCGGTTCGCTTCAGCCTCAAGCGTCACGAGTTTTGAGGCGACAAAAACCGAACAACTGTCCTCGCCGTCGGCTAATCAGAGACTCAGAAAAGATGCCCAAAACAACACAGCGCATCACGTTCTCTCGCGCTGGCGAGTCAATTGATTCATTGCCGCGATGCACCGGCGTTTATCGCTTCTTCGATGCCGAGGGGCGCGCTGCTCTACATTGGCAAGAGCGTCGACATCCGCAGTCGAGTCGCACAGCACATCAACGAGGGCCGCAAACCGGGCAGGCATCAGCGGCTCATGTCTCAGGTCGCCCATATCGACTGCCAACTCACCGCGGGTGAGATCGGCGCCTTGTTGATTGAAAACGCCGCTATCAAATCAGAGGTGCCACTGTTCAATCGGCGCCAACGTCAGTTGCGGCGCCTCTGGACAATTCAGCTTAAACCCTCGAACGCGGGCTTCTTGCAACCGGCTGCTATTGATTTCACACCGACTGGCGTGCGCGATACCGACATCTATGGGCTGTTCCCAAACAAGCACCGAATCACTACCTCGCTCCAGAATCTCGCCAGAGATCATGCGCTGTGCTTACGTGTCATGGGCCTCGACAAAGGTAACGGGGCCTGTTTTCAGCATCAGTTAGGGCGCTGTGACGGTGCCTGTGCAGGGCAAGAAAGCGCCGATTCACACAACGATCGATTGCTCGACCATCTGGATCGACAGAGGATCGCGGCCTGGCCCTTCACCCGGCCGCTGCTGCTTCAGGAACTCACTATCCATCCCATCGAGCACCAGCCAGCGAAGCAATTCCACCTTGTTGACCAGTGGGCGTGGCATGGCTGCTTTGACTCGCTGGCGGACGTGGAAAACTCACTGAACAGCAAGGCGGCAATCGGCTTTGATCGAGACGCCTACCGCCTCATTTTCAGCGCCATTTATCATGGCCGAGTGGCGCTGCAGGACGCCTTGACTCAGCAGCCACTGGTCAATCCTCTGCTGGCTGAACGGCAGGCTGCGTCGTGAACGTTGTGTGGTTCAAACGAGACTTGCGGGTCACCGACCATGCGCCCCTCGCCGCAGCCATCGCACGTCATGAACCGCTGCTGCTGATCTACATTGTCGAACCATCACTGATCAAAAACCCTCATTACCGGGGGCGGCACTGGCACTTCATTGCGCAGTCTTTACAGGCCATGAACACCGAGCTAGCGGGCCTAGGTGTTGAGATTCAGATTTTGGAGGGTGAGCCCCTCGCGCTCTTCAACACACTCCATCAGTTGATGCCGATTGATCATCTCTTCAGTTATGAAGAGACGGGCCTTGGCGTGACGTTTGAGCGGGACCGTCAGGTCGCCTCGTTTTGCACAGCCGAGGGTATCGACTGGCAGGAGTTCCCGACAAACGGTGTGCAACGCGGGCGCCGGGATCGCCGCGGCTGGAATCGAGACTGGCAGCGTGTCATGAGTGATGCAGAACTCACTGTAGAACTCCCGTTACTGACCGGCCTATGCCGCCAGTTGCCACCGGAGTTGGACGGCATGCGCTCGCGGCGCATCACGGCTTGGCAGGCACAAAACCCGGATTTTCAGCGCGGAGGCGCGCCCGCCGCTCATGAGGTTCTGGAGAGTTTTCTATCGGTAAGAGGTCATGGCTACCAGCGACACATCTCCAAACCCGCCACGAGTCGGGAGCACTGCTCGCGACTCTCGCCCTATCTGGCGTGGGGAAATCTCAGTCTGCGGCAAACCTACCAAGCCCTGAAACGCAGACAGCAGCAAGGCGGATGGGCTCGCGCTCTGTCAGCCTTCGAGTCCCGTCTGCACTGGCATTGCCACTTCATCCAAAAATTTGAAATGGAGTGTCGAATGGAGTTTGAAGACCTCAACCGGGGCTACCTGTCGCATCCCCGCCGCCACGACTCTGATCGACTGGCCGCCTGGCGGGAAGGACGCACGGGTTATCCGTTGATCGACGCCTGTATGCGCTGTCTGCTACAAACCGGTTATCTCAACTTTCGTGCGCGGGCCATGGTGGTGTCGTTCCTGACCCACCATCTTTGGCAGGACTGGCGGCTCGGTGCCGAATGGCTTGGCTCATTGTTTCTCGACTTTGAGCCCGGGATCCACTACCCGCAAATGCAGATGCAAGCCGGGGTCACGGGCATCAACACCATCCGTATCTATAACCCCGTAAAACAGTCGCTGGATCATGATCCAGATGGGACTTTTATTCTTCAGTGGGTACCGGAGCTGAGGGGGCTGCCCACGCCGTTGGTGCATCAGCCCTGGCTATTGTCACCCATAGAGCGACAGCTCCATCCGATTGATTACCCGGAACCCATCGTGGACCTCAAGACCTCGTATCAGTTTGCCAAAGAGACGCTCTGGAAACTCAAGTCCAATAAAGGTGTGCGGGCCGAAAAAGAGCGGATTCTCAACCAGCACGTAGAGCGGCGAAGCAGGCAATAGACACCCCCTGCACAATTCGCCTTTAATAGAGCCGTTAAGGCGTCATATCCGGGGGAGGTAAACGATGCTGGTAGCTTTGTGGATTTTGGGCGGTCTTATCGCCTTGATCGTGATTGCGATGTTCATGTTGCCCATGTTCATCGATGAGCAGGCCCTGCTCGATATGGCGCAGGAGCAAGTGAAAGCCAACACCGGGGGCGATCTCGTGGTGGAAGGAGGCGCCGAGCTCAGCTTTTTCCCCCGTTTTGGGCTCAGGCTGGAGGACACCTTTCTCAATCTACCCGCACAAACGGATTACGACCAAACCATTCGAGCGTCGATCACCGAACTGGATGTTGGGCTTTCTCTGTTGCCCTTATTAGGCGGAAAGGTAGATGTCGGGACAATTGTGATCGCCGGCGTGGCCGCCGATATCACAGAGCCTCAGGCACTACCTCCTCCCCCAGAACCTGCACCCGTCATGAGCGACCGGCAATGGGAGCAGCGCGGCGAGATGATCCGAGAAAATAAGGAAGCCGAAAGACAGCGCCAGATGCAAGCCGGCGGCGGCACCGCTGCCATTGCAGTACTTGCCGAGGCTGTGCAGATAGAGGACATCACTATCAGGCAGCGAACGCGGGAAGGCACACTCAGTAACACGATTAAAGTCGCGTCCCTGAATCTGACTGCCGTTAATACGCGGAATGAGCCGATGCAACTCGAGGGAGCACTTACCGTACTGGGGGACGGCACGACACCGGCACTCGACATCGAATTAGAGGGCGCCATTCGGATTGCCAGCGATTTCAGCACCATAGCGGTTGACGGTCTCGCCACAGAGGTACTGGGAGCGCTCACTCAACCGGTTACCAGCACCCTAAACGGCGTCTTCACCCCTTCACCTGCCAAGGCGGACTTCACCCTCGACGCCACCCTCCCGGGCGGCGATATCACAGGGCAGCTTATCTGGTCAGCACTGGAGAGCCCGGAGATCAAACTCGACGTATCAACGGCGCGGCTTGACGTTGATCAGATCCAACCCGCCGCGCTACCTGCTACCGACTCTACAGCGAGCGCCAGTGAGCCTGCGTCCCAACCAACCTCTGAGGGCTCCTCCGCCGGTGCACCTGTGCCACTACCTGTGGGGCCCCTGCAGAATCTGGATCTTGAACTCAGTGTAGTAGCCGACGAACTCGTTGCGGCCGGCCAGTCGATTACTGACGCGCAGGTCTTGATGCGCGTGCGCGATGGCGTTGCCAATATTGACTACATTCGTGGCGTGCTTCATCAGGGGCAACTTGACACCCGTGTCAGCTTGAATGCGCGGCGACCGGTCGTCGAGGCCGAGATCGAGGGCGGTCTGAAGGGCGTCAATATAGGCCTGCTGCTGGCGAGTTTAGGCAATCATGATGCTGCCTCAGGTCGTATTGAGATGAGCTGGGATGTCGAAAGCAAAGGCGTCACAGCGGAGGATCTCGTTGGCAGCCTTGATGGCGATATCAAGGCGGCAGGGCAAGACCTGGTAATGGAAAAGGTCTCGGTTCAGGGCCTCGTCTGCAATGCGGCGGCAGTGGTCAACAAGATCCCTCCCATCTCGGGGCTACCCACGACTACGCCGATTACCGATCTCTCGTTGGGCATCGACTTCGACGAGGGCGTCGGTGACATTGAGCGACTGCGCCTCGC
The DNA here is from genome assembly GCA_045560455.1 of Luminiphilus sp. GTDB lineage: Bacteria > Pseudomonadota > Gammaproteobacteria > Pseudomonadales > Halieaceae > Luminiphilus. The sequence goes on along the minus strand of JBJKZJ010000013.1, from coordinate 6,422 downwards.
AACGCCCGGGATCGTCATGAAAGGCTCGGGAGACATTGATCTGGGCTCAATGGACTTCGGTTTTCGTATGGAAGGACAGGTCAACAACGATATTATGCAGGTCAGCCCACTGTGTGTTATCGATCAACGTTACGCTGGCGTAGACTGGCCGGTGGATTGTGCGGGCAACTTATCGTCTGAGGCTGGCGCCTCCTGCAAAGTTGACGTAGCGACTATTGCCGAGCAAATCCTGGCAAATGAAGCCAAGCAGCAGGTACAGGATGCAATTGAAGAGAAAGCGGGATCATTCATTAAAAAGCTCTTTGGTGATTGAGGTCTTGCCTAGCTTGGCCGAGTGGACGTAATGCCGGGCTTCGATCACTCCTACGCTAATTTGGGAAAGGCTTTCAGCACACCCCAACCGCCTGATCCGGTATCTCAACCCAGCGTCATGTTGTGGAATGAAGATCTCGCCGCATCGCTGGGGTGGGCGGGAGACCCCCGCTCTCAGCCCCATTTTTTACAGGCACTCGCCGGTAACCAGCCGCTACCGGACTCAAAGCCCATTGCGACGGTGTATGCAGGACACCAATTCGGTCAGTACAACCCACAGTTAGGTGACGGCCGAGCGACATTGCTCGGCGAATGGGTTGACCCGCAGGGCAACCGATTCGATATACAGCTCAAGGGAGCAGGCCCCACCGCCTACTCTCGCGGTGGTGACGGTCGATCACCCATCGGTCCTGTGATCCGCGAGTATGTGGTATCGGAGGCGATGCATGCCTTGGGGGTGCGCACTTCCCGCGCCCTTGCGGCCATCAGCACGGGAGAGCCGGTCATACGCAATCGGGTGGAGCCCGGTGGCATTCTGACACGAGTGGCAAGCAGCCATCTCCGAGTTGGGACCATTCAGTACTTTGCCATGACCCGAGGCGGAAACGAATTGGCGCCTCTGGTCGACTACATTGTATCGAGACACTTCAGTGAGACAGCCGGCGACCCTCAGTCAGCGTCTCATCCAACGACGGCGGTGACGCTGTTAGACGGCGTGTGTCAGCACTTCGCCAGACTCACCTCGCACTGGCAGGTATTGGGCTTTGTGCACGGTGTGCTCAATACCGACAACGCTTTGCTATGTGGAGAGACGATCGATTACGGCCCCTGTGCTTTCATGGACCACTTCGATCCTCAGGCCTGCTTTAGTTCCATCGATCGGCAGGGGCGTTACGCCTGGCCCAACCAACCCGGCATCATGCACTGGAATCTGGCGGTTCTCGCGGAGTGCCTTCTGCCGCTGCTTCACGACGACGACGAGACCGCGAAACACACGGCACAAGAGATCATCGATCAATACCCCGCCCGGTTTCATGCCCATCATCAGCGCTGGCTGGCGGCCAAACTGGGCCTTGATCGCCTCACTGAGCCAGACCATTCGCTCATCCAGCGGTTCCACGACATCCTGGCCTCTCACGAGCTGGACTTCACGCTCGCCTTCCGGTGGTTGACTGAAGTCGCTAACGAGTCTCTGCAACATACCCCCCTGCCTGAGCTCTTTAGCGCACCCGAGGAGCTCTCTGATTGGGCAGAGGATTGGCAACGCCGACGACAACTGAATACCGCTGACCCAGAGGACGTTACCCGAGCGATGCAATGGGTGAACCCCGCAATTATCCCGAGGAACCATCTGGTACAACGCGGCATCGATCTCGCCGAAAAAGGTCAACTCGACTGGGTAGAGAGGCTGGTTCAGCGCGGTCGCAAACCCTTTGAATGGCAGGCTGATGATCTAGAGTGGGCGAGGCCACCCCACGAGGATGAGCGGGTCACCCGGACTTTTTGCGGCACCTGAGGCGGAAAATCCGCGGTTTTTTTTGATCCTTCATGACGGGCCGAATCGAGGGCCTTATAATTCCCGCTCCTCGACGGAGATACTCCATTGAACACCGAGTTTCTCGGCAAGCAACTTTCAGGACCGTTCACTATCCCCTCGGGCATTGTGACGACCACCCCAGCCATTATTCAGCGGGTGATCGATACCATGCCGGAGATCGGCGTGATCACCACTAAAAGTATTGGCATGCAACCTCGCACAGGTAATCGCGAGCCGGTCTACAGTCAGTTCGCGCCAGGTTGCTTCGTGAACGCCGTCGGCTTAACCAACCCGGGAATGGACGAAGCGCTTGAAGGTCTTGCGAGCTTGCGAGTGCCCGACGATCGGTTTTTGCTCGTTTCCATTTTCGGCGGCTCGGTTGAGGAATTTGTCTCGGTCGCGCAGAAGCTGGCCCCCGTTGCGGACGGACTGGAACTGAATCTTTCCTGTCCTCACGCCAAAGGGTATGGCATGGCGATGGGACAGGATCCCGAGATGGTCCGCGACGTTGTTGCCGCGGTCTGCGCGGCCGTGGATGTCCCGGTAATTCCGAAGCTCACGCCAAACGTCGATGACATAGCGGTGATTGGTCGGGCTGCGCTGGAAGGAGGTGCATCAGCGCTCTGCGCCATTAATACCACTGGTCCGGGGTACACGGAACACCACGGACACCCTGTACTGAGTAACGCGATGGGCGGCATGTCAGGTAAAGGGGTGCTTCCGACTGCCCTGAAAGCGCTTAAGGCGCTGCGACAAGAGACCGACGTCCCACTGATTGGCTGTGGTGGATTATCCTCGGCCGCCGACTGCCGAGCCGCCGCACACTGTGGAGCGACGATTTTTGGCGTGGGATCTGGGCTGACCGGCATGGATACCGAGGACATCGGTCGTTTTTTTGCCGATCTGTATCAAGACCTCGGAGCCGGCACTGATGAGGCAGGCAAGCAGGTGCGCTTTGACATCGACATGGGATTTAAACCCTACCGCGTCGTGGCCAATGACATTGTCTGCGAGGACATCAGCGTTGTCACACTCGACGGCGAACTCGATATCCGGGCGGGCGAGTACGTATTCGTGTGGATACCTGGCGTCGGGGAAAAGCCGTTCTCCTGCCTGACCCATGATCCCGTCCGTCTGGCGGTCATCAACGTCGGCGAATTTACGGCTCAGTGTTATAGCCTGTCGCAGGGAGATGAGATCTATTTGCGGGGACCCCATGGCGTGCCGGTCATGCCTCCGAAGGATGCGCATATTGTCTGTGTGGCGGGTGGTACCGGCCTGGCGGCGGTCTATCAGGTCGCCGAGGACTTTCGTAGCGAGGCGCAACCGGTGGACTTGTTTGTCGGAGCGCGCACAGCAAACCGACTCTACTTTCGGGAGGAGTGTCACACCGTAGGCAGGGTCACGCTGGCAACGGATGACGGCAGTGCCGGCTTTGCTGGCCGCGTCAGCGATGCCCTCGAGGAATTCCTCTCACAGCAGCCCCCGGAGGCGCTGGCCAAGATGGTCTTTTACAACTGCGGGCCCGCGCCCATGATTCACGCCAGCGAGGCTGTGCAACGGCAGTACGTGACCAGCGATCGCATCTTTAGTGCGATTGACTATCTAACCAAGTGCGGTGTCGGTATTTGTGGTGCCTGCGCGGCCCCTGACGGGCGGCGGATTTGTGTGGATGGGCCCTTCATTGCTCGGCAAGACGCACACTAAGTGCCAAAAAAAAGGCCGCGCAAGCGGCCTTTGAGCTTCGCGGGATATTAACGGCTGACGGTATAACCCATCTGCTCGAGAACGAAGCGATCCTCCGAGAGACTCGCAATCGCCTGCACCTGACCTGACTCGTTGAACATCATGCGCGTCACCTGATGCGCCTCAAATGGCAGGCCCGTTGCCTCATCGGAATTCCACGCCTGAGTCCACACGTAAACCACGTCACCCTGCCCCACGGCCTCGTGAAGCTCCCACTTGTCAGGGCCCCAATCGTCTTCCTCCAGGGTAGCCATCCACTCGAGCATTTGCGCTTTGGTCGTGGTGCTACTGATGACGCCACGGCTGACCTCGATCGGCATCTCCTCGCCATCACGGGAAACGACTGCAGAGACGGATTCCCCGGGCTGCCCGCGGAAAGGCAAGTTCCACATAGTGTCGGCGCTGACTTCAACACCGCCCACAGAAATAAATTCGTCACCCTCCTGCAGTACCCCTGCGACAGGGCTATCTACGATGACATTGGTGACGATCATGCGACCCTCTTCGGCACCCTGGCTGTTATCCCACATGAAACCAAAACCGACGTAGCGGTCGCGATACAGCAAGCCATCCTCAGCCATATTGGTTTCAATCATCTCCATAGCCGCCTTGCGGCTGGTCGACGCTGCCGTAACCCATGCTTTTGCAAGCTCAACGTTGGGATTGGTAGCGGGCGCTTGATTGCAGGCCGCCAAACCCGCTGCTAAAAAAACGGTGGCGGTTGCTCGAATAAAGCGCGTCATAGTTTCCCCCTATGTTGGTTTAGTTTGGTGTGGTGTGGCATTTCGCGAGCCGGGCAACATTGGGGCTACCGACCCGCTTTGAGCTTAGGGGAACCGATAGTGATGTCAATTTCTTTGTCTCACAGTTCGGCGCAAACAGGCATTCGGGCGAGGCTTCGGATTGTGTCGTTATGATGGAAATCCGCCCAAAGCGACAGGTTTCGTATAAGCGCCACAAGTTACTTGACTGCCCAGTGTGCACCGGCATGATGGGGCGATATTCCCCGACAGGACAGCACTGATGTCAGAAGCCATCAATCACAATCTGCTGGATATCGACTCTCTGAGCTGGGCTCATTATCAGGAGGCCGCGGATTACTCCTACCCGGTCAGTTATTGGGGGCACATACTGAACATCGATTCTGCCGGGCATATCAGCGTCCTGTACCGGTGGGATCCGGGCGGCTACTGCCATTTTCACCGACACCTCTGTGAGACCACATCAGTGGTTTTACAGGGTGAGTTGCACGTCCAGACTTTTGAGAATGGTAAGCCGGTCAAGTCAGGAATCAGGCGTGTCGGGGATTACGCCAAGAAGCCATCGAATGATGTGCACATGGAAAAAGGAGGCCCCCAGGGCGCATTGGTGCTCTTTGAACTCTATGCGCCCGATGGACAGCTCACCGAGCAGCTCGACCCCAACTGCAATGTCCTGCGAACGCTCACCACGAAAGACCTGCAAAGAGCGCTCGCAAAACAACAGATGCAAGCCGCAGCGTGATGGCATCGTGAACAACGAGGTTGACTGAATGTCTGCAGAAACTCATCCCCTTGCTCCACATGTGCTGCCCCCCTTCATCGGCGGGGCAGATGGCAGTGACCCACTGTTCTCAGCCATTATTGTGATCGTTGTGATCGCCGTTCTGGGCATCGGTGTGTTTTACCTCAAGCTCCATGCCATCCCCGAGCAGCTGGCGCACAAGCACAGTAATACCCAGTCGCAGCTCATCATGGTGCTCGCCTTAATGGCGCTCTTCACTCACAACAACGTGTTCTGGGTCGCCACGCTCATACTGGCACTCCTCAAGCTCCCTGACTTTCTGACCCCTATCAACAGCATCTCTGAGTCATTGAAGAAATTGGCGCCGGAGCAAACGGGTGAAGAATCGGCGGTAGCGCCCGCGGAGCAGTCCGGGGAGGCCCGCTAACCATGTTGGAATTGATTCTGTGCTCACTGATTACCGTACTTCCCGACTACCTGTTTCGTCGCCATGCGCTGGGGAGACCAAATTACCTTCTTCACAATGTGGTACGAATTGCGCTGGGGGATCACCGCCTGTCTGATCCTCACAGTCAGTCTGATCACGGTGGTCTTTTATTACCACCCCTCCACAACCAATGCGGGCCCTTACTTTAGGACAATCCCGCTGCTACCCGAGGGCGGCGGACGAGTGGAAGACGTTTTCGTCAAAAACGGGGAGAGCGTGGAGGGTGGCGATCCGCTGTTTAGTTTGCTGGACACCGCACAGGTTGCGGGCGTTAACATCGCCGAGAGTCAACTAGACCAAATAGCCTCGGCATTTGCGCAGGCAGAGGTGCAGCTGGAGGCAGCTAAGGCCACCCTCATACAAGCTGAGAGCGCGCTGGCGCAATCAGAAAACGAGCTGTCCAAAAAACGGGAGCTCTCTTCACGCGGGCAGCAGCTGGTCAGCAAAATTGAAATCGAGTGACTCGAAAATACAGTGGCTCAGCGCCGGGGCGGCGTACAGGCCGCCGAAGCCAACATTACCGCCGTGCAGACCCAGATATCAGACGTCTTGCCTGCCCAGCGCAAAAGTGCTGAGCGCCAGCTGGAGCAGGCGCAGGTCGCGCTTGATAAGACTGTGGTTTACGCGGGCGTCGATGGGCAGGTCGCGCAGTTTTATCTGCAGCGGGGGGACTATGTGAACCCCATATTACGCCCCGCGGGTGTGCTCATCCCCTCGGAGGGCCCCGAATCCGGGCGTTTCCAGATCGCTGCGGGATTCGACCAGCTTTCTGCTCAGGTCATCAAACCGGGCACCATCAGCGAGGTCGTATGCCTGTCAAAGCCCTTCACCGTTATC
>JBJKZJ010000012.1:0-31130 GCA_045560455.1 Luminiphilus sp. | reverse complement strand
CGCTTATGCACTGTTCGGAAGTAGCCGAACCCTCTCTGTTGGTCCAGTCGCCGTAGCCTCTTTAATGACCGCCTCAGCCGTGGGTTCGGTAACTGCCGGGGGCAATGTCGACTATGCCACTGCGGCAACAACGCTGGCATTGCTGGGCGGCGTCATGCTGATCGTATTGGGTTTGCTAAAGTTTGGCTTCGTTGCAAACTTCCTGTCGCACCCTGTGGTGTCAGGGTTCATCACTGCCTCCGGGATTATCATCGCACTGGGTCAACTTGGCCCCTTGATGGGAATGTCGATCAAGGGCGACACCCTGCCCCACCTCCTCGAGGATCTTGGCTCACATCGGGTCGATGCTCATGGACTAACGACGCTAATTGGCATGTGCGCCATGGGTTTTTTGTTGTTTTCGCGCTATGCCTTGACCGGCCTGCTGATGGCTTCGGGCATGTCGGAGCGTGCGGCAAGTTTGTTTGTCCGCGCAGCACCTGTCGTCATTATGGTAGTGGTGATTCCCCTTTCTTACCTGCAGGGCTTTGCGGGACAGGGCGTGCCAGTGGTCGGCTCTGTTCCCACCGGCCTCCCTGCGTTCAGCAAGCCGCATCTGAATTGGGTTTTGTTAGAGGAGTTAGCCATGCCGGCCTTCTTAATCGCCCTGATTGGTTTTGTGGAGTCCGTGTCCGTAGGCAAAACCTTGGGCGCCAAGAGGCGGCAACGCATCGATCCCAATCAGGAGCTGATCGGACTTGGCGCGGCCAATACTGCGGCGGCTCTGTCGGGCGGATTCCCGGTCACGGGCGGATTCTCGCGTTCGGTGGTGAACTTCGATGCCGGTGCGGACACGCAAATGGCTTCCATTTTCACTGCAGCCGGTATTGCGCTGGCAGCCCTGCTGTTAACGCCTGCCCTCTACTTTCTTCCCAAGGCGGTTTTGGCGGCGACAATCATCATCGCAGTCCTCGCGTTGATCGACTGGAATATTCTGAAGCTGTCGGCCCGCTTCTCCCGCGCAGATCTCTCGGCGGTGTTACTCACCATACTGGTTACGCTGGTAGCCGGGGTCGAACTTGGCGTACTCACCGGTGTGGGGGTATCTATTGGATTGCATCTCTATCAAACGAGTACGCCGCACTTTGCGGTCGTTGGGCAGATGCCCGACTCAGAGCACTACCGCAACGAAAAACGTCATGACGTTATTACCACCCCCGAGATTCTATCGATCCGAATCGACGAATCATTGTATTTCGCCAACGCGGCCTACCTCGAGGATGTGCTATTCGAGGAAGTGAAGGGTAAGCCCGACCTGAGGCACGTGGTACTCATGTGCCCCGCCGTCAACCGCATCGACTTGAGCGCCCTCGAGGCACTGGAGCGCATTAATGAGCGCCTCGCGGAGCAAAAGATCACGCTGCATATGAGCGAGGTCAAGGGGCCGGTAATGGACGCACTACAACGCAGTGACTTTTTGCATCATCTGACTGGCCAGATCTATCTCTCACAGCACGAGGCAGATCTGGATTTGCGCGGCCGTCGCAGCTAGCGAGATCGGCTTATGCCACTCGCTTACTGAGCGATTCACAGCGCACAACCTCAGGGATTGTCCGCAGCGAGTATCTACAGGAACTGCTGGTCCTGCCCAGCCTTGATAAATCGCCGGATGCCCCGCTCGACGGCGGTCTCGGCGGCCATCCCCAATCGCTCCTGCCAGCCACGCTTGCTCCGATATCGCACCTCGATCAGATCATGACTCGAGCGACGCTCCATTAAAAATGAATCAGAGGTGCTTAACCGATCTGCGAGATTGTTGTCCAAAGTCTGCTGCCCAAACCAATACTCGCCCGTGCTGACCGCGTCGATGTCAATGCTGGGCCGGTGGTGAGAGACGAACGACTTGAACAGGCCGTGAACATCCTCGAGGTCTGCCTGAAATTTCTCTCTCGCCTTGTCTGTGTTTTCGCCAAAAAGCGTGAGCGTGCGCTTGTATTCCCCCGCAGTGTGCATCTCAAAATCTATGTCGTTCTTCTTGAGCAGCTTATTAAAATTCGGGAGTTGGGCCACAACGCCGATGGAGCCAACAATGGCAAAAGGTGCTACGAGAATCTCGTCGGCAACACAAGCCATCATGTACCCACCGCTCGCCGCAACTTTATCGACTGATATTGTCAATTTAATGTCAGCTTCCTTGATACGTAATAGCTGGCTTGCAGCGAGGCCGTAGCCATGCACAACGCCCCCGCCACTCTCGAGTCTCAGCAACACCTCGTCCGATTCGGATACCAATGGCAGGATGGCGGAAATTTCTTCGCGCAACTGCTCCACCTGACTTGCCTGCATATCACCATCGAAATCCAAGACAAAAACCCTCGGCTTTGCGTTTTCGGAGGGCTCTCCGGCCTTGACGGCCAGTTTGGCGGCCTTGCGTTCCGCTTTTTTCTCTCTTTTCTGAGTTTTACCTCGGGCTTTTAGCTCGACAGGGTCATCAGCGACCGCGCGCACCGCATCCTCATGTAGCTCAAGCCGTTCATTGAGAGAGCGCGCCTCAACGCTACCCTCTACCCCCGAACCACGCTTACGCTGTGTAAGGGTCAGGACGCCCGCAACCGCAATCAAAAAGACCCCAAGTAAGATGATGGCTTGAAGCAAAAACTCGGCAATACCAAAAATAAAATCCATCACGTCGGCAGGCGCTCCATGAAATGCGATATCAATTTTCCGGATATAGAGGCTATAGGAGGTATCGGCGGCATCGCTGTGGCATCAAACCAATCCGCATCCTCGATCTCTTCGGGGTCAAGCTTAAGTTCTCCTGACTTCCATTCCGCGAAGAAACCGAGCATTACCTGGCTCGGGAATGGCCAAGGTTGCGAGGCATAGTATCGGATGTTGCCCACTTCAATACCCACCTCTTCACGCACCTCGCGGAAAACAGCCTCCTCGCATGTTTCACCGGGCTCCATGAAGCCAGCCAGCGTGCTGTAAAACCGCTTCTGAAAACCTGCGGCGGCCGCCAGCAGTAATCTGTCGCCTTTGGTAACCAACACGATCACGCAGGGGGATACCCGTGGATAGACTCTTAGGGTGCATTGCTCGCAAAGCACCGCGCGACCATCTTCAATCGTCCGAGTCCCCGTTCCGCAGCGCCCACAATGTCGGTGCGTATCTCGCCAATGCAGTAACTGATAGGCGCGCCCGTGAGCATGAAACAACCCGTCATCTACCCGGCCCAACAAGCTGTAGAGGTTACCCGACAGTTGCTGAGTCAGGTCGATGTCATTTTCAGGCACCGAGAAAGCCCAGACGCCCCTTTCCTGCCATCGCCCGACTGGCACCGCCGTCTCCATGTCGACGCCCCATTGGCTGCTGACTTCAGCGACGCGCCAGGGCATCCCGGGCTGGCCTCGCAGTGAGGTTACAGTGTTGCGGCCAGAGAACACGAACGCCCAGTCGTCCTCTTGCGGCTCTGTCGGGTAGGCTGAAATGTCGAGCACAGTATTGACTTCCTAGAACCAGACCTCGCAGTCTAGGAATCCGCTCCCCTGAGCACAAGGACTCGTTCTCCGGGACTGACGGCGCACAGCCCTACCCCCGCTAGAAAAGCGTCTCTAAGTTCAAGAACCAAGATAGATGCTCAGCCGTATACCCAGCAGCCTGAAAATGGGTGTAAAGTGCGGCCGGCTACTGACATGATTGCAAGGGTTCAAGAAACCCTTATCACCTGCAGTCACTATCAGCTGCGAGGGCGTCGGAGTGGCGGCGCGCTATCACAAAACAAGCGATAACAACGAAACGGACTATCCAATATGAGTGATTCTTCCACGAACGCGTTCTGGAGCAACTTTCTAGGCGCATCTCCTAGCTGGTACAAAATAACCATTATTGCTTTTATTGCGATTAACCCCATTCTCTTGTTTGTGGCGGGTCCCGTCGTCACCGGTTGGGCACTTATTGGGGAATTTATCTTCACGCTAGCGCTGGCACTCCGTTGCTATCCGCTGCAACCGGGCGGCCTTCTAGCAATAGAAGGGATACTGCTTGGCTTGGCCGAGCCTCACAGTGTCTTCCACGAAGCGGAGGCTAATTTCGAAGTCATTTTGCTGCTGATGTTTATGGTGGCCGGCATTTACTTCATGAAGGATCTGCTGCTGTTTGTCTTCACCAAGATCTTACTCAACGTCCGCTCTAAAAAGCTTTTGGCTTTTCTGTTTTCCATTGTCTCGGCGGTCTTGTCTGCATTTCTGGATGCGCTGACCGTGACGGCAGTACTGATCAGTGTCGGCGTCGGCTTCTATGCGGTATTTCACCGCATTGCCTCTGGGAGTGAATTGCTGGACATATCACACGATCACACGCAGGACGCGTCGGTTCAATCTGACTTGCAAGAAGATCTTGAAACCTTCAGGGCGTTCCTGCGGAGCCTACTTATGCACGGGGCAGTTGGGACCGCATTGGGTGGTGTCTGCACACTCGTGGGTGAACCCCAAAACTTGCTCATCGCCACCGTGGCGGGCTGGGATTTTCAGACATTTTTTATCAACATGGCGCCCATCACCATGCCGGTTCTCGTTTGCGGGCTATTGACTTGTGTATTACTTGAGATGAGCGGGTTGTTCGGCTACGGCGCACTGATGCCAGGCAATGTCCGCGAAGTATTGGTGAGGTTTGACGACGATCAACAGGCGCGTTCGACACCCCAGACACGCGCGAAACTGCAAGTGCAGGCCGTGGTCGGCGTCATCTTGGTCTTAGGGTTGGCGTTTCACCTGGCTGCGGTGGGTCTGATCGGTTTGTTGGTGATTGTGCTGCTGACGGCTTTCAACGGCATCACTGATGAGCACGAGATCGGTCACGCGTTTCAGGAAGCATTGCCCTTTACAGCGCTCTTGGTCGTATTCTTTGCGATTGTGGCGGTAATTCATGAACAGCACCTGTTTACGCCCGTTATCGAATCGGTACTGGCAATGTCCAGCGACGTCAGACCGGCAATGTTTTTTCTTGCTAACGGTGTCCTGTCCGCTATTTCTGACAATGTGTTTGTCGCGACCGTCTACATCTCTGAGATCGATGCTGCACTCAAAGCGGGAGAAATTGACCGGGCAGAATTTGATCGCTTGGCGATTGCGATTAACACCGGTACCAACCTGCCCTCTGTCGCGACACCGAATGGCCAGGCGGCGTTTTTGTTTCTGCTGACTTCGGCGCTGGCGCCGCTGATTCGCCTGTCCTACGGTCAAATGGTGCTGATGGCACTGCCCTATACTGTGGTACTCACGAGCGTTGGCCTGATTGCGGTTTTCATGACTCTGTGAAACTAATGAGTGATGCCATTACGCCAGATTGACCCTCCGGCGCTGTGATCCAACTCGTCCAGCTTGGCTTCATGGCGCTCAAGTTCTTCGACCGAGGCGCGAATTACCGGCAAGGGCTGTCTGTCTCTAGGCAGCCTGCGGATGGACCCCTCATTCGCGCCGCCGCCTTCGCCTGTCATCCCTGTGGCCTCCGCACTGAGACTGAGAGTGGTTTGGCCACCGGTCATCGCTAGATAGACCTCAGCAAGAATCTCCGCGTCTAGCAGTGCCCCATGCAGGGAGCGACTCGAATTATCAATCTCATAACGCTGACAGAGCGCGTCGAGGTTATTTCGCTGACCTGGATGCTTGTGACGGGCCATGACCAACGTATCGATCACGCCGCACACACACTCTAGTTTGCCCGCTGACGGTTCCAGTCGATCTAGCTCTGCATCAATAAAGCCGACGTCAAATGGCGCATTGTGAATCACCAGTTCAGCGCCCTCCACAAAGTTGATGAACTCCGTGGCAATCTCGCTAAAGATTGGCTTGCCGGCCAAGAACTCTGGCGTGATACCGTGAACTTCCATAGCGCCAACGTCGATGTCTCGCTGCGGATCAATGTATTGGTGGTAGTGTCGTCCGGTGATTCGCCGGTTCACCAGTTCTACACAACCAATCTCGATAATTCGGTGACCTTGAGAGACTTCGAGCCCGGTGGTCTCAGTATCTAAAACGACCTGCCGTCGATCCAACTCAGCTGTCCCGCACTTTTTGCATGCCCTGATTGGCCAGCGCATCTGCACGTTCATTTTCGGGGTGTCCGCTATGTCCCTTGACCCAGCACCACTCCACATCATGTCTAGCAGATTCTGCCTCAAGCGCCTGCCATAGATCCTGATTCTTCACCGGCTTCTTGGCAGCCGTCTTCCAACCATTCCGCTTCCAATTCGAAAGCCACTGAGTGATGCCATCCTTCACATAAGTGGAGTCCGTGGTTAATTTGATCTGGCGAGACTCGCTCAATGCTCGCAAAGCCTCGATTGCCGCGGTCAATTCCATCCGGTTATTGGTGGTCTCGCTTTCACCTCCCATTATTTCGCGCTCATGATCACCGAACCTTAAAACGACTCCCCAGCCGCCAGGGCCGGGATTTCCGCTGCAGGCGCCGTCAGTGAACGCAGAGACTTTTTTCATCAAGTGCCTTTGGCACCATCCGGTTGCGAGCGATTGATCTGACGCGGCACGGGAACACCTTCTTGCGTTTTGCCCAGAGGTATCGAGATGAGTCTCGGCCGGGAGGATGATTTGGCGCCGACGTCTAGATGAGCGGCTACTCGCTTACGGGCATGAAGCAGATACGCGGCACCTGTGGGCATATTGTTGCGAACGAGAGTGCGGTCGAACCAGTCCATGATGCGACCTAGCCGCCCAGCGCGGAGTGGTGACAGATTTGCAAAGTACCGCGGCTCGCCGTGAGAGAAGCCAAGTAGCGATAGCCAATCGCCCAGTCGCCGCGCACTCACGCCAACAACCTGACTGCAACGACGTGTGAACCGTCTTTTGAGGGAGTTGCCGGCACCCCAGAAACTGAACGGATTGAAACTAATGATGAACAAGTGGCCATTTGGCATCAGGACCCGCTGGCACTCTCGCAATACCTCATGGGGTAATGGCGAGGTATTCAGCGTATGGCAGAGCACCAATGCATCGAGTGAGTCTGTTGCAAAAGGAAGTTCACTGCTGGCCCCAACCACAGCTTGAAACGGCTGATCAGGGTTCGTTCGGGTTGCTAGTCTGAAGAGACGCTGGGTTTTACCAATGCGGCTGAACTCGAGTCCAATGTCCGCGCCGGTTACCACCATGTGATAACCGAATACTTGCTCAAGCGACTCATTCAGCGCCTCTGATAACTGCTGGGTCAGCCGCTGGCCCAACGCTTTATCACGGTACCACTGCAGTAAGCTGGCTTGATAGGTGGATTCCTCTACCAAAGGGCTGGTCACCTTCATCTGCAAGGGTTAGCCTCTCATGCTCTGATTTGGGGTTTTGATTGATGCATGACTTGACTATATCGCCAATCCGCGCCTTCAGCGACAACTACATCTGGCTGATTGTTAGAGGGAATCAGGGTTTTGTCGTAGACCCGGGCGAAGCACCACCCGTTATGGAAGCCCTGCAGGACCTCGGGGTACAACTCACTGGTATCCTTGTTACACACCATCACTTTGACCATACCGGCGCTGTAGCGGACCTACAACAAGCCACTGGGTGCTGTGTATGGGGCCCCCAAAGCAGTCCCGCTGGCCCCTTTGAGCATACACTTTGTGAGGGCGATATGGTTTCGGTTCTCGGCGAGCGCTTCACTGTATTTGAAGTACCCGGGCATACCGTTGATCACATCGCCTACTACAGCGCTGACGAGGAAGCGCTATTTTGCGGAGACACTTTGTTTGTCGGCGGTTGCGGGCGGGTCTTTGAGGGTACCCCACCCCAGATGCGGGCATCGCTCGAGAAACTGAGTCGGCTGCCGGCGGCGACGAGAGTGTTCTGCGCCCACGAATATACGCTGGCCAACCTTCACTTTGCGACCTTAGTTGAACCTGACAATGTCGATCTGCAGCAATTCCTGGTCGTTTGTGAGCAGCAACGGGCCCTTGATCAACCCACCGTGCCGTCAAGGATCGGGGCAGAGTTGCGCTACAACCCCTTTCTTCGATGGGATAGCCCGTCCATTCGCCAAACCCTCCAAGATCAGGGCAGATTGAGCGAGGATACGCCAGATGGGGTTTTTGCCGCCGTGCGGGAGTGGAAAAACACCGGCTGACCCTGTGATATACGTCACATTCTGAACTTTTAGCGCTCGCGATATTAAGGTATTGTGCGCGATCTCTTTTTTTGGCGTCGGAAATTTTCTAGGCGCGTATCGTTGATAAGGAACTCAATATGAGGGTTGTCACAAAATTTGCTGTATCCCTCATTGCCTCGTTGGCGATGGTACCTGTGAGCACGCTTGCCGGCCATCACGAAGGTGGTGATCACGCCGTCGCTGCCGAACAGATGGGTGATGATGCGGTTTGGGCCTCGGGAGCGAGAGCGATCGTGGCTGAAGTAGAAGGCGAAGTGATTGCGGTGGATTTGGCAACTCGGGAAGTGGTCGTGCGGGGCCCTGCTGGCAACTTTGTCACGCTGACTGCCCGCGAAGACGGGGTGGATCTCTCTAAGATCGCGCCCGGCGACACGATCATTGCTGACTACGTTGCCTAAATCGAGGCCGAAGTGCGCGCGCCGACCGCAGAGGAAGAGGCCAACCCCTGGGTCGTTATGGGGGAAATGGGCAACACTGCAGGTGACGCTGAAATGACCGCCGCAGGTGCTGCGCGGCTGGTTCGCGCAGTCTGCACCATCGAAGCAATGGATCGGAATGGTAACGTGATGATCAAGGACGCTCGAGGCCGTATGCATACGGTGGGTGGCGTTGAGATGTCGAAATTGGATGACGTTCGTCTGGGTGACACGGTTGTGGTGGTATTTACCGAGGCGCTGGTACTCTCTTTGAAAGAAGTCTGATCAGTCCGCGAACAGGGGTCATGAGGCCCATTAAAAAGCCCGGCGAACGCCGGGCTTTTTTATTCGTAGACGCTGAGTTGCTGAATCGCCGGAAAATAGAGCGCTGTTTTAATCGGTACATCGTGCTCCCAACGTAATCCACTCACAAGCTCGGCATAGTTTTGGAGTTGATCGCGGTACGCCACAGATTCCCGGGCAGTAAAGTCTGCGCTTGACTCGCCGTGCACTGGTTCGCTGGTTTTATAGTCGATCACCCATCTTACTTCCTCGCGATCGTCTAGGAAGGTTCGGTCAATGACATAATTTTTCACCTCGCCTGCTTCGATCCGACTGATTGCCAGCTCGTTTTTTGCATCAACCCTTGCTGCCAGAATCCAACGACCTGTCTCGCAGGCCAACGTCAGTCCAATCAGCTCGCCCACCCTAGCCACTGCCCGGTCAAACAGCTTAGGTGTGAGGGCATATTGCGAGAGGTTATGGTGAATCCATGTTTGCACGCGCGGGTCGCGCGCGCTCTCCGGAAGCGCCTCGGACGCTGTCAATTCGAGCACCCGGTGCGTCACCAAGCCGATAATGCGCTCCCAGCGATTGCCAGCACCCAAAACGATGAGGGTTCGGACGTTATCTATCAGGGTTGCCGGCGTATCGTCCGTTGCGGGTTGATTCTGAGCGTCCAGAGACAGGCGGTAGCGCCTGGGTCGCTCCGCGACCTCGTGTGAACCCTCAGCGGAGAGATATGCCTGTGAACTGGCTGGCAGCCGAATGATCTGACTATTAGCTGTTATTGAAGTGAGCAGGAGCCTCCACAGCGAACCGGACACTCCGTCAGCGGTGTCTTCATCATCTGCTATTTCAATGGAGGCGGTCAGAAACGTCACCACTTTAGCTCTGGTGACACCGACATAGAGTAGCCGTTTCAGTTCCTCCTGATCTTTCCGTTTCTGCAACCAGTTGAGATAGTTATAAAGTGTTTTTGACTCTTTATCGTCGTCATTAGCGGCGATAAGCAGGCGCCGGCTCTCGGCAAGTCCGTGCCAATGCCAGCGAATTAATTCTCGTTGAAGTGATCGTGCGCGCTTTTGCAGATGCGGTACAAAAACGTAATCAAATTCGAGCCCCTTGGCCTTGTGCAGAGTCATGATCGTCACCCGGCTGTCGGTGTCAGGAGATTCCACAGTCGCGCTCATAATCTCTCGGTCAAGCCACTCTATGCTCAGGCCCAATCCCGATGTTTCTGCCCTGCGAAGTAACGATAAAAACGCCTCGACACGCCATAAATCGTGACCCCGGGCTGCCAGCGAGCCACCGAGGCGCAACCAGATTTGCTCGACCCATATCGACAACGCCAGACGATCACGCTTCATCTCAGCCCACTGTAGGACGGCTAAGACTCGTTGCAGACGCCTGCCCTCATCATCGGCCACCGAGGGCAGATGCTGAAGCGCGTGCAAAAGATCGAGGGGTCGCTCAGGATGCGCATTCAGTAACTGGTTAAGCGTATTCAGCGTGACGCCGCACCAAGGCCCTCGCAGTAATGAGATCGCGGCGATCGTATCAGCAGGATTCGCAAGGTAACGACACAGGGCCAGCAGATCGCTGATGACGGGTTGATCAGCCAGCGACTGAATCGCATCGCCGCTGAACGGAACTCCGGCTTGTTCAAGCGCGGCCGTGACAGGGCCTGCATGACTTTTAGCACGCACGAGAATGGCTATGGTTGCATCAGGGTCTCGTTCCATGACAGTCGCAACCTGAGTCGCGATGAATTGTGCTTCGCTCTGGCCTTCGCCATCCTCGAACAGCCTGATCTTCACGCCAGCATCCACTGCTGACGAATTGCTTGGCGGGCTTTCCGCTTTGACATGTCTGACGCTGCCATGATGAGGACGATCCTCTGCCCCCATCAGGTCCGCAAACACCTCATTGACCCAATCCACGATTTCAGGGTGTGAGCGAAAATTCTGACTCAAGGTCACCGGCTCAAGTGGGATACCACCAAAATATCCTTGCCTGGCGCTCAAGAACAGCGCCACATCGGCGTAGCGAAAGCCGTAGATCGACTGCATCGCGTCTCCGACTATGAATAGGGTCCTGGGCGCTGCGCCTGTGGCGTTGTGCTCAGGCCAGCCCCGCATGAGTCTCTTTAAGAGCTCGGCCTGCGAAAAAGATGTATCTTGAAACTCGTCAACCAGAATATGCTCAATTTGATAGTCCAGTCTCTGCGCCAACGCCGTGGGCATTTCGTCATTGCCCAGTGCCTGAATTGCGGCAAGTGCGATATGCGTGTGATCGACGGCGCCGGTGCGCTGAAAGACGAGGAGAAGGTGCGCTTGCAGTACCGGCAGCAAGGCGGAAATCAGCACGATCAAGTCCCACGCGTCGCTACCTCTAGCGACGATAGGCAGATGCCTGATTTCAATCAGTGTTTGCAACAACAATGAATCGTCAGCGAGCACCTCGAGAATCGAGGCTACATGGCGCTTGTGTTCGCTTTTGGGCGGGAAGCCAAGTGTTGCGTTGATGCCTCTCGGCTTGCGCCAGTCATGCTGGGTTGTCAGGAGCACGCCGATCATGGCTTGCCAGTCTGGCAACGACGTTGCGTCGGCGGTGACTGCGAGGGCGTCTTTCCCAAGGTGCTCTCGTGCCTCGTTCAGGGCGGGCAACAGTGTGTCCAGATGCGAACCGAGACAATCGATCGCGTACTGTAACCGTGCTGATGTGAGGTCGCTGATCGTATCCGTCAAAATTGCTTCAGCGGCCTCGGGGTCGTGGTGTTGGTTCGTGACGTCGGCCCAGTCGCCCCTGCGCCCCAACAATGCGACCAGCAATTCACTGGCCCTTGTCCAGCGATTATCAAAATGTCGCAGGAACTCAATGATGCGCTCGCCGGAAGCGCCCTCTCCCGCCTGAGTCAGAAATTGCCTGACCGCTTCTTCATAAAGGGATTGCGCGTTATCGACAGGTTCAACCACGCCCCCTGTCCCACTCAGTATCGGCATTTGTCGGGTGAGTTCATGACAGAAGCTATCAATGGTTCTTATGTTGAGCGTGGTATCGTCCAGTCGCCATTTTTTCCGTGCAGCACGATCGACTACCGCGAGTGCCAGCTCTCTGGTTTGAAGCTCGTATTCAGCTGATACCGGGACGTTTTGTCGTGCCTGATCCAGTTTTTCCAGTACGCGCTGTGCCATTTCACTAGCGGCTTTGCGCGTAAATGTGATGGCCAAAACCTGCTCTGGTTTGTCCACGCGGGCTAACAGTGCCAGTAGCCGTTGTGTCAAAAGTTCAGTCTTTCCCGAACCAGCGGGCGCGCTCACACAAAAGCTGCGCGTCGGGTCGATCGCCTGTTGCCGCACACTGCTATCAGACGCGGTCACAATCCATTCTCCAGCCCGCTCTGGTCGACACCAGTTTGGCGCTCGTTGATACGACATAGCGACGCCAGGTCACAATATTCGCAGGCGCCTGGTCGAGGTGCCACTGTGGCCACGCCCGCCATAAATTCAACGGCCAGTTGCTCCAGCGATGCTTGCCATTGCGCGACCAATTCAGTCCATGTCGCCGCAGCTCCTTTGGTTTGTTGCTCCATCGATTTGCCGTCGACCTCGGCAAAACCGAGGTCCTCCCCCAATGCCACAAACTTAGGCAGATTGTTTGTCGGCAACTCCGCAAATGCGATGCCGCTTATCGTCGAGTCAATCAAGCTGTAAAGAGGTAGTTGCGGCTCCCGAGGGCGGTCACCCAGCCAGTTCGTCTTGGATGGTGCCCGTGTCTTGTAGTCGATAACCGATCTCCGGCCATCCTCGAGCTCGTCAATCCGGTCAGGACGGAGCGTCAGCGATAGATCCGCCACTTGCAGCGTTTGGTTTTTCTCCATTTCGACGACCCGAAACGACGAGGCTCTGTTTCGTTCGTGGGTAAGCCAATGACTCAGGGTCTCTATGCACAACTGCTGCTCCAGATGCCAGCAGGCCTGCCCTAACCGTTCTCGCAAGCTATACCCGCGCGTTTCGCACGCGTGCTCCACGTGCTGCATGGCGCCCGTGACAGCCGCTTCGACTAAGTCAATTTCAGCTGCTTCGGAGAGACCGGCGAGCCCCTCGCTGGATTTGATTTCGTGCCATATCCTGAACAAGGCCTCGTGAAGAAACGCCCCTCTCTGGGACGCCGTTACACCAAGTTGCGGTGGCGTAAGAGACGGCAGAACAAGGCGGTGTTTGGCGAATGCTCGAAAAGGACACGCCGCCTGATCGCGGATCAGCGCGCTGCCGCCAGTTGCTTCTGAGGCACTATGAGGTGTGGGGGGTTCCTCGGGAGCAAGCTCCAATCTCGGTGGACCAGCCCATCTTGTTGGCGGGAACCATGAGACATCATTGTCCTGCGGAGCGCCGCAAAGCAGTGGGCTGCAGCTTTTCTGCAAGCCCTGCTCGGAAGTATGGAAACTGGCAACCATTTCTTGACTACCGGCAGACCATACTTGGAGCAGGGTCGTGGCCTGCTCAGTCAACGCCACCTCGTCAATATCCGGAATGCCTAGCGACCTCTGAAGGGTCGAAGGTAGAAAGGGTTCCACTCGCGGACGAGCTGGAAACAACCCTTGTTGCGCACCACAGATCCAAAGTGCGCCAAATTGACCGCCGATGGCCTCCAGCGGCCCCAGAACCTGAATGCTGTCGTTCGGGGTTTTGGGCTGAAAGACGGTTGATATCAAACACTCTCTCCACAAACTCAGTGCGGACTCATAGGTCTGATGAGGTAACACTGCAGACAGCGAGACGAGCGCATCGAGACTGGCATCAAACCTTTGGCACTGCTGATATTCGATTGAGTCGAGCCCTGCTCGGCATGGCCAGCCCCAGAGCACCAATCGCTCCCGGATTATCTCCGACCAGTCGTCGAGATTTTTAACACCTTTGTGAACCCGACTTGATCTGATAGATCGCAAAATGCTGGTCAGCCTCGACGAGGGACTTTCGCGCGTTGCGATGTGCAGCCCATTCTCCAGCGAAATTTCGTGACTCCCCGAGAGAAATTGGGCCTGAATCAAGCTAGCTGCCGTTTGCGAGTCGCCTTTAAATACGAGATACGGTGAACGAGCCAAACTCAGCCACTGCTCGCGGTTAAGGGGGCGTACTTCCCACTCAAGAGCGATCAGCGCGTCTCGAAACATAGGCGTACTCGCCAGCGTCATACCCGTTGCAAAGTTCACGGGTAGATCGTTATAGCGGGCATCGAGACAGCCAAATTCTTGCCGTAGGAAATATTCGAGACGATTCCGGTCATTGGCCATGTCTAGTAGAACAATTCCGACCCTTCGTCCTGATTTGTCGTTGCTCGTGCATGCCCACCGCGCTGCGGCATACAGCTCATCATCGCGGGTAGCGAAGGATTGAACCGGAATTTGAATATGATTGTGTCTGCGTGGCTCGATCAGATGAACGTCAGCCAGATGATGAAGCGTTCTAAGGGTTAGCGGCGGAAGCTCAGGCACTGCAAACAGCCCTACTGACGGTCGCTCCGTGGCTGAGACGGACAGTAACTGCTGATAGGCCCCGAAGCGTGAAATCGCCCCCAGCTTATCCAGACGGGACCTGTGCCGGCGAGCCCAATCGGAAAAAATTTGACAGTCCTCGTCGTACTGAAAAGCAGACCAGAGATCACTGAGTTCATTACCACCATGCGAAACGAGCTTATTCAATGCGGCTTGGGCTCGCTGTGCTGCGGCTCTGGGGTGAGTTAGTGAAAATCCGAGGCGCTCCTCGAGGTCGTCACGAATGAGCTGTTGCCACACCGCCAAATCCTGCTGCGGTGTCAGCAACCGCAGGGGGGGTAGCCGCCCGGCCTCAACAGCTTGAAGCCACGCGCGTTCCAGCCAGCTATCAACCGTTGTCACCCTGGGTGTGGTCACCACCGGGGCCTGACTACCACAATGCCTGACCCAACTTTCTGTGATTTCGCGCGCGAGTCGTTTACCCGGGGTCACTATGTCCACACCCGATTCCAAGTTGGGCAGAAAGAGCGACAAATCGACAGTGGCACGCATAGTGGGGAGTATCCCATGTGAGTCAGACACTCGTGAACCCGCCGGAGAACTGGTGTGTCGATAGACGCGACACATCCATGCATGAGTGGATCTCGGCTGAATTTCGTTCTTTGAGCGGGTACACTCCCGCTCCGCAGAAAATGGTCAGGGCGGCGAAGGTCATGTCGGACTGGCAGCACGCCAGCGGTAAACGAGAGGAAAACCCATTGATCAGTCCCCGGATACATAATGTGAACGTTGCCGGTCAGCGAGTATTGATCTCTCCAGCGGCGCTCCGCAGCACGATTGAAATCCCTGATTCGGTCTACGAATTCGTGTCGTCCTCTCGTTCGGTGATCGAGCAGATCATTGATCGACAGGATCACAGGCTGATGGTGGTGGTGGGCCCCTGCTCCATTCATGACGTGACTGCCGCGCTCGACTACGCACGTCGCTTGCAGAATTTGTCTGAGCAGGTTGCTGAGACACTGTACTTGGTAATGCGGGTTTATTTTGAAAAACCCCGAACGACGGTAGGCTGGAAGGGTTTAATCAACGATCCAAACCTCGACGACTCTTTCGCGATTGAGAACGGGCTAAAAACTGGGCGGACGCTGCTAAGGGACATTCTGGCGATGGGGTTGCCGACCGCGACGGAGGCGCTCGATCCCATCACGCCGCAGTACCTCCACGATCTCATTAGCTGGTCAGCGATCGGGGCGCGCACTACCGAATCTCAGACTCACCGCGAGATGGCCAGTGGGCTTTCCTCCCCCGTGGGCTTTAAGAATGGTACCGACGGTGGTCTGGCAGTGGCAGTGAACGCCCTGCAGTCAGTCGCCAACCCTCATCGTTTTTTGGGTATCAACTCGGACGGTAAGGTCTCGGTCTTCCAAACCAGTGGCAATCGTTATGGGCACATTGTGCTGAGGGGAGGTATCCACGGCCCAAATTACAGCGCAGAGCATATTGCTTGTTGTGAGGCAGCACTCGAGGCGGCGAAACTTCATGCCAACATCATGGTCGACTGCAGTCACGCCAACTCCGAGAAGAATCCGGCCCTGCAGCCTGCGGTTGCACAAAATGTAGGCGAACAGATTGTGCAGGGCAATCAATCCATCATAGGCATCATGTTGGAGAGCAATTTAGAGGCTGGAAATCAGGCGATCCCAAGGGACCTGTCGGCGCTCCGCTACGGCGTGTCGGTGACAGATGGGTGTATTGACTGGGCAACAACCGAATCACTGATTCTTGGATTATCCCAAGACATCGCCAGAGGATTAAAAGCGCGGAGGGGTCAATAATACGCCTGACTGCGATCGCTGTGATCGGTTGTATCCCTGACGCCTGCGAGCTGGGGAATTTGCTCCAACAAGGTCTTTTCAACACCGCCCTTCAAAGTCATATCCACTGCGCTGCAGCCCTGACAACCCCCACCAAACTGCAGCACCGCAAACTGGTCGTCGGTTACCTCGATGAGGGACACCTCGCCACCATGAGCAGCTAATGAAGGATTGATCTCGTTATATAGGACGTAGTTGATGCGATCTTCTATGGGGCTATCGTCAGACACGCGCGGCATTTTCGCGTTCGGTGCCTTGATAGTGAGCTGCCCGCCCATGCGATCCGGAGAATAATCGACCAGCGCGTCCTCAAGAAACGGGATGCTGCGGCCTTGAAACCAAGCCGTAAAGCGCTCATAGGATTCCTCCTGATCGCCTTCTTCCATGTCGCCCTCTCGGCAGTATGCGATGCATGTCTCAGCTCGCGGCGTACCTGGATCATTAATGAACACTCGAACGCCCAGAGCGTCCTCCTGCTTGGACAGCAGTTCAGCCAGATATTCCTGTGCCGATTCGGTAATGGTGATCATGTTTAGGAATCCCAGTAATAACCAAGTAGAGCACTCGGATAATAACGGGTTTGTGTTGCGCCTGACAACGAGATCCCCTTTCGATGGGGGGGTCCCATGGCCGCACCGGCCATCGCCTTGCAACACGCGTGGCCCGTCTGCAGTAGACTTGATGACCATGATTGAGGATTCTCTGGCACCCTCCCCAACAAGCCTTCTCAACGACGCTGAGCAGTTGCGCTTGGTCGCCGACATTGACGCAGCTCTGCCTCGGGTGCATCGTTACGCGCCCGCGACCCCCCTCCTACGCATACCTTCGCTCGATTCGATGATTGGCGGGCAGGTTTTACTCAAAGCAGAGTGCGCGCAGGCGACGGGATCGTTCAAAATTCGTGGCGCATTGAATGTAATGACGCAGCTCTCCTCGAAAGGTGTGGATCGTGTCATCGCGTTTTCCTCCGGGAATCATGGTATTGGCGTCGCCTATGCCGCTCGCTGCCTGGGGATGAGTGCTCAAATTGTTGTGCCCGATGATGCTCCTGCAGCCAAGATTGACCGTATTCGTCTTCTGGGCGGAGAACTTATCTGGTATGACCGAATGTCAGAGGACCGGGAGCAGGTTGCAAAGGCACTGCAAAGTGAGCGTCCCGCGCCACTGGTGAAGCCTTATGATAGCTGGGACACCATCGCCGGTCAGGGCACCTGTGGAGCCGAAGTTGTCAGGCAGGTTCAGACACCGATCGATGTCGCACTCATTTGTACCGGGGGCGGCGGATTAGCCGCTGGGGTCGGTGCCTATCTCAGATCACATTGCTTCGATACGCGCATCTTCACCGCGGAGCCTGAGGGCTGGCACGACCATTACCTCTCGTTTCAGCGCGGAGAGCGGGTGGAAGCGCCTGGCAATGGCGCTAGGTGGTGCGATGGCCTTCTGGCGCCCACCCCCGGGGAACTCACTTTTTCTATTAATCAAACCAACAGGGCCGAAGGTCTCTGCGTAACCACTGAATGGGTAGCCAAGGCCATGAAGATCGTCTGGCAGCAACTCGGACTCAGGCTGGAACCCAGCGGCGCCGTCGCGCTGGGGGCGCTACTGGAGAAGCCGGAGCTGTTTCTCGGGCAACGTATCCTGGTGACGTTGACTGGCTGCAACGTCGATGAACATCGCTTTTCGGAATGTCTAGCGTTAGCTAGGTAGTCCCGACAGCCAAATCATCAGTGTCACCAGCGCGACACTGATCAGTGCCGTCGCCGCAATCGCATCGGCGACACCATCGTCAAGGTTGCTTTTCGACATCAACGTTCTCCCGGGTCTCGTAGCATCAGCGACCGCACTGTGGATAAAGGGCGTTTTTTGAATCCTAGTCCCGATGGGCGGCAGGATTGTAACGGTTATCCAGCTGAAATCTCCAGTGGATATGAATGTATTGTGTCACCCCATCCGCTTCATGATGTGACTGTGCCAAAATGCAGCTGAAAAAAGCTCTGGCTGGACTCCGGCCGAGGCATGCATTTTCTTCAACGCTTGCAAATCAAGACCGGATAATTCATGGAAACTGGTATCACGTTTACCTTTGCGGCGATTTTTCTCGGTGCGGCGGTGCTGTCATCGATCGCACTTTACGCCAAGCAGCCGATCATCATTGCCTACATCGCACTTGGCGTGGCTCTCGGGCCGTATGGGCTGGGCGTGGTGTCCGATATGGACTTGGTCTCCGGTGCAGGCCACGTGGGCATCATCCTGCTCTTATTTCTGCTCGGCCTCGATATGAAGCCCGTCGCGCTATGGAACAGTTTGCGTCAGTCCACGCTGGTGGCACTCATCAGCGCCGTGGTGTTTGCCTCGACCGGGTACGGACTGAGCCTCGCCTTTGGCTTCAGCGGCTGGGATGCCATCCTCATCAGCGCCGCACTGGTGTTTTCATCAACGATTATCGGCATCAAGTTGCTGCCCACCACCGTACTGCATCATCGCCATCTCGGCGAATTAATGATTGCGTTGCTCCTTTTCCAAGATCTTCTCGCCATTGTCGTTTTGGTGATGATGGAAAGCGTTGGCGCAGAAGATCTGAGCGCGGCTGAGTTACTCAAGCCTCTGATTACGCTTCCTTTATTAGGGGCGGCGAGCTGGCTGAGCGTCAAGTTCGTGCTGTTGAATTTGATCAAGCGCTTTGATCGTTATCACGAATATATTTTCCTGTTATCGATTGGCTGGTGTCTTGGCATGGCCGAGCTTGCTATCTGGATGGGACTCTCGGCGGAAATAGGCGCCTTTATCGCGGGCATTAGCATCGCCAGCAGTCCGATTGCCCAGTACATCGCCATTAGTCTGAAGCCGCTTCGGGATTTTTTCTTGGTCGTTTTCTTCTTTTCGGTGGGCAGTGGTCTAGACATGACGCTGCTCCCCCAGGTGGCATTGCCCTCGCTGGTCATAGCAACCTGCTTTTTGGCGCTCAAGCCGGCAGTCTTCCACGTATTAGTCAGGGGTGTCTTTGAGGAGCCAAAACTGGCATGGAACCTTGGCCTACGTCTTGGGCAATGTAGTGAGTTCGCCCTGCTGATCGCTTTTCTGGGTCTATCAAAAGGTCTGTTGGGTGGTGCCGCCGCAACACTTATTCAGGCGTGCACCATCATCACACTATTGGTGTCGTCCTATGTAGTGGTATTGACGTTACCCAACCCCATCGCCATCAGAGAGAACCTGCGCCGCGACTAGTCTTGCGTCGCGGCCACACGGCGTGGCGCCCCACGGATGAGTGGCGGCGCCCGGAGTTTTAAATGGCTGCCTCCAGTTCAGGCAATGCCTCGAAGAGATCCGCGACCAGCCCGTAATCCGCAACCTGAAAAATGGGGGCGTCTTCGTCCTTGTTGATCGCAACGATCACTTTGCTGTCCTTCATCCCCGCCAAATGCTGGATGGCACCGGAAATCCCGACAGCGATGTACAGATCAGGAGCGACGATTTTGCCGGTCTGCCCAACCTGATAGTCATTCGGCACAAATCCAGCGTCGACCGCCGCTCGTGAGGCGCCGATCGCTGCGTTCAGCTTGTCCGCAATGCCCTCAAGCATACTGAAGTTGTCGCCATTTTGCATGCCACGGCCACCGGAGATCACGACTGAGGCTGAAGTCAGCTCCGGTCGATCAGATTCGGCAACTTCTTCACGGATGAACTGGGACACGCCAGCGTCATGGGCCGCGGAACAGGCTTCTACCGTTGCATCGCCCCCCTCAGCCGCAACAGCATCAAAGGCCGTGGTCCGAACGGTGATCACTTTCTTGGAATCGGCGGACTGAACCGTTGCGATGACATTTCCGGCGTAGATGGGTCGCTTGAAGGTGTCGGCACTCTCAACCGTAAGGATGTCAGAGATCTGGCCAACATCGAGCAAGGCAGCAACGCGCGGCATAATGTTCTTGCCGTTGGCTGTCGAAGGCGCCAGAAGATTGTCGTAGTCAGCCCCTAGCTCAGCGACCAGCAGACTCACGTTCTCCGCCAGCTGGTGTTCATAAGCGCCGTTATCCGCACAAATGACTTTTGAAACACCAGGAACCTGCGCGGCTGCGTCTGCGACCGCGCCGCAACCGGCTCCGGCGACGAGTATATCCACGTCGCCGCCCAGTTCGCCCGCGGCTGCTACCGCGTTGAGCGTCGCTGTTTTCAATGACGTATTATCGTGCTCAGCAATAACCAACGTTTTCATCAGATCACCTTCGCTTCATTTTTCAATTTGTCGACCAACTGCGAGACATCCTCAACCTTGATGCCCGCGGCTCGCTCGGGAGGGGGCGCCACGGCAACCTGCGTGACGTGAGACTGCACCGCCACAGAAAGCTGCTCGGGGGTAAGGGTTTCGAGGGGTTTTTTCTTTGCCTTCATAATATTAGGCAGTGATGCATACCGGGGCTCATTCAGACGCAGGTCAGTCGTAATGATAGCGGGTAGGGTCAAGGACACAGTCTGCAGCCCACCGTCTACCTCGCGCATCACTTCCACCGAGCCATCACCGATTTTTACCTCGGACGCGAAGGTGCCTTGGCCCATCCCCGTCAGCGCCCCCAGCATTTGACCCGTCTGGTTATTGTCTCCGTCAATCGATTGTTTCCCCATAATGACGAGGTCCGGTGACTCCTGAGAGATAACAGCCTTCAACAGTTTGGCAATGGAGAGTGGCTCCGGTTTGCCTTCGACCTCTACATGAACGCCACGGTCTGCACCGAGCGCCAGCGCGGTGCGAATTTGCTCCTGGCAGCTACTCTCACCAACGGACACCGCAACAATTTCGGTCACGGTGCCGGCTTCCTTGAGCCTCACCGCCTCCTCCACCGCAATTTCACAAAACGGGTTGATGGCCATTTTGACGTTATTTAAGTCAACATCAGTGCCATCCGCTTTCGCCCTGACCTTGACGTTGTAGTCAACCACGCGTTTAACCGCGACCAATGCTTTCATGGTGTCTCCAGATAAAGTCTAGATCTGTATGCAGATTGTTCGATGCCGCGCGATGGAGCTGTGTTACTACCGCTTTCACACATCGGGGCGAGACAGCTCTAGCCCGCCCCACCCCGAGGTCGGCCACCAGTCGGAGGTGACGCTCCCGATCAAACAGGAAGCCTGTCTGCGCGACCCGGTTAGTGTATCATGCCGCCGCGAAGTAAAGCACCCAACGGGCCGGATTGTAATGGATTTCGGTGATGTTGGAGATAACCCAAAAGCCGCTATTCAAGGTCGAGAGGTGTGGTGTGGAACGTGAGTCGATGGAGTTTGATGTTGTTGTTGTAGGAGCAGGTCCAGCGGGTCTGTCTGCAGCGATCCGGGTGATGCAATTAGCAGAGTCAGAAGGGCGAGAGACCACCGTATGCGTTGTCGAGAAAGGGTCGGAGGTGGGCGCACACATACTCTCTGGCGCCGTACTTGAGCCCCGCGCACTCAATGAATTGATCCCCGACTGGCAGGAACGCAGCGCCCCACTGAATACCCCGGTCACCGGCGATACTTTTTACTTTTACACCGGCGAGCGCAGCGCGATTAAGCTTCCGGGGTTTGCGATTCCTGGGCCAACCCACAACGATGGCAACTATATCGTATCAATGGGCAATGTTTGTCGATGGCTGGCGGAACAAGCTGAGGGCCTGGGCGTGGAGATATACCCTGGGTTCACAGCGTCAGAGATCCTGTTCGACGACGAGGGGGCAGTAAAGGGCATTGCCACAGGAGAGATGGGTGTCGGGGCGGATGGTCAGCAAAAGGATAGTTATGTACCGAGTATGGAACTGCATGCGCGGTATACGGTATTCGCGGAGGGGTGCCGTGGGCACCTCGGGAAACAGCTGATCTCGCATTTCTCTCTGGATGATGGGCGCGACCCACAGCACTATGGAATCGGAATCAAGGAAGTCTGGAAAATAGATCCGGAGAAACACCAGGAGGGTCTGGTTGTACACGGTATCGGTTGGCCGTTGTCGGAATCAAACTCGAGCGGCGGCGCCTTCTTATACCACGCGGAAAACCATGAGGTTTATCTGGGCCTCATCGCCGACTTGAACTACAGCAACCCTCATCTCAGCCCGTTTGAGGAATTCCAGCGGTGGAAGACGCACCCGAAGACCAAAGAGGTACTCGAGGGCGGTGAGCGGATTGCCTACGGCGCCCGCGCTCTTGCAAAAGGCGGTCAAAACTCTCTTCCAGAGATGGCATTCCCTGGCGGCATACTCGTCGGCTGCGACGCGGGCACACTCAATAGTGTGAAGATTAAAGGGAATCACACCGCAATGAAGAGCGGCATGCTGGCTGCTGAAAGCATCATGGCCTCGTTGCAGAGTGAGGCCCCCGCCGCCCTGCTCTCCTGACTTTTCAG
Source organism: Luminiphilus sp. (assembly GCA_045560455.1). Lineage (GTDB taxonomy): Bacteria > Pseudomonadota > Gammaproteobacteria > Pseudomonadales > Halieaceae > Luminiphilus. The sequence goes on along the minus strand of JBJKZJ010000012.1, from coordinate 8,549 downwards.
CCCGGCTGAAGGATTCCTGGCTGGGCAAGGAGCTTCACAGCTCAAGAAATTTTTCGGGTTTCATGCATAAATTCGGGACGCTGGTCGGCGCAGCGATGGTTTGGATAGATCAAAACCTGTTTGCGGGTCGTCTCCCGTTCACCCTTCACGACAGCAAGCATGATCACGCCTGTCTTGACGAGGCCGCGGTCGCGAAACCGATCATTTACCCCAAGCCTGACAATCAAATTACCTTCGACAGACTGTCCTCGGTCTTTTTATCGAATACCAATCATGAAGAGGACCAGCCTTGTCACCTCACGCTCAGGGACCAGTCGATACCCATTGAGGTGAATCTGCCCAAGTATGCCGAACCTGCCCAGCGTTATTGCCCGGCGGGCGTGTACGAAATCGTAGACGAATCAGACGGTCCCCGCTTCCAAATCAACGCCCAGAACTGTGTGCATTGCAAAACCTGCGATATCAAGGACCCATCCCAGAACATCACATGGGTTACGCCGGAGGGCTTTGGGGGGCCCAACTATCCCAACATGTGACGGAGCCCGTTACGCTAGAAAAAATCGCGCGCCATGACTCAGCACGCTGAAGGCTTCGTCTGCCATATCGACGAGTCGATACCAAGCGGCTCTTGAGCAAAGGGCAGAGAGGCCATGTGGGAGCTCGATGTAAGCGGCGCCGGAGGCTTGCTGCTCAAGCTTGAGAGGATATTCCACAGAGACGGGAAAGCGGCCACCCGCATTGAGTGAGGCAGTCAGACCCGGACCCTCCCGGGTCTCGCAAGGGACAATATCTGTGATGATCAGCGGATGTAAGGCTACCGATACACGACATTTTTCGACAGGTGTAACCAGGTAGTACTCGCCGTCGTCCTCTCTCCTCAAGATACCCGCAAAGAGTTGCCACAGCTCTGCCCGTTTGATCGGCACCCCCTCGTGAAGCCAGGTGCCATCAGCGGCGATCGCCATATCAACTTCTCCGCAGTAGTCGGGGTTCCATAAGTGCAATGGCGCTGGATTGCGTCCGTTTATCGACAGCGCGCCCTCGTGCCGTGATTCGGTGTGGTGTTTATCGGGCACCTGGCTCAACAGGTCTCGTAGCGAGTTGTTTCCACTATCATCCATCGTGCTCTCGCATAAAGCCCAGTTAGTCCCTCTGTCTTCACGTCATCGAATAACGATGTCAGCGGAATCTCTCTGATGAACAAGGAATTCGTCGAAGCTCAACTGTTGCTGCTCGTTTACTCGAAGATTCGACAGTTGTTGGTTTTCAATCTGGGTGATTGCGCTCGGTTCCCCCGGTGTTACCCGTGCTAATTGAACGATAGCGAAACCCTCCCCGGGCAGTGTCACGGTTCTCAACGTCGCCGCGTCTCCCGCGGGCATGGTGAAGGCGGCGTCACGCACGGGGCGCGGTAATTGGCTAGCGAGGCGCGTCGCCGACAGCTCCACCCGCCATTCAAGGTTCAGCTCCTTTGAGACAGACTCCACTGACCCTCCCGCCATGAGCATCGATTCAGCCTGATCTGCAATCGCAGCCAGAGCCTCTTCCTCAGCTGCGGCCGCCACCTCGGCTCTCACCTGACTCTCTACATCGACAAACGGTGCGATTTGAGATGGCTTGACCTCGTTTACCCTGACCACAATGAAGCGATTACCGGACAGCTCTATGACGTCGCTGTTATTGCCGGCATCTTTTACGTCAGAAGCAAACGCCAAGTCGCGCACTCCTTGCTCTGCAAAAGGACCGACACCCTCCTCCAGCGTAAACGGCTCGGAGGTCTTAACAGACACTTCAATAGCCGCCGCCGGACCAGCTAGATCGCTCGCATTGAATACCAAATCCTTCAGTTCCTCTGCGGCGACCAACAACGCGCGTTCGGCCTCGGCGTCCTCGATAGACGCACGCAGCTCTGCTTTAACACTCTCATAATCAACCGCACTGCCCGCGATTCGTTCCTCGAGGCGGATAAAGTGGGTTCCCGCATCAGTCTCGACAGGCTCGGATACCTCACCCGGAGTCGCCAGCAACGCAATCGCGGCCTCCATTTCCTCTGGAAACGCCGTCCCATCGGTGAAGCCCAGCTCACCCCCAAGCCCTGCTGATCCCAGATCGTCAGACAATTCAGCGGCGACGTCCGCAAAGTCATCGCTGCGCGACAACCGGTCAGAAATAATCGCGAGGCGCCTGGAGAAGTCCGCATCCGTCTCGTCATCGCCCTGCGTAAGGAGAATGTGAGAAACGCGCGATTGCTCAACCACCTGATACTCATCCTTTACCGCCTCGTATTGTTCTAGGACGGTCGATTCATCGACGCTGATCGCAAAATCCGCTGCATCGAGCAGAATATAGTCCGCGATGATGCGCTCCGGATAAAAGAAGTCCGCCTCGTTGTCGCGGTAATAGGCCTGAAGTGCCTCGTCCGAAAGTGCATCCTCGGCTATCAAACCGGTTTCCGGCACAACCAGATATCTGACGTCACGCTCCTCGGCGAGCAGGTTAACGGCGGCCCCCAATTCGGTACTGGTAGTGAACTCAGACTCGCTGATCGCTGTCTGCAACTGCGTGAGCACAATGTCCTCGGCCTGCGCCCTCCGAAATCGCTCAGGCGTATAGCCGGCGCTCGCCAGAACGCTTTTGTAAGCGTCAACCGAGAAAGCGCCATTCAACTGAAAGGTTTCGATTGATGTGATCGCCTCACCAATCTGGCTCTCTGAGGCAACCAAGCTCAGTGCAGACGCCCGCTGTAAGAGGAGAATACGTTGAATCAAGGAGTCTAGCGCTCTCGGTTGAAGACGGTCGTCATCGAGCAATGATGGATCGACATCGTCACCGAGGATACTCACCAGACGGCGTTTTTGCTGTGTGACTGCCTCCTGCAGCGCCGCAGGGCTGATTTCCTCTCCGTTAACCTCTGCAATAGAGGACCCAGAGCCGCCGGGAAGCAGTGTTTCTAGACCGAAGGCCGCAAATGACAGCACGATCAGGCCGATGATAATTTTCGCGGCGGTGCTTTGTGCACCCTGACGCATGGATTGAAGCATAGCTGTTCTGCTCTATAGACGATAAGTCCGGGTAGCTGAGTGACCCCACCGACGCCGGCATGGAACGTAATGTCAACGTGCGGTTAAGCAGGCCGACGTCTGGAAATTCTCACTGGCCAGACATAAAGAAGGCGCACAATGGCGCCTTCTCTGTCGCCGTCTTGATTGACGGCTGAACGGTTCAATTACTTGTTAACAGCATCCTTAAGCGCCTTACCTGCCTTGAACCCGGGTGTGTTCGAGGCCGCGATCTGGATGGTTTCACCCGTGCGCGGATTACGTCCCTGACGCGCCCCTCGCGCCTTCACGGAAAACGTTCCAAAACCTACCAGCGAGACGCTACCGCCTTTTGCGAGTGCACCGGTAATCGCACCAATCGCAGCATCCAGTGCGCGACCAGCCGAAGCTTTGGAAAGATCCGCGTCTGCGGCGATGGCATCAATCAAGTCATTTTTGTTCACATTGTTACCCCTCGAGTGGTTTGAGCTGAAATTTGACCGGCACATCTCACATTGCCTTCGTGAAGCGTACTCCTGAGATCCCCGCTGGTCAACGCGGAAACCGCGAAATCAGTGGGATCTGGGTCGATTTACGTCACCCGCATCAGATTGAGAATCATCGCTGTTCGTGATCGACAGTGCGCCATCCATGTAGGCCTCATCAGTCATCGGTTCGGGCATCCGCTCGAGCGCGATCGCAAGCACCTCATCGATCCACTTTACGGGGCGGACATCAAGATTTTGTTTAATATTATCTGGCACTTCCTTAAGGTCGCGTTCGTTTTCGTGGGGGATCACCACAACGCCAATGCCACCCCGCCGCGCCGCAAGCAGTTTCTCTTTGAGGCCCCCAATCGGCAGTACCTCTCCTCGCAGGGTTATCTCACCCGTCATTGCCACGTCCGCTTTCACGGGGATTTCGGTCAAACTACTCACCAATGCGGTACACATGGCAATCCCTGCGCTCGGTCCGTCTTTGGGTGTCGCGCCTTCAGGCACATGAACATGAATGTCACGGGCATCGTGTACGCGCGCTCCAATGCCAAGTGACTGTGACTTCGCCCGGACCACCGTATTGGCTGCCTGAATCGATTCTTGCATGACGTCACCGAGTGATCCTGTCTTCACCACACGCCCCTTACCTCTCGTCGATGCTACCTCGATCGTCAGCAGTTCACCGCCGACAGACGTCCATGCCAGGCCTGTCACCTGCCCGATTTTATTCTCTTTATCAGCTGTGCCGAAGTTGTATTTGCGAACACCCAGAATATCGGGAAGCATGTCAGGCAATACACTTTGGCCCGACTCACGCTCCCCAAGGGCGAAGGCTTTAACCAGCTTTCTGCAGACCTTTGCAATCTGACGCTCCAAAGAGCGAACGCCCGCTTCACGGGTGTAGTACCGGATAATATCCAGGCACGCATCTTCGGTAATCTCGATCTCGCCAGCCTTTAGCCCATTGAGTTTGGTCTGTTTGGGGATGAGATAACGTTGCGCAATGTTGAGTTTCTCGTCTTCCGTATAGCCGGGTATGCGGATTACCTCCATGCGGTCCAGCAAGGGCCCGGGGATATTCATGGTGTTCGAGGTGCAGACGAACATCACGTCCGACAGGTCGTAGTCGACCTCCAAGTAATGGTCGTTAAACGCGTGGTTCTGTTCCGGATCCAGCACTTCGAGCATGGCTGAAGCCGGGTCACCGCGGTGATCCATTCCCATTTTATCGATTTCATCAAGCAGAAAGAGTGGGTTCTTGACGCCGGCCTTGGACATCTTTTGCAGCAGCTTCCCGGGCATGGAGCCTATGTAGGTCCTGCGATGGCCTCGGATTTCGGCCTCGTCTCGGACACCACCCAGTGCCATTCGAATAAATTTCCTGTTCGTCGATCTCGCGATCGATTCGCCAAGTGATGTCTTGCCCACGCCGGGCGGCCCAACCAGACATAAAACCGGACCCTTTAGCTTTCTGACGCGCTTCTGGACCGCCAGATATTCCAGAATGCGCTCTTTAACCTCGTCGAGCCCGAAGTGATCCTCATTCAAAACGGCCTGAGCACGTTTGAGATCGTGACGCACTCTACTGCGCTTGAACCACGGGATACTCACCATCCAGTCTAAAAAGCCGCGAACGACGGAAGCCTCGGCTGACATGGGGGACATCATCTTCAACTTGCTCAGTTCGGCTTTGGCTTTCTCCAGTGCCTCCGACGGCATCCGCGCGTCGTTTATTTTTGTCTGCAACTCGTCTATTTCGTTTGGCGCGTCATCCATTTCGCCCAGTTCTTTTTGAATGGCCTTCATTTGCTCATTCAGATAGTACTCTCGCTGGCTCTTTTCCATCTGTTTTTTGACACGCCCGCGGATCCGTTTCTCGACCTGAAACAAGTCAATCTCCGCGTTCATGAGAGACTGGAGGTGCTCCAGACGCCCTCTTACATCGGCAATCTCAAGAATGCGTTGCTTTTCCTCGAGATCAACGCCCATGTGTGCTGAGATGGTATCGGCAAGCCGGCCGGGATCGTCTATTCCCGAGAGGGAAGTCAGCACCTCGGAGGGCACTTTCTTGCTCAGCCCTACGTATTTCTCAAACTGTTCGACAGTCTCCTTGACCAGCGAAGCTGACTCTTTCTTACCCACTGAATTGGTTTCGATCTGGCGCACAGAGGCCACCGCGAAATCTTCGCCGTCATCGATCGCCAGCACGGCAGCGCGATAGCCGCCCTCAACCAAGACCTTGATGGTGCCATCGGGAAGCTTCAACAATTGAAGAATGTTGGATACGGTGCCGACTTGATAGAGGTCGTCAACACCGGGCTCGTCATCAGCGGCGTTCCGCTGCGCGACCAACAAAACCTGCTTGTTGTCCTGCATGGCATGCTCCAACGCCTCAATGGAGCGTTCCCTGCCAACAAAGAGCGGCAACACCATATTCGGGTAGACAACCACATCCCGTAATGGCAATAGCGGCAACTGCTGATCTTGATCGGTCATCCTGTGTTTCCCTCCTGCGGCCTATGCTTCAGAGCTTCCTGTGGCCTTACCCAGATAGTAGATTGATATGGGGTTCACAAAGGTAAACTTAAAGGCCGCAAACTCAGCTTTCGGCATAAAAACGGCATTAGATTGAGTGCCCTGAGCCGGGCTTCGTATTGGTACTGAGTGGGAGGCAAACTAGATTGGCCGCCAACCCCGAATGGCTTGAAATGATTGAAGGGCTACTCTTCCGCGCCGGCTGCAGCAGCACTCGGTGTTTCGTAGACCAGCAGTGGCTCCGAATCTCCTCTGACAACAGACTCGTCCACCACGATTTTTGCGACGTCAGGAGTCGAAGGGATCGTATACATAGACTCCAGAAGTATCCCCTCAAGAATAGAGCGTAGTCCTCGTGCACCCGTCTTGCGCTCCATCGCCCTTTCAGCAACTGCCTGCAGGCCATCGTCACGGAAATCGATTTCGACGCCTTCCATCTCAAACATCTTGGCGTACTGCTTGGTGAGCGCGTTGCGAGGCTCAGTCAAAATCCTAATCAACGCCTCCGCATCCAACTCTTCGAGTGTGGCGATAATGGGAAGACGCCCGACGAACTCCGGAATCAGCCCGTATTGCACCAGATCCTCTGGCTGAAGGTCTCCCAGCGTCTCACCAAAATTTGACGTCTCATCCTTGCTTTTGACTTCAGCGCCAAAGCCAATGCCGCCCTTTTCCGACCGATTACGGATCACTTTGTCCAAGCCGGCAAACGCACCACCGCATATAAACAAAATATTGCTGGTATCGACCTGCAGAAATTCCTGCTGGGGGTGCTTTCGGCCCCCTTGGGGCGGCACAGAGGCGACAGTTCCCTCAATTAACTTTAGCAGCGCTTGCTGAACACCCTCCCCGGATACATCTCTGGTGATGGAGGGGTTGTCGGATTTTCTTGAGATCTTGTCTATCTCGTCGATGTACACAATGCCCATTTGCGCCTTGTCTACGTCGTATTCACATTTTTGCAGCAGCTTTTGAATGATGTTCTCAACATCCTCGCCCACATAGCCCGCCTCGGTCAGCGTGGTTGCATCCGCTATGGTGAAGGGAACATCTAACAGTCTGGCGAGCGTCTCGGCGAGCAACGTTTTACCGGAACCCGTTGGACCCACCAAAAGAATATTCGACTTACTCAATTCAACGTCATCTGAACCGCGCCCCGTTGGCCCTGCACTCCGGAGGCGCTTGTAATGGTTGTAGACAGCAACCGCGAGCACTCTTTTGGCCTTCTGTTGACCAATTACGTACTGATTGAGGATCTCATTGATTTCTTCGGGAATAGGCAGCTTGGCATCCTCACCCTCCGAACTCGATTCCTGAATTTCTTCCCGGATGATGTCGTTACACAGGTCTACGCATTCGTCGCAAATGAAGACTGACGGGCCAGCAATAAGCTTACGCACTTCGTTCTGGCTTTTCCCGCAAAACGAGCAATACAGCAGTTTTCCGTTATCGCCTGAGGTGTTCTCGTCTGTCATAAACCGTGCTCGGGTCCCCTACGGGGAAAACAATCGATAACCTTGATAGGTTTCGGGCGGTTTTGCAAGTGTAGGGGCCCACGCCGCGTAATTCTTCACATCAGCGGCTGGAGATTACCTCATCGACGAGACCGTATTCGACGCTCTGTTCAGCACTCATGAAACGGTCGCGCTCTGTATCTCGCTCTATGACGTCAATTGGCTGCCCAGTGTGCTCTGCGAGCAAGCCATTCAATCTCTCTCGCAAGAAGAGAATTTCTTTCGCCTGAATCTCGATATCCGTTGCCTGACCCTGGGCTCCACCGCTGGGCTGATGAATCATCGTTCGCGCATTGGGCAATATGTAGCGCTTCTCCTTCGCGCCGCCACTGAGCAAAAACGCGCCCATCGACGCCGCCTGACCAATGCACATTGTGCTGACGTCCGGCTTGATAAAGCACATCGTGTCGTAAATCGATAATCCTGCTGTGACAGAGCCCCCGGGGCTATTGATATAAAGATGCACGTCTTTATCGGGGTTTTCTGACTCAAGAAAGAGTAACTGGGCCACCACGAGGTTCGCCATTTGATCCTCGATCGGGCCAACAATAAAAATGACGCGCTCTTTGAGTAGGCGAGAATAAATGTCAAAAGAGCGCTCCCCACGAGAGGTCTGCTCTATCACCATGGGTACTAGGCCAAGGGCTTTGGGATCGAGATCACCTTGATGGGTCATATGTTTTCCTTACATTAGTCGCGTAGCGGTGGCCTGAAATAGTCGCACCCTGAAGCGATGGGCGCCTAAGACTGTCCTTGCGGTCGAGCCTTCGCTAAGGCGTCTTGGTAGCTGCACTCTACCTCGTTGATAGCAGCACTAGCGAGCAACTTGTCCACGACAGCATCCTCCAAGACCCGCGACTCTATACCCGCGAGTTGCTCGTTCTCAGAGTAATACCAGTTGATAACCTCATCGGGGTCCTGATAGGTCGATGCAATGTCCTCGATCGCTTCCCTTACTTTAGCGG
>JBJKZJ010000011.1:0-109388 GCA_045560455.1 Luminiphilus sp. | reverse complement strand
GTCGACGGCCTCCGAGGTGGAGATATTACGACCGCTGACCATCAGGCGCAGTGCTTCAGCCATACCAGTCTCGCCGCGCCGGCGGTGCAGTTTGCGCACCAGTCGCTGCGTGCCGCCATAGCCCGGCAGCAGATTGAGATTGATTTCGGGTTGACCAAACTGTGCATGCTTTGCGGCAATCACATAGGAACAGGCCAGTACCAGTTCGTTACCGCCACCGAGTGCTGGCCCGTTGACCGCCGCAATCACGGGCTTGCCGAGTTGCTCCAGCGCGGCAAATGCGGCCTGCGCCGCGTTGGGCGGCGTGCGTGCCGATTCTATATCGCCGGCCTCGCCGACTTCCAACAGTTCCTTGACGTCTGCGCCGGCAACAAAGGCGCCGCGGGCACCCGTAATCACTACCGCATCCACATCATCCTGATGCTCGAGCTGTTGCACGACGGTATGAAGCTCGTCGAGGGTCCGCTCGTTCAAGGCATTGACGGGCGGGTGGTTAATCACCAACAGCGCGACTTTGTGATCGTCATCAAGACGATGGGTTTCAACGCGCAGGTAGCGCCAAGTCTGAATAATCTGCCGTGCCTCGGCAAGGCGGCCAAAGTCGCGCCACTGCGCCACGGCGCTTTGGATTTCTTCCACGGATTCTGGGTTCCGCAGCGTTGAAAGGTCGCCCAGCGGCTGATCCAGCAAAATGGCGCGCAATGTTCGCCGCATATATTTGCCCGATCGGGTTTCCGGAAAGGCTGATACCACCAGAAAATCAGAGGGCACCGCGGTTGCGCCTTTTTCGGTGCGAACCAGGTTCTGAAGGCGGGACAGGTCCTCATCGGATAATTTGCGACCCGCTGCGGCGACCAAGAACGCGACTGGCGTCTCGCCTTTTTCATCATGGGGGGCCCCTACCACGACCACGTTGCCCACGGGCGAATCTTGCCGCAGGGTCTTGTCGCGCAGTATTGCGCCCTCAATCTCTTCTGTACCTATGCGGTGGCCGGAGACGTTAATGACGTCATCAGATCGGCCGTGAAGGGTAAACGCACCCTCGTCACCACAGCGAGCGTAGTCACCCTGCGTGTAGGTGAGTTCGCCGTCCCATCGGCTGAAATAGACCTCGGTGAAGCGGTCAATATCGCCCCGCCAGTCGCTGGAACCTAGCGTGTCGCCATCGCCCCACAACGTGCGTGCCAGATAAGGGTAGGGCTGGGTAATCACCAGTTCTCCCTTTTCGCCCGCTTCAGCTTCACGCCACTTGGTAACGGTGCCTTTATCGCTGGTTTCCTCAACGATACGCACCTGCGCCTGAATCCAGGGCAGAGGCCAGGTTTTAGCGTCGGCATCCAGCGATTTAAATCCGCCCCACGGACAGGAGAAGACGATCCCACCGTGCTCAGTGGCCCAGTAGGAATTGATGTAATGCGCGCAGATATTGTCCATCGCGAACTTCTGCACGGCGGGCGACACGGGTTCGGCGCAGAAGGTTCCGACCTTGAGCGTTGACATATTATAGCGAGACATTTCCTGGGTGCTCGCTGGGTCTGTCATCACGGCCTTAAGGAAAGTCGATCCCGCTTTGAACAAGGTCACCTTGTTGCGCTCGATAATCGACGCAAATCGCCCGGCGTGGGGGAAGAGCGGCGAGCCCTCTGCGATCACTGTGGACATGCCGAAGGCCAATGGCGCGGCGATCAGATAGGACTGGCCCGTAATCCAGCCAGGGTCCCCAATGACATAGAGACAATCATCCTGATTGGCATTGAAGACCGTTCGCATGGTGTGGGTCACACCGGCTAACCAGCCGCCGTGCGTGTGCACGACCCCTTTAGGTTTGCCCGTTGAACCTGAGGTGTAAATGATGAAGAGCGGCCAGTTAGCCTCAATGGGGACCGCCGGTATGGTGGCGCCCACTGCCTGCCAGAGGGCATTGTCATCCAGTCCATCTAGACCAGCACGATCAGCCACCCGGGCATCTTCCAGCATCTCGGCTTCAACCTTCGCTACCAAGTCGTGTGACCAGCTATCCCGGCTGTGTTCAACAATGTCGTTACCGGTGTAGCGCACCACAATGACATGCCTGACATCATGGCCGACATTAGCCAACTCACTGGCCACAGTGGTTCTCAGCTCCGCAATGACTTCCGGCGCCGTGCCGCGCTCGCGCTCCAGTGCCAGACCCAGTTCGCGCATGACGTCGGCACGTTCGAGGGTGATCTCCCCCGCAACCGCGTCGGCCACCTGAGATTCAAGGCGCTCCGCAACGTCTGCCGGTAAACGTGATTTCAAGGTATCAGAGAGCGTCTTTAATGCGGCTGGTCTGGGCACGTAATTGTCTAATGCGGGGTCGGCATACGTGCTCTTGTAGGGCACGACCTCGGCGTTTCGATAGCCACCGTCGGCTGTGATGACGACTTTAGCTCCCGCGTCGTGGATGCGGTCTGAAAGTGTTTTTGCTGAGAAGCCACCAAAAACGGGGGTGTAGATGATGCCGAGTCGCTGCGCAGCCAGTATGTAAAAAATCTGCTCGACGATATTGGGTAAGTTCAGCGCGATGCGATCGCCGGCGTTGAGTCCCAGGTGCTTGAGCACCCGTGCACGCAAAGCGACCTCGATCAGCAGTTCCCGATAACTCAGCCGTTGTTCAAATACCGGGCCACCACGACCCTCATTCTTGGAGGGATCCCATCGATCTCCCTCGAAAACAACCGACTGCTGAGCGCCTCTTCCTGCAAGGACGTGGCGGTCCAAAAGGTTAAAGCAGGCATTGGTTTGGCCGTCGACGAACCATTTGAAGAAGGGCGCGGCGCTGTCATCCAGTGCGGTGCTCCATGGCATCCATTCGGCGGCGTTTTCGGCGCCCTCAGCCGATACCGCATGCCAGCCGGACCAATTACCGTGCCCACCTTTCGCAACCCATTGGTTTGCTCCGGAGTCGAACCAGTGCAGCTCCCGGGCAGCGATCGATGCGTGGTAATCAGCGGGGTCGCTCACCGCGTGGGTGCGCGCCCGTTCCTCGTCTTGCTGGGATTTTAAAAGACCCCAGTCCCCGTCGTGATGTGTCACAACGCCTCCTCTCTCTCAAAAGGCGGCGACCGCCAAGCCCCGGAAAAACCGGTCGCTTGCAGACGCGCACCCTACTGTGTTCCCGGCGATACGGCATGCCCGAAGCGACAGAGTCATCCCCAGAGTGGCCTTCTTTGCCTAATGGCAAGTGGCCTGTAGACACTGACAATCGGAGTACGCCAACTATTACCATCTGGATCACTTGTTTTGACGGCACAAAAGCTTCAGTCGGGGGGTGTCGCGTCTCACCAGAGAGGACTCTGGCCCAGCCATCATGACGGCGCCCTCAAGCAACGCTATGCTCCGTGCTGCTGCGAGTGATTCATCTGCAAAAACGCTAGTCTGAGTGGCTGTGCAGCTAACCCAATAGGACATCACCATGACAGCACGCTCGCATCCCCTCGACCGATACCTCGATACCTTGGGTGAGGGGTTAGTCGACTGGATCGGAGTGCGACCTCGCAGACGCGAGCCGCTTATGGCCGTGCCCCGAGCACTAGCCCTTGCCGATAGGGGCTTGGAGGGTGATCACCGTATGGTCAAAACGCCGGGCTCGGGCCGGCAGGTTACCTTGATCTCAGCCGAATTTATTGCCCACATCGCCGCTCAGTTGGGCGTAGAGGCGCTGCATCCCAGTCGTTTACGCCGCAACATCGTTATCTCCGGGATCAACCTCAATGCGCTCCGCCGGCAGCGATTTTGGGTTGGGGAGGCGCTCTTGGAGGCGAGTCAGCTTTGCCACCCCTGCGCGAGGATGGAGGCCGAGTTGGGCCCGGGCGGTGTGATCGCGATGTACGGCTACGGCGGGCTCTGCGCCAAGATTATCAGAAGCGGAGACATCGAAGTGGGTGCGGCCGTCAGGTGGCTGGGGCGCTCATAGTGAGTTGGAACCCCTTAATGCTGCCAGTTGATCAGGTGTTGCTCGTCGCCCTCTCTGTGGGCTTGGCGGCCCTCATCAGGGCCTTTACCGGGTTTGGTTTTGCTATGCTCGTGGTGCCCGCCTTTTCTCTTTTTTTATCGCCCGGCGATGCCGTCGTGCTGAGCGCTGTGCTGGCGCTTTTGCTGGGGCTGATGAGTTACCGATCCTGGTGGGGTCTGTTTCCGGTAGCGCCTGCTAAATTCATGTTGATGGGTGCTGTGCTCGGCACAGCGATCGGCGTCTGGTTCCTTGCATCGCTCTCGGTGACCGAATTCCAGCTGTGGATCGGGGTGTTGGTGGTCACTGCTTCTATGGTGCTGTCTCGCTTTACGCCCAGTGACAGACCTGCCTCTGGAGCGACGTCGCTCGGCACCGGCGTGGCGTCAGGGCTAATGAATGGCGCGTTTGCGATTCCGGGTCCACCGGTCATTCTCTATGTTATCGCCACCATGACTGAGGCAACCCAGTCTCGTGCTTTTTTGATGATGTTTTTCTGGTGCTCAAGCATTGTGTCGCTGGCCATGTTTGCATTGGCGGGATTGGTAACGCCACGGCCATTTCAGCTGCTCTGGGTGGCGCTGCCAGCGATGTGGTTGGGTAATCAGGTTGGTGATTGGGCCTTTACTCGCTTTGCTGGCGGGGCCTACCGGCCTTTCGTCGTGGGGTTATGCGTTTTGATCGGACTGACCATCTCGGCGAAAGCCATCTGGTGGGGCTAATCACTGTTTTACATTATCTCGCACGATACGCGCCTTCTGTCTTTGCCAGTCGCGATCGCGCTCAGTTTCTCGCTTGTCGTGGAGTTTCTTGCCAGTCGCCAGGTCGATGCGCGCCTTCACCAGATGTCCTTTCCAATACAGCGCGGTGCACACGCAGGTTTGACCCTTTTGCGTGACACCGGCGTTGATTTGTGCCAGCTCTTTTTTATGCAAGAGTAGTTTTCTGGTGCGGGTCGGATCCGATACGAAGTGTGTCGATACCGTATCAAGTGGCGTAATGTTTGCCCCTAAGAGAAAGGCCTCCCCACCCTTCATCAGCACGTAGCTGTCAGTCAGCTGCACTTTGCCAGCCCGAAGAGATTTGACCTCCCATCCCGCCAGTGAAACGCCCGCCTCAAAGGATTGCAGCAGGTGATAGTCGAAGCGTGCTCTTTTGTTCTGGGCGATGGTATTGTCTGACGGTTTGTTGCGTTTGGATTTCGCCATGCGGGCATTATACGGGCGTGCGTTCCAGACCGCGCCGGTATTCTTACATCCCAACACAGGCCCAAGGATTCGAGCGGGGGTTGATTGTGCTGGATGACAATATCCCTCAACCATGGCGGGCGCGGACTACCTTGGTGTTGACACTGACGCTGCTAGCCATGGGTCTCGGCAATATCCAACGGATGCCGTTTTTGATGGGGGAGTACGGCGGGGCGCCTTTCTTCGTCTCTTACCTCATTGCGCTGTGCTTGTTGAGCGTTCCGGTGTTAATTGCCGAGGTGACCGTCGGCAGTTTGGGCAGAGGCTCTCCCGGCCTCGCAATACATTGGGCCGCGAGTACCGCCAACGTGGACTCACGTTGGCGGTATCTAGGTGTGGCGCAAGCACTACTGGCGTTGTTGCTCGCTGCTGTCGCATCGTTTATGGCTGCATGGTGTCTGCACTGGGCCGGCACCTTGTACTCGGGTACTTTGGCCTCAGCCAGTGTCGTCGATGTGGCGCAGGCTTTCACGATACGCCTCGATGATCGCGCCGCCCAATTGACGCCGATGCTGATCGTTCTTGCCGTATCCGGGGCAATATCGGCTATGGGTATTCGGGTCGGTATGGGATTACTGGCCTGGATATGCCTACCGGCAGCTGCCGTCACCTTATTCGGTGTGCTGGACTTTATTTTTTTCTATAGCGATTTGCGACCGGTTGGGGACTTTCTTTTCGCGCGACGGCCGAGTGACTGGAGTCTCGAGGCATTCTCGCAGGCCGTTGTTGCTGCCGGTATGACCCTCGGTGCGGGGCTTGGTGTAGGGATGGCGCTGGGTGCGCAGGCACCGCCGGGCCTGCCATGGGGGCGGTCCGTCCTCGCTGTCGCTGTGCTTGATACGACTTTTCTCATTGTCACAGCGGTTATCATTTCGGCGCTGTTATTCGGTGCCAATGTCTCGCCGCAGGGCGGCCTGTCTGCTCTTTTAGTGGGTGTGCCCTACGCCTTTGCGAATCTCCCGCTCGGGGAAACGTATGGTGCACTGTTCTTTTTCGCGATGGCGCTGATTTCCTGGAGCGCAGTGGTGGTGCTCTACGAGCCCGCAATGATGCTGTTAGCTAACGAGTGGGGTCTGGGTCGAGTCAGCGGGGCCATCCTGACCTCTACGATCACCGTTGTCACCGCAGCGATAACCTTATTCGGTGCCGAGGCGCCGCTCTTGGACGTGGGATACCTTGTGACTCGATCGTTCCTGCCTGCCAGTATTCTCATCACGGCGCTCTTTGTCGGCTGGGTGTTGCCGAGGCCAATATTGCGGGGTGAGCTCTTCCGTGAGCCCGCGTGGCTGTTCCGGCTGTGGTGGTGGTTGCTCCGCTGGTGTGCGCCTTTTTGTTGCGTGCTTTGGTTGATCTTGGGTTAAACCGAATGTGCCTGAGCGGGTAGCGGTGGTGTTCTGTACACTGCGTCGATGACTCTGATCGAGCGAAGCGCCTTGCTGCCACATTCTGCCGAGCAAATTTTTGATTTGGTTGCGGATATTGAGCGATACCCCGAATTTCTGGAGGGTTGCGTGGGTGCGCACATTCTTGAGCGCACAGAGCATTCAGTCACCGCCACGCTGCGATTGTCCAAGGGTGGGATCAGTCACGGTTTCACGACCCAAAATACGCTCAAGCGTCCAGAGTGCATGGAGCTTAAGTTGATAGAGGGCCCTTTCGAGGCGTTTTCAGGGCATTGGGTTTTCAGGCCGCTGGGGGAGGGCGCCTGTAAGGCGTCGCTGCGTCTCCAGTTTGAGCTTGCCGGCGGCCTCGCCAGCGTGGCCATCGGGAAATTATTCGATAAAGTTGCACTCGATCTGGTGGACGCCGTAGTCAGGCGTGCAAGCCAGAAATTGGAGCCGGCCGGATGAGTAACACGATTGCGATTGAGGTTGCCTACGCGCTGCCAGACAAGCAGCGAATCATCAAGCTCGATGTGCCTGAGGGCACGACGGCGATGCAGGCGGTTATCATGAGCCAGATGGACTCCATCTTTAAAGATCTGACATTCAGTGAGGATCTGAAGCTGGGCGTCTGGGGCAAAGCGGTCACCGCCGATCGCGCCCTCGTCGCAGGTGAGCGGGTTGAGATCTATCGTCCCTTATTAGTGGATCCAAAAGAGGTGCGTCGAGCCCGAGCGGCGCGCGCGAAGGCGGCACGCAGCGAGAGTGAGTTTCAGAATGCTTCTGAGGCGTCTTCCGCTGATGGAGGTTGACCCCAGTCCGGTGCATCCGGGCCTTCCGCGCGAACCAATTCGTCTCCATCGAACCACAGCGTCAATTGTGTCGTGACGAGAGTAGTGGTGCCATTGCGCAGTAGGTAGCGGTAGTCCCAGCGGTCGCTGTGAAAGGCATCTTCGATCAGCGGCGTGCCCATTATGTAACGAACCTGCCGACGGTTGAGGCCTGGGCGCAGCTGCTCGACCATCTCGTCAGTGACCACATTACCCTGCTCCACGTTGATACGATAAACCCCCGGAAAACCAATGTTACTGCCACATCCGACCATGGCGGTCAGCAAACAACTGAAGACAGCAACTCGAAAATGAGGGATTACCGGGTGCACGTTACCTTCCAAGGCGCAAGTTGGGCTGGCATGATACCCGACAAAGACCCCGTCAGAGAACTGTTCAGGTATGTCCTCCGAAAATCGTGAACTGAAAAAAGCGGGACTCAAAGTAACCGCGCCGCGGCTTAAGATCCTCTCAATGCTGAGCGATGCATCGGGTCAGGGCGATCATTTCAGCGCCGAGGACCTTTATCAGCGTTTACGCGACACGGGCGAAGATATCGGCTTGGCGACGGTGTACAGGGTGCTCACGCAGTTTGAAAGCGCGGGGTTGATCATCCGGCATAACTTCGAGGCGGGCCATTCTGTTTTTGAGATGGCGTCGGACCACCACCACGATCATATGGTGGATGTGGATACTAGCGAGGTGATCGAGTTTATAGACGAGGAAATTGAACGTCTCCAGCACTTGATAGCCGAGCAGCACGGTTACGAGATTATCGATCACTCCCTCGTGCTTTACGTCCGGAAAAAATCCGATGTCTAGCTGTTTTCCAGCATCTCTCTGGCGTGGGCCAACGTGCTTTCGGTCAGCTTTGAGCCGCCTAACATTCTGCCGACTTCCTCAACCCGGCCCGCGTCAGTGAGCAAAGTGAGCTCTGAGTGCACGCTGTCTTCGCCTGTTTTGGTGACAAGAAAATGTTGGTTCCCTTTGGCCGCAACCTGAGGTTGGTGCGTCACAACCAATACCTGACTGCTGGCGCCCAATTGTGCGAGGAGCTCCCCCACCACTTCAGCGACGCCTCCCCCGATGCCGACGTCGACCTCATCGAAGATCATGGTGGGTGAGGTCGCGGTATCGGCAGCCACGACCTGAAGCGCCAGGCTGATTCGAGACAGTTCTCCACCCGAGGCGACCCTGCTGAGTGGACCCGGGGCCGCGCCGGGATTGGTGCTGATCAAAAATTCGATGTCCTCTGCGCCGCGCGGATCGGGATTGTCGTCCTTGAAGGGAATCAGCGCGATGTCAAATACGCACCTTCCCATCGCAAGCCGGTCCAGCATCTCCATCACGCGTTGCGAGAGTTTGATGGCTCCCTGCTGTCTCAGAGCAGACAGCTTGTTGGCCTGGGTTCTCCAGGCCAGCGCGGTATCTGCCATCGCTTTCTCCAGCGCCTCCAACTGCTCCGATCCGCCGGTCAGCGCCTCGAGCTCGGTGTGTAAATCAGTCAGCAATTCGCTGAGGGCGTCGGGTTGGACGCGGTGTTTGCGTGCCAGATCGTGCAGTGCGCTCAAGCGTTCCTCGGTTGCCCGCAATCCCTCGGGATCTAATTCCAATGACTCGGCGAAACGCGATGTCTCGGCTTCGGCCTCATCAAGCTGAATGAGCGCAGACTGCAATAACTCTCGAAGATTTTCCGTCGCCTCGGACCGCATCCGGTCGTCGTTGGCAAGCTGCACCAATCGTGCAAGCTGATCCCGCTGCGTCTCGCAGCCGGCGGCGATGTCATTGGCGCAGTCAATGATGAAAGCGGCGTTGGCGAGCAGCTTGTGGCGGGCCTCCAATTCATCCATTTCATCGGGTTGCAGGTTGAGGGTTTCAAGCTCGGCAATTTGGTAGGAGAGCAGCGCTTTTCGCGCGTCAGCTTCCTCGGTTTTACCCGCCAGTCGAGCGTGCTCCTCCTGCAGTACCCGCCAGCGCTGCGCCGTCTCGCTGACCTCGACAATCAGCGCCTCGCCGCCCGCATAGGTGTCCAGAAGGCTTCTCTGAGTGGGCCGGCGAAGCAGCGATTGATGGGCATGCTGCGAATGTATGTCCACCAGCAACTGCCCGAGATCAGCGCAGTCAGCGAGCGTCGCAGGGGAGCCATTGATGTAGGCTCTCGAGCGCCCCTCTGCGGATATGGTGCGGCGCAATATACACTCGCCAGACGCGTCGAGGTCCCGCTCTGCGAGCCATACTCGGGCGCGGGTGTTCTGACTCACGTCAAAGCTCGCCGCAATGTCGGTGCGCGCCGCGCCGGGTCTCACTGCCTTAGGGTCCGCGCGGTCACCGACGCAAAGACCCAGCGCGTCGAGCATGATGGATTTTCCGGCGCCGGTTTCACCGGTGATGGAGGTCATTCCCGGGTGCAGGTCGACCTCCAACTGATCGACTACGGCATAGCCCTGAATCGCGAGGTTAAGGAGCATAGTGTTCATATTAGCTTGTTGAGCGGCTTTTATAGCGCAGGGCGACGGTGCTGTGAACATCTGATACGTTCAGCATGGGTCTCGCCCCGGTGCCACTATGAGTGAAGCCTTGTAGGGTCGGAGGAAGCGCTGCGGTTCCCGAGCGTTGAGGCCTTGACCATGTGGGTGCTTTGTTGCATGCCCGGCCTGTGCTACAACACCCGTATCTGGATCCTCAGAGGCATAACGTGGAAGCCCTGTCGCCCCGCGCTTCATCGCTGCTAAAAACCCTTGTAGAAATGCATATCCGCGAGGGGCAACCCGTTGCGTCGAAAAATCTGCAAGGTGAAAGCGGGTTATCGGTCAGTTCGGCGACGGTGCGCAACATCATGTCTGAACTTGAAGATCTCGGTTATTTGGCCTCGCCCCACACCTCTGCCGGCCGAGTCCCCACCCCGCAGGGCTACCGTTTGTTTGTCGACAGCCTGTTACAGGTGGGTCCTGTGGAGGAGGATGCGGTGTCAGTATTGAACGCTGGCCTCGACCCAAACCGCAGTTCCAGCGAGCTGGTCCAAAGTGCATCGAACCTTCTGGCGCAAATCACCTACCAGACCGGCATCGTGACCGTGCCGAAGCCTGCAGCAAGTCAGTTACGGCAAATCGAGTTCTTGCCGCTCTCAGGCGATCGCGTGTTGGTGATTCTAGTCATCAACGAGCGGGAGGTACAAAACCGCATTGTTCATATGCCCCGGCCAATGACTGAGGAGCAACTGAAGTCGGCGGCTGACCTGATCAACCTGCGCTATTCCGGGAACGATCTCGCACATGTGAAAGAACACATCGTGCGAGAAATGGCTGAGGCGCGCACAAAAATTGATCGCTACCTAGAAGCGGCTCTTGAGCTTGCGCAGGCAGCAATTGACGCGGAACAGGAGGCCGAGAGTGTCGTCGTCACAGGCGAATCGAGTTTGCTGAACCAGGCTTCGCCTGAGGACATTCAGAAGCTCCGTGAATTATTCGATGCTTTCGAGCGGAAGCGCGATTTGCTGGACTTAATGGAGCGCTGTTCCAAGGCGGATGGTATCCAAATCTTCATCGGTGAAGAGGCTGGATTCGACGTGTTCGGTGATTTCAGCGTCATCACGGCTCCGTATGCACAAGGTGCTCAGTCACTCGGCGTACTGGGGGTCATTGGTCCGACTCGCATGGCATACGAAAGGGTGATTCCCATTGTTGATGTGACGGCCCGCATGCTGAGTGCAGCGCTCTCCCGTTGAGCCCCGCGAGGCTTGCTAGACCAGCGCCCCGGTCTGCGCTTGCCACCGTATTAGCGGGCAGTGTGGCCAGCTCGGGGTGTTTGACACCCTCTCGGAGCAACTTGTCTTAGGGTGCTTTTGCCGCTGCTGCTAAAAAAGCGTGCCCACGGCCTTGAAATCGTTATCTCTCCCCCCCAAATCGGACACTGCGGTCGCGCTATTGATGTGATCGCAGGACACTGTCCACAACACACATGCCACGCCACACACGAGATAGACGACAGATCGGAGAACAACCATGGTGGATGAACGACCCGACGAGCCTACTGAGGAAGAGGGTGATCCTCATCACGCAGAGGCGTCAGACTGTGCCCGGGTAGCAGAGGGTGATGACGAGGGGTTAGTAGCTACTGAAGGTGATGCGGCCGTCCCCATCGGGGAGGATGCCGGCGTTACAGAGCTTGCGGCAGAGCTCGAAGCCGCTAAAGACGCCGCGCTCAGAGCTCAGGCCGACGCCATGAATGTGCAACGTCGTGCTGAACAGGAAATCGAAAAAGCACGAAAATTTGCGCTGGAGCGTTTCTGTGGCGATCTGTTGAGCGTGGTCGACAACCTCGAACGCGCCTTGGAATCGAGCGGAGATGAACAGGGCAGCGCAGCACTGGCCGAGGGCGTCGAGTTGACCCGGAAGGGCTTCATGGACGTGCTCGCAAAATACGGCGTTGAAACTGTGGAACCAACGGGTGAACCCTTCGACCCCGAGACAGCACAAGCTATGAGCATGGTTGAACAGCCCGATGCAGAGCCCAACTCGGTCGTGGCAGTGATGCAGAAGGGCTACCTACTCAATGGGAGGTTACTGCGGCCCGCCATGGTGATGGTCGCCAAAGCGCCGAGCGCTGATTAAGGCGCATTAGTTACAGCGAATAGCGGTTGAATTTGAGTCCGCAACCCCCATATCAGGATACAGGAAAGCAAGTCGGCGAAGAGCCGCCGGCGCACAGGAGAAAGCAACATGGGTAAGATCATCGGTATCGACCTGGGCACCACCAACAGCTGCGTGTCTGTTCTGGAGAGCGGTAAGCCCAGGGTCATTGAAAACGCAGAGGGCGGCCGGACAACGCCATCCATCGTCGCCTATACAGACGACAACGAAATTCTGGTGGGCCAGTCGGCCAAGCGACAAGCCGTTACCAATCCAACCAACACGTTGTTCGCGGTGAAGCGCCTCATCGGTCGTCGCTTCGAGGACGACGTGGTCCAGAAAGACATCAAGATGGTGCCCTATCAGATCGTCAAGGCTGAAAGCGGTGACGCGTGGGTACAGGTCAATGATGACAAGATGGCGCCGCCGCAGGTTTCGGCCGAAGTCTTGCGCAAAATGAAGAAGACCGCTGAGGAGTACCTTGGCGAGGCGGTGACTGAGGCAGTGATCACAGTACCGGCATATTTCAATGATTCGCAGCGGCAGGCCACCAAAGATGCGGGTCGGATTGCGGGTCTTGAGGTCAAGCGGATTATCAATGAGCCCACCGCGGCCGCGCTGGCTTATGGCATGGACAAAGCGCAGGGCGATCGCACTGTCGCGGTCTACGATTTGGGCGGCGGCACCTTCGACATCTCCATCATTGAAATTGCAGAGGTTGATGGAGAGCATCAGTTTGAGGTCCTGGCCACCAACGGCGACACGTTCCTCGGCGGTGAGGACTTTGACCTTCGGCTGATTGAATTTCTCGCCGATGAGTTCAAGAAGGAAAACAGCATCGATCTGCACAACGACCCGTTGGCCCTGCAGCGTCTCAAAGAAGCAGCAGAGAAGGCCAAAATCGAGTTGTCCAGCTCGCAGCAAACCGAGGTGAATCTGCCCTATATCACCGCGGATGCCACCGGACCCAAACACCTGGTCGTGAAGTTGAGCCGTTCAAAATTGGAGGGCTTGGTGGAAGATCTGGTAAAGCGGTCGCTCGAGCCTGTAAAGATCGCGCTGGATGATGCGGGTTTATCTCCGGCGGAGGTGGACGACGTTATTTTGGTGGGCGGCCAGACGCGAATGCCAATGGTGCAATCGGCCGTTGCCGAGTTCTTCGGTAAAGAGACGCGGAAGGATGTGAACCCCGACGAGGCGGTTGCAATGGGTGCCTCGATTCAAGGGGCGGTGCTCGCGGGCGACGTCAAGGATGTTCTGCTACTCGACGTCACGCCGTTGACATTGGGTATCGAGACAATGGGTAGCGTCGCAACCCCGTTGATCGAGAAAAACACCACTATCCCGACCAAGAAATCGCAGGTGTTCTCAACCGCTGAGGACAACCAGACGGCGGTAACCATTCACGTCGTGCAGGGTGAGCGCAAGCAGGCAACACAGAACAAGTCTCTGGGGCGCTTTGATTTGGCGGATATTCCGCCCGCGCCACGGGGGATGCCGCAGATTGAGGTGACTTTTGATCTTGATGCCAACGGCATTCTCAATGTGTCTGCCAAGGACAAGGCCACCGGCAAGGAACAGTCGATTCGCATCACCGCCTCGGGGGGACTCTCTGAGGACGAGATCGAACAGATGGTGCAGGATGCAGAGGCAAACGCCGAAGCGGACAAGAAGTTCGAGGAGGTGGTGGCTGCCCGAAATACTGCAGATGGTATGGTGCACGCCGCGCGCAAGACGCTTGAGGAAGCCGGGGAGCACGCCACGGATGAGGAACGTGCCGCCATCGAGGCAGCCATTGCCGAGACGGAAGAGGCAATCAAAGGCGATGACGCCGCTGCGATGGAGGCCGCAACCACAAAACTGACTGAAGCCACGGGAGGCGTTGCGCAGAAGATGTATGCGGCGCAGCAGGCCGAGGGTGCAAGCAGCGATACGGCTACCGAAGAGGCGGATGACGCGGATCAAGGTGATGTCGTTGATGCTGAGTTTGAGGAAGTTAAAGAGGACAAACGCGCCTGATCGAAGTCATCGGTCGAGGGCATCGCGTGATAGCGGCGCCCCAACACAAGCCCAGAGTGAGGGCAACACTCCAGACGCGGGTCATGGCAGGTTCCATGTCACCCGCGTCCGTTTTTCAAGAGGGAGCGTGGTGTTTGTAAGAACCCATGCCTGAATTATGTCTAAACGCGACTATTACGAAATGCTTGGGGTTGATCGATCGGCCTCTGAACAGGACATTAAGAGGGCATATCGCCGTATCGCGATGAAATACCACCCGGACCGCAATCCGGACGACGCCGACGCAGACAGCAAGTTTAAAGAGGCAACGGAAGCCTACGAGGTCCTTTCGGACGGCGAGAAGCGTGGCGCTTACGATCAGTTCGGACACGCTGGTGTCGACGCCTCAATGGGTGGCGGCGGCTTTCAGGGCGGCAGTTTTTCGGACATCTTTGGAGATGTCTTTGGCGATATTTTTGGCGGTGGTGGAGGGGGGCGTCGTCAGGGGCCGCAGCGCGGTTCAGACCTGCGCTACACCCTGGAGGTCTCTCTCGAGGACGCGGTGCGCGGTTCCACAGCGGAGATTCGCGTGCCTTCACTGCAGCACTGTGCACCCTGTGACGGTAGCGGTGCCAAGCCGGGAAGCAGTCCCGTCACTTGTGGAGGCTGTGGTGGCTCTGGCCAGGTGCGCAGCCAGCAAGGGTTTTTTCAGGTTCAGCAAACCTGCCCCAAATGCCGTGGGCGCGGGCAGACTATCTCTGACCCCTGCTTCGAGTGTCGCGGTCAGGGATTGGTAGAGAAAACTAAGACCCTATCTGTAAAGGTGCCACCGGGCGTGGATACGGGGGATCGGATTCGTTTGAGTGGCGAGGGTGAGGCCGGGCCGTCTGGTGGGCCGCCCGGAGACCTGTTTGTGCAGATCGCGGTGCGTCAGCACCCCCTCTTCGAGCGTGACGGCAGACACCTCTACTGTGAGGTTCCGATCAGCTTTGCTGATGCGGCGCTGGGCGGTGAGCTGGAAGTGCCAACATTGGATGGTCGGGTGAAATTGAAAATACCGTCTGAAACCCAGACGGGCAAAATGTTTCGGCTGCGTGGCAAGGGCGTGAAGCCGGTTCGCGGCGGGCCCGTCGGAGATTTGCTCTGTCGTGCCGTAGTGGAAACTCCGATCAATCTCACCAAAGAGCAGCGAGCATTGCTCGAGGAGTTTCGTGGTGCGTTACAGGCGGGGGGTGAGCAGCAATCACCGCGGCAGACGAACTGGTTTGAGGGCGTCAAGAATTTCTTTGACGGCATGACAGGATGACCGTCCGGGTCGGTGTCACGGGCCCCGGGGGAAGAATGGGGCGGATGCTGGTGGAGGCGATCATCGACAGCGAGGCTCCGTGCGTGCTCGCAGCTTCGGTAGCTCGCCCCGGATCCTCACTGGTGGGTACTGATGTGGGGCGGTTACTGGGTGGAGAGGCACTCGGGGTGCGTGTCACCGACGACTTGCTATCAGTTGTCAGTGCGATTGATGTGCTGATTGATTTCACCTTACCCGAGGCGACTCTGGCCCATGCGCAAATCTGTGCCGAGCATGGCGTGCCGATGGTGATCGGCACAACCGGATTTACTGACGACCAAAGTGAACGGCTGGATTCGACCACCACAGCGCTCGCGGTCTGCCAATCTTCCAATTTTGCGCCAGGAGTGAATCTGACCTTTAAACTGGTGGAGGCGGCTGCCAAAGCACTGGGCGACAGCGCCGATGTTGAAATTATTGAAGCCCATCATCGCCATAAAATTGACGCGCCGTCGGGTACGGCCCTGAGTTTGGGAGAGTCAGTAGCGCGGGCACGGGGCAGGGATTTGTCTGATGTGGCGGTTCACGCTCGCGAGGGCTGCACGGGCGCGCGACCCCAAAATGCCATTGGTTTCAGCTCGATCAGAGCAGGCGATATCGTCGGTGACCACACGGTCGTTTTTGCCGGCGATGGAGAGCGGTTGGAGATCACGCACCGGGCGGGCTCCCGGCAGGCTTTTGCCAGCGGCGCGGTCACCGCCGCCTGTTGGCTGGTGAAACAACCCACCGGCCAATACGACATGCAGGATGTGCTGACACAACAGGAGAGCGCGCGATGAATGCCCCGGCCCATATTGTTGAAATCGATGAAAGTAACGCTCAGCAACTCTTGATTGAGGAATCCATGACCCGGCCGGTGATCGTGGATTTCTGGGCGGACTGGTGTGGTCCCTGCAAGCAGCTGATGCCAATTCTTGAGAAGCTGGCGGAGGAATATCAGGGTGCTTTTTTACTCGCAAAGGTCAATGCTGACGAACAGCAAATGCTGGCCCAGCAGCTGGGCGTGCGATCACTGCCGACGGTCATGGTGATCAAGGATGGCCAGCCCATTGACGGGTTCTCAGGGGCGCAGCCGGAGTCTGCCGTCCGCGAGATGCTGGACAAGCATCTGCCCCCGCCCCAAGCCGGCGCACTGGCAGAGGCGGAGCAGTTACTCGCTGACGGCGACATCCCGGGGGCGCTGGCGCTGTATCGCAGCGCTTGGGAAGAATCCGGACAAAAACTTGAAATGACTCTCGCCTACGCCGCTGCGTTGGTGAGCGCCAACCGACTGGATGAGGCGGAAAAGGTATTGCAGGGTGTTCGGCTCGCAGATCAGGACGCGCGGTATGAGCAATTGATGGCGCAGATTGAACTGGGGCGGGAGGCGGCACGGTCGCCAGAGGTAGAGGCGCTGGAGGCTGCACTTGCTGCGAGCCCCGATGATCATGCTACCCGGGTCAAGCTGGCTGTGCAGTTGAGCCAGGTTTCGCAGTACCGGGAGGCGCTGGAGCACTTGCTGACCGTGTTGCGGGCTGACAAAGACTTCAATAACGGCGAGGTCCGCAAGGTATACCTCGATACGCTGGCGACGATTGGCAAGAGCGACCCCCTCGCGGCGGAGTATCAGCGCAAGCTTTTTTCCCTGATGTACTAGGCGACGCCCCGGCCCTCTGGTAAGCGGGGTTGCAATGCGCCGCTAACTTGCCTACATTCCCCTTATTCAGAAAACATACTCAAGATTCAAAAATCGACCCGACTAGCCTGAGCGCTGGCGGTTGAACCCATTGAGAGGTGATCCATGGATACTGCATATTCCCCTGATGATCTGGCGTTTCGGGATGAAGTTCGTCAATTTTTCGATGAGGCCTACACGCCCGAATTACAAAAGCGCCTGCGTTCCCCTGATTACAAGTCAGCGATTGAAGAATGGCAGCGCAAGCTCTATGAGAAGGGCTGGGTTGCGCCTAACTGGCCGGCGGAGCATGGCGGCACGGGATGGACTGCCACTCAAAAATACATCTATGAGACGGAGCGCTCTCTAGCCGGGATACCCAACGTGGTGCCATTCGGTTTAGTGATGGTGGCTAACGTCATCATGACTTACGGCACTGACGAGCAAAAAGCGTACTTTCTGCCTCGTATTCTCAAGAGTGAAGACTGGTGGTGTCAGGGCTACTCCGAGCCCGGTTCCGGATCAGATCTGGCAAGCCTCAAGACAAAGGCAGAGCGGGATGGCGATGACTTTATTATCAACGGCGCCAAAATCTGGACGACCTATGCCCAGTACGCCGACTGGATTTTTTGCCTGGTTCGGACCGACAACTCGGGCAAGAAGCAGGAAGGCATCACTTTCATCCTGATCGACATGAAGACGGAAGGCATCAAGGTTAATCCCATCATCTCGATCGATAACCATCACAGCCTCAATGAGGTCGAATTCAGCAACGTTCGTGTTCCGGTTAAAAACGTCGTGGGTGAGATTGGCAAAGGCTGGACCGTCGCGAAGGCGCTGCTGGCTCACGAGCGCACCGGCATTGCTGGGGTGGCAGATGTGAAACGCGCTGTGCGCGTGATTAAAGAGGTGGCTGCCAAGGAAGAGAATGGAGGCCAGCGTCTGATGGATGACCCCGGCTTCCAGCAGCGGCTTGCCGATATAGAAGTCGAACTGATGGCGCTCGAATTTACCGAATTGCGCACACTGGCGACTCAGGCAGCCGGTGGCTTCCCGGGGCCGGAGTCATCGCTTCTTAAGATCAAGGGCACTGAGCTGCAGCAGGCCACTCAGGAACTGCTGATGGAGATCGCAGCCTATTACCAGGGTGTATTGCCGACCGACCTTGACCCCGATGCCTTGGGTCACGAGTTTGCTGTCGATGCCCGAAAAGCCTACATGTATGGCCGTGCGGCCACCATTTACGGCGGCTCCAACGAGGTTCAGAAAAATATTATCGCCAAGTACGTACTCGGTCTCGAGTAGGGGGATTACCGACCATGAATTTCGATTTCTCTGAAGAGCAACAAATGGTTCGCGACTCGATTGCGCGTTTTGTTCAAGACGACTACGACTGGGATACCCGCAAGGCAATTGTCGCCTCAAACGTGGGGATGAGTCGGGATAATTGGCAGCTGTTTGCCGAGTTGGGGTGGCTCTCCATCCCCTTTGCCGAGGAGCATGGTGGATTTGGTGGCAATATCGTCGATCTATCAGTGGTGATGGAGGAACTGGGTAAGGGTCTAGTGGTGGAACCCTATTTCCCCACTGTGGTGTTGTTCGGCGGACTGGTTGCGCGCGCCGGCAGTGAAGCGCAACAGGCTGACTGGTTGCCGCGCGTCATTGGTGGCGAGGTGCTGGGCGCATTTGCCTATGTGGAGCGCCAGAGCCGCTTTGCGCTGAATGACTGCCAGACAACTGCCACAAAAACAGGCGACGGCTACGTCCTGAACGGCGAAAAAGTCGTGGTGTTCAATGGTGAGCAGGCAGACCACCTTGTGGTGTTGGCACGCACTTCCGGCGAACAGTCTGATCGCGATGGCTTGTCACTGTTTCTCGTCGATGCCGCGGCAGCTGGCGTCGATAAGATGGCTTACCCCATGATGGACGGCCAGCGTGTCGCCAACATTACCTTCAAGGATGTCAGCGTAAGCGCTTACGCGCTGCTGGGCGATGAGGGTGGAGCACTCGCAGTGGTGGATGCCTTGACCGATGAAGCTGTGATTGCCCTTGCTGCAGAGGCCGTGGGTATCATGGGCGTGTTGAATGCGAAAACGCTGGAGTACACCAAAACCCGCGAGCAATTCGGCGTGGCCATTGGCTCCTATCAGGCGCTCCAGCATCGCATGGTCGACACCATGATGGCTTACGAGCAGTGTAAATCGCTCCTTTTCAAAGCGCTGTGTGAGTACAAGCAGGACCCGGCCATGGCAGCTGAGACCGTGCACGCCTTGAAGGTGCTCATTGATCGTAATGGTAAGCACGTTTTTGGTGAAGCGATCCAGATGCACGGCGGGATGGGGATGACTGACGAGCTGGATATTGGTCATTACGCCAAGCGCCTGATGATGATCAACACCACCTTTGGTGACGCCAACTACCATCGAAACCGCTTTATCGAGACTGCTTACGCGGCCTGAGAATGGAGCTTCGTGACAAGGTTGTTGTCGTTACCGGCGGCGCCAGCGGTATCGGCACCGGTCTGTGCAGGCGGTTCCGGGAGGAGGGTGTCCGCGGGCTGGTAATCGCTGATCTGAATGGCGACTCGGCGGCGGCGCTGGCTACGGAGCTGGATGGTACGAGTTACTTGCTGGATGTCCGTGATGAGGCGGCTGTGGCGGCCATGGTGGCTGAGACTGAGGTAGCCTTTGGGCAGATAGATTTGTTTTGCTCCAACGCTGGCATTCTCAACCTCGATGAGGGCGATTACTGGGCGACCTCCAGCCCCAATGACGTGTGGCAACGAAACTGGGAGGTGCATGTGATGGCGCATATCTACGCCGCCCGCGCCTGCCTCCCCGCGATGATCAGCCGTGGCGAGGGTTACTTCCTGCACACGGTCTCTGCAGCGGGTTTACTGACGCAGCCTTACACGGCAGCTTATGCAACCACTAAACATGCGGCAATCGGATTTGCAGAATCCCTCGCCATTACCCACGGCGATGACGGTGTGAAGGTGAGCTGTATCTGTCCACAGGCGGTCGATACTGCCATGTTGGGGGGTACTGATGGCGGCGCCGCGGGGCTGGATGGCATTTTGAGTCCCGAGCAGGTAGCCGAGGCTGTGATCGAAGGTTTACGTGAGGAACGCTTCCTGATTCTGCCTCATCAGCAGGTGGAGCAGTATCACCTCAACAAGGCGCAAAACTACGATCGTTGGATCGGTGGCATGCGCAAATTGCGTCGGAGCATGCGCC
Organism: Luminiphilus sp.; assembly: GCA_045560455.1. Taxonomy (GTDB): domain Bacteria; phylum Pseudomonadota; class Gammaproteobacteria; order Pseudomonadales; family Halieaceae; genus Luminiphilus. The sequence goes on along the minus strand of JBJKZJ010000011.1, from coordinate 89,095 downwards.
CACCTACACTCCCCTGACATTTGCTCAAGGGCACCCCGTGGACAAACAAAGCCGCTTCGCGCGGGTCATCCTCAACGGCTTCTATGCCTACTTTGCCGAGTTCGAGAACATCACGCTCGCTGCTCGCACCCGGTTTGAGCAAGCGGAGTGGGCGATCATGCAAGATTTTTCCAGCCGGCGGATCGACGTCTACAAAGAGACGGTCATGGAGACCCTCGAGGTTGCACGCCACATCGCTGGTGACCAGATCGAGGAACTTTCATTCTGGGCGGACACGCGTAGCCTGTATGCGGAGCTGGTCAGAGGCATGACCAACTTCGAGATAGCAGAGACCTTTTACAATTCGATTTTCAATTCCCACTTTGGTCACCGATCCATCCGCAATGAGTACGCGTTTGTGTTCTCGCCGCAGGGGGATGTACCACCCGTGGATATGGGCAGGGTGGTCAACCACTATGCCGTTCAAGACAATCTGAGCGAAGCCTTTAGGCAGCTTCTCGAGGATTACGCTTTTGACATCCCCTACGAGAATCTTGAGCGAGACGTTAGGGGCATCACTGAAGCGACTGAGCGACACCTTTCCGCCCGGTTTGATGTTGAACGGACCGGGCTTGAACTTCAGGTTCTGGAGCATCACTTTTTTCGCAATAAGGCGAGCTATATTGTTGGCCGGCTCTATGTCGACGGCGATCAGATGCCCTTCGTCCTGCCGCTACTGCATAACGAGTCAGTTGATTCACCCGCTATTTACGTCGATGCCTTTCTGTTTGGTCCCGATCAGGTGAGCTTGCTGTTCTCGTTTACGCGAAGATATTTTATGGTCGATGCCTCGATTCCCTCGCAGTATGTTTTGTTTTTGCAGCAACTGATGCCGAAGAAGGAAATTTCTGAAATCTACAGTTCGATCGGGCATTTCCGTCACGGTAAAACCTATTTTTATCGCACTTCAACCCGACATATTCGCTCAACTGATGATCAGTTTATGGTCGCTCCCGGAATTAAAGGCATGGTAATGACGGTCTTTACCCTGCCGTCGTACGAATATGTCTTCAAGATCATCAAAGATCGCTTCACCCCGCCCAAGGAGGTGACTCACCAAATCGTTAAGGATAAGTACCATCTGGTGAAACGCTGGGATCGCGCGGGCCGGATGGCCGATACACAGGAGTTCAACAATCTGGTATTCGATGCCAGCCGATTTTCCCAAGAACTCATGGATGAGCTCTATGCGACCTGTCCATCCCAAATTCGTGTGAGTGGTCGCGCCCTGATCATCAAACACTGTTACGTCGAGCGCCGTATGAATCCCCTCAACCTGTATCTGCAAGATGCCACCGACGACGAGGTGAACGAGGTGATGAACGACTACGGTAATGCCATAAAGCAGCTGGCGGCTGCGAATATTTTTCCCGGCGATATGCTGCTCAAGAATTTTGGAGTCACCCGACACGGCCGGGTCGTCTTCTACGATTACGACGAGATTGAGCCGTTGGTGGATTGCCACTTCAGACGCATCCCGCCACCGCGAGACGAAATGGACGAGATGTCGGACCAGCCTTGGTATTCGGTGGGGCCAAAAGATATCTTCCCCGAGGAGTTCCGTTTGTTTTTCTCCGGTAACGCGCGGGCTCGGGCCGCCTTCGACGCACAACACGCCGACCTCTACGATGCTGACTTCTGGATCGGGCAGCAGAATCAAATCCGTAACGGTGTCGTTGAGGACTTTTACCCCTATCCGCAAAGGGTCCGTTTCTCGCAGCGACAAGAGGTAACCTGAGCATGGCTTCACTGTATTTGATTCGGCATGGTCAGGCTTCGTTTGGCAGTGCCAATTACGATCAGCTGTCGCCACTCGGTCAGCGGCAGGCTGATGTGTCTGGCCAATTCTTTGCCGATGTGGGTCTGCATTTCGCCGAGGCAGTGAGCGGCGACCTGTCGAGGCAACGGGAAACGGGCGAGCGCGTCCTTGACAGTCAACCGGCGCCGCCAGCGCTGCGCGTTGATCCCCGCCTCAACGAGGTCGACAACGAGGGTCAAATCGCCGGTTTGTTGCCGGTACTGTGCGATCGTGATCCGGCCTTCGCGGAGCGAGTCAAAGCTGGTCGCAGTGACAGCAAGCAATACCAGAAGGTTATTCAGGCGGTATTCAATGCCTGGGTCGCACCCGATTGCCCAGACCTCCCGGATACCGCGTCCTGGCCCGACTATCTCGCGGGCGTGAAGGGTGCTCTCGAGGATGCCATGGCACGGGCCGAGGGCGGCACCGACACGGCCATATTTACTTCAGGGGGTACGATTGCCACGGCGGTCAGTTGGGTGCTCGGTGTGCCCCATAACAAGGTCTACGGTTTCTACGAGCCCGTTTTCAATTGCTCCGTCACCCGCTTGATCTTCTCGCGCGGCAGAATCTCGCTGTCCAACTTCAACGACACCGCGCACCTGCAGTTGCTGAGCAAGCACTTGGGTGAAGCTTTGGTAACTTATCGGTGAGCGCGATTTGGTTGGTTCGGCACGGCGAAGCCGCAGCCAGCTTCAGCGAGGACGTTGATCCGGCGCTGTCCGAGCTCGGCCAAACGCAGGCGAGTGCCGCGGCGAGGGCGCTTGCAGAGCAGGTGCCCGTGGGTGCCGCCTTGTTGACCAGTCCCAAACGCCGAGCCATTCAGACTGGCGAGCCCTTTGCTTTGCGCCGAGGCTTCGCGCTTCAGGTCGATCCGCGTTTTGTTGAGCTGCCCTCGCCGGGCGAATTGGAAGCCCGGAAGCCCTGGCTGCAGGAGGTGCTCCAGGGGACATGGAGTGCGCTGCCCGAGTCTGTTCAACAATGGCGCAGAGAGATCGTGGCTGCAATTCAGGCACTGCAAACTCCCAGCGTCATCTTCACGCATTTTTTAGTGATCAACGCTGTGGCCGCTCAGATGAGTGGTGACGACGCCGTCGTGCAGTGTCTGCCAGCCAATGGCTCGATCCATCATCTCGAGGTTGCGGGTGCCGATTGGCGGTGGGCGTCCCGGGGCGAAATGCTGAAAAGCGTGGTCAATTAACTGCGCTTGAGCCGCATGAGCGACTCTTGAGCCGTCGAGGCCAGCAGTGTCCCGTCCTGTGCCCAAAGGAAGCCGCGGCTAAAGCCTCTCCCTCCGCCCGCCCGCGGCGTGTCACAGTCATACAGAATCCAGTCGTCCATCTTGCCCGGGTGATGAAACCATATGGCGTGATCGAGACTGGCTGCCATGAAGTGCTTGATAGGGTTAGTGAAAGGGTGCGGATAGAACACTGTGCTCAACAGCGAGTAGTCTGAGATCATCACCAAAGCGGCCTGGTGTATGGCGGGGTCATTGGGTAAGGGCCCAACGGCGCGGAACCATGACCGACCAAGCGGTGGCTGCTCTTCTGCAAGATATTGGGTCACTCGTTGCCGCTCGATTTGATACAGGTCGATTAGATTGGGGTCACCGGGTTTTGTGGTGAAACCGCGGAAGCTTGATAAATCGTCCGCCTCAGACCGGGGCGCCGCGATCTCAGGCATCGTGAAGCAATGGGTCACGCTTTCCTCATCACCGTGATAACTGATCGAGGTATTAAAAATGGCCTCGCCGTTTTGTCTGGCGACGACCCTGCGAGTGGAAAAGGAGCGTCCGTCCCGGATTGGGTCGACTTCAAAATCGATGGGCACGGTTGGATCTCCGGCCCGAAGAAAATAAGCATGCAGGCTGTGTGCATTCAGCGACTCTGCAACGGTCTGATTAGCGGCCATCAGACACTGCGCGACGACCTGCCCGCCAAAAATGCGCTGTTGGGGGAGCAGGCTGTGGCCGACAAAGGTGAGTGGCGCAGTCTGCTGGGGTGCAATCTGTGACAGCACCTCGGTAAAACTCGTCACAGAGACTCCTTAGTGCTGAGCAGTTCTTGCCAAGCCGCGAAAAAATACGGCGAAGTAGTCGGCCGCGCTCTGGTCAATGTCGTCGATGGGCTGCCAGACTTCAAGGTCCATCGCGGCGTTCAATGCTCCCGTTAGCAACTGAATCACGATGCCAGCGGAAACCGCCCTGAACTCCCCGTCAGAAGTCGCCTCCACGATGGCCGTCTCCAAGGTCCGGTGCACCGCCGCTAGCCTCGCCAGCAATCGTTGTCGGACCGCAGGTGGCAAGGCAGTGATCGAGTTGAAGTGAACGAGGGGGCCTTGTTCAGAGTTTTGCAGTACAAAAATGTGGTGGCAGGCCAAGGCCAGCTTGTTTGCGGGGGACGTTTTCAGTTGCTCGATTCCCGCAATAATCTGCTCCAGCCGATCCAGCGTGTAATCGAAGCATTGGGTCAGGAGTGCCTCTTTGTTCGCAAAATGGTAATAGAAAGCGCCTTTGGAGACCTGCAGCTGCTCTGCGATTTCATCGAGTGATGTGCCGCTAAAACCCTTCTGATTGAAACAGCGGGTTCCCGCCTTAAGAAAGGCCTCCTGCTTCAGCCGGTTTTGTGCCTCTCTGTCAAAAGCTTCATCCTCTGCGGAAAAAGTGAGCATTTCCGGCACCATCTGGAGTGATTGGCTATCGGGTGAGCACAACAGGCCGTGCGTAAAAAGATCGCGCAGCACATCGATGACGGTATTGGCCTGATCCCGTGGCATTTCGTAGAGCCAGTAGAAGGACCAGTCCAGTGCACCGATCATGGCGCGAATGGTGATAACCGGGTTACACGGCCGGATCTCGCCCACGCCTATCCCCAGGTTGAGTAAGTCGATTAGCCGCCTTAGCAGGCGCCGGTACTCCTCTTCAAGCGCGAGACGGTGCTCCTCTTTTAAGGAGGCGACCTCAAGTGGCGCGGCATAAAAGTCGCCTTCACCATCCAGTGCTCGCAGTGTTGTATTGATCTGACTCTCCAGGAACATCATCAGGCAGGTGCCGGGGTTCTCGCAGGCCGCCTCGGCGGCGTCGAGCTGGGCATGCGCCTCGCGCATATTGGCGTCGTAACACTGGTAAATCAGCTCTTCCTTGGTGGAGACATAGTAGTAAAGGCTGGTCTTGGTAAGACCCAGACGGCTTGCTACATCGGCCAGCGTGGTCGATCTCGCTCCCTTGGTATTAAACAACTTGGCGGCACAGGAAAGTACCGCAGCATGCTTGGTTTCACGTTGCAAACCGCGGCTGAAGGGCGAGCGATGTACTGAGGGTGGGTTACTCAAGAGGTTCTCAAATCGGGCTGGCGTGAAACCCGTAATTCTCAAAATTCAATTATTTGAACTTTAAGTATTTTTACTGAACCTGTCTATGGTTGGGCTTGCGATTGGCGTTGATTGGCGCTGATAGAGACGACTCGGGGCGACCGCCGACGTGGCGCGGTGCCAGCCCCGATATCGGCGTTTGCGGACCTGACAGGAGAAGGTCGCCGACGATACGCGAGGGGACGCGAGGTGACGAGAGGCTTCTCAAGTTAGTGTAAGGCCACACTCTGTGCGCCGTAGCCGGTCTGTGCCACACTCCGCCTCCATCTTGTAACGGTAGGATCGGAGGCCTGCAGTGTCAGACACCATCTCCTTTACCCAGACAGCTGGCATCGCCACGCTGACCTTCAATAATCCCCAGCGACGTAACGCGCTGGGTGCCGCCGAGCTCGACGCCATAGAGAGTGGGCTGTCGTTGCTCGGTGATAATGTCCGGGCGCTGCTGATCACCTCATCGGATGACCGGGTTTTCTGTGCTGGCGCTGACCTGACTCAGATTCTGGATGGTTCACTGAGTGGCGACCGTTTTCAATCGGTCACTAACAAGATTGCCGCCCTGCCCATCCCCTCTATTGCCACTTTGTCTGGTAACGTTTTTGGTGGCGGCGCTGAGTTGGCGCTCAGCTGCGACTTTCGCCTCGCGCGTGAAGATATCGTGTTGCGCATTCCGGCCGCTGCGATTGGCTTGTGCTATCCGGTGGAGGGCATCGAGCGAATTACTCGACGGCTGGGGCCCTCAATAGCAAGGCGGCTGCTGGTGGCGGCGGAGACATTCTCTGCAGAACAAATGCTCGCGTTGGGTATTGTCGATGCGGTTTATCCAACAGATTCGCTTCATGCGGCGGCCCAGCGTTACGCTGAATCATTCACCAAACTCGCGCCGATGGCGGTGACCAATATGCTGGAGGTTATCCGGCAGCTCGAGGGCGGCAATTTGAATCGAGAGCAGGCTGACGCGCTCGCTAAAGCCTGCAGTGACTCTGTAGATGTGCAGGAGGGTATCACCGCGCAGCGAGAGAAAAGGGAACCCGTTTTTCAGAATCGGTGATCCGGAAAGTCGCGTTGTGACTATGCTAGGGTTGTCCCGAATGGTTGTGCTCCCGTTGTTATGTCAATAGCTCAGGAAAAACTCGAACAGATCCGCGCTCAGGTACAGTCGCACTTAGAGAGCCGACCCAGTCCCGCACTCACAGCGGCTCGCAGGGGAGCGCTGGAGAGCACGATTCGGGGGCATCTGCACGCTAACAATGCCGTCATTGTGGCCCATTACTACACGGCACCTGAGATACAGGCACTGGCGGAGGCCACTGGGGGGTGCGTTTCAGACTCTCTGGAGATGGCCCGGTTCGGTAGGGATCATTCCGCCGAGACGTTAATTGTTGCAGGGGTCCGGTTTATGGGCGAGACGGCCAAGATCCTCACCCCTGACAAGCGCGTGTTGATGCCCACCCTCGAGGCTACCTGCTCGCTGGACGAGGGTTGCCCGATCGATGAATTCTCGGCTTTCTGTGATGCCCATCCTGAGAGGGAGGTGGTGGTGTATGCCAACACCTCTGCAGCGGTCAAGGCGCGCGCCGACTGGGTGGTGACTTCCAGCATTGCGCTTGATGTTGCTGAGCATTTGGCCGCGCAGGATAAGGCGATCATTTGGGCGCCTGATCGGCATCTCGGCGATTACGTGCAGCGTGAGTCGGGGGCCGATATCTTGCTGTGGGATGGTGCATGCATCGTGCACGAGGAATTCAAGGCGCGGGGTATTTTGGATCTGAAGCATGTTCATCCCGATGCTGCGGTGCTCGTGCATCCCGAGTCTCCGGCTAGCGTGATCGAGCTGGCGGATCACGTCGGCTCCACAACGCAGATTATTCGTGCAGCCAACGAGATGCCACAGCAGACCTTTATCGTGGCGACCGATCAGGGCATCTTTTACAAGCTGCAGCAGGCGGCGCCTGACAAGCAGTTTATTATTGCGCCGACCGCAGGCCAGGGTGCGACCTGTCGTAGCTGCGCTAATTGCCCTTGGATGGCGATGAATGATCTCGAGGCGATGGCCGCGGTATTTGACCAGCCCGACAATGAGGTCCACATAGCGCCTGACCTGGCTCAACGGGCCATGCGGCCTCTGGAGCGCATGCTGGCGTTCGCTGAAACGCTGAACCCCTAACCTCGGTCCAACTCGTCCCGCATGTCTTGGATGTCACGCAATCGCTCGTTAATCAGCGAAGAGGTAGCGAAGTCGTTTCCTACAAAGTTCTGCGCATAAGAGAGCTGTCGCTCCGCTGAATCGAGCGCATTCACCAGGATGAAGTATTCCGCGCGCGAGCGATGCAATCCGACGATGTTGCCCGCCAGTCCTTGTACTTCTGCCAGCAGGTACCACAGTCCCGGATCGGTGGTGATCAGGCGAGATTGCTCCAGCAACACTGCCTCGGCCAAATGCGGCGAGCCTGCCTGCTGCAGCGCGCTGGCATAGGACATCGTCAGTGGGTGATTTCCCGGCGATAGCGCCAAGCGCCGCTCCAGGGTGCTGACAGCCCTCGCAGCGTCGCCACGCGCCAGATCGATTTCGGCGCCGGCGATAACGTATTCGATCCGATTGCGGTCGTCGGACCAGATACTGTCTAGTGCCAGTGCCGCTTCATCAGCCCGGCCTGCGGCGGTTAGCGCCAGCACCAGACCGTAGGTGGTGGCTTCATCAGAGATGGATTCGCCATCCAGTGCGGAGCGGAACATCGACACTGCTTCCTCTGGCGTCCGCGTGGCCTGAACCGCTACTCGAGCGCGCACGAGCTGATAGTCGAGGCTGACAGATCGGATGCGTCTCGGGTACTGCATGGCGCGGGTTCGCGTATCGGCAATGCGTTTCTCCGACAGAGGGTGTGTGCGCAGGAATTCGGGCACTCGATCCGTCTGGCTGTAGCGGGTGGCCGCATACATGCGCTCGAACATCTGTGGCGCAGCGTAGGGGTCCATGCCTGCGTTATAGAGCGTTCTCAGTCCCACCCGGTCGGCCTCTGCTTCATTGGCGCGGCTGTATCGGAGCTGGGCATCCTGAGTCAAACCCTGAGCAGTGGTCATGGCAGCCATGCCCGCATCGGTGCCCACCGTAGCCGCCAGAAGAATGCCGGCCAGCAGCCCTGCGATCTGCATCGGCCCCTGCTCCTGCGCCATTTCCATGCGTCGAGAGAAGTGTCTCTGGCTGAGGTGAGCAATTTCGTGCGCCATGACCGTGGCGAATTCATCCTCTGTCATCGCATATTGGAACAGCCCGCTGTGGACACCAATTACGCCACCGGGTACGGCAAAGGCGTTGATAGTGGGATTGTCAACGATGACGAGTTCAATCCGTCTGTCCTGAAGCTCGCTATGTTGTACCAGCTCAAACACCAGGCCTTCCAAATAACTGTACAGCAAGGGGTCATTTTTGATGGGGGCCTGCCCACGGAAGCTTCTGAGCCACATCCGCCCCAGCTGATATTCATAGTCAGCGGAGAACAGGCTGGTGCTGGATTCACCCAGATTAGGTATCTTGAGGCCCTCGGTGACTGCCATCGGCGTATGAGGCGCAGCGATGATGCAGGCCAGCAAAAGGAACCTGCATGGCGGATAAATCAGAAACCGGCTGAGCATGCCGGCACTCTAGCCTACTTGGCGTCACTCCACGAGTCAGCGGTTGCTGTGAAAATTGGCTCTCTCCCCAATCCCAAGGCGAATAAGCGATATACTCCTGCTCCGCAATAATCGGGTTCGAAACCATGTCCGATGATCCTCCTTCGCCCGCTTCAGTGGACGCTCGGGGCGAGTCATGCCCCATGCCACTGTTAATGGCCAAACGCGCACTTCGTGACGTGCCCTCGGGCGGTGTTTTGGTCGTGTTATCGACGGATGCCGGCTCTGAGCGGGATTTCGAGAGTTTCGCGCGATTGGCGGGACACACTGTGCGTTGTGAGCGTTCCGGGGACGAGTTGCAACTAACGATTACCAAGGCCTGAAACCGGGAGCGCCCAATACGTGAGAGAAGTGCTGACGAAATGGTACCGACGCTACCTCAGCGAGGAAGAGGCTGTGGTGTTACTGGTGCTCTTAATTTCTGCCTTTGGCGTGACGCTCGCGTTCGGGGATATTCTGGCGCCAGTGTTTGTTGCCGTCATTCTCGCCTATCTCATGCAGGGTGTGGCTAATTTCATGCGTCATCGGGGGCTTCCGGCGGAGGTCAGTGTGGCGATTTCGACGCTACTTTTTTTCGGCGGTTTTATTGCTGTGCTGTTTGGGCTGGCGCCGCTGGTATGGCGGCAGTTGGTGGCACTGGTGCGCGAGGCACCAGCCATGATCGAGGCGGGCCGTGAGGTGTTGGTGACGCTACTAGACGAATACCCAGTCTTTTTTACGCAGCAACAGGTGAACGAGTTGACGTCCGTGATTCAAGCCGAGATGACCTCTATCGGCCAGATGCTCGTGACCAAGGGGCTCAGCTCGATACCCAGCATGCTTGCGCTTCTTGTCTATCTGATATTGATCCCCCTGATGGTGTTTTTTTTCCTGAAAGACCGAGATCAGCTGATCGGCTGGTTCTCAGGTTTCCTGCCTGAGAGCCGGCCGCTTCTGGACCGCATATGGAGCGAATTAAATCTGCAGTTCGCCAATTATGCCCGCGGCAAGGGAATTGAAATCCTGATCATTGGGGGCGCCTCTTATTTGGTGTTTGCGGTGTTCTCGCTAAACTATGCGGCGCTGCTGGGACTGTTGGTGGGGTTCTCAGTGATCGTGCCTTATATCGGTGCCACTTTGGTGACAATCCCCGTGGTGGTGGTCGCCTACGCGCAATTTGGCGTAACGCCCGACTTTTTGTGGGTGTTCGGTGCATATGCGGTCATTCAGGTGCTCGATGGCAACGTGTTGGTACCGTTGCTGTTCTCTGAGGCGGTAAACCTTCATCCTGTTGCAATAGTGGTCGCTGTACTGTTCTTTGGCGGACTGTGGGGTTTGTGGGGAGTCTTCTTTGCCATTCCGCTGGCCACATTGGTCAACGCCATTCTCTCTGCCTGGCCGTCTCGCGAGGCATTACCCAGCGTGTGAAAAAGCGAAAGTGAGTAACTAATGATTCAGTCTATGATAGACCCGGTCGACGTCTCGGGCTCAACGTCTCCCGGTGCCGAAAAGGCTCAGCTCAGGAGATGGTTCGGTGCGTTACTTGCTGCGCTTTTGGTCGGTTGCGGTCAACCGCCCTCGAGCAGCGACGCGACGGTCGACGCCCAAGCTGCGGTGGTTGTGAGCCCGAATGACAGTCGTCACTACGATCTGATCACCTTGGATAACGGCATCGAGGTGATGCTGGTGTCTGACGCTTCCGCGGAGAAGTCTGCCGCGGCATTGAGCGTTGGCTTGGGTGCAGCGTCTGATCCTGAGGCCTACCCCGGTATTGCTCATTACCTTGAGCACATGTTGTTTATGGGTTCTTCCCAGTACCCCGAGCCCGACGGATTCATGGCCTACACAGCGGAACACGGTGGCATGACCAACGCCTACACTGGGCTGGATATCACTAATTACATGATGCGGGTTGAGAACGAGGCGTTCCCCGAGGCCTTAGATCGTTTTTCAAGTTTTTTTACCGATCCGCTCCTGGATCCGACTTATATCGACAAAGAAAAGAACGCGGTGAACGCAGAGTGGTCCATGCGCCGGGAGCAGGATTTCCGCATTACCTACCGGTTGTCGAGAAAGCTACTCGGCGATCATCCGGCCAACCGATTTCAAATTGGCAATCTCGAGTCGCTGGCCGATAAAACTGATGGTGGGTTGCACGACGCTACTGTGGCGTTTTTCGAGCAACATTACAGCGCCAACTTAATGAAGGCCTCGCTTGTCGGCAACCTGCCGTTGGCAGAGTTGCGTCAGCTGGCCGAGAAGCACTTTGGCGAGATACCCAACAAGCAGGTCGATAGGCCGACGACAACTGCTGAGCTCGACTTTTCCGTTGCGGGGACCAAGCGCGTGCGATACCGGCCGCAGGATGATACTCGCGAGTTGCGGCTCGATTTTATTATCGATGACAACAGTCATTTGTACGACACCAAGCCCAGTGAATACCTGGCCTACATTCTGGCTTCTGAAATGCCCGATACGCCCGCGGTCAGGCTGCGCGAATTGGGATGGGCCAGCTCTTTGGTGGTCAGCGCCGACCCGGCACGCTACGGCAATTACGGGCTGTTCACTTTTTCCGTGCAGTTGACCCCTGAGGGTCTTGGCCATCGGGACGCGATTACCACGATGCTGCTTGGTTATGTCGACATATTGCGCGAGCAGGGTATCGACGACCGCTATGCCGCGGAGTTTGGCACCTCACTGGCAAACCGGTTTCAGTTTCTCGAGAAAATGGATGAGTTCACCTACGCCCACGAATTGACTCGCGCGATGCAAACTTACCCCGCGCGGTATGCGATAGAGGCTCCCTATCGATTCACCGGCTTCGATAAACACGCAGTCGATGCCGTGCTGGCGCAGTTAATACCGGAGCGCCTCCACCTGTGGGAGATCGATCAGGCTCAACCCGTCTCCGAGAGTCTTCGTTTTTACGACGGTCAGTACAGCGTTGAGCCACTGAAACTACTCACCCCCTCTGAGCGACGGGCTCAGGTGGCGCAGTATGGGCTGAAATTGCCGGCGCAAAACCGATTGCTACCTGAGCAATTTGAGCTGGCTGACGCGCCTTCGCAGCCTGAATTGGTCGTCGACGAGGAAGGCTTGAGCGTTTGGCTCAGAGGAAGCCAGGCATTCGCGGATCTGCCGCGCGGTTATACCCAGGTCTACCTCAACTCGCCCCTGCGTCAAGCATCGGTCGAGACTGCGGTGATGCTCGTGCTGTGGGTTGATCTTTACAACTTGGAGCAGTCCGCGCTGAGGGACGAGGCGGCCATTGCCGGCATGGGGCTGAGAGTCGGCCTGGACGAGGGATTGCGTCTGTCCCTCTCAGGTTTTACTGACAAACAGCCCGCGCTACTGACAGCAGCGCTCAATGGTCTGAGGCTGGAGCCCAGCGAGCAAGCGCTAGACCAGGCGATAGACCGTTTCGTGCGCGGGCTTGAGAACCGCAAGCGAGAGATGCCTGTCAGTCAATTGGGGCAGGCGCTGGCGAGCCTCACCCGCACTGGTTTTTACGATGAATCGTCTCTACTGGCAGCGGCGACTCAAGTGACACCGGAGCGCTTCAGTGGCGTTGTCAACGAGTTGCTCGATACTGCATTGGTGCGCGTTGGCATGTTCGGCAACTATGACCGGACCGATGCGTTGCAACTCGCTGACACCCTGCGCCAGGCGCTGACATCGTCCTGGTCCGGTTCCTCGGAATATATTCGCGAGCGGGTTTATGCCCCGGTAAGCGGGAGTACGCTAGTACGAAATCTCGATGTGCCGGTCGAGGATCTAGGGATGATGCTGCTGTACGCTGCGCCGGCGGCGAGCATTGCCAACGAGGCGGCGGGCCGTGTTTTGGCCAGCCATCTGCGTAATCGCGCCTTTGACACGCTGCGTACCGAGGAGCAGTTGGGGTATGCCGCTGGGGGTCTGACAACGACCTTGCAAGATCACCCAGCGATCGGTTTCTACATCCAGACGCCCGTGAAAAATCCCAGCGACATGTTGGCGAGATTTGAGGCGTTCAGCGAGGAATACGCGGCAATGCTGGAGGCGCTGACGGCGGAGCAATTTGCCAACCTGAAGTCCGGCGCGCTGACCCAGCTCACAGAGCCTCCCACTAATCTGGCAGATGAGGCCGGCCCCTTTTTGGGTGATTGGAACCGCGAGCGCTATGACTTTGGTACGCGGGCAGAACTCATCGCCGCGGTAGAGGCCGTATCTCTTGAGGACCTCCGTGGATACTACCGGGAGACGGTGTTGAGCGATTCACCCAGCCGTATCCTGATACAGGTGCGTGGCGAGCGCTGGCAGGCGGATCCCTTTGCTTCGATCGAGGGTGCAACTGCGGTGATGAGCGTGGAGGACTTTCACGCGACGATGCCAACGCAACCTTTGAACTGAATAGTGCATGGGCGCTGGCTGGGCGGCACAGTATGAATTTGGCTGACTGTTACAACACCCAACAATTTCGCCGGCTGGCAAAGTCTCGTTTGCCCGGCCCGATTTTCCATTACATCGACGGTGCGGCTGATGATGAAGTCACCTACCGGCGCAATACTGAAGCTTATGAATGCTGTGATCTCGTGCCCAACGTGCTGGCAGGGGTTGAGGAGGTCGATCTCTCGACCACGGTGATGGGTATCCCCATTGATTTGCCCCTGTTTCTGTCTCCCACGGCACTGCAGCGTTTGTTTCATCATGAGGGCGAGCGGGCGGTTGGCCGAGCGGCAGAGGCATTCAACACCCTGTTTGGCATCTCCAGTCTGGCCACCGTGGGGATTGAGGAAATCGCCGCGACAATCCGGACGCCGAAGATTTTTCAGCTCTACTACCACAAAGACAAACCATTGACTTGGAGCATGATCGATCGCTGCTTGGATGCGGGGTTTGACGCCCTGGCGCTCACAGTCGACACCATTGTGGGCGGTAATCGAGAGCGAGATCTATGGACGGGCTTTACTTCGCCGCCCAAGCTCACACCCTCGAGCCTGCTGAGCTTCGCCACACATCCTAGCTGGACCCTCAATTATCTCCTCCGTGATCCTTTTCAACTCTCCAATCTGAAGGATCATGTGGCAGAGGGGTCGAACATCAGTATTTCTGTGTCTGACTATTTTTCGACGATGCTGGATCAGTCCATGGACTGGGACGCCGCCGCGGAAGTCCGGCGGCGGTGGGGCAAGGCCTTTTGCCTGAAGGGCATCATGTCGGTAGAAGATGCCCGGAGAGCAGTCGATATTGGCGCTGACGCGATTATGGTTTCCAACCACGGGGGCCGACAGCTTGATGGGAGTCGAGCGCCTTTCGATCAGCTGGCCGAAATTGTTGATGCGGTCGGCGATCAGATTGACGTGATCTGTGACGGCGGCATCCAACGGGGCACTCATGTACTCAAAGCGCTGTCAGTCGGGGCAAAGGCTTGCTCCGGAGGTCGTTGGTACCTCTATGCGTTGGCGGCGGCGGGGGAGCAAGGCGTTAAGCAAGCACTTACTAACATGCAAACCGAGCTATTGCGAGACATGAAGCTCATGGGCGCTCGCTCACTGGCTGATCTGGGCCGCCAAAACCTGCGGTATCGCTAGCAGCCCTAAAACGGTGTTGTCTCTCAGCGGGACTTTTCCAAGGCTCGACTTCAGCCTACGCGTTCGGCTTCAGCGCTAACGCCCATCACAGCGTTTCGCCCCACGACAGGGCCGCCATCGGCAAGCGGCGCTTTTTGGCCGCTATTCGTCCCATATCTCTAGAAATAAAGGATTCTATAACAGAACTATGTTACATGATTTCCGCAATCTTGATATGTTGGCTCCAGAATGACGTTATTTATCGGTTCCTTTATGGAACTATATAAGTTCTTGGGTAGTAGCTGATCGCTTGTCTCATGCATTCGCAAACAAGACTTGGGGCGAAGCGCGATTAAGGGGGGGGGTTGTGAGTCAGTTGGAAGCCACTGAAGTTGAGGAATGGACAGAGTCGCTGGATTCGGTACTGAGGGTGAATGGTCCCGTGGCCACCAGCCAGCTGCTCAGGCATCTCGCCGAGCACGCGCAAGGCGCCCGCGTCCCGCTGCCCAGCGCCATTACGACACCGTTTCGCAACACCATCTCGCCGCAGGATGAGCGGTCCATGCCGGGCGATCTGTTTATGGAGCGCCGTATCCGCTCCTTGGTGCGATGGAACGCGATGGCGATGGTGATGCGCGCCAACGACAACGAGGATGGACTCGGCGGACATATCTCAAGCTTCTCATCGAGCGCGACGCTCTACGACGTCGGGATGAATCACTTTTTTCGAGGCACTGCCAATGGCCACCCCGGCGATTTGGTGTATTACCAGGGGCACAGCGCGCCGGGTATGTATGCGCGATCCTATCTCGAGGGCGTGATTAGCGAGGCGCAACTCGAAAACTTTCGTCGCGAAGTGGATGGACAGGGGCTGTCCTCTTACCCGCATCCCTGGCTAATGCCTGACTACTGGCAGTTTCCAACTGTTTCGATGGGGCTTGGACCGATACAGGCGATTTATCAGGCCCACGTCATGAAATATCAGAGTAAGCGGGGACTCGTAGATCATCGTGACCGCAAAATCTGGTGCTTCCTCGGAGACGGCGAGTGCGACGAGCCCGAGTCACTGGGTGCGATTGCGTTGGCAGGTCGGGAGCGCCTCGGGAACTTGCACTTTGTCATCAACTGCAATTTGCAGCGCCTTGATGGTCCTGTCAGGGGTAATGGCAAAATCATTCAGGAGCTGGAGGGCGTGTTCAGAGGAGCGGGCTGGCACGTCATCAAAGTGGTGTGGGGACGCAAATGGGATCCATTGATTGAGCGCGATCAAAGCGGGCTGTTGCAGAAAATCATGGACGAAGTTTGTGATGGGGAGCTTCAGAACTGCAAATTCAATGGGGGCGCCTATACCCGCGAACATTTCTTTGGCAAATATCCGGAAACCCTCGAGTTGGTGAAGGATTTGAGCGATGAGGACATCATGTACCTCAATCGCGGCGGTCACGACCCCTATAAGGTCTACGCGGCCTACGCGGCAGCCTGTGAGGAGGTGGAGCGACCCACCGTCATTCTGGCAATGACGGTCAAGGGATATGGCACCAGTGAGGCGGGCGAAGCCAGTAACGAAACCCATTCTCTCAAGAAGCTCGATCTTAAAAGTCTGCAGGCCTTTCGGGATCGCTTTGGCGTGCCGATCAGCGACAAGGATCTGAAGCGGGTGCCCTTTTATCGTCCCCCGGAGGACAGCCCTGAAATGCGCTATATGCGTGAGCGCCGCGCTGAGCTTGGGGGAAGCATTCCCGCGCGCCGCGCACAGTCTCAGGCCTTGTCTGCGCCCCCCCGAAGCGCCTTTGGGGGTCAGCTAAAGACCTCTGGCAAGCGCCAGGTCAGCACCACTATGGCATTTGTCAGGATTCTGTCGACGCTGCTCAAAGACAAGCATTTTGGGGACCGGGTCGTACCTATCGTACCGGACGAGGCGCGTACTTTTGGCATGGAGGGCATGTTCCGCCAAATGGGGATCTACTCGTCCGTTGGCCAGCGCTACACCCCGCACGATTCAGGCGGGATTCTGTATTACAAGGAGGCTGAGACAGGTCAAATTCTTGAGGAGGGCATCAACGAGGCCGGCGCGTTTGCCGCCTGGCTCGCAGCGGCCACTTCCTACAGCGTCTCGGACTTCCCGATGGTGCCGTTTTATATCTTCTACTCCATGTTCGGTTTCCAGCGCGTTGGTGATCTGGCCTGGGCGGCGGGTGACAGTCAGGCGAGAGGCTTTTTGATTGGGGCGACTGCTGGCCGCACGACTTTGAACGGCGAAGGACTCCAGCATCAGGATGGTCACAGCCACCTGATAGCGGCAACTATTCCCAATTGCCTGAGCTACGACCCGGCTTATGCCTACGAGCTGGCGGTCATTATTCAGGAGGGCATGCGGCGTATGTTCGAAGAGGGGGAGAACTGCTTCTACTACATCACCACAATGAACGAGAACTATGTGCATCCTGACATGCCCGATGGCGTTGAAGAGGGCATTGTTCGGGGCATTTATCGACTTCGATCGAGTCAACAGGCATCAGGCCCTGTGGTTCAGTTGCTGGGTGCGGGTGCCATTCTGCGGGAGGTTGAGGCTGCCGCAGATCTTCTGCTGAGTGAGTTCGGGATTGCTGCTGACGTCTGGAGCCTCACCAGCGTGAATGAGCTGGCACGAGAGGGTAATGACGTCGTTCGCTGGAACCGTCTGCATCCAGGAGAGACAGAGAAAGTGCCCTACCTCACACAGCAACTCTCTGGAAAGAAGGGTCCGTTTGTCGCCGCGACTGATTACCAGAAAGCGCACACGGATCAGCTGCGTGAATTTGTCCCGGGCTCCTTCGTCGTGTTGGGCACAGATGGATTCGGACGGAGCGACACGCGGCAGCAGCTGCGACAGCACTTTGAAGTGAGTCGGGAACACATTGCGTTTGCTGCGCTGGGGGCGCTGGCCGGTCAGGGTGATCTGGAGCTGGCAGTTGTCGAGCAGGCGCTGTCTACTCTGGGCATCAATGCCAGTAAACCCAACCCAATGCGCGTGTGAGCGTCAGGTAGGAGGCTGAACATGGCAGTAGCACCGATTAAAATTCCAGACATCGGCGGCGCCGAGGGAGCCGAAATCGTCGAGGTTTTGGTCGCGCCGGGCGATACCATTGAGGTGGAGCAGAGCCTGATCGTCGTCGAGTCAGACAAGGCCTCGATGGAAATACCAGCACCCCACGCCGGTGTGGTGACAGAGCTTCGGGTGGCGGTGGGCGATACGGTTTCCGAGGGCGATGTGATCCTGCTACTCGAGGGAGCCCCCGAATCAACAGCTAGCGACGACACCGCGGGCGGCGAAGACGTGCCGTCGCTGGCGCCAGTCGATGATCTGCAGAGCGGCGCAATGGCGACGAACGCTGGATCAAATGAGGAGCAGACCGCTACCACGCAAACGTCAACTTCCGACACAACGAACGAGGTGATGTCCATTGACGTAGTGATTCCCGACTTGGGAAGCGACGAGGGTGCGGATCTGGTAGAGTTTTTAGTTGCGGTCGGCGCAAGGGTCGAGGAGGGCGACTCGTTGGTGTTGCTGGAGTCAGATAAAGCGTCGATGGAAGTGCCCTCGCCAGACACCGGCATTCTCGCGGCCTGGCTGACCGATACGGGCACCACGGTAGCAGAGGGAACCGTGATTGCACGGCTCGAGGTGAGCGGGACAACCGAGGTACCGGCTAGCCAGCAGCTTGATGCGACTGCGGCGGATCGCGCCGTGAGTCAGTCCCGGGCGGGGGATGATTCGCCCGCAGAGGCGGAGACTCTCTCCACTCCCATGGCGTTCCCTGCGGCCACCTCGGATCACGATCTGGCAGGGCATGTCGACTCGGCGTCCCGGTCCAGCCCAGCCGATGCGGCACCCCCACAGCAGTCCGGTTCTAATCAGGTTTATGCCGGGCCTGCGGTGCGCAAGCTGGCACGCGAGTTCGGCGTATCGTTGAGCAAGGTGCGTGGCACCGGCTCCCGGGGGCGAATTCTTAAAGAGGATTTGCAGCAATACGTGGCGGGCGCGCTGAGCGACAGCGCTGCCGCGCCGGGTGCGGGTTTGCCTGCCATTCCGGAACAGGACTTTGCGCGCTATGGTGCAGTTGAGCGCGTTGCGCGCACCCGAATTGACAAGGTCACCGCCACCAACATGGTGCGATCCTGGCTCAACGTACCCCACGTCACACAATTTGACGATGCTGACATCAGTGATATGGAGCGCTTTCGCAGCGAACTGAAAACCGAGGCGGCGGATCGCGGTGTTCGCTTGACGCCGCTGCCGTTTATTTTCAAGGCCTGTGCCGTTGCCCTGCGCGACCACCCCAAACTCAAATCTTCTCTCGCAGATGACGGCGACACACTGGTGATGAAGCATTACTGCCACATTGGCATGGCAGTGGACACGCCCGCCGGTCTGGTTGTGCCGGTGATCCGCGACGTGGATAAAAAGTCGATTTGGGAGCTGGCAGCAGAGGTGGCGGCTGTGGCCGAATGCGCCCGAAATAAACAGCTTAAGCCCGATGATATGCAGGGCGGAGTGTTCACGGTGAGCAGTCTGGGTGCCATCGGTGGCAGGGGGTTCACGCCGATTATCAATGCCCCAGAGGTCGCTATCCTTGGAGTGGGGGGGGGGGGGGGGGGGGGGGGCGTGCGGCGGTTCAGCCGGTGTGGGATGGCGAGGTCTTTCGACCCCACACACTGTTACCCCTCGCGCTCTCTTATGATCATCGCGTTGTCAATGGCGGAGATGGCGGGCGCTTCCTGACCGAGCTCACCAGTCTTCTGGGCGACGTAAAACGCATGGTGATGTGACGCGGTCACCGCGCCAATTTTGTGCCGCGGCGGGCAGGACAAGGTGTTTGGTGCGAACGGACTCGTCACGTAGCGCAGGCCAAACGGGTGGTGACGAGATGATCGAGGCAAGACCGTGACGGATGATGCCTGCTGCGAACCCGGCGACTGCAAGAGTGGGCGACTGCGAATCGGCGCTGTCGTCCTCGCTGCAGGGAAGGGCGCGCGGCTGGGTGGCCGCGCAAAAGGGTTGATTGAAATCGACGGTGAACCGCTGCTGCTCCGCGCTCTTCGCGTGTTGAGCGAAGTCGGCGTAGATGAAGTGGTGGTGGTGACAGGGCACTATCGCTCGGAGCTGTCACCGCTATTGGCCGTTGCGCGGCCGTTGTTTGAAGACAAGCAACCGATTGAGGTCGCACAACCGGTGGAGCGACACGCTCAGGCGGATTCTCTACGCCTCGGTGTCGCGGGTCTCTCGCCAGCGCTTGACGCCATCATAGTGCTGCCAGTCGATATGCCAGCGCTGACGCGGCAGGATCTGGTTGCTCTGATCGGTGCTTACAAACACGCCGATGCGGGGATTGAGTTCGTTGGCCCAATGGTTGGTGCGCGCCCGGGTAACCCCGTGCTGTTCAGTCGGCATATTGCTTTGCGAATAGAGCGGGGCGGGGGCGACTTTGGCAGCGGCGCCTGGCGCCACCGACGTCCGGACTGGCTACTGGAGTGGCAGACGGACAACCCCCATTACGTGACGGACATCGACACACCCGAGGATCTCGACCTCTGGGAGAAGTAAGCTGCGCGTAGCGGGGTTTAGCGATGGCTCAAGTGCCTCCCAATGGCCTCGCACTTCTCTGACGCAGCGGCCGCGTGTGGCTGAACCATCGAGCGAAGCAGGGCCCCGGATAGCGTGAGACCGGGGTCGCTCTCGCCAATTTGCGGTATTTAGAGCGCTTGCATCACGGCCCTTCCTGCCAGTGTGATCAGACACAGGCTGGAGAGCGCAAACAGCGCAAAACGCACCGGAATGGTGTTGACGTTGGCCTGCCACAGGCTGTGTAGCACTCGGATTCCTGCATAGCCCCACGCAAGATTGACGCTGAGTGATGAGTTGTCGCCCATCAACGCGAGCATGATCACCACCGGATAAAAGACCGTGGGTTGCTCCACCAAGTGGGTGTAGTTGTGCGAGATCCAATTGGCCTTGGCGGAAAGCTGGCCCTCTGTATCGACCCCTCGAGCTCCGGCAGGCATAGTGCCTACTGTGATGCCCGCGGCGGCAAAGGCGGGCATTCGTCTGGCTATGAGCCAGAGAAAAACAACCATAGTCCAGCCGGCAAGGACTGCGGCGGGTGCGAGAATAGCGGTTTCGATTTGCATCGTTGTCTCCCAGAGCGAGTTTTCAGCGCCACATTCTCTTTATCAGGCGCAATTTTATGGTGCGGCCTGTGCGGATCAGTTCAGTGGCGCGCGCCCCGGAGTGTGCTACGAAAACCGCCCTGCATGCTAGACTTTGTCCTCGTTTTTCCGGAGCCCCTGCCATGGTGATTCAGCCCAAAGTCCGCGGCTTTTTGTGCACGACAACCCATCCCACTGGGTGTTTTGAAAACGTGCGGCGTCAGGCAGAGCACGTTCGCAGCAAGGGTGTTATCGCTGAGGGTCCAAAGCGGGTGCTGGTGTTAGGCGCCTCTACTGGTTACGGGTTAGCCTCCCGCATTACCGCGGCTTTTGGTTCCGGCGCATCGACCATTGGCGTCTTCTTCGAGAAACCGGGCACCGACCGCAAGCCCGGTACCGCCGGCTGGTATAACTCAGCGGGCTTCCACCAGTTGGCGGACGAGGCAGGCCTCTACGCAAAGAGCCTCAATGGTGACGCCTTCTCGGACGAGATGAAGACGCGGGTGATCGACCTCATTAAGGCGGATCTCCGTCAGGTGGATCTAGTCGTCTACAGCCTGGCTGCACCGCGGCGGACCCACCCCGAAACAGGCGAGGTATTCACCTCAACGCTGAAACCGATTGGCCAAGCGACCACGCAGAAGGGCGTCAACACCGACAAAGAAGCCATTCAGGATTTTCACCTCGAGCCCGCCACTCAACAGGAAATTGACCATACCGTCGCGGTCATGGGCGGCGAGGATTGGGAGATGTGGATCACCGCGCTGGCTGAGGCGGGCGTGCTGGCCGAGGGTGCCAGGACAACCGCCTACACCTATATCGGCGAGAAGATTACCTGGGATATCTACTGGCATGGCACGATTGGTGCGGCGAAAAAAGACCTCGACCATCGCGTCGAAGGCATTCGCGAGACACTGGCTTCACTGGGTGGCGACGCGCGTGTGTCAGTATTGAAGGCAGTGGTGACGCAGGCGTCAGCTGCTATTCCCGCGATGCCAATATACCTCGCGATTCTGTTCAAGGTTATGAAGGCGAGGGGGGTTCACGAGGGCTGCATCGAGCAGATCGACCGATTATTCCGTGAGCGACTTTATGGCGATGGTGAGTTGGATGAGGCAGGCCGATTGCGGGTCGACCAGTTGGAGCTCGACCCCGAGGTGCAAGAGGAAGTCGCGGGCATCTGGGAGCAGGTCGATACGGACAATCTCAAAACCCTCGCTGATTTCGACGGCTATCGACAAGAGTTTCTGCAGCTCTTTGGCTTCGGAGTTGATGGGGTGGACTACGACGCAGATGTGAATCCCGAAGTCGAAATTACGCAGCTGGTGGACTGATATGCAGCCCCACGGTGAGGTGAGAACGCTCTCCGGGCGAGTTCGCAGGATTGTTGCGCCCAATCCGGGTCCGATGACGGGGCCCGGTACCAACACCTACATAGTGGGTGATTCAGACCTTGTACTGGTCGACCCCGGACCGGCAGTGGCCTCACATGTTGACGCCATTTTGGCCTGCGTGGGTGATCGGTTGCGCTATATCGCATGCACTCATACCCATCCGGATCATTCGCCTGCGGCGGCTGTGGTGGCGGACGCAACCGGTGCCAAACTCATTGGCAGAACGACCGCCGACGATCGTCATCAGGATCTAAGCTTTCAGCCCGCCTCACAAATTGACGATGATGAGTGTATAGCAGGGCGGGACTGGACCCTGCGCGCGATCAGGACTCCGGGGCATGTCGATAATCACGTCTGCTATCTGCTCGAAGAAGAGGGGATGGTCTTTGCCGGCGATCACATTATGGACGGCTCTACAGTCGTGATCGTTCCCCCGGGAGGCAACATGGCGGACTACATCGCCTCGCTGCGTCGCTTGCTCGATTATCAGGTCAAGGTGGTGGCTCCCGGGCATGGCGAGTTGATTCAGGACTGTCGTGGCGAGGTTGAAAAGCTCGTCAGGCATCGCCTGCTGCGAGAAGCCAAGGTGTTTGCAGCGCTGGACGAGCGACCTCAATCCCTCGATGAATTAGTCGTTAACGTGTATGACGACGTCGACCCGATGATGCATGAGTGGGCGAAGCTCTCGTTGCTGGCGCATCTCATCAAACTCGAGACTGAAGGCAAAACACTGAAAGCGCCGGAAAGCGGCGCTGACCATTGGCAGCGCGCGGATTAGGGCGCGTCACCTGCCCGGGTTGCTGACCCCCACTACGAGTCGGTACATTCCCTGCTCGGCTGCTGAGGAGAATAGACGGTAATGAATGGTTTGATGATGGATGTTCCGTTAACGATTACGTCGATTGTGCGGCACGCGGAGCGGGTGCACGGTCACAAGGAGATTGTCTCGGTTACCCGAGATAACCCCCGTCATCGCTACACCTATCGTGAGTGCTTTGCGCGCGCTCGCCAACTGGCTAACGCGATGCAGCGCTGGGAGTTGAAGCGCGGTGACCGCATCGCAACCTTGGCATGGAACGACTACCGGCATATGGAAACCTACTACGGTTCAGCCTGCTCGGGATTTGTTTGTCACACTATCAATCCACGGCTCTTTCCCGAGCAGATTGTCTACATCATCAACCATGCCGAGGATCGCTATGTGTTTCTCGACCCCGATTTTTGGCCGTTGATTGAGGGCATCGCCAGCCAGTGCGCGGGAGTTGAGGGCTGGGTGATTATGACGACCCGGGAGCATATGCCTGATACCGATCAGGCCAACGTATTGTGCTACGAAGATCTTGTGGCAGCACAAAATGATGTCTTTGAATGGCCGGAGCTCGACGAGCAAGCGGCTTGCTCGCTGTGTTACACCTCCGGGACAACAGGCAATCCCAAGGGCGTGTTATACAGCCACCGCTCCACTGTGCTTCATACCTATGCCACGCTCATTCCTGATGCCATGAATATCTCCAGTGGTGACGTGATGTTGCCCATTGTGCCCATGTTCCATGTGAATGCCTGGGGCAATCCTTATGCCTGCCCGGTGGCTGGCGCGAAGATGGTCATGCCCGGCAATAAAATGGGTGATGGCTCGACGCTTGCCGCCCTGATTAACGAAGAGGGTGTCACCATGTCAGCGGGTGTGCCCACGGTGTGGCTCAACCTGCTGGCGCATCTCCGGGATTCGGGCGAGCGCGTGGAATCGCTGACCCGCGTCGTGGTGGGTGGTTCGGCGTGTCCGCTCTCGGTCATGGAAGAGTTTGATACCTATGGTGTTGATACGCGCCACGCCTGGGGCATGACAGAGATGAGCCCGCTGGGGACGACAAATCACGCGGGTGGCCATAGAGAGCTTTATACCTCCGAGCAGTTTGCCGACATGCGCACCAACGTGGGCACGCCGATCTGGGGTGTCGAAATCAAAATTACCGACGACGACAACAATGAACTTCCCTGGGATGGTGAGGCATTTGGCGCACTTAAGGTGCGGGGCCCCTGGATTTGCTCGAGCTACTTTAAGTTGGATGACTCTGACGCCCACGCCGAGGAGGGTTGGTTTGAAACAGGTGATGTGGCGACCGTTAGTCCCGAGGGCTTCGTCTCGATCACCGATCGCACCAAAGACGTGATCAAGTCGGGGGGGGAGTGGATTTCCTCTATCGAGGTTGAGAACGTGGCCACCGGTCACCCCAAGGTGGCGGAGGCGGCTGTCATTGGCCGCGTTCACGATAAATGGGGTGAGCGACCTTTGCTCATTGTGGTGAAAGCGCCAGGAGAAGAGCCTTCACCAGATGAACTGAAATCTTTTCTGGACGGGAAGATTGCGAAATGGTGGATCCCGGATGACGTTCAGTTCATCGACGAAATGCCCCACACCGCCACCGGTAAAATTCAAAAGACCGCGCTTCGCGATATGTTCGCGGACTACGCTTTCCCCGCGTGATTCTCTCGAGGGGCGCTGAAGGGTGGTGATCTTTGATTGATGAGGTGCGTCTCTCGAGCGGATGGATGGTTCGACATTGAGCAATTCGCGCAGATCAGGGCCGTCTGCCGCCTCGACGCGGGTGGTCGACGTTATTATCCCGGTGTACTCAGGCCTCGCCGAGGTCAGGGCGTGTCTTGAGTCGCTGCTCTCCTCGCGGAGCGAATTACAGGGTGACGTGATCGTTATCAACGATTGCTCTCCAGAGCCCGCTATTGCTGAATTCTTGAGAAGTCTTGAGCGCGAATCTCGGATTACCCTCCTGGAGAATGATGAGAATCTGGGCTTCGTCAAGAGCTGCAATCGCGCGGCTGCCCTTCGGCCTGACAACGACTTCATTTTGCTCAACGCGGATACCGAAGTTCATGGCAACTGGTTAGACCGGATGGTCGCCCATGCAGACACTGCCAGTGATATCGCCAGCATCACGCCGTTCTCAAACAATGCCACGATTGCCAGCTACCCAAGGGGGGGTGCGAGACGGGAAACGCCGGCTGATATCCGGGTTGCTCAAATTGACGAGGCCATGTCGAGTGCCAATGCGGGTGAATCGGTGCCCCTGCCGACGGCCGTTGGATTTTGCATGTGGGTCTCCCGCGCGGCGTGGCAAGCAGTCGGCGGATTCGACGAGCGCTTCGGGCGAGGTTACGGTGAGGAGGTGGAGTTCTGCATGGCCACCGCAGCCAATGGCTGGCGCCACCTGTTAGCCTGCGATGTGTTTGTTTACCACGCGGGCGGCACCTCATTCGGCTACGAATCAGAGCAGCTGAAAGTCGAGGCACAGCAGATTATCGATGATCGCTACCCCCAATTTCCGGAGCTTGTGCAAGACTGGATCAGAGAAGACCCTGCGTTGGATGCGCGCGTTCGCTGCGATGTGCAGCTGCTTGGCCTGACTGATGCGCTGAGGATATTGCATGTCACCCACAACATGGGTGGCGGTGTGGAGCAGCATGTCAGAGATCTGGCAACGGCCTGCTCGGCAAAAGACAACTCGCTCCATTTGGTGCTCAGACCCTGGGGCGAGGACGGCTATCGTTTGGAGCGCATCGGGGGTGAAGGCGAGTTCCGAAAGCTGATCAATGCTGAGGTGGCCCCGGGACTCATCGCCCGGCTCCTCGCTGCAGCCAGAATCCAACGGATGCATTTTCATCACTATGCCGGGGTAGCTGACTGGGTGTTAGCACTGCCCGATGAGCTGGGGCTTCCCTACGACGTCACCGTCCATGACTTTGTCTCGGTTTGCCCTCAGTTTCATTTTCAGGAGCCTTCCGGTCGTTACTGCGGCAGACCGTCAGCCGAGGACTGCAACCGCTGCATAGCAGGCCGGCCCAATCATTTAGGGCTGGACATCAGTGCCTGGCGTGGCCTGTTCTATTCACACTTTGCAAAGGCGGAAAGGGTGATTTGTCCCACCCGCTATGTCGCCAGGGTCATCGGCGAATACTTTCGTGGCGTCTCGTCAGAGGTGTTGGCCCATCCTGAACCCCGCTCCGGGGTGCCCTCGGGATATGTGGAGCAAACGCGCTCCCGGCTCAAGGTCGCAATTGTCGGGGGACTGTCACCGATCAAGGGGGTCGATTTGGTGGAGGCGGTGATCAGGTTGGCGGAATCAAGTGAGCTGCCTGTCGACTTCGTGGTCATCGGGTTTACGACACGGCCGCTCTACAACGGTTGTCGCGCCGGTGTTACCGGGCCATATTCCCGCGCGGAGCTCCCCCACATTCTCGTCAGAGAGCGGCCGGATTGTTTTTTGTTCCTGCCTCAAATTCCCGAGACTTTCAGTTACACCTTGTCCGCATGTCTCGCGACGGGACTTCCTATTGTCGCGAGGTCGCTGGGCGCCTTTGAGGAGCGCCTCGAAAATATCGCGAGAGCGCATTTATTGCCGGCAGACGCAACCGCGCAGGCCGCGCTTGATCTGATCATGGCGCAACAGCCGGCCTATGACACCGTGGTCTCGGTTGCAGCTGAGACATATACCGGTGACACGCCCGAGGATGCGTATCTCGCGCATTACCTAGCGCCTTTATCACCGGCCATGGAGGCGGATCTGGAGGGTTTGGCAGTCACCTTAAGTCAGATCGACAAGGCCGACGCACCGACAGGTATTCCCGCTCCGCCCATCGAGGAGCTTTTGGATGCCGCACTAGTGCAGCGTACTGATGAGCACCAGGCAGAGCTGCGCAGGCAGGTTGAGCACAGTGTCCATAAGATGATGCAGCAGAAGGATCATCTTCGAGCCAAGGGTGAGGAGGTGGCTCACCTTGAGTCAATGATCCACGAAGTCAGAGATGCGAGCCAGCGCGAGGAAAACCATCTCAAATCCGAGATCGCTGCAGGCCTTCAAGCCAAGACAGAAGAAGTGGCTCATCTTGAGTCGAAGATCCATGAGTTAAAAAACGCTAGCCAGCGTGAAGAAACTCATCTCAAATCCGAAATCGCCGCATTGCAATTGTCAAAAGAGCGTGACGTGGAGCATTTGCAAGAGCAGGTCGCCTGCCTCACCGCCGATACCGATAGCTTGCAGACCGCATTGGAGCAGTCCATGGGTGACGCCCGGCAGTTTGCGGCCGAGGCGGATAGCTTACAGACCGCGTTGGAGCAGTCCATGGGTGACGCCCGGCAGTTTGCGGCCGAGGCGGAGTTTTGGCAGGCGCATGCTCGGCTGCTCGAGGGCAGCACACTGTGGGTGATGATGACTCCCGTGAGGAGGGTGCTGCACCTCAGCAAACTACTATTTTATCGGCCAAGTCTGAAAGTCTTGCGCTTCATCAGAAAGGGGGTTCTCTTCTGTCGATACCATTTTGCGATGGGCGGTTGGAGAGGATTGGGCGTCGCCGCAGGACGGCGCCTCAAACGCTTGCAACACCGTCAGGTGCTAGAGCGACCGGCACCCGACACGCAGGCATCGATCGTGCCTGATCTTCAACAGCCGCCGCTTGACCTTGAGACTTGCACTGAGCCTGCGTTAACGATTGTGATTCCCTGCTATGGCCAACACGAGGTAACAGCGCAGTGCCTGCAGTCCATTGCATCGTTCCCCCCATCCGTGCCTTATGAGATTCTGGTGGCCGACGATGCGTTTGCAACCCCCTTTGACCCAGCGCAGTTTGATCTGACGGGTGTGACTGTATTGCGCGCTAAACAAAATCAGGGCTTCCTGCGAAACTGCAATACGGCGGTATCAGTGAGCTCGGGTGATCGTGTGCTGCTCCTCAACAATGACACCATGGTGCTTGAGGGTGCGGTTGATGCGCTTTGGCAAACATTTGAGCGTTTTGAGGGTGTTGGCGCGGTGGGTGCGAAACTCCTCTACCCGAATGGGCGACTGCAGGAGGCCGGGGGTATCATCTGGCGGGATGGGTCGGGTTGGAACTGGGGTCGTGACGAGAATGCGGATGCGCCGAGGTTCAACTACGTTCGCGACGCGGACTATTGCTCCGCGGCCGCCCTCATGGTTGACAAGGCGCTCTGGGATACGGTGGGCGGGTTTGACCCGCGATTCGCGCCTTGCTACTACGAGGACACGGATCTTTGTTTTGCCATCAGGCGGCAAGGCAAACGCGTGCTCTATCAGCCGGCCGCAGAGGTATTGCACTTTGAGGGCGTAAGCCACGGCACGGATATTTCAGAGGGCGCCAAGGCCAATCAGGCCCGGCACCAGGTCACCTTCGCACAAAAGTGGCGCCGGGAACTCGCCTCTCACGCTCCCAATGGGGAGCGGCCGTATCGAGAAGCCGATCGCGGCGCACGGGCGCGCATTTTGTGGCTGGAAGCCTGTGTGATTACCCCGAATCAAGATTCTGGTTCATTGCGCACGTTGAGGTTATTGCGACTGCTTTTGAAGCTGGGGTGTAAGGTGACCTTCGCGGCGGACAACCTGTTGGCGGATGAACCCTACTGCCAGCAACTGCGCGACGAGGGCATTGAGGTATTGCATGCGCCTCACGTCCAATCCATGGGCGAGTATTTGCGCGACCATGGTGACCTCTATGACGTGGTCACGCTGTGCCGACATTACATCGCGATTCAACACGTTGATCTGCTTAGGGAGCACCATCCGGACACGCAGATCTGGTTCGATACCATTGACCTTCACTATCTGCGCCTGCGGCGTCAGCATGAGCTGGATCAGGCACCCGCTACCCTCAAGATGGCCGAGCTGGCCTATGACGAAGAGTGTGAGGTAATCAGTAAATCTGACCTGACGATTGTCGTCAGCGAAGTCGAAGTCGCGGAACTGGCTACCGAGGCGCCCGATGCCAAGGTGGCGGTCATCAGCAACATTCATGAAGTCGCGTGCGATAGGCCGGCTTTCGATGATCGGAGCGGAGTGATGTTCGTGGGTGGTTTCCAGCACCCTCCCAATGTTGATGCAGTGGAATATTACGCGAACGAGATCTGGCCGCTGCTGACCGAACGCTGCCCGGATTTGGAGACCTACGTCATCGGCAGCCGCATGCCCGATCGACTGAAAAAATTCGGAGAGTCCAGAGGGTTGAAGATGTTGGGATTCGTGGAGGATCTGACCCCTTATTATGAGTCCTGCGCTCTGGCGATTGCGCCGCTTCGCTATGGAGCGGGCGTGAAGGGGAAAGTCAATCAGGCGCTCAGCTTTGGCCTGCCCGTTGTGGGCTCCCCTGTTGCTTTCGAGGGAATGGGTTTGACCCATGAAAGGGAGGTGATGGTCGCAGAGACGGCTGAGGACTTTGCGGAGTCCGTTGCGAAACTGTGCACCGACCGGGCGCTATGGCAGACGCTGTCCGAGAGAGGTGGCGCGTCGCTCGCAGGTCGTTTTACCCCCGAGGTCGCCGAGGCAGCATTGAGAGATGTGTTGCGGCCCTGGCTAGACGAGGGGGATCTCGAAACCGTTGGCTAATCGCTTTTCCACCATCTCGTGCGTAATCTCGTAAAGCGCGAGGTCCTGATGGTTCAGCCAATGTAACTTTTGCCACGTTTCCGGGGAGAGACTTCGCTCCATCGCCCGCAATTGTGCCTCAACGGTGTCTTTGTAGTCTGGTGAGCTGACGTTTTCGGCCTTCCGTTTTTTGTAAGCAAACGGTATGTCGTACCCGGTAAGCGTCTCAGTGAAACTGGACACATCGGTATCGAAGTATTCTACGCGGCCCACACAAGGCACTAAGCTAAGGTTATTGACGGCACGTTGCAAGTCATACTCTACACGTCCCTCCCGCTCCTCGCATTTTGGTGGCAAGTTGTAGCATCGGCTGAGCATACTGGTCTGCAAGTTGCAGATTTGGAGAAGGTTTTTATCACCTGAAAGCTTTTGATTGATCCATTCCTCCAGCCCCGCCAACGGATCAGAAAGTGTGACTTTTTCGACTACCCTCTCCGCCCGCGGCTTATTGAAGAGGAAAACTGACCTTATCCGCAGTAGCGGGTTACGAATGAAGACTACTGGAATGGGTCTGAAGGACATGGCCGAGGGCGGGGGCAGATGAATCTGATGAGAAGAGCAGGCCATCGCATTCGGGTGCCTCTGAATAATCGCGCCGAGTTGGTCCTGATTAATCACCGAGAAAGAGAACGGACCGTCGAATTTAATGTGTCCATCGCCATAGTTCTCATCCAGCACGCGTTCGAATGTCGTGCCGGCGTTTTTGAAAATATGATAGTGAAGGAGCACGTTGCGCTGTTGCATGTTGATTAGGGCCATGTTGCGTCGAGGGTTTCATGGCGTTGGCTGCCGCCAGAGATGGAGTGTGGCGAAGCTTAATGATTGCGGCGCAGTGAATTCAACCCAATAAAGTCAGATAGCCTCTTGCGAGCACATGTGAAAACTACCTGTCACTGGCCCGTGCGACGAGCGATGCGATGTTAAAGTGTGAATCGGTCGGCGGATGCGTCAGGAATAAGCGCTAATCGCAGTTCGTCAATCCAACGCCGCCTAAAACAAGCTCTAGGATAGTTATGGTGACGCAGGACCTCAACGCACAGAACGTGGACGCCACCCCTATGGGGGAGCGACTGGTCGCCGCGGGCCTCCTGAGCGATCGTGATCTCGAGCGGGCGCGGCTCGCCAAGCGCGAAATGGGTTGCATGCTGGGTGAGGCCCTAGTGCGTCTGGGGCTCGTCGCAGAGTCAAACGTGGTCAAGTATCTAGGCGAAGAGCTGGATATCCCGATCGCGGAAAAGGCCGGTTATCCCGAGGAGCCGGTCATTATTGAAGGCTTGCCTGAGCACTTTCTGCTCAATAACAACGTTGTCCCACTGGCGCTGACAGAGAGCAGCATTACGCTCGCCGCACTGAAGCCTCAGGATGATTTTGTCAAAAAAGCCCTCCATCTGGCCACAGGGAAAGAGATAGAGCTTCAGCTCGGTGTGGCAGCGGATATAGAAGCCGCACTTGTGCTTTATGTTCAGGGCGATGAAGAGGATGAAGTCGATAGCCTCGGTGCCTTTGACGTTAACGACGACGAGTTTGTTGAGCACTTGAAGGACCTCGCCAGCGAGGCGCCCGTGATTCAGCGCGTTAACCAGATTATCCAGCGCTCTTTGGACATTGAGGCGTCCGACGTGCATCTCGAGCACTTTGATGACGGCCTGAGGCTGAGGTACCGCATTGATGGCGTGCTTCAGGAGGCGAGTCAGATTGCTGATGCCAATCTGTCGGCTGCCATTGTGTCGCGCATCAAGCTGCTGGCAAACCTCAACATTGCCGAGCGTCGTCTCCCGCAGGACGGTCGCATCATGATGCGTGTCAAGGGCCACGAGTTGGATCTTCGTGTTTCGACGCTGCCCACCGTGCATGGCGAGGGCATCGTAATGAGGGTGCTCGACCGCCAGAGTATTCGCCTTGATCTGGCCGACATGGGTTTCAGTGACGATACTTTTGAGCACTACACGGAATTGCTGAAGCGACCCCACGGAATCCTTTTGCTGACGGGTCCAACAGGCTCGGGCAAGACGACTACGCTGTATGCGTCGCTGTCGAATATGGATTCGGACGCTTTAAAGGTCATTACGGTCGAGGACCCGGTCGAGTATCAATTGCACGGTATCAACCAAATCCCAGTGCATAGTCAGATAGGTCTCACCTTTGCCCGGGCACTCCGCTCCATCCTTCGGCAGGACCCCGACATTATTATGATCGGCGAGATGCGGGATACGGAAACGGCGCAAATCGCGGTGCAATCTGCCTTAACCGGGCATCTTGTGTTATCCACACTGCACACCAATACGGCGGCAGGTGCCATTACCCGGCTTGAAGATATGGGGGTGGAGCGCTTTTTGATCACCGCGGCGGTAAACGGGGTGCTGGCGCAGCGCCTGGTGCGCAAATTGTGCGGTGAGTGCAAAACACCCGTGGAACTGCCCGCTGATGTCCTCAAAAGCACTGGACTCGCACCTTTTATGTCCGCGGGTAATCAGACCGTTTACGAGGCGGCGGGCTGTGAGCATTGCAAGCAATCCGGCTATCGCGGTCGAATGGCGATTCATGAGCTATTCGTTCTGGACCCCTCAGCCCAGCGTGCGGTGCTGGATGGCGCTGACGCTCATCAGCTCCGGGAGCATGCCAGGGCGAGGGGAATGCGAACCTTGTACGAGGATGGCCTGCATAAAGTGGCATTGGGCCTCAGCTCGCTGGACGAGGTGTTGCGGGTGACTCAGGATCAGAATGAGGAGCCCGGAGATGGTCTTTATGCGGCCTGATAATTGTCAAGCGCGCCGCGAGCGCTGACGGATGCCTGCGTTTCGTTACAAGGCGCTCGCGCAGTCCGGCGCGATTGACCAAGGCGTTCTCACTGCAAAGGACGTGGCGAGTGCGCAGCGCCAACTGCGTGCCCAGAAGCTGACGCCCCTGTCTGTAAATCTTACATCGGGGGCTCCTCAGGTCAGCCAAGCGGAAGCGCGAGATGGCCTGCCGCTGCCCGATGCCGAGACTGCCAAGGCGCTGCTCGGCAAGGTCTCATCCGGCGCGCGGGTCAAAACCAATAAAAAACGATTTGATCGTGAGGATGTGCTGCGATTTACCGCGGAGATGTCAGTCTTGTTGAAGGCGGGCTTGCCACTCGATCGAGCGATGAAGGTCCAGATTGAATCCGCAGCTGAAGGCGTGCAGAAAAGCCTGCTTGAGGAGTTGCTCGATGCCCTCAAGGGGGGTAAGGCATTGAGCGCCGGTCTCGAGAAACGATCTGATGTATTCAACCACTTCTACGTCAACATGGTGCGATCGGGAGAGGCGAGCGGACATTTGGCCGATGTGTTGACGGAGCTCGCGGCGTATTTGGAGCGTTCAAAAACGGTTCGCGCCTCGGTTGTATCAGCGCTGATATATCCTGCCATCTTAGCGGCAGTCGCGGCATTATCGGTTTTCATCATGCTGGGTTATGTCGTACCAGAGTTCGAGGCTTTGTTCGACGATATGGGTGAGTCACTCCCTCTTTTGACCCAGCTGATTGTGTCCTTGGGCGATTTGGTCTCGGCCTGGGGCTGGCTGCTGCTGATTTTATCGGCGGCGCTGTTTGTCTGGCTCAGGCGATGGGCGGCAACAGCGCAGGGTAGGGAGTGGCTGGATCTCAAAAGCCTCACGCTCCCCCTGGTGGGCTCCATCATGCTCAAGTATGAGGTCGCACGGTTTGCTCGTACCATGGGCACGCTACTTCACAATGGCGTGGCTATGCTGCGGGCAACCGATATCGCGGTGGGGACTGTGGGAAACAGCCTGATTCGCGCTTCTCTCGTAGAGCTACCCCAAACCATCAAGCGCGGTGGGCGGTTGTCCCAAGCGCTTGATCCCCGCGTCTTCTCGCCCGTCGCGCTACAAATGGTGCGGGTGGGCGAGGAGTCAGGGAGCCTCGATACGATGCTGATCGAGCTGGCTCAGGTGTCTGAAGCTGAGGTTGAGGATGAGGTCAAGCGAGTGCTAACGCTGCTGGAACCCGCTCTGATTCTCGGTATGGGCGGTATTATTGCCATCATCATTATGGGCATCTTGATGGGTATTCTATCCGTCAACACACTAGTGGTTTAACCGCTACTGAAATCCGGAGAGAGAGGAAACAGCATTATGTTTCGGAGCAAGAGACGAGTGGCGCGCCACGCTGGCTTTACACTGGTAGAGCTGCTGGTGGTCTTGGCGATTTTGGGCATGTTGGCGGCTCTGGTAGGGCCGCAGGTGCTGAACCAGCTTGGTGGTGCCAAGTCGAAATCGGCGGCCATTCAGATTCGTGATTTTGAGCAGGCGTTGGAGCTCTACAAGCTCGACGTAGGACGGTTTCCGCGTGAGAGCGATGGGTTGGATGCGCTCGTACGTGAGCCCTCGGGCGCTAAGGGCTGGAACGGCCCCTACTTGAAAAAGGACGAAGTGCCAGAGGACCCATGGGGCAACGCTTATGAATACCGCGTTTCGGGCGGCAACATTGAGATTGTCTCGCTCGGTGCCGATGGGCGTCAGGGTGGTGCGGGAGAAGACGGCGACGTCTCCAACTGATCACTGTGACCCCCTCCCACGCCAGAGGATTCACTCTGCTGGAACTCATCGTCGTTCTGGTGATAGCGGGCTTGCTCTTCTCTCTCGGCGGGCCCTCTGTGCGGACACTTTCTGCCACCATGGAATACCGCGATGCGGTCAGACAGATCGTATCTGCCGCCAAGAACGCCCGCCGCGATGCTTTTGCGCAGGGCATACCCATGGACCTGTTGATCGACACTGACCGGAATCAGTATGCGCTGAGTGCCGATTCGCCCTCACTGAGCGCAGATCAATTTGCGCCACTGCCCGAGGCGCTCGATATCACTGTCGTGTACGCAGCCGAGGTCAGCCCGAAGCCGGGGCTGGCGGCGATTCGCTTTTACCCGGCAGGTGGGTCCTCGGGCGGTGAGATTTCGGTGGCTCGTCCCAGCGGGGCGGGGGTGCATCTGACCATCGACTGGCTGCTAGGCGACGTGACACAGGAAGCGTTCTGAATGAACCGGTCACAGGTAAGAAGATCGACGTACCTCCACGGTGCGCCGACTCCTGCAATTGATCAGCCTGCTGGAATACAGAAACGTAGAGACGTTTCTCCTATCTCTGCGCTGCGCAATGCTCAGTCTTCTGAGCACGATATGTTTGATGCCAGTACTCGTGGGTTCTCATTGATTGAGATGTTGGTAGCGCTGGTGGTCTTGTCTTTGTCCTTATCGGTGCTGTACCAGGCGGCGATGGGTGCTACGCGGAATGTCCGGGTCGCGTCGGAATACACCGATGCGGTGATGTTGGCAGAGTCGATGCTGGCTGAGCACAGCCATGTTACTGAGGAAAACTTTGCGGTGACGGGGCGCTATGCGCAGTTCGATTGGCAGGTCAGCAGTTGGCCCGCACAGGTTGAGGACGGACTGGACCCTGAGCAACGCGCCGTTGCGCCGCGTGCTCTACAGTATCTGGAGGTGGTGGTCACTTGGCCCGGCCGCACCGCGCCGCGTAATCTGAATCTGCTGACGGTGGTGCCGCTGAGGGAGCTGGCCGAGTGATGCGGTCACCGCGCGGGATACATCGTCGGCAAGCCGGTATGACGCTGGTCGAAGTGACCGTAGCGTCTGTGATTTTTGCCATGATCATGCTGGCCGTGGTCAGTGCGATGCGCACTTTTGGTCAGAGCTATGAGCGGCTTCAACAGACGACTGCCCTGACGTCTCAAAAACGTGAGGTAGACCGCTTTTTGCGTCAGGTGCTTCGTGACGCCCTGCCGGAGTCTGGCTATTTTGATGGGGCAGCGGGATGGCTCGAATGGGTGGCACCGATTGACCGAGTCGGCAGTGCCGGAGGGTTACAGCACCTGAAGCTCGAATCTCGCGGCCAAAATTTGATGCTCCACTTTGCGCCCTTTGATCGCTTTGGTGACCTTCAGGATGAACCCGATTGGGGGGCTCAGGTTCAGAGCGTGGCGCTACACGGCGGGCTCGAACGGTTCCGGGTCGCTTACAGGGTGCGTCCGGATTTGGATTGGACTACTACGCCGGAGGCGAGAGGGGACAATGTCCCAGAAGGGACGCTACCCTGGGCCGTGCAACTTCAGATTGCCGCAGCGGGTCAGGAATGGCCCCCCATTATTGTGGCCTTTGAGCATTATGGGGAGCTGCAATGAATGACGCCTCCCAGCAAAGTGGCTTCGCCATCGCGCTTTTATTGTGGATGATTGCCGGGATGTCTTTGACGGTTGCAGCCGTCATACACTTTGCCCATGAGGATACAGGGATGGCCGAACTGCGTGTCAGGGAGGCCAAAGTGCAGGCTTTAGGGCGAGGTGTTGCTTACTTACTATTGCGGGATAGTGCCCTAGCAGCATACGGGGAGGCGTCTCAGGACACAGATTCCGCGTTGCAAAGGGAACAAGGCAAACCAGAGCGTGAAAAGCAGAGTCTATTTACCAAGCAGTATCAGTTTGGCGAGGACTGGACGGTCACTGGAACGTTGCGCCCGTCCAGTGGCTTCGTGTCGCTTAACAATGCTGATCGGGACGAGCTCATGATGCTTTTTACCGGGCTGGGCAAAGTGTCTGACACAAACGCGATGGCGATGGCCGATGGCGTTTTGGAATACCGTACTGACTTTCCCGGCTTCCGTTACCCAGAGGAACTGTTGGCGGTGGTGGGCTCATCGCGAGTGGTTTATGACAATGTGAAACCCTTTGTGCACGCATACCGGACGGGGTCGTTGTCTGCGGGCAGTGCGCCGTCGCAGCTGGCCGATCTGGCTCGGGAAGATAGATCTGCCTCTTCCGGTTCGGAAGGGCTACCCTCACAGGATAATGGTTCAGGTCGCGGCCGGATCGAGGGCAGGATTACCTTTGAATCGATTGCGGAAGCGATGCGAAATCCTGGTGGGTCAGCGGACGAGACGATCAGTGCCGCCGAAATTGAAACCACTTTTGCTCGGGGGGCGCGGCTTGAGCAGACAGTATGGGTGAGTGGTGCGGGTGCCGGGGAGGTGCTCCGGTCAGGGCCTATCACCGCGAAAAAAACTAATAGAGGCGGGCCGTGAGCGAGGTGAATCAACTCAGTCTCTTTGGACTCGATCTGAGTGGGTTGTATCGCCGCGCAGCCCTTGGTGTTCATCAGGTTTTATGGGGTGATGAGGTGGGTTTGCGGGCCTGGTTATCGCCCGCTTTGCCCACCTTCCAGTTGAGCGAACTCGAGCGGGTCGCAAGTGATGAGTTGCTGAACCCCGAGATCGGTTGTCAGGTGTTATTGCCAGAGGCGCAGGTGCTGGTGACCCGCATGACGCTCCCAGCCAGCGCAGAAATTTTTCTGGAAGAGGCCGCCGCCGCCCACGTCACTTCGCACAGCCCCTTTACGGGCGAGGAAACGTGCTGGGGGAGCAAAATAGTCGATCGCAGCGGAGATGCTCTGGCGGTCGAGATAATTATCGTGGCGCGCAGTACCGCGGAAGCCGCCGCGACGGCGGTGCGCCGGGCGTTTGCTCCGCAGGAAGTGCCCTTTGGTCTCTCCGCTCACACTGACAGGGCTTGCGTCGCCTTGAATGGGTACCAGGACGCCGCTCTCGATGCGCCGTACTTGGCCAACCTCAAGCAGTATGTCTTGCGTTTAGGGGGCGCTCTCGCTGGCACTGCCTTCCTTACTATCATCCCCGTGATTTGGTCTCTGCAGACTGCGCAGCAATACAGTGACCTGCTTCAGGAAACTGAGCAGCGGTCTAAGCAGATCGTGGCCGTGCGTGGCGAGCTGGTTGATGCACAAGAACGAGTATCTGAGGCGGGGCGCTTCTTTTCAGAGCAAGTTGCCTACCGGCCGTGGCTACATCGATTGGCGGCAGTGACCCCCGACTCGGTCTATCTCAACCGACTCTCGATCAAGGGCAACGTGCTCACGGTTTCCGGGCTGGCTGTGAATGCAGCCGATTATCAGGCCTTTTTGGTGGAGTCCGGTATTTTCTCTGATGTGACTGCACCGGCTGCCTTCACGCTCGATAACCGTGCCAATCGAGAGCGCTTCACCCTGACCATGGGGCTCGTGACAGAGGGAGCCCGATGAGAGCCTGGTTTGAACAATTGCCGACTGAGGCCCGCTGGATCACGGGCGGGAGCCTTCTCCTTGTCGCATTGATGGTTTTGGCGTTTGTTCTCAAATTGTCGACTGTGTTGATTGACAGTCTTCAGCAAAGCAGCCGCCACGAACCCAGAATCGCCCGCATGTTGGGCTATGAAGCGACAGCGCGGGAGCTACAGAGCGCATCCAAAGATTTTTCGCGGGCGCTTGACGGATTGGCCTATGCCGGGACGGATGACGCCAATGCTGCGGGGGCGCGACTGCAGCAGACTTTGCGCGGTTTCGCTGAGGACGCGGGCTTGACGGTGGTCGGAAGCCAACTTGCCGTCATTACGCCGGAGGAGACCGACGATCCCGATGAAGAGGAGAGCTTGTTTGATCAATTGGCCGTTGATCTGAGTCTTGATGGTCCGCCAATCGCGCTGGATGCGTTTTTGGTGGCGATCGCGCAACAGAGCCCAGCGTTGACTACTGTCTCCATTGACATTCAACGAAAGCGTCGGTCTCGCCGCGAGGGTAACGAGACGCTTGAGTTCTTGACAGTGCGATTGCGGGTAGTCGCGCTGCGGGTAGCAGCATGAGAGATGCGAGATTTTTCTTAAGCTGGCCCGGCGCGCACCTTCGGGAGATCAGCATTGCCGCAGGCATTGGCGTGGCACTGTTGTGCGTCAACTTCTTCTGGTCACCGTCGGTGGAGCCCTTCAAACCGGCGGAGTTGGCAGTGGCCAGCCCGGTGGAGCCTGGTTCCTCAGGAATGGTTGAGGACGAGAGCCTCGACTTTATTTTTCGGCCTCTGTTCTTGAGCGCCCGCAGACCCATCGAGCGGGTTGCCCCAGAAGCGGTCTTCGTCGCAGAGGTACAGCCGCAAACCCTCGACCAGCAGCTGCTGGATGGCTATCAGCTGCTGGGCGTATTCTCGTCGGGCAACCGCGGCGGGGTCATTTTGTTAGACAAGGCTAAGGAGCGGGTGCGGCTTTTTACCGGAGACTCGGTGGAGGGCTGGGTGTTGGAGAGCACGGATCTTCGCTCCGCTTACTTTGTCGACGCAGCCGGTGGCCGGGCGTCTCTGGAATTGGCCGTGGCCAGCACGCTGCCCATGCCGAGGTCTGCGACGCGTCCTCCGGCTGATGGGTCTTCGCAGGACGTAAATAGTGCAGGTAGCGGCGGGGCGAATAACGGGGCGCCGCCGGCGTATGATGGGCCGGTGACCTTCGAGTCGATTGCTAAGCGGCAAAAGCAGGAAATGGAAGCCAAAGCCAACGCAAACGCCGATAAACCGTAATATGAACAAAGTCCGAATAAACACCGTGCATGCATCGTCATTGCACTGCGGCCAGCGCTTAGCGGGTTGAGACCGATTTAGGGGATAATCATCGTGATGCTATGGGATTGTTTATTGATGACGTTACGACGTGTTCCCCGCACATTGTGGTTTATCTGCTCGGCTGCACTGCTTTCAGCCTGCGCTGCTCTGCCCGCTGATGATGAACCGAGCCAGACGAGTGACAGCAACGCTGTTCAGGCGGTCACCACCGAAGTAAAGGATACGCGCGACGACGCGACGATTGAAGCCCCCGCTCTTTCAAGTGATCCAGCGGTGTTCATTGGCAGTGATGAGTTAGCCAAGTTGCCCCCTGCCAGGCCGCCCATTCGACTCGATGGTGAGGCGGTGATGCTCAACTTCGAGCAGGCACCGCTTAATGAGGTGATTCACACTATTCTCGGGGATACGCTGGGCCTCGATTACGTGATTGAGAATCAGGTGCCGGGGGAGATCACGTTGAGAACCCGCTCCCCCATACCGAGAGACCAGCTACTCCCCATTCTTGAGTCCCTTTTGCGCAACAACAACGTGCTCATGATTCGAGGCCCCAACGACAGGTTCTTCATAAGCGCCTCGGCCAACATTCGATCAACTGTGCCAAGTTTTTCTTCAGAGCCCGGAGCAGGCTATAGCAACGTTATTGTCCCCTTACAGTACATCAGTGCCAACGAGATGGCAGACATCCTGAAGCCGGTGGCACGTGATGACGCCTTCGTGCGGATCGATACCGGGCGCAACTTGCTGATTCTCGCCGGCACGCAGCTACAACTGCAGGGTTGGTTGGATATTGTCACCACCTTTGACGTAGACCAGCTCGCGGGCAAGTCAGTGGGGATTTTCCCGATAGCCAACTCGACGGTTGAGGAGTTATTTTTGGAGCTGGAGCATATTCTTGCGGCATCTGGCCCCGACGGCGGTGTGGGGGGCATCAGTGAAATGGTTCGCATCATGCCTGTTGAGCGCTTGAAC
Organism: Luminiphilus sp.; assembly: GCA_045560455.1. GTDB lineage: Bacteria > Pseudomonadota > Gammaproteobacteria > Pseudomonadales > Halieaceae > Luminiphilus. The sequence goes on along the minus strand of JBJKZJ010000011.1, from coordinate 49,281 downwards.
AGCATTATGGTCGTATCGCCCCGCGCCCACTACATCGCCACCGTACAGGGGTGGATCGAGGAGCTTGACAGCATTGAAGACCCTGCTTCGGAGCCCATTTTGCAGGTCTACCCAGTGCGTAATGGCGATGCGGGCCAGTTGGCGAGTTTGCTCAGCACAATTTACGGAGGCAGCGGCTCGGGCTCATCCGCTAAAGGCGGTGTTGCACCGGGCATGACTCAGGCCCAGAGCGGTAGCGGCTCTGGCGGTGTCCCCAAGCGAAATCAGGTCTCCGGTGGGGGTGGTACGTTTATGCTCGATAATGATGTGCGGATCGTATCGGATGAATACAACAACTCCTTGCTGGTATACGCAACGCCTTACGAATATCAAAAAATCGAGCGCATCCTTACCAAACTCGATGTCGTGGCGACGCAGGTGCTGATTGAGGCGAGTATTGTTGAGGTCACCCTCACCGACGATCTTCAATATGGTTTGGAGTGGGCGTTTGATAACAATCTGGGTGGGGGCGACAGTGGGCGGGGCCTACTCGACGTCGGGGGTAATTTGCAGCCTCAGGCGGGGTTTTCTTACACCGTCACCAACAGCGCGGGGGCGCCGAAAGCAGTATTGAATGCCCTGGCGGAGGACTCCCTGCTCAACGTCATCTCCACGCCCTCGGTGATGGTGCTCGATAACCATACGGCCACTATAAATGTGGGTGATCAGCAACCCATACAGAGCCAGTCCACGGTAACCAATGGCGGTAACGTTCAGAATTCCATTAACTATAAAGACACCGGTGTGCAATTGACGGTGACGCCATCGGTGAACGATGGTGGGCTGGTGACGCTGGATATTGAACAATCTGTGACTGATGTCGGTCCGGTCGACACGGCCACGAAGCAGCGCAGTTTTAACCAGCGCGCTGTCAAGTCGAGGGTCGCCGTCAGATCCGGAGAGTCCGTGGTGCTGGGCGGTTTGATTCGCGACAACGAGACCGAGCGGCAGAGCGGCGTGCCCGTGCTCAAGGATATTCCCCTCGTCGGTGCGCTATTTAGCACGACGACTACAACCTCCGCGCGGACCGAGCTGCTAATTTTTATCACGCCCCGCGTGATGGAGTCTGACCGGGATCTTCGCGATTTGAATCTCGAAATGCGATCGCGAATGCGGGGGCTGACCGATTTCGAGGACCTGCCGGTCAGTTTTGATCCTGCTCACGGCGATTAAAAGAACACCGCCCGGTAATGCCCACTAAAACGATTGGATGTGATTTGTTGTCCCGAGAACTGAGGTAGTTTGTGCGCTTAGTAACTTTATATTTGTTCGTGTTGTTTGTGCTTGGTGGTTGCTCTGTCTTGCCGACCAAAAGCCCTGAGGAGATCGTGATCGAGCGCGCGCAGCAGAGAATAGATTTGCTGATGGCCGGCGATTATCAAGCGTCGTACGAATTTACCACGCCAGGTTACCGAAGTACCGAAAGTGCTGGCCGCTACGGCACCCGCTGGTCAGGCGTCGGGATGTGGATCTCTGCCAATGTGATCAAGGCTGAATGCACGGCGGCAGAGGTTATCGATCGCTGCAAAGCTACGGTTCAAGTGGTTTACCGAGCGGTGGGGTATGACCCGCTGACTACTGTGCTCACCGAGGATTGGATACTGATTGATGACAGTTGGTATCTTTATCAAAATTTATCGGAATAAATCGGATGCGTTGACCGTCTCATTGATGGGCAGGCATGTATTGGGAATTTGTGGCAGCGGTACCCGTAAAAAGTACCAATCCTCGACTTGAGGGGTCTTTTTTCCTGTGATACGTTCTCCCTGTTGACGAGCCTGAGGAGCTTCGGTCCTGCGTTTGCTGTGGCCACGCGACTCGGAGGAACGACGAGCTAGCATAGCTAGGGTTGCTGGGCTCCGAAACAACATCAAACGTTTGACAACTTTTAGGAGTGATCAATGAACAAGAAGGTATTGCCACTGGCCGTCGGTGCAGCCTCAGCGGTAGTGATGTCCGCTGCACACGCGGCTATGTACGTTAATGAGCGAGGCACGGGCGAAACGCTTATTTTCCCGTTTTACTCAGCTGAGAACGGCAACAACACTCTGATTAACATCGCGAACACTACTGGCGGGCACAAGTCCGTTAAAGTACGTGTTCTCGAAGCGCAAAACTCTCAGGAGGTACTGGACTTTAACTTGTACCTGTCACCTGAAGATCATTTTTCTTTCTCGATCTCAGAGACTGCCGATGGCGGCGCTATGCTGGCTACCGGTGACAACTCGTGTACTGTCCCCGCAATTCCCGCGGATGGTGTCGCGTTCCGTAATCTGAAGTACGCTACTGATAAGGCCGATGACGACGCTGATACAGATGCTGACGAGTCTTATGACAACACCAGCATTGCCCGGACACAGGTCGGCTACATTGAAGTCATCGAAATGGGTCAGCTCGACTCGGATAGCCCCGCTGTCATTGACGTGGCTGGGATTGCCGATACCACCGTGACGGCCATTAACGCTGCCGCGGCGATCACTCACGATGCCACTGGTGTGCCTGCAAACTGCGGAATTCTCGTAGACGCCTGGTCAACCATCGCTGGCGTAGACGGCATTTGGCTGGCTGAGTCCAAGACGGCGCCATCGACTGGCGACTCCGAGTTCTTGGCGAGCTGGGCAGGTGGCGGCCTTTATGGTTATGCGACGGTCATCAACGTGCCTCAAGGTGCCTCTTTTGGCTATGACGCAGTAGCCATCTCTGATCACGTAGAAACAGGTAGTACTGGCTCTGACATGCACTACCAGCCGGGCGATATTCGTCCGAACTTCACAGACGATGCGTTTGACGACGCGTCGATCGTGAGTGTTAACGGAGCAGCGGTCACCTTAGATTTCGCCGCTGACTACGACGGCGATGCTATCGACCGACTTCAGGCCCTGAACGCTACCATTATGGCCTCCGAGGTTTACAACGACTACGTCACGGACTCAGATATTGCCGCAACCACTGACTGGCTCATGACGTTCCCCACTAAGGCGTTCCATGTGTCAAACGGTGTGACCGAGCCCGTCGAGCCCTTCAGTGAGCTTTGGACCGGCCAATCTGCCTGTGAGCCCTCCTCTTTGGGTGCAGTGGACCGCGAGGAATCAACGCCTCCTCCGCCTCCGTCACCCGGCTCAGCTGGCCCTGACTTCTCTCCCGCACCGCCAACTCCTCCGGGCCCAGCACCGTCTAACAACGACGTACCGCTGTGCTACGAGGCAACGATCGTGCAGTTTGGTACAGAGACAGCCATGGGCAGCAGCACCGTTGCAGTCGGTGTCAATTCGTTCCTGGATGCAGCGAATGGCTGGGCTACGATCAGCCTGTTGCCTGCGGCTTTGGACGGCACTCTGGATCTCTGCGGCACCGACGGTGACTCAACAACGACGGTTGATCAGACTGATCCCTGTGATCGTTCGATCGATGCCGGCGACGGCGAGTTGTATGGTTTGCCAGTGGTGGGCTTCGCAGTCCAGAAGTATGTTAACGGCTCCGCCAATAGCTCAGGCGCTTTGGCGAACTATGGTATGGCTACCGAGCACAAGTCTTGTGCAGCGGGCAGTGGAACCGTTGCCAACGACTGCTGATTCGCAGCTAATTGAAGAAGGGGGCCTCTGGCCCCCTTTTTTGTGACTGTTGCCAGTTGTGTGCATTCTTGCCACTTACTCACGACCAATAAACATGAGAGATTGTATTGAGTTAGAGATGTAAACGCCTTATTCACTTGTTGGGAGTGACTCATGAGCAAGAAGCAGATTTTGCCAATCGCAGTTGCGGTGGCCTCAGTTGTGGTAATCGACGATGCACAGTCAGCTCTCTACGTTAGTGAACAGGGCACTGGGGAAACGCTCATCTATCCCTTTTACTCGGCTCAAAACGGCAACAACACCCTGATCAATGTCGCGAATGCAAGCTCTGGCCACAAAGCGGTTAAAATCCGTGTTCTTGAGGCGCAGAATTCTCAGGAAGTGTTGGACTTTAATCTCTACCTGTCCCCAGAGGATCATTTTTCATTCTCTATTTCTGCGACTGAAGATGGTGGCGCAAAGATTGTCACTGGCGACAACTCATGCTCCGTGCCTGCTATCCCGTCTGGCGGTGCAGAATTCTCTACTTTGAAAATTGGTGGATCCCTTGAGCGCACTCAAGTGGGTTATGTCGAAATAATCGAAATGGGCCAGCTTGACGCAGACAGTGCGCCCGTCATCGATACCAAGGGTTTGGCTGACGCAAGCCGGCCGGCAATTAACGCGGCGGCGGCTATCACCCATGGGGGTGACGGTGTCCCGGCGAACTGCAGCATCCTCGTAGATGCCTGGTCGCGCTACTCCGGCGTGGATGGCGTCTGGCTTGCGGAGTCGAAGACGACCAACCTTACCGGCGAAGCTGAGTTTCTCACTAATTGGGAGGGTGGTGGTCTTTACGGGTACGCTACGGTGATCAACGTTCCTGAAGGCACGTCTTTTGGTTACGACGCTCTGGCAATTGCCGACCACGTCGCAATGGGTGCAACGGGTTCAGCTATGCACTACGAGCCTGGTGATATAAGACCCAGCCTTGGTGATGCAGCGTTGGATACGGCGGCGATTATCCGCATTGGTGGTGCCGCCGTATCAATGGATTTCGACGGTCAATACGCGTTGGAAGCAACGGAGCGAATTCAGGCCCTCAACGCCACAATTATGGCGACGGAGATCTATAACGACTATGTTACTGACCCGGATATTGCCGCTTCCACCGACTGGATAATGACCTTCCCTACTAAAATCTTCCATGTAAATGCAGGCACGCCGATTGAGCCATTCAGCAAACTGTCCAACGGCCAAAGCGCCTGTGAGCCCTCAAAGATCGGCGCCGTGAACCGGGAGGAGGGTGAATCAGCGGGATTTGACTCTTCCTCCCCGATTTTCTCGCCAGCGCCACCCGACCCTTCCAACGATCTGCTTCTGTGTTACGAGTCGACGGTCGTGCAGTTTGCCGAAAAATCGGCGTTGAATGCTGAGAATATTGTGGTCGGGGTAAATGGCCTGCTTGATGATGATGACGGCTGGGCGACTATCACTTTTGACCCGTCCTTTCTTGATGGTGTTCTCAGCACATGCGAGGGGGCCACCATAAAGACGCCGTGCACGCGGGAGATCGACGCGGGCGATAGTTCACTATTGGGTCTGCCAGTAGTCGGCTTCGCTGTTCAAAAGTACGTCAATGGGAACGTGGGTGGCGCAGGCGTACTTGCTAATTACTCGATGGCGAGCGAGCACCGCTCTTGCGTTGCTGGGAGCGGAACGACCGCCAACACGTGTTAAGCCGTCAGACAAAGCCTGCGGCCAGCGTTGCTCTTTTCTCAGCCTGAGTTGCGCACGAGTACTGCCGTTGATCCTGGGAGCACAGCCCCTGTTACCCTTTTGCGGGCCTGTTTTGGGCTCTGGCCACCTATCATCTGATTTCTCAAAAAGCAGTCCGTCAGGAACCAAAATGAAAAAGTCCATTTTTGCTCTGGCCTTAGGTTCCGTAACCGCAGCAGCAGTCACCGGCGCTACGGCGGCGATGTATATCACTGACCTCAGCATCGGCGAAACATTGGGGACCGAAGTAATGGCCAATTACGCAATCTCTGTTGCGCATAAAGGATGTAGATCAGGCACTGGCAAGGTTGCCAACGATTGTTCAGACCGATAGCGCCAAACATCGCGTAGGGGGCCTTGGGCTCCTTTTTTAGTTGGCCCAAGCGACACCTGTAAATGGGTAAAAGTAGGGTTCCCAGGGAATAGTGGTTTGCGCCTGCACGTTTTATAATGGAGATCAGGGTTGGCATGGAGGCCGCATCGTCATGAGCAGATCATTGAAGACTATTTTCTACACAGCGTTGTCCCTTATTACGTGTGGTGCACTGGCGGCGGGTTCTGTTTCGGCAGCGAATAAAACGCTGACTATCAAAGGCAGCAATGCCGATACCGGCGATACGATCCAGATTCCTGATACCGCCGAGGTGAGCGTTCAGGTGGCTGATGAAGGCATCACCATCACGATGCCCAACTTAGATTTGCGGCTCCGGTGTCTTGGTGATGTGACCGCTGATGGATATTGTTATGTCGCCGCCGGCGGTACTGGTGGTGGCGGTTCTGATAATCCTGATGACCTCGATTTCGACCGCGTGCCAGATGTATGGGACCAGTGCCCCAATACACCCGCAGGTGCGCCTTATACAGATAAGCGCGGGTGCGCTGATATGGATGGCGACGGTTATTTCACGCCAGAGGATGATTGCCCCACGGAAGGCACCGCCCCTGTGGACAGCAGCGGATGCCCGATTACGACTACCAGCTTTACCGTCACTGCCTCTGCCAGCACAGGTGGATCAATCAGTCCGTCGGGAGCGCGCACGGTTGAAGAGGGAGGCACGCTGTCTTTCACAGTCACAGCCGATCAGAGCTACTCTTTCAGCACCATTGGTGGGACTTGCCCATCGGGCCGCCTGTCTGGGTCGACTTACGTTACCGGTGCTATCACCAGCAATTGCTCAGTCATCGCCAATTTCACCGCCAATACCACGGCTGGATACTGCTCCGGTACTCCAGCAGGAGTAGTGTGTGACGCCAATGCTGATGGGCGCAGGAACCCAGGGGGCAACTTTGACGCATGGGCCGAGCAGACCTGGGGTTTTGAAAATACGCCTATTCCCAACGGCAAAACGATAGCGTATCCGTTTTTAGCCAATGCGGGTGCGACGGATGGCGAGGGCTTTATGGAGTTTTCAAATAACATGCCGGACTTGACTGCTACCGGTTACTACTGGAAGGGCTGGTTCTCTGAAACACCGGGTGGTGCGGTATTGAACAACAATGATGCCAAGTGCAGGAAATACTCCCCGAATCCTAATCCAACGCAAATGAGATGGAGTCAGTCAAGTAATCCCAATAAGTTCGCCTGCAACCTCGGGCAGGCCGAGCGGGTGTTGTATTTCAACATGGGCGTGGAGTGTTATGCAGAGCCTTACACGGGATCTGCAGATGAGCGAGCTTGCTCGGTGGGTGATACATTCCCCGGCGTAGCCGGCTACGATGCTTACTACATAAAGATTTACCCTCGGTAGCACTCACTCTATGTCTCTCATCCGCTTGATGTTGATGCTTGTGATCTGCGGCCATGTTTCCATCGGGGCCAGGGCTGAGGTGCTGTTATCAGTCAACGACATCGCTGTGACTGACGACGATCTATACTTCTATCTAAAGGAATTTCTCGCGCCCCAGGCTTACGAATCTGGGGTGCAAAAACCTGATGCGATGAAAAACGCGTTGGTCAATCTATATGTGGTGCGCCGAGCCGCGCGTATAGCAGTTGAAGAAGAGCTGATCACAGATGATGAGATCGCTTACCGGCAACAAGACGGAGGGTATCGCGTGGCGCTCTCGGCCTTTGTCTCTGACCGCACCAGCACCGCATTGGCGGCCACGGATTGGGAGGCGCTGGCGGACGAACGTTACTTAATGGAGCAAGACATTTTGGGGCCGCGAGAGCAGGTCGACGTGCAACATCTGCTCATTGAATCAGAAGACCGGTCCTTCGCGGAGTTGATGTTGCGCACCCTAGAGGTGCAGGCCAGGATCGATGCGGGCGACGACTTCACTTCCTTGGTTGTAGAGTACTCCGACGACCCCTCAGCGGAGCGGAACGAGGGCGGTCTTGGCTTTATTAATCCGGGTCAGACACACCCGGCATTTGAGGAAATGGCGTTCTCGCTGACGGAGCCAGGGCAGATTTCCGAGCCGGTGTTAACAAGCTTTGGTGTGCACTTTATTCGTTTTAATCAGCGCCGCAGTCGGGATGCTATCCCTCAGGACGTTATTCAAACCCGCCTTATTCGGGCTATCAAGAAGGAGAGGGAGTCTGCGCTCAAGGGTGAGGTGCTCGCGCCTTTTCGCGGGGAAGCCTGGCCGGGAGTTGCTGATATTGATGAGGCGCCAATTGCCGAGCGTGTCTTACGCAGACTAGTTCCGGAGTCTTGACCCCGAGCTCACTATCCATGGGCTTCAACCCTTATCTCCATGCTCTCAGGGGTGTCGCAGCAACGGCGGTGTTGCTCTTCCACTGGCATCAGTTTTTCCCAGCTGCGGCCAGTGCGATTCGCCCCGCTGCATGGGGAGGTACGTTGCTCGACCCAACAGTCTATTTGGGCTTCGGCTGGATGGGTGTGCCGCTCTTTTTCGTGCTATCCGGTTATCTACTGGGTGGACAGGTGGCACACACCAAGCTTGACGGCGCCTTTTTAAGACGATTTTGGCTGCGGCGGTTTCTGCGCATCTACCCTGCTGTGTGGGCCGAGCTGATCATTTTGTTGCTCCTTGGCACGGTGATCGCGGAATTAATCTCGCCACAAGGTATGGCGACGTTGCCGCTGCAGTTTCTGTTGTGGATTAACTTGCCGCCCTTTATGGCGCAACCCATCAATGGTGTCTGGTGGACGCTACCAGTGGAGTTGGGTTTCTATCTGCTGCTTCCTCTCATCGGGCTACTGGCGAGACATGTGACGTGGATGGCCCTTTTGGCGGGCGCGGCCATGATCACCGTGGGATGGCGGGCAGGATGGTTCCTCGCCACCGAGACCGACAACTACTTGACGATTCTTCCCGTTCTGGATTCGCTACCGGGTGTCCTGCTGACCTTCATACTTGGTTTCAGCCTTAACTTTTTACCCGATCAGCTCTCAGTCACGCAGCGGCGCAGGGGAATCGCCATTTCACTCTGCGCGCTCCTGGCGCTGATGCAGTGGCAATTGATGCTGGACGATGTGTACTGGACTGGCCATTGGATTTTGATCGTGTGGCCGCCGCTGACAGCGATACCGATCGCCGGGCTGGTTTACTTTTTGCGTGAACCCTCTCCGGAGTGGCAGTGGCTGCAGCAGCGTTGGCTGGTGTGCCTGGGTCACGTGAGCTTTGGCATCTATCTCTGGCATTTCCAAGTGATGCGGGTGCTGGTCTTACTCTACCCGGATCTCTGGGACACGCCCGCGACCAGCCTGCTGGCCCTTCTCATCTCCCTTCCGGCCACTCTGCTCTTGGCTGCACTGAGCTATTACCTGATCGAAAAACCGTTAATGGGCTGGGGAAAAAAATACGCTTGAAGGCCCGGTAACTCCCCTCTGGCGCGCGGATCATAAGCCTTTTTGCGACGTTCAACGGGACGCCCACTAGACTATCCAATCCAATGTGTAGGACCCATGTGTGCAGGGTGGCCCGCGCAGACCTGAGCGGTTGACCAGAGGTTCAGGTCTCGGCGCATTAGATACCCGCCACCGCTCCGTTTACACTGTCGTAGTCTTGAGGGCCGCGGGTTCGTCAGTGCAGCACATTCCGATTTTTACCTACCACTCTCTAAACGCCCCGGGTAACACCTACTCGAGCAATGACCACGTGGCATTGGAGTGCGATCTCATGACGCTCAAGGCTCTGGGTTATCGCGTGCTGCCGCTACCTCTGTTAATCAATCGATTTCTGGAGAACCGGCTGGATACCTATCGCGATGATCCCATCTGCGCGATCACCTTTGATGACGGTGTGCTTCATGACTTTGCTGATTTTTATCACCCGGACCAGGGGCTGCTGAAAAGTTTCGCGCGGATTTTATCGGAAGCCGCAGAGTCGCACTTACCGGGCTGGGAGGTCGTGCCGGCGACCTCTTTTGTGATCGCCTCGCCTGAGGCAAGAGCGGTGCTCGATGTGGCGTGTATTGCCGGACGCGACCAATGGCACGACCACTGGTGGCAAGAGGCGATTGATCATCACCACTTCGATATTGGCAATCACAGCTGGGACCACTTGCACCCCGCCCTCACGGAATACCAGAGGGAACCCGATCTGGCGGGCAATTTTTTCTGTATTGACTGCCCTGACCGTGCCGAGGAACAGATACTCAGGGCAGAAAGGTATTTTGAAGAGAAGCTGGGGATTACGAGGAGTCGTCTCTTCGCCTACCCCTACGGGCATGTGCCCGATTATCTGCGGGACCAATTTTTTCCGGCGCACGCTGAAGAGTTTAAAGCCGCAATCGCGACGGGGGGTGACTACTTTTGTCAGGCGAGCCCGCGTTGGGCCGTGCCCCGCTTTGTGTGCGGGGAACACTGGAAAAGCCCAGAGGAGTTCGAGGCGATTCTGATTGAAGCGAGTCAGCGCACAGGTCTGAATCGTTCAGAGCGTGCGCCGCCCCGGCACACGCCCCTCGCAGTCCAGTCCGATACGGCGAGCGACGTCGCGGACGGCGCATCGGCTCAGCGAGCCGGTGGCGCGCCGTGGCGAAGGCATGATGACAAGGGGTCCTCGGTTGCAACACGGGATGGGCAATCAGCGACGAAAAACCCTCACGTCGGGTCGGACCCATTTTTCGTGGTCGGCTGCGTGCGCTCGGGCACAACGCTGCTGCGTGATCTCCTGCGCCAACACCCCAATTTGGATTCCCCCGAGGAAACGCACCTGTTTCGTTGGCCACATCCCTTTGGCACAGTCGACTTCACTCATATCCAGGAGCATAACGAGACGTTGCGTGCTCATCGGGAAATCGATGGCGTGGATGAGAAACAGTTTTTATCTCTATTGGCCGATGCGAACAGTCGGCGTGACATGCAGGATGGCTATGCCAAGTTGTTCATGGCGGCGAAGGCTACCCGCGCACCGCGGTGGTTCGATAAAACGCCCCAGAACATCTACGGCATATTACTGTTGAGTGCGGTCTATCCCGATGCCAAGTTTGTACACATCGTGCGTCACCCCCTGAACGTGGTCAGCAGCCTGAAAGCGGGCAAGGTAATGGAGCCCCATACGTTACAGGCCGGTATTAACACCTGGTTGGAGGCAGTCTCGATTGCTGCGGAGTTTCAGTCAGCGTGGCCCGACCGTATTCACACACTGACCTATGAGGATCTGACCATGTCACCAGAGTCAGCGCTGTTCGCCTTGCTTGATTTTCTGGGTGAAACAGCACCCTCCACCCCCTTCGATGTGCGCCAAGTGCATCCTGAAAAAAACCTCCACGAGGAGCAGCTATCAGACTCCGAGCGAGCAATGATTCGGGGGCAACTGGCGGCGGAAATGGCTCACTACGGTTATGTCTGATAGGCGCTCGGTGATCTTCACATCCGGCATGACACTGAGCTCATGAACCGGGCACTGCGAGAGTCCATCCTCAACCGTCGGATGTTTGTCTGTGTCTTGACGGGGCTCGCCTCTGGCATGCCGCTTTATTTGCTGCTGCAACTGGTGCCCGCTTGGTTGAGATCTTCTGGTGTATCACTCGCCGACATCGGCTTGTTGGCTTTGGTGGGCCTGCCGTATTCCTGGAAGTTTCTCTGGGCGCCCCTGATGGACCGGTTGAGTCTGCCGCTAGGCAGGCGCCGGGGTTGGATGTTGGTGACACAGATCGGCCTGATACTGGGTATCGGTTCGCTGGGATACGTTGATCCGGTCAATAACATGGCGCTGGTTGCAGCGTTTGCCTCAGTGATCGCGTTCTTGAGTGCCAGCCAAGACATTGCGATTGATGCCTATCGGCGGGAGATTTTGTCCGATGAGGAGCTGGGACTCGGCAATGCGATCCACGTACAGGCTTACCGTATCGCAGGTCTGGTGCCCGGGTCCCTATCCCTGGTGCTCGCTGATGCTCTGCCCTGGGTGTGGGTGTTCTGGATCACCGCGGCCTTTATGGCGGTGGGCCTCGTACTGTCCTTGAGCGTCACCGAGCCTGAGAACCTGACTCCAAAGCCCCGCTCCATGAGCGAGGCGTTCATCGCACCTTTTAGCGAGTATTTCGCGCGTTCAGGGTGGCGAGCCGCCGCTTTAGCGCTTTTTTTTATGGTGACCTACAAATTAGGTGACAACATGGCGACAGCATTGGCTACGCCGTTCTATCTGGATCTTGGATTTACCCTGACCGAGATTGGACTGGTCGCCAAAAACGCGGCGCTGTGGGCCGCGGTTGCTGGGGGACTCTTCGGTGGCATTAGCATGCTGCGACTCGGCATCAATCGCGCGCTGTGGATCTTTGGTGCCGTGCAACTGATCAGTATTCTTGGCTTTGCCGTGCTGGCGAGCAGTGGGCCAAAGCTCTGGTTGCTGGCCGCGGTCATCGCATTTGAGTACCTCGGTGTGGGGTTGGGCACGGCGGCATTCACAGCTTTCATTGCTCGCGAGTCCAGCCGGGCGTTTGCGGCCACGCAGTTCGCGTTATTTACCGCCTTTGCCGCACTGCCGCGATCTATTGCCAACGCATCCACCGGCTTTATCGTTGAGGACATCGGTTGGGTTCCGTTTTTTCTGCTCTGTACGGTGTTGGCAATACCGGGCATGGTGGCGTTGCTATGGGTTGCTCCCTGGCGCGCCACCGAGTCCCTGCCCTGAGTGGCGTTGTCAGTGAAGTGTCGGTAGCAGTGGGAGGCTGAGTTAATGGGATGGATTGTTTTTCTCTACCCGCTGATGGAGCTCTGGAGCCTCATCGAGTTGGGCGCTCAAACTACGGCGGGTACTGCGGTCCTGTGGATTCTCGTCGCGGGTCTGGTGGGTATGGGGGCCATTCGCTTTGCCGGGACGCAGGTGCTGACTCGGCTTCAGGCAGCACAGCGTGAGGGGGCATTGCAGCAACAACTTCTCGCAGGTGATATGGCCCTGGCGTTTTCCGGCTTGCTGCTGATGGTCCCGGGCTTGATATCCGATGCGCTGGCAGTACTCATTATGATCCCCCCTGTGCGGCGCTTGCTGGCCAAGCTCATGGGTTTGCAGGGAGTGAGCACCGGCGCGCAATTCACTCACAGTGCTTACCCGCCTCCGGCAGACGTCCATGCCCGATCTGAGGGTGACGATGGGGTGACACTTGAAGGCGAGTTTCAAGAACTCGATACGGCGCCCCCGGCGATTGAGCGGCATGGCTCTGATGAGACCGGTCGGTCGTGAACTAGCTGTGCCCGCTGGGTCCGGCAAAAATCAGGAGATGACTGTTTTTTAGGCGCTTTTTTAGCAACCGCAAACCTTTTTTCAACCAATTCCGCATTTTTTTAGCACTCTTGCTTGCAGAGTGCTAAAAAATCCCTTGAAATGCGCCTCCACGTCCCCATAAAGGGATTAAGCCCGCGAGGGCGAGTGAGCGAAATCGTTAATCTTGGAGAGTTAGACCCATGAATATTCGTCCGCTGTACGACCGAGTGGTCGTTCGTCGAAAGGAAGAAGAAGAAACCTCAGCCGGAGGCATCGTGTTGCCGGGCTCAGCAAAGGAAAAGCCCAATCAGGGGGAGGTGGTTGCCGTTGGTGATGGCAAGGTGCTGGACAACGGCGAGCAGCGTGCTTTGTCGGTGAAGGTCGGTGACAAAGTGGTTTTCGGCCAGTATGCCGGCAGCAACACCATTGAGGTGGACGGCGAAGAGCTGATCCTGATGAGCGAAAGCGAAATTTTTGCGGTCGTTGAATAAGCGCACCGCACTGACTTGAGAGAAAGGAAGAATAGAAATGGCAGCTAAAGACGTATTTTTTGGCGATAAGGCCCGTGCCGGCATGCTTGAGGGTGTCAACATCCTCGCAGACGCGGTAAAGGCAACCCTCGGCCCGAAGGGCCGTAACGTAATCCTGGAGAAGTCCTTCGGTGCACCCACTGTTACCAAGGATGGCGTTTCTGTGGCGAAGGAAATCGAGCTGAAAGACAGGTTCGAAAATATGGGCGCACAAATGGTCAAGGAGGTTGCATCGCAGGCCTCCGACGCGGCCGGCGATGGCACCACCACCGCAACGGTACTGGCTCAGTCCATCGTCAACGAAGGCCTGAAGGCGGTTGCGGCGGGCATGAACCCCATGGACCTCAAGCGCGGTATCGACAAGGCCGTTGTTGCGGCAGTTGAAGCGGTTTCCGGCATGAGCACTCCCTGTGAGGACAGCAAGGCGATTGCGCAGGTCGGCACGATTTCTGCCAACAGTGATGGTTCAGTCGGTGAAATCATCGCCGAGGCCATGGACAAGGTCGGAAAAGAGGGCGTGATCACAGTTGAAGAGGGCTCCGGTCTCGAGAACGAGCTCGACGTAGTGGAGGGGATGCAGTTTGACCGCGGTTATCTCTCACCCTACTTCATCAACAATCAAGACAACATGTCCGCCGAGGTAGAAGATCCCTTCATCCTGTTGGTGGACAAGAAGATCTCGAATATTCGAGAGTTGCTGCCCGTGCTTGAGCAGGTTGCCAAGGCGTCGCGTCCGCTGGTCATTGTTGCCGAGGACGTTGAAGGCGAAGCCCTCGCGACGCTGGTGGTCAACAACATGCGCGGTATCGTGAAGGTCGCCGCCTGTAAGGCGCCTGGCTTCGGCGATCGCCGTAAAGCCATGCTTCAGGACATTGCCATCCTCACTGGTGGTACCGTGATCTCTGAAGAGGTGGGCCTTGATTTGGAGAGCACCGCCCTCGAGCACCTAGGTAATGCCAAGCGTATCACCATGGACAAGGACAACACGACCATCGTTGACGGCTCTGGTGACGCCGAGGCGATCAAAGGTCGCGTCAGCGAAATCCGCGTTCAGATCGAGAACACATCTTCTGACTATGACCGCGAGAAACTGCAGGAGCGCGTGGCCAAGCTGGCTGGCGGTGTTGCCGTTATCAAAGTGGGTGCAGCGACTGAAATCGAGATGAAAGAGAAGAAAGCGCGCGTTGAGGATGCGCTGCACGCGACCCGTGCGGCAGTCGAAGAAGGCGTTGTGGCCGGCGGTGGCGTGGCGTTGGTCCGCGCAATCAGCCAGATCACCGGGCTCGAGGGCGACAACGAAGATCAAAACATCGGTATTGCCGCAGCCCTGCGGGCGATGGAAGGCCCTCTGCGTCAGATCGTCGATAACGCCGGCGACGAGGCTTCTGTTGTGCTCGATAAGGTGCGTCAGGGCGAAGGTAACTTCGGTTACAACGCCGCCACCGGAGAGTATGGTGACATGATCGAGATGGGCATCCTTGACCCTGCGAAAGTCACCCGTACCGCGCTGCAGGCAGCGGGTTCGGTGGCAGGTCTTATGATCACCACCGAGGTAATGATTGCGGAATCGCCCAAGGATGATGCGCCAGCACCGGCGATGCCCGATATGGGCGGCATGGGCGGCATGATGTAATCGCGCTCCCCGAGCACGAGAACCCGGCCTTTGGCCGGGTTTTTTTTTACCTTCGATTCCGCCCTTGCGATATACTGTGGTCTGGGCAGGGCCTCTGCGCCGTCGTTAAAAAAACCGGGAGACGCACGCATGACTTATATAGAATTTTTCTTTCGCTACTTTCATGTACTGGCCGGCATTGTCTGGATCGGCATGCTGTATTATTTCAACTTCGTCCAGACCGAGTACTTCAAGGAAGCCGAAGCCAGCGCCAAGTCTGACGCCATGGCCAAGCTGGCTCCACGCGCGCTGTGGTGGTTCCGGTGGGGCGCGATGCTCACCTTCTTGACTGGTGCGTATCTGTTCCACAAAGTTGGTGCGCTCGGTATGGCCATGCCGGCAATTTGGGTAGGCGCGCTAGCGGGTACCTTTATGTTCCTCAACGTCTGGTTGGTCATCTGGCCCAATCAGCAAATTGTTTTGGGTATGAAAGAGGGCGATGGCCCGGCCGCTGCGGCAAAAGCCGGCTTGGCAAGCCGCACCAACACACTGTTTTCGGGCCCCATGTTGCTGGGCATGCTGGGCTCCAAGCATTTGGCGGCGATTTCTACGCAGGTCGGTGGGTCGGTTTCTGATACCGGCCTGTTCACTGCCATGGGCATTATCATCGCGCTGGAGGTCAACGCGCTCTTCGGTGGTATGGGCCCCATGAAGTCCGTGATGGGTGTGATCCACTGCTCGTTGGCTCTGATGCTCGCCATTCTCGGCATCCTGCTGTTCCTTTAATGAGACCGAATTGCAGACGAAGCGGCCTCCGGGCCGCTTTTTCGTGGCGCATAGGTGTGTGCGTCCTCGCCGGGCCTATTTGACTTATGCGTCGCGTTTGCTGTCTCTGGATCCCCCTAGTCGCTGTCTTTTGGTCAGCGAACCTCTTCGCGAACACGTTGGTGTTGATATCCATCGACGGCTTTCGGTGGGATTTTCTGGACCGTCCCGAGGCCTCCAATATGAGCGCAATTGCCTCGCGTGGGACTCGCGTGACCAAGTTACGGACGGTCTATCCATCCAAGACCTTCCCGGCACACTTATCGATTGCAACGGGTCTGTATCCAACGGGCCACGGCGTGGTGGATAACAGTTTTTGTCGCAGTGACAGGCCTGATTGCTATCGCATGGGCCGTGGCCGGGATGACCCTAGTTGGTTGGCGGGCACGCCACTCTGGACGCTTGTTGAGCAACAAGGCGGGCGCGCCTCGACGTTTTTCTGGCCTGAATCCGATGCTTCCATTGCCGGAACATTGCCCACGGACTATCGCCTTTACGACGGCCGCGTCCCGCACGGCAAGAGAGTAGCGCAGGTGGTTGAGTGGCTGAGCTTGCCCGAGGGGACGCGACCTAACTTGGTGACGCTCTACTTTTCGACAGTTGATTCAGCGGGGCACACCTTCGGGCCTGAGTCGAGGGAGACCCGGGCTGCGATCGCGGAAATCGATGAGCAGATTGCGAGGCTGTGGCGGTCGATTGAATCGTTAAATGCTAATGATGACGCGCAGATCAGTCTCCTGCTGCTGTCAGATCACGGTATGGCAGAGGTGGACCCTGCGACCTTTATTGACACCAATGACCTTCCCCGGCCACAAGGCTTCAAGCGCATGAACGGCAGCACTCGAGTGACCTACTATCAGCGTGATCCAGAGGCAGATCTCGCGGCACTGGCGAGGGAGCTGGATGAACTCGCCGATGGGCGGTTTTGGCGCGTGGCCCCCGACACGCTTGCAGAACGCCACTTCGTGGATCATCCGGCGGTAGGCCAGATCATTGTTGAGACGGCGCCGCCCAGGGTATTTCGACATGGTGGCGGCACGCGGGCGGACCTGCGCGGCATGCACGGATATCCTGACGATGTGGAGGACATGGCGGCGTTTTTGGTGGCCGTTGGCCCCGGGTTCCATTCAGGACTGGTGATACCTGAGGCGCATCAATTGGACGTCTACCCAGTCGCCGCCAGACTGCTTGCTTTGACGACACCGGTGGATCTTGCCAGCGACGGCGGGCAACTGGTCCGCGCATTACGAGAGTAATAATGCCCTGCAGCACGGTGCGCACTTTTTTGAATGATCGAGCGTATCGTAAGCGGGAATAATGCCTCTGGTGGCCGCCAAGCTTGCGCGCCGCGATATAATCTACATAAGCCATGATTGAGTGATCGGTATGTCGCGGGACGACCTCAACGAAATCCCTTCTTTTACTGCCAGCCGTGATGAAGCGGTCAGTTCAGCCCCTCGCGGAGCCATTCCGCCCAGAGCACCGCGTTCTCAGGCGGTCATGGGTCTCACCGCAAGATTGGTGTTGACCCTCGCACTCGCCGTGGCAGGCATTGCCTGCGGCTGGGCGTGGCAACTCCAGACCGCTCTTGATGAATCAGAGCGCCAGCAAAAAGCTACTCAGGGTCGGGTCGCCGACCTGGAGGCATTGCTCTCTGACACGGATGAGACGGTCAATAAATCCGCCGCGGCGATGGGGGCGCAGTTACGCCTGCTTGATACCGAGGTGCGCAAACTCTGGGACGCGCGCAAAATCAGCAATGGCAAGCTTACCAGGCTAGAAAAGGGTGCAGTCACGCAGGAGAAACAGATCACTGGTTTGAACACCAAAGCCGCCACGCAAGCTGAGCAACTGACAGTGATGCAGAGTGAGCTGGCGTCTCTGAAGAAGGTGGCGGGTGATCTAGAACGCCTTGCCGCGAGCGCGCAGCGCGCGCAAACGGACGTTGAGCGCTTGGCAGATGGCCTGAACAAATCAAATCTCGAGCGGGCCGCGCTACGCAAGCAGGTTGAGAGCAATGCCGAGTGGATTGAATCTATCAATGCCTTCAGGCGTCAGGTTAATGCGAGCATTACCCAGCTCGAGGCGGATGTGGTGGCGCTGAATGCGCCTGTCATGCAGTAGAGAATTGGAGGATTCAGTGGGCAAGATGACGGTGATCAAACAGCAGGATCTGGTTGATAGCGTCGCAGACGCCTTGCAGTTCATTTCCTACTACCACCCGCTTGATTTTGTTCAGGCTGTCCATCGCGCCTGGGAGGTGGAGCAAAACCCTGCCGCGAAAGATGCAATGGCGCAAATTCTCATCAATTCCAGAATGTGTGCCATGGGCCATCGACCCATTTGTCAGGATACGGGGATCGTTACCGTTTTCATCGAGATCGGGATGGAAGTGCGATGGGAAGCCTCGGCCTCACTCGATGACATGATCAACGAGGGTGTCCGTCTGGCCTATACCCACCCGGATAACACCCTGAGGGCATCGATACTCGAGGACCCTGCGGGGCTTCGCCAGAACACGAAGGACAATACACCCGCCGTGATTCATACCCGGCTGGTGCCCGGTAATACGGTGAACGTGCATGTGGCCGCCAAGGGCGGGGGCTCCGAGAACAAATCAAAACTGGCCATGTTGAACCCCTCCGACAGCATCGTTGACTGGGTGGCTAACACGTTACCGACTATGGGGGCGGGCTGGTGCCCTCCCGGCATTTTGGGCATTGGTGTTGGGGGCACCGCCGAGAAAGCCATGGTGCTGGCCAAGGAGTCCCTCATGGCGCCGGTTGATATCCACGAACTGCGGGCGCGGGGTCCGCAGAGCCGGATTGAGGAATTGCGCCTTGAGATTATGGACGCGGCTAATCGCACGGGCATTGGGGCTCAGGGTCTGGGTGGCCTGACCACCGTGCTCGACGTCAAAATTAAGGATTACCCAACCCATGCGGCGTCATTGCCTGTTGCAATGATCCCCAACTGTGCCGCCACGCGGCATGCCCATTTTACGCTCACTGGAGACGGACCTGCCCTGCAGACGCCACCTGACGTGGAACAGTGGCCGGACATCAGTTGGGAGCCTGGGGAATCTGTGCGACGAGTGGATCTTGATGCAGTGACGCGGGAAGAGATCCACACCTGGAAGCCGGGTGAGACGCTTTTGCTCTCGGGCACCATGCTGACCGGGCGGGATGCCGCGCACAAACGCATGACGCAGATGCTCGAACAGGGCGAGACGTTGCCCGTCGACCTGGCAGGTAAGTTTATTTACTACGTAGGTCCTGTGGACCCGGTGCGTGACGAGGCAGTAGGCCCTGCCGGTCCGACCACGGCGACGCGCATGGACAAGTTCACCGATTATATTCTCGATCAAACCGGTCTGGCTGGCATGATTGGCAAGGCTGAGCGAGGCCCTGTTGCGGTGGACGCGATCAAGAAACACGGTGCGGTTTATCTCATGGCGGTAGGCGGTGCCGCCTACCTCGTCTCCCAAGCGGTGACCAAGGCCGAGGTTGTCGCCTTTGAGGACTTGGGTATGGAGGCGATCTATGCGTTCACCGTCAAAGATATGCCGGTCAGCGTTGCCGTCGACAGTCAGGGTGAATCGGTTCATGTGACCGGGCCGCAGGTCTGGAAAGCGCAGATCGAAGAGCAGGCGCTTGAGCTCATCTGAGACCTTCTACTGGCACGACTATGAAACCTCCGGTGCCGATGTGGCAGAGGATCGGCCCTGGCAGTTTGCAGGGATCCGCACCAACGCTGATCTCGAGATCATCGGTGAGCCGCTGACGCTCTATGCGCGACCCGCTCTGGATCGGCTTCCGCACCCGGCAGCAGTGCGGGTGACGGGCATTACACCGCAGGAGGCCGAGTCGAAGGGTTACCCCGAGGTGGAGTTCATCCGGCGCATTCACGCTGAGCTCGCGCAGCCCAACACCTGCGGCATTGGTTACAACTCGATTCGGTTTGACGATGAGATTACGCGCTTTGCCCTGTGGCGTAATTTCTTCGATGTCTACGCGCGGGAGTGGCAGAACGGCAACTCTCGTTGGGATCTGCTTAATGTGACCCGCACCTATCGCGCGTTGCGGCCCGAGGGTATCGAGTGGCCGTTGCGTGAGGATGGTCAAACCAGTTTTCGACTTGAGCACCTGACCGCTGCCAATGGGATTGAACACGGTGCCGCTCACGACGCCCTGGCGGATGTTGTGGCGACGATCGAGATGGCGAAGTTATTGCGACAAAATGATGCCGAGTTGTTTACGACTTTGTTTCAGCAGCGCAGCAAGCGTGCGGTCGGCGCGTTATTGAATCTTGAGCAGTTGACGCCACTGGTTCATGTATCAGGCATGTTTGGTGGCGCGAGGCACAATTTGGCGGTGGTCGCGCCCGTGGCCTGGCACCCACGCCATCAAAGTGAAGTGATCTGCGTGGATCTCGCCCGGGCGCCGGATTTTCTGGCGCTGGCGCCCGATAGAGTGCGAGAGCTACTTTTTGCACCCCAGAACGAGCTGCCAGAGGGTGTCGAAAGACCACCTATCAAGACGGTCCGGCTTAACCGGGCGCCGGTGCTGTTACCCGCAAGTTGGGTGGCGGGAGCTGCGGCAGAAAGATTGGGATTGCAAGGTGAGGTGCATCGCCGTCATCTCGCGGCACTCAGAGAGGCGCGAGCTGCTGCCCCAGCCAAATTTGTGGCGCGTTTTCAGGACATTTGGGAGGAGCGGGCGTTCACCGATCGTTGCGATCCCGATGTCATGCTTTACGACGGGTTTATCGGCAACGGAGATCGCGCCCTCTGTGAACGGGTGTTGTCGAGCGCCCCGGAGGCATTGGCGACGCAGGCCTTTCCCTTTGAGGACCGGCGCTTGCCGGAGCTGTTGTTTCGCTTCAGGGCGCGCAACTTTCCGGACACCTTGAGCGAAGACGAAACCGCCCAGTGGCATGAACACTGTCGTGAGCAGATAGCGCGGGGCCCTTTCACCTTGCCGCAATTTGAGATCGAACTGGCGGAAGAACGCACCCGACCAGAGGTGACCAGTGAGACGCTTGCGGCGCTGAATGAACTGGAGACCTGGGTGATGGCGCTGTCGGCACGGGGATGAACGGCGCTACAATACTCGTCATTTAAGGTGGGTGAGCGCCTGCGGCGACAGCGAGCCCCGCTCGTCACTGGATGGCGCCCAAGTGCAGTGAGTACTGGTTTACAGCGAGTGTGGGTAATGGCGGGAGAGGGGACAACTGCGAGACTTGTCCCTTTATGATTCAGAAATGGGGTGAAATGCATGGAATTTGCCGGTAGCCACATCTTGACGGTCAGCCAGTTCGAACGCGCCGACGTTGAGCGCTTGTTTGCCGTTGCCGATGCCATGCGACCCTATGCACATCGAGAGCGGCGCACCAGGGTGCTCGATGGCGCGATTCTCGGGTCGATGTTCTTCGAGTCCTCGACGCGGACCCGCATCAGCTTTGGTAGCGCATTTAACCTGTTGGGCGGCGAGGTGCGTGAAACCACGGGCTTTGAGCACTCGGCGATCGCGAAGGGTGAATCACTCTACGATACCGCTCGAGTGCTGAGTGGTTACTCGGACATCATTGTAATGCGGCATCCCGAGAACGGTTCGGTAGCCGAGTTCGCTGCCGCAAGTCGAGTGCCGGTAATCAATGGCGGTGATGGCGCCAATGAGCATCCAAGTCAGGCACTACTTGATCTCTATACGATTCGATCTGAGTTGGAAGGCCGTGATCGCGGCTTGGACGGGTTGCGCATCGCGATGGTGGGGGATTTGCGTTACGGCAGAACCGTACACTCGTTGTCCAGGTTGCTCTCATTGTTTGACAGCCTGCAGGTGAGCCTGGTCTCTCCCGAGGCACTCGGTATGCCCGCAGAGGTCTTAGACAGTCTTCGTGAGGCGGGCCATCAGGTGCTCGAGACCGACTCGCTCGAGACGGGCATCGCTGATGTCGATATCGTTTATAGCACGCGCATTCAGGAGGAGCGGTTTGCGAGCCGCGAGGAGGCTGATGTATACCGGGGCCGATTTCGGCTCAACCAAAGCGTGTACACCGCGAATTGCGAGCCCAATACCGTGATCATGCACCCCTTGCCAAGGGATTCCCGAGAGGGAGCCCAAGAGCTGGATATTGATCTCAACGATAATCCGAATTTGGCGATCTTTCGGCAGAGTGATAATGGTGTGCTGGTGAGGATGGCGATGTTCTCGCTGATTCTCGATGTCGCCGATCAGGTCTCGCAGCACGACGAGCCCGTGAACTGGTACACGGAGCGACGGTTTTGACGGATTACCGGCCTCGCTACGGCGCTAGCGACGTTGAGGTGATGCGCCGCGAGCAGAGTTTCAACGGCTATTTTTCAGTCGAGACCCTCACCATTCGGCACCGGCTTTTTGAGGGCGGCTGGACGCTGCCGATTCGCCGGGAACTTTTTCAGCGCGGGGATGCAGTGGGTGTATTACCGTGGAATCCTTTTTCCGACGAACTGGTGCTGATCGAACAGTTTCGAGTAGGAGCGCTGCGTGAGCAGGAAAGTCCCTGGATGCTTGAGCTGGTGGCGGGCATAGTCGAGCCAGGTGAGTCTGATACGGCGGTGGTGCACCGTGAGGCAGACGAAGAAGCAGGATGCACCTTGGCAAGGTTAGCGCCGATCGCCACGTTTTACCCCAGTGCAGGGGCGTGCTCCGAACAGATCCGACTGTTTATCGGTGAGGCAGTGAGTGCGAGACCGGGCACGGTGCAGGGTCTGAAGACTGAACACGAGGATATTCTGGTGCATCAGTTACCCCGCCGTCAGGCGCTTCGGATGCTCGATCAGAATGAGATTAACAACGGACATACGCTGATTGCACTCCAGTGGCTGGCCCGGCACGGTGATCGCTTGAGAGCTGAATGGGTGGCTTCCAGTGATGTCTGACCGGGTTCGGTTAGCGGTTAAGAAGCGTGTCTGATACGGTCGCTGAAGATCCCAAGCTAGCGAGGTCAAGCGCGGTTGTCGGCGGCGCGACGATGATCTCGCGGGTGTTGGGATTGGTGCGCGATGTGGTACTGGCTAATCTGATCGGCGCCAATGGCAACGCCGACGCATTCTTTGTCGCGTTTAAAATCCCTAATTTTCTTCGACGCCTGTTCGCCGAGGGCGCTTTTGCACAGGCCTTCGTGCCGGTGCTGGCCGACACTCGGGAGCGAGGGGGCTTGTCGGCGGTTCGTGAACTGGTTGATCGGGTCGCCGGCGTGCTGGGTGGCGTGTTGCTGGGGTTGACCTTATTGACCGTCATGGCGTCACCGCTGGTGGCCACACTCTTTGCACCGGGCTTTTTGCGCGACCCGGCGAAACTTGCACTGACCGGCGACCTGATCAAGCTCACCTTCCCGTATCTGCTTTTGATTTCTCTGACGGGTTTTGCCGGAGCGATCCTCAACAGCCACCAGCGCTTTGCCCTACCGGCCCTTACCCCTGTGCTGCTGAACCTCTGTTTGATCGCGGCGGCACTGTGGCTTGCGCCACAGTTTGACGAGCCTGTCGTGGCATTAGCGCTGGGGGTGCTGGTGGCGGGTTTCGCGCAACTGCTTCTACAAGTACCGGCCTTGGCCGGCATAGGCCTGGTGCCCAGACCGAGGTGGGCACCGCGGCACGATGGGGTGCGCAGGATCATGGCGCTAATGGTGCCAGCGCTTTTTGGTGTATCGGTGAGCCAGATCAATCTGCTCCTCGATACCGTGCTGGCATCACTGCTACCCACTGGCAGTGTTTCATGGCTGTACTACTCCGATCGGTTGACTGAGCTACCGCTGGGGGTGTTTGCCATTGCGATCGCGACGGTGATTCTGCCTACCTTGTCCGGTCAACGAGCCAGAGCTGATGATCCGGCGTTTTCCGCGACCTTGACGTGGGCTATTCGTAGTGTGCTGTTGATCGCTGTGCCCGCCACACTGGCCCTCATCATGTTAGCGGAGCCAGTGTTGGCCACACTGTTTCAGTATGGGGCCTTTTCTGCCGACGATCGGATGATGGCTGCAGCAAGCCTGCGAGCTTACGCTGTGGGACTGGGCGCTTTTATGCTCGTCAAGGTATTGGCACCGGGTTTTTATGCTCGCGAGGATATGCGAACCCCGGTGCGTATTGGCATTGTCGCGATGGTGGCCAATATGGTGCTCAATGTGGCCTTGGTTTTCCCGCTGATGTGGTGGTTCGATCTCGGCCACGTCGGGTTGGCACTCGCGACGGCGATCGCGGCGTGGGCCAATGCGGGGATGCTTTACCGAGGTCTGCGGCGAGACGCGACCTTGTCGCTGAACGCCCTATCGACCAGGTGGCTCATGCAGATTACCTTCGGTACCCTCGTCATGATGCTGGTGATCTGGTGGATGCTCCCTGAGCAGAGTCTGTGGACGGTATGGCGCTGGTGGCAACGTGCTCTGCAACTCGGTCTTCTGTGCGCGAGCGGGTTTACCGTTTTTATTCTGGGTCTGTGGTTGTCGGGCGTGCGCCTGGCTGATCTACGCCACTAGATTGCGCAAGACCTGGCTGCTCCCTTGACTGATCTCGGCTGATCTCGATTGGGCGGGGCGGTATACTACGCGTTTGATCGACTAGGAAGACGGGCGGGGATGGAGCTCATCCGCGGCAGGCATAATTTGCGGCCACATCATCGCGGCTGCGCGGTGACCATTGGCGCGTTTGATGGGGTTCATCTGGGCCATCAGTCGGTGCTGACGCATCTGCGGCAGCAGGCCGTGTCGTTGGAGGTGCCGACGACGGTTGTGACCTTCGAACCGCTCCCACGCGAATATCTTCGGCCCTTGGAAGCGCCCCCCAGAATCACCACACTCCGTGACAAATGGCCCCTGCTTGCAGAATGCGGTGTCGATCGTGTGTTGTGTTTGCCCTTCAACGAGTCGCTCAGGCAGTTGAGTGCCCGAGAGTTTGTTGAAGAAGTTTTCGTCAACGGTCTCGGAGTGCGATACCTTGCCTTTGGCGACGATTTTCGGTTCGGTAATCGACGTGAAGGTGATCTGGATTATGTCCGCGCGTTAGCAGATGAATTTGGCTATGCTGTGGCCCCCACGCCAACCTTGGAGCTAGGGGGCGATCGCGTTAGTAGCACCCGGATCCGCGCAGCCCTGGCTGAGGCGGACTTCGAACTCGCAGCGCATCTATTGGGCAGGCCTTTTGAGTTGGCTGGCCGAGTGTTGCATGGGCAAAAACTGGGTCGGCAGCTTGACGCGCCTACGGCTAACATCGCGCTTCATCGCATTCGTTCGCCCCTGCAGGGCGTTTATGCGGTCCGTGTATGTGGGGGCGGGCTCGAGGAAGCACCAGGGGTCGCGAATGTCGGCGTAAAACCCACCATCGGCGAGAGTCTGGAGGCGACGCTCGAGGTGCATGTATTGGAGGGGTCGCCTGACTTGTATGGCGAACGATTAACGGTGCGGTTTCGGCATAAACTGCGCGATGAGCAGAAGTTTCCGTCTTTGGACGCCTTAAAGGCGGGTATAGGGGCGGACAAAGCCAATGCCAGAACATGGCTTGCGAACCACGGATGAGTTATGAGTGATTACAAAGCCACGTTGAATCTGCCTCAGACAGATTTCCCAATGAAGGCCAATCTAACGCAGCGAGAGCCAGAGCGTCTCAAGGCCTGGGCCGACATGGACCTCTACGGTTTGATGCGCGCCGAGGGGGAGGGACGACCGACGTTTATCCTCCACGACGGACCTCCTTATGCAAACGGTGAGCTCCATGTGGGGCACGCCATTAACAAGATTCTGAAAGACATCATCATCAAATCAAAGACCCTGTCGGGTTTTGATGCGCCCTACGTACCCGGTTGGGACTGTCATGGTCTTCCCATCGAACTCAACGTTGAAAAGAAAGTGGGCAAACCGGGGCTCAAGGTGAGTGCAGGTGAGTTTCGGCAGCATTGCCGGGATTATGCGAGCAAGCAGGTGGAAGCCCAGAAAGCCGATTTCGTCCGCATGGGTGTTTTGGGTGACTGGGATAACCCCTACCTGACGATGGACTTTCGCTTTGAGGCCAACATTGTCCGCTCCCTGGCGCAACTTATCGACCGCGGTCATCTGCATCGCGGATTTAAACCCGTTCATTGGTGCCTGGACTGTGGCTCAGCACTGGCAGAGGCCGAGGTGGAATATCGGGACAAGCAGTCCTCCGCCGTCGATGTCGCCTTCGCTTTTGTTGACAGTGCGACGGCCGCCGACAGGCTGGGTTGTGACAACAGTGTCCCCCTCAGCCTCGCGATCTGGACGACAACGCCGTGGACGCTGCCCGCTAATCGTGGCGTTGCACTCTCTGGAGAGCTTGATTACGTATTGTTGGAGGCTGGTAGCCGGCGCGTTTTGGTTGCCGAGGCGCTCGCAGAGGCCTGCGCAGAACGGTTTGGCGTCGCCAGCGATGAGATCGTCGGCCGGGCCAGGGGCAGCGCGCTGGAGGGACTCATGCTGCTGCCCCCCTTTAGTGACGAAGCCGTGCCCATTGTGTTGGGCGAACACGTGACGACCGAGGCTGGAACTGGCTGTGTGCACACGGCGCCGGCACACGGCCTTGAAGACTTCGAGATGGGACGACGTTACGATCTTGAAGTCTATAACCCGGTGGGCGGCAATGGGGTCTATCACCCAGATACGCCGGTTTTTGCGGGGCAGCATATTTTCAAAGCTAACGATGACATTGTCGCCGCTTTGGCTGAGCGAGATGTCCTGTTATGCCACGCGCCATTTCAGCATAGCTACCCTCACTGTTGGCGTCATAAAACGCCCATTATTTTTCGTGCCACGCCGCAATGGTTTATCAGTATGTCAGGTAATGGCCTGCTCGAAGCTGCCCAGGCCGCTGTCGAAGGTGTTCAGTGGGTGCCGGATTGGGGACGAGCGAGAATCGACAGCATGCTGGAAGAGCGCCCCGACTGGTGCATCTCTCGCCAGCGCACCTGGGGGGTACCGATTGCGCTATTCGTGCACAAAGTGACCGGAGATTTACATCCTGATACCCAGTCATTGATGGAACAGGTCGCGCTTCGCATGGAAGAGCAGGGCATTGATGCATGGTTTGGTCTGGATCCAGCTGATCTATTAGGGAGTGACGCGACGGACTACGAGAAGGTCACCGATACGTTGGATGTGTGGTTTGACTCCGGTGTCACTCACCAATGTGTGCTCCGCGAGCGAGACGGGCTGAATTGGCCCGCGGACCTGTACCTCGAGGGCTCTGACCAACATCGCGGCTGGTTTCAGTCCTCGCTGCTGACCGGCATTGGTACCCAAAACGCGGCGCCTTATCGCGGCGTGTTGACCCACGGCTTCACCGTCGATGGTGATGGCCGCAAGATGTCAAAGTCGCTGGGTAATATCATCCCGGCCGCCAAGGCCATGAATGAGCTCGGTGCAGATGTGCTGCGGCTTTATGTGTCTGCTGCAGATTATCGCAATGAGATCTCTGCCTCCGATGAGATCTTCAAACGCACCGCCGATGCCTATCGCCGTATTCGCAATACGGCGCGCTTTTTGCTCGCAAATCTAAATGGTTTTGACCCGGACAGTGACTGCTTGCCTTATGACGAATTACTGCCGCTTGACCGATGGATTCTGGGCCAGGCGCAGGCATTGCAGGGGGAGATTCTTCATGCCTACGGCGACTATCAGTTCCACTACGTTTACCACCGGGTGCACAATTTCTGTAGTGGTGAGTTGGGAGGTTTCTACCTCGATATCATCAAGGACCGTCAGTACACCACCGGGGCCGATTCCATGCCTCGCAGGTCAGCGCAGACAAGCCTTTATTACCTCGCCGAGGCACTGTGTCGGTGGGTTGCGCCGATTTTGAGTTTCACCGCCGAGGAAGTCTGGGAAAACCTGCCCGGTACCCGCGGGGCGTCAGTTTTCCTGTCTCAATGGTATGAGGCGCTACCCGCCTCCCGTGATGCAGAAGACGATGCCTTTTGGTCAGAGATGATGAGCGTGCGCCAGCAGGTCAATAAGGCCCTGGAGCTTGCGCGGGAACAAGGCACCCTGAGGGGGTCCCTCGATGCGGCGGTGACTCTCTACGCCGAGCCGGTCTTGGCGGAGCGGCTCCGCAGTTTGGGCGAAGAGCTGCGTTTTGTACTGATTACCTCCGAGGCGTCAGTTGAGGAATGGGAACAGGCACCCAATGATGCGATGGAGGCGGAGGGAGTACCGCTAAAAGTTATTGCAGTGGCGTCGACAAGCGAGAAGTGCGAGCGTTGTTGGCATCGACGCGATGATGTTGGGGCCCACGCAGCGCACCCGACCTTGTGTGGCCGCTGCGTCACGAATATTGATGGTCAGGGTGAGGTGCGTCAGTTTGCCTAAGGGCAGCATATGGCAAGCCATAGGTGAGCGTCCCTGGATCGGCCTTGGCCTTGCCCTCGTGGTGATCTTGCTTGATCAATGGAGCAAGCAGCTGGCAATGGACACACTGCAGTTCCGTCAACCTGAAGCGGTAACGAGTTGGTTTGACTGGATGTTGACGTACAACACAGGCGCTGCCTTTAGCTTCTTGGCTGAGGCGGGAGGCTGGCAGCGGTGGTTTTTGACCGGGGTGGCGGCGGCCGTCAGCGTGTTTATCGTTATATGGTTGTTTCGGTTGGCCCCTTCTGACCGCGGTTTGGTGTTGCCGCTGGGTTTGATTCTTGGGGGTGGGATGGGAAATCTCATCGATCGCGTATTGTTGGGCCATGTCGTCGACTTCATTTCACTGCACTACCGCGGTTGGTACTGGCCGGCCTTCAATGTGGCCGACTCCGCCATTACAGCCGGTGCGGGGTGGTGGCTCGGAACTGCCTTGCTAGGCGGCCCTTCCCCCCCGGAAGAAGCCCCCGTATCCTCACGTCATGAACCTCGAAATTGAATCCAACACGCGTGTAACACTCAACTTTTCCCTGACGCTGGAGACGGGTGAGGAGGTGGACTCCAACTTTGGTGCCAAGCCCGTGTCTTTTGTGATGGGAGACGGCTCATTATTGCCGGGCTTTGAGCGTCGACTGTTGGGGATGCGACCCGGCGACGAGGCCGAGTTTCGGATACCGCCTGAAGAAGGATTCGGAACGCCGCAGGATGACAATATTCAATCCATACCGAGAGTGGATTTTGACAGCGATGCGCTGCTGGAGCCGGGTATGCTGTTCAGCTTTGCTGACGCCGCTGGTGGTGAGGTCCCCGGAATGATTGCGGATGTCAGTGAAGAGAGTGTGGTCGTCGATTTCAACCACCCCCTATCTGGGCGTACTATTCACTTCAAAGTACGCATCGAAGGCGTCGAACCCGCGGAACTGCATTGATGGATATTGTACTCGCCAATCCCCGAGGCTTTTGCGCTGGTGTTGATCGTGCCATCGATATTGTCAATCGGGCGCTGGAGGTTTTCGGTGGTCCGGTCTACGTGCGTCATGAAGTGGTCCACAACCGCCATGTCGTTGATGACCTGCGCACGCGCGGCGCGGTATTCGTAGATGAATTGTCGGAAGTGCCAGACGACGCGATCGTTATCTTTAGTGCCCATGGGGTATCCCGCGCGGTACAGGAGGAGGCGGAGCACCGGGGGTTACAGGTGTTTGATGCAACCTGTCCACTTGTGACCAAGGTGCACGTTGAAGTGGCGGCTTTCAGCCGTGCCGGGCGCGAGTGCGTCTTGATTGGCCACGCCGGTCACCCCGAGGTAGAGGGCACCATGGGTCGCTATGACTCCTCAAATGGCGGAGCGATCTATCTCGTGGAGGACGAGAACCAGGTGTCGGCATTAGAGGTGCGCGATCCCAGCGCTATGGCGTTTGTTACCCAGACCACGTTGTCGGTTGATGACACCGCTAGAGTGATTGACGCCCTGCGTGAGAAGTTTCCGGCGATTCAGGGCCCCAGAAAGGACGATATCTGCTACGCCACCCAGAACCGGCAGGATGCAGTCAAGACGCTCGCGAGCGAGGTGGATCTGGTATTGGTAGTGGGGTCCACAAACAGCTCCAATTCCAACCGACTGCGTGAACTGGCCGAGCGCTGCGGCGCCAGAGCTTTTCTTATTGATGATGCGAGTATGATCGACCCTCAGTGGCTTTCGGGGAAGCAACGTATTGGCGTGACGGCGGGTGCTTCTGCGCCAGAGTTATT
Organism: Luminiphilus sp.; assembly: GCA_045560455.1. Lineage (GTDB taxonomy): Bacteria > Pseudomonadota > Gammaproteobacteria > Pseudomonadales > Halieaceae > Luminiphilus. The sequence goes on along the minus strand of JBJKZJ010000011.1, from coordinate 19,186 downwards.
GGTGCAAGAGGTTATCGACGCGCTGCAGAGCCGTGGCGGCCTGTCGGTGCGAGATCTTGAGGGGCGGGAAGAAAACATTACTTTTTCCCTGCCGAGGGCGCTTCGTATCCCCACGGTGGCGGTCGAGGATTAGTCATCGGCACAGGGGTCCCTCACAGACACTTCGGCCCAACGGGTTCTGCAGATCAGATGTGCGCGTAATCACCTGAAAGTGTCCACCGGTCTCGCCTCGCGAGCTGCAGCGCGCGACCCTCGCTTCATGCATGGTAAGCGTAGGCAGCGAAGTCGAAGGCAAAACGGCCTGACCCTACTTGAGACGTTATTCTCACTGTCACTTGTCGCGGTGCTACTCAGTATCGGACTCCCCACCTTTCAAGACCAACTAGCGGATAGACAAGCGAGAGCAGCTGCCCAGCAGTTGTATGCGGCGGCCCAGTTTGCGCGGGGTACTGCGCAACGATTACGGCGGCCCGTGGTGCTGTGTCCTGTCAACGACCCCGAGGCGGTGGTGCCGGAGTGTGATGGTGATTTTGGAGGCGTAGTGGGTGCAGTGTTACCGCATGCCGAAGGCGCCAAACTCCTTAAAATCTGGTCGCCCTTAGAGGGCGTTGCCGTGACCAATCGAGCGGGCTCTGCAAACGTCACCGGTTCGGTGACATGGGATGCGAGGGGGTTGGGTAATCGCAACCTGACCTTGTCGGTGTGTGCCGCAGAGCGGAACTGGTCCGTGGTGATTAACCGTTTGGGTCGGCCCCGCCTGTCCGAGGCATGGGGAGTGTGTCCCAACGTCGTCCGTGCTTGATCGTCGATACCCTGTTTCACGGCCGGCAATGCAGACTCCATGGCCTGATGCCTCATAACTTTGGAGCGACGAAATACGGTACCCTTCGCCTCCGGATCGAGGTCCGAAGACCCCGCTTTGAGAGGAGCTCAGCATGAAAATCTGCATGGCGCAGATCAATACTCTGGTTGGCGATATCGCCGCCAATGCCCAGCGTGTGATTGATGTTTGCCTCACTCAGGCGGCCGCTGGTACAAGGTTGATCGTGTTTCCGGAGCTGACGCTCACGGGGTATCCCCCGGAGGATTTATTGCTTCGCGGAGACCTCTTGACACGGACCGAGCGCGCGCTGCAGCACGTGGTGGCGTCTTGCCCCTCTGAATTGATGTTAGTGGTGGGTTATCCGAGGGCCAGAGGGGGTCAGCTGTTCAACACGGCGGGCGTGATACGTGAGGGCAGGGTTGTGGCGGAATACGACAAGCAGTGCTTGCCCAACTATCAGGTGTTCGACGAGAAGCGCTACTTCAGCGCCGGTGATAGTCCCTGTGTTGTGTCTTTTGAGGGTATCCAATTCGGGCTCACTATTTGCGAGGACATATGGCACCCGGAGCCTGCCGCTCTAAGCAAGGCGGCTGGCGCCCAGGTGCTACTGAACCTCAACGCGTCACCTTTTCACCGTGGCAAGCAGGAAGAACGCGTAGCTCAGGTGGCGGCATGTGCCCGCGATAACGAGCTGGCTGTCCTATATGTCAATCAGGTGGGCGGCCAGGATGAACTGGTATTCGATGGCGGCTCGTTTGCTGTTGATGGTGACGGCGAGATCTGCGTGCAAGCCGAGAGCTTCGAGGAGTCTTGCGCAGAGGTTGTGGTGGACGCAGCTCGTCAGGGGCTTTTGGCGCCGGGTCATGTGGTCGAGGCCAAAACCGACCTTGCCGCGGTTTGGGATGCGCTGGTGCTCGGACTTCGTGACTACGTCGATAAAAATGGTTTCCCGGGGGTCGTGCTGGGCCTATCGGGCGGTATTGACTCTGCCGTCACTCTCGCCGCGGCCGCCGATGCGCTGGGGCCCGATCGTGTGGAAGCCGTGATGATGCCCTTTCGTTACACGGCGTCGATGAGCGTGGAGGATGCGGCGGCAGAAGCAGCGAAGTTGGGCGTTCGGTTCAGCAACATTTCCATTGAGCCCATGTATGAGGCCTTCATGGATGCGCTGGCAGGTGAGTTTGCCGATTTGCCGGCCAATATCACCGAAGAGAACCTTCAGGCGCGTTGTCGTGGCGTGGTGCTGATGTCCATTTCCAACAAAAAAAATCTGTTGGTGCTGACGACTGGCAACAAGAGCGAGTTAGCTGTGGGGTATTCCACATTGTACGGAGATATGGCCGGTGGATTTGATGTGCTGAAGGACTGCCCGAAAATGCTGGTCTATGCCTTGGCTCGCTATCGTAATACGCTCGGTCAGTGCATCCCGGAGCGCGTCATTACGCGACCACCCTCGGCGGAGCTCGCGCCTGACCAAAAGGATGAGGATAGCCTGCCGCCGTATGAGGTGCTTGATGAGATCGTTGAGTTATACGTTGAGGGAGACGCGTCAAGAGAGGAGATTATCGCTGCAGGATTCTCGTCAGAGGATGTGCAGCGAGTGATCAAATTGATCGACCTCAACGAGTACAAGCGCCGACAGGCGCCGGTTGGAGTTAGGATCTCGCGGCGGGGTTTTGGTCGCGACCGCCGTTACCCGATCACCTGGGCGTGGCGATCAGACCAACTATGACTTCAGCTCTTGGGCCGGTAGTTAAATTGAGGCGGATCTGGAGGATCAATTAGCCCAAAGCTGATTTCATTGAGCCAGGATCGTTGCAATCCATCCACGGTATACACGCTGTCAAAAACGCATCCTGGTTTAAGATTGGGATGATCAGGAAAATTTTCACACAGCACGCCGATCGAGTCCTCAGCGAGATCATTGAGATCCAAAAGAAGGTAAGCCTGCGCCATAATGGCCAACCCATCCGCCACGCTCGGGGTCTGCTGCATATGCTCCACAACATATTTGCCCCTGTTCAGTGCCGCCATGTAGGCTCCGCGCCGGAAGTAGTAGTTGGCAACATGAATTTCATGGCGGGCCAGCATGTTGCGCATGTGGATCATGCGTTGACGCGCATCAGGTGCATAGGCGCTGTCCGGGTAGCGAGACAGTAGCTGAGAAAATTCTCCGAAGGCGATCTGAATGTGACTGATATCTCGTTTCGTATCGTCTGACGGGATGAATCGCGAAAAAAAGCCAGGCTCGATGTCATAGGCTGCCAAGCCTTTCATGTAAAAGGCATAGTCGACGTTTGGATGACGCGGATGCAAACGAACAAATCGATCAGCAGATTCGGTGGCCGCAGCAAACTCGAAGGCGCCGTAGTGGGCGTAAATTAACTCGAGTTGGGCCTGTTCCGCATAACGGCCGAACGGATAGCGGCTTTCGAGCATCTGAAGACTGCGCACCGCCAGACCAAAGTTCTCGTTTTTAAGGTGGCGCTGAGCCTCCCGGTACAGCTGTTGCTCGCCTGAATCAGCAACGAGGTCGTCGTCATCGCCGCCGAACCAGGAGCACCCTGATGTACACACCACCAGCAGCCACAATAAAGCGCCCGCGAGAAACCTGTTAGAAACCAAGACTGACCGTCCACCGTGGTACATTTGCCCCAGTAGTGTAAACGCAAGCGAGCCGGAGTCACAGCCATTGGACGACGAAGTTTTGGGGGATCAGGAGACACTCACTGCTCGCGTCCCGGAAGCGCTTCACGGGGTGCGCCTCGATGCCGCCGCAGCGACCTTGTTTCCCAAGTTTTCCAGAAACCGACTCGCCGAGTGGATCAAGGCAGAGAGACTCCAGCGCAACGGTTGTGCGGCCAAGCCCCGCGACAAGGTGGCACTGGGTGACGAGGTAGTACTGATCCCCGAGCACGAGGATCGCGTTGAGTGGGCGGCCGAGGCTTTACCGCTCGACGTCTTATTCGAGGACGAGCACGTTATCGTCCTGAATAAACCTGCGGGGCTGGTTGTGCACCCCGCCGCAGGTCACCCGCATGGCACGCTCGTCAATCGACTTTTGGCACACGCGCCCGGGATGGCTGGCTTACCCCGAGGTGGTATCGTTCATAGACTCGACAAAGACACCTCGGGCGTCATGTTGGCAGCGCGCTCGTCGCTGTCGCATCAGTCTTTGGTTCGGCAGCTGTCGGATCGCTCCGTCAGTCGCCGCTATTGCGCAGTCTGTCGCGGCAGTTTTACCGGTGGGGGCTCGATTACCGAGCCTATTGGCAGACATCCAACATCGCGCATCAAAATGGCAGTCGTACCCGACGGTAAGCCAGCGGTAACGCATTATCGAATCGCCCAGCGGTTTGGCGCCCACACCCAACTCGATGTCAGTCTCGAGTCTGGCAGGACTCATCAGATACGTGTTCATTTTGCTTGGTGCAAGCGTCCACTGGTGGGTGATCCCGTCTATGGTGGGCGGGCCACTCGGCCTGCGGGAGCGAGTCAGCGGTTGTTGGAAGTTCTGGCGGGGTTCACCCGGCAGGCATTACACGCGCAAGAGCTTGCGTTTATCCACCCTGAATCTGGCGAGCGCCTGACGTTTTCCGCGCCAATCCCCGGGGACTTGGCTGAGCTTTTGCAATGCCTCGCCGACGAGGACCCCGCTTGAATACTGACCCGCAACTATTGGCGCCTGAGACCGGCATTGAGGGTGTGATGATCAGAGTCAGCACTCGTCGCGGTGGCGTAAGCGCAGCGCCCTGGGATTCCCTGAATCTGGGTGATCATGTCGGTGATCAACCAGCGCATGTGGCGGAGAACCGCCGACGCTTGCAACGTGCACTCTCCGTGCCAGCAATCAGCTGGCTCCGGCAGGTTCACGGTACCCGTGTCATCAAGGCGGTCGATGGGACCAGGCATGAGGCAGATGCGCAATGGACTGAGCAACGCGGGCGCGCTCTGGCCATTCTGACAGCGGACTGCCTTCCGGTGGTCTTGATCGCCGAAGATGCTCGATGCGTTGGCATAGCACATGCGGGGTGGAGGGGTCTTGCTGACGGCGTCATCGAAGCACTGATTTCAGAAATGCCCGTAGCGCCGGACAACCTTGTTGCGTGGCTGGGTCCATCAATAGGTCGCCATGTCTATGAGGTGGGCCCTGAGATAAGGGCCGGATTCGACCACTTCAACGAAAGCGAGCTAGATTCCGCATTCTCACCCTCGGACGCTCGTGAAGGGCACTGGTTGGCCGACCTGCCTGAATTGGCCAGAGGGGCACTTTGCCGCGCTGGCGTCACGCGCATTATGGGAGAACAAAATTGCAGCTATACGCAAGTCGACCAGTATTTCTCGCATCGGCGCGACGGTTACCCGACCGGTCGAATGGCGACGCTGGTTTGGCGGATTTGATTGCAAAATCGGGATCCACTGGCCTGCCATGAATCTGCCCGAGCCGACTGGAGATCGCAGTGTCGGCGCTTGAAAACGCCGTGTTCGTCCCCACCTCTTTTAGTATGAAGCTGACCCGCACAGCGGGTGCAAGGAGAGAGCAATGCGCATGGACAAGCTGACACATTCATTACAGGCAGCCCTCGGGGATGCTCAATCATTGGCGGTTGGCCGTGACCACCCCTTCATCGAGCCACTACACATTTTGAAGGCGATGTTGGATCCGCCTGCCTCCCCGACTCGGGCATTACTCCGGGCAACGGGTATTCAGGTCGAGCCGCTGGCTGCCTTGCTGGAGGCCGCGTTGGCGGCCAGTCCGACTGTGTCAGGGAGCGAGGATGTGCATATCAGCCAGGAGACCCAGCGGCTTCTGAATCGCGCCGATAAACTGTCTCAGCAGGCAGGTGACAGCTATATCTCAACGGATTCGGTTTTGCTCGCGATGATGGACAGCAAGCCAACGTCCGAATTGCTGTCAGATGCCGGCGTGACGGCTGCGTCCTTATCGAGTGCGATTGCATCTGCGCGTGGCGGTGAGGCCGTCGACTCGGCAGAGTCTGAGGAAACGCGTCAGGCCTTGGAAAAATACACCGCTGATCTGACGGCGCTGGCGGGCGCGGGCAAGTTAGATCCTGTGATTGGTCGTGACGACGAGATTCGCCGCACCATACAAGTATTGCAAAGAAGAACGAAAAATAATCCGGTATTGATCGGCGAACCTGGCGTTGGCAAGACCGCCATTATTGAAGGCCTGGCGCAGCGGGTGGTCAATGGCGAGGTGCCTGAAGGTTTGAAGGATAAGCGGATACTATCGCTTGATCTTGGCGCTTTACTAGCTGGCGCCAAATTCCGGGGTGATTTTGAGGAACGATTGAAGTCGGTACTCAAAGCGCTCACGAAGGAAGAGGGCCGAATCATCTTGTTCGTTGATGAACTGCATACCATGGTGGGCGCTGGCAAGGCGGAGGGGTCCATGGATGCGGGCAACATGCTGAAGCCCGCGCTTGCGCGGGGTGAGCTCCATTGCGTCGGTGCGACCACACTGAACGAATACCGGCAGCATGTTGAAAAAGACGCGGCGCTTGAGCGTCGCTTTCAAAAAGTCTTGGTAGAGGAGCCCAATGAGGAGGATACGGTGGCCATTCTGCGTGGCCTCAAAGAGCGTTACGAAGTACACCACAGTGTGGACATCACTGACAGCGCCATCATTGCCGCAGCGCGACTCAGCCAGCGATACATTACCGACCGGCAACTACCTGACAAGGCCATCGATTTGATTGATGAGGCGGCCAGTCGCATCAGAATGGAGATCGATTCCAAGCCGGAGTCGATGGACCGGCTTGAGAGACGGTTGATTCAGTTGAAAATTGAACGTGAGGCGGTCAAGAAAGACGAATCGTCAGCAGCCGAGAAGGAGCTTTGTCAGCTGGATGAGCAGATACAGGCGATCGAGCGGGACTATGCGGACCTCGAGGAGATTTGGTTGGCAGAAAAGGCGGCGGTGCAGAGCATCACGCAGATCAAAAGTGACATCGAGCAGGCGAAGCTTGATCTGGAGGTGGCGCGCCGAGCTGGCGATCTGACCGTCATGTCGGAAATTCAACATGGCCGGTTGCCCGAGCTTGAGCAAAGGCTGCAGGCTGCCGCAGACGCAGATCAATCAGAGCCGACGCTGCTCCGCTCTCGCGTCACCGATGAGGAAGTCGCTGAGGTGGTGTCGCGCTGGACAGGGATCCCGATAGCCAAAATGCTGGAGAGCGATCGCGAGAAGCTGTTGCAAATGGAAGAAACCCTGCATGGACGCGTTATCGGTCAGGACGAGGCGGTGACGGTCGTTTCACACGCAGTGCGGCGCGCGAGGGCGGGTCTTGCAGATCCGCAAAGACCCAACGGTTCCTTTTTGTTCCTCGGGCCTACAGGGGTGGGTAAAACCGAGTTATGTAAGGCGCTGGCAGACTACTTGTTCGACAGCGAACAAGCCATGGTCCGCATCGACATGTCGGAATTTATGGAGCAGCACTCCGTCGCGAGATTGATTGGTGCGCCCCCTGGTTACGTGGGCTATGAAGAGGGCGGTTACCTCACTGAGGCCGTGCGAAGGAGGCCTTACTCCCTGTTATTGCTCGATGAGATCGAGAAGGCGCATCCAGACGTGTTCAACATCCTGCTCCAGGTCCTCGAGGATGGGCGACTGACCGACGGGCAGGGCCGCACAGTCGATTTTAGGAATACGGTTGTTGTGATGACCTCCAATTTGGGTTCCGAGCACATTCGCGAAGCGCTCTCTGAAGGCTCGACTGAGGCTGACTCCGGAGCGATAAAGGCGACTTTGCAGGCCAAGGTGATGGCAGACGTGGCCATGCATTTTCGGCCGGAATTCCTCAACCGGATCGACGAGTCAGTGATTTTTCACGCGCTGGAACAAAAGCATATTCGCGAGATTGCGGGTCTACAGCTGGAGGCATTGAAGTCGCGGCTCGCCGAGCGATCTCTGACCTTGTCGGTTGATGCGGAGGTGATGTCACATCTCGCTGATCAAGGCTTCGACCCGGTCTACGGCGCTAGGCCACTGAAGCGAACGATCCAGCGATTGATCGAGAACCCGCTAGCGGAGGCTTTGCTGTCTGGAAAGTTCACCGCGGGTGATGTCATAGAGGCGGCGCGGGCTGGGGAGGTTATTCGCTTCACCAAGGCCTCCAGCGTCTCGCAGGTGGCGTAGCACCGAGACGCACGAACCCTGTCAATAGAAGGGCATCGACAGCGGTCGGTGATCTCCCTTTATCGGCCGCCAGCGCGCACTATTTACCCATTCCCAAGCTAAATGATATCGGCCTCAGGCCGCGCAGGGCAGGGAGTATGGCCAGGGTGTGCCCATCCCGCCCATCATTGTCACTGTGAAGCTTGATTCCGGTGAGCCCACTTGCCAAGGGCCTCAATGCGGTGAGGGAGAGATTCCCGACGAGATCGTCACCGTCTGCATTGGCTGCGAGGGTTTTGACCCAGTCGAAATCATCCCCGCTTCCAACGGAATGGTGCGCGAAGCCTACCGCGCTGAAGATATTGATCGGTTGTAAGCTTCAACCCAGTGTGCAGTGTGCAGTGTGCATTACGCACCTGATAGGCAGCCGCAAGCTACGCTGCTCGCTCATCCTCCGACATAAAGCGGATCTCGCCCTGACGGTCTTCTATGCGCACACGAGGAAGCGTCTCAAGCTTGAGAATATTGTCGTTTGCTTGGTCGCAGAGCGCGGGTTCTGGCGAAACAGGTTCAGCGCCTTCAAGGGACACCCGATCCTTGGGCCCGGATTCTGGAAGAGGCACTTGGCTACTCACTGAGCGCTCATCAGGGGGGGATGCCGCCTCGACGATTACTGCAGGACGCTTTAATCCACCCGCTTCGCTCACCTCAGAGTAAGGTGTGCCGGGCGCTGGAGGTCTGTCGCTCAGTACAGGGTTGCCGCTCAGTACAGGGTTGCCGTTTTCATCCGTCCATCGATAGGTCACTTCAGGCACTGCGAAATGACCCCAGAATATCGGGAAAATGGCGAACGCAATGTGCTTATACGATATTAATCCCGCCCTCACGATGGATCCTCTCCAAATCTCCCGAATACGGTAACCTGCACCTCGACTGACGGCAAAGCCGAAAATGGTCATTTGTCGGCATCCCTTGACTTTGTTGCCTCAGCGCCCAGACAATCCGCGCTGTCACGCGAGCGGCAACGGTTATCGGTGAGTACCCTCATCCTCTGACCTACCTCTGAAACGGGATAGTTTCACAGGCTGTTTGCGGGTTCCGTCAGGTGGGGCCTGTTCCCCGCTACTCGGGCTCGACGCTGCGTTACCCCGCAGGTCACCGATACACGGGTTTCGTGGTCGTGATCTGGCTGGGGCCGGGCTGACCGGGTCAGTGTCTCGTGCGACAGGTGATGGTGGTGGCGCTGCAGGCGTTCCGCCTTATCAAGCAACGAGACGGAGACTGGCCATGGAAATGCTATCTGGCGGAGATATGATCGTCCGCGCTCTGGAAGACGAGGGCGTCGAGTACATCTTCGGATACCCCGGTGGAGCGGCGCTTCACATCTACGACGCCTTGTTCAAGGCGGAGAAAGTACCTCATATTCTGGTTCGCCACGAGCAGGCCGCGACCCATGCAGCCGATGGCTATGCTCGCGCGACGGGGAAGCCCGGTGTGGTGCTGGTCACGTCCGGCCCGGGTGCAACCAATGCCATTACCGGTATTGCTACTGCTTATATGGATTCCATACCGCTGGTGGTGATCTCCGGTCAGGTACAGAGTCACTTGATTGGTGAAGACGCGTTTCAAGAGACAGATATGGTTGGGATCTCGCGTCCCATAGTGAAGCACAGTTTCCTGGTCCAGAAGGTGGAGGATATTCCCTCTACCATCAAGAAGGCGTTTTACATTGCTTCCACGGGGCGTCCCGGCCCTGTCGTCGTGGATATCCCAAAAGATTTAACCCATCCCGAGCATAAGTTCGAGTACGTGTATCCAGATACGATAACCATGCGCTCCTACCAGCCCTCTTCCAAAGGTCACGCCGGGCAAATTCGCAAGGCGGCACGCATGTTGTTGAGTGCCAAGCGCCCCGTGATCTACGCCGGTGGCGGGGTGATTCAGGGTGAGAGTTCCGAGAAGTTGACCGCGCTGGCACGACGATTGAATTATCCCGTAACCAATACGCTCATGGGTTTGGGCGCATTCCCTGGCAGTGACCGGCAGTTTCTGGGTATGTTGGGCATGCACGGTTTTTATGAAGCCAACATGGCCATGCATCACTCCGATGTGATTTTGGCTGTCGGTGCACGCTTTGACGATCGCGTGACCAATACGGTGTCTAAATTTTGCCCCGGGGCCAAAATCATTCATATTGATATTGACCCCGCCTCGATTGCCAAAATCGTGCCGGTTGATATCCCCATTGTAGGCCCCGTGAGCACGATTTTGGACGAGCTGGACAAGCAGCTGGCAGCACAAATGGAGGGTAATGAGCGGGCGCTGCCGGATCCTGACGTACTGGCGCAGTGGTGGCAGCAGATTGACAGCTGGCGCGATGCTCACGGCCTTTGGCACGGGCGCCGCTATGCAGAGTCCAGCTCCATCATGCCTCAGGATGCGATTCTCGCCCTATATGAAGCGACAAACGGTGAGGCCTATGTGACGTCTGACGTGGGACAGCATCAGATGTTCGCGGCCCAGTACTACAAATTTGATTACCCTCGCCGCTGGATCAATTCCGGTGGGCTGGGCACCATGGGTTTCGGTCTTCCGGCTGCGATGGGCATTAAAATAGCGTTGCCGGAGGCCGACGTGGCTTGCGTGACCGGGGAGGGCAGTATCCAGATGAATATCCAGGAGCTCTCAACCTGCAGTCAGTATGGCTGCCCGGTGAAGATCATCAATCTGCGCAACGATTACCTCGGTATGGTCAAGCAGTGGCAGGACATGCAGTACGAGGGAAGATATTCGGAAAGCCACTACGCCGCGTCACTGCCGGATTTCGTGAAGCTTGCGGAAGCCTACGGGCACGTGGGCATGGAGGTGAGAGCGCAATCAGATTTGTTGCCCGCGATGAAAGAAGCCTTCGCGTTGAAAGACAAGTTGGTATTCATGGATATTCATATTGATCCTGACGAGCATGTGTATCCAATGATGGTTGCGCCAAATGGTGCGATGAAAGATATGTGGCTCAGCAAAACGGAGAGAACCTGATGAGACGGATACTCTCGGTGCTGTTGGAAAACGAGTCAGGTGCGCTGTCTCGCGTGGTGGGATTGTTCTCGCAGCGCGGTTACAACATCGAAACTTTGAATGTGGCGCCCACCGATGACCATTCACTGTCGCGTCTGACGGTCACAACCACGGGTGATGACTTGAAGATCGAACAAATCACCAAGCACCTCAACAAGATTATCGATGTAGTAAAAGTGGTGGATTTGACCGAAGGCGCCCACGTCGAGCGCGATACGCTACTGGTAAAGGTTCGGGCAGTAGATGCCCAGCGTGACGAGGTGAAGCGCACTGCTGAGATTTTTCGAGGTCAAATCATTGATGTAGGCCCCACCACTTATGTTGTTCAATTGACCGGGCCTTCTGAGAAGCTCGACTCTTTTCTGCAGGCGCTGGGCGAGACGGAGGTGCTTGAAGTGGTGCGATCTGGTGTGGCGGGCATAGCACGTGGGGAGAAGGTACTGGCTCCCTGAGTACGCTCGCTCGTAGCCAGATATAAAAATTAGGCCAACATTAAAAAATAGCCGGATATAAAAAAGGGCCCCTCAGGGCCCTTTTTTGTTGAACTCAGAGTAGCGGTGCGATCACCAAACTCACAATCGCCATTACGTTGATCAGAATATTCATTGAGGGGCCCGACGTGTCCTTGAAGGGGTCGCCTACGGTATCGCCCACAACCGCTGCAGCGTGCGTATCCGAACCCTTGCCGCCCAGATTGCCTTTCTCAATGAACTTCTTGGCGTTATCCCAGGCACCACCAGCGTTGGCCATCATCAGCGCCATCAAAACGCAGCCCAATAGGCCGCCGGCAAGCATGCCACCGAGGGAGGTGGCGCCTAAGCCAAAGCCAACGACAACGGGCGCAAGCACCGCGATGGCGCCGGGCACGACCATACGTTTGAGTGCCGCCGTGGTCGCGATATCGATGCAGCGGGCAGTGTCTGGTTCCGCATTACCTTCCAACAGGCCGGGAATCTCGCGGAACTGGCGACGGATCTCGTTGATCATGTCGAATGCAGCATCGCCGACAGCGGTCATGGTGATCGACGCGATCAAAAATGGAATCGTGCCGCCAATGAACATGCCGATCAGCACTTCTGGATCCGAGAGCTGCAGGTCGAAGTCCGGGTTATTGATGGTGACGGTCTCGACAAAGGCTGCGATGATGGCCAGTGCGGCCAGTGCCGCCGCGCCGATCGCGAAGCCCTTACCGATAGCGGCTGTAGTATTGCCGACCTCATCCAAGCCGTCGGTAATCTCGCGCGTATCGGCACCCATGCCAGCCATCTCAGCAATACCGCCTGCGTTATCCGCGACAGGTCCGTAGGCGTCGATAGCCATCGTGATACCAACGGTGGCCAGCATGCCTACCGCGGCGATACCGACTCCATAAAGGCCCGCGAGATTGGTGGATACAAAAATAATCGCTGCCAAAAATAGCACCGGCGCGACCACCGACTGCATGCCTACTGCGAGGCCGGTAATCATCACTGTCGCGGGGCCGGTTTCACCGGATTTGGCGATCGTGCGCACCGGCTTGCCACCTGTGTAGTACTCCGTGATCAAACCGATCGCAATGCCCCCAACGGCACCTGATACCACTGCCCACCAAATGTTTTGCGAGATACCCATGCTCTCTGACAAAAACCAGGCCAGCGCGATAAAAATAACCGGCGCGCCCAAGGTTCCGCTGCGAAGCGCCGCCTCGGGTGCCGCCGATGAACGCGCGCGCACGATCAGAATACCTGCTATCGAAGCCAGCAGCCCAATACTGGCCAGCGCCAGCGGGAATGCCATCATGGCGCTCTGCTCGGCAGTCGTCAGCGCCATGGTGGAGGCGATGGCAATGCAAGCAATCATGGAGCCACAGTAGGATTCGAAGATGTCAGAGCCCATACCTGCAATGTCACCCACATTGTCGCCCACGTTGTCGGCGATGACACCGGGGTTACGGGGATCGTCCTCGGGAATACCGGCTTCGACTTTACCGACGAGATCGGCGCCGACGTCGGCAGACTTGGTGTAGATGCCGCCGCCAACGCGAGAAAACAGCGCCACGACTGAACCGCCCATGCCAAAGCCGTGAATGGCGTGCGCCGTGTCGGGGTCGCCGCCGAAGTAGTAATACAAGCCGCCCAAGCCCAGCAGCCCCAGCGACGCAACGCAGAGCCCCATGATCGAGCCCCCGTAAAAGGCGATGTTCAGCGCTGCCGCTGCGCCCTGCTGATTCGCTGCCACCGCGGTCCTCACATTGGCTTTGGTTGCAGCATACATGCCGAGGTAGCCCGCCGTAGCAGAGGAGACCGCCCCTGCTACGAAGGCGATGGCCGTATTAGTGCCTAATGGCGAGACCAGAATGCCGACGACCAATACCGCCGCAAAGGCGAGCAACATTTTGTACTCTCGGTGCATGAACACCATGGCCCCGATGTGAATCTGCTCGGCAATCCCCCGAACTTTGTCCTCGCCATCTGAGGCGCGGGACATCACGGTGTAAATCACAAATGCAATTGCAAGTCCGACCACCCCAAGAATGGGGGGCAACATCAAGTTAAAGCTCATAGGATTTCCTGGTGAGTGCTGTTCAAATCTGAGTGGGGCGCAAGTCTAACGACGGCGTCGATCCCTATCAATGGAATTGTTATGCCGCAACATACGTTTCCAAGCGCCAAGTCGTTCACTCTCCGTCAGTCAGCGGAAGAGATGGCCTTCATGCCCGTCATAAACCCGCGCAACTTCGCGCCAACGACTTCTACCGAGTGATGTCGTATCTGGGCATTCGCATCAATGAGCCGACGATTGTCGACGGCGTTGTTGCTACCCATGCCTTCACCGATGACGTCGCTGTCGAGCCCGGCAACAAAGTTCTTCAGCAGAGGTCTTGCCGCCTGATCAAACAGGTAGCATCCATATTCGGCCGTATCCGAGATCACCACATTCATCTCATACAGTTTTTTGCGGGCGATGGTATTGGCGATCAAAGGTGTTTCGTGCAGTGATTCGTAGTAAGCAGACTCCTCGATAATGCCCGCCGACACCATGGTCTCATAAGCCAGTTCAACGCCGGCTTTGACCATCGCGACCATGAGGATGCCCTGATCGTAATAGGTTTGCTCGTCGATGGGGTTGTCGGTGATGTCCTGCAATTCGAAGGGCGTGCCGTTGGTTTTCTTACGCCACTTGAGCAAGTTGGCATCACCCGCCGCCCAGTCAGCCATCATAGTGCTGGAAAAATGGCCCGACATGATGTCGTCCTGATGCTTCTCGAATAAGGGCCGCAAAATGAGCTTCATCTCCTCCGCCAGGTCAAAGGCCCGAATCTTGGCGGGGTTCGATAGGCGATCCATCATATTGGTGATGCCACCTTGCTTGAGGCCCTCGGTAACTGTCTCCCATCCGTATTGAACCAGCTTTGCGGCGTATGCCGGGTCGGTGCCGAGTTCCACCATCCGGTCAAAGCACAACAGCGAGCCAGTTTGCAGCATGCCGCAGAGAATGGTCTGTTCGCCCATCAGATCGGATTTCACTTCGGCGATGAACGATGATTCGAGCACGCCGGCGCGATGGCCGCCTGTTCCCGCCGCGTAGGCCTTCGCCCACTCGAGCCCTTTGCCTTCAGGGTCGTTTTCCAAATGGACTGCTATCAGTGTCGGCACGCCGAAGCCACGCAGGTACTCCTCGCGCACTTCTGTACCGGGGCATTTGGGCGCCACCATGATGACCGTGAGATCGTCACGGATTGTCATGCCCTCTTCGACGATATTGAAACCGTGAGAATAGGAGAGGCAGGCGCCCTGCTTCATGAGGGGCATTACGGATTCCACCACGTTGGTGTGCTGTTTGTCCGGCGTGAGGTTAAGTATCAGGTCAGCTTCCGGAACCATCTCTTCGTAGGTCCCGACCTGAAAACCGGCCTCGGTGGCTTTCACCCAAGACGGTCGCTTTTCTTCGATCGCTTCTTTGCGCAGCGCGTAGGACACGTCCAGCCCGCTATCCCGCAAATTCAGGCCCTGATTGAAGCCCTGTGCACCACAACCGATGATCACTAGCTTCTTTCCCGAGAGTGGCGCGACACCTGCCTCGAATTCGCCCGGATCCATGAAGCGGCACTTACCGAGCTCCTGAAGCTGGGTGCGGAGGGGGAGGGAGTTGAAATAATTGCTCACGGATAGGTCCTTGGTTCGGCCGCTAAAAAAAGGTGGCGTATTGTGTCGGACATCGTGCTCCGGGTAAACGCCGCTGTTACACTTTATTGAGGCGGCCCGCGGGGGCGGAGGAGTTAACGCTTATGGCGATACCGGATCAAACGACCGATACAGACGAGTTGGAGCGAGCAGCGGAGCAGATTGAAGCGCCACTGGCTAGTCTCGTAGGCGACTATGAGGAAGCCGATGCCGGCAACGCTCCGATTGTCACCGGCATCTTTTTGCTGCCAAACCTGTTGACCTCGGGCGCTCTCTTTTGCGGCTTCTATTCCATTATTGCGGGCATGCAGGGGGATTTCTACGCGGGCGCGGTGGCGATTTTGGTAGCCATGATCTTTGATGGCCTCGACGGACGAGTGGCGCGACTGACCCGGACGAGTAGCGCCTTTGGCGCGCAATATGACAGCCTCTCGGATATGGTGAGTTTCGGGTTGGCACCGGCGTTGCTCACATTTAACTGGGCGCTGACCGGTCTGGGCAAGGTCGGCTGGGTGGCGGCGTTTATCTATGCCGCCTGCGCGGCGCTCCGGCTAGCGCGCTTCAATGCTCATATGGAGAGCGACGACACTACCCACTTCACCGGCCTCGCGAGCCCGGCGGCTGCGGCTACTGCGGCGGGACTGGTATGGATGGGACAGACCCATGGATGGACTGGACCCACCCTCGATTGGGCGCATGCGCTCTTGCTCGCCGCTCTCGGGTTTTTAATGATCTCCCGCTTTCCTTACTCCAGTTTCAAATCGGTTACCTTTGATCGGCGGGTGCCTTTTGTCAGAATGCTTCTGGTGGTCGCCGTTCTTGGCCTGATTGCCTTAGATCCACCCGTGGCAATTTGGGCTATGTCAGTGTTGTACGCGCTGTCGGGGCCGCTAATGCACCTGCGTAATATGGATCAATCAAGCCAGGAGGGCGCCAAAGATCATGACAAAACGGAATTACACTGACCCCAGCATCGTATCTTCGGACATTACCCCCGAGTCGGTCTTTCTCAATCGCCGATCTCTCATCAAATCGGCGACAGTCGCCGCGGTGGCCGGATCCACCGCAATACTTAGCACTTCGGCGTCGGCCGGCCAGACCGCCGAGCAGCCGCTCGATTATGCGCCGCAGGAAGAGCATCCTCTGACGTCTGAGCAGACGCCGATTGAGGCGGTGACCAGCTACAACAATTTTTACGAATTCGGTACCGATAAATCGGACCCCGCGCGGCACGCCCATACCATGACCACCGATCCCTGGAGCGTCAAAGTGGGCGGATTGGTGGCAAACCCGGGCGAACTGCACCTGGAGGATTTGTTATCCGGGTTTGACCTGGAGGAGCGAATCTATCGTTTTCGTTGCGTCGAGGCATGGTCGATGGTCGTGCCCTGGGTAGGATTCCCGCTTGCTGACTTGCTTACGCGCTTCGAGCCGCAGTCTGAAGGGCGCTTTGTGGAATTCAAAACCCTCCACCGGCCCGGGGAGATGCGAGGGACGCGCTCTTTCACCAGCGTCATTGATTGGCCGTATCGCGAGGGTTTGCGTCTGGACGAAGCGATGCACCCCCTGACGCTGATGGCGGTGGGCCTCTATGGCAAAACACTGCCTAATCAGAATGGCGCACCGTTGCGACTGGTTGTGCCCTGGAAGTACGGCTTCAAGAGCATCAAGTCGATCGTGGAGATCAACGTGACCGCCGAGCAACCCCAAACCAGTTGGCAGTCTCTCCAGCCCAGCGAGTATGGTTTTTATGCCAACGTGAACCCTGAAGTCGATCATCCCCGATGGTCACAACGATATGAAAGGCGGCTACCCTCTTCTATTTTTAAGCCCAATCGCGTGCCCACCCTGCCATTTAACGGATACCAGGCAGAGGTGGCGTCAATATATCAAGGTATGGATCTGAGCCGCTATTACTAGGTCTGATGCCAGACCGTGTCTTGGTGCAGATAGTCAACAATCTACGGATAGATGATGCAAAAGCCGATTGCGGCAACAGGGTGGCTGGTTACTGCTGGAGCACTGGCACTGTGTCTGGCGCCGTTAGGACTCATGACTTATCAACTTATGTCTGGGCAGCTCGACCCTGACCCCGCCAAGCGGTTGATGCAGGGGACAGGGGAGTGGGCGCTGCGGGGGTTGGCGATTATTTTATTGGCGACGCCACTTGCGCAACACGGTTGGCGGACTCTGTTTCAGTATCGTCGGATGATTGGGCTCACGGTATTTTTATACGTGAGCCTTCACTTGCTATTGTTTTCGCAGGTTCATGTCGGCTGGGAGCTGGAGTTGCTCCTCGAGGAGCTCAACGAGCGACCCTACGTACTGGTTGGATTTGCGGCCTGGTGCCTGCTCATGCCATTGGCGGTGACCTCTTTCAACAGCGCTCGCCGACGGCTCGGGCGCCGCTGGCGGCAGCTGCACCGCCTGATTTATCCCGCCACGATCCTCGCTTGGTTCCACCTTTTCTGGTTGAGTCGATCGGATGTCGGCGAGGCGCTTATTTATGGTGCGATCTTTTTGGCGCTACTGGGATGGCGGCTCCGTCGAAGTCCCGCCCGCGCTTAAGTTCCGCGCCGTCATGAACTGACAAATATCACATAAAGTTGGTGCAGATCTTGTTGCGGGCCCTGCCGCTGTATTGTTAATATCCCGCCCCCGCGCGGCGACTTTCTATTGGATTTTGCCCCTGCTTCGGGCCCTTAAAACTTTTTTAAAAAAAGGCTTGCACGGCTTCAAGCGGTACGTATAATGCGCGGCCTTGGTGGGGGTAACCCCCCCGGCCAAAGACCTGCCCGAGCGGCAGGTTTGTTGATTAACAGTAAGATGAAGACAGATGTGTGGGCACTTGTTGGGATGGTTTTCACTAACTATTCAGACACAACAAGTGACCATTGATTCAATGATTTCGAATTGTGTCTGAGCTGAGATTTTGGATGGTAAAGCAAGCTTTGCGTAACCATCTCCTCTTGACTTCGGTCAGAGGTTAAAGATCTTCAACTGAAGAGTTTGATCATGGCTCAGATTGAACGCTGGCGGCAGGCCTAACACATGCAAGTCGAGCGCGAAAGCACTTCGGTGTGAGTAAAGCGGCGGACGGGTGAGTAACGCGTAGGAATCTACCTAGTAGTGGGGGACAACTCGGGGAAACTCGAGCTAATACCGCATACGCCCTACGGGGGAAAGCGGGGGACCTTCGGGCCTCGTGCTATTAGATGAGCCTGCGTTGGATTAGCTAGTTGGTGGGGTAAAGGCCTACCAAGGCGACGATCCATAGCTGGTCTGAGAGGATGATCAGCCACACCGGGACTGAGACACGGCCCGGACTCCTACGGGAGGCAGCAGTGGGGAATATTGCGCAATGGGCGAAAGCCTGACGCAGCCATGCCGCGTGTGTGAAGAAGGCCTTCGGGTTGTAAAGCACTTTCAATTGGGAGGAAAGGTTCACGACTAATACCCGTGAGCTGTGACGTTACCTTTAGAAGAAGCACCGGCTAACTCCGTGCCAGCAGCCGCGGTAATACGGAGGGTGCGAGCGTTAATCGGAATTACTGGGCGTAAAGCGCGCGTAGGTGGTCTGTTAAGTCGGATGTGAAAGCCCCGGGCTCAACCTGGGAACTGCATCCGATACTGGCAGACTAGAGTGCGGGAGAGGGAGGTAGAATTCCACGTGTAGCGGTGAAATGCGTAGATATGTGGAGGAATACCAGTGGCGAAGGCGGCCTCCTGGCTCGACACTGACACTGAGGTGCGAAAGCGTGGGGAGCAAACAGGATTAGATACCCTGGTAGTCCACGCCGTAAACGATGTCTACTAGCTGTAGGGGTACTTGAGACCTTTGTAGCGCAGCTAACGCAATAAGTAGACCGCCTGGGGAGTACGGCCGCAAGGTTAAAACTCAAATGAATTGACGGGGGCCCGCACAAGCAGTGGAGCATGTGGTTTAATTCGATGCAACGCGAAGAACCTTACCAGGCCTTGACATCC
>JBJKZJ010000010.1:0-250253 GCA_045560455.1 Luminiphilus sp. | reverse complement strand
AGTCTAAGTAAAATCAATTGCTTCCTTGTTATTAGAATTGTTTAACAAAACGGTATCCATCTCACCTTCCCCCATCTCACCCCCTAATGTATCTGGGCGGTAACCATCACAATCACAACGGCAGTTAGCCCCCCGTGGGGGTACTACCGATGGGCTAATCGTCGGATTCCAAATGGACCAAGCAGGCCGCTGAGGATGGAGCAGCTCAGATCGAATTTGGCCCCCCGGCCCTGATATGATCGGTCAGGTCTGAGATTTCAGGAGGCCGGGGGTTATGAAGCGGGCGATTGATATTGGTTTGCTCGTGATTTCACTGGTGTTGGCGTTCACCGAGAACCCTTTTGCATCCATCGGATTTTTTGCGCTGGGCCTATTCCACTTATTCCAAGCAGCCGATGGCGGTAAAAACTCTGAGGGTTACAAATTCCATTTGGTAATTGGCATGGTTCTCGCCCTTCTTGCCTTCACTGGGGTTTTTGTCGCGGGTTACATCGATCAACAAACAATCGAAATCTACGAGCAGGCCAGCGCTGAATAGCCCTCGCCGGTTCCCATAACGCCGAAAAATGATCGGGGCTTGCGGTGGGTAACTTCACTCAATTTAACCCCCGTTTGTATGTGGGCGGTAACCATCACAATCACAACAATGGTTAGCCCCCTCCCCCCCCTGGGCTCATCGGCAGCAAATATCTTCGTTGGTATTTGAGATTTGAACAGTGCCGCCTAAACGCGTCTGCAGCACTGAAATGCCTAGCTTTTGAGGCCAATTAGCAAGGGCTACCGATGTTTTGTAGGTATATAAATCAGGGTATCGGCTCTACAAACCGCTTAAACGTTAGCTATTCGGCACCGCCCCTGGGCACCAAAAATACTTATGGCACCTCATACTTTGCGCACAGGGCGTTAATAAAGTCGTGCTCCTGACGCATACCTACCAGCAGATTTCTCGAGAGTTCGGGTGGCCAATCCGGCGACGGCGGGGCAGGCTCCGACGGCCGCATGGCCTGCCAAAATTCATTAAATGGCAGCTGTAGTTCATGGGACTTTACGTGGCATATATAAGTAAATGCGGCTTTTCGAACTTTTTCTTCGAGCTCTGGCATCAGTGATCACCGAACCATGTGCAGCTGGGCACATCGGTCTTTGTCATGAAGCGCATAGGTTTCGCAGAGATCAATGACATCGACCGGCCCAGAGGTGGCGTAGGGATATTCACCGGTTTGGCGGCACAGCCACTCCGCTTTCTCCACCTCAAGCACGCACCGATCGTACCGGGTTTCCGATTCGGATATGCGCATTTCCTGCGCAAGGCCTATGAACACCGCCATCAAGATAGCCCCAGCAATCATTTTATTGAGCATGAACGGATCTCTCTGCCAGCGACCGATCGTGGTCTGTGAAGGTAGGGACAGGCCAGCACCTACTCATCGCAGATGGCAGCTGGAATGCCGTGATACTGGCGCCCAGCAGACCGGTAAAGGAGCGCCTAGGGACATCAGGCATAGCGTGGCAACCTAAACCAACTAGAACGCTGCACTGTAAGTGGATGGCCGTGAATTGTCTTGTGCTGGATGCCCGCGAACTCAATCGATACCGTCATGGCAGAAAGACTGAGCGATGTAGCAATCGCTTTTGTTGGTAGTATCAGCGGCACAAATCCTCTGGCAGTCAGCGCGATGGTTAGTTATGTTTACTACGCCTCGTGACGGAGCCCGATGCCTGTAAGGACTTTAAACCGATGATCTTGTCTTACTTGCTGCGCAGATTATTGCCATGGATCGTTGAGATAGGGCTTTGGCTGACTGTCATCGCAGGCGCAACGCTGGGGTACGGAGAGAATTATCTTGGATCTCCGGTACTGTCTGCCGCAATGGGAGCGCTTATTGGGTTCCTTGCCGGCATTATCCCTTTGGGCATGTTGCAGACGACCGTTCGCAACAATCTGCTACTGGAATCCATGGTGAAAGATGGGTACGGGCGACCTCGACTAAGTCTGCACAAAGGGGAGGTTGTCGAAATGCCCTACGTCTCGTCGGAGGATCAGCTCTAGCAGGGTTGCCAAACAGGCGACATTACCCGTTCAACTTATCCCAGATTGATTTCACCTCTTTGGCGTCTTTGACATAGGGCATGTTGTAGACGTGATCGCCCATAAAGATTTTCAAGGTGCCATAGCCGAAGAGCGTGCCGAAGAGGGAGCGCCGGACTTCAACGCCCCTGACGGTGTCAGCATAGAGGTCTTCTCTGGGAAAGAAGAAAGTTGTGCCCTGAACGACCCGCTGGTTGGTAATGAAACGGTCGGAACTGCTGACGAATTCAACCGTGGCATAGCCCAGAGCCAGGAGTGGATAAACCACGCAACAAAAGAGCATCACATCAGATTCAGCGCTGGCGTTGTCACTCCACCATAAAAACAGGATAGCGAATGCGATGATGAGCGAGGTTCTGGTGGCATGCTCCCACAGGCACCCTATTGGGCGGCCGAGATTCATAAACGTATGCTCGCCGCTCTCGCCATGCTCACGTGGAGTAAACGCCCGGTCCTTCATCTTCGCCAGAATCCTCTTGCGCTCGTTGGCCTGCTCTATCCGAGGCAAGGTATAAGGTAACGCAAAGAGGATCGCCAGCAAAGCCGCACCGGACGATCATTGAGATCACCATTTCCAACGCCATGGGCTGGTCACCTTCCATGAGCGCCTCAAAAGCCTGGCTCGGCACATTGAGGGGAGCGATAGTTGGGTCGATGGATACACTCAACCCTTTCATATCGCTGATGTTTTCGTCGATTGAATTCACCAGCTCTCGCTCATACCGCTCAATGAATGCAATGGCGTCCGAGGTCAGCAGGTCAAGACACATACCTAGATAGAGCGCGTCGCGGGCGAACTCCCAGGTACCAATAAAATCGGGCAGCCCCAGCCTAGCCCTGACATGGTTGACCACCATCAGGAGCTCTCCTCCGCTGGCCAAAGTGGTGTCACCCAACTGAGCGCAACGAGTCTGGGCGAGGAAGCTGTTGCCATCCCTCGGCGCACACCCCGATATGCTGACCATCACTGCAGACAGCAACAGCCCAACCACAATCAGCGTTTTCCGCGCCCTCGGCCGACCTCGATTCAAGCTAGCCAGCCCTGCCTTTGGTTCAGGATTTAACATCAATATCTAGTGGTTCCTCATTGATGAACCCTCAAGATATGAGGCCAAACCAGACAGATCAATAAAGCGTTTCAGTAACTTTTCCCGTAAAAATGCCCACTTGCAACGATTAATTGATTCAGTAGTTGGGAAATACGCCGCAAGTCTGACCTGCTCTTTCTGACGTTCAAGGCGCGTAACAGCAACGCCTGAGACGCCCCGAGGCAAGATGCGCTACGGAGGGCGCGATTTTGGATCTGACTCGGCGCTGCCCACGTATCCTGAGTTACTAAGAGCGGTAATCACGTGGAGTGCTTGTCATGGACTATTGGGTATGGACCCTTGCTGCCGGGCTGTGGATGTTGGTCATCTTCGACGCGCTGCACAGGAAAGCGCCGCTGTTACTGCTCGACCAAACAAAAGAGCCCTGAACAGTATTTCGAGGTTTCTGCAGTGAGCTGGCTAACCATCGGTTTCTGGGGCTGCACGCTTATGTGGTTGATTAGCCTCGCAGGGGACGTTGGCCTCGCCCGCAACCCCGAGATAGCAGAAGGCCTACAGTGGCTGCCCCTGATCAGCGCCATCATCGCTTTCATTGGCATGTGCTATTTCGGTCATGCCACATCGATGTTTGGCTGGTGAAACTCAGGCCCCTCGACGCTACACTAACCTCGCAAGCCAATAATCCATCCGCAGCACTCTTTTGTTTGCTTCCGATAGCAGTAAACTGACACGTCAGTCATCTGAAGCATGTTTACGGAGCCGTCATCGATGAACGCGCCTGTCCCCACTCTGGATATCTGGCCGGAGCAAGTTATCCGCGGACACAGCATCCCCGGGTCCCGTTACACCTGCCGCGATTTCATGGAAAAAGAGTGGGAGAGCATGTGGACGCGGGTTTGGCTGCTGCTGGGCCGCGAGGCGGAACTGCCTGAGCCCGGGGACTGGCAAATGGAGCCCGTCGGGCGAGAAGAAATCCTGATGGTGCGACAGCAGGACCACAGCATCAAAGCGTTCTATAACGTCTGCCAACATCGCGGCAATCCGCTTGTCGACGAGTCAAAAGGCAGCAACCCGCGTCGATTCGTCTGTCGTTACCACAGCTGGGCGTTTCTGCCCGACGGCGGACTACAGTTTGCACCTGACAAAGAGGACTTCCCGGAGGGCAACCCCTGCGGCAAGTTGCGCCTGGCTGAGCTCAAGTGCGAGACCTTCGCCGGCTTTATCTGGGTGAACATGGATCCCGACTGCGGCCCTTTGCGAGATTACCTGGGGCCTATCTGGGACGAATGGCAGGCCAGAGAGGTCGAAACCTGGCAGCGCACTATGGCTAATACCATGTGGCTGCCCTGCAACTGGAAGGTGGTGCTCGATAATTTCAACGAGTCTTACCACGTACCCACCGTGCACATGGGTGCGACCCCGTCTACCGACCGCACCGCGATAGCCGGCGGTATTAACACCTACTTCAAAGAGACCCAGTTTGATCTTGCCAATGAAGGGCACGCGCGGATGATTATGAAGGGTGGCTACGGTGCGGGGGTAACCGATAACGACGGTAACATCGTCGAACCACTGGCCTCGCTACTCAGCTATTGGGACCTCGACCCCACCGACTTTAAAGGGAAACCCGAGGACACTCGCGAGGCCCTTCAGCAGGCCAAACGAAGGCTGGGCCCGGAGAAGGGCTACAGCCACTACGCTGCCGTGCCCGACGAGCAGCTCACTGACGCTTTTCACTACACGCTCTTCCCCAATTTTGCCGTGTCTCTGTGGGCGGATGGCTTTCATTTTTTGCGCGCGCGGCCCCACCCTACCGACCCGGAGCAGTGCCTATTCGATAACTGGTGGTACGCAAGCCCCGCCAGCGTGGCGGCCGAGCTCGATGACGGTACCAGTGCCACGGAATCGCTGACGGGCGACGGGGACGGTGAAGTCCCCGTCAAATGGTTGACCTGTGGCAAGGACTCTATTGGTCCAGCAATCGAGGACGATGTGGCAGTTTTCATTACCCAACAGCGTGGCGTTCGATCGCGGGGCTTCAAAGGCGCCTATCTCTCAGGACAAGAGAAGCGTATCGCTCGCTATCACGAGCGCATCGATGACTACATCGATGGTGCACGCTAGCAGCAAAAGGACAGTAAGTGATGAGCGAAACTGAAGACCGAAGACAACTTCAAGACGTGATGCTGTCCTACGCCGCCGCCGTCGACGACCGCGACATGGCGCGATACCGCGCTTGCTTTATGGATGATGCAGAAATCGTGGGATTCGGAGAGGCAACTATCAGAGGTGCTGATGCCTGGACCACCTCGGTAGAAAGTCAGCTCGAGGCCTTTTCCTCTACCCAGCACCTCATGAGTCCGCAGCTGGCCACCATCTCTGGGGATACCGCCTCTGCGCGCACTGATGTGCAAGCACTGCATGTTCTAAAGGACAGCGATGGCGTTATGTTCACTCTCTGGGCGACTTACCTGACTGACTTTGTGCGCGGGAGTGACGGCTGGAAAATTATTCGTCACGAGCTAAAAATCAGGGGAAGCAACCAGAGCGCCGTCTAGGTCTGTCTATGTGAGCCACGGCCAACCATGACGCTTAAGGATCTAGGTTTCCTCGCTCTTAAGGTGCTTGCTCAAAAAGGTGACAATCGCCTTGTACATTGAAGCCCGAGTCTCTGGGTCGTAGAGCCCGTGCCCCTCCTTCTCGAATAGCAACTTCTCATAAGGCTTACCCGCGGCATCCATCGCTTCCATCATCACCAGTGCATGCTCAACCGGAGCTCGGGGGTCTTGCTCACCATGAATAATAAACACGGGTAAATTCAACTCATCCGCGCGATGCGCAGGGCTGTATTTTTTCAACGCCTCTTCGTCAGTTCCCACAATTTTCTTCATAAACGCGACACCGCTGTCACGCTCAGAAACGT
Organism: Luminiphilus sp.; assembly: GCA_045560455.1. GTDB lineage: Bacteria > Pseudomonadota > Gammaproteobacteria > Pseudomonadales > Halieaceae > Luminiphilus. The sequence goes on along the minus strand of JBJKZJ010000010.1, from coordinate 244,192 downwards.
CCCCTCTCTCATAAAGCATAGGCAGGTCGTAAACACCGACAAAGCCAATGGCGCACTTGAACAAATCTGGATCTCGAATCGGCGCCATTAAAGCCGAGTAACCCCCAAAGCTCGCGCCGTATATGCACACCCGCTCTGAGTCCGCATAGCCTTGGGACAGCACCCAGTCGGTTGCATCGAGAATGTCATTCTGTATCGCCGAGCCCCATGTCTTATAGCCAGCTTGCATAAAGGCTTTGCCGAATCCTCCAGAGCCTCTAAAATTCACTTGCAAGACTGCAAATCCCGCCTCAGCAAGCAGTTGGACCTCACCGTTATATCCCCAGTGGTCGCGGGGCCCGATGGGTCCGCCGTGAGGATTAACGATCAACGGAGGCGGCCGCTTACCCTGTGTCGATTTAGGGAGGGTAAGGTAACCCCGCAACACCAGCCCGTCTCTGGCTGTAAACTCAAAAGCCATCATCTCGGAGCGTTCGGCTGGTGCCACTTTAGGCATGGCCGCAGCCAAAAATTGCAGCTGCTTTAGGTTGGCATCGAAAAGATAGAAGTCACCGGGATTTCGATCGCTGTATGCCAAAACTATCGATAGAGATTCGTCTCTGGATTGGCTTATGAGCCTCACCTGCTGACCCGGAAACGCACTCAACAGATTTTTTAAGGTCGTTGTCTCCTCGCCCTCCGTGAGGAATACATACTTGGGTGTCGTCGTCTCATACTCGACGGCGTAAAGTCGCCGCGATGCTTCCGTGTACCAAAAATTAGTGGGATCAGAGTGTTCGTCTTGGTGGATCAGAGTCGAGGTCCCATCATTGAGGTCATACAGGTAAATGCCGGCAAGATCAGTGTAGGTCGAATCACTGACGTAAATTGAGTTGTCAGTAGCGAAAGCCAAAGGCTGCAAGCCGCCTTCATCTGCGTTCGACTCACGGAACAACTGCCATTCCTGGTCCTCGTTAGCTCGGTAGTAGACTTTGCGTTTGAGCTCCTTGGTCTCCCCGACAACAAATCGCACCTCCCCACTCTGATCGGTGGCAAACGTGGCATTTTCTACAGGCGAAGTCTCAAGAAGCTTAGAGCGCCCGTTATAAATATTGATCTTATAAAGCTTGCTGCGTCGGTCTCCACCGGCGTCGAAGGGCGTGGCACTCATGAGGATGTGTTTTTTGTCGTCTCTCAGCAGATCGACTACTTGCCCAGAGGCTCTTTCTCCACCTGCTTCATGACTCTTTATCTTTGAGCTGCTTCCTCTGAACGAGCGGAAACCAAAGACATTTTCCTTTTTCTTTCCGTCGATGTTCACCGCAAACCACTCGCCCGCAGAGGTCGGCGCCGCATACCAGGATTGAAAGTAATCCAAACGCATCAACAGGCGCTCGTTATTTGCCCAATAAAAATCGCCAATCTGGCGATCAGACTCAAATTCGAGAAGATTAATCGGCGTCCGCGTAGACGTTTGGATGATAGTGAGGATATTACGACCATCGACGGGTGCGAGCAGTCCAATATGCTGACCATCAGGCGACAGCTTCATATCGACCACCACCGGGTTATCGATCAGGTCGATGTTGACACTAGCTGGCCGCTCCGATGCTACAGAAAGCGCGGCGGCAATTGAAGCCACACACATTATTGAGATACGGCCAATCCACCTTTTCGCACCCATCTTGCCCAGCCCCTACAATCGAACGAAAATCCCACTGAAGAAGTTAACAAATATAATGATGTGCTTTCAAAGTTTCCTCGCAGAATAGTGGTGAGGAGGGAGGCAAGCAGAGCTCGAACCCCAATATGCCAGCCAGCGAATCGCACAGTGCCGCACACACGAGAGGTCTTTATAAAAAAACTGAAACATAAAGTTTCTCGGGGCCAATACCGGCTCCGTAATAACAGTCATTTCGCACAGTGCACATGGGTATCTTTCCTAGTGACGCTCACATGGCTTCTTGACAGTAATCCTGCCTCGAGCGTCGAGCCAGTCGTCATTCCGCCCGGGAGTTCCGAGAAGTGTGCTGAAGCGCTCTCAGCGGGTCAAAGGCAGGATTCTACCCAGGGTCTGCCACCCTCGTTTTCCTTACTCAACTGGAATGTCGAGAAAGCCAAAGACCCCAGTTTGGTCAGCGAGTTTGCAGAGCTCGCAAAACTGTCAGATCTGATCTTTCTTCAGGAAGCCGTGCCGCTGAAAAAAACTCAGACAGTTATTGAGCAGTCACTTTTCGAGGCGTTCGTGCGCGGCTACGTTCAAAACGAGGTTGAGACAGGCGTCCTCACCCTGGCCCGAACTCCCCATCTCGTGCACTGTCAGCTACTGGCGACAGAACCCTGGCTGAGAACACCCAAGGCCACCAGCCTCACCCTTTATCCACTAGCCGACAGCGATGAAACCTTGCTCACAGTCAACCTCCATGCTGTGAACTTCAGCTTCGGAGTGAAGGCCTATCAAGGACAGTTAGACAAAGCTGCCGAGCTGATTCGTGGCCATGAATGACCCGTTATCTTTGGTGGCGACCTCAATACCTGGAGTGACAGGCGGCAAGGCGTGCTCGATTCGCTCGCCGATGAGCTGGGGCTGATTCCGGTACCTTTCTCACCAGATCACCGCACCACGCAGTTCGGCAAGCCACTGGACCATCTCTTTGTGCGGGGCTTGGCGTGGCAAGCCACCAAAACCAAAGAAGTCAGCACCTCAGATCACAATCCACTGCTCGCGACTTTGAGGCGCGAAGATCCATGAGCCGCATGATGTTGTCGCTGATATTACTCACCGCGCTCATTTCTCATACGCTGGCAGTCACCGACGCCGAGACAGAGATCCAGTTGCTAATTCACGCCGTTCGCGAAAGCAGCTGCGATTTTGATCGCAATGGCACGCTATACTCGGCTGAGACGGCAGCCGAGCACCTAGAACTCGAGTATACCCGGGGTAAACGTTACGCTGACTCTGCCGAGGCGTTTATTGAACACCTGGCCACCGGGAGCTCATGGAGTGGGGAGCCCTACTGGATGATCTGCGACGGTGACAAAATTTCGTCAGCCGAATGGCTTGCTGAGCAGCTAGAGGGCTCTCGCGCTCAGTAGGCGCTGCCGGGTCGGTGTATCAGCTGATGTGCGGCTGCAGTTCAGGTTAGCGCTCGAAGCGGTTCATGGACGCGCGGATGGTTAGACCGGTCTAGCACCGCATCACGCACCCGTGAAGTGAGCCATGTTGGAAAGTGCTGCCCCCTCATCCGGTATCAGCGGCTCACACTCTCCCCACAGCGCATGGTTTGCCAGCGCCGTATCAAACCCCTCAATAAGCGCGACAATCTGCCCCCCGCGGATCTTGAAAATATGAAGATAGATCTGATCGTACTGGTTACCGTTAAGCGCCACGCCATCGTTCTGCGCAACGGCGACGACCACTTCCCCCGCCTCAGCAACGATCTGATGCTCGGCGCAAAAGCTGATCTCCGCGGGGTTCACGCAGCCGAATACATGAGGGAGTACAGCTTCGAAGAATCGGCGTTTGCCACGATAGACCCCCGACAGAACATTATTATGGGTAGGGCAAATCAGACAAAAATCTTCAGCAATCAGAGCCTCCAATGCCGGCACATGGCCCGTTCGCACCGCATCATAGAATTGATCAACGATTTCTCTCATTCCACTCTCCTCTGGCGTCAGCGGCACTGGCGGTTGCTGGACCGCCTATCAGCTGGGATTAGCAGACTTCGCGCCCCGTAACGACGGCAGACCGCGAATCACGAAGTGGATAAACGCCAGCCACAGTGTCACGTAGGCAAGGGTGAAGCCCCATTGCCATCCCAAATAACTCGCGGCCACGCCCGTCACCGGCACCATGGCCAGCCAGTGGCCCGTCACCCAAGCGGTATGCTTCCAGGAAAAATACACCGCACTCACCGCAGCGAAGATCATCAGTAGCGCGAACACATCCTGCGCCCAGGGCCGGGTATACATCAGGCCACCGAGTATGACCGCTGAGATACCTGCTAGAGCATGGGCGAGTGCACCCCAATCAATACCACCTGAGGCTTCAGGCGAGGCCTCGCTCACGGAGTGAGGTCCCGAACATAGCCCAGCACGTTGGGGTAGTGCGTTGTCGGTGTCCCGGTGGCTCTCAACGCTGCCACTGTGTCCTTGGAGACCGCACCATACAGTTCTACCGTGAATTCATCTAACAGTGGCGACACGGCGGCTAAATAGGCCCCAAGATCCGCATTATTCAAATGAAAGACCAACGCTTCGCTGTTCTCGTAGACCTCTGTCCAAATAAAACCCTGCGAATCGCCCGGATCGCGATCGAATGTGTGCAGCAGCATACCAGGCTCACCGGCCTCTACCTTCTTATCCACCACGCCTGACAAGGCAATCACTTAATCTGCCTGGCCCGGCAAGGCATGCAACCGCGCTATCAGGACAAAAGCGGTGGGCCCCGGGGGCAAAGCCTCCTGAGCTTGGGTGGCCACGGGTAGGGTAAACAGTACGAGCAGAGTGCAAAAACATTTTCGCCACAACATGACAGCGGTCCCTCAATCATTGAACATTTAGCTTAGACGAATCTGTCGTATCCTGCGAAGCGTCTTGAAACGCGAACGCATGAGGCCAGGGTGCTTTCTGGATGCGCAGGTAATAGGCAAGTGCAAGCGAACAGTGCAGTGGGGTCATCAAAGCACGTATGAGCACACATTCATCGAGCACGTCGGCAACTTCAGTGTCATTTGTCTGGCGGTGATTCTGGCTACCGCCGTGCACTATGCGGTGCTCAAGCGCCTCAACGCCGGAGGACAATTCATAGAGCGGTACCCACGTTGGCGGCTGCTTTATGGGGTTGTCATGTCTGTGATCGCCCACGTCGCTGAAATCGCGATATTTGCTGCCGCTTATGGGATATCAACGGTATCGGAATTTGGTTATCTAGAGGGCAGTTTCTCGGGTTCGATCGCCGATTATCTTTATTTCTCGTTTGCCGCGTTCACCACCGTGGGGTTTGGCGACATTGTGCCGCTGGGGCCCTTGCGATTATTGGCGGGGATGGAAGCCCTCACCGGCTTTGTCCTGATTACGTGGACCGCTTCCTACCTCTACATCGAAATGAGTCGAACCTGGGGTGTCGAAGACTGAAAGCTAGCTGTCGGCTGTTTCCCCTGGCTCGATGAGAGCAAAGCGTGGCTCAAGCCCTCTCTGAGTTGCTAATAGCTCAGTGAACATCGACTGAGGTCTGACCCAGAGATCGCGCTCGCCATACTCGGGCCTATACACCACCAATAACTCATCGGTCTCCGAGTGACGTGCCACACCGAACACAGTGTACTCACCGCCTTTGTAGTGCCGGTATCGACCTGGCGCGACCTCACTCATTCGGCGATCCCGCCGAATGCCTTGATCAAGTCGGCCTGAACGCCGGCAAGAATCTCGCAAAGAATCAGAAAGTCGGCATCAGCGCGAGCGAGCGGGTCCTCAACTAGCTCGTCGTTTGCCTCGCGAATGGCATCGCTGAATTTCAGGCGACGCAATGACAGATCTTTGTCGACCACTGCCGCCACCCGCGCGCCCCACTCCAAAGCTAGCTTTTCAACCTGATGCCCCGAGGCGAGGTGTGCCAACACCTCCCCACTGTCGAGCGGTACGCCGCGAACCTTCACGGAACTGCCCTCTTCACGCTGGTCGGCAAAATCGGCCTCGTCACCCAGCTCAATCTCCTCAGGAATGCCGCCCTGCATCAGCCACTGCGTCATCGTGTGGGCGGGGGCTTTCTGGGTTTCGGGCAATACAGCGGGCAGGTTGCCTAGTGCCTCGCGCAGGTGGTTAAGCACCTCCTCCGAGCGCCCGGCGCTAATGCTGTCGATCCAGATCCAACCGGCTTGATCAGCAATGACCGCGCGAATGCTGCTTGAGCGGGAGAAAGCGCGGGGCAACAGGTCCTGGGTGACCTCATCGGCCACCGTCAGCCGCTCTCGACGGCTCACCTTGCGCCCCTGCGCCTTGGCAATTTGCGCGCAGCGCTCATTGGCTTGCTCGCGCACCACCGTCGCGGGCAGGAGCTTTTCTTCGCGCTTGAGGCGCACCATCCAGTAAGGCCCCGCCGCATGGACCAGCGCCGAGGCCGAGTCATCCAGCGCCGGCACCCACCCCAAGCTACTCGCCTGTGCCGGCGTGCAATTTGAGAAAGTACGGGTCTGTAGGCGGCGTTCCAGCTCCTCGGCGTCGATGCCGAGGCGGCTGGGTAAGCGGTAAGGTCGAAGCGCGCGGAACCACATAAAGCAAATATCCAGAGGGTGTCATGATCGGGGGCCGCGCAGTGTATCGTAGTCTTCGCCAGCAGGTGGGACTTGACCTAGAATCTCATTACCAAAAACGGGAGCAGCCCATGCGATACCTCCACACAATGATCCGCGCCGCCAACCTCGATGACACCCTCGACTTCTTTGTCGACAAGCTGGGGCTGGTCGAGGCCTATCGGTATGACAACGACGCTGGGCGCTTCACGCTGGTTTTTCTCAGTGCGCCAGATGATCTGGAAGGCGCCAAGGCGCGCCAGGCGCCGCTGGTGGAGATCACCTACAACTGGGATCCCGAGAGCTACGATGGGGGGCGCAATTTTGGACATCTCGCGTATCAGGTCGACGATATTTATGCGACGTGCCAGCAGTTGGTCGATAAAGGCGTGACGCTGAATCGCCCACCCCGCGATGGGCGCATGGCGTTTATCCGCTCGCCCGACGGGATCTCGATTGAGCTATTGCAGTCCGGTGACGCGCTGCCGCTGCAGGAGCCGTGGCAATCGATGGAAAATATTGGCGAGTGGTAACGCTTACCGGCTGAGAAAGGCCAACATCCAGCGCGCAACACGATCTCCCTCGTGCTGGCGCGACTCAAAACTCGCCATGCCTTCTGCCACCCGCTCCGCACCGATCATGTCGTGGCGGAAGTTCATAATCTCGCGCGAGTATTCGGGAATGAATTCCGGATGGCCCTGAAAGGTCAGGATGTGCTCCCCCAAGGTCATACCCGCCACCTCGCAATGGTCACTGGTGGCGATCTGTTGGGCACCGGGGGGCATGGCCATTACCTGATCCTGATGTGAGGCCAGCAAACAGAATCGATCACCATCCGCCAGATCGAACGCCGCCTGGTCGACGCTGTAACAATTCACGCCTACTCCCCAGCCCTTGTCGGACTTGCCCACCACTCCACCGAGTGCCTGAGCCACCAACTGGTGTCCAAAGCAGATACCAATCACTTTGCGCCGCGCGGCATGGCACTCTCGCACGAAGCCCTCGAGCGACCGGATCCAGTGCTTGTCGTCGTAGACGCTACTCTTACTGCCAGTAATCAAGAAGCTGTCGGACGCCTCCACGCTGTCGGGCAGTTCTCCCGCCTCCACATTCCAGGTGGTAAACGTCAGGGCGTCGTCCTCGGCCAATAACAGGCGTTCGAACATGTCAGGGTACTCACCGTAGGTGGGCACCCACTCTGGCCTGACGGAATCGGTTCGCAAAATGCCGATGTGCATAAGCACTCACTGTCTGTTCACAAATTGACTCCGCGAGCTTAGCCGACCCGATAGGCTGATGGCGAGCGGTGCGTATCACTAAGCAGACGAGTGCCTACTCGTCGGGGTGACGAACCCGAATAAAAATAGGCCAGTCGTCGTCCTGCTGAGCGCTGGTGATATAGTGATGAATCACCCTCAGGGTTGCCATCAGAACCACTTTGGAAACCAGCCACATCCAAAACAGACCGCTCATGCTGATAGCCGTTGCTGCAGTAACAATGCTCTGGCACTTGGCGGGGTGGACCCAGACCTTGACCACCTTTCAGGATGGGGAGCCGGCGCGGGCGAGTGAAGTGAACGACAACTTTGCAGCGCTCAAGGCAAAAATTGAGGCGCTGCAGCAGGATCTAGAAGCGCTGACGCACTTTCAGGATCCTGATCGCTACTACCCCAACTGGCGTTCAGATCCAGATTTCTATCTCACTTTGCCATTGATGGCGGGCATCTGGGCTGGCTTCCTGTCCGACGATGACGACTACTGGTATTGGACTGACATTTATTTTGGATCACCAGGAACCCCAACATCAAACACCCACGAGAAAGCGCGCCACAACATCAATTTGATGGCGAATACGGGCGGAGAGGATCCGGAAAAAATCTGGGCCGGCACCTTTGTTAGGCGTGCTCCCGATATTGATGCACAGCATAAGGCCGAGCATTTAGCCGGGGTTGTCTCACCAGACCAGCCTTTACCCACAGGAGATCTGATGTTCTATCACGTGCGATTACGTCATCATCGCAGTCAGGCTTATGCGACATTTAATTACTCGAAAGACGATAATTTGTCTTATGGCAACTCTGGTGCTTCTGAGTGGCAATACGCCATGACACGCAGCATGGGGGAATCTGTACTCACCGGCTTTTATGCGCTGCTGGATCTCACCTCCACGACCGATGTAAGGCACTGCCCCACAATCAACCTTCACCTCAACCTCGATTATTTGGTCGACGTCACTAGCCCCGACTGCGAATCCATTCCCTTAGACTTGCCATAGGGGGTTAACTTCGTCGTCATGATTCTTTCTTGCTGCATATGGTTACGCAAATGGCGCGTCGCGCTTGCCTTAGTGCTGGCAACATATAGCAGCGTATGGGCTGAAAGCGCGTCGTACCTTGGCAATGCCGCCTGTGCCGGGTGCCATGAGCAAGCCTCAGCCGACTGGACAGACTCTCACCATGATCTGGCGATGCAGGAAGCCACGCCCGAGACGGTCCTTGGCAACTTCAACAACGCAACCTTTAATTATTTTGGCGTGACCACGACCTTCAGCCAAAAAGGAGACGCCTTTTTCATCGAGACAGACAATGCCGCCGGCAAGCTGGAGACCTACCGAGTCGAGTATGTTTTTGGGGTTGAGCCCCTGCAGCAATATTTATTGCCCCTCGGTAACGGTCGGTTGCAGGCGCTCTCGGTTGCGTGGGATACCCGGCCCGAAAGCGAGGGCGGGCAACGGTGGTATCACCTCTATCCCGACGAGCACATCGCGGCCGGCGACCCGCTGCACTGGACGGGCGGTTTCTTTAACTGGAGCACCAGCTGTGCGGAATGCCACAGCACCGATGTAGAAAAGCGCTATGACGCGGTGAACGACAGGTTTGATACCCACTACGAACAGATCGATGTGGGCTGTGAGGCCTGTCACGGGCCCGGCAGTGAGCACGTCGCACTCGCCAATGCGGGAAGCCTGTCTGCGGCTCAGACCGGCTTTGCGATGAGCCTCAAGGCGAGAGGTACCTGGCAATGGGCTGAAGGCGCCGATATCGCACGGCGCAGTGAGCCCCTAACCTCGAATCACCAGATTGATAGCTGCGCGCGCTGTCACGCGCGGCGCGGCACATTGGGCGAGTACCACCCGGGCGAGCCGCTGTTGGATACTCACCGCCTGGCGGTGATTGAAGAGCCGCTTTACTGGCCCGATGGTCAGATCCGTGACGAGGTCTATGTATACGGATCGTTTATCCAGAGCAAGATGCATCAGGCCGGGGTGGCCTGTACCAACTGCCATAACCCGCACAGCAACCAGCTGGTTGCGGAAGGCAACAGCGTGTGTGCCCAGTGTCATCTGGTCAGCACCTATGACAACCCCACGCACCACCGACACAAAGTCGCTTCGGCGGGTGGCGCCTGCGTGGACTGCCATATGCCGAGCCAGCTTTATATGGGTGTCGATTCGCGGCGCGATCACAGTATGCGCGTACCGCGACCGGACCTCTCTATGAGCACGGGTGCGCCCAATGCCTGCAACCAGTGTCACACCGACCAGAGTGCGGACTGGGCCTATTCAGCTCTGGTGGAATGGGGGGTCCGATTTGCAGACCGCAGAAACCACCCCGCGCGCGCTTTTCATGCAGCTGGCCGCGGCGATGTGCGGGCGGCGCCTGTACTACTCGAAACCGCGAACAATGAGAACAAAACCGCGATGCTAAGAGCTTCTGCGATCACACAGCTCGGTAGACTGCTACCCGACAAACTGATGCCCTCGCTTCCCCTGTGGCTGGAAAGTGACGATCCTCTGATACGCCTGGCGGCGCTGGAGGCACTGGGACAATTGCCACCCGATCAACGGCAGGCGGGCTTGATGGGCTCAATTGAGGATCCAGTCCTCGCCGTCAGAATGGTGGCCGCAGAGCAGCTGGCGGCGATAGTCCCTCAATCCCGTGGTGCGGGTGACGCGGCGACCTTCACCAAATCCGAGCAACCTGGCTCGAAGGTTGACCAGAAACCGCAGTCGGACCCTTTCAGTAAGCTGTTCGAAGAATACCTGTTGGTGCAATCTCAACATCTCGACATGCCCTCTGTACTCACCCAATTGTCGGGCTTTCAGCAAGCTCGCGGTAACGAGGCAAAGGCCGAGGCGCTACTCCTTGCCGCACTGGAGAAGAACCCCCAGGCGAGTGCCTCCCGAGTGAATCTGGCAGATCTCTATCGCGCGCAGGGCAAGGAGGGAGCTGCCCGCAGCACACTAGAAGCGGGGATCCGGCTCAGCGAGCGTGATGCGTCACTATGGTTCAGCCTAGCCCTGCTTGAAGTGCGCGAGGGCAAAGGAACGCAGGCGCTAAGGGCGTTGCAAAAGGCGGCACTGCTGGAAGAAACACCGGGCTATTACCACTATGTGTACGCCGTCGCCCAGCATGATCAGGGTCGCCCTGAGGAAGCTTTGGCAACCCTGAGGGCCACCCATCGCGCAGCGCCAGGGCAACCCAATATTCTTGCCGCGCTGGTGCAATACAGCCAATTAGCAGGTGATATGGATTCGGTGCGACGCTACCAAACAGAACTACGCTCAACGCTTCGTGATGCAGGCTTGTAGCGACCCGCAGTCAAGGTGACGCGGCGGCGACCTTCGTGAAATTCAGTGACACCGTCACCGGTATCACCCGACTGATCGCATTGAGCCCGGCGACGCTCTGAAGCGCGGCAACGCCGTCCTCCAAATCAAACTCGGCGGCGTTAAGCAAAATGGGCTGAGACGTCGTGGCGCTAAACCCTCCCGCATGGGTTGCGGACACAGTGAGCACTGCGTCTTTACTCACCACCTGACCATGCAAATCGATCTGCAGCACGACCGGCACAACCGCCCCACTGCTTGATCCCAACACAGCCGTAGTCTCTGGACTCAATTGCGCCGTTATCTCGGCCTCGGGATAAAGGCCGACCTCAAACAGCATTTTTTTCATGCGGTCATTGCGAATGCCGATATTCGTCTCGACGGAGTCCAGTGCGACGCGCACCTCGACCGCGCCTTGGTCACCCACGGTGCCGGAGATCATGTCAAAGTGGCTAACCTCTCCTATCGTGTTGTTCTTGATGGACACGAACTGGATGCTTGAATTGTCCGCGACCTGCCACTCTGCCCAGGCGGGCGCAGCGCTCACGAGGACCGCGACAAATAGTGATACAAGGTAACGCTTGATCATGGGTGCGTTTCTCCTTTAATGCGAGCTGCGGTAATGCCAATTGGGGTTGTGCCCAGTCGGGGTTGGGTCAACTTTCAGCGCACGCCGGTGCAGACCGACCGTCATTTTAAAGAGTGTCACGGTAGCCTCATCTAGGCGCGAAAACCACACCCCATGGCAAACGGGGCTCACCCATCGACTAATGGTGATCCCGCAACGACCGGTACAGGCCAAAACACATCAGCACGAGAATCGGTATCACAGGCAGGGAAGACACCACGGACATGGATTTTACCGTGTCCATCGCATCAACCATCATCAGGCCAACCGCCGTCGCGCCTAAACCCAACGCCCAAATCAAGCGAACACCCGCGGCGGGTTCTCGGTTCGGCGCCAAGTCGTGGGTGCAAATGCTGGCTAAAACATACGCGGCCGAGTCAAATGTCGTGGCAAAGAAAAATGATCGATAGCACCGCCACGACGCCCAAGATCAGCCATTTGAAGGGCAACTGTGCAATCACCTGCGCAACCAGCGGGCCCATTCCCTGCTCGTTGATGATCGACACCGCATCCAGCAGGCCGTGAGATTGCAGATGGAGAACGTAGGCGCCGGTGATACCAAGAAAAAGAAACGTCCCTAAGGCGCCAAACCCGATAATCCCCAGAACAACCTGTCGGATCGTACGACCCTTTGAAATGCGGCCAAAAAACAGTCCCATCATCGGGGCATAGGCCAACCACCAAGCCCAATAGAACGCGGTCCAGGCCTCTGGAAAACCACTCTTTGAGACCGGATCAGTCCAGAAGCTGATGCGAAAAAAATTATCGAGCATCAGGCCGACGGAGTCCATCGAGATTGAAAATATATAGATCGTGGGCCCGAGCAACACAACGAACACCATGACGAAGTACATGAGCCAGAGGTTCAGATCAGCCAAGACCTTGATGCCCCGCTTGAGACCCCGATAGGCACTGGTGCCGAAAACCGCCGTCATAATCAGAATCACCGCACCCTGCGTAAGGAGATTGTCAGGCACGCCCAATAGCTGGGAGGCGAGTGAGGCGCTCAATGGCACACCGAAGCCAAGAGAGGTGGCAATACCACCGACGATGCCCAGAACGACAAATATATCGATCACTGTCCTGAACGTGGATCTTCCCCTCTCTGGCAACACATGATCACAAGCATCGCTGATCTTGAGGCTTTTACGGTTATCAACGAACAGCATATAAGCGATGGGGATCGCGGGCAGGCAGTAGATCGCCCAGGGCACGATGCCCCAGTGGTAGATGGGATACATATGGGCGAACTCGTAGGCGAGGTCGCTGTGGGGCGCTATGCCAAACGGCGGCGTCTCGATGTAGAAGACGGGCTCGGCAAAGCCCCATGCAATCAGACCAGCACCCATGCTGGCCGTGAACATCATGGCTATCCAGCTACTGGTGGAATACTCGGGAGGCTAGCCCTCGGGCCCCAGTAGCACATCTCCGTATCGTCCAAAGGCCAGCCAGCTGGCCATCGCCAGAGGCGCCATGCCGGCTAATAAATAAAACCATCCAAGTATGTCGGTAAGCCATGACAGGGCAGCATTGGCGGTCATCCGACTGCCATCCGGGAACAGCACCATGGCGAGACTGAAGGCGGCTAAAACCGCTATCGCGATACTGAAAACCTTTCGGTCGAGACTTTCCACTGGCGGGGAATCTTCGGTCACAAGACGAGTATGACACGTCAAGACCCTCCCTGCCGGGGATGACAGTGGGAGTCGGAAGTAAAAAGGAGGTGTTAGCTCGCGATGTCGGCGAGGTCTCCTTTTGATTCAAGCCAGGTCTTGCGGTCACCCGCACGCTTCTTGGCAAGAAGCAGGTCGAAGGTGCTGTCCGTATCACCATCCTCATCGAGGACCAGTTGCACCAATCGCCTGGTGTCCGGGTCCATGGTGGTCTCTCGCAGTTGCGGTGGATTCATCTCACCCAGCCCCTTAAAACGCTGGACCGCAGGCTTCGCGCGCTTATTTTCGGCTTGGAGGCGCTCAAGAATGCCGCTCTTCTCCGATTCATCCAGCGCGTAGTACACCTCTTTCCCTACATCGATGCGGTAAAGCGGCGGCATGGCGACAAAAACGTGGCCCGCCCGAACCAACGGCCTGAAGTGCCTCAAAAAGAGTGCGCAGATGAGCGTAGCAATGTGCAGCCCGTCGGAATCAGCATCCGCCAGAATACAGACCTTGTGATAACGGAGCGCACTCAGATCAGAGCTACCCGGGTCAATACCAATCGCTACCGAAATATTGTTCACCTCCTGAGACGCCAGAATCTCAACGGCGTCGACCTCCCAGGTATTCAGTATTTTGCCGCGGAGCGGGAGGATCGCCTGATAATCGCGATCTCTGGCTTGCTTTGCCGAGCCACCTGCCGAGTCTCCCTCGACCAGAAACAGCTCACCTCGAGCAGGATCTTCGCTGGCACAATCGGCCAACTTGCCGGGCAGTGCGGGACCAGAGGACACCTTTTTGCGCACCACTTTCTTGGCTGATCTGAGTCGGGTTTGAGCGCGCTCAATGCAGAGTTCGGCCAGCCGCTCGGCGTCAGCCGTTTCCTGATTCAGCCACAGTCCAAAGGCATCCTTGGCGACGCCCGAGACAAATCCAGCCGCCTCTCGCGAGGAGAGCCGCTCTTTGGTTTGGCCTGAGAACTGCGGATCCTGAAGCTTTGAAGACAGCACAAAGCAGCAGCGATCCCATACATCCTCCGCTGTCAATTTCACGCCCCGAGGGAGCAGGTTCCGTAACTCACAGAATTCCCGCATGGCATCAAGCAACCCGGAGCGCAAACCGTTGACGTGAGTGCCCCCCTGTGTCGTGGGAATGAGATTCACATATGACTCGGCGATGACCTCACCTCCCTCGGGTAACCACTGGATCGCCCAATCCACGGCCTCTGTCTCACCCTCAAAATGCGCGGTAAACGGCGCTTCCGGGATAACGGGAAAATCAATGGTGGCATCGGCGAGGTAATCGGCTATGCCGTCCGCATAATGCCATTCGATTTTTTCTTTTTTCTTTTCGTCCGTCAGCGTCACCCTCAGTCCCGGGCAGAGCACCGCTTTAGCGCGCAGCGCATGACTGAGCTTCGGGATCGAAAAATTGGCCGAGTCGAAATAGGCAGGGTCGGGCTTGAAGCGAATACCGGTGCCGGTATTTCGTTTGCCGCAACTTCCAGTCACCGCCAAGTCAGCAGTCTTTTCCCCGCCCGAGAAGGCCATGGAATGCACATTGCCGTCTCGACGAATCGTGACCTCAAGCAGCTCCGACAAGGCATTTACCACTGACACCCCAACGCCATGCAGCCCGCCGCTGAACTGGTAGCTCTTGTCGGAGAACTTGCCGCCCGCATGGAGCGTCGAAAGAATGACCTCAACGCCGGGTAACTTCTGCTCGGGGTGCAAGTCGACCGGCATACCGCGGCCATCATCAACGACACTCAAGCCACCATCTGCGTGGAGGGTAACGTCAATTTGACGACAGTGACCGGCGAGCGCTTCATCGACCGAATTGTCGATGACTTCCTGGGCGAGGTGGTTTGGCCGGGCGGTATCGGTGTACATACCCGGCCGCTTTCGGACAGGTTCCAGCCCAGTGAGAACCTCAATGGCATCGGCGTTATATTTGGTCATGCTCTTGCGTAACTCGCTCCAAAACTCTGTTTTTTCAGGCCGCGTGCGCCGACCGCCTCTGCAAGACTTGCCTAGCCTAGCCTGCAGCGCGCCTTTGGGCTCATGCGTAGCCAGAAGAATCCATATCGACTTCGAAAGTCTCGTCCGTTACGCGACACACGACGGTATCCCAGGCCCCACTTTTGTGCAGATTGATCAGCCGGCACCCCGGCGCCAGCGAGTCAACCTTGAATACCGCCGAGTGCGGCGCGAATTGCACACAGGTCGAGGGTGTCGTCAGGCATTGTACGCCTTGGTAGGTTTGGGTCGTATCCTGATGCACGTGCCCGGAGATCACCAGCGCCCGATCAGTCAACGGTGCCAAACGGCTCAGGGCCTCTGCCCCATTTTCTGCCCCGATTTCATCAAGCCACTCGCATCCCACCGGCATGAGCGGGTGATGGGTCGCCACAAGCATGGGCCGCTGGGCTTGCAGGGCTTGCTGGATTGCCTCCTCCAATGCCTGCAGTTCACCGTCGCTCAGGTGTCCAGCGACCATACCCCGACGTTGGGTGTTGAGCATCAATATATCCCAGTGGGTGAGCCGGACATGACGCTTGAAGTGCTCGCTGAGCTGATGCTCAGATGACCAAATCGCATCATGATTGCCAGGTAGCCAAAAGCTGGGTACGTTCAGTGACGCCAGTGCAGCCTGAAGCCGTTGGTATGCCTCCTCAGACTCATCGCCTGCCAAATCTCCCGTGAGTAGTAGCGCATCAACGGGCGCCAAATCTGCCACGAGACGGCACACCGCCTCGAGCGAGCGATCGGTGTCGACCCCAACCAGCTTGTCGCCCCGAGTCTGCATAAGATGCGTGTCAGAGAGTTGCACGATCCGGCTGGAGTCAGCCGTATCCAGCACGGCGAGGCCGTTTAACGCATTCATGGTCCGGCGGAATCAGAGTCGGTCAATGGCGCGTTGGTTGACAGTCCATTAGTGAGACAAAACTCCATCAACTCCGCAGCAAAGCGATTCTGCTGGAATTTTTCGTCTCGTTGCAGCATCTCGGGATTCGGATAGCGGTAGCGCGCCTCGAAGCGTCGCGAGGTACTACAATGCACCACCTCAGCCATCCGCGCGTCATGGTATAGGCGCAAATCCAAACAGCTTTTGCTCCCCATCTGTATGGAGGAACCCTGATAGCGTAGCCGCATATCGGTGGTATAACGATCCCGGGCGGTGACCTCCAGCTCCACAACCGCATCGCCGACCTCAAAGGCGCAACAGGGCTGCTGCTCGTAACCCGGGAAGAGGCGCACCAAACGGTGATAATTAGCCTCGCACTGGGCATGCAGGTCGGACAGATCTATCTGATAGGTCCGGCGGGACCTGCTGCGCGGGCGAGACTGTTGCGTGCGATCTGACATGGCCCTAAGTGTAGCAAGCCCCCAGAGCCCACGAAGTGCCAAAATGTTGTCGGTTTTGACGCCGCAAAAAGGCGCATCACAGTGGTAGACTCGCCCTCCCGAAA
Organism: Luminiphilus sp.; assembly: GCA_045560455.1. Classification (GTDB taxonomy): domain Bacteria; phylum Pseudomonadota; class Gammaproteobacteria; order Pseudomonadales; family Halieaceae; genus Luminiphilus. The sequence continues at coordinate 227,556 of JBJKZJ010000010.1, read as the reverse complement.
TGACTCAGGCCCAGACGCCATGCCTGCTTTGCATCGTCCCCTACAATTTCTAGCGCTCTTCGTGACCACCAGCGCGTTTTCGGCTGTGGCCTGTGCCGATACGCTTGTTGATATCTATGAACTCGCATTAGAGAACGACGCTCAACTCAAGGCGCAGGTAGCGCAATACAATGCGGATATCGAGCTGGAGAAGCTGGCGCTGGCACCCCTTCTGCCACAGGCCAGTGCAGGCTACTCATATACCGACTCGGAGAACGACGCCACGCGGCCCAATGTGAGGGTCACTCCCGAGGGAGCGCTCGATCAAATCGATGTAACTTCTGAGACGAACACCGAAACCGACGGGTACGACGTCAGTCTTTCGCAGACACTCTTTGACCTGTCAGCCTGGTTTGGCTGGAAAGCGGGGAAAGAAACCTCCCGGCAAGCTGAGGCTAATCTTTCTGCGGCGCAACAGGATCTCATCGTCAGAGTAGTGCAGTCCTATTTTGGCGTGCTGCGTGCGCAGGACAATCTCAGGGCATCGCAAGCCCAAGAGCGCGCCTTTGAGCGCCAGCTCGAGCAGACCCGACAACGATTCGAAGTCGGCTTGATCGCCATTACCGACGTCTATGAGGCAGAGGCCGCGCGAGACCTGGCACAAGTGACGCGCATCGTCGATGAGAACAACGTGGCGGTGGCGAAAGAAAACATGTCAGTGCTCACAGGCCAAACACCCGGCGCGCTTTTCGTACTCGGCGAGACATTCGACCCAAAACCACCAGAGCCTGCCGAACGCGCAGCGTGGGTCGACTTTGCTACGTCCAACAATTACCGGCTCGCCGCATCTCGATTCGCCGAGGAGGCGGCCCGACAGACTGCAACATCCTCACGCATGGGTCACGCCCCCACTGTAACCGCGACGTATCGCTATCAGGATACAGAAACGACGGGCAGCATCAGACAAAGCCCGGAGAGCCTTTTCAACTTTCCACCCGATTCAGAGCAGACCAATGAGAGCTGGCAGATTCGCTTTGACTTACCCCTGTCTGCCGGGGGCGCAATCGGCGCCAGCCGCCGACGTGCCGCGGAACAGTTCAATGCCGCTCGGGAGACTCGCATCAACCTGACGCGCACCACTGTGACTCAGGCACGGTCTCTGCATATGACGGTGATGTCGGATGTATCGCGCGTGATGGCGCGCAAGCAGTCGATTGTGTCCAGCCAGAGCGCGCTGGATGCGACACAGGCGGGTTATGAAGTGGGCACTCGCAACATCGTTGACGTCTTGAATGCGCAGAACAACCTCTTTGCTGCGCAACGCGACTACGCCAACAGCCGGTACGACTTCATCATCAATTCCCTCCGTTTAAAGGAGGTCGCCGGCACTCTTTCACCCGAGGATATCGCGAGACTGGAAGGCTTCTTGTTGCCACCCCCCGCACCCACCGCCTCAGGCAGCGAGTAACCATCTGCGATGCGGATCAACGGGCAGCATGTCTGATCCGGGTCGGACATCACTCCCCACAGCGCCAGCCGACTCCGTCCAGGGCTTTTTACCTGACAACGAGGGCAGGCAGCTGTATGAGTGGGCGGCGCGCGCAGCCCCACTCGGCCCCATAATCGAGATTGGTAGCTACTGTGGGCGCTCGACCATCTGGCTTGCACAAGCGGCATTGCGCCATAACACCGTGGTTTATGCTGTCGATCACCACCGCGGATCAGAAGAGCATCAACCCGGGGAGAGCCACCACGATCCCGCTCTGGTAGATGGCTCAGGTGCAGTCGATACGTTCCATGAGTTCAGGCGCAATATCATAGAGGCCGGCGTCGACAGCGCGGTCATACCCATTGTGGCCGCCAGCGCACAGCTTGCTCGATTCTGGCATGGCGGGCTGGCTATGATCTTCATCGACGGTGGCCATAGCCTTGAGGCCGCATTGACAGATTATCGGGCTTGGGCGGGACACCTAAGACCCGGGGGGGTTCTGGCGATTCACGACGTGTTTGCGGACCCGGCCGAGGGGGGGCTGGCGCCCTTTACCATCTGGCAACTGGCCAGCCAGTCAGGCCTGTTTGAGCCGCTGGGTACAGAGGGTAGTCTGAGGGGCTTGATGCGCTCCACCGCCTAAACCGCCTTTTTCAATGACAACGTCGCGCGGCTAACGGCACCATTACTCGGCGTCCTCTTATTCCGCTATTCGCTCAAGGCTGTTTTCAGAAATAACTGGCTTGCGCCGCTGTGGGCTGTCAAGGCGTCGGCCGCCAGTAGAACCGCTCCAGCTGTCCAGGTGGGCTTCTCCAGTGGCCACAGAACTCTCTCGGCAAACTGATAGCCAGTCCACCATCCGCCATCAGTATCACGCCACTGAGTCAGCCAGCCAAAAAGCTCCTTGGCGCGATCGCGGTCGCCAACCGCAAGCAAAGCGAGGGTCAACTCGCACGACTCGGCCACCGTCGCCCAGGGTTGATGGTTCTCGCAGCGACAACCGATACCGGGCTCGATGAATTCCTCCCAGCGCTGTGCCAGCCTTTTGCTGGCCTCTGCACCAACGACCCACCCCGCAAGAATGGGATAAAACCAGTCCATAGCATAGCGGGATTTGCTTTCCCAGGTTCGATCGAACCGCTCAGGCCGATACCTCAATGCCTCACCCAATCGAGTCCGGGCCGCGCGCCAAATCGCCGTTGGATAATCGAGTTGCTCTGCGATCAGAATGGCGCATTCAAGTGACTTATAGATTGAACTACACCCGGTCACGAGCGCGTCACCCAATGCGCAGTCGTTTTGGTCTACGGCCCAGTCAATCTCGCCATCGGCACCCTGATAACGGAGCACAAAATCGATCGCCCGGGTCACCACAGGGAAACAGCGTGCCAGAAAACGTTGATCACCTGTTATCAGGAAGTGGTGCCAGACCCCGGTCGCAACGTAAGCGATGTAGTTCGTTTCTCTTCGATCAATGGCCGGGTCGGGATGCCCGCCTCGATAACAGGCCCACCAACTGCCGTCGTCGAGTTGTTGTTCTGCAAGCCACCAATAGGCGCGCTCAGCGGCGTCCAGCTCACCGGCAATGCTGAGCCCCATAGCCGCCTCTGTGTGGTCCCACGGATCGGTGTGGCCACCTTCAAACCAGGGAATCTCGCCATCAGATCGCTGGGAGGCGAGCAAAAACTCAACGGTGGGCCTCAGCCATTGTGCTGGGTAGACGTCAGTGCTCACACACGGCGCGTTCACAATGCATGATCTCCAACAGTCGCCTTGGCCGTTCCCGGCTTGGTGAAGTACAGAATGATGCTCTTCCCCATGACCGGATTCAGCAGGCCGTCAATCGCGCGGGTCAGCCATGGTCGCGCCATCAGATCCCATACCAGTAGCTTGTGATACCAGCGCAGTAACGAGGGCTCCGGTTCTCGACGCCAAAAGAGGCACTTCAGCCACCAATAAGGGACATGCAGTGCATGTGCACTGCCGCGGCCCACAAATTCGAAACCCTGTTGCTGAATCTCCCGACGCAGATGCGTCGCATCGAAGATCCGTATGTGCCCACCTGGCGTCGTCCGGTACTGCTCGCTGAGCTGCCAACAAATCCACTCAGGCCATTGCCTTGGAACGCTGACACACAGGCGCCCGCCGGGCTTCAACACGCGCAAGGCCTCCTCCAGTACCGTGAGATAGTTAGGGATGTGCTCCAAAATTTCACTGGCGATGACCACATCGACCGTTTCATCAGCGAGTGGCAAGGCAGTGGCGTCTCCCGTCGCAAAACCAATCTGACCGCCGGGAGAGTGGGGCTGCATGTCTGTGATACGACCCCGCGCAGTGGCCAGATCCTCCGCAGACAAATCCAAGCCCAATGCGAACACACCCTCCAAAAGGTACGTCGCCAAGGTGTGTCGGCCCTCCCCACAACCTACATCGAGGCAAACCTGCCCGCGCGAGAGCCCCAACTGATCAAGATCGATCGTTAACACGCGTCAATACGGCGCCAATACTGATGAACCATCTGCCGCGCGCAGACTGACCAGCAAAAATGTTCATGGACACGCTGCAGACCGCGCTCGGAGAGAGCCGCCGCCAATGCGGGGTCATCCAACACGCGCGCGACGGCCTCCGCCAGCGCGGCGTGATCGCCGGCCGACACCTGCAGCCCCCCATCCGACACCACCTCCTTGAGCGCTCCACCGTCGCTAGACACCAGCGGGATGCCCGCCGCCATCGCCTCAACCGCGGGCAAACCAAAGCCCTCATACAGGGAGGGCACAACTGCCACCGCACTCTCTGCGTAAAGACGGTTGATATCGTCGTGACTGGCATCACCGACAAATCGAATGCCGTCAGCTAAATCGAGCTGACGTATCAACGCCTCTGTGTCACCACCGGGTTTGGGTCGGGCGATGAGCACCAATCGTTGTTGAGGACGCTCCTTACGGAGCTGTTTGAGCGCCCGCAGCAATACGTGTACACCCTTGAGGGGTGCGTCGGCAGATGCTGTCGCAACAATCTGTTGAGGGTCCCGGCGTATCTGCGGCAAAGGTCTGAAAAGACTGGCATCGACGCCGTTGGGGACAACACGAATCACACTCGGCAACACACCAAAGTCTGTCGCAATGTCTGTCGCCGACACCTGAGATACCGTCACAATATGGTGCAGTTGTGACGCGACTCTGGCCTGCATTGACAGAAAAGAATGCCAGCGTCGGGCAAGTAATCGCCTCCAGCCGACCGGCTCGGCCGACAGCGCGACCCTCAGGTCCCGGGTGATGGGATGATGAATGGTCGTCACCACTGGCAGCCCTGCCCGCTGCAAATCCAGAATGCCATCTGCCAGAGTTTGGTTATCGTGGACGACGTCAAACTGATCAGCATGGGCCAGCAACCAGTCGCGCGCTCGCTCGCCAAAAGTCCAGGGCTCCGCGAACCCGCCAGTCAGTTTGCTTACCCACTCTTTTCTAGCGAGAGGGTCCCGTAACTCCGCTACGCTCACCATCATGGACTCGCGAGCATAGAGGTCGAGGCTGGGCAGCTTAACTAACGCCACTCCGGAGACCAGATCAGGGTAAGGCGGACCAGAAATCACCGTCACCTGATGCCCCATGGCCGTCAGCGCCTGACTCAGGTAGCGCAAATACACACCCTGCCCACCGGAGAAAGGTGCCGACCGGTAGCCCAGTAGCGCGACGCGCAAACGGCCCCGCTGAGGCACAGCTGCGTGAGCCTCGGCAGCATTCGGCGTGTTGAGCGGTGCGTTAATGGGAAACTCCGGGTGGGCGGCTACTCATGGAAGCGCCCTCGCCGTGTTATCGGCCGAACGCTGCACAGTACAGAGGGTGCAGTGTAGCGGCGCCTCGCCAACTGTGCCAACGGCCTGTAAACTCCAACGCCTGCAACAAGACCCTGACAATATGGCCGAGCGCACCGCGTACAAGGGCATTATTCTCGCCGGCGGATCGGGCACCCGCCTGCACCCCCTGACCACAACGGTCAGCAAACAGTTAATGCCGGTCTACGACAAGCCCATGGTCTACTACCCGCTCGCCACACTGATGCAGGCGGGTATCCGAAATATTCTTGTCATCACCACACCTCGCGATCAGCTCGCTTACGTCGATCTCTTGGGTGACGGTAGCCAGTGGGGCATCAACCTCCAATACACCGTGCAAGCGAGCCCCGATGGGCTGGCTCAGGCTTTTCTACTGGCAGAGGAATTTATCGGTCAGGATCCCGTCTGTTTGGTGCTCGGCGACAATATCTTCTACGGGGCAGGTCTCACCACGAAACTGAAGCGCGCCGCGGAGCGCACGGAGGGTGCTTCGGTGTTCGCCTACTACGTGCAGGACCCGGAGCGCTACGGCGTGGTTGAATTCGATGCGCAGGGCCGTGCGATCGGGATAGAAGAAAAGCCTGCGCAACCCCGGTCTCATTATGCGGTGACGGGACTGTATTTTTACGACAACGATGTGGTGTCAGTGGCGAAGGGCATCGCGCCTTCGGACCGTGGAGAACTTGAAATCACCGACGTTAACCGTCACTACCTCTCTCAGGGCAGTCTGCAAGTGGAGGTGATGGCGCAAGGCACCGCTTGGTTGGATACCGGCACGCACCAGTCTCTGCTCGACGCGGGCAACTTCATCCGCGTCATTGAGGAACGACAAGGATTAAAAGTGGCTTGCCTTGAAGAGATTGCCTACCGCCTTGGTTACATTGATGCTGAGAAGGTGCTGGCCCTCGCCGCGCCCTTGAAGAAAAGTGGCTATGGCACCTATCTGGAAACCATAGTGGGAGACGGCGGCCCGGTGTTTGATGAAGGCTGAATCGACACCCCTTGCGGGCGTAACGCTCATCACCCCGACTGTTCACGGTGATACGCGTGGTTTTTTCCTCGAGACATGGCACGCAGAGCGCTATGCAGACCTCGGTATTTCACTGCCTTTCGTGCAGGACAACCACAGCCGCTCTGCGCAGGGAACCCTTCGCGGACTGCACCTTCAGACAGAAAAACCTCAGGGCAAGCTCGTTAGAGTGACTGCCGGCGCCGTTTTTGACGTCGTCGTCGACTGCAGGGCTGAGTCTCCCAGTTGCGGACAATGGCACGGGGTCACGCTGACCGCGACTGGACAAGAGCAGCTCTGGATCCCCCCCGGGTTCGCGCACGGGTTCTATGTGCTGACCGAATCCGCCGATTTCGTCTACAAGTGCACCGACTACTACCACCCAGACAGCGAACTCTCGCTGGCATGGGATGATCCCGCCGTCGGCATCGAGTGGCCAATTGTAGAGGGCAGCGAGCTGCAACTCTCAGAAAAGGACCGCGCCGGACTCCTTTGGCAGGACTGCCCGCTATATCAAGGATTGATGTAAGCAGGCTCTTCGAATGAACTCAGGTCATTCAATGAGCGTCAGAGAGAGCGCTACCGGGCTGAGGAGCTAAAAAAACCTGCCCGGGCTAACCAACGGCCGCCGCTCGATCAAGGAGCGGCCGCCACCAGGCCTCATGGGTGAGGTACCAGTCGACCGTTTTTGCCAGACCCGTCTCAAAGGTCTCGTAGGGAACAAACCCCAGATCCCTTTCGATCTTAGACGCATCGATGGCGTAGCGCCAATCGTGGCCGGCGCGATCCGTGACGAACTCAATCAGGGAATCGCTACTCGCGCCCCGCGCCTGAGGCGCGTCAGGGAACCGCGTCGCAAGCCCTGGGTCATGTGCAAAGCGCTCATCCATGACGCGGCACAGCAGCCTGACGATATCGAGGTTAGCCCACTCGTTGTGACCGCCGATGTTGTACACCTCACCGGGCGTGCCGGCTTCAAGAATACGCGCAATACCCCGGGCATGATCCTCAACGTAAAGCCAGTCGCGGATGTTGCTGCCATCGCCGTACACGGGGATCACGCCACCATCGAGGATCCGCGTTAAGCACAACGGGATCAGCTTTTCGGGAAAATGGTAAGGCCCGTAGTTATTCGAGCAGTTGCTGGTGGTGACCTGTAAACCGTAGGTGTGCTCATAGGCGCGCACCAAATGATCGCTGCCCGCCTTGCTCGCCGAATAGGGTGAGTTAGGTTCGTAGCGAGTCGTCTCCGTAAAAGCCGGGTCTTCAGGCGCCAGTGAGCCATAGACCTCATCCGTCGACACGTGATGAAACCGGTGCTCACGCCCCGACCCACTTAGCCATGCTTTACGGGCCACGGCCAAGAGGTTATGAGTGCCCTCCAGATTGGTGCGAATAAAGGCATCAGGTCCCGTAATCGAGCGGTCTACGTGGCTCTCAGCCGCAAAATGCACAATGGTGTCTGTTTCATGCGCATCCATCACCTGTGTCACGAGGTTGGCATCGCAGATATCGCCCTCGACAAAATGGATAGGTCCGTCCCGCTCCAGAGGCTCGAGACTCCCTCGGTTACCGGCATAAGTCAGCGCATCGAGCACCACTAATCGATCATCAGGGTGGGCCGTCACCCAGTGGTAGACAAAGTTCACGCCGATAAAGCCCGCCCCGCCTGTAACCATCAGTGACCGCGCCATCACGCTGTTCCTTCCAACTGCTGCTGCGACCGTAGCATGTCATGCAATGCATCGCGCCATGGCCGCTGAGCCACATCCAGAGCGCGACAGGTCGCGCTCGCGTCGAGCACGCTGTAAGCCGGACGCTGCGCTTTGGTCGGGAAGGCCGTCGTCGGTATTGGTTCAACGCTCGCGGGAGCAGAGAGCAAGCCCAACGCCAAAGCTTCATGATGAATACCGCAGGCAAAGTCATACCAACTGATCGCCCCCTTATCAGACCAGTGGTAGACACCCCGGGCATCATCACGTTCAGCCAACAACCAGCAAATTTTCGCCAGACCCTGTGTCGAGGTGGGGGAACCAATTTGATCGTTCACCACGCGCACGGTCCCCTGCTCCCGCATCAATCGCAGCATGGTCAACACAAAGTTACGTCCGCCGGGTCCGTATACCCAGCTGGTGCGCACCACGACATGGCGCGCATCACCAGCCAGCACGGCCTGCTCACCCCGCCACTTACTCGCGCCGTAAACACCCAGTGGTGCAGGGCTCGAGTCAGGCAAGTAGGGCCGCGGCGAACGGCCATCAAAGACAAAATCGGTGGACAGGTGCACTAACCGTGCACCGCGCTGTGTACATATCGCACTCAGCATGGCGGGGGCGCGGGCGTTGACAGCCTCGGCCATATCGCGATCTTCCTCGGCCGCATCCACAGCGGTATAGGCGGCTGCATTGATGACAATGTGAGGATCCACTTCATCCATCACCCTGCGCAGCGCCACATCGTCAGTCACGTCGCAACTTGCCCGGCTGAAACCCTGTGTCGCAATGGCCTCAGGTGCACCGTGCATGCAGGCGCGGCCGAGTTGTCCTGCAGCACCGAGTACCAGTGCCCGCGAGGCGCTCACAAATGCCGTTCCAGCCAGCTAACGTAGCGGGCAATCACTTCCTCGGACTCCGGCTCATTGAGAATCTCATGGTAGAGGCCCGGCCAGAAGTCGAGGGTTTTGTCATCAGCGCCCAGCGCATCGAAAAACGCCCGGGAGCCCTCCGGGCCCGCCATCACGTCCGCGTCGCCATGCGCGATATAGGTGGGAATCCTGATCTCGCCCGCCCGAGCAATCGCCACCTCCATGGCGGCCAGCATCTCAATGCCCAGGCCGGTGGTAATCTTTCCGTTATAGACCAGCGGGTCAGCGAGATAGTCGGCCACAACAGCGGGATCACGGCTCACCCCATTCGCATCAAGAGACACCATCCCCAGCTTGGGTAATACCTTTTTGAGCAACCTGCCGATCCAGAGTAAAGGTGCCGGCGCTGGATCGACCGCATGGAAAGCCGGCCCGGACAGCATCGCCCCCCGAAACGCCGCCTGGGATTCAAGCAATAAATGGGCGCTAATAAGCCCGCCCATGCTGTGGCCAAACAGGAACACGGGCCGCTCCGGATACCACTCGTCGATGCGAGCAAGGAGCGCTCGCATCGGTCCGAGGTATTCGGAGAACGCTTTCAGGTAAACCCGGGTACCCGGCGAGGCACCATGGCCAATGTGGTCAGGGCCGACGACAGCGACACCGCGCTCATTGAAACGCTCGGCAACGTGCTCATAGCGACCGGTATGCTCAGCAAGACCATGAGCGAGCAAGACGCAGGCCTTGGCGTCATCAACTGACCAATGCCGATACTGAACACCGCTGGAGAGACTTTCCATCAGGCCCGTGCTGCTTAGTCAGCCACTGGCGCCAGCCACTCAGCGTACTGGGGTTGCTCGCCACGCACGGCTTCAAGATAAATGCTTTGCAGTTTTTCCGTGATCGGACCGCGCGCACCGCTACCGATCGTCCGATTATCGACTTCGCGGATCGGTACCACTTCTGCGGCGGTGCCAGTGAAGAACGCCTCATCGGCGACATACACTTCGTCCCGGGTAATCCGCTTTTCCCTGACAGTCAGGCCCTGATCCGCTGCAATGCGGAAAATACTGTCTCGCGTAATCCCCTCCAAACACGATGTCAGCTCCGGTGTGCAAAGGACACCATCGCGGACCAAGAAAAAATTCTCGCCGCTGCCCTCTGCAACGTAACCCTCGTTATCGAGAAGCAAGGCCTCCTCAAAACCCGCATCCAGTGCTTCTCTGAGTGCCAGAATCGAATTAATGTAATTGCCGTTGGCCTTCGCCTTGCACATCGTGATGTTGACGTGGTGGCGGGTGTAGCTCGACGTCGCAATACGGATACCGCGGTCTCTGGCCTCGGGGTCCATGTATGAAGGCCACGCCCAGGACGCCACCATGACATGGGTCTTAAGGTTGTCGGCACGAAGGCCCATCCCCTCAGAGCCAAGGAAACACATGGGCCGGATGTACGCCTCATCCAGATCATTTGCGCTGACAACCTCACGTTGTGCTGCGTTCAGGGTCTCTTTATCGTAAGGCATGTCCATGCGCAGAATGTGTGCCGAGCGGAATAGCCGGTCGGTGTGCTCCTTAAGACGGAAAATCGACGTCCCTTCAGGGGTCTTGTAGGCGCGAACGCCCTCAAACACACCTAGGCCGTAATGAAATGTGTGGGTCAGCACATGAACCCGTGCTTCCTGCCAGGGCACCATTTCACCATCTAGCCAGATGTGGCCGTTGAGTTGTGAGAGATCCATCAGGTTTCCTTAATTTTTTGTCAGCCGCAAGCCGGTCCCGGCAAGCGCGCTTTACCCGCCGCGCGGGCCATGAATTCTAACCCGACTCCAGTCCGGGTAATAATGATTCTGCAACGCGTCGCACCTGCTGCCGTTGCGACGAGTAATCCGCTTCATCCACTCGGGGCTCCAGTCCCTCTAGGGTCAGTACATGAATAGCTCCTCTGTACGCAAGTACGCCTCCGACAGCGCCGAAGCGTCGGCCGGTGAAATCAATTGCTTCTGCCCCAGCGCTTTCAGCAAACGCATGACATCAGACCACCTCGTCAGTGAAGGAAATTCGCCCGCATGCGCCAACACCAAAAACTGCACGACAAACTCAATGTCCACAATACCGCCCGGATCCCGCGCTAGATAAGACCGCTTCGCGCACGCACTCCGCTTGCCAATCCGGCATGTTGGGCGCTATCGACATATATCGATACGGATGCTCAATGAGATTGGGGTAGCCTATCGGCATTAAGAAACCCCCGCCACTCGGCATCTCAGTATTGTGACGCCAAGATTTTTACCCTTTCTCGTGGTGGCATGACTCGGGTAGCATTCGCCCTCCATAAAATAGAGTGCTGAGCGATCAGCTGAGGCAACCTCAAATAAGGTCATGACCCACACCAATCATCACATTGCTTGGTTTCGCCAAACGGGGCCCTACATCAAGGCACACCGGGGGCGGACTTTTGTGATTTATCTCGGAAACGGCGCCCTCGAATCACCGGGACTAGTCACGCTGTTGCATGATCTGGCGTTGCTCCACTCGCTCGGCGTTCGACTGATTCTGGTGCATGCCACTCGAGAGGCAATAGACGCCGCTTTGCCACCCGAGTGCCCTCCCGTATTTCATCATGGTGTCCGCGTCACTGATGATCGCACGCTGGCGATCGCCAGCGAAACTGCGGGCCGGCACAGGGTAAAGCTGGAACAGTTGCTGTCGATGGGTCTGCCCAACACACCGCTGCGAGGATCAAGACTCAGAGTGCTGGGCGGTAATCTGGTCACGGCCAGACCACTCGGCATTCACGACGGTGTGGACTATCTGCACAGTGGCACGGTACGGCGCATTGACGCAAACGGTGTACGGGGCATTCTCGAGCACAATGCGATTGCACTGATCTCCCCACTGGGCTACTCCCCCGCGGGCGAGCTCTTTAGCGTCAGCGCCAGCGAAGTCGCCGAGCACGTTGCAGTCGCGATCGAAGCCGACAAGCTGATCTTTCTGGATCGCCATGAAGGTCTCGCCGACAGCAATGGTAGCCTGATTCGACAAAGCACGATCGCCTCGGCAGAAGCATTAGCACTAGCTGATGACGAACAGCGGCGCCTTCGTGATGCAGCCTGCCGTGCCTGTGCTCAGGGCGTTGCGCGGAGTCATGTACTCAGCTACACCCGCGAGGGGTCTTTGCTTGAAGAGCTGTTCACGCACGACGGTTCGGGCACGCTTATCGCTCAAAACCCCTACGAGCAGGCGCGCGGCGCAGAAATAGAGGACATCGCCAGTATTCTGGAACTCATTAGACCACTTGAGCAAAGTGGCACGTTGGTGAGGCGATCACGAGAGCGCTTGGAAGAAGAGATCAGCCATTTCTCGATTCTCGAGAGAGATGGTCGGGTGCTTGCTTGCGCCGCGCTATATCCCTATCGCGATGAGCGCGTCGGCGAAATTGCCTGCGTCGCCACGCACCCCGACTACCGGGGCGCGGGACGAGCCCGGCAGCTGTTGAGCGAACTGCTCAATCAAGCCAAAGACCAATCTCTTGATCACGTATTCGTGCTCACCACCCAGAGCACACATTGGTTTCTTGAGCAGGGCTTTGAAACAGCGAGTCTGGAACAATTGCCCGTAGAAAAAAAACGACTCTATAACTGGCAGCGCAGTGCTTCGGTGCTGCGAAGAGCTGTCTGACCTCAACTACACGGCGGTGGTAAGCTAGCCTCCCTCCCTGACATCATCGGAGAGTTCGATGCCTCAATATCGATCCCGCACCTCGACCGCCGGCCGCAACATGGCGGGCGCACGTGCGCTGTGGCGGGCCACCGGCATGCAGGATGAAGACTTCGAAAAGCCGATTATCGCGGTGGTCAATTCCTTCACCCAGTTTGTGCCAGGACATGTGCATCTCAAGGATCTTGGGCAGCTGGTCGCGCGGGAAATCGAGGCCGCTGGCGGCGTCGCAAAAGAATTCAATACGATCGCGGTGGACGACGGTATCGCCATGGGGCACGACGGCATGCTTTACAGCTTGCCCTCGAGGGACCTGATCGCCGATTCGGTTGAGTATATGGTCAACGCGCACTGCGCCGATGCAATGGTGTGTATTTCCAACTGTGACAAGATCACACCGGGCATGCTCAACGCCGCCATGCGGCTAAACATCCCTGTGGTATTCGTCTCGGGCGGGCCCATGGAAGCGGGCAAAACAGCACTGTCTGAGCACAAATTGGATCTGGTCGATGCGATGGTGATCGCCGCCGATTCCAGCGCGGACGATGCCACCGTCGAGGCATACGAGCGCTCTGCGTGCCCCACCTGCGGCTCGTGCTCCGGCATGTTCACCGCTAATTCGATGAACTGCTTGACTGAGGCGCTGGGCCTTAGCTTGCCGGGCAACGGATCACTATTGGCGACTCATGCAGACCGCGAGCAACTGTTCCTGCGCGCCGGCCGGCTAATTGTTGAGCTGGCTCGTCGCTGGTACGAGCAAGATGACGCTACAGCCCTGCCGCGGGAAATCGCCAGCCGCCGCGCCTATGAAAATGCGATGAGTCTGGATATCGCCATGGGGGGCTCTACCAATACCATTCTGCATTTGCTGGCTGCCGCCCAGGAAGCAGGGGTAGATTTCGACATGGCGACCATCGATTCGCTGTCGCGGAAGATTCCTCAGCTTTGCAAGGTTGCACCAAGTACCCCGCTCTACCATATGGAAGACGTGCACCGTGCGGGTGGCGTGATGGCCATTCTCGGAGAGCTGGCGAGGGGCGAACTCTTACATCTTGATTGCCCGACAGTGCACAGCGCCAGCCTTGGCGAAGCGCTGACTCACTGGGACATCATGCAGACTGACGCAGAGGATGTCCGCACGCTTTATGCCGCGGGCCCCGCGGGCATTCCCACCCAACGAGCGTTTAGTCAGAACCTGCGATGGCCGAGCCTCGACACCGACCGCGAGGGCGGCTGTGTACGCGAGATGGCCCATGCCTACTCCCGGGAGGGCGGGCTGGCTGTATTGTTTGGCAATATCGCCGAGCAGGGCTGTGTGGTCAAAACGGCTGGCGTCGACGAGGAGTCGCTGCAATTTACAGGGGGGGGGGGGGGGGGGGGGGGGGGGCCCGCACACGTTTGCGAGAGTCAGGAAGCGGCGGTGGCTGATATCCTTGAAGATCGCGTTAAAGCCGGTGATGTTGTAATCGTGCGTTACGAGGGCCCTCGAGGCGGGCCCGGAATGCAGGAGATGCTGTACCCAACCAGCTATCTCAAATCGAAGGGGCTGGGTAAAGCCTGTGCGTTAATTACGGACGGTCGGTTCTCTGGCGGCACCTCGGGGTTGTCGATCGGCCATGTCTCACCGGAGGCCGCGGGTGGCGGCGCCATAGCATTGATCGAACCGGGCGATCTTATTGAGATTGATATTCCTGCAAGAACCATCAACGTGAAAGTTGATGAAGCAATGCTCAACGAGCGCCGTACAGAGATGAATCAACGGGACCGGGCGTGGCAACCCGCAGCCGACCGCCCCCGACAGGTTTCAACAGCACTGAAGGTCTATGCGAGCATGGTGACCAGTGCCGACAAAGGCGCTATACGGGACAGCTCATTGATCGACGGATAACCGTCGTTTACTGCCGGCCGCTGTAGAGAGTCTGGGTAGAGTCAAGCGGCCCCGTCTGGTCCGTTCCCGGTTTCACTCCCTGCTCCGCTCCCTGCTCCACTCTCTGCTCTGACCCCTTCTCAGCCAAGGCAGCCAGATCGTCGCGTAAAGCCGTCAGCTTGCCTCGGAGCTTGCGGTCCTGCTTGTCAGTTCGCGCTATGAGGACGTCCCGAGATAACTGCAGGATCACCTCACCATTGTGATCGATGCCTTGTCGATACGCCGGCAGGAGTGCCTCATCCCGGCCCGCAATTAATCGACGCACTTGGTCTGGCCACTCCGGGTCTGCCGCGATCAGGATGTCAGCTAGCGCCTCGATCCACACGCGGCGATCCTCCAGCCAGAATCGGTCTAGGCGAGTCATTTGCGCCACCCCTTGCTGAATACGAGTGGTCTGCTCGGAGATCAATGGTCCCATATACCGCTTCAGTTGTTTGTCGAAACGCGCCTCCAGATCGTCCCGATACTCACGATCTGTGCGCGCCAATCTATCGGATTCAAATTCCTCCTGCTTGGCAAGGAGGTTTTCGACAAACTCGGCTCGCTGCTCTGGACGCAGATCTTCGCCAGTATTAAGCAGGAGCTCCAGGAAGGGGTTCTGAAAACGAATTGCCGCTTCCTCGATACGGTCAGACATCTCCCTCGCAGCCTGCAGCGGCACGCCGTCATCGAGGATGGCTAAAGACTCATCAAGCAACGCCACATAGGACGGCAACTCTTCGCTGCGATGCCACTCAAGGAATGCTTCTAACCGTTGATCAAAGCGCGTGCGCTGATCGCGATCGAGAGAGACGTAATCAGCGAGATACCAGCGCACCAGAATATCGACGCGGTTATAAATAAACTGGGTCGCTGAGCAGGCTGTGACCGCCAACAACACTCCGCAACAAAGCAGCGCTCTTGCAACGCTTGGGAGCCTTGCTGGACGACAGGGACTCTGCCAGGCTCCTGCCGGGGCAGCATCTACCGTCTGCACGCGCTTACAGGCCAAAGCGAGGGGCCCGTGCGCCTGTTTTTGGGGTTAGCGCTAGGCGGCGTTGGCGAGTACGAGCCCCCGGCCATCTAGCGCGGAGAGAATGGCCGCGAGGGAGGCCTGCACAATATCGTGACTGCGGCCTACACCGCAGGGTCGCTCCCCATCGATATTGAGTTGCACGTAACACACTGCCTCCGCATCGGCACTCTGACCCAAGGTATGCTCAGAGTACTCCACTAACACGATATGCCGACCGGTAAAGCGCTCCATAGCCTGCACGAAGGCGTCAACGACACCGCTGCCGCTGCCGTTTAGAGCGACCTCCCCCTGAGGACCATGCAGGGTTACCTGAAGGCCGTCGGATCCATCTTGCCTTGAGAGTTGATAGTCACCCAACTGCCAGCGATCGGCTGTACTCAGATAGGTCTCGGTGAACAGGGCAAAGATGTCGTCACTGGACACCTCGGCTTCGCTGTCTTCAGCCAAATCCTGCACCGCCGCACTGAAATCAACCTGCAACCAGCGCGGCAACTCCAGCCCGTAATCGCGCCGCAGTACGTGCGCCACACCACCCTTGCCCGACTGGCTATTAATACGGATCACTTCTTGATACGTACGGCCTATATCCGCTGGATCGATTGGCAGATACGCAACGTCCCACGCGGTATTGTCATCGCGTCTAGACAAGCACTTGTGAATGGCATCCTGATGGCTGCCTGAAAACGCTGTAAATACCAGTTCACCCGCGTAAGGATGTCGAGGGTGGACGGGAAGCTGCGTACACTCCCGCGCGACCGTGCAGATCTCATCCATGTTAGTAAAGTCGAGCTTGGGGTCTACCCCTTGGCTGTAAAGATTCATGGCCATCGTCATGATGTCCATATTTCCCGTTCGCTCACCATTGCCCAACAAGGTACCTTCTACGCGGTCTGCGCCCGCCATGACGCCCAGCTCTGCTGCCGCGACCGCGCAGCCGCGATCGTTATGAGTATGGAGAGAAATAATTAGCGCATCGCGATTCTTCACATGGTCGCTAAACCACTCGATCTGGTCGGCGTAGATATTCGGTGTGCTCATCTCTACCGTCGCCGGCAAGTTGATGATTGCAGGATGCTCGGGTGTCGGAGCCAGCACCTCATTGACTGCATCGCAAACGGACACCGCAAAATCCAGCTCGGTGCCCGTGAAGCTCTCCGGACTGTACTCAAACACCCACTCAGTATCGGGCCTCGCGTCTGCGGCTTCCTTGACCAGCCGTGCGCCGGTGACGGCAATATCCAGGATGCCTTGTTGATCCAGCCCGAAGACATATTCTCGTTGGACCGTCGAGGTACTGTTGTAAAAGTGCACTACAGCGCGCTTTACGCCCTCCAGCGCGGCAAAGGTCTTCTCGATCAAATCAGCCCGAGCTTGCGTCAGGACCTGAACCGTCACGCCCTCTGGAATACGGTTCTCCTCTATCAGCTTTCGCAAAAAGGCAAAGTCATGGCTCGACGCGGACGGAAAGCCCACTTCAATCTGCGTGAATCCGATTGACAGCAGCAACTCCCAGAGCCGCAATTTCTGCTCGGCGTTCATCGGCTCGACCAACGCCTGATTGCCATCTCGCAAATCAACAGAGCACCACTGGGGTGCCACAGAAATCACCTGATCCGGCCACCGGCGGCCAGATTTGGCAACAGGCTGAAAAGCCTGATACTTGCTATGGTCAAATCGACGGGTATCCATTTTCTACACCACCACAATGAAAGGATGAGTAGTGTACCGACATGCCCGTAGCGATAATCACTAATAACTTCTGTTTCCATGTTATTTTTGGCTATATACGCTAAAATTAATGCCATCTATGGCATAAAAAGTCGAAAAGTCCTCATATGACAACTAATAACATTATGCAGATGGACAGGCTTGATCGCCGCATCCTCAGGGTGATGCAGGAAGACGCAGCGCTGAGCAATCTTGAACTGGCGGAGCGGGTCGGTCTGTCGCCAACACCCTGCGCCCGGCGAGTCAGACGACTTGTCACGGAGGGTGTCATCACCCATCAAGTCGCGGTGCTTGATCCCAAGAAACTAGGGCTGAATTTAACGGCACACATTAGTGTCACCATGGACCGGCACACGCCGGAGCGGTTCGAAGCTTTTGAATCCGCTATTGCCGACTTACCAGAGGTTGTGGACTGTTGCGTGGTGACGGGCCAAAGTGCCGACTATCTACTCAAGGCAGTCGTGCGAGATATGACCCATTACGAACAGTTCTTGTTGGGTCAGCTGACAAGGATCCCGGGGGTGACCGGGGTACACTCCAGCTTCGAGCTTCGCCGAGTGATTACAAAAACCGCCGTTTCTGTGCCGGAGCAGTAGTCAGCGCGCCGCTAACTCCTTCTCAACCAGAAAGCGAGCAATCTCCAGCATGTTGGTTTGCCCACCCGCAGACCGCGTCTCGATCAGGTACTTTCCCGCCACCATCATCGAGGGCGTACCGGAAATCTTCGCTGACCGCGCCCGGGAATCCGCCTGGCGGACTTGAGAATCCACGCCGAAAGAGTCAAAGGCCTTATCGAACTTTTCAGGATCTACGCCATTGTCCTCGAACAGATCGCGGAGCTCCAAACGCGAAACGAGTCGTTTTCTGTCAACATGCATCGCATCAAAAATCACCGGATGCACCGTTTCTTTGACACCCAGAACCTCTGTCAGGTAGTAGGCCTTGGCATGGATACGCATCGAGTCGTTCCAGACTGCTGGAGACGGTTGCAACACCGCGCCCTCGGGTAGCTGCTTACCCCAGGCGGTCAGCATGGGCTCGAAGGTGTAGCAGTGGCCGCAGCCATACCAAAAGAACTCTGTTACCACCACATCTGTTCCGCGCCCAACAGCAACCGGCGGATTGAGGCTTTGGTAGTGCTGACCTTCGACCCAGCGATCTTCCGCCCAGGCCAAAGGGTGACTCAACAACGCGACAAGTGCGAAAAGGCAATAACGAGTCAGTGTCATAACGTGCTCTCTCCTTGGAATCTACTCGGAGACGGGGTCAGTGCCCCGGGCAACTCAAGGGGTAGGCTGCAACCCGGCAATATAGCTTGCCACCGCCTCGATCTCCATATCGCTCATCCGAAAGGCCGTGGTCCGCATGATCTTCGCTTCGCCGCCGTTGGTGCGGCCGCTGGGGTCTTCATAGCCCTTACGGAACATTTTAAGCTGCGCAGCAATATACTCGGCATGCTGACCGCTCTCTCAATGCTGGGTAGCCTGCGGGCCCGTTTCCGTTGCCTGTTGGACTATGACACCCAGAGCAAGCAGGCACTTGGCGTTCGGCAATACCCGCCAAATATACCTTGCGACCCAGCGCGACCTTCTCGGGATCTGCCATACCGCCAGTGCGCGACTGCTCATTATAGAAGGCGGCAATGTCTGCAAGGTCCTGATCTGACATGTTGTCAACCTGACCGGCCATTAGCGCCACCGGGCGTCGACCGTCACGGATGTCCTGCATTTGCTTAAGTAGGTATTTGTGGCCAAGACCCGCCAATTTAGGGAAGGTTGGCACGGCACTGTTGCCGTCTACGCCGTGACACGCCACGCACGTCGCCGCTTTGGCCTGACCCGCCTCACTGTCCCCCGCGGCCAGCGCGTGAGCACTCACGAGAACCATGACCAGCGCACAAAACACGTTGATTACAGACTGAAACATAGGAACACCTGTCAATTAAAACTTTCCAGCGAGGCAGTCTTCACTGAGATCTGGCTGATCGCCATCCCGAAAGCTCCCCTGCTCGAACCTTATAGTCGGCGCTTACTGAGCCGTCGACATATAGGTGATTAACGCAGCATAGTCTTCGTCGCTGCAACTGTTGCACAAGCCGCCAGGGGGCATGGCGTTGAGGCCATTGCGGACCGAGGCGACGAGTGCCTCCATACCTTTTTCCATGCGAGGAGCCCATGCCTCAGCGTTGCCCGTCGCAGGTGCGCCAGCGACGCCAACGGCATGACAAGCGCCGCAAGAAGCCGCGTACTGAGGCGGCGAATCACCCGCAAATACTGCCGGAGCCGAAGCCAATGCGGCGACGACAGCGCCACGGATAGCAATGGTGTGAATCAATTCTGCTGTTCTCATGGTCAAACCCTCTGATCTTTGTCATTAACTTGCCAGCCCGACGCCGGCGTGCGTCGCGAGCAACGCGGCGCAAAAAATTCCTGTTACGTTCGTCAGTCAACGACACCTCGTTCAAACGTCACTCTATTCTCACTGATTGGCCATTAACACCGCATCATCGACAGCGCATGCCGCGAAAATTAACGATGATTTCAGGCATAGCCGCCCGGAGAGCGTGGCATTATAGACGTTCCTTGTCGTGGCACAAATCGCAAAATGACCGACTTTCAGGCCGCTACGGAGACACTTAATTTTCGCAAGGCCGCGTTTTTACAGAGTGCGAGCGCCATCGAAAATGCACCAACCGATTTCGGCTCCGAGGTCGCCTTTGCGGGGCGGTCCAACTCTGGCAAATCGAGTGCAATCAACACTCTCACCCATCAAGGAAAGCTGGCGCGCACCTCCCGGACACCAGGGCGTACTCAACTGATCAATTTTTTTTCGTTGAGTGATCACCAGCGCTTGGTCGACCTCCCCGGATACGGCTTTGCCAAGGTGCCTCTGGCCGTCAAAAAAAAGTGGAACCAGCAGCTCGAGCGCTATCTTCAATACAGGGAAAGTTTGCGGGGCCTGGTGATGTTAATGGATATTCGCCATCCACTGACTGAGCCCGACCGGCAAATGTTAGGCTGGGCAGTGACCGCCAGCATGCCGGTACATATTTTGCTCACCAAGGCAGATAAGTTAAAGCGAGGGCCCGCGCAGAGTACGCTGCTGTCGGTGCGCGGGGAGCTCTCGACACAATCAGGCCTGATCAGTGTCCAGCTATTCTCCTCTTTAAAACGACAGGGAGTGGATACGCTCGGCCGGCAACTTAATAACTGGCTAACGGACTCTTCGGTTTTCGACGATGCCCCAGACCAGGGCGAGGATGACTGACCGGGCTCAATGCGCCTGATCCCAGTTGTCGCCGGCGCCCGCATCGACCAAAAGCGGCACATCCAGCAACCCTACATCTGACATCAACTGACAGACCCTTGAACGGAGATCATCGACTGCGCCTGCTTCAACTTCGAAGACTAACTCATCATGGACCTGCATAATCAGGCGCGCATTAATCTTTGAACCGTCCAACCAGTCATCGACCGCGAGCATCGCCATTTTGATGATATCGGCGGCCGTGCCTTGCATGGGTGCATTAATCGCAGTGCGCTCAGCTGCCTGTTGTCGCTGGCGATTACGCGCATTAATTTCAGGAAGGTAGAGCCTCCGCCCCCGCAAGGTCTCGACGTAGCCGACATTGTGCGCCGACTCTCGAGTGCGGGCCATATAGTCTGCCACCCCCGGATAGCGCGCGAAGTAGAGGTCGATGTACTCCTGCGCTTCGTTTCGACCAATACCCAGCTGCTTGCCCAACCCAAAGGCGGACATACCGTAAATCAAACCAAAGTTAATCGCCTTGGCCTTGCGCCGTTGGTCTCCGGACACCGCGTCGATCCCTACGCCGAACACCTCTGCTGCGGTCGCACTGTGCACATCGAGCCCTTCTGCAAAAGCAGTCAACAGTCCAGTGTCCTGTGAAAGGTGGGCCATGATGCGCAGCTCGATTTGGGAGTAGTCCGCTGCCACAATCTTATTACCAGGTGCGGCGATAAAAGCTTGGCGAATGCGCCTGCCCTCCTCCGTCCTGATCGGGATATTTTGCAAGTTGGGGTCTGACGAGGACAGACGTCCCGTTGCTGTGACCGCCTGATGGTATGAGGTGTGTACACGGCCCGTCCGCTGGTCAATCATCTCGGGTAGTTTGTCGGTGTAGGTTGATTTCAGCTTACTAAGACCGCGGTACTCCATGAGCACCGCAGGCAACGGGTAATCCAAGGCGAGCTCAGCGAGGACATCTTCAGCCGTGGATGGTGCGCCCTTAGGTGTCTTCCTCAGGACAGGAAGCTCAAGCTGGTTAAAGAGAATTTCACCCAGCTGCTTTGGAGACCCCAAGTTAAAAGGCCCGCCCGCCAAATCGTGGGCCTGCGATTCCAACGCGAGAATCCGTTCCCCTAACTCCTTGCTGTGGGCGGCCAGCGTATCTCGGCAGACGAGCGCTCCATTGCGCTCAATCCGGGATAATACGGAAACCAGAGGGATCTCCAGCTCACGATATAGCGCTGACAGCTGAGGCTCCGCATCGAGCTTTTCAGACAAAAGTCTGTGTAAGCGCAGTGTGACCTCCGCGTCCTCGGCTGCGTAAGGTGCTGCCTGCTCGATGGTCACCTGATTGAAAGTCAGCTGCTTTGCGCCTTTGCCCGCAATATCCTCGAAATGAATGGTACGTTGACCCAGATACTTCAATGCCAGCGTGTCCAGGTCATGACGACTCCCCACCGCATCGAGAATATAGGATTCGAGCATGGTGTCCTCGTGAATACCGCGAAGCCTAATATCGTGATTGGCCAATACATTGGCGTCGTACTTCAGATGCTGGCCGACTTTGGCAACCCGCTCGTCCTCAAGCAGTGGTTTCAATGCCTCGAGCACCTCGTCGCGACTCAACTGGTCGGGGGCGCCGGGGTAATCATGCGCCAAAGGCACATAAGCTGCGGCACCAGGCTCCACTGCGAAGGAGACGCCCACGACCTCTGCGACCATGTAATTCAGGCTGGTCGTCTCAGTATCAAAAGCAAACAACGTTGCCTGCTTCAACTTGCCCAGCCAGTCATCAAAAGTCGATTGATCGAGCACAGTCGTCACCTCGACCGGCTCGCTCGCCTGTCCAGGCTCGGCACCCGATAACTCCCCCTCGGCCTGCTGGCCTGCTGCAGGTAGTTGCGCGCCATCGGTGCCCTGCAACAATGCGTCCAGCCAGGTCTTGAACTCCAACTCACGAAACAGTGCAATCATGGCTCCCTGATCGGAGGGGCTTGAGTCAAGATCGCCCTCGGCAAGGCCGAGATCGCAATCCGTTTTAATCGTCGCCAACTCATAGCTGAGGTCGGCGTCCGCTTTTGCACCTTCTAGCTTACTGGCGAGACTTTTGGCGCCGCGAATCGGCAGTTCCGCCACCGCGTCTAGCTGCGCGTATATCGACTCGAGCCCGCCAAGATGCTGCAATAAAGCGGTAGCCGTCTTTTCGCCCACCCCCGCAACGCCTGGAATGTTATCGACCTTGTCGCCCATCAGCGCCAGTAGATCGATAATCAGCTCGGGAGGGACGCCAAACTTGGCGATCACACCATCGCGATCCATCGCCGTGTTGTTCATCGTGTTGATCAGCGTCACGTGATCATTCACCAGCTGCGCCATGTCTTTGTCACCGGTCGAAATGACGACTTCGCGTCCGCTGGCAGCAGCCTCGACTGACAGGGTTCCAATGACATCGTCGGCCTCAACACCACTAATACAGATTAAAGGCAGGCCCATCGCCCGAATGGCGCTGTGAATCGGCTCGATTTGTTCTCGGAGTTCATCGGGCATTGGAGGGCGATTGGCCTTGTACTCCGCGAAGATCTCATTCCGAAAAGTGGGGCCCTTAGCATCAAAGACGACCACCACCTGGTCAGCAGCATAGTCCGATTCCAGTTTCCGAATCATTCCAATCACTCCCTTGGCCGCACCGGTATTGAGACCTTTGGAGTTGGTGAGGGCCGGCAGTGCATGGTAAGCCCGAAATAAGTATGAGGATCCGTCGACCAGAATCAGCCGGTTAGCCATGGAGTCAGTGCTCCCACAAGTATTGGGTAGAGCGTAAGGTTACCCGCATTTTGGGTATGTCGAGTGGTGCACGAAAAAAACCATGGTAATCGCCGCGCGGATTCATCAGCATCACATTGGCGCTGTGCTCCATCTGATAACCGCCATTTGGCTCACTTACCTTGCGAAACGGCGCATTGAGGCGCTGCGCCACACTGAGAATATCGGCAAACTCTCCCGTCACGCCCAAAAAATCCGGATGGAAGTACGGCACATAATCCGCCAGACGGGCAGGCGTGTCGCGCGCCGGGTCGACCGTTAGCATCACGACTTGCATGTCTTTGGCTTCGGTATCAACGAGCTGTGCTTTGAGCTCCGCCAGCTCCGCGAGCGTAGTGGGACAAATATCAGGGCAGTGGGTGAAGCCAAAAAAAATCAGTGTCCAGCGATTTGCTAGCGCATCGCGGGGTGAATGGCGTGCCATGGTGGTCCATCAATGAAAACGCACCGGGGTCTCGCGGGGTATCGAAGAGAAATAAGCCGTTTGCGCGGGTTTCCGCAAGGCTCATGAGGCGCGGCTCGCCAACGCGATGAATGAAGCTCACTACTACAACGAGCATAAACAGTAGAACGCCGAAAACCGTCCAGCGTACGCCGCGTTGAGTAGACTCCGCCAAGCTGCTTCAACCTCCCGAATGCTTCAATAAAAACCGCAGATCGCTGATCACGTCTTTGTAGTAGAGGTCATCTGATATCCGCATCATGATCCAGCCGGCGGGGTCCACAACGTACCACTGTCGCGGCTGATCGACGGCCTCGGGTAACAGCGCAGCCAAGTCAGCGGGGGAAAGGGTCAGCGATATGACCCCGACATGTTGCTGCGCCAGCCAATCCAATAACCCGCTCTGTGTTTGACTTTCAGCATCTGATCCAACGACCGCCACCGAGGCAGTCCTCACATCACCCAGTACCACCCGACCCACCCGGTTGAATTCTTTCCCCAGCGCAACGTGGATCTGTCGAGTCTGGTAAAGCTGGCTTCGGCAGACGTCATCGCAGACGCCGCCACGCAGAACAACCAGCAATCGCCACTTGGCTGGCAGATCCGTCCACACCGTGTCAGCACCACCCTCGTGCTGGAACACCACCTCGGTCACATTACGAGGCGGATTGATCAACTCGCCGTGATTCGCGGTGCCGACGCTACCAACAATATCAACATGGCCCTCTTCAACCGCCCACCAGAGCGCGGTAGCGGCGAGCACCATAGAGAGGGGAATCCCCGCGATGAGGATCAATATCCACCGGGCTCGGCGCTGCTCTGCAGAGACTGCAGCGCCGGTCACGGCGAGGTTCGCCTGGCCAAGATTGCGCCAACATTCGTCAGGCGCCACACTCCGATGAACACAAGTACAGCTGCCATCGCGAACCACTGAATGGCATAACCGATGTGTTTTGCGGGCGACTGATTCACTATCGGCCATTCAGCAGCAAAGGCGAGCGGGGAACGCTGATCAACGCGAACCTCAAATGGGAAAACGGCGCGACCCGTCAGCGTGGACAGGGACCGCTGCCAATCGTCCCAGTAGAGGGTCTGCACCGTAGCGGGCAGAGATGCCGGTGCTTCGGGTTTCTGCATCATGAGCGGCGTGCCCGTCGGCACATAAACCCGCCCCGAGACCGAAACGAGACCCTCGGGTAACACCGGTGTGGGCTCAGTTCGGCGACTGGGGTCACCCGCCAACCACCCCAAATTGACGGGCACCAGCACATCTTCAGCGCTCACCAAGGCGACGACGTGGTAACCGACCCGCCCTTGGTGGATCCGATTGTCCAGCAATAAGTAATCCTCCGCTTGGAACAGCCCTCGCCACCTTACCTGCCTGTCCGCAAAGCGTTCCGGGGGTTCGGTCGAGAGGGTCTTGGGGTGCACTGCCGGTAACGCTGCCCTCGCCTCCCACCGATCCACCAAGGCAGATTTTTCGGTTGCGCGGGCCAACTGCCACGACCCCAGATTAATCAACAGTCCCAGCAAAATTATGCCGGCGACCAGCGCTCTGAGATCCCCCTTTACCGCCAGGGGTCCTAAGGTTCGGTTAAAATGCATAGCAGTGCTTCTCTCAATTACCGCTTGTCGGAGCCGCCAAGACGCAGACTCGCCAGGACATGAACCATGCTTAAGACAGTCATCGTGCTACTTATGATAGCGCTTGTCGCCAGCCTCGCGTCGGGTTTGGTGTTTCTCATGTCAGACCAGGGCAACCCTCAAAAGAAGCGCCTGTTCACCTCTCTGGGGGCTCGTCTGGGTATCGGGGCGTGTCTTCTGCTGGTGATTCTCTACGGCGTCATGACTGGCCAATTGGGGCACCAAAATCCCTGGGACCCAGGGCCCGGTGCTAACGAGGCTGCTCAACCGGAGTGAGGCGGGCTGCCCCTTCAGACTTCGGCACCATCCAGTGAGCACATTCAGCCTGCGCCAATCAACACCCAGACCCACCAATTAAAAAGGGCGCAGCAGCGCCCTTATCGAAGCTCGAAAGCTTACAGAATGTAGACAAACAAGAACAGGAACACCCACACCACGTCTACAAAATGCCAATACCAACTTGAAGCCTCGAAGCCGAAATGATCGGTGGCAGTGAAGTGTTTTCGTCTGACTGAACGCACCAGCTGAATCAACAGCATTGTCATCCCCATGGCGACATGAAAGCCATGGAAGCCGGTCAGCATGAAGAAGGTGGAACCGTAGATGCCGGAATTAAGCGTCAAGCCATAAAGCGCATAAGCTTCGTAGTACTCAGCGGCCTGCAAGCCCAGAAAAATTAGCGCCAAGCCCACCGTGATACCCAGCCAGATATTAAACTTCTCTCGGTTGTCGGCGAGGATCGCGGTGTGTGCAACGTGAACCGTCGCGCTGGATGACAACAAAATAAGGGTATTCCACATCGGCAACCACGCGTACCACGCGTGAGCGTCTGCGGGGGCCATGGACGTTTCCTGCGAGACAAAAGCACCATTGTTTGCGATGGCTTGAGCGTCCACACCGCCCACGACCTCCTGAGGCGTTGTTACGGGCGGCCACGCAAACTCAAACCCGGGCCACAGCAAGCCGTTCATGCGGCCGCCCTCTCCCTCTCCGGCCAACCAAGGGCCGACGAACTGCCTCACGTACAGCAGTGCGCCGAAAAATGCCGCGAAAAACATCACTTCAGAGAAAATGAACCAGAACATTCCCAAGACATAGCTCTGGTGGAGCTGGCTGCTGTTCATCCCCGCGAGATTTTCGCGGATGGCAGTGCCAAACCAACTGGCCAGCGTGAAGATAAAAAAGACCAACCCGGCGGTCAGCACCCACACCGAGTTGCTGGAACCCTCGTTGTTTCCATAGGTCATGTCATTGAGCACCAGCGCGGCGCCAAAGACTGACAAAATCAGCCCAATCGTCGCTCTGATTGCCAAGCTGGACGACTCGGGCACATAGTATTTTTCGTGACCTGCTGATGCGGATGATGAACTGGCCATGAGTGTCTCCTGAGTCAGCCGTTAGCGCGAAGCCAACCGATCGGTCGCTGTATCGGTGACGTCAAATAGTGTGTATGAAAGTGTGATCGTATGGATATCACGTGGCAGATCCTGATCGACGATAAACTGCAATGGCATTTCCGCCGCCGACTGGCCCGCCAATACCTGCTCGTCGAAGCAGAAACATTCGGTCTTGTGGAAGTAAGCCGCAGCTCTGCTCGGGGATACGCTCGGTATCGCCTGGGCCACCATGCTGTTATCTGTGGGATTCAAGGCTTTGAATACAACGCCGTTGGCAGCACCGGGGTGGACACGCATTACACGGGTGTCGGGCGCAAAGCCCCAGGGCATGCCGTCGTTGTTGACGGCGACGAACTGCACCGTGACCTCACGGCTCTCGTCTATCATTGCAGGCACTGATGTATAGGCCTGATTCACTGTTTTGCCGTTAATGCCAAGCGCGTCGCACAACACATTGTAGAGCGGCACCATGACGACGAAGACAAACGCGAACATGGCCACGGCAACAGCCGACAGCTTCAATGCGGTATCAACCGCCGGGACCCGACTCAGGCGCAAGCGACCCACTGACTACTCCTGCCCAATGACCGCGCCATCAAATAGTGCCGGCAGGTTTAGGTACCAGCGGTGGCTCTTCAAAGGTGTGGTAAGGGGCCGGCGTTGCAACCGTCCACTCAAGTCCCTCGGCACCATCCCACACTTTCTCTTCGCTCACAGGCTTGCCGGCTACGATGGTGGCAACCACGTTGTAGAGGAAGAGTAATTGCGAGGCGCCATAAATGAACGCACCGATCGAAGACATCATGTTGAAGTCCGCGAACTGCAGCGCATAGTCTGGTATCCGGCGAGGCATGCCGGCCAGGCCGACAAAATGCTGCGGGAAGAAAGTGATATTAAACCCTATAAAAGAGACCCAGAAATGCGTCTTCCCCATCGCTTCGTTGTACATCCGGCCACACCACTTTGGTAGCCAATAATAAACTGCAGCCGTCATAGAGAATACGGCGCCCGCCACCATGACATAGTGGAAGTGCGCCACAACAAAGTAGGTGTCGTGATACTGAAAGTCTGCCGGTGCGATCGACAGCATCAGACCCGTAAAGCCGCCCAACGTGAACAGGATCAAGAAGCCGATGCAAAACAGCATGGGTGTCTCAAAACTCAATGCACCACGCCACATGGTCGAGATCCAGTTGAACACCTTTACCCCCGTGGGTACCGCAATCAACATGGTGGCGTACATAAAAAATAGCTCTCCCGCGATCGGCATTCCAACGGTGTACATGTGATGCGCCCACACGATGAATGACAGGAAGGCAATCGATGCCGTGGCGTAAACCATCGAAGCGTAGCCAAACAGTGGCTTTCGCGAAAAGGCCGGAATAATTTGGGATACAACACCAAACGCTGGCAGGATGATGATGTAGACCTCAGGATGACCAAAGAACCAAAAAATGTGCTGGAACAACACGGGATCGCCACCACCTGCGGCGCTAAAAAAGCTGGTACCAAAATGGATGTCCATCAACATCATCGTTACTGCACCCGCCAAAACTGGCATCACCGCAACCAACAAAAAGGCGGTGATTAGCCAGGTCCAGACGAACATCGGCATTTTCATATAGGTCATGCCCGGCGCACGCATATTCATCACTGTCGCGATAATGTTGATCGACCCCATAATTGAGGACACGCCGAGAATATGGATCGCGAAAATGAAGAAGGTGACCGAGGGCGCCGCGTAAGTCGTGGAGAGTGGCGCGTAGAAGGTCCAGCCAAAAGCAGGCGCCCCCCCTTCCATAAATAAGGTCGATGCCAGCATCAGAAAAGCCGGCGGAAGAATCCAAAAACTCCAGTTATTCATGCGCGGTAGCGCCATGTCTGGTGCGCCAATCATCATGGGGATCAGCCAGTTGGCCAACCCTACAAAGGACGGCATGATTGCTCCAAAAACCATCACCAGAC
Source organism: Luminiphilus sp. (assembly GCA_045560455.1). Taxonomy (GTDB): domain Bacteria; phylum Pseudomonadota; class Gammaproteobacteria; order Pseudomonadales; family Halieaceae; genus Luminiphilus. The sequence continues at coordinate 198,751 of JBJKZJ010000010.1, read as the reverse complement.
CATGCAGAGTCGTCATTTGGTTGAAGAAACCGGGCTCAACCAATTGCATGCCTGGTTGGAAAAGCTCGGCTCGAATCACCATGGCAAAAAATCCGCCAAGCAAAAACATGGCAAAAGAAAACCACAGGTACATGGTCCCAATGTCTTTATGGTTAGTGGTAAATAGCCAGCGTGAAATACCCTGGGCGGGTCCGTGGTGATCAGCCATTACGTGCTCCCCTTAACCGTTCTTCATGCCGGCTACATCGCCAGGCTGGACGACATCGCCCGTGTTGTTACCGAAGGCATTGCGCTGATATGTCAGCACAGCTGCCAGCTCGACATCATTAAGTTGACCGCCGAATGCCTGCATCGCCGTGCCAGAAACACCACCAGCAACGACGGCCATATGAGATGAAAGATCGCCCAAAACGACAGTGCTACCGGCAATGGCGTTGCCGATACCGCCTTCTCCCTGAGACCCATGACAGGCAAGGCAGGAGCTGTCGTAAACCGCCTTTCCCCTGTTCATGAGCTCGTCAACCGACAGCGTTTGCATGGCAAGCTGGGTTTGCGCTGCAGCTGCGCCGCGCTTCGCCAACAGCCACGCGTCAAAATCTTCTGGCGATACTGCGTGCACCTCTACCGGCATAAAACCGTGGTGGGCACCGCACAGCTCTGTGCATTGACCGCGGTAAATTCCCTCTTCATTAACACGGGTCCATGCCTCGTTAATAAAGCCAGGAATGGCATCACGCTTTACAGCAATCTCAGGCACCCACCACGAATGGATCACGTCATTGGCGGTAACCAAAAAACGGACTTTGGTGTTAGTAGGAATCACCAATGGCTCGTCGACCTCGAGCAAGTAATTGTCGCCCTTGTGCTCGGTGTTGTAGATCTCCTCCTGCGACGTAGCAAGGTTCGAGAAGAAAGCGACGGGCTCGCCCGACTCGTTCAGATACTCGTACTTCCACTTCCATTGATACCCCGTGATGAGAATATCCAGCTCGGCTTCGTCATTGTCGTAGACCTCTAAGAGGGTCGAAGTCGCGGGGACGGCCATTGCGATCAGAATCAGAAAGGGCACAACGGTCCACGCCACCTCTACCCGCGTGCTTTCGTGGAATTGGGCGGCCTGATGACCTTTGGATTTTCTGTGGGCGTAAATCGAGTAAAACATGACCGCGAAAACCGCGACGCCGATTGCGACACAAATCCACATGATGAGCATGTGGAGCTGAAAAATGTCAGCACCGATCTCGGTCACGCCCGGCGACATGTTTAACTGATTTTCTGCTGCCGCTAATGGCGTAAAAAACGCCACGGCCGCTACTGAGACACGTTTCCCCATCGCGTGCGGACTCCAATTGTTTCCGTGGCGCTTGTCCCCGAGCCACTGAGGGGGCGAAAAAGCGCCGGGATTATAACGAAGTTATTGCAAAATCCATGGGGAAAAGGTCACACCCCCTGAACGGCCGGTATCGTCGTGGGTCACTTCTATCAATGCCAACGCTTTTTACGAATTTCCTTTAAAAGCAGGAATCACATCTGCCGCCGGGAGAGGAATAAAAGTTGAGCTAATTAGTCGATTAGCTTGATGTTTTCCGCAGGGGTTTCCACTCGACGCGCAGACGGGCGGGTAACCCGTGTAGCCGGCACCTCCGCCGGAGCCGCGGGGCGCGCTTCGACAAACTCGCACTCAATACACCTTCGTTGATCAGCTACCACATCGATGACCGTGCGATCAATCGCGCCGCAACGCGGGCATACCGCTCCCGCAATAAAGCGTTGCCGTTGTTTGGGTTCAGCGCTGGAATCCGACATACTCGTCTCGCAGGTTAGGTGTATTCATCAGTAATCAAATTCACAGTGTAGCAATCCTGACGGCACTTCAAGCGCATCAGCAAATGGGCTCGCAATGCCCTTAGGTAGGGCACAGCACAACCCGGAGATGGCAGGTGACAGCGGAAAGTTTTGAGGGCGCGGCAAATGTCCGCAGTGTTTTAGGTATCACGCCCACCATAGGAGATCGGGTCATGATCGATCCGACCGCCGTCGTCATGGGAGACGTCTGGCTGGGTGACGACGTCAGCGTCTGGCCGCACACTTCGATGCGAGGCGACGTGCAGATTATCAGGATTGGCGCAAGGACCAATGTTCAAGACGGCACCGTGCTGCACGTGACACATGATGGCCCGTATAACCCCGGCGGGTTTGCACTGCATATCGGTGAAGACGTGACGATTGGCCACCGCGCGCTACTGCACGGATGCACCGTAGGCGATCGCGTGCTGGTTGGGATGGGCGCCATCATCATGGACCAAGTCGTTGTGGAAGACGACGTCATGATCGCCGCCGGCGCGCTCGTGACGCCCGGAAAGCGCCTCCGGAGCAAACACCTCTATGCGGGCACCCCAGCAAGGGAGGTCCGGGCACTGACAGACAATGAAGTGAGCTTTCTCCCATACAGTGCGCAGGGTTACGTCTCCCTCAAGCAGCGGTACTTGGGCAAGGAAGGTTAATCTGTGGCGCGGGCGGCCCTTAAGGTATCAATGAGGCTGCTGGTGTCAGGGTAGTGACCCAACCAGAGATAGAAACTTTCTGCGGCCTGTTCGACCAACATGCCCAATCCATCTCGTACGGCCGCTGCCCCGCGTCCTTCAGCCCAGCGCATAAATGGAGTGGGGCCCGCGCCATAAGCCATGTCATAGCCGTATGCGTCAGTCAGGGGCATTGATTCCGGGAGTGCCGGCATCTCACCGGCGAGCCCTGTGCTGGTGCCGTTAATCACCAGATTCCACGGCCCCGAATTCGCTGCAGTGAGGCCGCCACCCCGAACGCGGGCGTCCCTGCTGGCCCAGTCTGATGCCAAAGACGCCGCACGCTCTGGCGTTCGATTCGCGATGAAAATCTCGGCAGGCCCCGCCTCCAGAAGCGCCGGTATCACTCCTTTGACGGCGCCTCCCGCACCAACAATCAAAATCCGCGCATCCTTCAGTGGCCAGCCTGCGCCGCCGGTGATATCGGTGACCAATCCTTTGCCGTCAGTATTATCCGCGATGACCTGACCATCCGCCGCCCGCCTAAGAAAATTGGCGGCGCCTGCCATCTTTGCCCGCGAGGTGACCTGATCCGCCAAGGTGAAAGCCCGGCTTTTAAAAGGCAAAGTAACGTTGAGACCAAGACCACCCCGCTCAAAAAAGTGGCTCACCCATGTCTCGAAGCTATCGATTGCCACCAGTTCCGCGCGATAATCGATGTCTCGGCCCATTTGCGCGGCAAAGGCCGAGTGTATCGTAGGCGACAGGCTGTGATGGATCGGGTTACCCACCACCGCAAATCGGCCGGGAAACGAGCTATCGGTCATTACGCAGCCTGCCGTTGGCTTCCCGTCGGCGCATTGAAATACGCTGCATGCTGATTACCGAGAGTCCGCTGCGGTCTCAAGACCAAGCCAATCCCGGGGCCGCAAAAAATCGGTCATGAGCGTCGCCTCAGGAGAGCCGTCATCTGGAGAGTAGCCGTATTCCCAGCGCACTAGTGGCGGTAAAGACATGAGGATCGCCTCCGTGCGGCCATTGGTTTGCAAGCCAAAAAGGGTTCCTCGGTCGTGGACCAGATTGAATTCCACGTAGCGGCCTCTTCGATACAGTTGCCAATGTCGCTGAGCCTCGGTCCAAGGCGCATCTTTTCGACGCTCCAGAATCGGCACGTAGGCGCTGAGAAAGCCGTCGCCAACGCTCCGCATAAACGCGAATGTTTGATCGAAACCCCATTCGTTTAAATCGTCATAGAACAGACCACCCACTCCCCTCGGCTCTTGTCGATGCGGCAGATAGAAATAGTCATCGCACCACTTTTTGAGGCGAGGGTAGGTCTCCTCGCCAAACGGATCACACGCTGCCTTGGCAGTCTGGTGCCAGTGAACGGCATCCTCCTCATAGCCATAATAAGGCGTCAAGTCGAATCCGCCGCCCATCCACCAGACGGGCTCCTCACCTGGCTTTTCAGCCATGAATAAGCGCACATTGGCATGGGAGGTCGGCGCATGCGGATTTCTGGGGTGAATCACCAAAGAGACCCCCATTGCACGAAAACTGCGTCCCGCCAGTTCGGGTCGATGCTGGGTCGCGGAGGCGGGCATGCCCGCGCCCACCACATGCGAGAAATTCACACCCCCCTTCTCAATCACATAGCCCTCTGCCAGTACACGGCTGACGCCACCCCCACCCTCGGGTCGATCCCATGACTCAGTGGCAAATGTCGCACCACCATCGATTGATTCGAGCGTTGAGCAAATTTTCGATTGCAATCCTGTGAGGTAGCTCTCTACTGCCGTCGCGTCCACCGAATACCCCCGTTTAATTTATCGTTCTCTCGACCGACCAACCTAAACACGAATGACAGTTCCATCACTCGCTCGACGTATTGTTGATGGTTTCCCGGCCGCGTCAATAGCGCCGGGCATGCAGGGTAGCGCCGTCCCGAAGTAACGCCGCACCTCCCACATTTGGCGCGGAGGCGCCAGCCCTGCCGGATTGGCGCTGGTAGAGATCAAAGGTCCATCAAACGCCCGGCATAGGACGGCCAAGGCGGGGGATGAGGTAACGCGAATGGCCACCTCATCACTGTTTCCCGTTACCCATGGCGGAAACACACCACGGTGCGGCACCAGCCAGGTATTGGGGCCTGGCCACGAGGCAGCAATAGCCTTACGTTGCGAGGATGGCAGGGTTCTCAGCACAGCCGAGAATGCCTCCCCCCTGTCGGCAACCACAATCAACCCCTTATGAACAGGCCGCTGTTTTAATGCCAGCAGATCCTTCACAGCCAGCTCATCAAAGGGGTCGCAACTAAGCCCCCAGACGCCCTCGGCGGGGCAGGCCACAACGGCTCCTGAAGCCAGCATCTGCGAGAAATAGGGCGCACGCCACTGCGAGTGAGGCTCGACTGAAAGCGTTGTGTTCATATGGCATTGTAGTCACTAGGCAACGACACCTTACCTCAGACGCCCCGCGTGCGGCCAATGAGCCCGCCCCATAAAACCTAGTGAGCGGCGCTGTAACCCTCGGGCATGCGAACAACGCTGCCGAGGACCTCCAGCCCCGAGAGGCAGCTCAGGCAACGATTCATATCCCAGCCCATGGAGGTGGCGATATCCTCCGCCCGATGAACGCCTCGGCCTAACAGCAGCATGACGCGTTGCTGATCACTCTCTAGCACACTCGCCAACGGCCACTCAGACTCGGCGCCCATTGGTGTTGGGACCGAGTTTGAGGCTGGGTAATCTGGGTGCACGCCAAGGCAGGCAAACAGATCCTCCACCGACTGCACGAGTTCGGCGCCATCGCGGAGGAGGTAATGACAGCCAGCACCACCGGTGTGATAAATCGACCACGGTAGCACCAACACATTCCTGCCTTGGTCCGCTGCGGCTGAGGCCGTCAGCAGCGTACCACTAGGTCGCCCCGCCTCGACGACCAAAGTCGAACCGCTTAACCCGGACAAGGTCCGATTACGACGATGTAAATGATGTCTCCTAGGGGGAGAGCGTAATGGGAATTCGCTGACCAATACGCCACTGCCTACAATCCGGCGGGCCAGATGTTCATGTCGACGCGGATAGATCTGATCGATGCCAGACGGCAACACTGCAACAGTCAAACCATCTGCCCGCATAGCGGCATCGTGCACGAGGCTGTCGATACCCAGCGCCAGGCCACTCGCCACACAAAAGTGGGCCTGCACGGCGGCGGTAGCGAATTCAGTTGCCGCCCTTCGGCCGTCAAGAGAAGGTTTCCGCGTGCCGACAATGGACAACATTGGCATGTCGAGCAGTCTTGGGTCACCCATGGCGAATAAAAAGGGGGGCCGGTCACTGCATTCTCTCAGCAACGGTGGATATTCGATGTCTCGCGGTGTCACGATCCATAATCCATGAGGGGGCCCAGTTAAGGCCTCGGGCAACGTGATTGGGGCCGAGGCAGACAGGGCCTGTTTCAGCGCCTCCAGCTCCGAGGTTGCAATGCAACTTGGTGTGCTTTCGAGCACTGCCTCCGGTGTCGGGCAGGCATCAAGAACCCGATCGAGCCAGCGGGCGCCCTCAACATAAACCCTATCCGTCTGGGCCAACCAACGGCCATCGATTTCAGGGTTGTGTCCAAACTGGTGAGCCATCTCTCATCCCTGAATCATGGTGTCTGCTTGTTTACTACGCTGGCATTTTTCTTCATGAGAGCGCCAGATAATCCTCTGTCATCACTGAGCCGCCAGGTTAGGGATTGCGCAGCGTATCTCCCACCGACAAGGGCCTCGTCGCCTCAAGCACGAGGCCGAAACTCGCCCGCTCAAAGACCGAAAATACGATTAAGACGCCGGCCCGAACCTCCGGTAACAAGACCGACTTACCCGTGACGGGGTCTTTGGCGAGCTGTCCGGCCTGATCGATAACCAACACATCGCCCACCTGTAACGACTCCCGCTCGCCTCGATTCAGCACAACAATGTCCAGTACACCGATTTGGTTCACACCACCCGGCACGGCAATCATAGTGGCGTCATCGATTGTTATAGCTGGCGCCTTCGGCTGAAAAACCGGGTCAACAATCGTATCCACCACCTGGAGGAGTCGGTCACCGATGCGAATCTCTGATCGCATTTCTGTCACTCTCAGCTTCGCCGCAGCATCTTCAGTCAGACTGGCGGGGTCCGCTTGCTCCATCATGACTTCTCCGACATCGACGACCAACACGCCAAGACTCTCACCTGTTTGAGGGTCAAAAAGCGTGTCAAGAGGACGCACCAGTCGAAACCTGCGCGCCCCGTCCCAGCGCCCCTTGGCATAGACCCTGTCACCTAACCCACTCAGCAATCGACCCGAGTCGCCCGCCAAAATATAGGACGCCCCCTCTATTAGAGTGGTCTCAACGACGCGATGCTGGCGAAGGAAGGGTTCTATCTCGTCGCGAGGAATCGGCGGAATAGCGAGGGCCAGAGGGCTTGCCCTCATGGCCGGCGAGAGCTTGAACTCATGCTGCGCTGCACGGGCGACATAAGGCACGCCATCTGCCCAAAACAGATTCAGTTGATCGCCCGGAAAAATGAGGTGCGGATTATCTAGCTGTGGGTTGCCCTGCCACAAATCGGGCCAGCGCCAGGGATCACTGAGAAATAACGCCGAGATGTCCCAGAGCGTGTCACCCGCCTGCACAATATAGGTACCTGGCGCATCGGGGTTTAACCGCAACGGTCCCTGAGATGGTGCTGCCGCGGCCCCCGTCGTCAGTGCCAGCGCCAACAAACACCCCAGGCACCGGTGCAAAAAGCGGTTATTTCTTAAAAAATACGGTTTAACGTTCGAACAGATCGCAGTCCATTTGCTTGCGTTCACAGTAATCACTCCTTTGTTACTGCTTTTTCCGCGCGCCCTTTATGCCAACACAATGGAGGCGGCGCGCTATACTCTAAGTCTGCGGTCGCGTTTGAATTGGAGCAAGACCAAATCCGAACACTGTTCCGCTTTGCTCAGACCCCACCACTCGGAACCGTCCTACATGGCACTACTGACAATCCTCGAGTTTCCCGACCCGCGGCTCAGGACTCGTGCGAAACCCGTTGCCACGGTCGACTCAAGAATTCAGCGCTTGGTTGATGACATGTTTGAAACGATGTACGCAGCGCCCGGTATTGGACTGGCGGCCAGTCAGGTCGATGTTCACGAGCGGGTAATCGTTATCGACCTATCTGAGGATTGCACCGACCCCCGCGTGTTCATCAATCCAGAAATCACGATAGTAGACGACACGCTCGGCAACTACGACGAAGGCTGCCTGTCGGTTCCGGGTTTCTATGAGACCGTTCAGCGTCCACAGGTGGTTGAGGTGTCGGCCCTCGACCGAGAGGGAAAACCATTTACCGAAACGCTGGACGGCCTGATGGGGATCTGCCTGCAACATGAAATAGATCATCTTGAAGGCAAACTCTTCGTAGATTATTTGACTCCGCTCAAACGTCAGCGCATACGCGGCAAGCTGGTAAAAGAGCAAAAACGCCGCGCCTGATCTATGCCAACCCCTTTGAGACTGGCCTTTGCTGGCACCCCTGATTTTGCGGCGCGGCACCTCGACCGTCTGATTAGCGGCCCACACCGCCTCGTGGCGGTATTGACGCAACCGGATCGGCCTGCGGGTCGAGGAAAACGGCTACAGCCGTCGCCGGTAAAAAGCCTTGCGATGGAGGCTAATCTCCCCGTCTGGCAACCCGACACCCTCAAAACCAGTGAAGCCGAGCAAGTGCTAGCCGAATTTGAACTGGACTTATTAATCGTGGTCGCCTACGGGTTGATTCTGCCGGCGAATGTTCTCGCCATACCCGCACTGGGCTGTCTCAACGTACACGCGTCTTTGCTCCCGCGCTGGCGCGGTGCGGCACCTGTTCAACGTGCCATCGAAGCCGGCGATACCGAAACCGGCGTGAGTATCATGGCGATGGAAGCCGGGCTGGATGCTGGACCGGTTCTGATGTCGCGACGCCTCGACATTCGCAGCGACCACACCAGCGGCCAGCTCCTCTCGGAGCTCGCAATAGTCGGTGCTGAAGCATTGGCTGATAGCCTCAATCAAATCGAAACACTGATAGTCAGGGCCGCACCACAGCAGGATGACTGTGCAACCTACGCTCACAAAATCGACAAAAATGAAGGCGACCTGAATTGGGAAGCCAGTGCCGAGGAGCTGGCGCGTCGCATTCGAGCATTTCAGCCTCAACCCGGGTGCTACACCCATCTCGATGATGAGCGCATCAAGATCCTGGCGGCTGACGCCGAGACTGGGGGCGCCGGTCAGCCCTCTGGACAGATACTATCGGCGGATGAAAACGGCCTGCGCGTGAGTTGCGGTGAAGGGGTATTGGTGATTACCGAGGCGCAACTACCAGGCGCAAAAGGCCAGCCCATTGCGGCATTGATCAATGGGCATCGCGACTTATTGCGAGCGGGCCGGCAAATGACTTCGTTGACCCGGGGTTAATAATGCCCTCGCCCAGAGCAAAAGCCGCCGCTGTTATCCACCGGGTTTTGCAAGGGGAATCTCTTAATCAGCTACTACCGCACAGTTTCGAATCGCTGGAATTAGGCCAACGCGCGCTCTGTCAGGAACTGGTCTATGGAACGCTGAGAGAGTGGCCGCTCTATCAGGCCACGTGCCAGAAATTTTTGCGAAAGGCGTTGAGACGAAAAGACCACGACCTACTCTCGCTCATTTGCGTGGGTCTCTATGAGCTAGACAACCTCCGAACACCACCGCACGCAGCGATTTCCGAGGCGGTCAACGGCACGCGCAACCTCAAGAAGCCTTGGGCGGCCGGGATGGTCAATGCTGTGCTCAGATCGTATCAACGGGAGCAAGTGGGTCTAAGGGAAACGCTCACCCCCGCGGCACAACACGCTCTCCCCGACTGGCTATTTGAAATACTCACTACCGAGTATGGAGAGTGTTTTGAACAGATCGCCGAGGCGGCGCGAGGAAGGCCGCCACTATTTTTGCGCGTGAATCAGCGGCACCTGAGCCGAGCCCAGTATCTCCAGTTGTTGAACGAGGCTGGCATCGCAGCCGCCCCCGCACCGCTGAGTCCAGAAGCAGTGTTAGTCGAGAAGCCTGTGGATGTCTCGCTACTGCCCGGTTTTGACAAGGGGTGGGTGAGTGTTCAGGACGTCTCAGCGCAGCTGGTGGCGGGCTTGCTGGCAGCAAGACCAGGGGAGCGAGTGCTCGATGCCTGTGCCGCGCCTGGCGGCAAGGCGTGTCATATTCTTGAGCAGCAACCTGCACTTGCAGAGCTGACGGCAATGGATATCAGTCAGCAGCGGTTGCAGCGGGTAAGAGAGAATAGTGAACGCCTCGGGCTCGCCATGACAACGGTGACCGCGGACGCAAGCAAACTGCAAGAGTCGATCCGCGGAAAGCAATTTGACGCGATCCTTGCCGACGTGCCCTGCTCGGCAACGGGGGTCATTCGTCGCAACCCCGATGTAAAAATTCTCAGACAACCCGGCGATATCGCCTCATTTGGCGCGCAGCAGCTCGCGATTCTCAACGGCCTCTGGCCGGCACTCAAGCCGGGTGGCCGACTCCTTTACGTCACCTGCTCACTTTTGAAAGCGGAAAACGACAGCATTATTGCTGCCTTCACTGACCACAAAGAATCAATTATTCATTCACTGTCTTTAGGACAAGGGCTCCCGACACAGTTTGGCTGGCAGACTCTGCCCCACCCTTCTGGAGGCGACGGCTTGTTTTTCTCCTTGCTTGAAAAGCCCGGCTCAGCCGAGCTTTTACCTTGGCAAGCATCGTGACTAATCCACATGGCGTGGGCGCTTTGAGATGGTTTAAGGTGACGGCGGCGTGGTCGAGGAATCCATAATCCGGTGAAAATCATTATCCTCGGTGCGGGACAGGTCGGCGGTACCCTCGCTGAACATCTCGCCGACGAAAAAAACGACATTACGGTTGTAGATGAGCAGGCCACTACGCTGAAGCGCCTACAGGAGCGACTGGATATTCGCACGGTGCTGGGCAATGGGGCTCATCCCGTGACGCTGATGAACGCGGGTGCCGAAGACGCTGACATGCTCATCGCTGTGACTGACAGCGACGAAATCAACATGCTTGCCTGCTCGGTTGCCTTCACGCTTTACCGCACCCCCACAAAAATCAGCCGGATACGCTCCGCCAATTACCTTACGGAGCACCAGGCCCTTTTTGAATCAGGGGCGATACCCGTGGACGTCATCATCGGCCCCGAACAACTGGTGACGCGCAATATCGAGCAACTCATTGCTAACCCAGGCTCTTTGCAGGTGCTTGATTTTGCCGAAGGGCGCATTCGTCTCGTCGCAGTCAAAGCGGTAGCGGGCGGGCCCATTGTCGGGCGAGAGCTTCAGGAAATCAGGGAGCATATGCCGAGAGTCGACACACGGGTTGCGGCGATTTTCCGCGCCGGGGGCGACCCCATCATTCCTGAAGGCTCAACGGTCGTAGAGCCCAATGACGAGGTATTTTTCATTGCGGCTAAAGAGCACATACGGGACGTCACATCAGAACTCCGTGAAGTCGACAAACCCTATCACCGCATCATGATTGTTGGCGGCGGCAACATTGGCGCCACGCTGGCCAAGCAACTGGAGTCCGCCTATCAGGTGAAGGTGATAGAACGCTCTTATGATCGGTGTCGAACGCTGTCGGACATGTTGGAAAACACCATCGTGTTGCACGGCAGTGGCAATGAGCCCTTGCTGTTAAAACAAGAAAACATCGAGAACACCGATGTTTTCTGCGCGCTCACCGACAATGATGAATCCAACATCATGATGTCGATGTTGGCCAAAAGGCTCGGTGCCAAAAAAGTCATTACCTTAATCACCAACGCGGCCTACGCGGACTTGATTGGCGACGATATCGACATTGCCATTTCTCCTCAGCAGATCACGATAAGCAGTCTGCTCATGCACGTGCGGCGCGGCGACATCAGCGCCGTGCACTCTTTGCGCCGGGGTGCAGCGGAAGCCATCGAGCTGACCGCTCATGGTGATGCGGGCTCTTCGAAGGTGGTAGGCCGTCGTTTGGATGAATTGAATTTACCCTCAAGCGTTACGGTGGGGGCTATCCTCCGCGGTGACGAGGTGCTGATTGCCCACGGCCATATGGTGGTGGGACCCAACGACCACGTGATTTTATTCCTCACCGACAGGACGCAAATCTCGGCTGTCGAGAAGTTGTTCGCAGTGGGATTCGGCTTTATCTAATGCAGTTCGCCATGGCGTTCAAAATTATTGGCGTCCTGCTGATTTTATTCAGCACCACCATGCTGCCATCGCTTTTCCTAGGGCTCGTAGCAAACGACGGTAGCGAATCTGCTTTTGCGACGGGCTTTGCCGCGACGCTGCTGGCCGGGGTCGCACTGTGGTTACCATCAAGGCATATGAGCCGCGACCTGAATATCAGGGATGGGTTCATGGTGACGGCACTCTTCTGGGTGGTGCTTGGTTTATTCGGCGCCATTCCGCTCTGGCTGGCACCCGAACTCTCTCTCACCCCTGTGGAGGCGATTTTCGAATCGATCTCGGGACTGACAACGACTGGAGCCACGGTCATCACAGGCCTCGATCATCTGCCTCGCTCGCTGCTTTTGTACCGACAACTGCTGCAATGGCTCGGCGGTATCGGAATTATTGTACTCGCGGTCGCTGTTTTACCGATGCTGGGCATCGGCGGCATGCAGCTCTACCGCGCAGAGAGTGCGGGCCCATCAAAAGATCGGAAATTAACGCCGCGCATCACCAGCACAGCCAAAGCTCTTTTCGGTATCTACTTTTTGCTCACAATTGCGTGCTCGGCTAGCTATGTGGCCGCTGGTATGCCCCCGTTTGACGCGCTGTGCCACGCCTTTTCTACCGTAGCAATCGGTGGATTTTCAACACACGACGCCAGCCTGGGACACTACGAACAAAACTCGGTGCTGCTGGTGAGTTCGGTCTTTATGGTGCTGTCTGCCATCAACTTCGGGCTACATTTTCTCGCCCTGCAGCGACGTAATATCCGGGTATACAGCCACGACTCAGAAACCGCTTTCTTTATCACGGTGATTGCCCTCGCCAGCATCGTTGTCTGCTGCCTGCTACTCGCGACAGAGACCTTAGATCTGGAGGACAGTCTCATCCATGGGCTGTTTCAAACCATCTCTATTGCGACGACGACGGGGTTCACAACACAGGACTTTTCGGTCTGGCCGCTGTTCTTGCCTGTATTGCTGCTGATGCTCAGCTTCATGGGCGGCTGTGTTGGCTCCACAGGCGGTGGAATGAAGGCAATGAGAATTTTGCTGATATTCAGACAAGGCATGCGAGAACTTAGACAGCTTTTGCACCCCAACGCTGTGATCCCGCTCAAGCTGGACGCCCGTCGAGTGCAAACAGAAGTCATCAGCGCGGTGTGGAGCTTCTTCGCGGTGTATATGTTTTGCTTCGTGCTGATTTGGCTGGCACTGCTGGCAACCGGCCTGGATTTTATCTCTGCTTTTTCCGCAGTGGTGGCGACCATGAACAACCTAGGGCCGGGGCTGGGTGACGTCGCCGCTCACTACGCGGCGGTTAGCGAGTCTGGCAAGCTGATCCTCTGCCTTGCCATGCTCATGGGGCGACTGGAAGTCTTCACGCTGCTGGTGCTGCTAACCCCCGCTTTCTGGCGACACTAAAATCAGGATCCACTTTTGCAGCGTTATTTGATGCCACGCGCCTGCTGAATCACCTCATAGGCAGCCGTGATCTCTTGCGCCCTCTCGGTGGCAACCCGCAGGAGTTCATCGGGCACCCCCTCGGCGATCAACTTGTCAGGATGGTGCTCGCTCATGAGCTTTCGATAGCGTCGCTTGACTTCGGCATCGGTAGCCTTTGCTTCGAGGCCAAGTGCTTCATAAGCCGTTTCCAACTCTGAGGCGCTGCGACTCGCAGCTCCGTAATCCCCGCCCCCCGAGGAGCGCCTGTAGCCACCGTGCTGAAATTGTGACTGCGCGGTGACCATCGAAATCAGTTGCTCTACTTCCCGACGTGGGAGTCGAAGAAAGTCTGACAACCGGAATATTGCCGTGCGCTCGGCGCTTGAAAAGTTACCGTCCGCCAACGCAATGCCGACCAGGAAAATCATCAGCGTGTGCTGCGCCTGGCGCCGTGGGCCGAGACAGTCATTGAACTGCGTCACGGTGGGACCGGGGTCAAAGCCCGCGGTAGCACCTTTTTTGAAGTGCTCAATAGCACTTTGCCGCTGCGCGGGATTGAGCCTGAGCTGGTTAAAAAGCGCCTCGGTTTGTGCGATTTCTGCCTCAGAAACGCGCCCGTCGGCCTTAGCGACGAAGCCCAGAAGCGTAAAGGTGGTCTCAAAGAACTGAGCCCGCATGATGGTCACGGCCTCGGGTCCCGACAATTGCAATGCTCGCCATAATCCCTTGTCGAAGGCGTGGCCAATCACCAGGCCGAAAAGGAGTCCGGCAGGCCCAAAGGCGAGAAACCCAATCAGTCCAGCAACCAATTTTCCTGTTGTGCGTTTCATCGATACCACCGTATCAGCGCCTGAGGGGCAAGGCCTCCCGATCCCAACAGTTATTGCGCATCACTGCCCCCGGGATGGTCTCCGCGGGAGACTGATCGATCGCATTGCTGGCCGAGATCGCCCTGAAGAGCGGCTCCTTCCGCAGATAATCCATGCCGGTCACACAGGTGTAGGGAGCGCGTCATGTAAAAAGGTTGCTACATCAGCGAGCGGTTCAGCGGGCGGAAAATTGATTATGGCGCGGACAACGCAGTTATACTAATCCTTTGCACCGGTTTTTAGGTTGTATCCCGTGACCCCCGCGACATTTCAAGAGGTTATTCTCCGCCTGCAGGACTACTGGGCCCAATTGGGTTGCGTAGTCCTGCAACCACTGGATATGGAGGTGGGAGCGGGCACCTTTCATCCCGCCACTTTTCTGCGTGCACTGGGCCCGGAGAATTGGAATGCGGCCTATGTGCAGCCCAGTCGTCGACCTGCAGACGGGCGCTACGGGGAAAATCCGAACCGGCTGCAGCACTATTACCAGTTTCAGGTGGTGATGAAGCCCTCTCCCTCGGATTTCCAGGATTTGTATCTCGGCAGCCTCTTTGCACTGGGCGTGGACCCGCTGGTACACGACATCCGGTTTGTAGAGGACAACTGGGAGTCGCCCACACTGGGTGCCTGGGGATTGGGCTGGGAGGTTTGGCTGAATGGCATGGAGGTCAGCCAGTTTACTTATTTCCAGCAAGCTGGCGGACTCGAGTGCCATCCCGTAACGGGGGAACTGACCTATGGGCTGGAGAGAATCGCCATGTATTTACAGGGAGTGGAGTCTGTCTATGATCTCATCTGGGCCGACACCCCGTCCGGCCAGGTGACCTATGGCGATGTGTATCACCAGAACGAAGTTGAAATGTCGACGTTCAACTTTCGAGAGGCCGACGTCGACTATTTGTTTTCCCAGTTCGAGTTCTGTGAAAAAGAAGCGATGCGACTCGCACAGAGTGGACTGCCCTTGCCCGCTTACGAACACGTTATGAAAGCGTCACATACCTTTAATCTCCTCGACGCTAGGCACGCCATCGGCGTCACCGAAAGACAGCGCTACATCCTACGCGTTCGCGCTTTGGCAAGGGCCGCCGCGGAGGCCTATGTCGCAGCGCGAGGAGCCCTGGGCTTTCCCCAAGCGGACCCGGATCTGGCCGAGGCGGCTCTGCAACAACTCGCGAAGAGCCAGGGTGCTGAGGCATGAGTACCATCGACCTTCTGTTCGAACTGGGCACGGAAGAGCTGCCTGCAGGCGAAATCGACAGCATGGTGACGGCCCTTTACGAGGGCATCCTGAATGGGCTTAACGACGAAGCCTTGCCTTTTGCTGAAGCGCAGTATTTCTCCACGCCGCGCCGCTTGGCGGTGCTGGTTAGAAGGGTTGCGGTAAAAGGTCCCGACATTCAGCGAAGCGTGGTTGGGCCGCCACTGTCAGCTGCTCAGGACAGCGAGGGTAGATGGACGAAGGCTGCAGAGGGATTCGCTCGAAAGCAGGGAGTAGCCCCTGATGCTCTGGCCATTGTGAAGGAGCAGGGTGTGGAGCGAATTGTTGCTCACGTGTCGCAGAATGGTGCCGACGCAGAGGCAGTGGTCCCTGATATTGTTGCCCGGTCTGTCATGGCCATCCCGGTTTCCA
This sequence comes from Luminiphilus sp., assembly GCA_045560455.1. Taxonomy (GTDB): domain Bacteria; phylum Pseudomonadota; class Gammaproteobacteria; order Pseudomonadales; family Halieaceae; genus Luminiphilus. The sequence goes on along the minus strand of JBJKZJ010000010.1, from coordinate 183,004 downwards.
AGCGAATGCGCTGGGGCCGCTCCAGACATGAATTTTTAAGGCCCGTACAGTGGCTCGTCCTAATGCTGGGCGAGCAAACCCTTCCCCTCACGCTTTTCGGGTTGTCGAGCAGCAATGAAAGTCGAGGGCACCGATTCCACCACAACTCAGCCGTGCAGATTTGTTCGCCCGGCGGCTATCAAGAAGCGTTAAGAGCTGCGCATGTGCTCTGTGACGCCGACGAGAGGCGCAATGTGATTGCCGAGCAAGTCTCCGCATTGGCCGGCCCGAACGAGTCTGTTGCGCTGGCAGATGATCTCCTTGATGAAGTGGCTGGTCTGGTTGAATGGCCCGTGGCTTTGCGCGGCAGTTTTGATGAGCGGTTTCTCGAGGTGCCCGCTCAGGCACTCATCTCAGCGATGAAAAGTCACCAGAAATATTTTCACCTGACCGACACCACTACAGGTGCGTTACTGCCGGCCTTTGTCACCATATCTAATATCGAGAGCCGGTCTCCCGCCGAGGTCATTTCGGGCAACGAGCGTGTGATTCGGCCACGCCTGAGCGACGCCGCATTTTTCTTCAGCAACGACAAGAACACGCCTCTTGCATCGCGGCAGGAAAGATTGGGGAGCGTTGTGTTTCAACACAAGCTGGGGACCTTGCTAGACAAGACCTACCGTATCGCCAAGGTCGCATCTCGGCTGGCCGCACAAATTGACGCTGACGCAGAGCTGACACAGCGAGCGGCAGAACTTTGCAAGTGTGATCTCGTATCGGAAATGGTTTTGGAATTTCCAGAGCTTCAGGGGATTGCAGGGTCGCTCTATGCCGCTCACGACGGCGAACCTCGGGCAGTCTCGGAGGCGATCCAATCCCATTACCTACCCCGATTTGCGGGTGATCAGCTACCCAGCTCTGCCGAAGCCTCTGCCGTTGCGCTCGCCGACCGTGTCGATACCCTGGTGGGGATTTTCGGCATTGGCGAACCCCCGACAGGGTCGAAGGACCCCTTTGCGTTACGCCGCGCTTCGCTCGGTGTCATTCGAATACTGATCGAACGTTCTCAGCCGCTGCCGCTGAACGAATTAATACGCTACGCGTTCGAGCAGCATACTGCTGAACTCGCGCCCGACACAGTCGAGACCGTGCTGCACTACATACTAGAGCGCTTGGGGAATTGGTACGACGATGCGGGGATCCATATTTCTGTGGTCAGAGCGGTACTTGCGACAGAGGGTACCGATCTATTTGACATTGACCTCCGCGTTAAGGCTTTGGCCGCCTTTGCGCAGACAGATACCGCGGAGCACCTTGCCGCGGCCAACAAACGCGTTGCCAATATCCTTGCCAAGGCCGACTCATTGGACGGTGCTGGGGTTGATGCGGATTTGCTCACCGAAGCTGAAGAGACTGCGCTACTTCGGGCAATGACTGATCTGGATGCCACGATCGGGCCTTTGTTGCTCGAACGGCAATACGAGTTGGCGCTGGGGCACCTCGCGCAACTCAGAGCGCCAGTGGACGACTTTTTTGAATCGGTGATGGTGAATAGTGATGAACCTGCCATCAGACTGAACCGCTTGCGACTGCTCAGCGCACTGAGAGGGTTGTTTACCAGAGTGGCGGATTTGGCGTTGTTGAATGCGGCCATGGAATGACGGGATCTGCATTAGCCTGGTTGGGGGTCGCCGTTGCGGTGAGTACGGCCTTGGTGATGAGTCTCGTGCAGTTGCGCAGGCAGCGAGCAGAACTCGATGCGCGGCAGCAGGAAGCGGTTCATCACTTGACAGCCGCGTCACTCGCCGATGAGAGATGCACAAAGCTTGAGTCCGAGCGCACCGCCCTTCAAGAACAGGTGTCGGATCTAAAGGCCCAGCTCAGCGCGCAAGCGGCCACGCTCTCAGAGCGTGAAAGCCATCATCAATCTCAGGTGAAGTGGGCCGAGGAGTCTCGGATGACGCTTCGAACCGAGCTGGAAGTTATCGGTCAAAAACTGCTGTCGTCATCAGGCAAAGCACTGGAGACGACGAACCAAAAGAGTTTGGACAGCCTTTTAAAGCCCCTCGCCGAGAAGATTGACCAGTTCCAATCCCGCGTAAATCAGGTTCACACCGACATGGTTCGCAACAGCGCTTCACTCTCGGAGCAAATCAAGCATCTGGAGTCCGTCGGCGTATCGATGTCCGGCGAGGCGCAGAACCTGACCCGCGCATTGAAAGGCGATAAGAAACTCGTCGGCAACTGGGGCGAGGCGCAAGTAGAGAAAACACTTGAACTGGCGGGCCTGCGAAGGGGTGAACATTTCGATGCGCAGGTCGCTGTCAAGGACGAGCGGGGCGACCGGCATCTGCCGGATTTCATAATCCGTCTGCCAGAGGGCAAGAATCTGGTGATCGACAGCAAAGTATCACTGGTCGATTACGAGAGAGCGGTCACGGCTGAATCCGACGCCGACCGGACAACTGCGCTCGACGCCCACGCCAAAGCGGTGAGACATCACATCGACGCGCTGTCAGCCAAGGATTACGCGAACCTGCCAGGGATGGACAGCCCAGATTTTGTGCTGATGTTCATGCCGGTCGAACCGGCCTATATTGAAGTGATGAGAAGCCATCGAGAGCTTTTCAATCACGGTTACCAAAAGAATGTAATTTTGGTGTCACACACTACCCTTATGCCGATTCTTCGCACCGTCGCCAACCTGTGGATGATTGAGCACAGCAATCGTGAGGCGCGGGAAATCAGTGAGCGCGCCGGCGATATTTACAACACGGTATGCCTGCTTGGAGAGCGCCTGCTTTCGCTTGGCACGTCGATATCGACAACGGCAAACAAGTACAACGACGCCGTCAAAGCGGTTCAGGGAAAACAGGGGTTGTTGGGAAAAGTCTCACGCTTTCAGTCCCTTTCGCAACGGGCCAACAAAAGCTTTCCGGATGCGCTTTCGCCTATTGAGCCCGAGGTGGAGGCGATTCGACTCGAGGATCAGTCAGAATCACAGCCGCCTGTCAGCCACAGGGAGCACGATGAGTCCTAGTCTTTAGTGCCTCTCCGCGAATTGAGGGTTGCTCTCATCAAAACCTGAAGCATTAGCAATCATCAAATGTCGAGATTAGCGACGGCCAAGGCATTTTGCTCAATAAACTCCCTGCGAGGCTCGACGTCGTCGCCCATTAGCGTCGAGAACATCTGGTCAGCCATAAAGGCATCTTCGATGGTCACCTGCAGCATGCGTCGTGCCTCAGGGTCCATCGTGGTCTCCCATAGTTGCTCGGGATTCATCTCACCCAGCCCCTTATATCGTTGAATAGAGCACCCTCGCCGTGCCTCGGCCAACAGCCATTCCAGGCCTGTGGCGAAATCCTGGGTATCGAGCTGCTTCTCACCGCGCTGAAAGTACCCATCGGCATCGATCAGACCATTTAGGCGCTCACCCAGACGGCGGATTGCCTGATATTCAGGCGATGCGAAAAACCCCCTGCCCAGAACTGTATCCGTTGCCACACTATGTGCCGTGCGACGCACCACAGGGTAAAACAAGCCTCTCTCCGGGTCCTGGCGAACGAAGACTTCATAGTGAACCGCTTTATCCTGCAAGGTTAGTAAGCACTCACTTAGAGACTGGGCGAAATTCTCTGCGCTCGACTCGGAGCTCAGGTCATCGGCAGAAATAGCCGAGGCAGCCATCAATTGCCAGAGCACCTCTCGTGGGTACACCCGCGCGAGACGATGAATATCCGCCTGAACGCCCTGGTATGCAGATACCAGTCCTTCCAAGGCTTCTCCACTCACTGGAGGCGCACCCTCATTGGTGAAGATCGCCGCATCCTCAAGCGCTGACTGAGTGAGGTAGGCCTCCAGGCCCGCTTCATCCTTGAGGTATCGGCTCTGTTTGCCGCGGGTCAACTTGTACAACGGCGGCTGCGCGATATAGACATGGCCTCGCTCAACGAGCTCGGGCATTTGTCGGAAAAAGAAGGTGAGTAACAGGGTGCGAATATGCGAACCGTCGACATCAGCATCCGTCATGATAATGATGCTGTGGTAGCGGAGCTTGTCGGGATCAAACTCGTCTTTTCCGATGCCGCAGCCAAGCGCCGTTACCAGCGTACCCACTTCGACAGAGCCCAGCATTTTGTCAAAGCGCGCCTTCTCGACATTAAGTATCTTGCCTTTAAGCGGAAGAATCGCCTGAAACTTTCGATCACGCCCCTGCTTCGCCGACCCCCCTGCGGAGTCGCCCTCAACGAGATACAACTCGCTCAAAGCGGGATCCCTCTGCTGGCAATCTGCCAGCTTGCCTGGCAAACCGGCAATATCGAGGGCGCCTTTTCGCCGCGTCATTTCGCGCGCCTTGCGCGCAGCTTCTCGCGCTCGGGCTGCGTCAATCATCTTTCCGACGACCTGTTTGGCGTCGTTGGGGTTCTCAAGCAGGAAGTCGTTGAAAAACTGGTTCATTGCCTGCTCAACCGCTCCCTTGACCTCACTGGAAACCAGCTTGTCTTTGGTCTGGGATGAGAATTTTGGATCGGGCACTTTGACCGAGACAATGGCAGTCAGGCCTTCTCGCGCATCATCCCCGGTTGTTGATACCTTGGCTTTCTTTGCAAGCCCTTCTTTTTCAATATATGTATTTAGGCACCTGGTCAAGGCTGCCCGAAAGCCGGCCAGGTGAGTACCGCCATCCCGTTGCGGAATGTTGTTGGTGTAGCAGTATAAACCCTCCTGAAAACCGTCGTTCCATTGCAGCGCCACCTCTACCTCAACACCGTCCTCCGCGGCCGCTTGGAAATGGCACACCTTGGCAATGGGCGTCTTACTTTGATTCAGAAAATCGACGAAGGCTCTCAGGCCACCCTCATAGGCAAACAACTCCTCTTCACCCGTGCGCTCGTCCTTGAGTAAGATCCTGACGCCGCTATTTAGAAAAGCCAGTTCCCGCAAACGCTTTCCCAGCACGTCATAATGAAAAACAATGTTACTGAAGGTGTCTGGTGAAGGCGTAAACCGCACGGCCGTGCCCTTCTCAGCAGTTTCCCCGACGACTTTAAGAGGCGTCTCAGGCACTCCATGTGAATAGGTTTGCTCAAACAACTCGCCCTTTCGACGGATGGTCAGCTGTAGTGTTGAGGACAAGGCGTTGACCACCGATACGCCCACGCCATGCAAGCCACCAGAAACCTTGTAAGTGTTATCATCAAATTTACCACCCGCGTGCAGTACCGTCATGATGACCTCAGCAGCGGAGACGCCCTCTTCATGCTGCTCAGTGGGAATGCCACGGCCATTGTCCGAGACCGTCACCGACTCATCGGGGTGGATGACAACGTCTATCTGGCTACAATGCCCAGCCAGCGCCTCATCAATACTGTTGTCGACCAGCTCAAACACCATGTGGTGCAAGCCGGTGCCATCGTCGGTGTCGCCGATATACATGCCCGGGCGCTTGCGCACAGCGTCAAGGCCCTTCAGGACCTTGATACTAGAAGAATCATAATCTTCCGAGCCCGCCGCCTCTGAAATCTCATCTGACATACTGCGTAACCCCTAAAAAAGCCTGTCGGCACTGCTTTTTAAAACCTTCTCGATGAAGCCGTGTGCGGGAAACCTTCCTGATCACACTGCTCGATCATTCTTTTTAGGCGGCGGTTGTCCACCACCGCGGATCTACTGGTGCAGCGCGACCCGGCCGTGTTCCACGTGGAACAAACTCAAAGGGCCCGTATGCCAAGCCGTCTCGAGCGCTCCTCGATCTACGGCCGTCAATACCACCTGCCTATTCACGCCCAGCTCCTTGCAAACACTTGCACAGTGCGCCGCATCGAGCTCGGCCGGCAAGTCATCCACTAAATAAAGCGGCTGCGTCGGGCCGCTTTCCTCGATTAATCGGCCCTGAACCAGCTTCAGTGCCACCAGCAGCAACTTCATCTGCCCCCGGGATAATATGTCTGCGGCCAAGGCATCGCCTACCATTACTCTCAGATCTGCACGATGCGGCCCAACCTGCGTAAAACCCTGGGCTACATCTCGCTGGCCATTCCGCTCCAGCGCTTCTGCCAAATTGAGGCTACGGTCCCAGCCGCGCCTGAACTGCACCGATACGTCGGCTAAATCCCCAGACAGCGAGGCCGCCAAAACGGCTAGTCGGTCGGACAATTGCTCGGCCATCTGAGACCGGTGCGCGGTTAGCAGGTCGCCGGCCTCCGCCAGCTGGTGTCGCCATGCGCTATCAGCTTCTAGTATACCACGGCGCAGTCCGCCATTTCGCTGTCTAACGGCATGGGCATAACGCCTCCATAGCGTCAAAAATCCCTGTTCCACGTGGAACAACGTGCCGTCGAGCAGCCGCCTTCTGCCTTCGGGAGCGCCCGTCACCAGGCTCATGCTATCGGTATCGAGGAGCACTATTGGCAGCGCTTGGGCGAGCTCAGACAGGGAAGAGATATTTTCTCCCCCAATGCGGGCCCGCAGCCCGGCATCCCGGTCTGTCTCTACACCAACGGACCGCGCTCGTGCGCCCTGACGGATTCTCCCCACGACGCGGCAGGTTGCATGGCTGTGCTGAATGATAGATTTCGCATAGCGAGTCCTGAAAGATCGACCCATTCCCAGAAGATGAATCGCCTCGAGGAAGCTGGTTTTGCCGGAACCATTGGCACCAAAAAGTGCGGTTGCACCCTCTGACAACTCTACATCGGCGCGGGTGAGGTTCCTAACGCCAACGACCGAAACGTGCTCCAGCATCTAGCAGGAAGCGAGCATTTCAAAGCCGCATGGGCATAACAACATAAAGCCGCTCGGGCTCATGCTCGGCAGGTGGCTCCGCATGTTCCAGCAAGGCCGAACTGGCCTCATCAGACAGTGACAATCGCACCCGCGCTTGGTCTAAGACTGAAAGCACGTCCAGCAGGTAACTGACATTGAAACCGATCTCCAATTCGGCGCCGCAATATTCCACTGCAACCACTTCTTCCGCCTGCTCCTGTTCGGGGTTATTTGCCGTAATATCCAGGCTGTCATCAGCCAGCTTAAGACGCACACCACGATATTTTTCGTTGGATAAAATGGCCGTGCGGGTGAATGCTTGCTTTAATTCGGCACGATCGCCAATGACCGACTTGTCGGCATTTTTCGGGATTACGCGCTCATAATCGGGAAACTTGCCGTCAACTAGCTTCGAAGTGAAGGTGAATTGCTCGTTCGCGGCTCGCAGGTGGTTACTGCCAATCGCCAACTTCAGCGGGGCATCACCATCGAGCAGTCGAGAAAGCTCCAGCACCCCCTTTCGAGGGATAATCACACCCGTGTCAGCCGCCTCGACCCGGGCAGGCCCGGTCGCGAGCGCCAATCGGTGACCGTCTGTCGCCACAACGCGCAACCTGCCACCTAAAATTTCCAGATAAAGCCCATTGAGATAGTAACGAACATCTTGCTGGGCCATCGCGAACGCCGTGCCGTCAATCAGCTGCTTGACAAGTGCCTGCTCCAGAGACAGCGTCACCGAGCCTTCGCCGGCCTCAACCGCAGGAAAATCAGCGGCCGGCAATGTCGATAGCGTGAATCGACTTCGCCCAGCCTTCACGGTCGCTTTGCCGGAATCCAGAGAAAATTCTATATTGGAACCTTCTGGTAGCGACTTACAAATGTCCACCAGTTTCCTGGCAGGCACGGTTATCCCTCCATCAACCCCTGCGGCGTCAATTTCAACACGCCCCACCAATTCGACCTCGAGGTCGGTGCCCGTTAATGAGAGTGTTTTGCCCTCGAGCACCATCAAGACATTGGACAAAATAGGCAACGTTTGACGCCGCTCGACAACGCCGGCCACGAGATTCAGCGGCTTGAGCAGCGCTTCACGGGAAATGGAAAATTTCATGTGGTTAGGCTCGCTTTATCTAAACTGGTGAGCGGATGATCGCTCGGATAGGATTATAAACGCTCAGGTCGTCAACGCTCGGAGCAAATTTTGATAGTCCTCGCTGATATCAGAGCTGACGTCCCTAAGCTCCCGTATTTTACGGCATGCGTGCAGGACTGTCGTGTGATCACGGCCCCCAAAGGCATCGCCAATCTCGGGCAAACTATGTTGTGTCAGCTCCTTTGCCAGCGCCATCGCAACTTGCCGGGGCCTGGCCACAGATCGGTTGCGCCGTTTAGACATAAGGTCGGCCACTTTAATCTTGTAGTATTCCGCGACTTTACGCTTGATGTTATCCAAAGAGACCTGCTTGTCCTGCAGCGCGAGCAAGTCCTTCAGGCTGTCCTTTATCAGATCGATATCGAACGGCCTGCCTGTAAAGTTAGCGCTGGCGATAACCCTTTTCAGCGCGCCCTCTAGCTCACGCACATTAGATCGGATACGTTGCGCTATAAAAAATGCCGCCTCGTGCTCGAGTGAAATATGACTTTGCTCGGCCTTCTTCATCAAGATGGCGACCCGGGTTTCAAGGTCGGGTGGCTCTACTGCGACCGTCAACCCCCAACCAAAGCGCGACTTCAGACGCTCTTCGACTCCGTCGATTTCTTTTGGATATCGGTCGCAGGTAAGGATCATTTGCTGGCCACCCTCCAATAAAGCATTGAAAGTATGAAAAAATTCTTCCTGGGACCGGTCCTTGTTCGCAAAAAACTGTATGTCATCAATTAACAACGCATCGACCGACCGATAAAACCGCTTAAAGTCGTTGATCGCGTTCAACTGCAGCGCCTTCACCATGTCAGCCACGAAACGCTCGGAGTGCAAATAGACAATTTTCGCGTTGGGGTTTTGCCGACGCATCGCGTTGCCAACCGCATGCATCAAGTGGGTCTTGCCTAAACCGACGCCCCCATAGAGAAATAAGGGGTTATAGGAGAGACCGGGGTGCTCAGCCACCTGTTGAGCGGCAGCCAATGCAAGTTGATTGCTTTTGCCTTCGACAAAACGCTCAAAAGTGTAGCCTTCAACCAAGCTAGACGGAGAAAGCAGCCCGGAGGGGGCAGGGCGGCCGGCAGTTTCAGTGCTGAAAGTCGATGTCGGTGTCGCCGCTCGGAGGGCTGGCGGCGCCTTGGGACGGGCGGTCGTGACTGACTGGTCCGCGGCGGCACCTGCCACGATGACAGACACCTGCGCCGATGCGGGTGCTACCACATCCAGCAAATACGCGTTAATCACTGAGGAGTACTTTTCCGCGACAAAGTCCCTAATAAAGCGATTCGGTGCAGCCAACACCAACCCCGAGTCCTCCCACCGCGCCTGCAATGGTCGAATCCAGGTGTTAAATTGCTGTTGTGGAATATCACCGCCTAACCGATGCAGGCAATGCTGCCAGGGGTCCAATGAAGGCTGAGGCGCAACCAACTTATCTCTCCGTAACCGCTTTTGCTGTTGTGTTCTAGATACTGAGGATTGGCTGGCTCCTGCCGGTTGCGAAAAGCGTCCTTATTGTTCGGCCTGCCTCATGACAGGCATAGTTATCCACAAACCAATTCTCGCTACAACATTTTTTTAGTCAGTTAAATCAGTAGTTTAAAAAATTTTTCGCTGCTAAGTTAATTTTGGGCAGTTTGCAAGGAAAACTTTTCTTGCTGTGGATAAGCTGTGGTTATCTTTTGGTAAAACTGTGGCCTTGTGGTGGCTAACACAGAGTAGTCACCCAGCCCGGCGCTGCAGGCACTTGAGGCCCATCGTTTGCAATGTATTGAAATGGCGATGGTATTTTTTCCTTGCGCACGTCACCCAATAAGAAGCCCGCTCAGAGTGGCCCATTTCGGAATTTTTCTGGGCTGATTGAGCTGCCGGGGGTGCTTGCCATGGGTCGCGTAGGACCCTATACTCCGCGCCCCTTGGCGGATGACTCGACCCGGTTCTTGACGTCTGCCGGAAGGCCAGTCGCATTAGCGGCAAGTAATCGCGAGCAAGCAACAAGGTTTTCGTTATGAAGCGGACATTTCAACCCAGCGTTCTGAAGCGCAAGCGAAATCATGGTTTCCGTGCTCGGATGGCAACGAAAAACGGCCGCAAGGTATTGGCGCGTCGCAGAGCACGGGGCCGTCGGCGCCTGTCGGCCTAGGCGACCTGAGAAGGGGCCTGATTGGGCCCATGCCTGCATTCCCTCCAACCGCCCGTTTATCAACGCCCGGCCACTACCAACGTGTATTTGACGGTCCGGCCTACAGAGTCAGTAGCCGAGCCTTTCTATTATTAGCGCAAGCGGCCGAAGTGGAATCCTCCCGGCTGGGCGTCATCGTCGCGAAAAAGCATATTCGCAGAGCTAGCCATCGAAACCGTGTTAAAAGGCTCGTCAGGGAGCACTTCAGACTGACGAGGCTCTCTGTGCCTCTGGATTTGGTGGTGTTAGCGAAAGCGGCTGCGGACCAGATGGACAATGCCCGCGTGCGGGAGGATTTATCCGTTCTGTGGAATAAACTGGAAAGAGAGGCATTAGCGTCATGAACTGTTTTTCGTGGCTGGACAAACAGTTCTGTGCACTGCTGATCATGCTGGTCAGGGGCTATCAGCTCACCCTGAGCCCTTGGCTTGGGCGCGGGTGCCGGTTTACGCCTTCTTGCTCTCAGTACTGCATCGATGCATTGCGACAGCGAGGCTTTATAACCGGCACATGGCTGACAGCGAAACGGCTGGTGCGCTGTCAACCTTGGTGCGAGGGAGGTTATGATCCCGTGCCAAGCAATCACCCAAACTGATCTTTTCACTGAGGCCCACCATGGATATCCCCCGCTTTGCACTGATCGCCGCCAGCGTTTTGCTGGGGTTGATGCTGCTGGGAGAGTGGACGCAATTCAGTGCCAAGCAGCAAGACGCCGCATTACCGCCAACGCCCATGGTAGAGCCGTCTTTGTTTCAGGACATACCCGCCGCTGAGGCCGCGCTCTCCGATTCGTCAGCTAACTATGACCTACCCGTCGGAGAAGACGTGGATCTGCCATCGGCCGGGCAACTAGAGACAGTCGCCAACGACGTCACATCTGCCAGCCAACAATTCATTACCGTCGAAACGGACACGCTGGAGATAATAATCGACCTCATGGGTGGCGACATCGTTGGCGCGGCGCTGAGACAGTACCCAAAAACGCTTGACGATCCCTCCGACCCGTTTGTGCTATTGGAGCGCAATGCCCAACGGACCTATGTCGCGCAATCAGGCCTTGTGGGCAAGGACGGCATCGATACCGGGGAACGCGCTCTGTACCGCGCTGAAAATGCTTTTTATCAACTCACAAATCAACAACCTCTGCAGGTCGCACTCAAATATAGTGATGATGCATCTGGTATCTCGGTGACCAAGTCTTTTTATTTTGAGGCCGGTAGCCACATCATCACTGTGGAATATGAAATCCAGAACTCCAGCAGCGCGGCACTTCAACTCACACCTTTCGCGCAGCTCAAACGAGACAGTTCTCCCGCACCTGTCGCAACCGATGCTGGCATGGGCATGCAGCCTTTCTTAGGGTCAGCCACAACGCAGCCTGACCAACGTTTTAGCAAGTTCGATTTTGACGACATGGCTGACGATCCCTTCAAAGCAGATCTGGAGGGTGGCTGGGTTGCAATCCTGCAGCACTACTTTGTCAGTGCTTGGGTTCCGGAGACAGATAAGACCTATCGATTTCGCACACGTCAGACGCAATCCGGCCTCAATATTATTGGCTACACCGGACCCGCTCTATCCGTCTCGGCCGGCAGTACAGCTCGAGTGACGAACCAACTGTATGTAGGCCCAAAAAACCAAAAGAAACTCGCGGAACTTGCCCCTCACCTAGACCTCGTCGTCGACTACGGTTGGCTCTGGTGGATAGCGCAACCACTGTTTTGGTTGCTGACTTTTATTCAGAGCATCGTGGTTAACTGGGGTGTCGCCATTATCATTTTGACCTTTTTGGTGAAACTGGCTTTTTTTCAATTGTCCGCCGCTGGCTACAAATCGATGGCCCGCATGCGAAAAGTGCAGCCGCGAATCATGGCTATCCGCGAAGAATATGCCAACGATAAAGGCAAACAGTCTCAAGCCATGATGGAGCTGTACAAAAAAGAAAAAATTAATCCGCTGGGCGGATGCTTCCCCATTCTTATTCAAATGCCCGTTTTTATTGCCTTGTATTGGGTCCTGATGGAGTCAGTCGAGCTACGACAGGCACCCTTCGTGTTGTGGATCGAAGATCTCTCCGTTATGGATCCGTACTTCGTACTACCCCTTCTTATGGGCGCCAGCATGTATTACATGCAAAAGTTGAATCCGGCGCCGCCTGATCCTATGCAGGCAAAGATCATGCAGTGGATGCCTATTGTTTTTACCTTTTTCTTCCTCTGGTTCCCCGCTGGACTCGTACTGTATTGGCTGTGCAACAATCTTCTATCGATGGTCCAACAATATATTATCAACCGCCGAATCGAGAGCGGCGCAATCTAGTCTCCCGGGAGACGGGGCAATGACCCCCACTAACTTGCAACTCGATGTTGACACGATCGCCGCCATCGCAACGCCTAATGGCAGGGGTGGGGTCAGCATCATTCGTATCTCCGGCCCACAAGCCTGCACTATTGGTGAGCACATCACTCAGAGGGTACTGACACCCAGACGACCGCTTTTATGTCAATTCACGGATCAGCACAGATCGTTGATCGATGAGGGTCTCACACTGTTTTTTAAAGGCCCCAGCTCTTTCACCGGTGAAGACGTGGTGGAACTTCATGGACATGGCGGTGTCCTGATCACCCATCTGCTTTTACAAGCCTGCCTTGATCTCGGAGCGCGGCTCGCACGGCCAGGAGAGTTTTCCGAAAGGGCATTTTTAAACGATAAGCTCGATCTCGCTCAAGCGGAGGGTCTAGCCGATCTCATTGATGCGCCCACCCAATATGCCGCGCGGCAAGCGGCTGCTTCGTTGCGAGGCGAGTTTTCAAACGCCGTCGATGCGCTGAACGCCAAAATTGTAGAACTGCGGGTCTATGTTGAGGCAGCCATCGACTTCCCCGAAGAGGAAGTTGATTTCCTCAGCGAGGGTACCGTCATGACCTCATTGATTACCTTACAAGCTGAGTTGTCGCAGCTCATTCAGCAAGCTCGACAAGGCGCCCTGATGAGCCGCGGCGCACGCGTTGTTATCACGGGCGCCCCCAATGCAGGAAAGAGCAGCTTACTCAATCAGTTGGCCAGAGACGATATCGCGATTGTCACCGACATTCCGGGCACTACGCGCGATGTCATTCGGCAGTCCGTATCGCTCAGAGGTGTGGCGGTCCAGTTTTCCGATACAGCGGGTATTCGTCATGCCACCGACGCCATTGAGCAGGAAGGCATTGCGAGGGCGCAAATGGAGCTGACCGAAGCCGATATCGTGATCCTGGTCATCGATGACACCGCCGCCGCAGGCAGCGAGGAGCAGGAACAGGCTCACGAGGGCACAGTCATCCGCGTTCTCAACAAGATAGATCTCTCCTCTCGATCCTCGGGAATGGTCGGAGTCGAAACAGACGATAGCCGTGCTCAACAAGTAAGTGGTGTCGCCAGCCCAGTGGTCGCAGTATCAGCAACAACCGGTGAGGGTATCGACATTCTTGAAGACACGATTTTAGAGCAACTGGGTGTGTCACACTCCGCCGGGCTGACACCTTTTTCCGCGCGAGAAAGGCATGTGAGATGTTTGCAGGGCGCGGCAGAAGCACTGCAGATCGCTATAGAGAAATTCGGACATAACCAAGCCGGTGAATTACTGGCGGAAGACTTGAGATCGGCACATAACCAACTCGGTGAAATTACGGGCAAATTCGGAGCCGATGACTTACTCGGCGAAATTTTCTCCTCGTTCTGCATTGGCAAGTAGTCCACACAGGCTACACACAGCCTTTCCCAAACAAGTCTTGTAAATCCAATTTCCGCAATGTTTGTGGACTGTTGTGTGCATACTGATGTTTACAAACGTAAGCAAAGGCTGGCGATAAAACGTCTTCTGATTGCGGATCAGTCGTCCCGGTCGGGTTATACCCAACCCACCCCCCTGATACCAAGGCTTTGCCGTTGTGTTTTACCTTACCTTATTATTACAATAAGCAACTGAATTACCTATCCTTTCTGTAGTTTTACACACCGAAGACAACTACTAATTACAACAGTATTTAAATAATCTTCTAGATATATAGATTTATTACTTTAATGAGAGGTCTGGGATTAACTCGATCAATCCCTGTGTTCTGAATCATCGTTGGCACAATCAAGCGGAGTGACTTGATGGGGTTGTGGGAAAAGCAACAGTTCATCCTCTGCTGTGACCCGTTTATACTCACGCCCCCTTCTCGGCCGTGGCGTGTCTGAATGATCAAGCACCCCGAAATTTATGATGTCATCGTTGTCGGTGGTGGCCATGCTGGCACCGAGGCATCTTTGGCAGCGGCGCGGCTGGGCGTGCGCACGTTGCTGATCACCCACTCGATTGACGCGCTGGGACAAATGTCCTGCAACCCAGCAATCGGGGGAATCGGTAAAAGTCACCTGGTTCGCGAAATCGATGCGCTCGGTGGGGTGATGGCGCGCGCGACTGATCAAGCCGGCATTCAGTTCAGAGTGCTGAATGCACGAAAGGGCCCGGCTGTGCGTGCCACCAGAGTGCAAGCAGACAGGGCACTTTACCGGACAGCTATCCGCACAGCCCTTGAGGCGGCCGAGCATTTGGAGATTTTTCAGGACGCCGTCGAAGACATTGAGTTATCTGGTGAGCGTGTCACCGGTGTGTTGACCCGTTCGGGTATCTCATTCATAGCAAGTACGGTGGTTCTGACTGCAGGTACCTTCCTACACGGCAAGATGCATGTAGGACAGGAAAACCGATCTGGTGGCAGGATGGGCGATCAAGCAGCCATTGGATTGGCGGACCGGTTACGTGAAGTGTGTCCCCGAGTCGGCCGGCTCAAGACTGGCACACCCCCCAGAATAGACGCGAGATCGGTTGATTTCTCTGCCATGGCCGAGCAGTGGGGAGATGAACCCCGGCCGGTGATGTCCTTGATGGGTGATCGCACTATCCATCCTGAGCAGCGATGTTGCTGGATGACAGAAACCAATATCAAAACCCATGACATTATCCGCAGCGGGCTTGATCGTTCGCCGTTATTCAGCGGCAGTATTGAAGGGGTGGGGCCCCGTTACTGTCCGAGTATCGAAGACAAAATTCATCGTTTTGCTGATAAACACTCGCATCAGATTTTTATAGAGCCCGAGGGACTGACTTCCACCGAGTTATACCCAAACGGGATATCCACGTCGTTACCCTTCGATATTCAACTGGATCTGGTCCGTTCGATTAAAGGATTGGAATCCGCGAGGATTACGCGCCCGGGCTACGCGATCGAGTATGACTATTTTGATCCCAGAGACTTGCACCATAGCCTGGAGACCAGATCGATTCGTGGTCTTTACTTTGCGGGGCAAATTAACGGAACAACGGGGTATGAGGAGGCTGCCGCCCAAGGCTTGGTGGCCGGCTTGAATGCCGCGCGTCAGTCGCTTTCGTTACCTGCCTGGGAGCCTCGCAGAGACGAGGCTTATATTGGCGTATTGATAGATGATTTGGTGACTTTGGGAACCAACGAACCCTACCGCATGTTTACCTCTCGCGCCGAGTATCGGCTGCAACTGCGCGAGGATAACGCCGACCTCAGGCTCACCGAGGCGGGTCGTTCTATGAATTTAATCAGCGATACACAGTGGTGTCGTTTTGTTGAAAAACGAGAGGCAATTGAATCCGAGCGCGCGCGCCTAAAACGAACCTATGTTCAAGCGGGTAGTGAGCAAGCCAGCACTTTGGAGGCGGTGTTGACCCAGTCTTTGTCCCGGGAGTACTCGCTGGCAGAGCTACTGAAGCGACCAGAGGTTCACTACAGCGCTATTTATGAGGTGTCACCACCGCAAGGTGGCATAGACGATGCCGTCGCTGAACAGGTCATGATCCAACTCAAATATGCTGGCTATATCGGTCGGCAACAACAGGATATCGATCGTGTGACCCGCCACGAAAAGATGTCGATACCTGCAGATATGGATTTCAGTCAGGTAGAGGGGTTGTCGAATGAAATTCGTCAAAAACTTTCCGAACATCGGCCCGCGAATCTGGCTCGAGCGGGTAGAATACCCGGCGTTACGCCGGCCGCACTATCTCTTCTCCTGGTGCACCTTAAAAAGCGGGACTTAAGTGACTCTCGCGTCGTGGCGCATGGTTGACGCTGAGCGGGAGCTCCTCCACAAAGCCTCACAAGAAATGAATCTCTCGTTAAGCGGGAACCAGATAGATCAATTGACTGCCTATGCGGATTTGCTCGAGAAATGGAATCGAGCATACAACTTGACGGCGATACGCGACCGGCGAGAGATCTTTTCTCGCCACCTTATCGAGAGTTTGTCTATTGCTCCTTTTTTGACGGGTCGCCGTCGGCTGGACGTCGGCACGGGCGCGGGTCTGCCAGGTGTGCCCCTGGCAATCTTGGAGCCTTCCGTGACCTACATCCTTTTGGATAGTAATGGGAAGAAAACGCGGTTTTTGACAGAGGTGAAACGTTCTCTGGGTTTATCGAATATCGAAGTGCAGACGGCGAGAGTGGAACGGTGGGATCCCGACGAGCCTTTCGACGCTGTTGTCACCCGGGCGTTTGCCGATTTAGCAACCACCTGCCAGAGAATCGGCCATGTGTTGGCCCATAAAGGTATGCTCTTCGCGATGAAAACAGAACGTGCTAATCAGGAAATGTTTGTGATTCCTGATCATCTCGAACAAGTATCCTGGTGGGATATTGCCATTCCAGGCAGAGACTGGCCTGTTCAGTTGCAGGTCATCAGACGTCGATTGGAGTCAGACCAATGAAAGTCATCGCCGTTGCAAATCAAAAAGGTGGCGTAGGAAAAACCACGACCAGCGTTAATTTGTCTGCGGCGCTGGCTGCAATGGAGAAGCGAGTATTACTGATTGATCTTGATCCTCAGGGCAATGCCACTGTGTCCCTCGGACTGAACAAGGGCGATCTTGGGGCGACTGCTTTTGAGCTGATGGTTGAGCAGCAGCCGCTATCTGCCGTCGCAACCACTATTCCGGATCTGGGGCTGGACTGCGTGCCCGCGGATGGGGATCTGACGGCAGCGGAGGTGGCTCTATTATCTGCCGACGATCGAGAAAAACGCCTCAAGGTTGCTCTGCAGTCTGATGCCAGTCGCTACGATTTTGTCATTATTGATTGTCCCCCGTCGCTGAATATGTTGACCTTGAACGCGCTGGTTGCGGCGCAGTCGGTCCTAATCACCATGCAGTGCGAGTATTTTGCTCTCGAGGGCCTGTCTGCGCTGTTGGAGACGATTAATACCGTGCGACAGTCTGTTAATCCGACGCTGAAGATAGAGGGTATTTTGCGAACGCTGTACGACCCAAGGAATGCCTTGACCAACGAGGTATCCGAGCAATTGCATCAGCACTTTGAAGGGCTGGTGTATCGCACCGTTATTCCGAGGAATGTGAAATTGGCGGAGGCGCCCAGTCATGGTCTGCCGGGCATTGTTTATGATCGATTGTCCCGGGGCTCCACGGCGTACATGGCATTGGCCGGTGAGTTTATGCGCCGGCAAGACCAAAACGAGAGGGAACCATAGCGAATGGCGCAAAAGCGAAAGCTTAATAGAGGCCTCGAGGCTTTGCTGGGTTCAGGTCTGTTGGCAGAATCGCAGGAACAGGCGGATACGGCTGCGTTTGAGGGCGGGATTCAAACAGGGGCACCCAATGAGCTCCCGGTCGAAAAACTGCAGCGAGGGGCTTATCAGCCCAGAAGGGAGTTTGAAGCAGAGGCGCTGCAGACTTTAGCGGATAGCATCAGGGCGCAGGGAATCCTGCAACCCATCGTAGCCAGACCGAATAGTAACGGGTACTTCGAAATCCTTTCAGGCGAACGGCGTTGGCGTGCCGCACAGATGGCAGGTTTGGACCGCGTTCCCGTCGTTATTAAAGCGGTAACCGATGAGGCCGCCATTGCGATCGGTCTGATTGAGAATATCCAGCGAGAAGATTTAAACCCAGTTGAAGAGGGCCTGGGTCTCAAGCGATTACAGGACGAATTTGGCTTCAGTCAGGAGCAGGTGGCCTCAGCGGTGGGGCGTTCTCGCTCAGCAGTGGCGAATTTACTGCGCTTGTTGAATCTGGAACGAGATGTTCTGTCAATGCTTGAGCGAGGAGAGATTGATACGGGTCATGCCAAAGTGCTGTTGGCATTAACCGGGGGGGATCAGGTTCGCGCAGCCCAGCAGGTCATAAAACGCGGTCTCTCCGTCAGGCAAACAGAGGCGTTGGTCCGGGGATGGGGCGTCAAGGAAAATACCATTCCGTTAAAGGACCCTAATGTGAGTCGACTTGAGGAGGATCTCAGCACGAGGCTTGGTGCCAAGGTCAAGATCCAACACCAGCAGAACGGCCGAGGTCGTCTTGAGGTCCAATACACCACTTTGGATGAGCTCGACGGTATCCTCAAAAGGATCCAGTAAAACCCATGTATTGAAGGGTTTAGGCCTTTCCACTACACTCCTCCCCGCATGAAAGGGGGGCAGGGTTTACCTTGGCCAGATTTGACGCTTCCGTACCCTTCGCTGCCACAAGAACGCACCTGTTGAGTGCGGTGGCGTGGTCTGTGGTATGGCTGGCCGCTCTGGCGTTTGGGGTAGGTCTTTATCGAGGGCTCAATACTTCTCTGGACATGTTATTAGGTGGCGCTGTGGTGCTAATGCCCACCCTTTGGGTGGCGATGAGCCTGACCTCGGGGCGCTCTATTTTTGGCCCGGTTTGGTTGGGTCTTGCCCGTTACACGTTGGCGGGCGTCGGTTTCGCGGCACTGTTTGCTGTGAGGCCAAACAGCCATCCTTTGGCTGTGTTGGTTGGCAGTGGCGCAGCGTTGGTTTTGCCATCAGTTCTGCTGTTTTGGCGACAACGTAGCGGACGAAGTCGATAAAAGTTGAGGATCGGCCGGACATGCGGGTGATGCTCCAGCTTCAATGATAACGAGCGTGAAAGGGCTCAGAATTAGAAGGTAAGTAATGGCGGCAAACGGCGAAAGTCAGACCGTATCGGAATACATCGTTCACCACCTTACGAACTTGACCTATGGCAAGTTGCCTGCGGGTTTTGAGCGCTACGATGGGAGCGTTGTGCCTGAAGGGGGTCAGTGGACAATGGCGCACGGGGCGGCCGAGAGCGCCGCCATGGGCTTTAATGCCATTCATGTCGATTCCATGATCTGGTCAATAGGGCTAGGCGTCATTTTTTGCTGGGTGTTTCGCCGCGTAGCGGTGCAGGCGACATCGGACGTTCCCTCTGGCTTAATCAATTTCGTTGAAATGGTGGTGGAATTCGTCGACGGAACCGTTAAAGACACGTTTCACGGTAAAAATCCGCTGATTGCCCCGCTTGCTCTGACCATTTTCGTGTGGGTCTTTCTCATGAACCTTATGGATTTGATTCCCGTCGATTTGATTCCGCACTCGCTAATGTTGGCTGGCGTCGAATATCAAAAGATAGTGCCCTCGACAGACCCCAATATTACAATGGGCATGGCCATCGGCGTCTTTGTGCTCATGCTCTTTTATTCCATCAAGGTGAAGGGCTTTGGGTTTGTTAAAGAGTTGACCCTTAACCCGTTTAATCATCCCTTATTCATCCCCGTTAATTTATTTATGGAAGTGGTCGGGTTGCTGGCGAAGCCGTTTTCTTTGGGGCTGCGGTTGTTTGGCAACATGTACGCGGGCGAAATGATCTTTATTCTGATTGCTGCGCTGTTTAGTGTGGGGGTTTTCTGGTTGCTGCCGGCTGCGCTTTTGCAGATCGGCTGGGCGATCTTCCACATTCTTGTGATTACGCTTCAGGCGTTTATTTTTATGGTTCTGACGATTGTGTACCTCAGCATGGCGCACGAGGACCATTGATTTTTGATTGACTGTGACTAGGAGACAACCATGGAAATGATTTACGTTGCGGCCGCCATCATGATGGGCTTGGGCGGAATGGGTGCTGCGATTGGCGTGGGCATATTGGGCGGCAAACTCATTGAGGGCTCGGCGCGTCAACCCGAGCTGGCGCCAAAGCTACAGGGCACGTTCTTTTTAGGAGCGGGTCTGGTAGACGCGATCCCCATTATTGGCGTGGGCATCGCCATGTACCTGATTTTTGTGGTCGCGGGCTGAACAGCCGCCTTTATGGTCAGGGAGGAAAAGCCTGCTCTGGCCACCGCAGGAGTAACGAGTGAATATTAATCTCACCCTGATAGGACAGCTGATCGCCTTTGTGGCGTTCGTGGCTTTCTGCATGCGCTACGTCTGGCCGCCTATTGCTGGCGCCATGGCGGAGCGGCAAAACAGGATTGCCGACGGACTGGCGGCAGCGGATCGTGCCGGGCATGATCTGGAAGTTGCGAAGCAACAAGCGGACGAGCAACTGGCGGACGCCAAGCGCGAGGCCGCCGGCATTATCGAGGCTGCCAACAAACGCGCTCAAGCCCTGGTCGAGGAGGCCAAAGACGCCGCCAGCGCTGAAGCTGAGCGGGTCAAAGCCGCAGCGAGCGCTGAAATTGAGCAAGATCGGGCTCGCGCACAGGAGCAGCTCATGTCGCAGGTCAGCGCACTGGCGCTCGCGGGCGCCGAGAAAATTCTTGACGCAGAAATCGACGCCGACAAGCATGCCGACCTGCTTAAATCGCTGGTCGCGGAATCCTAGTCAATGATTGAACCGACCACACTTGCCAGACCTTATGCACGCGCAGCATTCGAACATGCTCGCTCATCAGATGAGTTGGGGTCTTGGCAGGCGGCGCTGTCAGAGTTGGCGGCAATATCAACGCAGCCAAAAGTTGCGGCGGCGTTGCGAGACCCCAACCAAACTGCCGGGCAGCGCGCTGCGACACTGGCAGCGTTAGCTGGGGCCGATTTGTCGGAAGCGGTAGTAAATCTGTTGGTGATAATGTCGGACAATGACCGGCTGTCGCTTTTGCCAGAGGTTGCCGCGCTCTTTGAGCAGTTGAAGCAGTCAATCGAGAGCACCGTCGCCGTTCACGTGACTACGGCGTATCCATTGACCGAGGCGGAAGAACAAGCGCTCAGCGAATCCATGCACAGCAAGCTTGATCGCAGTATCACCCTGACATCAGAAACCGACCCCTCACTCTTGGGAGGGGCGCTCATTCGCGCCGACGATTTGGTAATCGACGGCTCAGTTCGCGGCCGCCTTAACAAGCTGGCGGGCACGCTGACCCAATGACAGAGGAATAGGTCATGCAACAGCTCAACCCCTCAGAAATTAGCGACCTGATCAAGCAGCGCATTGATCAACTGGAAGTCGCATCACAGGCGACTAATGAGGGCACCATTGTCTCCGTTACAGACGGCATCATCCGCATTCACGGCCTCACCGAGGTGCAGTATGGTGAGATGATCGAATTCGAGGGCGGCGTGTTTGGTCTTGCCCTCAACTTAGAGCGAGACTCTGTGGGCGCGGTCGTGCTGGGTGATTACAAGCAGCTAGCCGAGGGCCAAACCTGCCGATGTACTGGTCGTATTCTCGAGGTGCCGGTCGGGCCAGAGCTACAGGGACGGGTGGTGGACTCACTCGGTAACCCTATCGATGGTAAAGGCGCCATAGAAACCAAAATGACTGACGCAATCGAGAAGATTGCACCTGGTGTCATTGCTCGACAGTCAGTGGATCAGCCAGTCCAGATTGGCCTCAAGGCGATTGACGCCATGGTGCCGATCGGCCGTGGTCAGCGCGAGCTCATAATTGGCGACCGTCAGGTCGGCAAAACGGCGATCGCGGTAGACGCCATCATTAATCAAAAGGGCACCGGCATTAAGTGCATTTATGTTGCAGTCGGGCAGAAAGCGTCCTCGGTTGCATCTGTGGTGCGCAAGCTCGAAGAGCATGGCGCGATGGAGCACACGATTGTTGTTGCCGCCAACGCATCTGATCCAGCGGCGATGCAATACCTTGCCCCCTTTGCGGGGTGCACCATGGGCGAGTATTACCGTGATCGTGGCGAGGATGCGCTAATCATTTATGACGACCTGTCAAAGCAAGCCGTTGCCTATCGACAGATTTCTTTGCTGTTGCGTCGGCCCCCGGGTCGAGAGGCTTACCCGGGCGATGTCTTCTATCTGCATTCCCGGTTGCTAGAGCGAGCCGCGAGAGTGAATGCAGATTACGTAGAACAGTTTACTGGCGGGGAAGTGAAGGGTCAGACCGGCTCCTTGACGGCTTTGCCCGTTATTGAAACCCAGGCGGGCGACGTCTCGGCGTTTGTCCCAACTAACGTGATTTCGATTACCGACGGCCAGATCTTTTTGGAGGCAGACATGTTCAACGCTGGTGTCCGACCAGCAATGAACGCGGGCATTTCCGTGTCTCGAGTGGGCGGTGCGGCTCAGACTAAAATCGTTAAAAAACTCTCGGGTGGTATTCGAACTGCATTGGCGCAGTATCGCGAGCTTGCGGCGTTTTCTCAGTTCGCATCGGACTTGGATGACGCGACTAAGGCGCAGCTGGAGCACGGTGAACGCATTACCGAGCTGATGAAGCAGAAGCAATATGCGCCGCTGACAATCGCAGAGATGGGCGTATTGCTATACGCGGGTAATGAGGGTTATTTGCAGGACGTAGAG
This sequence comes from Luminiphilus sp., assembly GCA_045560455.1. Taxonomy (GTDB): domain Bacteria; phylum Pseudomonadota; class Gammaproteobacteria; order Pseudomonadales; family Halieaceae; genus Luminiphilus. The sequence goes on along the minus strand of JBJKZJ010000010.1, from coordinate 160,358 downwards.
GTAGCCAAAATCGGTGACTTCGAGTCTGCCGTGCTGGGTTATGTCAGGGCTGAGTGTGGCGATGTGATGCAGGCCATCGAAGCTGACGGCGGCTGGGATGATGAGCGCGAGGCGACCTTCAAGTCAGCCATCGAAACCTTCAAGTCGACGCAAACCTGGTAACACAGCATGGCAGTTGGCAAGGAAATCCGCACCAAGATCTCGAGCATACAAAGCACTCAGAAGATCACCACGCGCGATGGAAATGGTGGCGGCGAGCAAAATGCGACGCGCTCAAGATCGCATGGAGTTGGGCAAGCCTTATGCCCAGCGTATGCGCGCGGTGGTTGGGCACATAGCCAACTCGACTCCTGAATACCGCCATGCCTACATGCAGCAACGAGAAGTAAAACGCGCTGGCTACATTATTGTTTCCACGGACCGCGGGTTGTGCGGTGGCCTGAACATTAATTTGTTCAAAGCAGCCATACAATCCATGAAAGCTCGGGAAGAATCCGGAGTAGACGTAGAGCTCTGTCTTGTCGGAGCCAAATCGATGGGCTTTTTCGCTAGCGTCGGCGGCAATGTGACGGCATCGATAAGAGATCTTGGCGAGGAGCCCTCGCTGGATGACTTGATTGGCGGCGTGAAAGCTATGCTAGATGCCTACACCGAGGGGAGAATCGATGCGCTCTTTCTGGCCAGCAATGACTTCGTGAATACCATGACTCAGGCGCCGCAGGTGGAGCAACTGTTACCGCTCAAGGCGGAGGAAAACGAGCGCCTTTCTCACCATTGGGACTACATCTATGAGCCCGATGCTCGCGAGCTGTTGGATGCCTTGATGGTGCGTTACGTGGAATCACAGGTTTATCAGGCAGTCGTAGAGAACGGCGCCTGTGAGCAAGCTGCCCGCATGATCGCAATGAAAAACGCGACGGATAATGCGGGTGAGTTGATTGAGGAGTTACAGCTTGTCTACAACAAAGCGAGACAGGCGGCGATTACCCAGGAACTGGCAGAAATAGTAGGTGGCGCCGCAGCTATCGGCTGACGTGCCCACTGTGTTATTGGATTTAGGCAGCGGCGTGGCTGTTGCCCAGGTTTTGAAACGAGGACCGTAAAATGAGTAGCGGAAAGGTCGTACAGGTTATTGGCGCCGTCATCGATGTGGAGTTTCCCCGGGATAGTGTGCCTCAGGTGTATGACGCATTGATGGTGGGCGACAAAGGCCTGACGCTCGAGGTACAGCAGCAGCTGGGCGACGGTGTGGTTCGCGCTATTGCGATGGGCCCTTCCGAGGGTGTGAGCAGAGGCCTCAACGTCGAAAATACGGGGGCGCCCATTTCTGTGCCAGTCGGTACGGAGACTCTGGGCCGCATCATGGATGTGCTCGGCAACCCCATCGACGAGAAGGGCCCGATTGGTGAAAAGGAGCGCGCATCGATCCACCGGCCGGCACCTACTTATGAGGAGTTGGCGGCTTCTGATGAGCTTCTGGAAACGGGTATTAAGGTGATTGACTTGGTGTGCCCGTTTGCCAAAGGCGGCAAGGTTGGTCTGTTTGGTGGTGCCGGTGTGGGCAAGACCGTCAACATGATGGAGCTCATCAATAACATCGCCACTGAGCACTCAGGCCTGTCTGTTTTTGCCGGAGTGGGCGAGCGCACCCGCGAGGGCAACGACTTCTACTACGAAATGCAGGAGTCAGGCGTTGTCAACGTAGAAGAAATGGACAAATCGAAGGTGGCAATGGTTTACGGGCAGATGAATGAGCCGCCCGGTAACCGACTCCGCGTCGCGTTGACGGGCCTGACCATGGCGGAACAGTTCCGCGACGAGGGACGCGACGTTTTGTTGTTTGTCGATAACATTTACCGCTACACCCTTGCGGGTACCGAAGTGTCGGCGCTCTTAGGCCGAATGCCTTCAGCCGTGGGCTATCAGCCCACACTGGCAGAGGAGATGGGTGTACTTCAGGAACGCATTACCTCGACAAAAACAGGCTCTATCACTTCGATTCAGGCGGTTTACGTTCCGGCGGACGATTTGACAGACCCGTCTCCCGCTACGACCTTTGCGCACCTCGATTCAACCGTGGTGTTGAGCAGGGATATCGCAGCCAAGGGCATTTATCCCGCGGTAGACCCTCTCGATTCGACATCTCGTCAGCTGGACCCGTTGATCATTGGCCAAGAGCACTACGAGGTGGCACGGGGAGTGCAGTCGGTATTGCAACGCTACAAAGAACTCAAAGATATTATCGCTATTCTCGGCATGGACGAGCTGTCTGAAGAGGACAAGCTGATCGTGTCGCGGGCTCGTAAGATAGAGCGCTTCCTGTCACAGCCTTTCCATGTGGCAGAAGTGTTTACCGGGTCGCCCGGTATCTATGTCTCATTGAAGGACACCATTGCAGGCTTCAAAGGCATTTTGGCGGGTGAGTTTGACCAGTTGCCTGAGCAGGCCTTCTACATGGTGGGGTCCATCGAGCAGGCGGTGGAGAGAGCTGCAAAGCTATAACATCTCTAAAAGGCGCCGGGAGACCAATTCATGGCAACGACCCTACAGTGTGACATTGTCAGCGCGGAGGCCCAGATTTATTCCGGTCCGGTGGAGTTACTGGTCGCGACGGGTGTTGAGGGTGAGCTGGGCGTCTGTTTTGGCCACGCCGCTTTATTGACCAGGCTGATTCCCGGCCCGATCCGCGTGGTGGAACAAGGTGGCGAGGAGCAGGTTTATTACGCCTCGGGCGGTTTTCTCGAAGTGCAGGGAGACAACGTGACGGTTTTGGCCGACACTGCCGTCCGTGCCGCTGATATCGACGAGGCTGCTGCGGAGACAGCGCGCAAGGACGCCGAGGATTCCTTGGCAAACCAACAGGGCGAGATCGACTATGGGCGGGCGTCAGCCCAGCTCGCGGAGGCTACAGCTCAGCTGGCAGCGCTACGAAGACTGAAAAACCGTGCTGCTCGCGGCTGAAATTCCTCCAAACCCCCACAATGCCGGCTTTTTTTGGTGTTTTTTGCCTATCCGCGCCGCATCGCTTGCAATGCCACCGCGGTGATTAATGATGGTGTTCATATAGCCATTTAAGTGGGCTCCAACATGCTGGAAGTCATCATTCTGGCGGCTGGTCAAGGCAGCCGGATGCAATCCTCAACCCCTAAAGTTCTGCACCCTCTGGCGGGACGACCATTGGTGGCCCATGTGTTGCAGACTGCACGACGACTGAATGCTGACCGGATTCATCTTGTAGTGGGTTACGGCGCGGAGGCAGTGCAGTCTGCAGTTGCGGCGGCTGACGTGCAGTGCCATTTGCAAGCGGAGCAGTTGGGTACAGGGCACGCGGTCAAACAAGCGATCAGCAGCTGTCAGCCCACGAGTAAAGTATTGATTCTTTTTGGCGACGTGCCGCTGATTACCGAGAAGGCACTGAGGGCGGTGCTCGCCAAGGCCGAAACCGGTGTCGCGATGCTCTCGGCGACGCTGCCAAACCCGGCGGGCTATGGCCGCGTTGTGCGATCGGCAGGCGGTGAGTTTGTTGCGGTGGTAGAAGAGAGGGATGCCACGCCCGAACAACGAGCGCTGCAAGAGATCAATACGGGGGTTCTGGCGGCCAATGCCGAACGGCTAGTCGGATGGCTCGATCGGGTGAGTAATCAGAATGCACAGGCAGAGTACTATCTACCTGACGTGCTCGGTTTGGCAAGCGAGGATGGTATGCGGGTAGAGGTTGTATGCTCTGAAGATGACTTCGATACGCAGGGTGTTAATACACCACAGCAACTCGAGCAGCTGGAGCGTTTACATCAGGGTGCTCTTGCAGATCAGCTGATGAACGGTGGTGTCCGAGTGAGTGACAGATCGCGCCTCGATATCCGGGGCCGACTGCAATGCGGCCAGGATGTTCGCATCGACATCAATGTAGTGATCGAAGGCGACGTGGTACTCGGTGATGCGGTATCGATTGGAGCAAACTGTATCTTGCGCGATTCCCAGATCGGCGACGGCGCACAAATTCTGCCCTTTAGTTATCTGGCTGGCGCATCGGTAAGCGCCGGGGCGGTGATAGGCCCCTATACCCGTCTGCGACCCGGCTCTGTTATTGATGAGAAAGCCAAAGTCGGTAATTTTGTTGAAGTGAAGAACGCACATGTCGGTAAGGGTGCGAAAGCGAGCCACCTTGCCTACCTCGGTGACGCGGATATTGGCCCGGGAGCTAACGTTGGCGCCGGCACCATCACTTGCAATTATGACGGCGCTGAAAAGCATCGAACAGTCTTGGGTGAAAACGTCTTTGTAGGATCAAATAGTACGCTTGTCGCACCACTTACGATCGAGTCAGGAGGCTTCGTCGCCGCAGGCTCTACGGTAACAGATGATGTGAAAACGGATCAGCTTGCGGTGGCGAGAGGGCGTCAGCGCAATATAGATGGATGGCAACGCCCGGTTAAGCTCTCAGAGTCTGAATAATGTGTGGAATTGTCGCCGTTGCCGCAAGGCGGGATTGCTCTGGAATTCTACTCGAGGGGTTGCGGCGTCTGGAGTATCGAGGCTACGACTCGGCGGGTTTTGCCCTGATCGACCGCGCAGGATCTTTATCAAGCCATAAATGCCTGGGCCGTGTGGCGGCGTTAGAGGACGCTCAGCGGGCATCTCCCAAGCAGGGGGGCACAGGAATTGCCCACACTCGTTGGGCGACACATGGCGAACCCTCGGTGGTGAATGCCCACCCGCACATTATTAATGATCGCATAGCAGTTGTTCACAACGGCATTATTGAAAATCACACCGCGCTGCGCGAGGCACTTACGGAAACGGGGCGCGAATGCGTCTCCGCAACGGATACGGAGGTGGTTGCGCATCTGATCGACGCAGCTGTGTCAGAAGCTGGGGGTCTACTCCCAGCGGTGCAAAGTGTGCTACCGCAGCTTGAGGGTGCTTATGCGCTGGCAGTGGTGAATCGCGAAGCCCCCGACACAATAGTCGTGGCTCGACGAGGGAGCCCACTCGTTCTGGGGGTGGGTATTGGAGAGAACTTTGCGGGCTCTGACACACTCGCGCTGAGGTCTGTAACCGATACGTTTATTTACCTAGAGGATGGTGATGTCGCTGAAATCAGTGCAGACGGATATCAGATATTGGACTCCGCAGGCGCATCCGTTAACAGACAGCCTACTCGGCTGGCGACAGTGGTCGCAGATGACGATCTTGGTGAGCACGAGCACTTCATGCTCAAGGAGATTTTCGAGCAGCCCGCTCGCCTTCGCGATACGGTCACCCACGGAGCGGTGAGAGATGAAGCGTTCGGCGAGTCAGCGCCGAGCGTATTTCCTGAAGTCGCTGCGATTCAGATTTTGGCTTGCGGCACAAGCTACCATGCCGGCCTAGTCGCCCGACACTGGATAGAGTCGCTGGCGGGGTTGCCCTGTCAGGTTGAGGTTGCGTCAGAATATCGTTATCGCGATTCGGTGGCTTTACCGAATACATTGGTCGTGGCCATCTCCCAATCGGGCGAGACGGCGGACACGCTGGCGGCCCTGGAGCACGTCGATTCAGAGCGGGTTCTCTCACGGTTGGCTATTTGTAATGTGGACCACAGCGCAATGGTCAGGGCCAGTGAGTTGGTTTATCTCACTCAGGCTGGCGCTGAGATAGGCGTGGCCTCCACCAAAGCGTTCACAACGCAACTAGCTGCGCTTCTTAATCTAACGCTCTGTCTCGCTCGTCATCATGTTCCTAATGCTGTACCTGAGTCTCAAGTGACAGCGGCGCTGGAAGAAATGGCTACCACAGCGGAGGCAGTGCTTCAGTATGACCAACGGATTCAGGCGCTCTCGCATCACTTCACAAACAAACGTCACGCACTGTTTCTGGGGAGAGGTATTTATTACCCCATAGCGATGGAAGGTGCTCTGAAACTCAAGGAGATCTCCTATATTCATGCTGAGGCTTACCCTGCCGGCGAACTGAAACACGGACCACTGGCCCTAGTAGATGGCGACATGCCAGTCGTTGCAGTAGCCCCCGACGATCGGTTGATGGAAAAACTGCGATCAAATCTTGAAGAAGTCCGCGCCCGCGGTGGGCAGCTGTTTGTTTTTGCCAGCGAGAATGCGGGCTATGAGTCGGGTCCGGGTTGTGAAGTGTTGGCCTTGCCGGCTTGCAGTGCGTTGGCAGGGCCTGTCATGTTTACGATCGCCCTACAGCTTCTCGCTTATCATGTCGCGGTTGCCAGAGGCACTGATGTCGATAAGCCGCGGAATCTTGCTAAAAGTGTGACGGTCGAGTAGGACAGGATCGACATTAAACAAGGGTGACAAGATGAATCAGACAGCAGTAAGTGATAAGAATTTCTTACTTGTAGTAACGCTCTGTTTTGTACTCGGCGTATTTGGGGCACATCGATTTTACTGCGGTAAATTAATGTCAGGAGTTTTGATGGTGTTCACTATTGGCGGACTGGGCATATGGGCGTTAGTAGATTTTATCATTGTTTGTTTTGGCGAGTTCACTGACTCTCAGGGCAGAAAAATTAAATATGCTGGATCAAATTGAACGAGAACGTTCGATTTTTCTACATGTCATTTCGCAAGGGATTTCAGGATGGAGATCCAAATGTCTGTTCTAGTCGATGATAGTGGAGTAACGATTGGATAAACGCCTCAAGAATTCCCAGAGGGCCGATGATTGGATCGGCGTCGGCGTAGCGATAGGGGCCGCAGTTTTTGTCGCAACAAATGAGCCAGTCTGGATAGCCCTGGGCGTTGCTATGGGCGAGGCCTTGGGTTGGCAAAAACCAAAAGAACGAGATGACGCCGAATAGGCGCTCAATCACTTGGCCATTAAGATACTCACGGCTAGGGGCGGTATTGTCGGGTCCGAGCCAATATCAGAAACGGTAACCAGAAGTCATTAGCAATCAAGGAGGATGCTAACAATGGACTTATGGCGTATTTGGGCTAAGGCACTTGGTGAAAAGGCCTCATCCGACAGTCAGGAGGCCGACAAAGTTGCGCTGATACGGACGATGATAGTCGGCGTCAATTTCATCACCTGCTTTTTTATCATGGCAAACACGGTCCGCCACTGGTGACGAGTGGTGGCAGACCTCTACCGGTCTGCCCGCGCCACCTTAACCGCAAGCCAGATCACCACTCGCGGGACCCTCAATCGGGATTGGCGGCCTTGTAGGCCCGGATCGCGGTGTTGAAATCGGCAGCCACTTGCTCTTCGCGTGATACTGCGGCGTTATAGTCCGCTGCGGCCAGCGCGTAGCGCTCTTCTGCACTATCGTCGCCTTCGTCGATGGCTGCTTTCTCGGACGCCATTTGATCGTCTACGCACTCCAAATATTCTGCATTGGCGGTTTGGAACGCCTTGACCTCGCCTTGAGCGGCAACCATCTCCTCGAGCGTCGCGCTACTCCCGTCAGGTGTTGGCGGCGCGACCGGCACATCACACGCCAGAGCAGAGTAGGCCGGTGTGGAAGCCAGTACCAAAAGAAGCGAGGTGGTAGAAATTTTCATGAGCACTTTCCTTTTTGTGCAGGGCGCCGCGGCGATTGCCCTTGTGATGGAATCACTGACTCCGGATCGTTGGTGGTTTGCTGACGAAAACCCAACGGTTCCCAACGTTATACCAACGAATCTGGGCGGAGGGAACCGCGGTTCATGCACCGCGGGGCGATGCTATTTCAGATAGCTAAGCTCATTCCGTTACACTGCGCGCATGGACGTATCCGATATATTGAGCCCGCTGAATTCCGCTCAGCGAGAGGCGGTTACTGCGTCGTCAGGCAACTTGCTGGTCTTGGCGGGTGCAGGCTCTGGTAAAACCCGGGTGCTGGTGCACCGCATTGCTTGGCTGATTCGGGCCGAGGGGTTTTCTGCCCATTCCGTCTTGGCCGTCACCTTCACCAATAAAGCGGCTCGTGAGATGCGTGGCCGTATTGAGGACATGTTGCAAATGCCGACCCACGGCCTGTGGGTAGGGACTTTCCACGGTTTGGCGCATCGGCTACTTAAGGCGCATTGGAAAGAGGCCGGCCTTCCCCAGCAGTTTCAAATCTTGGATAGCGATGATCAGCTGCGAGTCGTGAAGCGGATTTGCAGGGAGCTCGACCTCGACGAGGCACGTTGGCCACCGAAGCAGGCGCAATGGTTTATTAATGGACAAAAAGATGAAGGATTGCGCGCGCGGCATGTAGAGGCACCAGAGGGCGACCTGTATACCAAGACCATGGTGCGCATTTATGCTGCCTATGAGGAAACCTGTGAACGGGGTGGTTTGGTAGACTTCGCTGAGCTGTTACTGCGGGCCCACGAGCTCTGGCTGAAGTCCCCGGAAACGCTGCAACACTATCAGAAGCGCTTCAAAACCATTCTGGTCGATGAATTTCAAGACACCAACACCATCCAGTATGCGTGGCTGAGAGTGCTCGCAGGACAAACGATCCCGGTTGTCGCGGTGGGGGACGACGATCAGTCGATCTACGGTTGGCGGGGCGCCCGGGTGGAGAATATCCAGCGCTTTTCTGAGGACTTCAGGCAGGCGGAAACGGTGCGCTTGGAGCAAAACTACCGCTCGACTTCAACGATTCTGGAAGCTGCCAACGGCCTCATTGCGCGTAATGCCGGTCGTTTGGGTAAAAACCTCTGGACGGAGGGTGAGCGCGGTGACCCCATCAGCTTATATGCCGGGTTTAATGAGCAAGATGAGGCCCGATATATCGTTGAGCAGGCTGAGGAGTGGTCCAGTAACGGCCACCCCCGTCGCTCTATCGCGATTTTGTATCGATCGAATGCTCAATCGCGAGTCCTTGAGGAAGCACTGTTGCGCGAGGGTATTCCCTACCGGATTTACGGTGGCCAGCGTTTTTACGAGCGTCTGGAAATTCGTAACGCCCTAGCCTACCTGCGTCTGGCTCAGACCCGCGATGATGACCCCGCACTTGAGCGAGTGCTCAATACGCCGCCGCGGGGCATCGGCAGCAAGACAGTGGAGAAGCTCAGAGAAGTCGCCCGAGCGGAGCAGGTTCCAATGTGGCGTGCGATCCACCTCACCCGGGAACGCGCGTCGCTGCCGCAGCGAGCGCTCGCCGCATTGGCCAATTTTCAAGCGCTGATTGACGATCTTGATCAGTCTTCCGAGACGCTTCCGCTCGACGAACTCACCGAGCACGTGATCGACGTGACAGGTCTGCTTGACTATCACCGCTCCGAAAAGGGCGAGCGGGGCCAAGCCCGAGTGGAGAATCTTCAGGAGCTGGTCACCGCGACACGGCTCTTCGAGCCAGAGGACGAGACCACAAGCCCGTTGCAAGCCTTTCTCGATAGTGCGGCGCTGGATGCTGGCGAAGGTCAGGCTGACCCTTACGAAGACAGTATTCAGATGATGACGTTGCACTCTGCGAAAGGGCTCGAATTTCCGTTGGTGTTTATTGCGGGAATGGAAGAAAACCTGTTTCCCCATCAGATGTCTCTTGAAGAGCCCGGCCGTCTGGAGGAAGAGCGGCGGTTAGCCTACGTGGGTATTACCCGTGCAATGAAGAAACTGGTAGTCACGTACGCTGAGAACAGGCGTCTCCATGGAGCGGATATGTACAATACCCCCTCCCGCTTTATCCGGGAGATTCCCAGAGAGCTGCTTGAGGAAGTCCGCTTGAACGGCTCCGTGTCACGCCCTGTGGCGTCCTTGGCGGGTGCCTTACCTTGTGAACCCCCGGTGGAAGGTATTAACTTAGGATGCCGAGTCATCCATCAAGTATTTGGTGAGGGTGTCGTCACGCAGTTCGAGGGTCGGGGGAGCAACGCCCGGGTTGAGGTGAATTTCAGTGAAGGCAGCAAGTGGCTTGTGCTTCAATATGCCAATCTAACGGTGTTGTAGGGGTTGGTCATGCACGAGAAACAGGTGCTTCCCGTCGTTGTGGTTGCTCTTACAGCGGCGCTTGTGGCGGTGTTAGCGCTATGGACTTTGGATCGAGTTGGCCGCGAGGGTACCGCAACGGTGATCTCGTCGGGGCCCGACAAGGTCATTGAGTGGAAGCTCGTCACTACATGGCCGAAAGGATTGCCTGGTTTGGGAGCGGCGCCCGAAAACTTTGCCCGGCGAGTTAACGAGGCATCGGGTGGTCGGATGCGCATCAAGGTTTTCGGGGCCGGCGAGATCGTGCCTGCTTTTGAGGTGTTCGATGCGGTATCACGAGGTGTCGCCGAGGCCGGTCATGGCGCCGCTTATTATTGGAAGGGCAAAATTCCAGCAGCGGTTTTTTACACGGCAGTCCCTTTCGGTATGACCGCACAGGAGGCGAACGGCTGGCTCCACTACGGGGGCGGCCTAGAGTTGTGGCGAGAGCTTTACGCGCCGTTCGGCATAGTGCCCTTTGCCGGTGGTAGCACGGGCGTTCAGATGGCCGGCTGGTTCAATACTCGCCTGAAAAGTCGTGCTGATCTACAGGGCCTGAAAATGCGCATCCCTGGCCTCGCCGGTGAGGTTTTCGATGCGGCGGGCGGGTCCGCCGTCCGGATAGCGGGTGGCGAGGTTTATACGTCGATGCAAACCGGAGTCATTGATGCCGTCGAGTGGGTGGGACCCTACAACGACCGCACGTTGGGTCTGATGGAAGTCGGTGACTATTACTACTACCCCGGTTGGCATGAGCCAGGCGCCATGCTTGAAACCATAGTGAATGAGGAGGCGCTGGCTGCGTTGTCAGATGATTTACAAGCCATAGTGCGGATCGCCGCGCGGGCGACCAATACGGACATGCTCGATGACTTTACGGCGAACAACAGTGAGTCATTGCAGATCCTGCTGCGTGAATTTGATACCGAAGTGCTGCCCTTGCCTGAAGACGTATTGGATGCACTCTATGAGAGTAGTCAGAAGGCTATTCAGGCACTGGTTGAGTCGGACCCCATGGCGGCGAAAATTGCGGCGTCTTATTTTGAATTTGCTGAAAAAGTGCGGACTTACCACGAGATTTCGGAACGGGGGTACCTCAATGCCCGAGATCGCTTACTACCCCCGGTAACCCTTACTGCGGGATCGGCCGAGTGAGTTTATTTTCGTCTATCGCGACATAAATGAACTCGCCTTCCGTGACTTTAAGGGGCTCGCCATCCTGCTTCGCGTTAATCCAGACCTCTACGAGAATGCGCACAGAACTTCTACCGGTTTCCAGAACATCACAGTAACAACTCACTACCGCGCCAACATGAACGGGCGTCAGAAACGACATGCCTTCAACAGCAACTGTTGCCACACGACCCTCGGCCAGCTCTGAAGCCGTGATGCTGCCCGCCAGATCCATTTGTGACAGTAGCCAGCCGCCGAAAATATCACCGTTAGCATTGGTATCCTTTGGCATGGCAATGGTCTGTAGTGCCAGCTCGCCATAGGGCAGAGGGCTGGTATCGAGTTCTTCCACGGACATGGTTGCCTCCAAGGTCTGACTATAAAACTGACCAACCGGTCTGCGCATTGGCGCCGATAGGCTGTCTCGGTGATTATCGCCCCAAAACCTCGGGCAGCCACAGCACGAGGCTCGGCCATCGCCACATCAGCACGAGCAGTAACAGCTGGATTAAGACAAAGGGTAAAACACCGGCATAGATCGCGCGAGTGCTGACCGTATCCGGGGCGACGCCGCGAAGATAGAACAAGGCAAAGCCGAAGGGCGGTGTGAGGAATGAAGTTTGCAGATTCACAGCGATCATGACACCCAACCAAATCGGATCAAAACCCATGGATAGCAGAACGGGTCCAACGACGGGCACCACGACGAACGTGATCTCGATAAAGTCCAAAATAAAGCCCAGTAAAAACATGACTAACATGACGACAAGCAACGCCATGTGAGGTCCACCGCCCAACCCCTCAAAGAATGCCTCGATGAGTGCATCGCCACCAAATCCGCGGAAGACCAGCGAGAAGATGGCGGCCCCGATCAGAATCAGGAAGACCATACTGGTGGTGTAAAGAGTGGACCGGGAAATGTCCTGCAAAACAGAAAACGTGAGCGCACCTCTTGCGAGCGCAAGCAGCAAAGCGCCGGTAGCGCCCACGCCCGCCGCCTCGGTAGGGGTTGCGGCGCCGACGAGAATGGAGCCCAGAACCAAGACGATCAATCCAAGCGGTGGCAGCACTGCTTTGATGGCGGCTACAGAGTCCGTTTTCTCCATTTTGGCGGGGGGTGCGGTGCCAGGTTGCCAGGCGGCGCGCAAGAGCACATATGCCAGATACATCATCACCAGTGTGATGCCTGGCATCATTGCTCCAATAAACAGATCCCCTACCGATACCGTATCGGTATTGATGATATTCATTCGGAGTTGGGCCTGCTGATACGCGCTGGACATGATGTCGCCCAACAAAACCAGAGCGATGGACGGCGGAATGATCTGGCCAAGGGTGCCCGTCGCGCAGATCGTGCCCGTCGCTAGCTGGGGCTGGTAACCCGCCCTGAGCATGCTGGGCAGGGCGAGCACGCCCATTGTGACGACGGTTGCACCGACAATGCCCGTACTAGCGGCAAGCAGTGCCCCCACGACAATGACAGCAACGCCAAGCCCCCCCGGGCGCTCGCCGAATAGCCCGGCCATATTGGCCAAAAGATCCTCAGATATTTTCGCTCGCTCAAGTACGACGCCCATCAGGATAAAGAGCGGTACGGCCACTAGCGTTTCGTTTCCCATGGTGCCGAAAATACGACCGGAGAGAGCGGCCAGGTAATCGGGATCAAAGTGCCCGATGAGAATGCCGAGCGCGGCGAAGCCCAGAGCGGTGCCCCCTAGGGTCAGTGCGACGGGGAAGCCAAGAAGCAGAATGGCGCATACGGCGACGAACATGGCCAGGGCGAGTTGGCCTTCCATCAACGCGCATCCTTTTGGCGCAGTACATCTAGGGCGCTGAGGAGTTGTGACAATGCCTGCAACGCCAGCAAGGCTGCCATAGCGGGTATCAGCCCCTTGAGCAGATAGACAAACGGCAATCCGCCCGGTTCAGGGGATCCCTCCCTCGCAGACCAACTGTCCACAACGTAATCCCACGACCCCCATCCAATGAGGGCGCATATCGGCAGTGTGAAAATGATGTGGCCCAGTGCGTTGACCCATGCCTGTTGCCGGGGTGTAAAAGACCGGTAGAAAATGTCGACGCGCACATGCTGATCAGCGCCAAGCGTGACGGCCGCCCCCAACATAAATATCGCCGCGTGAAAATATTGCACCGATTCTTGCGCAGCGATCGCCCCTGTATTGAAGCCATAGCGCAGCACTACGATCACCAATACCAGCAGGGCCATAACAGGCACACACCATGAGATTGCGCGGCCCAACCAGACAATGCTCTTATCCAGTTTGTTGGCCGGGTTTCCGCTTGGTGGCATTAGAATCCCACGGTTTTTATCGTCGACGTGCAAGGTTATCATTCCGCCCCAATAGATTGCAGGAGAGGCAGGCCCGTGCTTTCCATACTTTCACCGGCCAAGACGCTGGATTACGAGACCGCCCCGACCACTAAAAAGTCTACACAGCCCCTGTTTGTTGAGCAGGCGGCATCACTTATCAAGACTGCACGCGAGCTCGATCCTGGGGGTATTCAGGCTTTGATGGGTGTCTCCGAGAAAATTGCGGCGCTCAATCATGAGCGCTTTATGAACTGGCAGCCCGACTTTTCTCTTCGAAACGCCAAACAGTCAGTATTGGCATTTAAGGGTGATGTTTACACCGGTCTTCAGGCCGACACCCTCAGTCAAGACGAGCTGGCCTTCGCGCAAAAGCACCTGCGCATTCTCTCTGGGCTTTACGGACTGCTCAGGCCACTTGATTTGATGCAGCCTTACCGACTGGAGATGGGGCTGCCCTTCGAAAATTCAGGCGGGAAAAATCTTTACGAGTTCTGGGGGGAGCAAATCACTCAGACATTGAACAAGCACCTCAAGACCAGTGGTAGCCGGGTGCTGGTTAATCTCGCGTCTAACGAGTATTTCAAAGCGGTCAAGCCAAAGTTACTGGATGCGGAGGTGATTACTCCACAATTCCGCGACTTGAAAAATGGGCAGTACAAAATGATCTCATTCTTTGCGAAAAAAGCGCGTGGCGTCATGGCGCGTTTTATTATTCAAGAAGGTATGAATGATCCAGAGGGGCTCAAAGATTTCGGTGGGGATGGGTACTACTTCAGTGCTGAACATTCTTCGGGGAACGACTGGGTGTTTCTGAGAGATGCTCCGGCTCAGGGGTGAGCGTTCTCTTGCTTAAAAGGTAAGAGCCTGGAGGCCTCTCGCTGATAGGCGCGAACGTGCTCAGATTCCTGCTTGGCAAATTGTGAAACCGCGTCTCGCAGGCGCGCATCGCTGATCCAATGGTTTGAAAAAGTCAGCACAGGCTCGAATCCACGCTGGATTTTATGCTCGCCCTGTGCCCCCGGGTCGAAGCGAGACAGACCAGCCTCGATACAATACTCGATGCCGCGGTAGTAACAGGCCTCAAAATGCAGGTAATCAAATTCCGCTATGCATCCCCAGTAGCGCCCATAGAGCGTCGTATCCCCCTCAAAGAATAGTGACGCAGCAACAGGCTGTTGACCCCGCTCGGCAAGGACCATTACCGGGCTCTGGCCTAAGAGCGGGCAAGTCTGGGTGAAGAACGCCTCCGTCAAATAACCGCCGTGTCCGGAGCGTTTCGCATAGGTGGTCTGATAGCAGTGGAAAAAGAATTGCCAATGCGTTGACGTAATCTCATTGCCCTTGAGCGTCTTGAGTGACAGCCCTTGCTGGGCGATGCGGTCTCGCTCCCGGCGTAAATTTTTTCTTTTGCGGCTACTGAATCTGTCCAGGAAATCCTGAAAGTCGCGATAGCCCTGGTTGAACCAGTGAAACTGCGTGGTGAGTCTTTGGAGCATGTCGCTGTCACAAAGTTGCTTTGAGCCCGCCTCGTCAAGAAACAGCACGTGCCAGCTTGAGACGCCCAGCGAAGTGGTCAGGTCCTTGACTGCCTCGACAATGCCAGACGCCCTAGTATTGTGGTGATCAACGAAACCCAAGCGCTGCCCCGTGGCGGGTGTAAAAGGAATTGCGGTGACCAGCTTTGGGTAGTACTGAAGGCCCATCCGCTGCCATGCATCAGCCCATGACCAGTCAAAGACATATTCTCCGTAGCTGTGGGTCTTTAAGTAAGTCGGCATCATCCCAGCAGGTTCACCCGACAGTTCAATAGAGAGATGTGCGGGCTGCCAACCGCTCTCGGTGGTAGTGCATCCCGATGCCTCCAATCCGTGCAGGAAATCCCAGCTTAAAAAGGGGTCACCGTCACCAAAGCACTCTCGCCAAAGGACGGCATCGATCTCGAACATAGACCGATGCAATTTGGCTTCGACAGATTTCACAGTGTTCAGACCGCTACTCCGCCTAGCCAAAAGTGCGCGCAGAGACCCAGCAAAATCAGTAGCCCGATCCACTTGCTTTGATTAAACGCGGCGAAGCAGTGGTTGACTTCCCGACCCCTGATCAGCCAAAGATGCCTGACGAACATGATGCCGACGGTGAACACCGCCGTATAGTAGGCCCCCCCGAGATCAAAGGCGGCGCCACATTGCCAAAACGCGATCAGGCAGAAGCACTGCAGAAGGCCGATGACACGCACATCAAGGTCACCGAAAAGAATCGCTGTGGATTTGATGCCGATGGACAAGTCATCCTCACGATCAATCATCGCGTATTGGGTGTCGTAGACCACCGTCCACAACACGTTAGCCGAAAACAACCACCATAGCGCCGTGGGGAGGGAGTTGGTGCTGGCCGCAAATGCCATGGGAATGCTCCACGAAAAAGCCAAACCCAACACCACCTGTGGCCAATGGGTAATGCGCTTCATCAGCGGATATACCATTGCCAGCGCTGCGCCGGCGATAGACAGCTGTATGGTGAGCGGATTGGTCAATGCCACCAGCCCCAACGCAACCGCCAGCAGTAACAGAAGTAAAGCAAACGCCTCTTTGACCGTAATCACGCCAGTGACCAGAGGGCGTAGCCGCGTTCGTTCCACATGGCCATCAAGATTCCGGTCAGCCAGGTCATTCGCGATGCATCCGGCAGCGCGCATGATGACCGCGCCCGCTAAAAAAATGGCCAGTAAGCGCAGGCTGGGGTAGCCCTCGTTAGCTAACACCACGCCCCACAGCGTTGGCGCGAGCAGTAAAAACGTTCCGATCGGTTTGTCGAAACGCATAATTTCCACCGCGCCTCGCCACTTGCTGATGGTGGGTGGGTAAGGGGCTTCAGGAGAGGCAGATTCGGTCAACGTAGGCGGTTCGTCTCGATCGGCTCGACAGTCTAGCGATGTGCGGAAGGGGATGCGACACCCCGGGATCAGACTCTGGCAAAGTCTGCCCTCGTGCCGGCCCAGCGTTGCATCAGTTCCTGTGATTTTTGGGGGTAATGCTGGTACAGGTGGACAGCGATCGCTTGAGCCTCGACCAGTAAAGACTCATGTTCAGGCAAGCTGGCGATTCTAAATTTGGCCATACCGGTTTGGCGCGTTCCCAGTAATTCGCCGGGACCCCGGATTGCTAAGTCAGCCTCCGCGACCACAAAGCCGTCTTGGGATTCTTGCAAGACCTGTAGCCGCCGTTGGGCCGTATCCGAGATTGGCTTGCGAAACATCAACAAGCAGTGGCTGTCGATGGCGCCGCGCCCGACACGGCCTCTTAATTGGTGGAGCTGCGCGAGACCCAGTCTTTCGGCGTTATCGATAATCATCAAGCTCGCATTGGGCACGTCCACGCCAACCTCGATGACGGTTGTCGCTACCAGCAGCTGGAGTTGCCCTTCCTTGAACTGGGCCATGGTGCTCGCTTTTTCAGCTGGCTTTAGTCTGCCGTGCACAAGGCCAATACGAATGTTTGGCAGTGCTTCGATCAGTCGATCCCGGGTCGCCTCGGCTGCCTCAATATCCAACGTGTCGCTCTCTTCAATCGCCGTGCAAACCCAATACGCTTGGCGACCCTCCTCGCACGCTGCCCCCACCCGGCGGATAACCGCGTCTCGACGACTGTGGTCAATCAGGGTGGTCGTGACCGGTTGGCGGCCCGGCGGCAATTCATCGATGACCGAGCAGTCCAGGTCGCCGTAAGCTACCATGGCTAAAGATCTGGGGATGGGGGTGGCGGTGAGCGCCAGTTGATGCGGATGTATCTCGCCTGACCCCTTATCGGCCAACGACAACCGCTGGTGGACGCCGAAGCGGTGTTGCTCGTCGACGACAATTAGTCCCAGGTTTTTAAACTCTACGTCATCTTGAAAGAGCGCATGGGTGCCAACAACAATAGGGACTCTGCCAGAAGCCAGCTGCTCTAAAATGGTAGCTCTTGATTTCCCCTTGGTGCGTCCGCTGAGCCAGGCTACAGGCTGTCCGAGTGGCTCAAGCCAAGCTGACAGGTTGGCGTGATGTTGCTCGGCGAGCAGCTCGGTGGGTGCCATAAACGCGACCTGATATCCCGCACCAATGGTGTCCAGTGCGGCCCTCGCGGCGACCAGTGTTTTGCCTGATCCCACGTCTCCCTGAACTAACCTCAGCATGGGCAGGTGCCTTGCCATATCTGCAGCGAGTTCTTGCGCAACGCGGTCCTGTGCGGCCGTTGGAGTGAATGGCAGGCTTTTCAGAAACTGCTCCGCCATGCTTGAAGCCGGGGGTATTGACGGGGCTTTATGGCGTCTCTCGCTGTCTCGCACGCCCTGAACCGTCAGCTGATGCGCGATCAGCTCCTCCTGCGCTAACCGCAGCTGGGCGGGATGGCAGCCTTCCCGGATCTGGCTCAACTCTGCGTTTGGCGGTGGGTTATGTAGGAAAGCGATTGCCGCAGCCAGGGTAATACGATCTTCAATGATGTCGTGTAGCAGATCCACAGGGGGGTTGTTCTCTAAAATCGATAGCGCCTGCCTGCAAAGCTTGCGCCACGTGCTTTGCCCCACACCGCTGACTGTAGGGTAGATGGGCGTCAGCGCTGCCTCGACCAAGCTCGTGCCCTCGCCCAGCCGATACTCCGGATGAATCATGTCGATACCACCCCCAACCCGACGGGGCGTCCCAAATGCTTGAATAACGGCACCTTGCCTGAATTGCGACACCTGTGCCTGACGAAAATGAAAAAACCGAAGGGTCAAAACCCCGGTGCTGTCTTCTACTTTCACCAACAGGTTGCGGCGGCGACCCGAGGTGACCGCGGCGGCTCGTACCTCGCCCTTAACTAACGCGTCTAGCTGGTCTCGCAGCCCGGCAATGGGCGTGACGTGGGTTCTGTCCTGATAGCGATAAGGAAAATGGAATAACAAATCTTCCAGAGACTGGATGCCGATATCGGCCAGCCGGGACGCCATTTTTTCTCCGACACCGCGCAGCGAGGTGACGGGTTTTTGAAGGATGGATTGGCTCAAACGCGCCCCGGGCTGCAGAGATCTCATGCTACGCTCACATCTTAGCCATTCTTTGACAAAGCCGTGAAGTCATGCAGGTGCTCATTCTTGGTTGTGGTGATATCGGAACCCGAGTCGGATTGACGCTCGTTGATTCTGGCTGGCGCGTGGCTGCAGCAAGGCGCCAACCAAAGTGCCTGCCTGAGTGCTTTGAGCCGTTTGAAATAGACCTGACCGACCCAAAGCGTTTTGAGGTTCTCTCAGCATTACAGCCCGATTACATCGTCGTGACGCCCACACCACAGACCTATGACCCTGAGGGTTATCGTGCAGGTTTTCTGAGAGTGGCCAGCACGCTGGCAGCTCAACCTTGGTTAAGACGATGTCGACGTGTCATATGGATCTCGTCGACCCGGGTTTATCGTGAATCGGGCGGCAATTGGATTGATGAGCATTCCGCGCTCAATGTTGATGAGCCACAGGCCAGCGCCATGATTGCCGCGGAGGCGGCTATTCGCCGTGCCGCGATGGCGACAATCATCCGTCCTGCAGGCGTTTACGGAGACCCTGAGGGCATGCTCATGCGTCGAGTGCGATCCGGAGTGGGAGGTGTGGCAGGTGGTCAGTACGGTAATCGCATTCACCGTGAAGACTTGGCCCGGTTGATTGTGCATTGTTTGCTGCGGGATGCCTCCGGGCACGCGGTACCGCCGACGCTCATCGCGGCTGATCATGACACCACACCTACCCATGAGATCGAGAGTTGGTTGGCAATTCAATTAGGGGTCACGCTGGAGAGGGCTGAGACGAGTCAGCGACAGCGGGCTAACCGTCGCTGTCAGAACACGCTACTGGGTCAGATCGGGTTTTCTCTCACCTATCCTACCTGGCGAGAGGGTTACAGAGCCGCGCTCGACGCGCCGGGCCATTCCAAACTGGGCTAGCGGTGCTCGCTGCTACAGAACCAGTATGGCTTCAACTTCTAAGTCAGCGCCTTTTGGCAGCGCGGCCACCTGTACACACGCTCTCGCTGGGTAAGGCGCCTCAAAGTGGCTGGCCATGACTGTATTGACCGCGTCGAAGTCGCTCAGATCGGTGAGAGAAATATTCACTTTCACGGCATTATTGAGCGTACCGCCAGCCGCCTCGGCAATGGCGGCCAGGTTGGTGAAGGCCTGTTCTGCCTGCGCTGTAATATCGCCCTTGACCAATGTCATTGAAATCGGGTCAAGGGGTATCTGTCCCGATATCCAGACAGTATTTCCTGCCTTGATGCCCTGCGAGTAGGGCCCGATGGCTTGGGGGGCAGACTGTGTAGCGATAACCGCTCTGTTAGACACGTGACACTCCTGATTGGGCAAGCCCTGCGGCTATTGAATAATGGACTGCTTTGGGCCGCAAGACGGAAAGGATGGGCCGGCTGAGTCAGCGTCTGGCGCTGCGAACAACCTTGAGCACACCATCAACTGTTCGCAACCGCTTCATAACGCGAGCGAGATGGGTCCGGCTGTTCACCTGCAACTCCAGATCAACAAAGGTGAACTCAACGTCCTTGTTTCGAGTCGCAATGCGTTCAATATTTAAACCGATGGCACTGAGCCTGGTGGCGAGCACTGCAATCATGCCGCGTCGGTTCTCGACTTGCACGCGAAGGCCAACAGGATAGGTTCTCTCGATAAGGTCGTCCCAGTGCAGCGAGATTAGCCGGTCAGGCTGTTCCCTGAGCTCCACCAGATTGCGGCAGTTGTCTCGGTGGACCACCAAACCTTTCTCTTGACCAAGATATCCTTGAATAGGGTCGCCGGGCAGTGGGCAGCAGCACTTTGCGTAAGTGACGCCAACGCCCTCCGTTCCGCGAATACCCAGCGTCGCTGCCTCACCGCTGACAGCGGAGTCATCACTGGCGCCCGTGAGATGGGCCACGACAATGTGCGGTAGCGTGTTACCCAGTGCGACATCAATCGCCAGAGAGTCCATGTCAGTCTTGCCAAGTGCGTTCAGTGCCGACTGCATGGTTTCCTGGTCAATGGCGTTTAGCCGGGTATCCTGTGCCATTAATGCGCGGTCGAGGAGGTTGCGGCCCAGCGCAAGTGAATCCTCTCGGCGTTGATCCTTCAAAAAATGACGGATGTGGGTTCGCGCTCGCGCTGTCACCACCCAGTTCAGCCACGATGGGCTGGGTCTGCCCGTTGGTGAGGTGACGATTTCAATGGTGGCACCACTCTCCAGAGGTTCGGATAACGGAACCAGCTGATTGCTCACTCTGGCCGCCACGCAGTGATTCCCGATGTCGCTATGCACGGCATAAGCAAAGTCGATCGCACAGGACCCTTTCGGCAGCTCGAGAATGTCACCCCGGGGGGTAAAAACATAAACCTCGTCAGGGAATAGGTCGATCTTGACGTTCTCAATAAATTCCAGCGAGTCGCCGGCGCGTTGTTGCATTTCCAACAGGCCCTGCACCCATTCTCGGGCGCGGGTGTGAGACATACTCGCGCCCGTTTCCTCTGTCTTGTATAGCCAGTGGGCGGCAATCCCGTTATTCGCCATGTCTTCCATTTCATGCGTGCGAATCTGGATCTCAATCGGGACGCCGTGCATACCTTTCAGAACGGTGTGCAATGACTGATAGCCGTTTGCTTTCGGAATGGCGATGTAGTCCTTAAATTCTCCCGGGACCGGCTTGTAGAGGCTGTGCACCATACCCAGCGCCCGATAACAGTCGTCGACAGAGTCGACAAGCAGCCTGAAGGCGAAAATGTCCATCACCTCTGAGAATGACTTTCGCTTGGCCTTCATCTTGTTGTAGATGCTGAAGAGATGTTTTTCGCGGCCGACGACGTTGGCACTGAGGCCCTCACGATTCAGAGTCTGGCTGATCTGGTCGCGGATCTGGTCAACCAACTGTTTACGGTTGCCACTGGCGGCCCGGCGCGCGGTCTCAAGACGTCTGGCGCGCATTGGGTAGAGGGCTTTCAGCCCTAAATCTTCGAACTCCATCCTGACTTCGTTCATGCCCAGACGCATGGCGATGGGCGCATAGATGTCCAAAGTTTCGCTGGCGATTCGCTTGATCTTCTCCCTATTCAGTACGCCCAAAGTGCGCATGTTATGGAGCCTGTCGGCCAGCTTGACGAGGATGACGCGGATGTCCTTGGCCATCGCCAGCGTCATTTTTTGAAAATTCTCCGCTTGCCTGAGCTCGACCGAGTCGAATTCAACGTGGGTCAGCTTGCTGACGCCATCCACCAGCTCCGCGACTTCCTCTCCAAATTGGGCACCAATATCCTCTTTGTTGACGCCCGTATCTTCAATCACGTCGTGGAGAAGCGCCGCCATCAGGCTCTGCGCGTCCATATGCATTCGCGCAAGAATGCTGGCAACGGCCAGCGGATGCGTGACATAGGGCTCGCCACTTCGCCTGGTTTGGCCATAGTGGGCCTGCTCTGAGTAATAGTAGGCTCTGCGGACGAGCTGAGCCTGTTCTAGCGGCAGGTAGTCGGCAATCAGCTGCTCAAAGGAGGCAAGTGAACTGTTCGCAAATTGTCCGCCCGCCGGCGCGGATTGCGCGCGGGGGGATATCCCCCGGGGCAACTTAATCCCGGGGAGTGAGCCGCTGAGTGCCTGTAGTGTTGTTGCCACCACCGCCAGCGGGTCACTCTGTCAGAGGATGGGGGTCTCGAAACTGGCTGCCAGTTCCTCTTCCGCCTCGATTTCGCTCTCGCGAGCCAGAACCTCGGGTGTAATTAAGCCCTCGGCAATTTCTCGCAACGCGATGACGGTGGCTTTGTCAGAATCGTCTTCAACCAGCGGGTCTTTTCCGCCGATTGCCATCTGTCGGGCTCGTTTCGAGGCCAGCATCACTAACTCAAATCGGTTATCGACATTATCCAGACAGTCTTCAACTGTTACTCTTGCCATCGCAGTATGGCCTCCTCTCATATTCTCGAACTATCGCGGCCGAGCATTATACCCTAGTCACTACGCTGACAACGCGTTGGCGCCGTAAATATGCCACCTACACGTCATCTACGGTCTGCTCACAACAGCAGATCGTCAATCAACTCATGAAGTGCCGATTGCTGCTGATCCGTCCTGAGCCGCAGTGAGCGTACGAGGGCACGCAACTCCTCCAGCGCCAAATCAAAGTCGTCGTTAATGATCAGATAGTCTGCTTCGTGCCAATGTGACATTTCGTCCCGCGCAGCGCGCATTCTGAGCTCGATCGTGTCCGCATTGTCCTGAGCACGGTTTTGCAGGCGGGTTTTCAGCGCTTCAATGGACGGGGGCAGTATGAAAAGCCAGGCACTGTCTGGCAGGAGTTGCCTGACCTGTTGCGCGCCTTGCCAGTCTATTTCCAGGATGACGTCTGCGCCCTCTGCCAGCCGCGACTCCAGCTGGTTCAGGCTAGTGCCGTAATAATGTCCGAACACCTCGGCGGATTCAAAAAAAGACCCCGCATCGCGCATCTCGTGGAAGGCCTCTGTCGTAATAAAAAAATAATTGACGCCCTCAGTTTCTCCGGGCCGTTGTGGGCGGGTCGTGTGTGACACCGATACCTCTACCCGTGGCTCTTGCTCAACCAGCGCCTTTATCAGAGAGGTTTTTCCCGCGCCACTGGGAGCTGAAATAATCAGTAATTGTCCTCGAGATGGATTCACACCGAACCTATTCAATATTTTGGATTTGCTCGCGCATCTGCTCTATCAGCACTTTAAATTCGACAGACATGTTGGTGGTGCTGAGCGCCGTCGATTTTGAGCCGAGTGTATTGGCCTCTCGGTTGAGCTCTTGCATCAGGAAGTCGAGTCGGCGACCGCAGGGGCCATTACCTGCCAAAGCGGTTTCAATGGCATCAAGGTGAGCTTCGAGGCGATCCATCTCTTCCTCGACATCGGCGCGCTGCAAAATATAAACAATTTCCTCTTCAAGCCTGACGGGATCGGCCTCGATATCGACGTTACTCAGGCGATCCAGCAGCTTTTGGCGATGCGCTTTTTGAAGCTCGGGGAGTTGCTGCCGCAGATCATGCAAGTGGCCGCGCATGACTTCGGCGCGCTGGCGAATCATATCGGCCAGTTTCCCCCCCTCTTGCAGCCGATTTTCTCGGAGTCCGGCGAGACAGTCCGAAGTGGCTGCGAGTGCAGTGGCGCGCAATGTCTCGGGATCCGTTTCTTGCTCTACCAATATCCCCGGCGCAAGTAAGAGGGCCAGCTGATCTGGCTTGGCAGCCTCGGGGAAGGCGTTTCCAATTTGTCCTAATGCTCCCAGCAAGGCGGATAGTCGCGTAGCGTTGATCGCTGTTGGCGCATCGCAGTCTACGTCCATGGTACGGATCACGAATTCAAGCTTGCCTCGCGAGCAATACTCATTCGCCCTGGCCCGCAACACACTCTCCATACCGCGCAGGTTATCCGGCATGCGAAAGTGCAGATCGAGATAGCGGTTGTTGACAGAGCGACACTCGACAGTGACCGTCACAGCGCCGGTTGTTACACTCGCGCGGGCAAATCCAGTCATGCTCTGTGTCACTGTGATCCTCCCATGTAGACCGTCGCAATTGTAACAGCAGTGGTCCGCTCACATTGTCCCTCAAGCAGGAGAAACACCATGCAGATCGATGTCAAGCGTCCCAGCGGCCGGCTCCCTCAGGATACGCGGCCAATCCGATTTGAGCGCGGTTATACGTGTCATGCAGAGGGTTCTGTTCTGGTGTGTTTCGGCCTCACAAAGGTGATTTGCACAGCCAGCATCGGCACCGGCGTCCCGGGATTTTTGCGGGGTAAAGGGCAAGGTTGGTTGACGGCTGAATACGGCATGCTACCCCGGTCCACGGGCTCCAGAATGGATCGCGAGGCAACCCGGGGTAAACAAAGTGGCAGAACCATTGAAATCCAGAGACTCATCGGCCGATCTTTGCGAGCCGCGCTAGATTTGAAGTTGCTAGGGGAGCGAACGCTGACAGTTGACTGCGATGTCATTCAGGCTGACGGCGGCACTCGCACAGCGGCTATTTCGGGAGCATGCGTTGCGGTTGTCGATGCGTTGAACGCGCTTCAACGATCCGGCGAGCTTGAGGCGGATCCTCTGCGGCACCTTATTTCTGCCGTGTCGGTCGGGGTGTGGAACGGGGTGCCGGTAGCCGATCTGGATTACGCGGAGGATTCCAGCGCGGATAGCGATATGAATGTTGTGATGACTGAAAGTGGCGGCCTGATCGAAGTTCAGGGGACGGCAGAGGGAGCGACTTTTACTCAGGAAGAACTCAACGAATTGTTGGCACTCGCTTCGTCTGCAGGCGAGGCAATCACGGCAGCACAACGAGCGGCGCTGAGCGAGGGTTAGAGCGTAAGATCGTAGTCCATTACAACCGGCGCGTGGTGCGAAAATGCCTGCTCTTCGTATACATAGCCTCGCTGAACTTGATTCACCAAAAGCTCTGAGATGATTTGGGTGTCTGTGCGCAAGCCCCCGGCATCGTCGCCATCAGGCCACCACGTATAAGTCCCGGGCTCCTGATCTGCCAGTGAGAACGCGTCGGCGTACCCACTGTCATACAGGTCCAGTAACCATCCTCTCTCTGTGGCCGAAAGACCGGGGAGCGCTTGGCTGTTGCCGGCGTCCTCGGCATCGGCATGGTGCGCCATGAGCTCCCAGCCTCCACACAAAATGTAGCCACGGCGTTTATTCCGAACCTTTTCGAGATGACCGCTGAGTTGGGACAGGAAGCCCAATTTATGCGCCATTGCCTCTGCGCTTCCCTGTCCTGAGGGCACCAACACTGAGCCGATACTGATGTCGGAGTAGTCCGCCTGAATGTAGAGCCCCTGAGCGTCGTAATCATCAAAACCAAGGCCCCATATGATGGCCTTGGGAAGTTCTTTACAGTAAATGGCGACGCCGTTCAGGCTGGGGTTGTCATAATGATCCAGGAAGTAGGGGTGGTAATGCTCGGGGAAAAAAGCATCGCCGCGCAGAGTGTGCTCTGCGCAACGTGTGTCCTGCAGGCAGATGATGTCTGCGTCTTGAGCAAACAGCCAGTCCAAACCGCCGACCTCTGCGGCCCGTTCGAGCCCCTCTGTGACGAGGCTGATGACTCTCATTGCTAGTCCTGCTTGCTGTGATCTCATATCATACGGTGAAATGAAGAACCCAGACTGCGCCCCGGCTGAGATTCAGGACCGTTGGTCGCAGTCAAGGTCCCCTGCAACGCCATGGAGTCAGGTGTGAGTGACGCAACGCAAAGCTATCGGCAGGACTTTATTGAACTCGCATTGGAGTGCGAGGTGCTGCAGTTCGGTGAATTTGAATTGAAGTCAGGCCGTGTTAGCCCCTATTTTTTTAACGCGGGCAAAATATCCTCAGGGGCAGCGCTCGCCAGACTCGGGCGATGTTATGCAGCGGCGCTGTCCCACTCAAAACTCTCGCCAGATGTGTTATTTGGGCCCGCTTATAAAGGGATCCCGTTGGTTGCCAGTACAGCGACGGCCTTGTTTAGCGACCACGATATTGATTTGCCCTTTGCATTTAACCGAAAAGAAGCCAAAACGCATGGTGAGGGGGGCAATATTGTGGGGGCCAAGCTCCAAGGCGACGTGGTGGTAGTGGACGACGTGATGACCGCGGGAACGGCTATCAAGGAGTCCATGGCAATATTAGATGACGCAGGTGCGCGTGGTATCGGGGTTCTGATTGGTCTTGACCGTTGCGAGCGAGGCGCGGGTGAGCTCTCTGCGGTGCAACAGGTCGAGCAGGATTTCGGGTTGGGTGTAACCAGCGTCATCTCCTTGCACGACATCATCGAGTGGGTGCAAAGCGCCCCGAATATGACGGCCCATCTAGAGGCGCTTGAGCGATACCGGGAGCGATATGGTGTTACCTAGCGTAAGAGCCCTTTTTGCCGGGTTAGCGCTCGTCGCGCTGTCCGCAACCGGTCTTGCAGCTGAACTGTACCGCTACCAAAGCGAGGCCAGTGTAACGGTGGTGAACTGGGCGATCCCCGCGGCATACCTCACGAAGGGCTACGAGGTGCTCAATGAGGCAGGGCAGGTAGTTCGCGTTGTAGCACCCGCAAAAATGGACACCGAACTCGAGAGAGAGGCCGCTCAAGCCCGGGTTCGAGACGCAGAAGCTGCGGCTGAGGCCGCGCAGCTCGAGCGTGATACCTTTTTATTGCGACGCTACAGTACGGTAGCAGACATTCAGGCGGCGCGCGACCGGTCGCTTCGAGAACTGGATATCCGGATATCGATTCTCAATAGCCAACGGGTAACCTTGGCCGATCAACTTGCCCGTCACGAGGCGAAGCTGGCATCCAGCGCCGCAACAGGCGACTCGGCCAGCCAGTAGGAGCAGGAAACGGTGGCTGCGCTGCGAGCCGAGATCGCAAGCCTTGATAAGGCCATGGCGGGCAGAAAACAGCAGTCTGCGGCGCTGGCAGACGCGTATGCCAGCGACATGGCGCGTTTTGCCGAGTTGGAAGACATTGTGGCGTTGCGCCGACAGTTAAGCTCGCCCGACACGCAGTAGCAAGATTGATTAGCGTTTAGTGCTGAGAGGCGATGCCGGGCTTCATCAGCTCTGCGGTAAGCACCGTCCATTGTTCTGCCCAACCCTCGGTTGGTAAACGGCGAAACTCGCTGCGGCAGTATTGATTCACTCGCCCATCAGCGGCGGCCATAAGTAATTCTGCAGCCGTTTTCACAGCAACCTGAGGGCGCAGCCCTTCCCTTAGTTCAGCTTCCCGCAGGTATTGCCGTAACTGAGTTTCTAGGCGTTCATAGAGTTGCGCGACCTGATGATGCAGGCGCTCGGACTCGCCCGTGAGTGCGCGGCCAGTGAGCAGCCGGGTAATACCGGGGTTCCGCTCGCAAAACTCGATGAAGAGTCTGAGAAGGCCCTGACACTGCGTGATGGCACCGGTTTGTTGTTCAGATATCCTGCCGATGCGGGCGAAGAGCGTGTCTTCTGCAAAGGCAATCAGCGCCTCAAACATTTTGGTTTTCGAGGGGAAGTGTCTGTAAAGCGCGGCTTCGGAGACGCCAACGGAGGCAGCAATTTTTGCCGTGGTGATCCGCGTATCAGGTGTTTCTTCGAGCATCTTAGCCAGTGCTTCTAGAATCTGCTGTTTGCGGTGAACGAATGTCGAGTTGCTGCGGTCGGGCATCGGATTTTACTCGCCCCTAAATAGTCTGATGCTAATCAGAGACGCCCGCCTGCGCAAACCGGCCCGGACGTCAGCTGCGATTGCTGATTTGAGTGCCGATACCCTCATCCGAAAAGATTTCCAGCAACGCGGCATGGGCCACGCGTCCATCAATTATGTGGGCGCTTGTCACGCCGCTCTGAACGGCATCCAGTGCGCACCGGATTTTCGGGAGCATGCCTCCGTGTATCACGCCGGTATCGATCAGTTCCTCCACTCCGCCGGTGCTGAGGCCAGTGAGTATTTGTCCCTCGGCATCGAGCAGTCCAGGCACATTGGTGAGCAGCATGAGCTTCTCCGCCCGCAACACCTCTGCCAACTTGCCGGCTACCAGATCAGCATTGATGTTATAGGTCTGGCCGTCTGTGCTGCCGGCAACCGGCGCGATGACCGGAATATAGTCACTACCACTCAGCATGGAGAGAATATCTGTATCGATACTCTCCACTTCCCCAACCTGACCGATGTCCTGTTGACCCTTGGCACCCCAGTTACCTGACAATTTCTTTGCTTGAATGAGCTGACCGTCTTTCCCCGTAATGCCGATAGCGCGACCGCCATTGCGATGGATGCTGTCAACGATTTCCTTGTTGACCGAGGCGCCCAGGACCATCTCGACCACGTCCATGGTGTGTTCGTCGGTCACCCGCATGCCGTCCACAAATTCAGTTTCGATGTTGAGGCGATCCAGTAATTGACCAATCTGAGGGCCACCGCCGTGCACTACAATGGGGTTCATTCCCACCAGCTTCATCAGCACGACGTCTCGCGCAAAGCTCTCCTGCAAATCCTCATTAGTCATCGCATTGCCGCCCAACTTGATAACAAATGTCGTGCCGGTGAAGCGTTGAATGTACGGCAGCGATTCGGTCAGGATGCGAGCAAAATTGCCGGCTTCCCCCTGATTTAGCGACATGACGAGGCTCTCGGTATCAGTGTGGTCCAGAGCATGGGCCGGCGGACGTGTAAAGGCAATGTGAGAATGCCGCAGCCGCGGTTCTGTCCCGAGAAACAAGTGGCGCTGACATCACTCGCTCAGTTGAGTCGCCAGCGCAGCAACAATGTGCTCTGCGATGACATACTTGCTCGCCAGCGCTAAGAGGGTCTCGTTTTCAGCGGTAATGAGGTGAACGGCGTTCTGGTCGGAGCCAAAGGTCGTCTCCGGTGCGCTGACATCATTGGCGATTATCATATCCAGACCCTTGCGTAATCTTTTGGCTCGCGCGTGGCTGAGCAGATCATGGGTCTCTGCGGCAAACCCTGCGACGATTCGGGGCCGGTTGGGCAGTTGCGCAACTGTCGCGACAATGTCTGGATTCTTGACAAGATCAAGGCTGAGCCTGCTGCCCTCTTGTTTCTTGATTTTCTCGCTTGCCTTTGCTGCCGGGCGATAGTCCGCGACCGCCGCCGCGCTAATAAAAAAATCCGCATCGCCGGCCAGCTTTGTCGCTGCGTCACACATTTCAACTGCCGAGGTCACCTGGTGCACAGTGACTCGCGCTGGTGGTTCCAGAGCGACGGGGCCCGATATCAGTTCAACCTGAGCGCCAGCGGCCGCAAAGGCCTGCGCCAAGGCGTAGCCCATCTTGCCTGAGCTGTGATTGCTCAGGTAGCGCACGGGGTCAATGGCTTCCCGGGTAGGGCCTGCGGTAATGACTACGCGTCTCCCCTCCAAAGATCGGTTTTCGAAGCGCTCACTTAAGGTTGCCACGATCGCCTCAGGTTCAAGCAGTCGCCCCGGCCCAATATCGCCGCATGCCTGCTCTCCCGAATCTGGCCCGATAATCTGTATGCCTCGCGATGCCAGGAGCTCAACGTTGTCCTGAGTGGCAGCGTGAGCCCACATTTGCTGATTCATGGCCGGTGCCACGGCAACCGGCGCAGGCGTTGCGAGCGCAACGGTTGTGAGCAAATCGTCTGCCCGCCCTTGTGCGAGACGCGCGATCACATCTGCGGTGGCCGGCGCGATGATCATCAAATCAGCCCAGCGAGCCAATTCGATATGCCCCATACCGGCTTCAGCTTCCTCGTCAAGGAGCTCTGTATGGGTGGGCTCACCGGACAGCGCTTGCATGGTGAGCGGAGTAATGAATTCTGTGGCCCCCCGGGACAGCACCACCCGAACCGCGGCACCTTGCTTTTTGAGCAGCCGCACGAGCTCAGCCCCCTTATAGGCGGCGATGCCTCCCGAAATAGCGATCAATATGTGGCGTTGATGCAGGTGGCCCATAGGCCCTCACGGCTACAAATTCGGGGGCACCCTAGCATTTGCCGGGGTTTTTGCACACTTGGATTCGTTGCCGGCGAGCCTTGCTTGCGCCCCCAAGGCCCCTCTGGTATAAAACGCGCCCTCTAGATATCTGGATGAAAACCACCATGTCACGTGTCTGTCAGGTAACGGGAAAGCGGCCCGTCACCGGAAATAACGTTTCTCACGCCAAGAATCGCACCAAGCGACGGTTCTTGCCGAACCTACACAACCATCGCTTTTGGGTAGAGTCAGAGAAACGCTTCGTTTCGTTGCGGCTCTCCTCAAAGGGCATGCGGATCATTGATAAGCGCGGCATCGACGCGGTCCTAGAGGACTTGCGTGCCCGTGGCGAGAAAGTCTGAGGATTGAATCATGCGCGAAAAAATTAGAATGAATTCGACGGCGGGTACCGGTCACTTTTACACCACGGACAAGAACAAGCGGACCATGCCCGACAAGCTTGAAATGAAAAAGTACGACCCCGTCGCGCGTAAGCACGTGATCTACAAGGAAGCCAAGATCAAGTAACTTCGGCGGCATCCAATCGAGAACCCCGGCATAACGCCGGGGTTTTTGTTTGTCACCGCGTTATTCTTGTTTTAACTACCAAAAAATCCGGTCAGCGCGCGGTAGGATCCCGAAGATCGTACGCTTTGATGTAACGAGCATGCCTGAGCTACCAGAAGTTGAAACCACCCGAAGAGGGATTTCACCCCATGTTCTGGGCCGGAAGGTGCAGAAGGTGGTTGTCCGTGAGTCACGACTGCGCTGGCCCGTACCAGAACAGTTAAGCACAGAGCTCTCCGGAGCGCGGATCACGGCTGTGAATCGCCGTGCGAAGTACCTGTTGGTGGAGACTGATGCCGGCATATTAATGGTGCATTTGGGCATGTCTGGCAGTCTAAGAATCATGCCTGCCTCGACGCCGCCGCTTTTCCACGATCACATCGATGTGGTGCTTGATGATGGAAATTGTCTCCGCTACCACGACCCGCGCCGGTTCGGCAGCTTTCACTGGCTGGACAGCCCTGCTCATCCCTTGCTTGATCATTTAGGCCCGGAACCCTTGTCGACGGCGTTTAGCGGTGCCTATCTGTATGAGCGATCACGCCGCCGGCAGCTATCGGTTAAACAGTTTGTCATGGATGGCAAGGTCGTCGTGGGGGTGGGCAATATCTACGCCAATGAAGCACTCTTTATTGCGGGCATCCACCCTGCGCGCGCGGCCGACCGCGTTGCGCTCAAGCGATATGAATCTCTGGCCGAGACGATCAAAACCGTTCTGCATGACGCAATCGAGCAAGGTGGCACCACCCTGCGAGATTTTGTGGGTGGTGATGGGTCGCCGGGATATTTTGCGCAGCAACTTCGGGTATACGGCCGTCAGGGCCAGCCCTGCAAGGCTTGCAAGTCGGTCCTAAAAGAAATCCGGCAAAGCGGCCGTAGCACGGTTTTTTGTCCGCGCTGCCAGCGCTGATCAATCTGGGCGGTCAACGCCGCAGTCGCAACCCGATGCGACCCCGCCTCATTGACCAGCGAATCGCTGCTTGAGTGCCTCTGCGACACGACCCGGTACGAAACCGCTCACATCTCCCCCCAGCCTCGCGATTTCACGGACCAGAGAAGAGGAAATGTAGGACAGATCAGCACTGGGCGTCAGAAAAACGCTTTCGAATTCCGGATCCATTGCGCGATTCATATTTGCCAGCTGGAACTCGTACTCAAAGTCAGCCACCGCCCGCAGCCCGCGAAGCACGCAGTGCGAGTCTTGTGCGGTAACAAAGTCGATTAACAGGCCGCTGAAGGGCACGACCTCGGCTGCGGGCACATGCTCGAGGCACGACTGCGCCAGCGATACTCTGGTATCGAGGTCAAATAGCGGCGCTTTTTTCTCGCTGGTGGCAACGGCTACGACCACTCGCTCAAACAGTTTCGCTGCCCGCTCCACCAGGTCGATGTGGCCATTGGTAATGGGATCAAACGTCCCCGGATACACCACGGTGTGGGTTAACACTTCACGACTCCCTATCTGTGCCTCCCGAGCCTACACAAGTCTTTAAAAGCCGACAAACCGTGCTATCTCGCTTCTAGGCGCGGTTTTAGCAGGCGATATAGGACATCACCGGCCGTTTTCTCACGGTGCACCTCATAGAGCGCCTCCGGGAAGGATTCGGGCGCGGATCGCCTGCTTTCAAAATAAACAAAGCTGCCTTTGTGAAGGCGGGCATTGGCCGCAAGCTGATGCAGGGCCGGTTCGCCCAAACCACAATCAAAGGGTGGATCCACGAATACGATATCCCAAGCCTCGTGCTCACCAGCAAGGTATTCGGCTGCAGTCGAGAGCGCAGTAGCCGGGTCATCAGGCGCGGGATTTGCGCTCAGTGCGTAAAGGTTATTCCTGATGGATAGCAGCGCTTGCTCATCGGCATCAACAAAGTCACAGGAGGCAGCGCCGCGAGATAGCGCCTCCAGACCCAGAGCCCCGGATCCCGCGAAGAGGTCAAGGCACCTCGCGTCAGCGATCACCGGCGTGAGCCAGTTAAACAATGTTTCGCGCACTCGGTCACCCGTTGGCCGCAGCCCGGGGCGGTTTACCACCGTCAGCTTTCGGCCGCGCCACATGCCGCCGATAATCCTGAGCTGAGCAGCGGTTTGTTTTGGCGCACGCTTCATACTGTAACCTTTTGCGGGGTGCTAGACTGCCAATACAAGTGAGTCGGTCAGCGGCGCCCAGTGGACCTGAAGCCCTCAGTCGAGTCAAACAGATCATGAAGTTATTCAAAAGTCGCGCCAAGCCTGACGGCGGTACTCCAGCAGCCTCGCCAACCGAGGCGATCGATGGCGCGTCAACCGACGAAGTTGAACCGGGTCAGGTGTCCGACGCTTCCAGTGTCGACTCGACAATCCAGTCCGGTGTCGAACAATCAGGCGATTCTGAACCCATGGCAGCGCCTGCGGGGATGTTCGGGCGCCTTCGGGATGGGCTGAGTCGCAGCAGGAGTCAGATCACTGACGGGCTGGCTACGCTAGTACTGGGCAAAAAGCAGCTGGATCCGGCCTTGATTGAGGCGCTGGAAGAACAATTGATTGTGGCCGATCTTGGGCTTGAGGCGACGCATCGCGTACTCGAACTGCTGCGCCAGAGGCTCGACCGTAAGGCACTGGGGGCAGAGGAAACGGTGATGTCCGCGCTCAAGGAGACACTGACAGAGCTACTCGCCGAACAACAAAAACCGCTGGATATCGTCGCGCATCAACCCTTTGTCATCTTAGTCGTCGGGGTAAACGGCGCTGGCAAGACCACCACCATTGGCAAATTGGCCAGTCGGTTCAAAAAAGACGGAAAGAGTGTGATGCTCGCTGCGGGTGACACTTTTCGGGCTGCCGCGGTGGAGCAACTCCAGGCGTGGGGAGATCGACACGATGTGCCCGTGATCGCCCAGCACACCGGCGCCGATAGCGCCTCGGTCCTTTATGATGCGCTGGCCGCTGCTAAGGCTCGTCGCGTCGACGTATTGATAGCTGACACTGCCGGAAGGCTACAGAACAAATCTCATTTGATGGACGAGCTTAGCAAGGTTGTGCGCGTCATGCGCAAGCAGGATGAGAGGGTTCCCCATGAGACGCTCCTCGTACTGGATGCTGGTACAGGACAGAACGCTGTCTCACAGGCCATTGAGTTTGATCAGGCAGTGGGTGTGACCGGTGTTGCGGTCACCAAGCTCGACGGGACAGCTCGCGGAGGCGTGTTATTTGCCATCGCGCATAAACTCAATCGCCCGATCAGGTATGTCGGAGTGGGCGAGCAATCAGATGATCTCCGTGATTTTGTCGCGCGGGATTTTGTCAGTGCGCTTTTGGATGCGTAACTGTTGGATGCGTAAAGAGCTCGGTGCATGATCGAGTTTGACCGTGTGAGCCGCCGGTACGGTGACCTTGACGCTATACGCAACCTCAATTTGACCTTGGCGCGTGGTGAGATGGCTTTTCTGACGGGCCACTCAGGTGCGGGCAAGAGTACACTGCTGCGTCTGCTCTTGTTGCTCGACCGACCGACAGGAGGCGAGATACGCGTCAATGGTGAACGCACCGCGTCTATCCCGGCCCGGTCTTTACCCAGCTATCGCCGTCGCTTCGGCGTGGTGTTTCAAGAGCATCGTTTGCTGTTCGACCGGAGTGTCCACGATAACGTGGCCTTGCCATTGGTGATGGCCGGCTTCTCTCCGAGAGACTCGGCTCGTCGGGTGCGGGCAGCCTTGGACAAGGTTGGCCTCTTAGGGAGCGAGCGGGCGAATCCGGCCACTTTGTCCGGTGGTGAACAGCAGCGAGTGGGGATTGCGAGAGCGGTTGTTGCCCGGCCCGAATTTCTCATTGCCGACGAACCGACGGGCAACCTTGACCCCCAGTTGTCTGCGGAAATTATGGGGCTCTTTGAAGCCTTTAATCAGGTGGGTGTGACCGTACTGGTGGCG
Source organism: Luminiphilus sp. (assembly GCA_045560455.1). Classification (GTDB taxonomy): domain Bacteria; phylum Pseudomonadota; class Gammaproteobacteria; order Pseudomonadales; family Halieaceae; genus Luminiphilus. The sequence continues at coordinate 126,033 of JBJKZJ010000010.1, read as the reverse complement.
ACACATGATTTACCGCTGATCTCGAGAATGCGGCATCGGATTATCACTTTGAACGCCGGCCTTCTCGCCGGCACTGCGGTTACGTAATGTTCTCGGGACGTGAGTCGGCCACGGAACGATGGGGCCCTTTTGTAGCTTGGCGAGCCCAACACCGTATTGCCGCTGCCAGCAGCTGGCAAAGGTTACTGTCGCGACCGGGGGCGACCTGCTTGATCTGGCTCGTTGTTGCGATCTCTTTGGCGTTGCCCGGCGCTCTCCTGCTGACACTGGACAGTGTGCATCGGATGGCAATGGATTTCGGTCGTGGGGTTCAGCTATCAGTGATGCTCGAAACGGATGCAACGCTGGCTGACGTTGAGGCGATTCAGGGCGCTATCACTGCGTGGCCAGAGATTGATCGGGTCACCTTTTTGCACCGAGATGCCGCGCTCTTACAATTTGCTGAGCAGACCGAACTGTCTTCAGTTCTGTCGTCACTCAATCGAAATCCACTGCCTCATACGTTGCTGGTAGCGCCGGTGATGCCGATGCCACAGCAAACCCTTGAGGGTCTTGTTGGAAAACTGGCGGATTTGAGCAAGGTGGGCAGAGTGGTTGGGAATACCCGCTGGATGGCGCGGTTACAGCAAGTGCTTCAGGCAGGGTGGCGCTGGGCATGGGCCTTGGGTATTGCCATGGTGTGTGGGGCGATCCTTGTGCTCGTGAATACCCTTTACCTTGACGTTGATGCGCGCAGAGAGGAGATCCGGGTGGTCAGCCTCATCGGCGGCTCACCTGCCTTTGTTCGCAGGCCCTTTTTATATAGCGGGCTGTACTTTGGCACTGGTGGTGGGGTGCTGGCTACTATTGGCCTGTGGGCTCTCACCGCGTGGGTGGCAGGGCCCGTTAACGCCTTGTTTCTCCTGTATGACCAGCCCAATCCACTATTGGGCCCCGGCGTCACGCACTCTATCGCGATGGTTAGCCTGGGCGCCACGGGTGGCTGGTTGGCGGCACTTTTTGCGACGCAGCGGTATATCACACGCCTGAATACGCATTAAGCTGTTGACATACAACATTTTTCAACATTTAGCACTCTCGATGCGAGAGTGCTAAAATGACCGCCGATTAAGCCTTTTGGAGGCTATAGTTATGACAGGAACGCAACGCGCACTGGCGCTGCCTAATAGCGCCGTGCTCAATATGGCGCCTGGCGCCAACTTGCCTGCCTACGTTCAGGCGGTGAGTGGTATCGCTATTTTGTCAGTAGAACGAGAGCGTGAGCTGGCAGAGCGCCTGTACTACGAGGAATGCGTCGATTCGGCGCGGGAACTGGTGCTGGCACACCTTCGCTTTGTTGTGCATATCGCGAGGAGCTATTCAGGATACGGATTGGCGGAGGCAGACCTGATTCAGGAAGGCAATGTTGGCCTGATGAAAGCGGTTAAGCGCTTCGATCCGACAAAAGGGGTCCGGCTGGTGTCCTTCGCGGTGCACTGGATCAAAGCTGAAATGCACGAATATATTCTTCGCAACTGGCGTATTGTAAAAGTTGCCACAACCAAGGCGCAGCGAAAGCTGTTCTTCAATCTGCGTAGCAAGAAGAAATCGCTCGATTGGCTGTCTGCCGAGGAAACCCGCGCGATTGCGGCAGATCTGGGCGTGGACGAAGCGGAGGTGACCCGGATGGAGGGCCGCCTCGCAGGCCGCGACATCGCTTTTGATGCGCCGGCAGATGCGGATGAAGACGACGGTTGGCAAGCACCGCAGTATTTTTTGACCGGCGGTCAGTCGGATCCGAGTGAGTTGGTTGAAGCCGAGAATTTCGCAGAAGACACTATGGGCAGGCTCCATCGGGCATTGGCTGACCTGGATGATCGAAGCCGCGACATTCTAGAACGCAGATGGTTACTGGATAATAAATCGACTTTGCACGAATTGGCGGCGGAATATCAAGTTTCGGCCGAGCGGATCCGGCAGTTGGAGGCCAATGCGCTCAAGAAACTGCGCACTGCCATGGTAGCCTGATCGCGATCGGGCTCAATCAGCCTTACCCAACCTATGGTAGCCGCTGCAGGCCCTATTGCCACCCGTATCAGAAGTTTTGTCATGCGCGCCGGCAGGATGACTGCTGGTCAAGAGCAGGGCTGGCAGCAGGGTTTCCCCCAGTACGGTCTGACGGTAGCGCAGGGGGCACTCGACTGGGACAAGACATTTGGCTTACCTGGACGACGGGTACTTGAAATCGGGTTTGGAATGGGCGACAGCCTGTTGCAAATGGCTCAGGCCGAGCCTGAAACCCAGTTTGTAGGGATAGAGGTGCATCGGCCTGGCGTGGGCAGATTACTGTCGCAGGCTTTGGGTTTGGGTATCGGAAACCTGCGCGTCTATGCTGAAGACGCCGTCGACGTGCTGTCGCACTGTGTGGCGCCCGCTTCCCTCGATGCTGTTCATATTTTCTTCCCCGATCCTTGGCACAAAAAGCGACACCACAAGCGCCGTTTGATTCAACCGAAATTCGTTGGCGATTTGGCTCACCTGGTGAGAGAAGATGGGTATCTTCATCTTGCGACCGATTGGACACCCTATGCGGAGCATATGTTCGACGTGTTGGATGCAGAGCCACGGCTCATCAACGCCGGTGGTGCACCCCGCAGGGCGGTAGCAAGGCCAGACTACAGACCAGTGACCAAGTTTGAGCGTCGTGGTGAGCGTCTGGGACACGCGGTGCAGGACTTGATTTACCTCAGAGCGTCGTCCTAAAGAAAGGTTGCTACGGTACTGTCCAAAAATTGGTAACCCAATTCTGTCGCGACGAACTGCTGGGCAGCTGTGGTCGCTACCCACCCTCTTGAAATCGCCTCATCGGCCGCCGCGACTAAGTCTGCGCTTTGCAGGCCCGTTCGGTCGGTAAAGTCACCCAGGGAGACGCCGCCCTTGAGGCGAAGGGCGTTCATTGCAAACTCACCGATGACGGCTTGTGGCGAGATTGTTGTCGTCGCGGGCGGTGCCATGCCAGCTCGCTGATTGAGCTTGAGGTAGTCGTTGGGCAGTCGGGTACGGTGTGTTCGCACAATATCGCCAGCCGGTCGCGTCACTTTGCCATGGGCGCCGGCACCCAAGCCTACGTAATCACCAAACTGCCAATAGTTGAGGTTGTGCCGGCTTTCCTCGCCTTTCCGGCTATACGCCGAGACTTCATACTGCAGAAAACCCGCGGTTTGGAACATTCCTTCGCCCCGACTTTGAATACACTCCAACTCGTCCTCGCCCGGCAGCGTTGGGGGCGCTGACCAGAATCGGGTATTTCGCTCGATCGTCAACTGGTACCAGGAGATATGACCGGCACCGCGCTCAATAGCCTCTGCAACGTCTGCCTCAGCCATCGTTGCGTTCTGCCCGGGCAAGCCGTGCATCAGGTCGATGTTCCATCGGTCGAAGCCAGCGGCCGGAATGTGGTCGAGAGCATGCCGGGCCTCATCGCCGCTGTGTAATCTGCCGAGGCTCTGCAGTGCATGGTCATGAAATGTCTGTACGCCAATGCTGAGCCGGTTGATGCCCGCGCGCCGGTAACGTTTAAAGTGCCCGGCATCGGCACTATTCGGGTTACTTTCCAGAGTAATTTCAGCGTCCCCTGAGAGGGTGAGCCTGTCGCCAATGCCTCCAAGTAATCGCGCGATCCACTCGCCGTCAAATAGGCTGGGGGTCCCGCCACCGATGAAGATCGATCTGATTGGGCGGCCGTTGAGCCACTCCAACTGGCTGTCCAAATCACTCAGCAGAGCATCGACATAGGGTTGTTGAAGTGTCGGCGAAAACCCCTCGTGGCTGTTGAAGTCACAGTAGGGACACTTTTGTGTGCACCACGGCAGATGCACATAGAGTGCTAGCGGGATCGATGCCGGCTTGATCATGCTTGAGCCAGCTTAATCAACCTTGTGAGAGCCTTACCTCGATGGCTAATGAGATTTTTTTCCTTCGCGGTCAGCTCGGCCGCGTGGCGGGTCTCGCCATCGGGAATGAACAGCGGATCGTAACCAAACCCGCCATCGCCGCGTGGTGCAGTGGCAATGGAGCCTGACCAGCGGCCCTCGGCAATGAGAGGGCTGGGGTCATCGGCATGCTGCAGTATGACCAGTACGGCGATATAAAATGCCGAACGATCTGCGCCTGAAAGTGGTGCCATGTTTTCTAATAGCAGCGCATTATTCGCCTGATCGCCATTTCCTGAGTACCTGGCCGAGCGCAACCCGGGGTCGCCACCCAGTGCGGGTACCACCAGACCAGAGTCATCTGCCAGCGCGGCGCAGCCGGTCGCGCGGCACGCATGCCTTGCCTTGATCAGCGCGTTTTCTACAAAAGTGGTGCCGGTCTCGGCGACCTCAGGCACGCCATGGTCACCCTGAGGCGAGATCTCCCAGTGGTTACCCAGTATTTCTGCGAACTCGCGGATCTTGCCCTTGTTGTGGCTGGCAATGATTAGCCTCGGCATGCTTGGCGGCGCCATTTTTTAGTCCTGACGCCAAAGCTGCACTTTGATTTTGTGCTCGAACACAATCTCTGTTCCTTCGGGCTGAAAGTTAAATTCGAAAAATCGATACTCTCTATCCAGAAATTCAAATGGCACGATGTAGTAGGTGGCGCGGCCTTCGCGGATTTCCTTGATGCGCATGTTTTCGCCCGTGATCAGGTCCCATGTCCGCCCTTCAATAGACATCGGCCTGCCCGCTATCTCCCCAGCATTCGCGTCGCGGACCGACAGCGTCAGGATGGCTTTATCGGCGCCTCTGGTGATGCCGTACTCCGCGGCCACCTGTGGTGAGAGGAACGTTGTATAGACAATACTATGGTGCAACTCGAATTGATCGAAACGAGTAGATTGCTGACCGAGAGCCGGCTCTATTGCCAACCCCATCAGCAGCAGTCCGATTAGTCGCCAGAGCGACGGATACGGTAAATGGCGCTGGTAGCGAAAAGATTGGTGAACCAGCGGCCCAAAAAGTGCTGTGCGGGACCGGCAATGGTTGCTCTCTCGATAATGTCTATGTGAAGTGCTGAGCACAGTGCGTCGAAGTCCGTAACGGTACAAAAGTGAATGTTGGGGGTGTCGTACCAGTGGCGTGGCATGACCCGAGACATGGGCATACGACCTTTGACACCCAAATGCAGCCTGCATGACCAATGGCCAAAGTTAGGGAATGAAACGATCGCCTCATCTGCAATATCGACCATACGTTGAAGCGCGATATGTGGATGGGTGAGTTCTTGTAGCGCATGGGCCAAAATCACGACATCAAATCGATTTGTAGTGAAGCAGTGCAGTCCATCGTTGATGTCCTCCTGAATAACATCGAGCCCTCTGCTGACCGCTGTGACCAAGTTGGCTGGATCAATATCCACTCCCACTCCAGTCGCGTCCCTCTCCTCGCTCAGACGTGCTAAAAAGGCGCCATCGCCACAGCCTAGGTCCAGCACGCGACTCCCTTCTGGCACCCAGCTCAAAACGGTATCGAGATCGAGGCGGCTCATGAGGGGCCGACCCGACACATCCATGCGCTCAGCAGTGCCTCATAGGTGGGGTTGGATAGCAAAAAGCCATCGTGTCCGTTATCAGTGTCGATATTGGCGTAGGTCACCGGTTTGCCTGCTGCCAGCAGCGCGTCGCGAATTTCGATCGAGCGCTGGGGTGGGAAGCGCCAGTCGGAGCTGAAAGACGCGATTAAAAAATCAGCTTCTGTGACAGATAGGGCTGCTGCCAGATCACTTTTGTAGTCCGCCGCCAGCTCAAAAAGATCCAATGCGCGTGTCATCAATACGTAGGTATTAGCATCGAACTGCGTAGAGAACCGCGCACCCTGATGGCGAAGGTAGCTCTCTACCTGAAACACCCACTCACTGTTATCGCCGGGCGCGAAGCTTCCCTCGCGGAGCTCCCTGCCAAAACGGTCACTCATGCCATCCGCCGACATGTAGGTGAGGTGCCCGACCATTCTCGCCAGAGCCACCCCTCGGGTAGGCAGTTTGCCCTGCGCCAGATAATCACCGTGGCACCAATCCGGGTCCGATAAAATGGCGTGTCGAGCGATCTCATTGAAGGCAATGTTCTGGGCGGTCAGACCGGGCGCTGCCGCGAGCGCAATGCAGTGCTCCACCCAATCGGGGAAATCCACCGCCCATTGCAGCGCTTGCATGCCGCCCAAACTGCCACCAATGACTGCCGCCCAGCGCGATATGTTCAAGTGCTCGGCCAGTCGTTTCTGACTCCGCACCCAGTCTTTGACTTGAGGTTGGGGGAAGGCTCCGCCCCACGGCTCGTTGGTCGCCGGGTTGATGGTGTTAGGGCCTGACGAGCCATCGCAGCACCCCAGGTTGTTTGAACAAACAACATATAAACGATTTGTATCGATGGGTTTGCCCGGCCCAATGGCAAGGTCCCACCAGCCGGGCCGGCGATCTTCCTCGGAGTGGTAACCGGCAGCATGATGAGAGCCTGATAAGGCATGGCATATCAACACTGCGTTGTCGCCGGCATGGTTGAGTTGGCCATAGGTTTCATAGACCAGCTCATGACTGTGCAGCACTGCCCCGCTGGAAAAGGTAAACGGTTCGTCAAATTGTGCGACCTGGGGTGTCACCAGTCCCACACTGCCATCCGAGAGGTTCACTGCCACAAGTCAGAGCCCGAACACGAGGCCCGTCGGTAAGCCGAGGGTCATTGCGAGATGCCTGAGGCCGATTTGGACCACGTTGATGCCAATGAACAATAGAATCGGGGAGAAATCGATGCCGCCCATGTTGGGCAGTATGGAGCGAAAAGGCGCCATCACCGGCTCCGAGATCTGCCAGATCAGTTCGATAGCAGGATGCCGACTACCGGGCGCGACCCAGCTGACGATGATCATCGCGATCAGGATAAAAAAATACAGGTTGACCAGTAAGCCCAGCACGCCGACGGCCCCCCAAGCCAGCAATGTGGGTAGCCCCGGTAACGCCCAGCGGTCCCCTGCCACCCACGCTATGCTGGCGAGGATCAGGGATTGCAAGAGTACCGCGATGACGATCACCGCCCAGTCTATGCGACCTGTTGGAGGCAGCACGCCCCGCAGCGGTTGTAGCAGTGGGTTGGTCAATCGAACCACCAGTTGCGAAATCGGGTTATAAAAATTGACGCGCGAGGTGTGCAAAACGCCGCGCATGACAACCACCAGTAATATCAGGGCGCCAACGTTACGGATGAGGTATAGCGCGATTTCCATTCCAGCACTCATTTAGCCAAACTCCTTACCTAGTGCCGCCGCGCGAGCGGCGCACTGTCTGACTGCCTCTGAGACAATCGCTTCAAATTGATTGGACTGCAATGAAAGTAGAGCTTGTTCCGTGGTGCCGCCGGGGCTGGTGACATTCTCTCTTAGTTTCGCAACACCATCATCAGATTGTTGCGCCAGCGCCGCTGCGCCCATCGCGGTTTGGAGCGTCAGAGACATGGCCACTTTTTCATCGAGTCCCAATTCGGTTCCCGCGCGGGCAATGGCCTCAATGAGAGCAAAAAAATACGCCGGCCCGCTTCCAGAGACAGCGGTCACAGCATCAAGCAGGTCTTCGCTCCCCACCCACACAGTTGTGCCCGCAGCATTGGTCACCTGCTCGGCCAGAGCACGATGTTCCCCTTTGACATCGTCCCCTGCATACAACGCACTTGCCCCCAGACCGATCATGGCAGGTGTATTGGGCATGCAGCGAATCACGGCCACATCCGTTTTGACGCAGCGTCGCAGGGACGAGATGGGGATACCCGCAGCGATTGATAGCAGCGCCGCCCCAGCGCTCAACTCATGACCAATCGATGACAGTGCGTCGGGGACGACTTGTGGCTTGACTGCCAACACAGCCAGATCGACATCAGCAAACAGGCTCTCGGGTGAGGTGCTCAGCCGCGTTAACCCCGCTACTTCCAGCTGTAACAAGGCATCCTCGCTGGGGTCACAAGCTCGCAGCTGCGCCGGCGCAAAACCTTGAGCGATGAGGCCGGTGATCATGGCGGTGGCCATGTTTCCTGCGCCAAGAAAAGCGATCTGGGGCGACATGAGTTGGCGCTGTCCTATCTGGGAGGCAACGAATTATACCGCGCGCCAAAAATATCTGTGCCGACACGGACGATTGTGGCACCTTCACTGATAGCGGCCTCCAAATCCTGCGACATTCCCATTGACAAGGTGTCCAGATGATTCAAGGGTAGGGTTGTCAGCAGTTCGCGAAGCTGCTGGAAGGGCCGCCTTTGCGTCAATTCGTCGGTAGCAGGCGCGGGTATGGTCATGAGGCCCCGCAAAGCGAGGTTAGGCAGTTCACTGATCGCAGTGACTAAATCCGGCAAGGCCTCCGGCGCGACGCCTGACTTGCGCTCTTCATGAGATGTTTTCACCTGTATCAGGATGTTGAGCGGGGCCCTGTCCGGTGGTCGCTGTTCGCTTAAGCGGCGCGCGATCTTAAGTCTGTCTAGACTGTGAACCCAGTCGCTGCATTCAGCGATCAGTGCAGTTTTGTTGCTCTGTATCGGGCCGATAAAGTGCCAGCTGATGTCCAAGTCAGCGAGGGCCTGGGCCTTCTCCGCCAATTCTTGTGCGTAATTTTCACCAAATTTTGATAATCCCAGCCTGTGTGCTTGCCGAATGAGCTCAAAAGGCTTGGTTTTACTGACTGCAAGCAGTGACACAGAGCCCTCTGGGCGCCCCGCGGCACGCTCAGCCGCGCGAATTCTTCGGTCGACTTCTGATATATTACGGTCTAATTCAGCGGGTATCATGGCGTAATCATAAGGAAGATGATTCGCTCTGTGCTAGCCCGGCCCCAGAGGAGACGTGATATGGACATCACCGAACTACTCGCCTTCAGCGTAGAGCAAGGCGCTTCCGATCTTCATCTTTCAGCAGGCCTGCCCCCAATGATTCGGGTTGACGGAGATGTCCGGCGGGTCAATGTGCCCTCTCAGGACCATGCCGAGGTGCAGGCACTTGTCTACGACATCATGAATGATCGGCAGCGGAAGGACTTAGAAGAGTTCCTGGAGACCGACTTTTCTTTCGAGGTTCCCGGAGTCGCGCGTTTTAGGGTCAATGCTTTTAACCAGCACCGGGGGGGCTGGTGCTGTCTTCAGGACGATTCCCTCCGAGGTACTGTCGATGGAAACGCTGGGTATGGGTCAGGTATTCCGTGACCTGTCGATGCTGCCCAGAGGCTTGGTATTGGTAACGGGCCCAACTGGCTCTGGCAAGTCAACCACGCTTGCCGCGATGATTGATTTCGTCAATGACAACCGTTACGACCATATTCTGACCATCGAGGACCCTATCGAGTTTGTACACGAGAGTAAGCGGTGTTTGGTGAACCAACGGGAGGTGCATCGGGACACTTTGGGCTTTTCAGAGGCCCTGCGTTCGGCGTTGCGAGAGGACCCTGACATCATTTTGGTTGGAGAGATGCGCGACCTCGAGACCATCCGCCTGGCTTTGACAGCCGCTGAAACCGGACACCTAGTATTTGGCACCCTGCATACTACTTCAGCGGCGAAGACGATCGACCGCGTGATTGATGTGTTTCCAGCGGCTGAAAAAGACATGGTTCGCTCAATGCTCTCTGAGTCACTACAAGCAGTGATCTCGCAGACCTTGCTCAAGAAGAAAACGGGCGGTCGCGTGGCGGCGCACGAAATTATGCGCGGCACGCCTGCGATACGAAATTTGATTCGCGAGGACAAAGTCGCCCAAATGTACTCTGCGATAAAAACCGGTCAAGCGATTGGTATGCAGACAATGGACCAATGTTTACAGAAGTTGGTCGAGAAACGCGTGATTTCGGTAGAGGTCGCTCGAGAAAAAGCGAAGCAGCCAGACAGTATCGCTGCGTAGCGCTATTGCTGGTGAAGCCAAGTGGCCAGGATTATGGCTGCCGCTTCGTCATCAACCGGGATACTGGCAAAGTCTCCGCGATGCCCCGCTGCCAGCGCGTTGGCCTTTGCTTCCCGGCTGGAGAGGCGCTCGTCTACCAGTGTCACCGTCAGACTGAAACGCCCCTCGATTCGACGAGCAAACCGCGCGGCTTGACGACCCATGTCACTCTCCGAGTCATCCATATTCAGCGGGTTACCGACAAGTATGCGGTCAGGCCGCCACTCGTCGAAGATGCGAGATAGCGCATTCCAGTCGGGGACACCGTCCTGGGCCTGAAGGATAGTGAGCGGGCGTGAGGTGAGTGACAGCGTGTTACCCACCGCGACGCCGATATTTCGAAGACCGAAGTCGATGGCAATGATCGTCTCATGAGCGGACATGGTCAGGCGTGCCCCACCTCGGCACTGAGCAGGTCGATATCGATACCAAGTTGACGGCCAGCCGCTGCCAGCCGACCGGCGGCATCATGACGAAACAAAATGTCATCATCGGCAAGCACGGTGAGCCAACTATTCTCTGCCATTTCTGATTCCAACTGCCCTGCAGACCAGCCCGCATAACCTAATGCCACGAGATAGTCATCGGGCCCCTCGCCCGCCGCTATGGCATGCAGAAGATCCTGTGACCCAGTGAGACACACCGTGTCCGTGACGGGCTGACTGCCTTCCCATTCAGTGGAGCCTCGGTGCAAAACAAAGCCATGGTCCGTCGCCACAGGCCCCCCGGCCAGAATAGGTATGTCGGGCGAGACAATCGCTTCAATATCCAGATGTTCCAGCATCTCGGTCAGGCTGACCTCCAGACATTGATTGACGACGATTCCCATCGCGCCCTCGCTGTTGTGTTCACACAGGTAGGTCAGCGATCGGTTAAAAAATCCGCTACCGATAACAGGAGTAGCGATCAGAAAATGCCCGCGGAGGGAGTCGGGGGGCATGGTGAAGGGGTGAAGGTGCGCTCATCCGAGTATGTTACCGCCGAAATTGCCACGTGCGGACGATAGCCAGCTCAGAAGTTGTGCTGGCAAGCGTTGAAGGAAACGGTGCAAACGGAGCCAACTCCTTCACAGTGTGTATCGCCGCTTGATCCAGAGCCTTAGCGCCAGAGCTCGATAGCAGGTCAATGCGCTGTAACGCCCCGTCAGCGGCGATTATGACGCGCAGACGCACATCGCCATCGCCGTGCTGCAATGCGAGCCCGCGATAGTAGGCGTTGCCGAATCGTTCGATGCTATCCTGCCAACGCCGCAGGTATTCAGCGTCAGGCGACGCAACCGCGGCCACTGTCGGGCTCCGCGGCGCGGCGTTGGCCCCAGACATAGACAAACCGGTGCCTTGAGCCTGACGAGGGTTGATGGCTGTCCCAATGTCAGCGTCGTCCAGCAGGCGTTTGCGGGTGCTGGAGACGCGGCAACCCTTCTTGATGGGCGGCCGCGAAATGGGTGCTGGCAGCGGGCGCCTTTTCGCTTGGGGCGAGCAGAACGGTCACGGCTCGATCAGCGACTCCGACTACAGAGTTGCCAGTAGGTGAGACCAGAAAACCAAAGATGACGATCAGGTGAACGCCAATCGAGAATAATACTGCTGGGAGCAGATTATCCCTCAGGATCGCTGAGGTGATGGCGCCATGGCCAATCAGGGTGCTACTCCGCCGATGGGCAGTCCATCGAGTAACTGGCCAGCGATATCGAGGCTGGTCTCTGACTCAATTTCCCGCAGGCAGGTGGGGCTGGTGACATTAATCTCGGTAAGGAAGTCGCCGATGACATCGAGGCCAACAAAGTAGAGGCCGCGCTCCTTGAGTGTGGGCCCTACCCGCGACGCGATCCATTGATCACGCTCAGTAAGCGTCTGGACCCGCCCGGCTCCGCCTGCAGCAAGGTTCCCCCGGCTCTCGCCGGCCAGCGGGACTCGGGCCAGACAATACGGTACCGGTTCGCCATTAACGAGCAGTATGCGTTTGTCGCCCTCTGTGATTTCGGGCAGGTATTGTTGCGCCATGATGGTTTTTCGTTCGGCTTCAGTGAGCGTCTCGAGAATCACACTGACATTGGGATCATCGGGCGTTGCCCGAAAGATGGCCTGACCACCCATCCCGTCCAACGGTTTGAAAATAACGTCGTTATATTGTGAGTGAAAACCCCTGAGCTGCGACATGCTGCGACTGACAAGCAGGGGCGGGCAGCAGTCACTGAATTCGGTGGCAAACAGCTTCTCGTTGCAATCACGCAAGCTTTGGCAGCGGTTCACGACCAAGGTGCCCTCTCGCTCGGCTCGCTCGAGTAAGTACGTCGAATAGATATATTCCATATCGAAGGGGGGATCTTTGCGCATGAGCACGATGTCAAGATCGGACAATGGCGCAGTATCGGCCTCGCCGATTTCGAACCATCGAGATGGGTCCCTGTGCACGCGGAGCGGGCATGATCGAGCCATCGGTACCTTCCCCTCGAGAGACAGCCCGTGCTGCTCGATGTAGAACAGTGACCAGCCTCTGTCTTGCGCTGCCCACAATAGTGCCAGCGTCGTGTCTTTTTTGTAGTTGATGGACTCGATTGGGTCCATGACCACGCCCAACTTGAGGCTCATGTGCGTTACTCTGAGGAAGTGACTGAACATCTTGCGATCCTGCGCAACTCCCCGCAAGCTCTGCCCGCCTGAAAAGCAGGGTATTTTGGAAGCCTCTGGAATTTTTATGGAGTATTTTTTCGTTTTCGCTGCAGCACTGAGTTTTATGGGTGCGTTGACTGCGGTGTTGCAGGTCCGACAGATTGGTTGGGCGGTCTGGATCTGGTTTGTTTCGGGGTGGATCAACGGCGAGCTGGCATTGTGGTTGATCGGCGGTCAATTGAGCTTCGTCGTCTTGTGGATTGTTTCGGCTGGCGTGACGACGCCCGCCTTTGCGTTGGGGCTGTCACTCATGATCGCGGCCTGGGTCCTGCTTGCGCTGGCTTTACGCGATGGATTTGACGCGGGCGCAGCGTTTAGCCGCGCCCTGCGCTCGGCCCTCGGCGCAGATTTCATGACACAGCTTCCGGCCGCGAGGCGTATAAGACTCGAGCAGCAAATTCATAGTCGCGAATGGTTGTGGCCTTTTCGCTTCAGACGCCCTGGTGTGCGCTATGTTCGCAATGTGGCGTACTCGACCGCGGGTAAGCGTGGCCTGTTGGACGTGTATTTGCCGGTTGCGCAGGGACAAGGCCGGCCCGTGCTGCTGCAGGTACATGGTGGCGCCTGGATGATGGGCCATAAATCTGAGCAGGCGCAGCCGCTATTGCACCGAATGGTCGAGATGGGATGGGTCGGTGTCTCCATTAATTACCGCCTGGCCCCCAGAGACGCATACCCCGCCCAGATTATTGATGTGAAAAAGGCGATCGCCTGGGTTAAGCAACACATTGCAGAATACGGCGGAGATCCTGACTTCGTCGTTGTCACGGGGGGTTCAGCGGGTGGGCACCTGTCTTTGCTTGCCGGCCTGACACCGGGACACAGCGATTGGCAGGAGGGCTTTGAGGGCGTCGATACGGCAGTCCAGGGAGTCTTGGCCATGTACCCGGTCGTTGACTTGACTAATCGCCATGGCATTCGGCAACAGGACCGAATGGACGGATTTATCACCCGCCGCATTATTCAGCAGACCCGAGAGGCAGCGCACCATGTCTTTGAGGACGGCTCACCGATATCTTGGATTCAGCGCGACGGCGTCGCCGCGGCGGCTCCGCCTTTTTGTATTGTTCAAGGTACCCACGATTCGCTGGTGTGGGTGGAAGAAGTGCGTCGCTTCGTTGCTGAGTTCAGCCCCCTTGCGGCCCACCCTCTTGTTTACGCAGAGTTGCCGCGCGCCCAGCATGCTTTTGAGATTTTCCATTCGCCGCGCACCAGCCACTTTCTCAATACCGCGTCTACCTGGCTGGAATGGGTTCGGGCGCAGTTTGGTCAGGTTACCGCGTCTCCGGAAGCCGACGCACAGAAAACATGAACCAAGCGGATAACGAGTCTGATCATGATTGACGCCTGGATACAGCACCCCACGGCACGTCACCAGACTGGTCCTAGCTTGGTATTTCTCCCCACCGAATACTCAACGCCGTGAGCGCAACAATAGGTGCCGTCTCGGTTCGCAATATTCGGGGGCCCAATTGCAGCAGGCTGAAGCCGTGCTCAATAGCAATGGCAACTTCTTCGTTGGTTAGCCCGCCCTCGGGGCCAATCAGCAGAGCGGCGTCGCTGGGCACAGAGTCGGCCGTTGATGGCGCCATGGCGTCTCCGACATTTGTGCAGTGCAGCACCCATCTTTCCGCAGTTGCCGTGGTCTTCACCCAATTTACCAACGACACTGGCGATGTGACCGAGGGCACTCTCACCCTGCCGCACTGTTCACTAGCGCTAATGGCCACCTGCTGCCAGTGATTGAGGCGCTTTGCCAGTCTGTTTTGAGGGATAGAAAAGTCCACTCGATCGCTGACTAGCGGCGCGATCGAGCCAACCCCTAATTCGGTGGCCTTTTGAACTGCCCAGTCGAACCGGTCTCCCTTGCTCAGGCAGAGCCCGAGCACGGTATGAACGGCAGATTCCGTAACGGGTGAAGACGCCTCATCCAGCGTCAGCAGAATCTCCTGCTTGCCGAGCTCGTTGATAGTGGCCGCGAACTCCCGGCCATCGCCATTGAACAGCGTGACCGGGTCACCTACGCGAGCGCGAAGCACCCGGCCGAGGTGCTGAGCGGCGCTGCCTTGAAGCGCGACGCTGGCACCCGAGGCGAGTGGTTGTTCGGTAAAGAGTCGCGTTGCTCGCAAAGCGTAACCTCCGGCGGACGCCGCAGTGTACGACGATTACGACCGACTACCGAGGAAAGGCCTCGGTGTCCGGGGCATGCTATGCCCCGGGAGGTCAGTACTTGTAGCTGTCTGTTTTGAAGGGTCCTTCGATGCCCACGCCGATATAGTCAGCCTGCTTAGCGGTCAGCTTGGTCATGACACCGCCAAAACCCTGCACCATATAGGTGGCAACCTGTTCGTCTAGCTGTTTTGGCAATACTTCAACCGTGATAGCGGCGCTACGGGCATCGTCCTGAAGCTCGGCGAATTTCTTTTCAAAGAGGTGGATCTGTGCCAGAACCTGATTGGCGAACGAACCATCCATAATGCGAGAGGGGTGGCCTGTGGCATTGCCGAGATTCACTAACCGGCCTTCAGAGAGTAGCAACAGATGATCATTATCGGCGCTATTTCGGACAATCTTGTGAACCTGAGGCTTGATCTCCTCCCACTGCCACTCGCTGCGCATATAAGCGGTATCAATCTCGTTATCGAAGTGACCAATGTTGCACACGACTGCGCCGCTCTTCAGGGCGCGTAACATGGCAGATGTGCAGACGTTGAAGTTACCCGTGGCGGTGACGAGCAGATCGGTGGTGCCCAACAGGTCTTGGTTGATGCAACTGTCAGACCCGTCATCGACACCATCGATGAAGGGCGACACAACCTCAAAACCATCCATACAGGCCTGCATGGCACAGATCGGATCACATTCAGTGACGCGCACGATCATGCCCTCTTGGCGTAGTGACTGCGCAGAACCCTTGCCCACGTCTCCGTAACCAATTACGAGTGCGCGTTTGCCGGCTAACAGGTGGTCCAGCCCTCGCTTAATGGCGTCGTTAAGGCTATGTCGGCACCCGTACTTGTTGTCATTTTTTGATTTGGTAACGGCATCGTTGACGTTAATCGCAGGGACCTTGAGCTCGCCGTTTGCCACCATCTCATAGAGGCGATGTACACCCGTTGTGGTTTCTTCGGTGATGCCGTGAATATGATTGAGCATTTCGGGGTACTGCTCATGGAGCATGGCGGTCAGATCGCCTCCGTCATCGAGCACCATGTTGGCATCCCAGGGCTTACCGTCGGCGAGGATCGTTTGCTCGATGCACCACTCGTACTCTTCCTCTGTTTCACCTTTCCAGGCAAACACCGGGATACCCGCCGCCGCGATCGCAGCGGCCGCGTGATCCTGCGTAGAAAAGATATTGCAGGAGGACCATCGAACCTCCGCACCTAATTCCACCAGCGTCTCGATCAGGACGCCGGTCTGAATCGTCATATGGATGCAGCCGAGGATTTTGGCACCTGCCAGCGGCCGTTCGTCACGGTAGGCCTTCCTCAACGCCATCAATGCGGGCATCTCGGACTCGGCAATTTCCAGTTCCCGTCGACCCCAGTCAGCGAGGTGAATGTCTGCCACTTTGTAATCGGCGAATACGGGTTGCTCAACAGCAGTGTTCATAATGTCATGTCTCTCAGAGTTAAAGGTCTACAGCCCGGCCGTGGCACGGAGCAGGTCTGCTTTGTCGGTGCGCTCCCAGGTGAAGCTGTCACCCGATCTGCCAAAGTGGCCATAGGCTGCGGTGGTACGGTAAATCGGACGTTTCAGATCGAGCATATTGATAAGGCCTTTTGGCCGCAGATCAAAGTGCTCTCGTATCAATGTGACGATCCCCTCGTCGGAGAGCGCCCCGGTACCGAAGGTGTTGACCGATATCGAGGTGGGCTCCGCAACACCAATGGCATAGGAAACCTGGACTTCACATCGTCGTGCCAGTCCGGCTGCGACTATGTTTTTCGCAACGTAACGTCCGGCGTAGGCAGCGGAGCGATCCACCTTTGAAGGGTCTTTGCCAGAAAAAGCGCCGCCGCCATGACGGGCCATGCCGCCATAGGTATCCACGATGATTTTACGGCCTGTGAGACCGCAGTCGCCCTGAGGCCCGCCAATGACGAAATTGCCTGTCGGGTTAATATGAAACAGCGTATCGGCATGTAACCACTCTTCGGGTAGCGTGGGTTCAATGATTTCCTTGCGCACTGCTTCCCGCAGATCCTGTTGGGAAATATCGGGGCTGTGCTGAGTGGAGAGGACCACGGCCTCGACCCGTTCGGGCTTGCCGTCAACGCCGTATCGCATCGTGATCTGACTTTTTGCGTCTGGGCGTAGCCAGGGTAGAGCGCCTGATTTACGTAGCTCGGCCTGCTTTTCCACAAGGCGATGGGAATAATGGATCGGCGCGGGCATGAGTACGTCAGTCTCATCCGAGGCAAAGCCAAACATGAGCCCCTGATCTCCAGCACCCTGGTTCGCTTCATCCGCTTCATGAGTGCCAAGGGCAATGTCTGCCGATTGCTGGCCTATCGCGTTGATCACGGCACAGGTGTTGCCATCGAAACAGACACTAGATGAGTCAAAGCCAATATCCAGCACAGTCTGCCGGATGACTTCCTCAAGCTCTCCCGTGGTCACAGTGCCTGACGTTGTCACCTCGCCCGCGACCACCACCATGCCGGTTTTGACCAGTGTCTCCACAGCCACCCGCGCGTCGGGGTCTCTGGTCAGGTAGGTGTCAAGGATGGCGTCAGAAATTTGATCCGACATCTTGTCGGGGTGCCCCTCCGAGACCGATTCTGAGGTAAAGAGAGAGTAGTCGCTCATAATTAACGTTCCTGCAAAAGTTCAGCAGCGCCGAAAGTGCTGCACCTGAATTTGAAAGCCGTTTCGCTGCGCCAGGAAGACACTGGCCTCAAGCTTAAGGCCGGCCTCCGCAGCCCATTCGACCAGTTCATCCGGCATAAAGCCGAGCCAAAGATCACCGCAGTGCTCGCGCGCCCACGCCTGATCGTGGGCGCACAGTTCGCTAACGATCAGTGTCCCCGAGGGGGTCAGCAGATTGGCGGCTTCCGCGAGTATGCGTCTGGGGTCCGGCGCGTGGTGCAGCACCATATTGGCGATCACTGCGTCTGCGGCCGCGCCGCTGGCTAGCAGTGCGTCGGTGCTGCCCTGCACAAACTCAATGCCCGCGAGGTGGCCGGCGTGGTGTCGCGCCAGATCCAGCATTTCTTCCGCCAGATCCAGCGCAATCACGCGAGAGCCACGCTCATGTAAATGAGGGAGCAGCCAGCCCTCACCGACGCCGATTTCGGCAATGGTGCCCAGCGGCGAGCGGTCCAACCGGTCGAGCAGCTGCAGGCTCATTTCACTGTAATCGGCCCAGGGCGCAATCAGCTCCTGTTGTGCCCGGAACCGCGTCACGTTTCCCTTGAAAAAAACCTGAGAGTTTTGCTCGCGCAGCTGTTGTACACGCGCGATACCCTCGGTGCTCTCAATCGGGAGAGGTTCTGCATCAAGGTGCGTGAAAATCTGCGCCTGCAGCGCCTGATGCGGACCAGTGGCGAGTGCACGGTGATAAAACACGGCCGTCCCTTCCTTGCGGCGGTCCAAAAGTCCGGCGTCGATCAAGATCTTCAGGTGGTGACTGAGAGCACTCTGGCGCAGGTCAAAAATCATGCACAGTTCTGAGACGCTGAAGGAGTCTTGTGCTAGTACGCGAAGGATGCGCAGGCGCAAATCGTCTCCGGCTGCCCTGAGAAGACTCCCCAGTGGCGCAACGCTCTGCTTGGCAGCAAAGTGAATAATTTGAGCAGTGCTTTTCATCGGCGCGCAGACTATCAGCACGCCCCCCTTTTATCAAAATATTTTGATGTAACGTTATGTCGCGCATCGACCCCGTCTGAGCGCGGCAACTCAATGCGCTATCGCTCACGGACTTGCCGTTATACTGCTCGCTCATAGTCAGGTTTGGGAGAGATGACTTGAGCGCAAACGCGTTGAAGGAGATTGCGGCCAATGCCGCCATTGACTTTATCCAGGCAGACAATCGCAATAAGTTACTGATTGGCATAGGCACGGGGTCGACAGCGGAATGCTTTATCCGTCAGTTGCCCGCATTACGAAGCCGAATAGCAGCAACGGTGGCCAGCTCGGTGCGCTCTGAAGCGCTGTTGATCGAGCAGGAAATTCCAGTAATTGACCTGAATTCAGCGGGTCTTCTCGATGTTTGCATTGATGGCGCTGACGAGATAACAGCTGAATTGCACATGATCAAGGGGGGCGGTGCTGCCCTCACCCGAGAAAAAATAATCGCAGCGGCGTCGCGCTTTTTTGTGTGCATTGCCGACGATTCAAAGCTCGTCCGCGAGTTAGGCGCTTTCCCCCTTCCGATTGAAGTCATTCCCATGGCTAGACAGTACGTAGCTGATGCCCTCAGGGAGATGGGCGGAAGCCCTGTTTGGAGGGAGGGGGTCTTGACGGATAATGGCAACGCGATTTTGGACGTGCGCGATTTAGATTGCAGCAAGGCCCTAGAATTAGAGACGATCATCAATCAGATCACTGGTGTTGTCACTAATGGCCTTTTTGCGCATCGTCCGGCAGACGTCGCACTATTGGGTGGTGAATCCGGCGTTCAAACCCTCTCCCGCCGTTGATCTGCAGAAATTTCAGTAAAGTGCTTCGGTCTTAAAGTTCAGACCGCGGTTTCTAGCGGCGATCAGAGGTTCTCACTCGTGGAAATAAAATTAAACAATCTGGTTATTTTGGGTGGTGGTACGGCTGGATGGCTTTGTGCTGCAGTTCTCGCCAAGAGATTGCAGGGTAGCCCAGTGAAGGTGACCCTGATCGAGTCAGAGGATATTGGATTGATTGGGGTTGGGGAGGCGACTATCCCACCCATCCGAGCGGCATTATCATTCCTCGGCATTGATGAGGCGCAATTTGTTGCCGCAACGAGCGGGTCATACAAGTTGGGTATCGAATTTGTTAATTGGTTGCGCTTGGACCACTCATATCTGCACCCATTCGGCGCGTATGGAATCGACTGGGGCGGAATACCTTTTCATCAGCATTTCCTCCGATACCAAAAAAATGGCGGTACAGCCGAGTATCAGGCCTTTTCACTGACGGCCTCGGCCGCCAAAGCCGGGAAGTTCGCCAGCACGACTCGATCCGAGCAGCTGAGCCGCAACTGGAATTACGCATTTCACTTTGACAGCACTCTTGCCGCCCCGTTTTTTCGAGAATATGCGGAACGTTTGGGTGTTGAGAGGGTGGAGGGCAGAGTCGACGCTGCTAGCACCGATGAAAACGGATATATCACTGACGCCATACTGGCAGACGGAATGCGGGTCGCAGGGGAATTTTTTATTGATTGCTCTGGCTTTCGCTCAAAGCTGCTTGGAGACACTCTGGGCGTACCCTATGAGGAATGGTCTGATCAATTGTTTTGCGATACCGCGGTGGCGGCGCCAAGTCGCCGCCCTGAATACATCCCTGCATACACGAGATCTATTGCGAAGGAGGCAGGTTGGCAATGGGAAATTCCGCTTTCCCATCGAAATGGCAACGGCTACGTATTTTCCTCGAGACATTTAGACCTTGATCAAGCAAAGGCTGAACTCACTAAATCACTCGGTGATTCAATAGAGGCGGAGCCGCGAGTTATTCGCTTTAAGCCCGGGAAGCGCCAACGGTTCTGGGAAAAAAATTGCGTGGCGATTGGTCTTGCAGCAGGGTTTCTTGAACCCCTCGAGTCGACAGCGATTCATCTGTCTCAGCTAGGCATTTTCTGGTTATTACCTTTCTTGCCTAATGGGCGCCCCTGCGAAGAGGAGGTCAGCTTGTATAACGAGCAAATGACCAGCGCCTACGAGCAGGCGAAGAGTTTTTTGATTCTTCATTATGTGACGTCAGAGCGCCGTGACACCCAGTTTTGGCGAGATTGTGCCAACGTCGACATCCCTGACATGCTTAAAACGCGGATGGAAATGTTTAGACAAACTGGCCGCTGTTTTATTCCCGATGGGGAGCTATTCTCACAGGGGTCATGGTTGGCGGTAATGATGGGCCAGGGGGTTTTGGCTAACCAGTACCCGTTCCTCGCGGATATTGCCAAAGAGGGTTTGGTAGAGGGCTATATGAGCAAACTCCTGCAGACCTATCAACAGGAGTTGAGCCAGATGGCGGAGCATCAGCCGCCGCAGTTTCGTGCGTGATGATCAAACTTTTAACTCAAAAAAAACCCGGCCAGTTGGCCGGGTTTTTTATTAAATGAGGATTAGAAAGATTGCCTGATCCTGATGTAGTAGCCCTGTCCGAACATACGGTAGGTAGATGGGTCGGTACTTCCATTGAAGCCGAGATCGATATAGGGCGGTGCTTCATCCGTGAAGTTAGTAATACCCGCCTGAATCGTGGTTCCCGTCTTACCAAAATTATATTCGGCGACTATGTCGTGATACATCTGTGAGTCGATGTCTTGCTCGTAGTCTCCCAAGAAACTCACAGGCGACGTCAGGCCCCCGATGTACTCCCCGAGATAACTTATTCGCAAATCATTCCAAGTCCAGGAGAGCAGGAAGTTCGCTTTGTCTTCTGCAAAGGCGCTCCCGGTATAGCGTCCAACCAAGTCAAACGGATCATCTCCTGGGAACGACTTTCGCTCGTAATCGAGGAAGTGGCTCCACAAGATGTTTGCTCGAATGGTAGAGCCTACAAGCGCCCATGACGCGTCAAAGCCAACGTCCACGCCCGATGACTCTAACATGGCTGCGTTGATTGGAGCGTCCAGGATTTGCGCGATACTGTAATCGGCGCGCCGAGTGATCAATGAACAAGAACCCTGATTCTGATTCTCGTAGCAATCATTCAGCGTGTAGTTCACGCCAAGTGTAGTGATACCGTCTTCAAGCTCAAGATCCCAATAGTCGACCGTCAGCTCCATCGATAGGTCGCCAAATGTAGGGGTCCACACTACGCCTATGGTGGTGGTTTCGCCTTCTTCCGCCTTCAGGAAGGGGTTGCCGCCGACTTTGGCGAGTACCTGAGTGTCCAACTGCTCCGATTGTTGTGCACAGCCCGGAGCAATGGCGCCATTTGCCGCAACAGCCCTGTCCGAACATGGATCAAGGTAGGTCGGGAACGAATCAACCTGGCCCTGATAGAGGTCAAAGACGCCAGGAGCCCTGAATACCTCGCCCCAAGTACCGCGTATCGCCAGAGAATCGGTGATATCCCAACGAGCGCCGACTTTAAATACGTCGTTGGAACCGTACGAGCTGAAGTCCTCATACCGCCAGCCTAAGCTGACTTCAAAGTTATCCAGTACCGGTGCCAAAAGCTCTAGGTAGTAACTATCCACTTTGATGCTGCCGCTGGTCCCCAAGCCCGTGTTGCCGGTAACCTCATCCTTTTGCTTGGTAGCATCTGGAGAAAAAGTGAGGGCTTCCTCGCGATGCTCGTAGCCAACGGCCCAACCCAATTCGCCGCCTGGGAGGCCCCAGAAGCTGCCGGCAAAATCCAGGCCATATTGATCTAACTCACTGTTGAAGGAATCGACCAAATCGATACCGACATAGTCAATCATATCTTGAGTGACTGAGAATGGGCCGCCGAAGAAATTGAACGGCACACATCCCGCGATAAGGCTTGAGGGGTCGTTGACGTCTGAATAACACTCAGGCGTTCCATCTCCGTTTAGATCCGCCGAGGGGCCCATGGCATTGGAGAGCGCTGGACCGAAAAACTGCCCAAGATCCAAGTCATCACGTGACCGCCGACCCCAGTTGTAGTAGACGGACCAGGTGATGTCTGTGCCAAACAGGTTCTCACCATCCAGCTGCATGTTGACCTGAGTCTGATCGATGGTTTGCTCGAATCGTCGGGTTGTCTCGACCATCCTGCGACGGGCATCGATGATGGGTTCTGGTTGCAGGCCTGCCGCAGCAAAAGCCTGCTGCAAATAGTAGTTATCAGGCGATATACCGCTGTAGGCAACACCGTTGAAAACACCGTTGTACGATGGATCGGTCGGGCTGTTGTATGGCATCGGTGCCAATTCCTGAGCCGATTTACGATTATTGTGACGTAACTGCGCACTAAACGTAATGTCGTCGCTCAGCTCGAAGGACCCATCGATGAAGATGTTGGTCTTCTTGTAAGGCGTCTGCATATAGTTGACAGGTGCGTAGTTATAGGTTCGGCCATCAAACGGCACGAGGCCACTGCCATCAGCATTCATCCAAGTGCCCTGAGACAGCGTTCTCAGACGCGACTCTGGAATTCTTGAAGAGCCCAGCGGGAAGCAGCCACCCGAGGTTGAGCCATCCCACGCTGCCGTGGTTTGGGCCTCACAGCCGCCCGGATAGATAAAGTAGGAGTCCTGAAAGAAGTCCCAGGGAGTATCGCTTTGGTAGACCTGTGTCTGATCTACGTACTCAATTCCCGCCGTAAAGTGGCCATTATCGAACGAGCGTCCGAAAACGGCACTCACACCGGTTTGGTCGCCATCGTTGGTATCCGCCCAGTCGGCGTAAAGGATTTCTACCTCAGCGCCATCAAAGTCTCGACGGGTGATGATGTTTACCACCCCTGCCACGGCGTCTGCACCGTAGGCCGCGGCGCCGCCATCCTTGAGTATTTCAATACGTTCAATCATTGCCGCAGGAATGGTCTGATAGTCACCGCCGTCAACCGTTCTTCGACCGTTAACGAGATTGAGCGTTCTGCCCGCACCAATACCACGAAGGTCGATGGTTACGGAACCGTTACCACCGTTGTTAGTGGTTGTTCCAATCGGTGATCCAGACATAGAGGGTAATCGCTGGATCAGATCCCCCACATCGGTCATACCCGTCACGAGCATGTCGTCCCGACTCACAACCGTTACCGGGTTGGCATTATCCAGATCTGCTCGCTGGATCTTTGATCCAGTAATCAGAATTTCCTCGATTTCCTCGACATCGTCAGCATCGTCCTGCGCCATCGCGACCGTGCCACCCAATACAGTGGTGACAGAAAATGTCAGGCCCAGAGCGCGCTTTATCGCTTCTGCAAGCGTATCGCGGGCTATATTCATATTACTCAGCTCCTAGTTTTGCGTGACGAATACCTCGTCACGATTTGCTTGGTTAACCCAAATCTTTACCCGCGTTCTGACGCGCAGGCACTCATCCCCCGAGGCTCAGAGGTGCGTTGTCACGAATTTATTACAAAAAGACCGTCTTACACAACGTTATTTAGTGCTCCGATACTGCTGAAATGGGGAAAATTTACCTATTCGCAAGGTTTAGTCCGCGCCAGCGACGAAACTACCGAATAGTGTCGTCCTCAACGATTGCTGAAGAACAGCATGAACGGGATTGAAAGTACACGCCCTTGTACGTGCACAGCTACGAGGCTGAGAGTTTAGCCCTTGGGCACTACTGGCGACGCTTCACCCGGACTTTCTGCCCTGTATCTGTGAAGGTCATAACGTAAAAACCGAGAAAATTCTGTTTTATGGAAACGCTTGGGTTGGACAGTTGCTTATTGCTCCGCTCACTTCCTCTTTGCACCCAAACCTGTCCGTTGTCCAACTTAAATACGGCGTTACCACTCCAGCCGCTGATATCGCCCATGACCTTGGCTTCAAATTCCTTGGCTGTGCTGTCTCGCCGCATTTGTCCACCATCCGCTGCGTCCAACTGCGCCTTGACTGCAAGCTGCGCGCCAATCCAGTTGGAAAGCGCTTGTTCCTGGGGACGGCTCAGACCACTCAGGCCAAACGTCTCGATCTGCTCTTCAGTCAGCCAATGCTCGAGCCCGTGATAGTCGCTATCTGGCTGACTGCTCGCCACCGATGAGCAGACCATAAAGACTGCACATGCAATGGCGTGTACTAAGGCAGGCATGGCACTAACCGTAAATTTGACGGCTGAATTCACTTTGGTAAACATTACAGACTCACTATTTACGGGTTATATCTTGACGACTGGAAGATTAGCTTCGCTTTCCTCAATTGCTAGAAAAGCAATAGGCCAACGAGATTGGCAAACATTGGAATCCGCTGCAAGCGGGCTTAGCGCCGAATTTCCTGACGAATCCGAGAGTTATTTCGTAGCAGGTGTCCTTGCTAAGGTGCGTGGTTGGCACGGTGAGGCAGAGAAACGCTTTGAGCAGGGCCTTGCTTTGGCTCCCGAGCGATATGATTTAGTGGTCGAGCTAGCAAGCCTTTACGCGGTGGCGCTGAGGCATCGCGAGGCTTACGCTTTACTGAGTCCCGTTGCGTCAAAGCTCGCTAGCAGTCCTTTTTACTGTGATTTAGCCGGGTCAGTGTTTGTTCAGTTGGGCATGCCAGAACGAGCGCTGCCGCTGTTGCAGCGTGCTCACCAACTGCAACCAGAGGTCGATATGTTTGCCGCAAACCTGGCGCATTGCTTAGGTTTTGTTGGAGAACACAAGCAATCTGCAGAGATTTACGCAGCGTTATTGCGTCAAAGTCCGAATCATCGCCGGAATCATTATGCGTTGGCGCGAGCTCGACGAGCTCTGGATACTCGTCATATCGAGCAAATGGGTGAGATCATTTACAACGAGCCTGCTCCTGAGAACCGCAATGTGCCGTTATTTTTCGCACTGGGCAAGGAGTATGAAGACTTAGGGATGTGGGAAAAGGCTTATGAGTCCTACCAAACTGGCTGTAAAGTGGTTTGGAGTACTCGGCAGTCGGGCTTTGAGAAAGAGTTGGCCCGTTTGCAGCGAACAGCAGGAATGGAGTGGCGCGATGAGCATGCCTTGCCGAGATTAGCCAGCGGCCATGACGGGAAAACGCCTCTGTTCATTGTCGGCCTGCCTCGCACTGGATCGACGCTGCTCGAGCGAATTTTGACTAATCACTCGCAAGTCACCTCATTGGGGGAGACACGTTACTTTGAGTTGGCGATGAGGCAGGTCTTTGGCAGTGTTGAGGAGGCCATGGCTCACCTGCCCAAATGCGAGAAGAGCCTCACCGGCGCGGTGGCAAAGTGCTACATGGACGCTCTGCTGTTTAGGTTAGAGGACTGCCGATTTTTTATTGATAAATTGCCGTTGAACTTCAACTTCGTCCCTGCCATTGCGAGCGCATTTCCCGAGGCAAAATTTATCTATATCAACCGTACTGCTGAGGCGACATGTTGGTCCATGTACAAGCAGCTTTTCATGGGCGAATACGCTTTCAGCTACGATCAACAGGAGTTGGGTCAATACTTCTGTGCCCATCATCATTACCGTCTCCGATTTTCTGAGAGGCTCGGCGATCGATGGCTGGAGGTTGATTATGAGGCCCTTGTGACCCGGCCGGAGCGAGAGATTCCCGCTTTGCTAGGGCGACTGGATCTAGCAGAGGAAGAGGCGTGCTTGACCCCTCACAAGAATCCGGCGCCTAGCATGACTGCGTCGTCAGTCCAGATAAGAGAGCCAATACATCAGAACGTCTTGTCCAGTTGGCGGCATTTTGAGCCTTTTCTCGAGCCGCTCTTGGTGAGCCTTCGAGAGCACGCGCGGGATCAATCCTCTGATGGCTGATCAGAGACAAACCGCTCAGCATGAGCACTGGAGCCAGTTTTGGAGGTCTGGCGGCTCTGCGCTAGCCAGTGAAGCTGTCAGGCTGCCGGTCCTTCATAAGCTATGGGCTGAGATACTGATAAAAATTCCGTCTCCGGCTGATGGTGCGCCGTTGCTTGAATTGGCTGCCGGGTCTGGCTCAATCTCGAGACATATCTCCAAAATTCCGCACCTTGCGGCTTCCACTCAATTCGCATTAGATGCGTCGGTAGAGGCCTTGTCCGAACTGAGGTGTGGAGAGGTCGCTGTAGCTGGTGATCTGCATGGGCTGCCGTTTGCCCAACGCTCGATGCATTTGGTCACCAGTCAGTTTGGTGTGGAGTATGCCGGACTTGACGGTATTGCCAATGCGCTCGATTGCGTTTCGACCGGAGGCTACTTTGCGTTCGTAATACATCTCAGTGACGGTGTGATATACGAGGAATGCGTTGAAAACAGGCGACTTATTGGGCGCTTTCTTGAATCTTCATTTCTCCCCGTTGCGCAGGGATTGATCATCACGTCGACAGGGGCGCAACTCAGCACAGATCATCATCAGAAAGCACAGATATTCCGACAAACTTTACCTGGAGTAGAACAGTTGCTGATCTCGGCAACCGACGGGCAGGCCAAAGACACCCTGCTGCAGGTCTACAATGCCGTTGCGGATATGGTGGAGGCGCCGCGTCACTACGAGACGGCGGTCGTTGACGGGTGGTTCTCGAAAACTCACGCGGAACTGGCGGGCTATGCGCAAAGAATGGAACAGATGTGTCGATCGGCTTTGTCTGAGCCGGATCGCACTGCGGTGACTCAATTAGCTGAGGTGCTCGGCTTTAACATTACTCGTCAAGGTATCGTTTATGACGGCGAGGATGGCCGTCAACCAGTGCCAGTGGCTTGGCACATCGTAGCGAGAAGAGTTAGGGGCGATAAATGATGCAATCAAATTTATCACTCGAGGCGGCAACGCAGGATTTTGCTGCCAATGGGCGCTGTCGAATTGAGGGCTTTCTAGATTCGGATATCGCTGAGCGGCTGTATAGCGTGCTCTCTGAGAGGACCGATTACGACGTGGCCTACGCCTGCAGTCCCACTCCACGACTCGTGTCTGCTAAATTCTGGCGAGCGATGGACCCCACCGGGCGACGGGCTTTACAACAACAGTTGACGGAGCGCGCATCAGAAGGGCAAGGCTACGTTTACTGTACTTTTTTGCGAAAAGGCCGGGAGGCGGCAGCCACACAGGAGCCCGAGTTCCTCGAAGACGTTTTTGATTTTTGGCGAGGAGACAGTGTTCGACAGCTCGTACATACGGTGACCGGTCTGCGGTCTACGGACGCCGAGTCGCAGTTCACTCGATACACTGCTGGCCAATATTTGACTCGTCATCGAGACACTCTCGATGGTAACAAGCGGCAGTTGGCGTTTGTGTTGAGTCTGAGCAAACAGTGGCACCCCGATTGGGGGGGACTGCTTCACTTTTACGAGGAAGACGGCGAGGTGCAAGAGGTGTGGACACCTCGTTTCAACACGCTTCAATTATTTCATATCAAGCAAATTCACGGAGTCTCGCTGGTGGCGCCTTGCGCTCCACATGGCCGATACTCTCTCACCGGCTGGTTTTTGGCTTAGGGTATTTGCATGGCTGAGCAACCCGATGACTGGGTTAAAGAAACGCTTGATTCTGCGATCCACGAGATCATTAGCACTCGGCAGTTTAATGAGCCAGTGATCCGAGCAAAGCCAGTTTGGCATCTGCCTGGTGCTTTGTTGCTTGCACAATTTGAGGTTGCAGATAGTGCTTATTGGTTGATAACGGGGGGAGGCGGCCCCACGGATATATTGACTGCGGAACTTGCCAACCAGCCTAGGGATGCTGCTCGCCACTTCTCGCTGAAGTGGCAGCTCGGCGCGCAGCAATTGCTTGACGGTGAGGTCGCGCCCCCAGCCGATATGACCGAGCAGGAGGTCAGGGAGAAGACAGTAAATTTGATTAGGTGTGCGGAGGCGCTGTCCGAACTCGTCTCAACGGAGCAATTTTGGCTTAATCCCTAGGTGGCCATCGAGTGTGCAGTCACGCTCAACTGTGTAATGGCCTCGCTCGATGAAACTTCGCCTGCGACGGCGATGGATGTTTGTAATCTGCAAATCGAGCAAGCTGTCCTGCCATTTGCTCAGCGGGCCTGCTTCACCGACAATATAGCCCGCTGTATGACCCCGGAGCTCTAATGCCCTCTCAAATTGAATTGGCCAACGCCATTCGCGCGTTGGCTATGGATGCGGTTCAGGCCGCAAACTCCGGCCATCCGGGCGCTCCGATGGGAATGGCAGACATCGCCGAAGTTCTCTGGAACCGCGTGATGCGCCACAACCCCGCCAACCCGGCCTGGCCGAATCGAGACCGGTTTGTGCTGTCCAATGGGCACGGGTCCATGCTGATTTATGCCTTGCTGCATCTGACCGGTTATGACTTGGGTATCGAGGACATCAAGCAATTTCGGCAACTACACAGCAAAACGCCGGGCCACCCCGAGTATGGGTATACCCCGGGCGTCGAGACGACCACGGGCCCGCTGGGACAAGGCTTGGCCAATGCGGTGGGTATGGCGTTGGCGGAGAAAGTCTTGGCAGCACAGTTCAACCGTGAGGGGCACACGGTTGTGGATCACCATACCTGGGTGTTCCTCGGCGACGGCTGCCTAATGGAAGGCGTTTCCCATGAGGCCTGCTCACTGGCCGGTACCCTCGGCTTGGGCAAACTGATTGCGATTTATGATGACAACGGGATCTCTATCGATGGTGAGGTCGAGGGATGGTTCACTGATGACACGCCCGGCCGCTTCGAAGCCTACGGCTGGCATGTCATACCAGCGGTTGATGGTCATGATGCGGCGGCGGTGGAGGCCGCCCTGCTGGCCGCCAAAGCTGAATCAAGCAGGCCCACGCTGGTGTGCTGCAAGACCCTGATCGGTAAGGGAAGCCCTAACAAGCAAGGCACTGAGAGCTGCCATGGTGCTGCGCTGGGTGCGGATGAAGTTGCCCTGACCCGCGAGGCACTACAATGGCTCCATGCGCCCTTTGAGGTGCCCGAGGACATTCGCGAGGGATGGGACTGCCGCGCCGCGGGTGCCGAGCAGGAGGCGGTGTGGCAAATCCGTTTTGACGCCTATCGAAGCAGCCACCCTGACCTGGCTGATGAGTTGCTCCGGCGCTTGAGAGGCCAATTACCCGCCAATTTTGACGAGCAGGCCGACGCCTATATTAGCGACTGCGTGGCGGCTGCGGCGGACGTGGCATCACGCAAGGCCTCGCAACAAACGCTGAATGCACTGGGTCCCTGGCTGCCTGAGCTATTGGGAGGGTCTGCTGATTTGGCCGGCTCCAATCTGACGCTGTGGTCTGGCGCTAAGGGGATTTCTGCCGGGGATGCCGCTGGCAACTATGTGTACTACGGCGTGCGCGAGTTCGCGATGGCTGCCGTCATGAACGGCGTCGCCCTCCACGGTGGTTTTATCCCGTATGGCGCAACATTTCTGATCTTTATGGAATACGCGCGCAACGCCTTACGCATGTCAGCGCTGATGGGCCAGCGGGTTTTGTATGTGTTTACGCATGATTCAATCGGTCTGGGCGAGGACGGCCCCACCCACCAACCTGTCGAGCAGTTAACAGCGCTGCGCGCCACGCCGAACCTGCATACCTGGCGGCCCTGCGATGCAGTGGAATCGGCGATCGCCTGGAAGCAGGCGGTAAAGCGGGAGTCAGGTCCGGCTGCGTTGGTGTTCTCGCGGCAGACGTTGCCCTCCCAAGTCGCCAACGCGGAGCACGTCGCGGGTGCGCATCGCGGTGGCTATGTTTTGGTGAGTGAGCAAGGTAGCCTCGACGCCATCGTGATTGCCACGGGTTCGGAAGTAGCGCTCGCCGTCGAGGCGGCTGCCCGGCTAGCGAGCGAAGGCCGCGGCATCCGAGTGGTCTCTATGCCCTGTGCCGAGGTCTTTGATGCGCAGGAAGCAGGTTACCGCGAGGCGGTGCTACCCAGTGAGGTTCTGGCGCGCGTAGCGGTGGAGGCGGGTCATACAGACTTTTGGTACAAGTATGTAGGGCTAGATGGCCGGGTAGTTGGCATGACCTCCTTCGGTGAGTCGGCGCCGGCCGCTGCGCTACTCCAGCATTTTGGCTTGACCGTGGACAACGTTGTTGCCGCGGTTGAGGATGTGATTCTCGACTGACCCATGATGCGCTTCGCCATTAATGGCTTTGGACGGGTCGGTCGCACGTTGTTGCGTGTCTATCGCACCCGCGAGGATGCCCAAGCGCGTTTTGAGCTTGCTGCCATTAACGAGATTGCCGATGCAAACACGGTTGCGCACCTCGCTCGATACGACTCCAATTATGGCCGTTATCCGGGGCGTATTGCGCTGTCCGGGTCATTGCTGGCAATCGACCATTCGCTGGTGCCGCTGAGCCACGAACCCGATGTTGCGGCTTTGCCATGGGGGGAGCTTGGCATTGATCTGGTGTTTGAATGCACCGGCGCCTTTGCCGATCGCGCGACTGCAGAGCAGCACTTGCACAGTGGCGCGGGGCGGGTGTTATTTTCGCATCCCGCTGAGTCTGACGTGGATGCAACTATTGTTTATGGGGTAAATACCGAGACGCTCTCGGCGGACATGGATGTTGTGTCGGCGGCGTCGTGTACGACCAATGCAGTGGTACCGGTTCTCGCGACGCTGTCCGAGACATTTGGCGTCGAGGCAGCGACGATCACCACCATCCATTCCCTCATGAATGATCAGCCGGTGCTGGACGCCTACCACCACACGGACCTGCGCAAAACGCGAGCGGCGTCGCAGTCCATCATCCCGGTCGATACCGGTTTGGCTGTGGGGATCGAGCGGATTCTGCCTGCGCTTTCGGGCAAACTGTCTGCACATGCGCTGCGCGTGCCCACCACCAAGGTGTCGGCGATTGAGCTGAGCGTCGCCACGACCCTGTCCTGTGATAGCGAGCAGATCAATGCAGCGCTCCGGACAGCTTCCGAGGGCAAGTTGTCCGGCGTTCTGGATTATTCCCTCGAGCCACTGGCTTCCTGCGACTTCGCAGGTGAGGCGGCCTCTGCCATTGTCGATGCCAAGCAGACTCAGGTCGCGGCAGGGAAGCTGGCGAAGATCCTCATTTGGTTTGATAACGAGTGGGCGTATGCCAGCCGCATGCTCGACGTTGCGCTGGCATGGGAGGCGCGGATAAACCACTCGCTATCGCCGCCGAGGGAGGGTTCGCAGTGAAGCTGATGAGTGAGCTCGACCTTTCCGGTCGTCGTGTCCTGATCCGTCAGGATCTCAATGTGCCGCTCCGCGAAGGTGAGATCACCAATGACGCGAGGCTGCGGGCAGCGGCCCCTTCCTTGATAGACGCACTGAATCAGGGCGCGGCGGTGATCGTGATGTCTCATCTGGGACGCCCGGTCGAAGGGCAGTGGACTGAGCAGGCCTCCCTGGCGCCGATCGCGGCGCGGCTGTCGGAGTTAATTGGACGCGATGTGTTGATGGCCAAAGAGTGGCGGCAGGTGGCGCCTCTGCCCGGTGACGTGGTGCTGCTGGAGAACGTCCGCTTTAACGAGGGAGAGGCGTCAGATGATACCGCGCTGGCAGCCGATTATGCGGCGCTCTGCGATGTCTTTGTCATGGATGCTTTTGGCACTGCGCATCGTGCCCAGGCGTCGACTCATGGGGTTGCCCACGCTGCGCCAGTGGCCTGCGCGGGTCCGTTGCTTCATGCCGAGTTGACCGCTCTGGCGCGGGCCTTGACCGATGCACGTCGGCCGATGCTCGCGGTGGTGGGCGGCTCCAAGGTGTCGACAAAATTACAGGTGCTGGATTCGCTCACACAGCGCTGCGATAGCTTGATTGTGGGAGGCGGAATTGCCAATACGTTCCTCGCAGCGGCGGGTTATCCGGTAGGCAATTCGTTGTGTGAATGGGACCTTATTGATACGGCGAGACGTCTGATGGACCGGGTCGATATTCCGCTACCCGTCGACGTCGTCGTCGCACCCGGGATCGACGCAGGGCATCGTGCTGAGGTCAAGCTGGCTACGGAGGTAGCCGACGATGACATGATTCTCGATGTCGGGCCCGAGACGGCCGCAGGCATTGCCGAGCGGGTTGCCACCTCTGCCACCATTTTATGGAACGGTCCCCTCGGCGTATTCGAGCAGGCCCCGTTTGCGGCAGGCACGCGGGTGTTGGCAGAGGCGATTGCTGCCAGTGAGGGTTTCTCTCTGGCAGGCGGTGGGGATACCTTGGCGGCTATCGATCTTTTCGATGTGGCAGGCGGCGTCTCGTATATTTCGACGGGGGGCGGTGCTTTTCTTGAATACGTAGAGGGCAAGGAACTACCTGCCGTGGCGGCGCTGAGGGCGCGTGCTGACCACGCGTCGTGATACTGATAATCTGGTGTTGGCAACCTATACAGAACGAGGACTCCGCTAATGGCATTGATTAGCTTGCGGCAACTGCTGGATCACGCAGCTGAGCACGGCTATGGCGTGCCCGCTTTTAATGTCAATAACCTTGAGCAGACCCGGGCAATTATGGAGGCCGCAGACAAGACTGACTCCCCGGTGATCATGCAGGCCAGCGCTGGCGCACGGAAATACGCCGGCGCCCCGTTCCTGCGTGCTCTGATGGAGGCGGCAATGACGGAATTTCCTCATGTGCCGGTCGTTGTCCACCAGGACCACGGGACCTCGCCGGCAGTGTGTCAGCGCTCCATTCAACTGGGCTTCAGTTCAGTGATGATGGATGGCTCACTCGGCGAGGATGGTAAAACGCCCATGGACTACGACTACAACGCAGGTGTTACGCGTCATGTTGTTGACATGGCGCATGCTTGCGGCGTTTCCGTCGAGGGTGAAATCGGTTGCCTCGGTTCTTTGGAAACGGGGGAAGCGGGCGAGGAGGACGGCATTGGCGCCGCGGGAAAGTTGAGCCATGACCAACTGCTGACTAACCCTGAGGAGGCCGCTCAATTTGTTGCTGATACCGGCGTTGACGCGCTGGCGATTGCCTGCGGCACCAGCCACGGCGCTTATAAGTTCACCCGGCCCCCAACCGGGGATATTCTGGCGATGGACCGTATCAAGGCCATTCACAGCCGCATCCCCAACACGCATTTGGTCATGCATGGTTCATCCGCGGTGCCGCAGGACTGGTTGGCCGTCGTCAATGAGTTTGGGGGCGAAATACCCGAGACCTATGGTGTGCCGGTGGAGCAGGTGGTTGAGGGGATCAAGCACGGTGTTCGGAAGGTCAATATCGACACCGACCTTCGCCTTGCATCAACAGGTTCGATTCGGCGTTTTCTCGCTGAGCACCCCGCGGAGTTTGACCCACGGAAGTATTTGGCGGCGAGCCTCGAGGCCATGAAAGCGATTTGTATCGACCGCTACGAGGCATTCGGGACGGCGGGAAATGCTTCCAAAATTACTCCGCTATCGCTGTCGGAGATGCAGGCGAAGTACGCCGCTTAGCGCGCCGAAGGCCCTCTTCTCGAGTGGGCATTTTGCCAAGCACTGACCGTGTCATGCCTAGGGGAAGCCCGTATCATCGCAGGCTTTCTATTCACACCTAAACGCCATGGCGCAGTCCTACATCAAGCGAATTCTCAACGCGCAGGTCTATGACGTTGCCCGGGAGACACCTCTGGATCCTGCACCGCTGTTATCAGCTCGGCTGGGTAACCATGCCCTCCTGAAGCGCGAGGATCTGCAGCCCGTCTTTTCGTTCAAGTGCCGGGGTGCCTACAACAAGATGATTCATCTGGATGAGGCGTCCCGGGCAGCAGGCGTTGTGGCTGCATCGGCCGGTAATCACGCGCAAGGTGTTGCACTTGCGGCGTCAAAGTTGGGTATCAAGGCCAAGATCGTGATGCCTGTGACCACACCGCTGATCAAAGTTGAGGCAGTTCGGGCCCTCGGTGCCAAGGTTGTATTGAGCGGAGATTCTTTTGATGAGGCTGCGGTGCGCGCCGCCGCGCTGGTAGAGGCAGAGGGGCTGACGTTTATTCACCCCTTCGATGACCCCGATGTTATTGCCGGTCAGGCCACGGTTGCCGTGGAACTGGTGCGTCAGGCCTCACGTCCGCTGGACTATGTATTTGTCTGCTGCGGTGGCGGTGGGTTGCTGGCGGGGATGGCGACCTACCTGCGATACGTCTGGCCGCAGACCAAAATTATTGGTGTGGAGCCTGAAGACGCGGCCTGTGTTCGGGCGGCACTGCATAAAGGTCGGCGAGTGACACTACGGGAGGTCGGTTTATTCGCCGATGGCTGCGCGGTGGCCCAGGTGGGTAAGGAGACATTCCGGTTAATTCGCGAGAGCGTTGACGAGGTTATGACTGTGAGCACAGACGAAATTTGTGCTGCGGTGAAGGATATTTTCGAGGACACACGCGCCATCGCTGAACCTGCCGGTGCACTGGCGGTGGCGGGAATGAAAAAGTATGCGCTCCAGCACCACATTTCTGGTGCGACGATGGCGGCGACCGTCAGCGGTGCCAACACCAACTTCGACCGCCTGCGGTACATATCGGAGCGCACGGAGATTGGTGAGCGACGCGAGGCAGTGCTGAGCGTCACGATCCCAGAGCGGCCCGGCGCTTTCAGAGCATTCTGCAATGCCATCGGCAAGCGCAATGTCACCGAGTTCAATTACCGATACGAAACCGCTGCCGCCGCGCGCGTCTTTGTGGGGCTGACGGTGACGCCGGGTGATGACAGCCTCGATGCACTGCAGCGTAATCTGCGGGAGAGGGGCTACGGCGTTCTGGACTTGACCGACAATGAGACCGCGAAATTACACCTTCGTCATATGATCGGGGGCCGCCAGCCCGACGACATCGGTGAGGAAATCGTTTTTCGCGTTGAATTTCCTGAGCGTCCGGGCAGTCTGCTCCAGTTTTTGAATGCACTGGGCAATGAGTTCAGCATTACGCTTTTTCACTACCGAAACCACGGCGCAGCCTATGGCCGTATTTTGGTGGGCATGCAGGTTCCGCCGGGCAAGCGTGCCCAACTGAGGAAAGCATTGCTTCGCCTCGGTTACCCGTTTTGGGAGGAGAGCGATAATCCCGCGTATCTCGAGTATCTGGGTCGGCTGAATGCTGATTGAGCCAAGCCGAAACGGCTTCAGGAAAACAGGGTCAGCCCGGCGTCGCTGAGAAAACCGTCGAGCCTCTGGTCGTGAGCCTCCGCCTCCCAGTCATCGACTGCCTGAACGGCAAAACCCACCCCCAGACGAAAGCCCGATGCTCCCGCAAAAAGACGATCGTAAAACCCTCCGCCGTAGCCGAGCCTCATCCCACTTTTGCCGCAGCCAAGCAATGGTGTGATAAATAGGTCGACGTCCTGCGTCGCCACCCGATCGGCGGAACCTAGCGGCTGCAAAACCCCGCCGATTGTGGGCTCTGTCGCGTCACCCTGCTCCCATCGATGAAATTGCAAAGACTGATCGGCAACCCGCGGGCATGCGACGCGCTTCCCCTGCTGAATCGCGACTGACATCAGTAGTGTCGGATCGAATTCTGATTCGTGTGGCAGATAGCTGGCCACCGTGTGGGCTCTCTGCCACGGCTCCCAGCCCAGGAGATGCTTCAGCGCACGATTTGCGCAGGCTGCTCGGTGCGCAGTACTTAGTGCGTCACGTTCAGTCCGAAGTTGCATGCGCAAACGTCGCTTCAAATGCGGCAGTTCACTCAAGGCAGGTATGCTTCAGGAAGAGAGCTGGTGGCCCGCCTCCACACGCTACGCACCCCCGAGGCAGGGAAGAAAAAATGACCCGCGGTACCGCTGACGAATAGGCCCTTGAACCCTGCGGCTCAAGGTGGTGACCACCACGCGGCTTCAGGCTTCCCGGTTCGGGCCAGGCTTGCACAACACCCACGGAAATGGACTCCGGGTACTGCATTATCGGCTCGAGGACGAATCGTCTGGCGAATACTTCAGGCCACCGTCAGTATAGCGTATCGCGGCTTTAGTTAATTTCAAGCTGGCGGAGCTGATACAGGACCTCATCAAGCTGGCTGTTCAGAGCCGAGAGCCGCTCCTGCTCTTCGCTGGTTTCGATTGGGTTGTCGCCGCTTTTGAGCGCCAGCAACTCATGACTGATGTTCAAAGCTGCCATGATCGCCACGCGCTCCAAGCCAATGACTTTGCCCGTAGAGCGGATATCACGCATATGTTGATCGAGGTACCTGGCGGCATTTGCGAGGGCCAGCTCCTCATCGGGGGGACAGGCAACCTGATATTCCTTGTCGAGAATATCCACGCTGACCGTGTTGGGCCGGTTCATGCGCCAGCATCCAGAGAGCGCAATCTCGCCAAAGAGGTCTCGACGTGCTCGCTAGCTTGGCGCTGTCGCTCCAGGAGCTCGCGTCTCTCGCGTTGCAGCTCGGCCGCTCGGAGTTTCAAGGCGCGGTTTTCACGATTCAGCTCACGACTCAGCTCGATGAGATCGTTCACTTTTTTTTCCAGCGCCAGGATGAGGTTATCCGCCACGAGGGTTACACTGTATTGGTTGGGAGCCAGCACTATAATGCGCGTCCTTTTATTGGGTCAACGTGTGGCGCGCGAGAGGGCGGAACAACCTGTGTAGTGGAACAGGATGCTGCCGGTATGGGCGAGATCGTGCTCCGCTCCAAACAGAAACGAGGAGCCTTCAAAAGTGTTACTTGATGCGCTTGGCGCCTTCGAAGATATGCCCACATGGGATGATGCAGCCGACAGCCTGTTCAACGCAGGCCAAACGCTTAACCCCTCCGCTTTGCACGGCGCTATGGCCGGGCTCCTTGGCGCGGGCTTCAGTCCCAAAAACGAGCACCATTTTACCGCAACGGTCGCGGCGCTTGAGAAATCACTGGCGATTGATCTTACCGGCGATTTGGTCGACTTTGTCTCACGTTTGAGTTTGGCAACTTTATCGGCGATACAGGATGCCGACTATACGTTTCAGCCATTGCTACCAGCAGATGATGCTTCCCTTGAGGAGCGGCTGCTCTCGGTGTCGGAATGGAGCCGCGGGTTTTTGTCGGGCTTCACTCAAGGCGTTACACAGCGTGAGGCGACAGGCGATCCGATACCGGGGATGACGGCCGACGCGCTGAAAGATATGGCTGCGATTGCCCAAGTAGACCCGGATGAAACAGATTCGGACGAAGCCGAGCATCAGTTAGAGGACATTGTCGAATACATTCGGTTCGCTGCTATCAACATCGTTACCGAGGCACAAGCATTACAGGAAGCAAGCATGACAGGAAGCACGCCGTGAAGATCTCCAAAGCCGAATTCGCTCGTCGCCGAAAAAACCTGATGGGCATGATGGACAAACACACCATCGCGATTATTCCCGGTGCCCGGGAAGTGACTCGCAGCCGCGATACGGAGTATCCCTTTCGCCAGAACAGCGATCTGTTTTACCTGACAGGCTTCGAGGAGCCCGACGCTGTCTTGGTCCTCGTGCCCGGTCGTAGGCAGGGGCAGGTAGTGCTGTTTTGCCGAGAACGGGATCCCGACATGGAATTGTGGAACGGTTACCGCCTTGGCCCCGAGGGAGCCGTTGCCTACTTGGGTGTTGATGACGCATTTCCAATCGACGATCTCGATGAGATCCTGCCCGGTTTGATCGAGGGAACCCAGAGAATCTATTACTCCATGGGTCACGACGACGTGTTTGATCAGCGTGTGATGGGTTGGGTGAATCAGATCCGAAAGCTGGTTAGGACGGGAGCCGCGCCGCCAGCTGATTTCACCGATCTTGCCTTTCTGCTGCATGAGCAGCGACTGATTAAATCTGCTGCGGAGGTGCGCGTCATGCGCAAAGCGGGCGAGATCAGTGCGGCAGCGCATGTTCGTGCCATGCAGGAGTGTCAGCCCGGTCGATATGAGTATCATCTGGAGGCGGCGATCCAACATACCTTCGCAGAGCATGGTGCGCGTTTCCCCGCCTACAACTCGATTGTGGGTTCCGGCGCAAACGCATGCGTACTGCACTACACCGAAAACGCTTCCAAGATGCGCGCCGGGGACCTGGTCTTGATTGATGCCGGATGTGAATACCAAGGCTACGCCGCGGACATTACGCGCACCTTTCCGGTCGGTGGGCAGTTCTCTAGTGAGCAGCGCGCGATCTACGACGTGGTGCTTGAGGCGCAGCGAGCAGCTATCGCTAAAGTTCGGCCGGATAATACGTGGAACCAACCCCACGATGCGACCGTTCGGGTGATAACGAGGGGCTTGATCAAGTTAGGCTTACTCCGTGGCAAGGAGCGGGAGCTGATCAAAGCCGAGGCCTATCGCGAATTCTATATGCACCGCGCGGGACACTGGCTCGGTCTTGATGTTCACGATGTGGGTGAATACCGGGTGGATGGCCGCTGGCGCCAGCTGGAGCCCGGCATGGTATTGACCATCGAGCCCGGTATCTATATCGCCGCCGACAATACTAAGGTACCCAAGCGTTGGCGTGGCATTGGGGTACGCATTGAGGACGATGTTGTGGTGACCGAGCAAGGCTGCGACGTGCTCACTGGTGATGTACCCAAGCGCGCTGACGAGATCGAGGCGTTGATGTTGCAGGCCTCATGAAAGACAGCGCGCACATTTTGGTGCTTGGCGGCGGCCTCGCCGGGCTGTCGTTTGCAATCGCACTGGCGACCGAAGTCGCAGGGGTGGAGATCACGGTGTTGGAGGCGCATCCTTTCCGCTCCGGCACGCCTAACCCGCTTGACACTCGAGCTACTGCCCTGAATTTGCACTCGGTAGAGCAGCTCGATCGCTGGGGGGTCTGGTCTGCGCTGCTAGATTTCGCCGGCTCGATCGAGGAGATCCACGTTTCCCATCGCGGCCATTTTGGCAGCACGCTCATGACAGCTTCAGATCTCGGCACGCCTGCACTCGGGTATGTTGTGGAAAACCATGACTTGGGGCGCGCGCTGCTGGCCAGAGCCGAGGCGCTGGGCATTCAGGTTCGTGCGCCATTGCGATGCTCAAATCTACTTGTCGATGGAGCCGGCCCCGGGGTCGAGACTGAGGAAGGCGAGGAGCTGCGCGCAGATCTTGTTTTGCTCGCCGCGGGGGTTAGGCCTGACTGGTTTCAAAAATTAGGTATTCAGGTGAATGAGCGCCCGTCAAACAATCATGCGATGGTATTTAACGCGAGTTTCCCGGTTGAGCAGGGCCGTCGTGCCTTTGAGCGGTTCACGGCGCACGGTCCATTAGCGGTCCTGCCGCTGCCCTCCGGCAACCGCTCCGAGCAGCGCTACAACGTCGTCTGGTCTATGTCTGATGCCCAGCTGTCTGTTGTCAGCCAGCTCGACGATGCCGCTTTTATCAATGAGTTTCAGGGCGCTTTTGGTTGGCGACTAGGTCGTGTTAGGGCGGTGGGTAAGCGTAGCCAATGGCCTTTGGGTCGCCTCGCCACCGCGGAGCAATTTCGTTCGGGGTATTTGTTGGTAGGTAACGCTGCCCATACTCTGCACCCCGTCGCGGGACAAGGTCTCAACCTCACCATGCGAGAGGCTGATATGCTCGCGAGTTCTGTGGCCGATGCAATGTTCAATCGTAAGCCAATCGGGGAGCTGGATAGCCTGGCGACCTACTTGAAGCAGGCCGCTGATGAGCAGTTTCTGGTGACGCGCAGTACGGACGCACTGTCGACGCTGTTTGATCGCCGGGGGCCCTTGCTCGATGCGCCCAGAAATGTCTCTCTTGCCCTGCTCGACCTCTTACCCGGGGCGCGCGCGCAAGTGGCACGGCTTGGCACCGGACACCGCGATGCGCGCCACTGAGGCGCCGACAGGCGAAGCCCTGCTGATCGTGGGCGCCGGCGTGGCCGGGTTATCCTTGGCTATCGCACTGGGCCGCGCGGGTATCCACGCTACCGTGATCGACGGAGCCAGTCGGCCCCAGACCCCGGCTGATGGCCGGGACATCAACGACTGGGATCTGCGGGTGAGCGCGTTGACGCCGGCGTCCGTTGCTTTTTTAGATGATCTGGGCGCTTGGTCGCAGATACCCGAGAATCGGAAAGCCTGCTACACGGGCATGCAGGTTTGGGATGCCCAGGGCAGTGGCCGTATTGACTTTAACGCGCGGGATGTTCAGACACCCTCTCTAGGCCACATTGTTGAAAACTGTCTGACGCTACAGGCGCTTCTGACGTGCGCGGAGAGCTGTCCACAGGTCGAGGTGCTGTGGGAGCACGGACTCGCAGCCATGAGCTTTGTAGACGGTGGTTGGGAGATCGAGTGCGATGGCGGAAAAATCTTCCATGCGGCGCTGGTTGTGGGGGCTGATGGTGCGCGGTCCCGGGTACGGGAGTTGACCGCAATGCCGGTCAGGCAATGGAGTTATGGTCAAAGCGCGATTGTCGGGACAGTGGCCCTTGCAACACATCACCTCGACAGCTGTTGGCAGGCTTTTCTCGACACCGGGCCCCTCGCTTTGTTACCCCTTGCCGATGACCGCAAGGTTGCCATGGTCTGGTCGCTAGATGACACGGCGCATCCGGCTATTGCCGAGCTCACTGACGAGGCGTTTTTACTGGCGTTGAATCGCGCCTTGGGCCCCGAGGCGCCGACTGCCTGCCAGGTGGGGCCGCGGGCAAGTTTTCCTTTAAGGCAGTGCCATGCAGTGGATTATGTTGAGCAGGGTTTAGTGTTGGTCGCAGACGCTGCACACAGTATCCACCCGCTTGCCGGTCAGGGCATCAATCTTGGTTTGTCAGACGTCCGGGTATTGTCCGAACAGCTGATCGCTGCAAAAACCCACGGATTGACTGTCGCCTCTCCTGCATTGCTGAAGCGATACCAACGGCAGCGCAAGACCGAGAATTTGGCGATGATGGCGGCAATGGAGGGGTTCAAGCGCGGTTTTGGAAGTCGCCAACCCCTCGCGGTGATGGCGCGCAACAGGGGTTTGAACTGGGTTGATCAGCGATCGTGGTTAAAGCGCTGGTTTATGAAGCAGGCGCTCAGGTGACGTCGTGGTTCTCCACTCGAGAAAAGTCAGCGATCAATCTCGAAGAGAGATCACCTGCCACCCTGCCTGCTCGGCATACGCGCGGAGTCTAGCGTCGGGGTCAACCGCCACGGGATGACCTACGTTCTCGAGCAGTGGCAGGTCATTATGTGAATCGGAGTAAAACCAGGTGTCGGCCGCCTGTGCCGCGTCGGGGTTTTGCTCGCGCCAGCGCGCCAGCTGGTTCACCTTACCTTCCCGAAAGCAGGGTTCACCGTCTGCCCGGCCTGTGTAGCATTCGTCCACTATCCCGACCCCACTTCCCAACCAGTGTTCGAATCCCAGTCTGGCTGCCACGGGCTCGGCAACCACGGCGTGCGTTGCGGTCATCATGAGTAAGGTATCGCCTGCTATACGGTGATCGTTCAGCAACTCGAAGGCCTTGTCGAGAAGCATGGGTTCTACGCATTTCGTAATGAACTCCCGTTGCAACACCTGAACATCAGCTCGGGATTTACCCGCGAGCGGCCCCAGTACGAAGTCGAGATACGCTGTCATGTTTAGCGAGCCGGCCTGATAATCGGCGTAAAATTGGTCATTTTTGAGCAGATAATCTTCGGCGCTGACCCAGCCTATCTCGCACAGAAATTCCCCCCAGCGATGATCCGAATCACCCGCGAGTAACGTGTTGTCGAGGTCAAAAATTGCGAGCGCCATAGGGTGAATGTGTTACCACCGGAAAAAGAATGCTTGCGCCTGCAGATCGAGAGTGCCGCCGGCCATGGATGTGTGGAAGAATACGGATTGTCGGTTCGCGCCACAATGCCGGGCCATAGTCACCACGAGCTGGAAGCGAGCTTGGAGCCAACACCAGACAACGAACGTGTCATCGACCGCGAGGGCTTCCGTCCGAATGTGGGGATCGTTGTTTGCAATGATCGCGACCAGGTTCTCTGGGGGCGCCGCATAAGCGGCCGTGATTCCTGGCAGTTCCCGCAGGGTGGTATGCATCGCGACGAAAGCCCCGAGCAGGCGATGTACCGCGAACTCGAGGAGGAGGTGGGTTTAGGCGCTGAAGCGGTTGAGTTGCTCGGTCGAACGCAGGGCTGGCTTCATTACCGACTGCCGAAGCGATTCATTCGGCATTCTGAGAGCCCGGTATGTGTTGGGCAAAAACAGATCTGGTTCTTACTGCGTCTGATTTCGGAAGACAGTGCTGTCAGGCTGGATGCTCACGACGACCCCGAGTTCGATCATTGGCGGTGGGTCAGTTATTGGTACCCCGTCACTGCGGTCGTTGATT
The DNA here is from genome assembly GCA_045560455.1 of Luminiphilus sp. GTDB lineage: Bacteria > Pseudomonadota > Gammaproteobacteria > Pseudomonadales > Halieaceae > Luminiphilus. Next base: position 83,565 of record JBJKZJ010000010.1, on the reverse strand, counting down.
TCAAGCAAGAGGTGTACCGTCAGGCGCTATCTCAATTATCTGCCCTTCTGGTGCCGAAACCACGCAGTGCCCGCCGCCGGCGGAGAGGGCGGTAATGCTTGAGGTACTGAGGCGCCTGATTCAGGACGTCAACGATGCCGATTCTCTGGAGGACGCTCTGGGCTTGATCGTCGCCCAAGTTAAAGCGGCCATGCAAACCGATGTCTGTACGATCTATCTGCATGATAAAGCCAGTCAGAAGTTGATATTCCGGGCCACCGAAGGCCTGAATCAGTCAAAAGTCGGCCAGTTTGGGCTGGGGTTTGACGAAGGGCTCGTAGGTTGGGTGGCCAGTCGCGAGGAGCCGCTCAACCTGGACGACGCTAGCGCCCACCCGCAGTTTCAATGGGTCGAAGGGCTAGGCGAAGAACCCTTTAACGCCTTCCTAGGGGCACCGATTGTTCACCAGCGCGATCTCCTGGGTGTGCTGATTGTCCAGCAGGGCGATCATCGCCGGTTCTCGGAGGACGAAGAGGCTTTCCTCATTACCGTATCGGCCCAGCTAGCAGGGTTGATTGCCCATGCCGAGCTCGCCGGCGCGATTAGTCAGACAAGCCCGGTAACTGAAAATACAGGAACCGGTGCGCGGCTGTCAGGCATCGCCGCTTGCTCGGGAATCGGTATTGGTCAGGCGGCCTGGATTACGCCTCATGCAGACTTGCAAAGTGTCTCATCCAGAGAGTCGACTGATCGGCGAGCCGAACTGAAAGCGTTTCGGGAGGCGCTAGCTAATGTTCGCGCGGATATCCAGCAGGTCGCGGAGAATCTCGAAGAGGAGCTCGGTCCAGAAGATCGTGCGCTATTCGGCGTATACCTGAGCATTTTGGACGATTCGGCGCTGGGCGGCGAAGTGGCAGCGCTGATCAAGGCGGGAGAGTGGGCCCAGGGTGCGCTAAGCCAGGTCATGTTGCGCCACATACGGCATTTTGAGCGGATGGAGCATTCCTACCTCCGGGAGCGGGCGGTGGATGTTCGAGATCTGGGCACTCGTGTGCTGGGGTACTTACAGGATGCGGACCGCGGTGATGTGGATTATCCCGAACGGACTGTACTCGTGGCGGAGGAGCTGACCGCCTCGGCTTTGGGTGAGATTCCCCGAGATAAGCTGGTGGGTATTGTGTCGATGCGTGGCAGCGCAAACAGCCATACGGCAATACTGGCAAGGGCGATGGGCATCCCCGCGGTTGTAGGCGTGGAGGACCTGCCGTTAAAGCAGCTGCCTGATCAGCGGTTGGTCGTTGATGGTTACAATGGCCGGGTTTATGTCAACCCGCACGTTGATCTGCTGACGCGCTTCGAGAGCTTGCTTTTAGAGGACGAAGCACTGTTTGAGGAGCTGGCGCCGTTGGCGAAGCAGCCTGCCGTCACGGCTGATGGCAGCGCCGTGCCGCTTTGGGTGAACACCGGTGTTGCCGCCGATGTGCAACGTGCACGCGAATATGGCGCTGAGGGTGTTGGGCTTTACCGCACTGAAGTCAGCTTTCTGCTTCGGGACCGATTTCCCAGCGAAGAAGAGCAGCGGCAGCTCTACCGGGAGCAGCTTGAGGCCTTTCATCCCGCGCCTGTAACCATGCGCACTCTGGATATTGGCGGCGACAAGGCATTGCCCTATTTCCCGATTGAGGAGTCCAATCCATTTTTGGGATGGCGTGGAATTCGGGTGACCCTCGATCACCCCGAGATTTTTCTGACACAGGTTCGGGCGATGCTCAAGGCCAATGAAGGCCTGAATAATCTTCGTATTCTGCTACCCATGGTTACGGCGATCGATGAACTACGTTCGGCCCGGCAACTGATTTTGCGATGCCACGACGAGGTGAAGGGCGAGGGTTTTACGGCGCCCCTTCCACCGATAGGCGTGATGATTGAGGTGCCTGCAGCGGTCTATCTCTCGGGGGCCCTTGCAGAGGAGGCTGAGTTTTTGTCGGTCGGTTCAAATGATCTGACCCAGTATTTGCTCGCAGTGGACAGAGGTAACGCGCGAGTGGCTGACCTATATCAGGCGCTACACCCCGCCGTGCTAGCGGCTCTAGCAGATGTCATTGCCGCAGCGCATGATCATGGCAAGTCAGTCAGCATCTGTGGTGAATTGGCGGGTGATCCAAGGGCTGCGCCCCTATTGGTGGCGATGGGTTTTGACCAGCTGTCGATGAATGCGGGTAGCTTGTCCGTGATCAAACGGGTGTTATCGGGGTTCAGTCGTGAAGAGCTTCAGACGCTCATGGCGATGCTGAAGCCGATGCGGTCGGCACAGGAGGTAGTGGCGGCTTTGGACCATGCCCTGACTGAGCGGGGGTTGGACCGGTTCCTTCGGCGGGGAGCATCGTCATAGATGTTGGCGTATCCGGCAATTGACCCCGTTGCAGTCTCGCTTGGGCCCGTGAAGATTCATTGGTACGGACTGACTTACATTGGCGGGCTGGCGTTCGCCTGGTGGTTCGCGAGGCGACGCAGCAATGCGCCTCACTCGCCGGTTAAACGCGATCAGATTGATGATCTGATCTTCTATGCTGCGGTGGGAATCATCCTTGGTGGTCGGTTGGGTTACGCCCTCTTTTATGGAACAGAGCGTTTGGCGGCGGATCCCATGTGGTTATTCCGCGTGTGGGAAGGTGGGATGGCCTTTCACGGCGGTTTACTGGGCGTACTGGTGGCAATGGCGGTGTTCGCCAGGCAACGCGGCATTGATTGGGGTCGCTTAATGGATTTTGTCGCGCCCCTGACGCCCGTCGGATTGGCGCTGGGCCGATTGGGCAACTTCATCGGTCAGGAGCTGTGGGGTCGGCCCGCCGAGGTCCCATGGGCGATGGTCTTTCCGAGTGACCCGCTCGGTCTGGCTCGTCACCCCTCGCAGCTCTATCAGTTTGCTCTGGAGGGGTGCCTGCTGTTTTTTATCTTGCTCTGGTACAGCCGGAGGCAGCAGCCGACCTGGGCAGTATCAGGCGCCTTCCTGACGGGTTACGCTGTGCTGCGATTTTGTGCAGAATTTTTCCGCGAGCCCGATGCGCACATCGGGTTTGATGCGTTGGGGTGGATGACCCGCGGGCAACTTCTTTGCGTGCCCATGTTAGTCGCAGGAATCGGTTTACTGTATTGGGCTTATCGGCCTGCAAAGCGGTGAGAGTGGTATGCAAGCGTATTTAAATTTATTGGCAGATATTAGGGAGTCGGGTATCGATCGCGGTGACAGAACCGGCACCGGCACGCGATCCGTGTTCGGTCGCCAGTTGCGTTTCGACCTACAGGAAGGATTTCCGATTCTGACCACCAAGCGCGTGCACTTTAAAAGCGTGGTCAACGAGCTGATTTGGTTTTTAAGCGGCGATACCAACACCCAGTGGTTGCGGGAGAACGGGGTCAGCATATGGGACGAGTGGGCCACCGAGGACGGAGAACTGGGGCCTCTCTATGGTGCACAGTGGCACGCTTGGCCAACTCGCGATGGCGGCAGCATTAATCAGATTGATTATGTTGTGGGCTGTCTAAGGAATCGCCCGGAGAGCCGCAGGATTTTGTTCCACGCATGGAACGTTGAGTATTTGCCGGATGAGCGTGTCAGCCCGCAGGAGAATGTACGTGCGGGCAGAATGGCCCTACCGCCCTGCCACTTGCTGTATCAGTTCTACGTCGGACGGGGCGCGCTGTCTGCCCAGCTGTACATCCGCTCCAGCGATGTCTTTCTCGGCTTGCCCTTCAATATCGCGTCGGTCGCATTGCTGGTCCACATGCTGGCGCAGCAGTGCGACCTGCGTCCGGGTGAGATTGTGATCACGTTGGGCGATGCCCATCTTTACAGCAATCACGGGGAGCAGGTCAGCACGCAATTGGCGCGGAGCCCCGCTGCCCTGCCATCTCTGGAGATATTGCGAAAGCCCGGCTCGATCTACGATTATCGCTTCGAAGATTTTCGCCTCAGCGGTTATGACCCGGCCCCGAATATCCCCGCTCCGGTGGCCGTGTGACCGACCCTCGATCAGAAAACGACGCACCAGTGGTGCTGGTGCTCGCGGCCGCTGAAAATGGCGTCATTGGTCGGGGCGACGCCTTGCCGTGGGATTTGCCAGACGATCTTCAGCACTTTAAGCGCACGACGCTGGGCCACCCCATCATTATGGGCCGCAAAACCTTCGATAGCGTCGGTTTTGCGCTGCCCGGGCGCCGTAATCTGGTGATTACTCGGGATCCTGCATGGCGCCATGACGGTGTGTTGGTCTGCCACAGCCTGAATGAGGCGCTTGAGCGTGCGTTTGAGCAGGCGTTGATTGATGGTGCTGAAGCAGTAATGGTGGTGGGTGGCGCAGAGATATACCGCTTGGCGTTGCCCAGAGCGGATAAAATCTGGCTCACACGTGTCCATGGTGAGGTAGCGGGAGACGTCTATTTTGATCTCGATTGCCTAGTTGGTTGGCGAGAAATCTCCTCGGAACGATTTGAGGCAGGTGACGGTAATAGCCACGACTTTACGATCGCCGAGTTGCACCCTCCTCCAAACAGCTAGCCACTTGGCTTTGGAGATCAATGAAACCATTTGCGTTGCTGAAACGTACAGGGTAAATTCCGAGCCCCCCGACAGTCGATGGCAGCCTATTGAAAGGGGATAACAATGCCATCTGATTAGGATTTTGTGAGAGAACGGCTACGACACCGGCGCCCTCACTCAGATTTGCTTTGAGAGGAAGTATCGATCCCATGACTACGACTCGACTTAAAACACTGCTACTGGCGGTCTTTATCGGTGGTGGTGCATCTATTGCGGGCGCACAATCTATCGATCCGATCGTTGAGGTCGGCAAACAGCGAACTGCGGCAGCCAAGGCTTCGCAAGCGAAGATTGACCGGTTGGCGGACGAGACCGCCAGCTTGTTGTCTGACTACAAGACCGTCATGAAGCAGGTGGACGGCTTGAAGGTCTACAACGCGCGTTTGGAGCGACAGATCGCGAATCAGGAGCGGCGTATCAGAGATATAGATACGTCGATAGCCGAGGCGGCGGTGATCCAGCGGCAAATTCCGCCGCTGGTTACGCGGATGCTGGATGGACTCGAGCAGTTTATCAACCTCGACATGCCCTTCGATCTCGACACCCGCCTAGGAAACATCGAGGCGGTCCGCAACAACATGGAGCGCTCTGACGTCACCTCTGCAGAGGCTTTTCGTCAGGTATTGGAGCTTTACTCTATAGAGCTTCAGTACGGTCGAGGCATCGAAGCCTACACCGACACTATCACCTTGGGTGGCATGGAGCGTGAGGTTGATATTCTGCGCATAGGAAGGGTCGCACTGGTCTATCAGAGCACCGACGGCGCCGAGACGGGTGCATGGAACAAAGAAGCCAAAATGTGGGAGGAGCTGTCGGCTGGCGAATATGCCTCGGCTGTCCGTAAGGGCGTTCGTATTGCCAAGAAGCAGGCGACGATCGAGCTGCTGAACATGCCTGTATCTGCGCCGGAGGCGAAATAATATGCGTGCTAACTTGTTAAAAGTATCCGCCCTCGCCCTGGTCGGTGTTTTGTCGGCCTCTATGACGTTGGCACAGGAGGCTACCGAGCCTGAAGCACCGCCACCCCCAACCCCGCAGGAAATCGCGGCTGAGAATCTCGATCAGTTGCTCGACCTTGTGAAGCAAGGCCAGGCTCGCGCCTCTGCAGAGAACAAGGCGCGCGAAGACCGCTTTACTCGCGACAAGGCGAACCAGGTGGCCGCATTGAAGCGGGCTGAGGATGAGAGGACCCGTGAAGAGCGTCGATCTACAAGGCTCGAAAAGCAGTTTGAAGAAAATGAGCTTTTGATTGCCGCGAAGCAGGAGCAGCTGCGCGAGAGGCTCGGTACGCTATCCGAGCTGTTTGGTCATTTGACAGCCGCCTCCGGTGACTTGGCGTCTAATATTGAGGTCTCACTGGTGAGCTCGGAATACCCCGGACGCGAGACCTTTTTGAAAGGCCTGATCGCGAAGATGTCGGGCTCAGATCAGTTGCCCAGCATAAAAGAGATTGAGCGCGTATGGTTCGAATTGCTTCGCGAAGTGCGTGAGCAGGGCGAGGTCAGCCGTTTCAGCGCTCAGGTGGCCACACCATCTGGCGAGCTCAGTCAGCGTGACGTTGTTCGTGTTGGCGCGTTCAATATTGTGGACACTAACGGTAACTACCTGTCGTTTAACATCGACAAGCTGTCTGAGTTGCCGAGACAGCCCGGTGGTGGCTTTAATGCGCAGGCTCAGGACCTTGCGGGCTCGCAGTCTGGCCTCACGCAGTTCGGTATAGACCCGACGGGACCTACTGGTGGATCGTTTCTCGCCGCGATTATTGATAGCCCCACCATCTCCGAGCGCTGGCATCAGGGTGGCTATGTTGGCTACGCTATCACGGCGGTGGGAGCCTTCGCCTTCTTGTTGGCAATCTACCGACTGGTGGTGCTAACGGCGGTGGGTGGAAAAGTCTCCTCACAGCTCAAGTCAAGCTCTGCCAAAGACGACAATCCACTTGGGCGAGTCCTTCAGGTTCATGAGGCTAACCCCAACATGGACACGGAGACGCTGGAGCTGAAGATGGCCGAGGCGGTGCTGAGTGAAACTCCGAAACTTGAGCAGGGTCTCACTCTATTGAAAATCATCGCAGCGGTTGCCCCTCTCATGGGTCTCTTGGGTACGGTCACAGGTATGATCATTACCTTTCAGGCGATCACAATCTTCGGCGCCGGCGATCCCAAGGCGATGGCGGGCGGTATTTCTTCTGCGCTGGTGACGACGGTTTTGGGTCTCTTGGTCGCGATTCCAACTGTGCTACTGCACACGGTGGTCAATGGTCGCTCGCAGCGCATCATTCATGTTTTGAATGAGCAGGCGACAGGCATCGTCGCCGAGCATTCCGAGCGCACGCACAACTGATTGCTCGGGAGGATAGCTGCTGATGGGAGTTATCGAGGTCATACTTGCCTTCATGGAGAAGGGCGGGAACGTGCTCTGGCTGATCGCCACGCTGGTGTTCTTCATGTGGACGTTGATTTTTGAGCGCATTTGGTACTTCACTTCGGTGTGGAAGGCAGACCGCGCAGCGGTCGTCACCGCATGGGAAGGCCGCAGTGAGCGTAAATCCTGGAATGCCAAGAAAATCCGAGAACGGCTACTCTCGGAGAGCCGAGAGCTGATCAACGGCAACATGAACGTCATTGCGACCTGCGTTGCACTCTGCCCCTTGCTTGGCCTACTGGGCACCGTAACGGGCATGATCGAGGTGTTCAATGTCATGGCGGTTACCGGCGGCGGTGATGCGAAGTCCATGGCTGGCGGGGTCGAACGATCCACTATCCCGACGATGGCGGGCATGGTGGCCGCCCTCTCGGGCCTGTTCGCCAATACCTATCTGCAGCGGATCACTACGAGAGAGCAGCAGCTGTTAACTGATCGACTGACATCGGATCACTAATCCTGTCGGTGGGTTGAGGAATTCATGAGGAAAATAGCCAAACAGCAAGATCAGGATGGTGCAGAGATCGACCTGACGCCGATGTTGGACGTCGTGTTTATCATGCTGATCTTCTTTATCGTTGTTGCGTCCTTTATTAAGGAGGCTGGGGTGGAGGTCAATCGCCCTGACGACAACCAACCAGATAATCCCGAGGATTCCACCAGCATTTTGGTGGAGATCGCCTCTGACAATCAGATCTGGATGGAGAATCGCCGGGTAGACATTCGCGCGGTGCGCGCCAATATTCAGCGGTTGCTCGCAGAAGACCCTGAGGCGCCGGTGACCATCAAGGTGGAGAAAGGTGCTAAAGCAGGCATTGTTGTGGATGTTGCTGATGCAGCGCGTGAGTCCGGTGTTGGCGCTGTGAACTGGGCTTCGGACCGGTAAAAAGGTAAGACTATGAGTATGCGTGATCAATCCAGATCGGCCTCGGCAGAAGAAGGCAGTCAAATCGACTTGACGCCGATGCTGGACGTGGTCTTCATCATGTTGATCTTCTTCATCGTGACCTCCTCTTTTGTTAAAGAGCCCGGTGTCGAATTGTTTAAGCCGCAGGCTTCCACTCAGGAGGCTTGTGAGCGTGGGACTATTATTTTTGCCGTCGACGCCAACGGCGATGTTTTTTACAACAAGAACAAGTTGCCCCTGGATCGCGCCCTGCGCACGGCTGAGGCCGCAAAAAAGGAAGCACCTCAGGCGAATATTGTGGTGCAGGTCGACCGTGAGACACCTGCCTATGTGGTCGAGGACCTGATTGATATTGTGCGCCCGATTTTGACGGCTCCGCCCTGTATCTCCACGGATGAAGAGGCTTGACGGTTATGGGTAGTACGGCTCGGGTCGCTGCCAGTGCCGCACTCGCGGTACCAGTCGCGATTTTTCTGTTTTTCGTGATGCACAGCCTGGTTAGCCGGGATTTCAAACAGGAAGATGTGAAGGCGAGAAAAATCGCTGACATCGTCGTTCCGGACAAGACCATCGAAACGAACCTTAACGAGGTCAAGCCCGAGAAAATTGAAGATCCTGAGGAGCCGCCGCCGGAGTTGGAGCCCATTCAGTTCGATACTCAGCTCGATATGAATGTCGCCAACACCGCGCCTACTACAGGCATTAATTTGAATCTCAATGCATCTGGCATGTCATCAGGGGATGGCGAGTACCTGCCCATTGTGAAGGTCGCACCCATTTATCCTCGGCGGGCTCAGACCCGCGGCATATCCGGGTATTGCATTGTGGAATATACCGTGACGAAAACGGGTTCAATCCGCGACCCCTTCCCCGTCGACTGTCAGCCAAAGGGCATTTTCGAGCGAGCTTCACTCAAGGCGTCGGAGAAGTTCAAATATAAGCCGAGAGTCGTAGACGGCGAGCCCATTGAGGTGGCCGGCGTACAGAACAAATTTACCTACGAGTTGGAGAACTGATATGAGGGAGGCAGTATTGGGGGTGCGTGCTCTGTGCCTGACTTCCTTTAAGGCGGTAGCCGTTTCTGCGATGTTTCTTGGCGGTGCAGTTCTTCTCGATCCGGTGACACCGGGTTCCCTTCTTTCAAGCGCCAACGCACAGGATGACAAGGCCAAGCAGGATAAGCGAGAGACCCGGCGAACGCCTGCACTTCGCAACAAGGTCTATGAGCGCCTGGCAGAGGCGCAGGGGCTGGCAGAAGCCAAGGATTATGCGGGTGCCGCGGAGATTCTGAACGACATGATTGCCGAGGACGGTAAGCGCGCCCTTAATAGCTATGAGTTGGCCAACGTTTATAACCTCTTTGCTTTTCTGTCGTACGCGACTGAGGACTACGCACAGTCTTTGCGCTACTACGAGCAAGTCATTGCCCAGCCTGACATTCCGTTGGCGATGGAAATCAACACGCGCTTTACCATTGCGCAGCTCTATTTTGTGCAGGAAAAGTGGCAGCAAGGCATTGATGCGTTGCTGGTTTGGTTTGATTTGAGTGAAAAACCGAACGCCGGCGCGTACGTGCTGCTCGCGCAGGGCTATTATCAGGTCAAGAACTTTGATCTGGCGCTGAAAAATGTCGAGACGGCAATCGACATGCACGAGGTTGAGGGAAAGCTCCCTAAGGAGCAGTGGTATAACCTCGCTCGCTTCCTCTATTTTGACAAGGAAGACTTCGATTCCGCGCTGGACGTTCTTAACACCCTGATCATTTATTATCCCAAGAAGCAGTATTGGGTTCAGGCGTCGCATCTTTACGGCGAGAAAAAGGAAGAGCAAAAGCAGTTGGCGCTGATGGAAGCCGCCTATGAGCAGGGCTTCCTTGATCGCTCAAGTGAGCTGGTCAACATGTCTTATCTGTACCTCAACGCCGAGGTGCCCTACTTCGCTGCGTCGGTGATTGAGAAAGGCTTTGACGATGAGCTGGTCGACGATAAGTCTAAAAATTACGAGCTGGCTGGTAGCGCGTGGGCGCAAGCTCGCGAGGTCGCAAAGTCGATTCCCATGATGGAGAAGGCGGCGGCGAAGTCCGACGAGGGCGAGCTATATGTGCGGCTCGGCAACGTGTATCTCGATGGCGATCAGTTTGCCAAGGCCGCCGATTCGGTTTCAAAGGGCCTTAAGAAAGGTGGTGTAAAGCGACCAGATCAGGCGCGACTTGTACTCGGTATGGCTTATTTCAACCTTGGCGAGTACAACAAGGCACGCAAAGCGTTCAGGGATGCGGGCAAGGACGAGCGATCCGAAAAGTATGCAAAGCAGTGGATCAGTTATGTCACCAGTGAGGAAGTTCGACAGCGCGAGCTGGAAAAAGATCTGATGTGACGTGTGAACGGCGATTGCAGTAAAAAAGGGCCTGAAAGGCCCTTTTTTTCGCTTTGGAATCTCCCCCACGCCTCTGGATCTGAACGCATGTCTTTCCCAAAAAAAACTCGAGAGCCTGGGCGTGCCCGCCCAGAAAGAGCCGTAGTCGCCGCCCTTGGTGTGCTGGGCCAAGCGGCTTTCCTCTACCCGCCTGCGAGAACAGCGGTGACATAGCTTGCGAGGCCGCGGTCACCGTCAGTTATCAAGACAACAAACAACAAAGCCCGCCAAGTTTGCGGGCATGCGACTTAAGGGTTGAGGGGGAAGGTTCCCCCGCGGTGCTGCTTACTGAGGGACGACGTTCTCGGCCTGAGGGCCCTTCTGCCCGTCGGTGACCGTAAACTCGACCTTTTGGCCATCGGTCAGGGTTTTGAATCCATCACCCTGAATCGCGCTGAAGTGGACAAAGACGTCCGGCCCATCTTCTTGCGCGATAAAGCCATAACCCTTGGTCTCGTTAAACCACTTCACGGTGCCCGTTACTGTTGACATGTTTTTTACTACCTGTGTTTACGAATTTTCATCTACCCTGACGGGCCGTTGCGCTTCATGGGAACAAAACCGAAGACCTTAGACTACAGTGGCTCAGCAAAAAGCGGGCTGGCAGAACCAGCAGCTCCCAGTGTAGCACTCTGATGAGCTTAAGCAGGTGAATTTTTTTGTCAGTTGTCGGGGCGGGCTCGAGGCTCATGCGACAGGCAGTATCTTCATCATGTCGGTTTTGCCCGCCTCGCCCTGTGCTCCGCCCATCGTCATCAGAATGAAGTCCCCGTGCGAGACAAAGCCACCATCCACGAGAAACTCGATTGTCCGTGCTTCAAGATCTATTGGCGCAAAGGCCGAGAAGTCGAAGAACAGCGGTATAACACCTCTACATAAAGCAAGGCGCTGTAGGGTCTCGGGTCTCCGGCTGAGTGCAAAAATCGGTAACCCGGAGCTCAACCGCGACATCATCGTGGGCGTGGTGCCATGCTCCGTTAAGCTCGCCAAGCCGCGCATTCCCGGGAAGTGATTCGCTCCGTACATCGCTGATAAGGCAATGGTCTCCTGCGGACTCGCAAATTCCCGATCCAGCCGGTACTTGGAGGTCCGTGCGACCGGGTGCTGCTCGGCACCCACTGCCGCATCGGCCATAGCTGTCACCACTTCAACCGGAAATTCGCCTACCGCGGTTTCGGCAGAAAGCATTACGGCGTCCGTGCCGTCCAATACCGCATTGGCAACATCGAACACTTCGGCCCGGGTGGGCATGGAGTTACTGATCATCGATTCCATCATCTGCGTCGCGGTGATGACCATGCGATCCCGCTTTCGGGTAGTCGAGATCAAGTTTTTCTGAATACCAATCAGTTGCGCGTCGCCCACCTCCACACCCAGATCGCCACGGGCGACCATGACGCCGTCGCTCGCGTCGATAATGCTGTTGAGCAAGGCGGTGTCTGCCACAACTTCTGCCCGCTCGATCTTCGCGATGATGGCCGGTGTTAGACCTTGCTCAGCCAGAAGCGCTCGCGCGTAGTCGATATCTTCTGCGCTCGAGACAAAAGAGACCGCGACAAAATCTGGCCGTATATCGGGCATGGCCCGAATGTCATCGAGATCTTTCTCGGTGAGCGCGGGGGCCGCCAGACCGCCGCCGAGCTTATTCACGCCTTTTCTGGAGCTGAGGCGACCGCCAATGATGACAGTGCAGTCGACGGTTGCTTCGCTGACGTCATCAACCCGCAGTCGGAGCTTTCCGTCGTCCAGCAGCAGGGATATCGTCTTGTGCAACGCTGGTGGGTAGCGCCTCATATTCCACGGAGACTCCCCGCTGATCACCGGCGTCCGGGGCAATCGAGAGACTCAGTTGAAATGGGTCGCCGGCCTGCAAGGTAACGGCTCCTGAGGAGAAGCCGCCGATGCGAATTTTTGGACCTTGCAGATCGGCGAGAATGCCGACGTACCGCCCTTGATGCCGCGCCTGACGACGAATGTGTTGCGCCACCAGCGCATGATCCGCCTGAGCACCGTGACTGAAGTTCAGCCGAAACACATCCACCCCCGCGCTGAGTAGCCGACCAATCATGTCCTGACTCTGGCTGGCAGGACCGATCGTTGCGACGATTTTTGTCCGGCGCAGGGCGTTGGGATCTTGTATCCGTTGATGGGTCACCGGTTTATTTTTCCTCTCATGGCTGTCAGCTATCGTCAGGGTGCCGGCGCCGATATCTGAGTACCGGGGCGGCTTGGCACCCTGTAAATCGGGTAGAGTATGGCAGGATCGCAATAATCCGCGCTATGTCACAATACCGCGCCGAGCAATACCGACAGCCAGAGCGGCAAGTCGCAGCAAGACAGCTAGATAGCAAGAGCATCGATTGACCATGCCATATGCTGACAATAAGAATAGAAGCCCGAACCCCCCCATCGGCTACTCCTGCGATTGCACGCTTTCACCGGCGCAACAGATCGATTTAGTGGCTGAATTTCACGTCAACCGGATTCGCCCGTCGCGCATAGCGTATCGGCTGGGCATCGATCTTGCTCAGATCGAGGCCTGGTTATCGGGAGAGCAGGACGGTGATCGTTTTCAGGATCTCATTCGACGTCATCGGCGGCGCAACTACCAAATGCAGCTGAGACGGGCAGAGCAATTTCGTGGGCAGCAATCCTACGAGATGCGCCTGGCCGCTGAACGAGATCTTGCGCAGCAACAACACAGATGATGCCGTCTTGACAGTATTGCACTGAGGAGAGTGATTGCGAATGGCGCAGGAAACCAGAGAGGTCATTGGTCGGTGGCATGACATGATGTCAGCTTCCTCTCATGAAGGCTTGTTTGAGCTACTTGCCGAGGACTGCATTTTCTGGTCCCCGGTTGTACACACACCCCAGCGAGGTAGAGACATCACCTACCTGTATTTGAGCGCCGCGAGTCAGGTATTCGGTGGGAACTTTCGCTACGTCAGTGAGATGGTCGAAGGCAGCCGCGCTGTGCTCGAGTTCACCTGCACCATCGATGATATTCAGATCAACGGCGTCGATATCATTCAAGTAAGGGATCGGCAGATCAGCGAATTCAAGGTCATGGTGCGACCATTGAAAGCCCTTAATAAAGTGCATGAGCGCATGATGAGCATGCTCGAGGACCTCAAGGCTTCGACTTCATGACTTCACTGATGCCTTTTTCCCGCTATTCCTCATGCTATTCCGGTGCTTGTGACCACCGAAGTCCGCGGCTACACTTTTCTTCTGAAAAATAGGAACACATCGTTATGTCTCTCATAGTCAAAACCACTTACCGGGTGCGAGAAGCTGACAAGGCGTCTTTTCTGGCGGATTTTTCAGTCGTCGCCCAAGCCACGATGGCAGCGCCGGCCTGCGGCTGGATATATGTGGCGGAAGACTTGGAAGAAAACACGGTGGTGGCCATGTCTTATTGGCAGTCTGAAGCGGGTTTTGACGACCATCTGAGATGGCGTATCGGCACCAGCCGCTGGACCGAGATGGAGCAAAAATACCTGACATCGGAACCCGAATTCAGCCTGATGCCGGTAATGTTTAGATTCCGCGACATAACGTGAGCGCCTGAGCGCCCGCCCCAGTCTGTAGGACTAAGTATCGCCGCGCTTCGACTCGATCAAATGATGCGCTAACTCTTCCGCCTGGGTCTTCGATAGGCCCATACGCTCCCTGAGCTCCTCGATTTCCTCGGCCTCCTCGCTGGAGATGATGCCGTCGTCCAGCGCCTCCCTCAGCTTGTGCTCAAACTCCGCGTACTGTTTGGACATTTGCTTGGAGAAGCCGGCACCGACGATGCCGGTCAGCAGTGCCACTGTGCACACGCCCATGATGGCGGTGAGGGCGCCGATCAACTTGCCCTCTGCCGTGATCGGCGATACGTCGCCGTACCCTACTGTTGTCAGCGTCACGATGGACCACCACATCGTCTGTGGGATGGATGGGAACGCATCAGGCTGTGCATCGTGCTCCGCAACATAAATCAGAGAGCTCGACAGGAATAGCGCGACCACCATCAAGTAGAGTGCGGCAACAAATGCCTGGCGTTCCGAATAAATGGCGGAGACCAGATCCTCCAAGGCGGTGGTGTAGTGACTCAGCTTGAGCAGTCGCGCGAGTCGCATGACCCTGAGCAGTCGCAAGTCAGCCCCTACCCAGATGAACTGCAACAATGTGGGCAGTATTGCTACCAGGTCTATGAGCCCCGTAAAGCTGAAGATGTAGCCTAGGCGCTTGCGCAGCGGTGTTGAGCCCTTGAGGTCCTCGTTATCCGGCGCCGTCCAGATGCGCAAGATATACTCAATGGAAAAAAAGACTACCGAAATGAATTCGAAGATTAATAACTCGAATGACCAGGCTTCCCTGATGGACGCGACTGATTCGAGCGTGATGGCGACAAGGTTGAGAGAGATCAGTAAGAACAGAAAGGTGTTGAGTCTTCGCGCCGCCTTTTTGTGTTGAGAGGATCTTTCGAAGAGTGAGCCAATATAGCGCCGGGTAGTCACAGTCATATCCTTGTTACGATCGGCCACCGCCCCAGCAGTTGCCGCTTTTTTGTCCTTGGAGTATGTTGCCAGCAAGCCTCGATGAACGTAAGTGCCAAAACCGACATGTCTGCACACCGCCGGCATGCTATCAGCCACCCAAATGAGCCCGCCTGTCTGAGTGTATTGCGCAGGGGGTAATCTGGGGAGAGGGACGAGTAGTCAAATGAAACTGAAATTCATCGCACCCTTAACGCTCTTGTTTTGCTGCCCGGTTGTTTTTTCCGAGCCGCTTGCCAGTGCCTCTTATAAGGACGTCTGTGAGCAGATGGATGAGCAAGGCATCTCCAGCCGAACGCAGTCGGATCCCAGCTCGCAACAGTTGGTCGACAATGCGGTGGTTGTGGTTGGCGCCGGGCACACAAGCCGCCGCAAGCAAAATCAATCTGTCTCCAATTCCGATATCGTCGTGGGCGCGAGTATGACCCAGATCAACACCGTGAACAGCACCTCTAATCCGGCCGGCGGCACTTCGGCCCGGTCTGCGGCTCCCTGTAGATGAGACACTGGCGCTGATCCACTGATGGCCACGCAACAAAGCTTGATAGGAACCAGCGCCGTCACGCGGGAGTTGCTGGCGCACTTAGAACGGGTGGCGCCCACCGACGCACCGGTACTGGTGCGCGGTCCGACGGGTGTCGGTAAAGAGCTGGTGGCGCGCGAGATTCATCGGTTATCCGGCCGAGACCCCAAGGGTGACTTTGTCGCGGTGAACTGCAGTGCCATTCCCAACGAGCTGTTGGAGAGTGAAATATTCGGTCACGAAAAGGGCGCTTTTTCCGGCGCGGTGAGTAGCTACCAGGGCAGAATGCGGTTAGCTGACGGCGGCTCGCTATTACTCGATGAGATCGGGGATATGCCTCCTGACCTGCAGGCAAAGCTGCTGCGAGTCGTGCAGGAGGGCGTGGTGACACCCGTTGGCTCCGGTAAGGAGATTCCTGTCGATGTGAGGATTATTTCAGCCACCCACAAACCGCTGGAGTCCTTGATAGAAACAGGGCAATTTCGCGAGGACCTGTTTTTTCGGTTGAATGTGATTCCCATTACTGTCGCTTCCTTGAGGGAGCGACCCGAGGAAATCGTTGAGCTTTTCGATCACTTCAGTGCTGCGTACGCCCTGCAGGGAGACCCGATCAAGCTGAATGCGCGCTCCATGAGCTTGCTTCAGGCCTACCAGTGGCCGGGCAATGTGCGGGAGTTGGAGAACTTCTGCCGTCGGTTATCCGCCTTGTACCCCGGAGAAAATATTAACCTTTACGAATTGCCTGCGGACTTCCTGCCGCCTCAGATGATGAGCCTGATGGGCGCAGAGGGCAGTACAGGTTCTGCGCCGGCCTCAGCAGGCGCGTGGGATGCAGCCGCCCTGGCATTGGGTGAGGTCAGCGCGGCGGGTGAGGATGAAGATGGTCTCGCCCGGGTGCTGGGTATCACCGCTGCCGAGGCGCCTGCGCATGTGGCCCTGAATGAGGCGTCCCTCAAGGATCGTGTTACCGATTTTGAGCGCCATTTGATCGAAAAGGCACTCGCCGACGCCAATAGCAACATCTCGGAAGCTGCCCGGCTGCTCGGGGTGAAACGTACGACCCTGATTGAAAAAATGGGCAGGCTTAATATCGCAAAACGCTGACGATTGTGTGTCAAAAAATTGACGTTCCTGTCAATTTTATCGATTTTTGACCCCCTATAAATCTATAAGTCGCTGATCTTATGAGAAATTTTAATGATGGCCTCCTGCTTGCTGTGTAATCAGGCACGCAATGGGGAAGCGACGCGGTGTCCAAAGAGTCAGAGACAGTTCAATTGAATGTGCTTTCGGTGCGCGGGACCGGCTTCCCTGAGGAGTGCCTGCGCGGTAGCACATGGGATTCAATCGTTCAGCTGACGCAGGCACCCGAGGTATTTGCCGACCGGGCTACTGACAGCGTGGCCTCCTGTGTCGCGGTGGGGCCCGCATGGTTACATGAAGAGGCCTATTTGCTTCAGATTCTCGGGCACGCCCCGGAGTCTGCGGTCATTCTCATGCCCGCCGGCGATATGAAGTTGGCACACCTCATTGGTGTGAGGGGCTTTGATGCATTCGTGACTTATGCGGATGACAGCGATTGGGTGGCGTTGGCTGAGACCGCGTTAGGCTATGCCGAAACACCCGAGACTCCCTCCAAGCCTCGCTCTGGCGCTACTTCATCTTCTACACCGTCTGCGCCCTCTATTTCGGCGCGAGGACAGCGGAAGCAGGTGGTATTCAGTGACCCGGTAAGCAAAGCGATGTTGGCGTTGGTTCAGCGGGTCGCTCAGGTGGATGTGACTGCGCTGCTGTCAGGCCCCTCTGGGGTGGGTAAAGAGGTGGTGGCGCAAATTCTACACAATGCTTCTGCCCGCGCGTCGGGCCCATTCATCGCACTGAACTGTTCCGCAATGCCTGAACATCTGGTGGAGAGTATTTTATTTGGTCACATGAAAGGCTCATTTACCGGCGCCATCAAAGACCAGCCGGGTATTTTTGAGGAAGCGCACAACGGCACGCTGTTTCTCGATGAGGTAGGTGAGCTGCCATTGCACATTCAGCCCAAATTGCTGCGTGTGATTCAGGAGCGTAAAGCCGCGCGAATAGGCAGCACCCGTGAAGTGAACTTCGATGTTCGCCTGGTAGCGGCCACCAATCGGGATCTGGTTGAGTTGGTCAAGCGAGGCGAGTTTAGAGAAGACCTGCTCTACCGGCTCAACGCCTTTCATATCGGCATACCACCCTTGCGGGAGCGTCCCGAAGACATCCGGCAACTGGCGATCAGTTTTGCTGCCTCCGAGCAGATTGCGGGCATTGGGATGCAGATTGACGAAGCCGCGATTCAGCAGCTTCTGCAGCATCAGTGGCCCGGTAATGTGCGGGAGCTCGACAATGTTATTTGTCGCGCCAAGGTGCTCGCGATTCACAATGTGATTCAACCCGAGCACATTTATTTTGATGCGCTGGAGTTTTCGCCTGCTTCACTTCCGGACGCGCCCGACGCATTCATGACTTCCGATATTGCGAAGCCACAGGGCCACGGGCACGTCATTCAATCCGATCAGGACTTGGTCTCAGCTAAAGAGCAGGCGGAATGGCAGCTGATTCAGGCGGCCTTGCAAGAAACCGACTCCAAAAAAGAGGCGGCAGAGCGTTTAGGAATCAGCCCGAGAACGCTACGGCATAAATTACAAAAGCTAAAGGCGGTAGAAGCTGACAGCATGCAATCGATGGGTGCCTCATGATTGATAAAACCAATATGCAAGGCGTCATGAACGTCATTCGACAGGCCGAGATGGCCAATAGTCGTGCCGCTGATGCGTCGTTAGGTATCAGCAATGAACAGCAGCAGTCGCGTTTTGCCTCCGATCTGTTGGCAGCGATCCGGTCGGTCAATGCGACGCAAATGCGCTCAGCCGAAACTAAAACAAGCTTCGAAGCGACAGAGGATGTCAGCGTTACTGATGTGCTGATTGATTCACAGCGTGCATCGGTGGCGTTCGAGGCGACGCTTCAGGTTCGCAACAAGGTCCTGAAGGCTTATCAAGATGTCATGAGTATGCCTGTCTGACATGTCAGGCATGGACAAGGGGTAACAGACGATGGAAGCAGCACTCGAAGAACGACCTCTGATCGAGGGGTCAGCGACCGAAGTGGACAGCGGCAGTAACCCGCCCGCCGAGACGGGCAACGCCGCCGTACCTGCCGAACAGGCCGGCGCTACGCCTGCGAATCAGGCGCAGGCGCTGCCGGCTGTGCGAGACGTGATGTCTCAGCCTGCTGTGCGTCGCGCCATGCCCGCCATCATTGGTCTGTTGTCTCTTCTGGTAGTGCTGATTTTTTGGTCGGTGATGACCTCTACTCCGTACCGAAGCGTCTCTGATGGTATGGAGCAAGCCGATGTTCAGTTGGCCTTTGAGGCGTTGAAGTCCGCTAATTATGATGTACGAATCAATAAATCCACCGGGCGCCTTGAGGTGCCTGAGAACGTGTTTCAGGCGGCGCGGATCTTTCTGGCGTCCCAGGGCATTCCCAGGGCTGCGGCCGAGGGCGGCATGAGCTCATTGGCTGAAGGCAGCTCGATGACAACCAGTCAGTTCATGGAACAGGTGAAGTACAACAATGCGATTGAGGTTGAACTCGCGCGCACGATCTCCGAGATCAGCACTATTGAAATGGCCCGAGTCCATTTAGCTGCACCCAAACAAAGTGTCTTTGTCCGCGATCGGCAGCCGGCCAAAGCGTCGGTGATTGTCAAGCCGTACCGGGGCAGAGTCGTTGACCCCGCGCAGGTGCTCTCAATTGTTCACTTGGTCAGTGCCAGTGTGCCCTATCTCGCCACGCAGGATGTCACGGTGGTAGATCATTACGGCAACCTGCTGACAGGCAGCAATGCTGACAAAGATGGCACCCCTGCACTCAATAACGCTCGTTTTGAAGCCGAGCGAGAGGCAGAGTTGGCTGAGCGCATTCGCGAGCTTCTGATTCCCGCACTGGGTGGCGGCAACGTGCGCACGGTCGTCAATCTGGAGATGGACTTCACCCAGCGTGAAACCACTACGGAGCAGTATCTGGACCTTGAACCCGAGCGCGCTGAGGTGCGATCTGAGGTGATTACCTCTGATTCTCAGACCGGTATCGCTGCATCGGGTGTGCCAGGCGGCACCACCAACATTCCGCCGGATCAGCCAGAAGTGGTGCCGGAGGGTGAGGTCGCTCAGAACCCCACCAATACCGAGACCGCGACCACTGAGCGAGAGCAAACCACGCGTAACTATGAGCTCGATAAAGAGATCCGGTTTGTGAAAGAACAGACAGGTCGCGTGACCTCCATGACAGCAGGCGTCATCATCAATGAGGAAGCGCTACGGGATCTGGCGAAGCGCCGTTACTACGCGTCTCTCGATGAGGGGTCTACGGTCACTGAAGACCTGCTTGCGGAAGGTGAGGAAGATGCCGATGCCGAGGCAGGCCTCGAGGGTGCGGCTGCATCGCTGGCACCTATACCCAGCGCGGAGTTACAGCGATTTATGGCTGAAGAGATTGAGCGCTTCCGCACGCTGGTCATTACCGCCCTGCCCTATGACGCGGCGCGCGGTGACTCGCTGTCAATGACCTCGGCGCCCTTCTTTACCGACCCGCCACAGGATTATCAATTGCCCTGGCACAAGGACCCCGCCATTATCGAGTGGGGCCGTCACGGGATGACGTCGATCGGACTGATTGCCTTCTTCCTGTTGGTTATTGCCCCGGTCCTGCGGGTCTATCTGCCCAAGATTGAGGAGAACGATGCCTTGCTCGCGGAGCAATTGATTGATGGCGAGCTCAGCATAGCTGACCGAAAGGCGCTCGAGGAGGGAGAATCTCTTGACGAGATCAAGGCCAAACTCAAGCCGAAGAAGTCCGCTATCTCAGCCGATATGCTCGACACGGCCAACAGTTATGATGACAAAGTGGCGGTGGTGCGACTCCTTGTTGCGGAGGACGCCGGCCGTGTTGCCAACGTACTGAAGAAGATGATTAAACCCGTCTAAGGGAGCTGGATGATGGCAGAAGCAGCGAAAAATATTCCGCCGGGAGACGGCGATAAGGAGCTCCCGGACTTCGTCCGAGAGGAGCTGGAGGTTATGACGTCCACCGAGCGTGCGGCGGT
The DNA here is from genome assembly GCA_045560455.1 of Luminiphilus sp. Classification (GTDB taxonomy): domain Bacteria; phylum Pseudomonadota; class Gammaproteobacteria; order Pseudomonadales; family Halieaceae; genus Luminiphilus. The sequence continues at coordinate 63,036 of JBJKZJ010000010.1, read as the reverse complement.
CATTATGTTGCTCATGGGGGAGACACAGGCGTCGGATATCATTCGTTATATGAACCCTCGCGAAGTGCAGGCCCTGGGTTCGGCGATGGTGGGTGTGGTCGATCTCTCACAGGAAACCGTGAGCGAGGTCCTCGATGACTTTGTTGGCACGATCAAACAGCAAACGAATCTGGGCCTCGGCACGACAGATTATGTCGAATCCGTGCTGAAACGCGCACTGGGTGACGACAAGGCCAGCACGGTCTTGAGCCGCATACTGCCGGGTGGATCAACCAAGGGTCTTGAGATTCTAAGATGGATGGATGCCCGTGCAATCTCGGACATGATCATCAACGAGCACCCTCAGGTGATTGCCATTATTCTCTCGGTGTTGGAATACGACGTTGCAGCTGACGTCCTGAGCTTTTTACCGCCGGAGAATCGTGGTGAGGTCATGCAGCGCGTCGCCAGCCTTGAGACGGTTCAGCCATCCGCGATGGAGGAGCTGGAGCGCATCATGTCCGAGCAGTTCTCCAGTAACTCCTCCGCGCAGTCTTCCAGCTTTGGTGGCGTGAAGACGGCCGCCAAGATCATGAACTTCGTCAAAGTCGACCTTGAAACGTCGGTGATGCAGTCTTTGACTCAGTTGGACGAGGACCTCACGCTCCAGATTCAGGACAACATGTTCACCTTCGAGAACCTCTCCATGGTGGATAACCGCGCCATACAGGTGATGATGCGCAACATCGAGTCTGATTTGCTCATGGTGGCATTGAAGGGCGCCAGCGAAGAGACCCGGGACAAATTCTTTGACAACATGTCGCAACGCGCCAAGGCCATGTTCATTGATGACATGGAGTCCAAGGGCCCGATGCGTATCTCCGATGTTGAGGACGCTCAGAAAAATATCATGCGCATTGCAAGAAAGCTGTCTGACGCCGGCGAACTGGTACTCGCCGGTCGTGGAGATGACTTTGTCTAAAGCCACTGACACTGTCGTGTGGGAGTTGAACGAACTCCTTGCTGCTGATCGCCGCGCAAAAGCCTTCAGTGAGGCCTCAGCCGCCGGCGGCCTCTCGGCGCGCCCGATGGGCTTTGAGGAAGCACATTGGCAACAGATCAGCACTGAGACCGATGCCGACGAGGCGGAGAGTGATCTCGAGTCGGCCGAGGAGTCTGCGTTGGATGATGCTGACGTGGCGGCTACCGATGAGGCAGAGGCGGTAGAAGAGGAAGAAATTGATATCGACCAGCTGCTTGAGGCCAAGTTTCAGGAGGGCGTCCAAGAGGGTATCAGGCAGTCCAACCTAGAGAGTCAGCAGCGAGAAGCGCTGGCCCAGCGCTTCTTTGAGGCGATTCAGGCTCAGATGGATGCGCTCCCCAGGATCTGGCCTGTGGTCACAGATTTGTCACTCGACATCGCCAGAACCGTTTGTTTGCAGTCGCTCAGCATCAATGAGCAGGCCTTCCGTGCTTATCTCAACTCCGCCTTGGAGAAAATTGAATTCCCTGAGGGCGTTCCGGTGGAGGTCAAGGTGTCCGCTGCGATGGCAGCAGTGCTGCCCGAGCAACAACTCTCCGAAATGTTGGCTGACCGACCCGTTTCTTTAACGGTCGATCCGGATCTGAAAGATGGGGACATCTCTGTTCAGTACGACCATCTGATCATCGACCGACTGCTTGAATGCGAGTTTGATCAGTTGCGTGAGCAACTGGTAGCGCAGTTCCCAGATTCGCTGCTGGATTCATGAATCCGAGCCCAGACACCATTGAACAGCCGCGGCCTGACCGAAGCTGGCCTCAGTTGTCTGCTCCCGATGCTTGGACATGGGCCAAGATCAGGCATGTCTCGGGTCATGTTGTGGAGTGCGACGGGCTTCAGGCGCCGTTGGGTGCCATGTGCGAAATCGAGACGGATGACCCCGGGGCACCCAACGTACCCGCCGAGGTGGTCGCTTTCTCTGACGAGACGCTCAAGTTGATCCCTTTTTCAGAGACCGTGGGGGTCTCACGGGAGAGTCGAATTCGCTTGGTCAACCGTCGTGTGGGTCTGCCAGTCGGTGCACATTTACTTGGCAGGGTAATAGACCCTCTGGGCAATCCGCTGGACGACAAGCCGCTCATACATCCGCGATTTGCGTCCAATTTCTATGGTCGGAGCATCCCGGCGCTGCATCGCCAACCGGTATCGATGCCAATGGATGTGGGCGTACGCGCGATTAACGGTGTTTTGACGCTCGCCAAAGGTCAACGAGTTGGTTTGATAGCCGGTTCTGGCGTGGGCAAGAGCACGCTATTAGGGATGATGACCCGCCACACCGTTGCCGATGTTGTGGTGCTGGCGCTTATTGGCGAGCGCGGCCGAGAGGCGGGTGAGTTTATTGCCGAAAGCCTTGGGCCCGAGGGTTTGCGCAAGTCCGTGGTGATTCTGGCGACCTCTGACTGTGCATCCGTCATGCGGCGTCAGGCGGCGGAAGTGGCGCACTTGGTGGCGGAATATTTTCGCGATCAAGGGAAGGATGTGTTGCTACTGTGCGACAGTCTCACCCGCATTGCGCATGCCCAACGGGAGATTGGTCTGGCCACCGGCGAGCCGCCCACGAACAAGGGCTACCCGCCCTCGGTGTTCAGTGATCTGCCAAAGCTGGTGGAGCGTGGCGGTCCCGGCGATGGTGCCGGCACGATTACCAGCGTTTACACCGTGCTCTCTGAGCACGATGAGGGCATGGATCCCATCGTTGAGGTGGCCCGCGCCTCACTCGACGGACAAATTATGTTGTCCAGAGAATTGGCTGATACCGGGCTCTATCCCGCCATTAATTTACGCGGCTCGATATCCAGATTGGCGTCCAGGGTGCTCGGTGCGCACGAAATCAAGATGGCGACCGAATTTCGGCGTTTGTGGTCACTGTATGAGTCAAACAGGGATCTGATTATGGTGGGGGCTTACGAGCAGGGCACTGACCCGGAGCTCGATAAAGCCATTGCGATCAGGCCCATGATGCTGGAGTTTCTCCGTCAGGGGGCAACCGAGGCATGCTCTATGGAGCAGGCGACCGCCGCTATGGCGCAGATCATCGCGCGAGGTCAACATGGCCACTAAGTGGGACCCTCTGGTGCTGAAATACCAGCGACAAAACCAGCAAGAATTAGGTCGACTGACCGAGTTGAGACGACATCTCAAGGAAACTGAGTCCAACCGGGACAAAGTAGCCGAGCGTCAGACGCACTTTCGGCACCAGCTTCACACCAATACCCTCCGTGAGATCGACGACTGGCGCGTTATGAAGTCGTTCCTCGCAGACCTCGACATTTTGCGTAACAACTGCGAGGGGCAGCTCATTGAGATCAGGGAACTCATTGGCCGCGCGCAGGCGCAAAACCAGCGCACGGCCCAGGTTTTGCAAAAATATGAGCACCTTCAGCAGCAAACGCTGAACAGCCGTCGAATCTATCGTGAGCGTCAGGAAACCGATGCCCTCGATGAATGGGCTGTGCAGAGTTACGCTCGCTCGGACTTGGCACGCGACTTGCATTAATCACTAGCAGTAAACAATGTGACAAGCGATTGAACTGTGGATTCCCAGATAGGAACAGACATAGCCAAGCTGCTAGGAAACCTAGGTAAATCAACAGGTTCCAGTAGGTCTTCGGCCTCTGGTAGCGAAGCCGGCGCAGCGTTCAAGCGCGCTTTGGTTGCATCTGAGCAGGCGCAGGCGGCTGAAACAGGCGGCAAGGGGTTGCCGGCGGCATCCGCGTCGACCGTACCGTCTCAAGAGCCCAGTGCGCCCCCGGTTGCCGCTTCTGTAGCGTCCATGCCTGCCGCTGAGCGAGTTTCGACAACGTCTCTACCGGGATTTGACCTGCATGTGGTCGGTGAGCCTGCCGAGCGGCTCGCCGTGATGAAGTATGCGGAGCAGGCAGGCTTGTCGCCCGAGGTCTTGGCGCAGCTCTTTCCAGCGACTGACCAGGCGTTGGTAGATCCGTCAGTGGAGGGGCGCAGTCTTGCTGATGCGGTCGCCACCGCGATTGCCGCCGGTGAGGCCTCTTCGCTAGTGCCGGGTTCAGTGGATTCTGCTCAAATGTCCTCTGAAATAGATCCCGATAGCGTGAATCAGCTGATCGCATCCATGCTTGCTCAAGCGACTGCAGATGGTGATGTAGAAGGTGTCGCGAGGCAGATTACGGCAGGCTTACAGGCACTCGTCTCGCCGCAACCAGGCGCTAACCAGCTCACAGAAGATACCGATCTGCTGACTCGCATCAGGGAGGTAGTAACCCCCGCAGTGGCGCAGTGGGTTGCCGGCGGCCGAATCGACGTCATGGCTCGAGGTGAAAACCCCAACACTGAGGGTGCTGTTACAGAGCTGGCTAACCGAATTACTCAGCTCATTACCGCGACTATCAGCGATTCTCAGCGTGATGCCGTGTCTACTTCACCTCGCTCTGGCTTGACCGCGGAACTTGAGTCTGTGGTAGCCAGATGGGTAGCGCAATCCTCGATATCGACGGGTGGCGCGGTCCCTGAACAGTGGGTTCGCGACGTCGCCCAGCGCGTGGCGCCTGAACTGATCAAGGCCGTACACGGATTTACAGAGAATTCCCTGCGATCTCCCGCAGATGCAGTGGCGCAGCAGGGGCCTGCCAGCACGACAGCCACCTTGGCGGCTATCCCCGCGATGTTGGGGGGCACTTCTGAGGCAGAAATCAGCGCGTTGCGCGCCAGTGTGGTGTCGCAGCCACAACCCATCACCTTGACCCTTGCAGGCGCTCAATCCGACGCTGCTCAGCGGGCGCCCCAGAACCTCGCCAGTGCGCTGGCTCAGGTAATGACACCTACGACTCAGCCTGTTGGCGAGGCGCTTGTGCTGCCACAAGCTGCAACGCTTGACCGGTTTGCGCTGCGTGGCGTGAACGTGACCACAGATGGCAAGGCAGAGCTGGCGAAGACAGACGCGACAGTAGCCGCTGAGGTAGTGAAGAGTGCCAAGGCCGATTCCGTTATTGCACTTCGCGAGTTGGTAAGTGCTCGTAGCCTTGAACTTGCGCGACTGGCCGCCACTTCAGACAGGCCAGCAGTCACCCCGGCCACCCAACTGACGCCTTTCGCAGGTTTGGTGCAGGGAGATGCATTTGATGCCGCGGCGGCGCGTGTTGCAGGTCAGGGCGATCTTGCATTCAGACAGGCTCTGGCTGGATCCGATCGGTCAGCGTTCTCCGATGCGGCTCGGTTAAATCAATTCACGCCAAACCAGAACCTTGCGGCCCGTGAGCTCGCTGGACGGCAACTTTCTGAGGCCTTGGGCCAACGCTTGGCAGCTAACATCGCGGCAGGCCACTATCGTCTGACTTTCAACGTTAACCCTAGGGAGCTTGGTGCCATCGATGTGGTGATGGAAATGCGCGACGGCCGCCTCGATGCACAAATTAATACCAGCAACGCAGTGACCAGAGAGCTTCTGGGTGATTCTCTCCCGCGACTCCGCGATGCGCTGCAGCAAAGTGGCGTCAACCTGGCGCAATTGCAGGTAGGATCAGACACGCAGCAGGGCCAATCTCAGGGCCGTGAGGCGAGCACTAATGATGCCGGTGCGCAAGCTCAGGACGAAATGAGTCTGGCGGATACCGGGGTGGATACCGTATCCGAGGACCTCGAGCTGGGACTGGATCTGGATTCGATTGATTTTTGGGCATAATGGCAACCGTGCCCCGAATAAGGATGGATAAGCATCATGGCTGACGAAGAATTAGAAGCAGGTGAAGGCGGGAAAAAATCGCCTATCCTGGCCTATATCCTGATTGGCGTGGGCATGATTGTCGCCTTGGCCATTACGGTACTGGCGACCATGTATTTTGTAGGATATTTCGACCCCGATTCTGCCGAGCGGATCGAGGCGACCGTGCAGCAGCTGGAGATGGACGCTGAAGAAGCGCGAGCCCGCGCAGAAGAGCTGGCCCAGGGTCCGAGCAAAGAGACGCTTGACTCGCCCGAGCTGACCCGCTTTGAGAACACCTATATGGAAATCGAGCGTCCGCTGGTCGCGAATATCGTGAATTCCAGAAAGGTGATGCAGGTCAAGGTCGCAATCATGACTCATTACGATGACCGTGTTGTTGCAAACATGGAAAAACACGAGTTTGCCGTTCGATCCGAAATGTTGGACGTGATGCGTAAGATTGATGAGACCCGGATTTCCGAGCCCAATTTCCGCTCCGATCTCGCCGAGCAACTCAAGATAGCGGTGAACTCCGTGCTTGAGAGATACGAGGATTTTGGCGGCGTTGAAGAGGTCATGTTCACTGAATTCGTGGTTCAGTGAGCCCGGTAAGCAGGTGAGATAGCGTTATGGCTGAAGACAGCAGCAGACTTTCAGAAGAGGAGCTCAATGCATTGGCCTCCGACGAGGGGTTTGACGATGATTCGGCTGCTCTGATCGACCCTGAGGCTGCTCTCAGCGCAGAGATTCGACCCCATAATTTGGTGACAGAAGACACCACTATCGGTATCAATTTGGCCGCAGTGGATATGATCACCGAGCGGTTCACCCGTCACCTGCGATTAGGGTTGCTTGAGGTCCTGCGGACCAGCCCGCGCATTACTGCTGACCGGGTGAAGACGCTCCCGTTCTCTGAGTATCTGCAAGATTTGAAGGCGCCGCTGTCGGTCAACACGGTCCGCCTGTCGGGGCTGCGTGGCACGTCGATGGTGGTCATTGACCCCAACGTGGTCTTCGCCTCGCTGGATAACTTTTTTGGCGGGTTTGGACGCGGTATTGAGGGGCTACCCCCTGGCCGGATGTTTACCCCAACCGAGACCCGGATTATCAACATCATGCTTGAGGTGATCTTTGCCTCCATAAATGAAGCCTGGTCTCCTATCATGGAGATCCAGTGCGAGCACGTCGGTTCCGAAATTAATCCGCAGTTTGTACAAATTGTTGATGAGAACGATTTGGTGATTGTTTGCCACCTCGAAGTGGAGCTGTTGGGCAAAGAGCGCGGCAGCATCGACGTGGTATATCCCTTTGCAACGCTGAAGCCCATTCGTGATGTACTCAGAGGTCGCGTTCAGGACTCTGAAGACCCGTCCGTCGATCACGATATATGGGCGCGAGAGCTGGCCGGCGCGGCCTCTGATGCCGAACTTGAGCACCGCGTTATCTTGGGTGAGGTCGAAATGACGCTTGGCGACTTCAATAAAATGCAAGTCGGCGACGTATTGGATCTGCGCAAGTTTGATTCGGCGCGCGTATTGGTGGATGACATTCCGTTGTTTGAGGCTGAGGTCGGCACCGCAAACGGCTATGCTGCAGCAAGACTGCTGCAGGCCGTTGAGCTGGCAGAGAGCTAGTCAGCACCCGCTCGCACGCCGATAGGAGATACTCATGAGTGAAGAAGAAGAAACTGCCGACGTGTCACTGGATCAGCTCGGCGAGGATGCCGAGGGCCAGGGTTTTGATGCCATGGTTAGCGCAGACGTGCTCCAGAGCGTGCCCGTCACGCTCTCTGTCGAAGTGGGTCGAACGCGCCTGAAGATTCGCGACTTGTTGCGCCTCAAGCAGGGCAGTGTTATCGAGCTCGAGCGAAATGCTGGCGAGCCTCTGGATCTTCTGGTGAACAATACGGTAGTTGCTCAGGGCGAAGTCGTTCTGGTTAATGACCGCTACGGTGTAAGGCTCACTCGAATCCTGCCTTCAGAAGACCGCGTTGAGAAGCTCTGAGTTTCGGTAACAACCTGTGGCTGAGGAGCTGAGTTGGGTCAGGTGGGTAACTGCCCTTTTTGTCGTAGCGATCGCAATGGCGGTCAGCTTTTGGACACTGCGCCGAATGCAAGGCTCCACCCGTAATTGGTTACCCATTCGCATTACCGGGCGTGTCCGCCTCAATCGCTCTGCCGAATTGGTGCTGGTAGAAGTGGATAATGAACGGTTCTTAATTGGTGCAACTCCAGCTAATATCAACACCATTGCAAAGTGGACTGCCGATGTGCCCGGGAGCGACGCACTTGGGCCCCCGGAATCGGCAAGCCGCGGTGCGGAGTAGGCCAGGCTGACTCAATTCCGCCGCGGGGGCGGAAGCAGACCCCGGCCCATGGACTTGGGGGGCTAATGTTCAGATTCTTGCTACTGGTGCTGACGTCCCTGTTAGCCACTGACGCCGTGGCACAGGGTGCCATCCCGATTTTAAGTGCGGTGCAGGGCCAGGCGGGCGAGACTGAATATTCGGTTACGCTGCAGCTGCTCGGATTGATGACGGTGCTCACCCTGCTGCCGTCAATTCTACTGATGATGACCAGCTTCACGCGGATCATCATCGTTTTGTCATTGCTCAGACAGGCAATGGGTACCGCTCAGACCCCACCCAACCAGATTCTGCTAGGTATTGCGCTATTCCTAACCATATTCATTATGGCGCCAGTGTTCACTCAGGTGTACGACGATGCGATCGCGCCCTACAGTAATGACGAGATGGAGCTAGAGGCAGCGATCGACGCGGCGCAAATCCCAATGAAGGATTTTATGTTACGCCAAACCCGTGAGAAGGACTTGCAGACCTTCGTCAGCATTGCGGATAACCCGGATATCACCTCGCCGATGGAGACCCCGCTGACCGTCCTGGTGCCGGCTTTCATTACCTCAGAACTCAAGAGCGCCTTCACCATCGGGTTTATGCTTTATATCCCCTTCATCATTATTGATATGGTCGTTGCCAGCGTGCTGATGTCGATGGGTATGATGATGCTGTCTCCGATGATCATCTCCTTGCCTTTCAAACTACTGCTGTTCGTTATGGTAGATGGCTGGATGCTGCTGATGACCTCGCTGACCGGCAGTTATGTATAGGATCGATTGATATGGAGACGACAGAAGTCATCGGCATTGGCAGAGAAGCGATATGGACCGTCATTTACGTCGCGGGGCCAGTGCTGATCATTGCGCTGTCGGTGGGTCTGATTATCGGTGTATTTCAGGCGGCCACCTCGATACAGGAAATGACGCTGAGCTTCATCCCCAAATTGGCGGCGTTGGTGGCGGCGCTCCTAATATTCGGCGACTGGCAACTCACTATTTTGTCTGAAATGTTCATCTCCATCTTCGACATGATCCCGCAAATTTTTACGCGATGAATCTGATCCTCGATGATGTTGTACAGATTCTTGCCGCGGGTCTAATTCCACTATTGCGCATCTCGGCGCTACTGCTCGCGGCGCCGCTGGTGTCTCTCAGGGTGGTTTCAATTCGTATTCGTGTCGCGCTGGCCGTGGTGCTGACTATCTTTATCTACCCTACCCTCGACTTACCGGTGATAGACCCCGTCAGTGCGGCGGGCTTGATGTTGATCATCCGCGAACTCCTGGTCGGGCTACTTTTTGCCGTGGTGCTGCAAGTTGTGAATGCCGCGCTGGTCGTAGCGGGCCAGACACTGTCGATGAGTATGGGTCTTGGCATGGCGCAGACGGTGGATCCCAACATTGGTCGTGTACCAGTTCTGGCCTCGTTTTTGGTGGTGTTATCGACGCTGATATTTCTCTCCATCGGCGGTCATTTAATCCTGATCGAGCTGATATTGATGAGTTTTCAGGTGATGCCCATCGGCGGGCAAATCAACTTTGTCGAGACCATTGCCAACTTTACCGAGTGGACAGCGATGGTCTTTCTCGGGGGCGTGCTGATAGCGCTACCCATTATGTTGACCATGATGCTGGTCAACGTCTGCATCGGGATCGTGACCCGGGCGGCACCGGCGCTCAATATTTTTGCCGTCGGATTCCCGGCCATGGTGATAGCAGGCATGGTCCTGCTTGTCGTATATCTGGTGAATATCGGCCACCGCATTGAATGGCTGTGGCTGGAGGCATTTCAGAGGGCGCAAAATATTTGGGTGGTAACCTGATGGCCGACCAGCAGGACGAGAGTCAGGAAAAAACAGAAGAGCCCACCGCTCGGCGTCTCAGCAAGGCAAGAGAAGAGGGGCAAATTGCTCGCTCGACTGAAATTACGATCGCCGCCTCGGTGATCAGTGTAGCGATTTACATCTATTTGTTTGGTAGTTCCCTGCTGGGCAACGTGGCCAACATCTTCGCTCGGGGTCTTGTATTTGACTCCCTCGCCGTTTTGGAGCCGCAGGTTGCTGCCGGCCGACTTGCTGACGCCATGATCGAGGCGTTGTTCACGATTTTACCGATTCTTATTCTCACCGGCGTCGTGGTGCTGGCCTGCTCCGGGTTGATCGGGGGCTACAACTTCAGCTGGAAGTCACTGCAACCCAAAGCTTCCAAGTTCAACCCCATTGCGGGTTTTAAGCGTATGTTTGGGATGCAGGCGCTGGTCAATCTCGGGAAATCCATCGCGAAGTTTCTCTTGGTCGGTGGTGTGACGTATTTTTTGATCGATGCCTCGATCACGGAATTTGCCGAGATCTCGCTAATGGCACTGGAGCCCGGCCTGACAGCGTCTGCCTCGATTCTGACAACCTCGTTTCTGGTGGCCTCAAGCACGTTGATCATCATTGCCTTGATCGATGCCCCGTATCAGGTGTACCAGCACAATCAAAAGATGAAGATGTCCTTGAAGGAGGTCAAAGACGAGCGCAAGGACACAGAAGGTTCGCCTGAGGTCAAACAGCGCATTCGTCAGAAGCAGCGGGAGGTGTCAGCCGCCAGGATGCTCGAGGCGATCGCAGAGGCCGATGTCGTAATTACCAACCCGGAGCATTTTGCCGTCGCTCTCGCTTACGACCCTTCCTCTGAGGACCCGCCAAAAGTGGTGGCAAAAGGCGCAGATCTCATGGCAGAGCGGATTCGGGAGAGAGCCGGCGAACAAGGCGTGCCACTGTTCCAGTCTCCGGTTCTGGCGAGGGCGCTCTTTTTTACGACGGAGATTGAGGCTTTCATCCCGGAGCCACTCTTCGAGGCAGTTGCTCAGGTCATTGCCTACATATTTAATATCAACAGTATTAATCGTTCGACCAGCCTGCGCGACAAGCCGGTTCCCAGAGTGCCGGATAATATGGTGTTTGACTCTGAGGGGCGGCAGTCGGAGGTGTATGACCAGTGAGTCCTGAGGATAGGTCGCCATTGTGCCCAGAGAGTTTCAACAAGCGTTGCAATAAGAGTTGTAAAAAGAGTTTCAACAGATGACATCAGACTCGACAGATGCCCCGATGCTGAGCTCGCTGCCTCACCCGGATGATGAACGGATTCTGGCTGCCGCGCGCGATGCCTTGTTAGCGGGCATGTCCAATGTCTTCATCGTGGGCGAGGAAGAATTCCACATTGACGCCTGCTTCCTCGCCCTTTACCAGCAGCTGAAGCGTGAGCCGGGACTGCAGTTGCATCGCATGATGTCGCCAAAGGTGGATGACATTGTCGAGCTGTTTAACACCGTCCTCGCGGATTTGAGCATTGAGGAAGCCCGCAATCAGCAGGCTCACGAGCGTCATATCATCGTGATGCCGGATTTTGGCCCGAATGCGGGTAAGGAGTGGATGGCCTGTGAGTCTCTGGTAAATACCTTTCCCGGAGCCAATGTTGGGATGTTGGCGTTTTCAACGATTGATAACCATGATGCCTCGGCGCTTCAGCAGTTATCGCTGAAATCGCGTAACAAACTGTTTCGTCTCACTCCGATGGATAGCGCGTTCATGGAGCACTACCTCAATCATTGCCACAAGCGGGGTGCTCTCCTCGAAATGCTGCCCTCCCTGACGGACTCACAGTGGTATGGATTGGCCTCAGAGATAGCGGGGTTGTCGGTTGATGACGCCCCCAGACACAGCGTATCGGATTACGACGAGTCGAAGTCTGCCGCAGCCGCCCCGACCCAATCGCCCGATTTGCCGGAAACTGAGGCGTCCAGTGATGTGTCCGAGGAAGAGCGGGCTGAAGAGCGCAAACGCTGGATTAACTGGGCTGCGTTGCTCCCCCGCGTGGCGTCATTGATATCTGCGAGCTTGATTGTGTTGTTTGCCGCCGCGTTATTTTTGGCAGTTGCCGGTGCGCTGCACCCGCCGATTTGGGAGGCCACCCAGACCATTGCAATGCCCTTGTGGGATCAGCTGATGGCCTGGCTGGAACAGCTTCTGGCAAAGATTCCGCGCTAAAAATATCGGCTGAAAGGCCGATATTCCCCCCAAGAGGGAGATTCTTGACATGGTAGATGAAGAAAACCCGGGCGCGGACGACGAATTGACTTTGCCCAGCCAGAAGAGCATGAACAACGGCGGGTCGGTACCACCCAACCCGGCAAGCGATGCGGTGGCGCAGCTCAACGCAGACACACACACTCGACTAGATCGGGCGCTTGACTCCGCGAGTCAGGCCAACCGGAAGATGGAGTTTTATGCCAAACGACTCGCCGGGGGCGCTGCTGTGGTGGTATTCCTGTGCGCGGTGTTACTGATGGTGGCAGGCGGTCGGCTGTCGGGTCAGGTAGAGTCGTTGCAGGCCGCAACCTTGTCCATCACCAAGCGTGTCGTGAATATGAACTCTGCCCTCGACCGGATGGTGGTGCTCGATCAGAAGCTGACCATGCTCGACGAGGGGCAGGCGCAGCTGGCGGAGGCAATTGGTCAAGTGGAGTCGGACGGCAGAATTTTGGCTGAGCAAATGGAAGCCTCCCTGGCCGGCGTAAACTCAACTGTGACTGACACCGGCGAAGTGACGCGAAGTGGCGTTGAGTCCAGCCGCGCGATGGTGGCCCAATTACAAAAGCAGTCTGAGCAGCTATCCGAGCTGGCCAAGCGGGTGAGGCAGCTGGAGTCAGGTTTTGGGGACGTCGCCGCCCTGAAGCGGGAAGTGTCCACTCTCATTGAGATTGAGCGCGATAAGCTCACTGATCTGTTTGAGGCGCAGTTAGCGCTGCAGCAAGCCCAGATGCGCAGTGATGGCATCGACGATCCAGCGCCTGTACCTGATAAGGTCTACCCGGAGGGGGCGATCGTCTTTCCTCCCGGTCCTGCGCGGGAATAGAGCGCGACGCGGCCGGGGCACTGCAGAGCGTATCAAGATTCAGACGGTTGCAGGGTCATCCGCAGGGACCAGTTTCTGGCCTAGCTCGGATTCGGGCGGGTTGATCGGTACATCACGCATGGCACTCTCGACGAAAGAGGATCCGGCATCAATACCCATTGAGATCGCGTCAACGGTCTCGGCGAGGGCTGCCGCCAACGCCGCGCGTTGTTGCGCATCCTCGCTCGCGCCGAGTTCTTTGCCAAGCTCATAGAGGCGACCCGCCTGAGAGGAGGGCAAATAGGACTCGAACTCCCCTCGCAACATTTTGATCTTGAGGGGGTTGGAGGGTTGCTCATTGGTACCGGAGGCGCCGTGTTCCGCGCCGGTCTTGATCAGCGAGCGGACGTGGAGTTCAAGGAGGGCCAAAAACCGGTCGCGGTCTCCCTTGATACCATACTGATCACCGCCACCATTCGCCATGGACACCCATTCATCCCAAAGCTGGCGGCCGCTAAGGCCACCGAATACTTTTTGTGGCTCATTCTCGGTTTTTTTTTCTGCGGGGGTCGCCGTCCCTTGATGGGAAAAAGCCTTGGCCTCCAGATCATTTACCCGGCTGATGAGGTAGATGATAAGAATGAGGAGTACGATGCCCAAGAGGAGCGAGACAGCGATGACAATGCTCTCTAGAGACATGGTTCTGATTCCTGCGGTTTAATCACTCCCGGGGCCTTATTCCTCAGCCTCATCACCATCGTCTTCCCGTAGCAGGCCCAGTAGCTGAATAACCTGATTGGTCTGCAATTCTTCAACCACAGTCTCTGCAATCTTGTCTGCTTGCTCTAAGGCCTCGTGAGCGCTGATCTCGGTGATCTGGTAGTCAGCGCCGAGATTGAACATTTTATTGGCCAGCTCTTCAGGCACCCAGGAGACCACGGCGCCAGAAACCCCCTGTAACTGGTTATAGCCCTCATGAACAATCCTGGCCGGCAGATCAGCGCCTGCCTTGATGGCCTCAGCGAGCTCCAGCTGGCGCTTCTCTTCGGCCTTGGCGCCCTGCACAAAAATTTTGTCTAGGTTGAGTCTGGCCCGCTGGGCGATCCTCGCGGCGAACACGCGATGCAGTCTATCCTCCGGATCCAGTGCCCCGCACTTGAGGTAATCAGCCTTTGCGTCTGCTTTGACGCGTTCAAGTTTTGATTTTTTTCCGAACATGATTCCGCCAGTGCCTTAAAACGCGACCCGGTCGCGTAATTTACCCACTACCTTGGTGAGAATCTGACTCACCCGTGATTCACTCACCCCAATAATCGCGCCAATTTCCTTCAAATTCATCTCATCGTTGTAGTACAAAGAGAGTACTATCTGCTCCCGCTCGGGCAGCTCGGCGATTTTGTCGGTGAGCCACTCACTGGTTTCAACGGCTTCGACTTCTTCCTCTGGGCTGGCCGACTCAGAAAATGGCGCCTGGCCACTGTCCTCTAGCTCGTCCAGCGAGGTGGTCCTGAACTTTTGTGACCGGCCTCGTTGCTTCTGATAATCCTCCAGCGATGTATCCAGTTCGCTGGCGACCTCACTCGCAGTGGGCGGCCTGCCGTGCTTGGCCGTAAATTGCTCAACCACCTGCTCTTCGGCTTTGATGTTTGAGCTATCGGTACGAGATAAAGGTGACCGCTTCCTCACCTCATCCAAAATGGCGCCGCGAATGCGTTTGCTGGCAAATGTACCGAGATCAGCGCCCTGTGAAGCGTCATAAGACTTGGCGGCTTCAAGTAAGCCGACCATGCCGATTTGAACGAGTTCCTCGAGTTCTACGTGGTCAGGCAATCGGGCTTTGATATGGAGCGCGGTTTTGTGCACCAGGCCGATATGCTGGAGCACTGCGGCGTTTTCGCCGCTGGGTTTGGATTGCGTTAACGCGTCAGCATATGCTTGATAGCCCTTGGACATGGTCTAGCCCTTTGCACCTACCGAAATCCTGATATCGCTGGAGCTGGCGGGTTTGCTGACTGTCTCGGTGATCACGTCGACCAGTCGTCTGATGTCTTTGGCAATATCGCTCTCTGGCGCATGAAGGATGGCCGGCTGACCCAGTCGGGCCGAATTGAGGACGACAGGGTCTTTGCGTATACCGGTTGAGTACTCGAGAGATAGCCCGAGGAATTGCGCGGTCACTTTGTTGATACGCTTGTGAATATTCTCAGACTCTCTTTCGTTGGTGACCTGAACCGGCGTCAGCATGATGTCTGAGAGGTTGAACTCCTGTTGCAACACCTTGACCGTTGCATAGGCATCGGCGATCGAAGAGGGCTCGTTTTGTATGAGGAGTAGCTTGATGTCACAGGCACCAAACAAGACGGTAACGTTGTCACTGATTCCCGCGGCGGTATCCACCACAAGGTAATCGCAGTCATCCAGTGCTGACAGCGCGTGAATCAAGCCCAGTAGTTGCAGGCGGGTCAACCGTGCGAGTGCAGATGATCCGCTGGAACCCGGCACCAACGTGACACCGTATTCAGACTGCACCATGATTTCTTCAAGGGTTTTCTGGCCAGAGAGGACGTGCCCGTAGCTGTACTCCACTCTGGCATTCAACAGGATCTGCGCGTTACTGAGACCCAGGTCGCCATCGAGTAAAACCACCTTTTTGCCGCGCTTGGCGAGCTCGACGGCGAGGTTGACCGAGACCGTTGTCTTGCCAACACCTCCCTTACCGCTGGTAACACCAATTACACGCATGATGATGCCTCTCGTCTCTGTGAGTGCCGCCCATTGGGCCGGTCAGTCACCTAGAAGATACTGTGTCCTACCGCCATTCTAAGCTGAGTCTGGCCAGAAAGGGGCAGGCTTTTCTGGGAATCGGCAACACATTCCATCAGCAGGTTGGCAAAGCCCTCTGCGCCCTCAGAGGTGCAAACTCGGGGTATTGGTGTTTCCTCTGCCCAATCCGAGGCAGTGAGTGTAACCGAAAGGGTGGGCTCAACTCGATTCACCAGTGCATTTACCGGTGACGGGAAGCGGGATAGTGTCACTGAGGGTTGTGCTGGTGAGGTATGCCCGAGCGCCGAACTTTCTGTAGTCAACGTTTCCGTAGCCGAACTGTCTGCCATCCAACTGTCTGCAACCGAACGCTCTGTAGTGGTCACCTGATCCTGTGGTGCCGGTTCGGTTGTGCGCTGGGCAACGGCGTCCTCAAGTACATCGGAAAAAACCGCCGCTCGAAAATCCTCGGACTCGGGTTCCAAGACGGTGGGTTGATGGGCGGCTTCCAGCGCCTTCACGCGGGCCGCAAGCTCCAACAGACCGGAGCTGATTTCAGGTGCAGCCTGTGGTGTGGCTGATTCATGGTTCGGTAAATTTGGCGCCACGGGGGTTTCAATGATTTGCACACCAGAAGCGCCGGGCGCTTCATCGACCAGGGTGTCCCAGCGAACGCTTGAGCCTGAGACAACGTTTTTCACCGCGCTTCCCAGTGGGGCAGCGTTTCTGCGGGATTCAGTCTCCAGCGCCACCACAACGCGGTAACGGTTGTCGACCCTAAAGCTATGTACTACGACACAGTCAGCCCCGTACAGGCTTCTCAGCTGTTCCATGCACGCGCTGTGGTCTGGCGCTTCTACTACTTCAAGTCGCATGATCTATTACTCCGTTTCCCCTTCGATGGCTGTCTCCCCACCGATACTGGACTGTACTTGGATGCGTTGATCATCAGGTATCTCGGTATAGGAGAGTACCGTCAGATCTGGCACGCGAACGCGAACAAAGCGAGACATCCAGCTCCTCAAGCCCGGAGACACCACCAGTGTTGCGGCGGTCCCGGTATCCTGAATCTTCTCTGCTTCGGCTCTTAAACTTTCAATCATCGAGTTGGCAAGCGTGGGGTCCAGCGTGATGTGATCGGTTTCTGCCCCGGCGCGACTGCTCTCGAGAAGTTTTTCCAGGTCAGGCGCCAGCGTGATCACGGTCAGCGTGCCGGTCTCATCCACAAGCGGCTGACAAATTAACCTGCCCAGCTTGGGTCTCACCAGAGAGGTGAGATGGCTCGCCTCCTGGTTCTCTTTGGCGTGCGCGGTCAGCGCATCGATGATATTGCGCATATCTTTCACCGGCACGGATTCAGCCAGAAGATTCTGTAGTACCTGTGTGACTGTAGAGAGCGGCAGCAAATCCGGCACCAGACTGCTGACCAGCTTGGGATAGCGAGTAGCGACCTTGTCCAGCAGCTGCTGCGTCTCATCTTGGCCCAGCAGTTCGCTGGCACTTTCTCGAATGACCGCGTTAATGTGGGTGGCGATCGCCGTGGGTGCATCAACCACGGTATAACCCAGCCCTCGGGCCAATTCCGCTTGCGATGATTCAATCCACAGCGCATCCAATCCAAACGCGGGCTCGGTGGTCGGCTCCCCATCAATGGGCGCGGGCATGTCCGAGCTGTTGATCGCAAGCAGCTTACCGACACGCACGTCACCGGAGCCTCGGACGACCCCGTGAAGCGAGATCTGATAGACCTCGGGCTTGAGGTCGAGATTATCCCTGATGCGAATCGGTTGAATCAGAAAACCGAGCTCAGCAGAGAGCTTCTTGCGAATGCCTCGGATCCGTGTCAGCAATTGCCCGCCAGACTGCGTATTGGCAAGCGGCACTAACCCGTAGCCAATGTCCAACGCGATGACTTCTACCTGATCAATATCTTCCCAATCCAGCTCACGATTGGCGGGCTCAATCTCGGCGATTGCCTCGGCGTTAACCGCCTCTTTTTGCTGCTCAGCTGCCTGTTGCCGGATGTAATAGCCCAGACCAATGCCAGCTGCACCCAAGGGCAGGAAGACAAAATGGGGCATGCCAGGGATGAGCCCCAGCAGGGTGACAATCCCGGAAGCAATGAAGATGCCATTGGCATCGGCGACCTGCGATGACGCTTGCTCTGCCATGCTCTCATCGGTCGTCACCCGCGTGACCAGAACGGCGGTCGAGAGCGATAGGAGTAGAGAGGGGATCTGCGCGACCAGACCATCACCAATGGTCAGTAACACGTAAATCCGCCCTGCCTCACCCAGACTCAGTTCATGCTGTGTGGTGCCGACGATCAGACCGCCTACGATGTTGATAATCAGAATCAGGATGCCGGCTATGGCATCACCTCGCACGAACTTCGATGCACCGTCCATCGAGCCATAAAAGTCGGATTCCTGAGTCAGCTCGTTACGGCGTTGCTTGGCAGTGTCCTGATCGATGATGCCGGCATTAAGATCTGCGTCAATTGCCATCTGCTTCCCTGGCATAGCATCCAGAGTGAAGCGCGCGATGACCTCGGACACCCTGCCCGCCCCTTTAGTCACCACGATGAAGTTGATGATCATGAGGATCAGGAAAATGATGAAACCAACAACGTAGTTGCCGGCAATCACAAACTCGCCGAAAGATTCAATGACCTTACCTGCTGCGTCGGTGCCAGTATGTCCTTCAACGAGCACGACCCGGGTTGAGGCAACGTTTAGTCCCAACCTAAGCAAAGTGGCGATCAGCAGGACAGACGGGAAGGATGAGAATTCGAGTGGCTTCCGGGTGTTGAGGGTGATCATCACCATCAACAGGCCCAACATGATGTTAAAGGTGAACAGCACGTCGAGCACAAAAGCGGGTAATGGCACCACCAATAGCGCCAGAATGAGCAGCACCAGTGTCGGCGCACCGACACTTTTCGCGCTGAACCACGAAAAACGGTCGGAAACCTGTCGGAAATTTGACAGTATGGCTTCCAAAGTCCGCTACCTCCCCTTGATTAAGGCCAATTTGGCCGCTGGTGAGTACTGTAGACGCAAGTTCCGTACCAAGTTTGGTCAGACGGATGGGTTCTGGGCGTGAACATCGATCGTCCCCCCGGGATTGTCCGGCCTATCTGCGCCGTCTGACGCGGGTAAAGCACGGCCCGAATTGGCCGATAACTCACTAGAGAGCGTGACCGAACACAGCGCAGCCAGCAGCTGGTTGTAGCCGGTGTGTCACAGTCAAGAGAAGAGCGGCGGCAGCCTGGAGGAACGTAATGCGCAAATTAGTCTTTGGATGGTCGGCACTTCTGGTTTTCGCGTTACTCAACGGTTGCGAGACACTGGGTTATTCTTCCGAGCCAGACGCGTCGTTTGTCGAGCCCATGGTCGAGCGGCGAGATACGCTGACGGCGACCGGTTATGCGGTGATTGACGTGCAGCCCAGCGATATCCCCGCCCAGCGCAGATTGCTGGCGATCCGGGCGGCCAAACTCGATGCCTACAGAGGCCTGACAGAGCAGGTGTACGGCCAATATCTCGATTCCACAACAACCGTCGCTGAAATGGTCGTTCGCAGCGATAGTTTTCGCGCCCGCGTGGAGGGCGTTGTGTACGGTGCCAATTTGGTACAAATTGAGCCCCGGGGTAGCGATACTTATGAAGTCACCATGTCGCTTGATAAGAGCATCGTTAACGATCTGAGAGTGCTATACCTCGAGCGCGCCGTGATGGCATCGGGGTCCTGATAGGGCGGAGCGTTTCGCGTGGAGAGTGGAAAGTTTGTAGCGATCTGTCTGATCGGTTGCTGTGTCCTGAAGACACACGTCGGTTGGTCACAAGATGGCTCCGAGGCATTGCGTAATGACACAGAGGCCTCGGCGTATCTCTCTGCCTTCAAGCAGCGCGCTTTGGATGCGGCATTTGAATCAGGGGCGCGTGTAAAGGGGGTCGCCTACATCGATGATCAGGGCCGATTGCATGAGCGCGCAATGTTCTCAAGCGAGGCGGATGTGCGTGGTGTGCAGGTGGAGAGCTACCTGGATGCCATGGGCGGTGAGCAGTCTCTGGAGGCCGTGCAGGTGTCTGACTTGGCGCGTTGCCAACTGTGGACAGAGCAGGGTCCCAATTCTGGCGTAGTGGCGATCCGCTTGGCGTCTCCCCCGATGCGGCAGGCCTCCGAGAGCACGTTACAGCAACAGCAGGAGGCGCTACTGGTGGCCGCCCTGCAGCGAAGCCTTGGCGCTAAGGGCTTTCGCGTACTGGCACCGGTGGGTCCAAAGCCTGATAGCTATCAGAACACGACCTACGCAAGGGCGCTGGTGGGTGATTGGTCAGACGGCCCCGCCCCGGATTTTGCCGTGTCGGTGTCGGTGCGGATGTTGGTAGATGACCGCGAGGAGAATGATTTCTACATTAATCATCCCGGTCTCTCATCGCTGGTCTACGTTATCTCTTCTACATCTAAGCCAGTTAAGTTCGCCATTACGCTCTCATTCGCGCAGCCCGCCGCGAGAAGTCCGATGGGTGATTTTCGTGCCCTGGTGAAGACGGGCGCCTACCGTGCCTTTCAGTCAGGTGAGTGGGTGATGGAGCAAGACGAGGAAGATCTCGCAGATTGGGTGTCAGATGTCACCACAGAATTTACCGATGTCACGGAATGTTTGCCTCGCGTATTCACTGTCAGCCGGGATGGGCCAGCGCGTTTCAGTGTTGATGCCGGGCGAATGCGTGGCGTAACAGAGGGCACTTGGTTGCTGGTGGGTGATCGCGAACTGATGGTGAATAACGTTGTGAGTGATCTCACGCTGGACACCCTGCTGATGTTGAAGGTGGTTCGAGCAGACGATCATCGGGCACAAGCTGAGCCTTTGCCTGCTGGGGAGGGCGCGCTCGTGTCCCAGGGAGAATTGTTGGGCACTTTGCCTTGAAGAGGAAAGCAAACATGAAACTGATTGTCCGCACATGGTTAACCGCTTGCGTCGCTCTGGTAACCGTGATGGCCGCGCAGATTACGTTGGCTCAGTCCGTCATTTCAGATAACGATGTCGCTCGTCTGAGGGCATTTATCGGTGAGAACGACTTTGACGCCAAAACACCGTCTGGCGCAGGTGCTTCCGCGTCCTCGTCACCCGGCGGCTCGGTTGTCAACGGTGTCTATAAAGTTCGGCCGGGGGACACACTCAGCGAAATCATGGCCGTGCATTTGGGCGATACAGGCGTTAACCACGACGTCATGCAAAAAGTGATTGTTAAGAACAACAAGGCAGCGTTTCGACGAGGCAATCCCCATTGGATGATGGCCGGTGCCAACTTGCGGATGCCCACGGTGACAGATGTCATGGACTATGTCGTGCCTGGCAAACAGGACGGTCAACAGCATCGTTCCAGCGGTGAGGATTGGATCCGTTTTCCATAGTGAACACCCACTAACAACAGAGTAACCGCGCGATGCTGGGGCCCGAGCTCCTTAATATGACGGTACGCCCGACCCCCATTTTTCTGGAGGGCACGGCGAGCCTGCGCATCGACCAACCCGGGTCAAGGGAACTGGGCCTTGCCAACTTTCAGGTCGTCAAGGGACTGGTGTCGATTGACCGAGGCCAGCTGTTCATCAACCTCGCCGGTGTAGCCCAACCGCTACTGGCCCCCGATTTTTTAAAGCGTTACGCGGGCCAAAGTCTCTTCTTCAGGGTACAGCTGACGCCTGATGGCGCGACGGTTTTGCGCCCGGTGCCCGCCCCTGCCGCCACACCGACTCCGCCGCCTGTGCCAACCAACGCTGCTGCCCCCCCGCCAGTGACGACGCAATTGTCCGGTACGCCGGCTTCTGTGCTCCAGCAATTGATGAATCCCGAGTCGTTGCGGGCAATGCCCGCCCCCGTCGCCGCAGCACTCGCGGGTTTAGGGCTGATACTGAGCCCTGTAATGTCGATTGAGGCGCAGATCGCCCGCGCACGGGAGCTTTTGGTTCGGGGCGGAGTACTGCAATTGCCGTCTGTGAGCGAGGGCGGTGCGCGTGAGGTCGCACTGCCCTCGCTACTCATGCGCATGCTGGGCATTGGCGCAGATCCGGCCACCAAGGAACGTGCCAGAGGGCTCTTGGCCGAGATTGATAACCGCCAAGATCGCGCGGTGGCCGCATTGCGTTCCGATGTCATCAATGCCGATATTCTGACCTGGCTGAACGGTGCACCGGTAGAGCTTAACCTGCAGCGCGGACCCAGGGGCAATCCACCGGGCAACCCACCGTGGATCATTAATTTCTATACCCAGTTTGCGGAGAACTCTGATGTATGGCTCCGAATAGAGCACGCGCCTGCCAGCAGGGTACGCCTGGATGCCTGGTTGACGGACCCCGCCGTGTTTGCGCGTGCGCGCGATTCACGGGCGGAGTTGTTCGCAGAGGTGGCGGACTTTGGCCTGCAGCTCGAGCATTTTGCCGTCTTCAATCAGGCGCGTGATACCGTCAAGGAGCCCCTCAGTGCACCCACTGCTACTCGATTGGGCGACCGGTTGGATTCGTCGGTATGAAAGAGCTCGACGAGATCAAGGCCATCGCGCTTGAGTACGGAAAGCGAGAGGCGCCCAGTATTCTTGCGAAGGGCGAAGGTGAAGAAGCGATGTCGATCATTGATGCCGCCTTTGATCTGGGGCTTCCCGTTATCGAAGATGAGGCCCTGCAGCGTCTTCTTAGCGGCGTGGATATCGGTGAAGAAATCCCCGAGTCTCTCTATCGCGCTGTGGCAGTGGTTTTGGCTTGGGTGTTTTGGCTCCGGGGTGACGAGCCCGGGCCGGGCTAGTCAAACGAGCAGAGAGTACGTCGGCTAGACGTCAGTCTGCCTGCCTCGGCTGTAACCGCGTTTGATTCGACCGAGCTTATCGTAGGTCTCACCCGTGTCGGCCGATCGGCTCGACCTCAAGACCTCCAGCGCGGAGCGCGTTGCCTCAATTTTGCGGTCGATCAAAATGGCATTTTTCAGGTGGGCATCGCGGCAGGTCGCGAGGATTTCTTTAATTTCTTCTACTAGCGCTGCGGTGGTCTCAGTGTCAGGGCCCTCTTCAAGCGGGACTTCGCCGGAGAGAATAGGCACCAGTGCCGATAACGATTGCAGGACCTCGGCCTTTCGGCTCTGCAGTGCCTCAAAGCTGTCCAAGTCACCCGCCGTCAGGAGTGCCAGCTCTTGCTCCAGCAAAGCAACCAGAGCGTTGGCTTTGTGCAAACCGTTACGGAGCACATCCTGGTCAGGAGTCTGCTGAGTTGAAGTCATCTGTAGGGGAAGACGCGGGGCGGCTTCAGGAACTGATCATTCGCTCCAGGTCGAGCATGTTCTCAGCGATGCGCTTGGCATCGAGCGGATAATTGCCTTCCATGATGGCAAGCCGTAGCGCCTCGACTTTCGCCGCATCGAATTTGGCATCTTCAATAGCGCGCACGACAGATTCGCTGAGTTCGACTTGATCGCGCTGTGCGTCAGCCGCAGGCACCGCCTCGGCGCTCTGTGACTCCGGTGCGGAGGTGGAGGTTTTTTCTGCGCGCAGGTCTTTCTTGCCGGTTGCTTCCGGGACCGTGCTACGCATAGTTTCAGTGATGCTCGGCATCGCTCAACCTCCTATTAACCCTGCCAACCGACAGTTCAGCTGACAGAATAGTCCTTTTCCAACCGAAGTATCGGCACCTAGAGCCAAAACTTTAGCACTGGACTCACAAAATTTCTACTTGGCCAATTCCCGTTACGCGGGCTTTGAGAAGCCTGCCCGATTCAACATTGACGACGTCAATCGATTCTCCGATGGTGGCGTCCCGACTGATGCGGACCAAGTTGGTGACTGTCAGTGCACCCCGAACGATCGAAACCTGAATTTCCTCGTTTTTACGCACAGCTGGCGCCATTTTAATCGCAGATCGCCGCAATTTGTCCCCGGGCATAATGTCGCGTAGCGCCTCCAACATGGCGAAATCTGCCCCGGAATGAATGAGATCCGTCGGTGCTCTGCCTTCAATTATCTCCCATGAGAATGTTGCTCTGTCTAGTCTATTCCCCCTAGGAATAATTTTCGTTGCCACCCAAGCACCCACCGCTTCGGTTGAATCGGCTGGATAGCCTGAGACCGGCGTCGCCATGAAGTGGCTCTCTAATATAACGTCTCCGGCCTGAACTGGCTCGCGTAGGGTGAGATCCAGTACGTCCTCCAAAACGACGATGCGATTGGAAATGGCGTCGTCGGGTGAGACCGCATGGCGGGTTACGTGGCTGCGCTTGAGTGACTCACCTTTATTTAAAGGCAGGTTGTAGCGAAAGGCAGTCACGCCCTCCCGTAACCGGATCTGAATGAATCCCCGCCATTTAGGGCTCACGCAATCAAGCTGCGCAGTGGCACGGTCGCTGAAGGGAAATTTCACATCGAAAGGTTGGCTGCAATCGGGTAGCACTAGGCGCTTATCGGCCAACCTGACCTCGACATTGGCAGGGTCGGTATAAAAAGCCTGCGCAGCGGCGTCCTGTATCTGCCCGGTGGCATCCTCTTTAATGATTGCTTGATCTGTCTCGGCGAATCCGCAAGGGGCGATGATCAAGCTACAGAGCGCTAAACGTTTTAACCGCCCGAGGCCCCGGTCCCGCCAAAACCAGCGAAACTGCTTGATCGTCGGAGCAGGTAAAGTGTTAGTCGTCTCTGCGTTGCAACTCCAGTTCATTCGGTGAGTATGACCAATAAGCCCAGACTCAACCACCGGCATGCTTTTGCCGCTTTTCAGCAGAGACCCTTTTGTCACGGGACTAAAATTACACAAAAATCAATAAAAACAGTCACATAAGTTTTTTGGCACAGATTCTGCAAATCAAGAGTGAATAGTCACAACTCTTGGTAAGCAGACATGCTGGACAGAATCTTTGGTATTCACGCCGAAGCCCTGCAGCTTAAAGCACGCAGGATGGAAGTGCTGTCCACCAACATCGCGAATGCTGATACCCCTGGGTACAAGGCGAAAGATGTGGATTTTCAGGAGGTGCTCAGCTGGCAGTTGGGCGCGGGCCTCAAAGCCACTCACGCCAAGCATTGGCGGGGTCCCGGCCTCTCTGAGAACGGCGAGGTGTTCACGATTCCCTACAACCCGGCGGTTGATGGCAACACCGTGGAAATTGGCCTCGAGCAGGCAAAGTTTGGTGAGGCGGCGGTCGAGTATCAGGCCACGCTGGATTTTCTTCAGGGTCGGGTAACGGCCTACAAGCGCGCGCTAAAGGGAGAGTAAATCATGTCAATGGATAGAGTATTTGGCATTGCAGGTAGCGCGCTGGCGGCCCAGCTGGTGCGCATGAACACCACTGCCTCGAACCTTGCTAACGCGTCCAACACGTCCGAGACCGAGCAGGGTGCTTATAAGGCCAAGCGCGTGGTATTCAGAACGCTCATGCAGGATCAGACGGTGGGCGAACAAACTCGCTATGCGGGCTCGATTCACATCGGCAACGTCACTGATGATCCCACGCCCTCCCCGCGCTCCTACGACCCAGGCAACCCGTCAGCTGATGCTGACGGCTACGTTTATCAGAGCAACGTGAACGAGGTATCGGAGATGGTCGAGATGACCGCTGCGGCTCGTTCTTACCGAAACAATATTGAAGTCGTGAATACAGCGAAGCAGATGATGATGCGAACGCTGGAAGTCATGAAGTCATAAGTAGCGATCAGGAGACAGTTTCGTGGCAGCCATCGACTCCATTTTGACAACTGAGCAATACCAGGCCCAGCAGGCCAATGCCATGTACAAGGATGGCAATGACGACGAGATGCTCGGGCGCGACGCGTTTCTGCAGCTGTTTACCGCGCAGTTGAAGAATCAGAACCCCCTCGATCCCATGGAAAACGAGGCGTTTGTCGCGCAGTTGGCGCAGTTCTCGTCCGTCGAGGGCATCAAGGGCATGCAGTCTTCGCTCGAGACGTTGGTAGGTAACTTGCGTGAGCAATCGCTGCTTTCAGGGTCTACCTTGGTCGGTAAGCGCGTTGCTGTGGCGGGCGGCTTTGGTCAAGGCGGTGGTAGCCGCCCGACAGAGACTTTGGTCAGCCTGCAGGAAGGCGCCGACATGCTGACCATGAGCGTTTACAACAAAGAGGGCGAGTTGGTGTTCAGACAGAACGTCGGCGAGCTAGAGCCAGGTGAGCACCGTTTTGCCTGGTCCGGACAGGATTCCGATGGCAATCAGTTGCCCGTCGACACCTATCAGATTACCGCCAGCGCCATTACTGATGGCCGCATGCAAATAGCCCCCGTGTCTATTCTGGAGACCGTCAGCAGCGTCTCCTGGAACCCCGCCGGTCAGCAGCTTGATCTTCAGTTGCTGGGCGGTGACACGGTGTCTCTGGCCGAAATTCAAACTATCGCAGAATAATCTAGCAGGAGCTGAAACATGTCGTTTTACACTTCTCTCACCGGACTGAACGCAGCAACAACCGAGCTTGCGGTTACGTCCAACAACATCGCGAACTCGGCTACGGCGGGTTTCAAGCGCTCCACCGCCTCCTTTGGTGACATCTTCGCCACCTCGCCTCTGCAGCGTGCTGCGGCGGTTGTAGGTCAGGGTGTTGCCTTGAAGGAAGTTGCGCAGGAATTCAGTCAGGGATTCGTACAGTTCTCGGCGAACTCTCTGGATCTAGCGATTACTGGTGACGGCTTCTTCCCTTTGCAGTCATCAGACGGCAGTCGGACTTTTACTCGAAATGGTCAGTTCATGCTCAACGAGCAGAACCAGATGGTGAACTCAGCGGGCCAGGCACTGCTCTCACTGCCGGTTGACTCAACCAATAAAGCAGACTTCAGCCAACCGCCCTCGGCCTTGGCTATCCCGCGACAAACAGTTTCCGAGTTCCGCGCGACTACAGAGGTTGAGCTGGGTCTAAACCTGCCCTCAAACGTTGAACCCATCACGCTAGTGTTTAACCCCAATAAGCCCGAGACCTACCACAGAACGACTTCATTGACCGTCTTCGGCGCATCAGGTTCGCAGCACCTAGCCACGGTTTACTACGTTAAAACTCAGGCGGCGACCTCTGATAATCCTCTGAATAAATGGCAGACATACGTCTACGTTGATGGTGAACAAGTTGATCCGGCGCTGATTCAAGCGTCTGATAGCGGTGGCGATCAGTTCTTTGTGAATAAGTATGGTGAGATCAAGACCAAGTCTGAGCTGGAGTATTTGCAGAAAAATGCGTCTAACAGTTCAGAGTATCTGGTAACACAGGGTACGGTTTATCGGAAGTTCTCTTATGACATGTTATCCGATCCGATCAAGTCTACCCCCGCATCACTGACACTCAAGGCCGCTGACCCAGATGTGGTCAGGGATCTTTCGTTAGCGGGAGGATCAAATGGCTTGGATCTCTCCGAGTCCTCTCCCGGCACTGCGATAACTCGCGCTGACTTGAGGAATCTGCTTCAGATCAGCGTCGATGGCTCCGACTACGTCAGTCTTGGCCTCGAGCACCTAGTGGGAAAAGAGGGCATAGATCGCCTCTCAGGTCAGGAGCTTGCGGTTGAATTAACAAAGGTTATTCAAGAGCGCTTTGGTGACGGAAAGAAGTTTGACGTGAGTGGTTACTTTGTAAGTGCAGACGGAACTGCTGATCCTACCGCCACTACTGCGACCCTCGATATCACCCGCGATCTCGGCCAGAACAATGTAGATACACTTCAGGTGCCCGTTGGACAAGTTTTGGCGGCTGCAATAGCCGCGGACGACATTGTTTACACCGGCACGATTGACAATCCCATGATTACGCCTGAGGAATTGGCATTTGCGTTGAACAAATACTTCGCCGGTGGTTACGACCTAGATGGTGATAGCACTTTGGATACCGCAGTTGGGGCGTCCGGCCGTTCATATGACGACCTCGAGATCGAGTACGATTTTGCTCGGCAGGCGCTGCGGATAACTCAAACGGGTGACGATACAATCCATCTAAGCTCTGATGCTGTAGTCACCGGAGAGTTGTTTGGCGCGACCAACCTCGCGCTCGCAACACCTGGTGACGCGACGGAGCGAGCGACTGCACTGGCTGCAATATCGTCGCTCTCCTCCGCCGATGGCGACAACGCGATCGTTTTGACCTCAATTATGGATCCTGCTGGTGACTTGATCGCTGAATCCCGAAATCAACGTTACGGTATAGAGGTCAATTTTTCAGACGGCGCGTTTGTCTTTTCTTCTGGGATGACGGGCGATGGGTCCAGCATAGCGATTCGCAACGTGGCGACGCTGGTGGATGCCGCTTATAACACTGCTGCTGCCGCTGCTGGTCTGCCAACATATGATCTTGGTACGGCGGCCACGGCTAGCGTTGTAGGAGAACGGATATTCGGTTTGGGCGTGGATGCGGGTACCCCCGAGAGCGAGAACACGGTCAGCGTCGCTGAGGCACTGTCAGCTGTCGCGAACCGGCCTGCTGTGCGAGGCCAGGCGTCTCAGCCAGCGGTTGTTCAGGGCAATCAGATGGGCATCGATCCATCCAAGCCCTTTGAAGTGACAGCGGACAACCAATCTTTAACGGTTATCGTTGATAACATTTCGGCACAGATTCTGCTCGACCCGGGTCAGTACTCGGTGGGTGACTTTACCAAAGAAGTTCAAGACAAGATCAACTTAATGGCTGATAAGTTAGGTCGGCAGGTGTCTGGGGTACGCGTTGAGTTTGACGCTGAGACTAGCTCTCTTATCTTTACCGGTGCGACCGCCACCGACGACTCGTTCTTACAGGTAGCAGGTTCTGCTGACTTTGGCCTTGAAGATGTAGATCCGGCGTTTGGTACGAACTCCTCCTACATCGCACTTTCACCCGATACCCAGGGTACAACGCCATTGTTCGTCTTCCAGGACAGAAACGGTGAGTGGCTTGAAACCACAGATAAAGGCACTTTTGACGAGAACGATATCCCCAACTGGAGCCCAATTTTCCTAGATCGCGGTGAGCTAACCTTTGACACCAGCGGTACTCTGGTATCGCCAGTAGGCGAGGCAGTGCTCAAGTCTGCGACGATCATTGGTAATGATATCAATGTCGACTATGTGGGAAGCACACAATTTAACAGCCCATTCGCGGTACTCAACCAGTCACAGAACGGAGCACCGGAAGGCGATCTCGTGGGTGTGAACATCGGCGAGGACGGCCTCGTGGTTGCGAGTTACTCCAACGGTTCTCAGAAGTCGCTCGGCAAAATCATCCTCGCAAACTTCGCGACACCCAAGGGTCTACGCCAGGTCGGTAACAGTGGTTTCACCGCAACCTCTCAGTCAGGTGAAGCTAAGTTGGGTGAGCCGGGTGCAGCAGGCTTTGGAACGATTCGCGCGGGTGCGACCGAGCGCTCTAACGTGGACTTGACCGCGGAGCTGGTGGCCTTGATCACCGCCCAGCGGAACTTCCAAGCGAATGCGAAAGCGATCGAGACCAGTTCAACCCTGACGCAAACCATCATCCAGATGCGTGGTTAATCGTTGAGGAATAAATCGCAATGGATCGCTTAATCTTTACCGCAATGGCGTCGCTGAAGCAGCTCAATAATATGAAGCTGAAGCACGCCAACGCTCTTGCCAATGCCTCGACCGTGGGTTTCAAGCAGACTTTTCAGTTTGCAACAGAAACCTCCCAGGTCGCAGGCCCCGGTTTCGGGTCGCGTTTTGTGCCGATGAATCGGTCCAACGACGAGTTGGTGATTGATCAGGGGCCTCTGATTGCGACAGGCCGCAAGCTCGATATTTATTTGACGGGCTCTACCCTGTTGGGCGTTCAGGCACCGAATGGCCAGGTGGCATTTACGCGCAGGGGCGACCTCACGGTTGATCAGTCGGGGTTCATTTCGACGGCTAACGGCCATGTTGTGCTGGGTGAGGGTGGGGCGCCAATTACCGCGCCGGTGGGTGTGGAGCTCGCGATCACTGATGACGGCACGGTCACGGCGACGGATCCGGTTCAGCCCGATGCGCCCCCCACCATTGTAGGGAACTTGCTTTTGCGCGATGCCACAGGTGTGCGCATGGTGCGCAGGGTCGATGGCTTATACGAGACCATCACTGCTAGGGGTAAGGGTGGCGACTTTGAGGGCGGCCCTAACGTGCCCGTGGTGCAGCCCGGCTCACTCGAGGGCTCTTCGATCAATGTTGCTCAGCAGCTGGTGAGCTTTATGGATATGTCTCGATCCTTTGAGATCAAGATCAAGATGATTAGCGAGATGAAGGAATTGGATGACTCGGGTACCACGATGATGCGGTACGCCTAGTCTTAAGGAGAAAGTGAGATGGACGCCTCAGTTTGGGTAGCAAAAACAGGTCTGACCGCGCAGCAGCGCCGCATGACGGTCATTGCCAACAACCTCGCCAACGTCAACACCGTTGCGTTTAAGCGTGGACAGGGCGGTGTTTGAGGACCTGCTCTACCAGAATATTCGCCAGCCCGGTGCCTCCGCCGACGCGCAGACGATTGCGCCGACGGGCCTCATGATGGGCACCGGTTCGCGCATCATCGCCACCGAGAAGCTCCATGAGCAGGGCAATATGATGTCCACCGAAAATGCGCTGGATGTGGCCATTCTTGGCAGGGGTATGTTTCAGATCCTGCAGGCTGATGGCACCTTTGCGTATACGCGGGACGGTTCCTTCAAGCTCAATGACCAGGGCCAGCTGGTGACGGCAAACGGTCAGCAGTTAGTGCCCGCGGTGAACATCCCTAATAATGCTGCAGCCGTGACCATTGGTCGCGACGGCACGGTGAGTGTAGAACTGGCCGGCGGTGGCGGCAGCAGTCAGATCGGCACCATTCAGGTGTCACGATTTATCAACGAGGCGGGCCTTCAGCCGATTGGCCGGAACCTCTTCCGCGAAACCACAGCAAGTGGACCCGTTGAGGTCGGCACGCCCGGCCTCGCCGGTTTTGGCGAGTTGGCACAGGGGTCGCTTGAGGCCTCCAACGTCAATGTGGTCGCTGAAATGGTCAGCATGATCGAGACGCAGCGCGCCTACGAGGTGAACTCCAAGGCGATTTCGGCCGCAGACGGCATGCTCCGCTTCCTGAACCAGAATCTATAGTGAGATAGAGCGATGATGCGCCTAATATGGATTCTTCTTGCGACAACCGCACTGGGGGCCTGTGCCTCCAAGCCGCCGCTTGAGGAGAACAGTGACTTCGCTCCGATCAGGCCGATTGAGCCTGCGGCAGGTGCCTTGCCAACCGGTTCAATTCTGGGCAACAGCATGCACATGTCGTTGTTTCAGGGGCAGCGCCAGTGGCGCGTTGGTGACATCATCACCGTCGTATTGAACGAATCAACCCAGGCCTCACGTAACTCCTCGCTCATTACTGAGCGTAAGGCAACCAATGACGCGCTGAGCAGCAGTTGGACGAACTCTCTCCTGTCACCCAACGGATTTTGGGGAGATGTGCGTGGTGATATTGATCTGACCAAGGCCGAGATCGGGTCTGAGGGTGTGGGTACCGCAGCGCAGGCCAACGCGCTTTCCGGCGTGATCACTGCCATGGTGGCAGAGGTGTTGCCCAACGGTAACCTGATCGTCGAGGGTCGCAAGCAGCTGTCGCTCACTGAGGGTGCCGAGTTTATTCAGATCCGCGGGGTTGTGCGTGCGCGGGATGTACAGCCGGACAACACGGTGTCATCAATGCGTATGGCTCAGGCTCAAATCTCTTACCGGGGAACGGGCAACCTGGCTGACTCAACTCAGCCGGGTTGGATTACCCAGTTGCTGTTCAAGTACTGGCCGCTGTAAACGGAGTGCCTGCGCATGAGAATGAACAATCACATCATTATCTGGGTCAGCACCTTCGTTTTGTCGCTGGTGGTGAGCACGGCGCAAGCTGATAGGGTCAAGGATCTGACCAATGTCGGCGGCGTGCGGGGTAACCAGTTAGTCGGTTACGGTTTGGTCGTGGGCCTCGCCGGTACCGGTGATGGCAAGGATCCGACTTTTACGGGCCAGAGTCTTAAAGCGATTCTTGAGAGCCTTGGTGTCACGACCAACCCCTACGATGACTATGATTTGCAGCAATCGCGCGGCCGACCGATTCAGGTCGATAACGTTGCGGCTGTAATGGTCACAGCCACTCTGCCCCCCTTTGCCAAGCCTGGCCAGGTGGTCGATGTAAATGTGGCGGCGCTGGGGACGGCGACCAGTTTGCGAGGCGGTAATCTGGTGATGACCGAGCTACGCGGAATTGACGGGCAAACCTATGCGGTGGCCCAAGGGCCGCTGACCGTGACCGGTGTTATGGAAGAACAGAACGGCACCAGCGTGCAGATCGGCATTCCGACCTCGGGCCGCATCCCCGACGGCGCGACGGTCGAGCGTCAGGTGGATAACTCTTTTGATAAGAGTGATCACCTGATCTTTAACGTCAACGCCAATGATTTTTCCACGACGGCTGCGATCACCGAGAAGATCAACGAGGTCTTTGGTGAAGGCACTGCTTTTGCGATGGACGGCGTCTCGCTCGCGGTGCGCGCCCCTGTTGGGCTCTCGGAGCGGGTCAGCTTTGTCGGCATGATCGAAAACCTCGAGGTGGAGCCCGGTATTCCCCCGGCCAAGGTCGTGATTAATTCGCGCACCGGCACTGTAGTGATCAACCAGCAGGTGAAGATTTCTGCCGCGGCGGTGTCACACGGCACGGTCAATGTTAGCGTCTCGACCCTTAACGAAGTCTCTCAACCTGGGCCTTTTACCGAGGGCCGGGGCGTTGAGACCCGCGACGTCGCTAATTCCACCGTCGAGGTGTCTGAGGGCCCGGGCGGTACCGGCTTGATCGAAGAGACCGTGGATCTGAGAGACATTGTCGATGCCATCAACCAAAGCGGCGCCTCGACGACGTCACTCATTGCCATCTTAGAGGCGCTCAAAAGCGCAGGTAGTCTAAAAGCGGAGCTGGTGGTGATCTGATGGACGCCGTGGTCTCCAGCTATAACGACTTCCAAGGCCTCGCAAAGCTTCGGGCCAAGGCTGAGGTTGATCAAAAGTCAGCTGCTAAAGAAGTCGGTCAGCAGTTTGAAGCGTTTTTTATTCAGACGATGCTGAAGGCGATGCGCGATGCGGGCGAGGGTCTAAAGAGCGGCCTGTGGGATTCCAGCGCAGGTGATAGCTACGAAGAAATGTTCGATGCCGAACTGTCGACCTCCTTGGCGAAGTCACAGGGAATCGGCATGACCGATTGGCTGGTTAGACAGCTGGAGAACCCAGGCGGTCTGGCGGCGGCCCGAAAAGGCATGGGGGTGAGTGCATACCAGTCGCTTGCCTCTGTGCGCTAAATCGAGGCCTCGATAGATGGTTGATATCCTCGCAATTGGTAGCGGGGCGGTGAATGCCTATCGGCAGGCGCTGTCGACTACCAGTAACAACATTGCCAATGTGAACACCCCCGGCTATTCACGCCGCGCGCTCTCGATCGGAGAGAGCTTTCCGGTGCAGGAGGGTATTTTCAGCTTCGGCACAGGTGCACAGAGTGAAGCGGTCACCCGCGCCTATGACGAGTTTCTTGAGCGTTCTCTGCGAGATGCCAAGAGTGATCTGGCGGTCCATGAGCCCGTCATTGAATACGCCAATCGCGTTATCGACATCATGGCGACAGAGAGTGTCAGCCTTGCCAATGCGATGGAGGATTTTTTCAACGCGGCGGAGCAGTTAAGTACCGACCCCAGATCGAACGCACTACGAGGCGACTTCTTGAGCTCGGGCGAGCTGATCGCGGTGCGCTTTAACGATTTATCACTCCAGGTTGACAAGATTGCCGAAGAAGCCGAGATCAGTTTCAGGCAGTCAGTGGATGATCTGAATGCCCTGTCGGTGCAACTTCTTAGAGTCAACGAGCAGTTGAATCGTACTTCAGAGGTCGACAAACAACCGCCTACATTGCTGGACCAGCGTGATGTGCTGCTTCGCGAAATGTCTCAGCTCGCAAAGCTTGGCGTGACTGAGCTCGCAAATGGTCAGGTTATCGTCAACTTTGGCGGCTCAGGCCGGGGCTATGAAATTGTTACCACCAATGAGGCCAAAGCGGTTGGCGTATTTGCCACAGGTGAGGCAGCAGGCTCCGACCTGCGTCTGATTTTGGACCCCTACGGTGCAAAGCGGCCCATGCCCTCGTCACCGAGCGGTGCGATCGGCGGAGCGGTTGCCTTAAACACCGAAATTCTGCGCCCGGTCAGATCCGGACTTGATCATCTCGCGCGCACTTTTGCTGCTGAAGCGAACAAGATCCATCGCCGTGGGCTGGACGCCCGGGGTGAGTTTGGCGGTGATCTTTTCAGGAGCTCGGCGCAATTCAAAGCTTCACTCGATACGGCCAATGGTGCGGTGTCTGCTTCGGCCAGGGTGGTGGATCCTGCGGTTGCGCCGACGGAAGCCCTCGAGCTGACTTACAAAGAATCCACCGATACTTGGGACGTACTCGACTTGACGACACGTGAGCGTCTGGGTCAGATCAGCCCCGGAGAGAAGCAAGAGTTGCAGGGGATGAGCTTTTCAGTCACTGGTGCGCCTGAAAACGGTGACGTGGTGGTGTTCTCGCCTGTGGAGCGCCCCGCCAGAACCTTTGAAATACTCGTCACAGACGTTGATCGGGTTGCCGTCTCGGCAGCGATGCGATCGAGCCCGGGTAGCGCCAATACCTCCGGCGTCGAGGCGTCACTGAATCCGATCCCGGAAGATGAGCGCCCCCAAGGATTTGAGTTCGGTTATGAGCTTGCCAGCTCTGAGGAAGCTTACCGGGAAGATGTTGCCGTCGTCGCTGACGGCTTCAGGCCGGCGGTACAAATTGCCCGCGGCACTGAGGGTGCACAGGTACGGTTTGATATTGCCGCGACCGGCGATCAGCACATACAGATTCTTACTCGTGAGGGCGTGCACGTGGCCGGCACTGAGACGTTGACGGCTGCTGAGGCGAACAGCCTTATTTCACTTGATACAGGATTTGGAGAGGGCGGTTACAGCAGTACTTACCTGAATCAGTCAGGCACGTCAGCCTATCTCGATACTGAGATCAAGTTTGGCGCGCAATCCAAGGCTGAAGAGGTCACTCGTAAATCGCTTGACCCCGACACCGGTATCATCAATGACCTCACGGTCACTGTGCCGGCGCTCTTCATTTCGAAACCCGTCACGCCAACCGGCAACAGCTCGGGCGGTGCGCAGAGTCTGGTTGCCGCAGGCGCGATTAACTTCAGCCACACCTACTATGACCCCAGTGATGCCAGTGCTGATAGCAATGGCTTCGTGGAGGGCCAGATCGCGCTCGAGGCACTGAGCCTCGCTAACGGCGAGACAGTCTCGGCCGCGTTCATGGCGGATTATTTCAATGGGCAGTTTGACCGGCTTGCCAATACCAATGTCACCGCGACGGCCCAGAACACCTTGATGTCTGGCGAGTTCGATCCCTCCAAGTCGCTCACGATTAACGGCGTCACAGTGAACCATGCCGTCAATGCCAAGATGAACGAGATGATTCAGGCGATCAATGCGGTATCGGGCCAAACCGGTGTCAGGGCCGAGTGGCGCACCGAGGGTGCGCTGGCGTTAACGAATACCGCTGGTAACGAGGGTGACAACATCGTAATTGGTGTCAGTGGTACCGATACCACCTCGGCGTTAGGGCTAGTGGCGGGCACCTACGGCGGCACCTACAGTATTGGTGCAACGGGTGAGGAAGTGCTCTCCAATGCATTCACCTCGTCTACTCAGTCGATCAACAGCGGCAGCGGCTTTGCGCTGACCATCACCCGTGCTGATGCCAGCACGGCCACCGTGAATATTGGTGCGGGTGACGATACGCCCGCGGGCGTCGTAGCCGCGATCAATGACGCGGTATCAGGTATCGCGGGCATTGACGCAGTGCTCGTAGAGGATGACAGCAACTTCCGTATCTCGCTGCATGATCAGACCGGCGTGGGTAACACGTTCACCGTGAGCACAGACCTCACGACCTATGGCGCCTCGGCAGATGCGGATATGGGTTTCAACGATCTGAATAACCGCAACCTCGGTCTAAACAAGCCCACCGAGATTGCCCTGACCATTTCATCGACTGGTACCCCCGCAGACCTGGGTCGGCTTGGGTTCGCCACCGGAGTCATCATTGACGGCCCTGCGGCGGATGACTACGCGGTCTTCCTCACGGGCACCGGTACGGTCGACACGAGTATCCGTGCGGACAAAGCTTCTGGTGAGGCTGCCACTCGGTATCCGGCCGACAGCTTTGAGATCAACTTCACCTCGGCGAGCGTCTACACCATCACTGATGTTGCGACGAGTACGGTCGTAGCTACCCGCACCTATACGGCTGGAGACAGCATCAGCTATCAGGGTATTGATGTCGTATTTGACGATATTCCCTCGCAGGGTGACAGCTTCACCATTGAGCCGAACACGGATGGCGTCGGCAACAACGAGAACATGCTCAGCATGATCCAATTGGGCAAGGAGCCCATGATTGCGGGTCAGACCTTCACCGCTGCCTATCGTGACCTGGTTGCAGGAACGGGATCACGCGCACACCTCGCGGAGCTCAGCCGAGACGCCATGACAGTGGTCTACGATCAAGCTGATGCTTCGCGCGAGGCCGCGGTTGGTGTCAATTTGGATGAGGAGGCTGCTGATTTGATCCGCTTTCAGCAGGCCTACCAGGCGGCGGCGCAGGTGATTCAGATATCGCAGCGCATGTTCGATACCTTGATTCAAGCGAGTTAATTGAGCCATGAGAGTTTCGACAAATCAGTTTTATCAGGTCAACGGTGAACAGATGAGCACCGGGCAGAGTAAGGTCGCCGAGTTGCAGGCCAAGCTGGGCAGTGGCAAGCAAATCGTCAAGCCGAGCGAGGACCCGGGTAAAGCCAATCTCATCTCTGGTCTAGAGGGCGCTAAAAAGCGCCAAGAGGTGTACACCAAGAATGTCGACGCGGCCGAAACGCGATTGACTGCAGAGAGTGCGGTGCTTGAGTCGATGACCAATATCATGCAACGCGTCACGCAACTGACGATTCAAAGTGCGAGTGACACGCTTGGTGCATCTGATCGGGATGTGATTGCGACCGAGATTCAAGCGCTCCGGGATGAGTTAATGAATTTGGGTAATACTCAAGATCTAACGGGTGCTTACATATTCTCGGGGAACAAGACCAGCTCGCCTGCCTTTGTCGAGGATGTGAATGGCGTAGTGTCTTACAACGGTGATTACGGTCGCCTTGAAATCAACGTGTCCGACGTGCGCAGCATTGAGATCAATACTCTTGGACCTGATTTGTTTTCACCAGCTGATTTTGCAGCGCTCGATGATTTGGTGGCGGACATGAGAGCAAACGACGGCGCGGGCGTGAAAGCGCGGGTCGACGACGTTAATGAAATTAGCGATCGACTCATCAACTCTTACGGCGCCATGGCCGGTAGGTTAGCGGCGATTGAATCGCAGAGAACCGTAATCGATGAGACGACACTGCGTATTGATGAATTGCTCATCCGAGAAGACGATCTTGATTATGCGAAAGCCGTGACTGAGCTGTCACAGGAATCTGTAGCCCTGCAAGCCTTGCAAGCGAGTTTCGTCAAGGTTGCGCAGCTGTCCTTGTTTAACTTCATGCGATAACTGAAGAGTCTGGGGAAGCTGAGCAATGTCGACTGAAAACGTAGCCTCCACGGTCCTGCTCGGTATGGGCAAGGGTTCTGGCATCGATATTATAAAGCTGGCGCGAGATTTGACCGACGTTGAGAAAGCACCGCGTGAATCAAAATTGAATGCCAATATCGAAGAGAGTGAGGCCAAGATTTCCGGTCTTGCGGTTCTTAAATTTAATGTTCAACTTCTGATTGACTCATTCAATGCACTGAACGACTCATCGGAGCTGGCGACACCCACTGCAACGAGCTCTGACACAACAAAGGTATCTATCACTGCCACTGATGGATCAGCACTGAGTGGCATCTCTGATATTGGTGTTACGTCCCTAGCGGCCGCGCAGCGCAATAAATCGAATCAATACACCTCAACCACGCAATCGCTGAATGGGGGTAGCGGTTTTACCTTGACCGTGACACCGGGCACGGGGAGTGCTACTAATGTCACGGTAGAGGCGGGTAACGACACGCCGCAGGGTATTGTCAATGCGATTAATGCTGCTAATGCCGGTGTGACAGCTACGCTGCTTGCCGAAGACTCCAGTGGGTCCAACTATCGAATCATGCTCACCGGTGCGACCGGTGCCGCGAACAGTTATGTGGTGAGCTCGACGCTGTCTGACAGTGACCTCGGATTCCACGACAATAGTAATGGCAACACTGCCGACAACTCAGGCACCAAGTCGCTGCAGAATCCTGCGGATGCATCGCTCACTTACAACGGGGTATCGATCACAAGATCGAGTAATAGCCTGAATGACGTGATTCCTGGCGTGACGCTATCGCTGGTCGGCACGCACAGTGGTGGCGCCACGACTAGCGTTAATGTAGTCAGTGATCGGGCGACGCTAAAGACAAAACTCCAGGACATGGTTGCGCTCTATAACGATGTTAAATTTGCGCTGGATGAACTTTCTGATGCCGATTCAGAAGAAGAGGAAGTCGGCGGCTCCCTCGCGAAGGATCTCGCCACGATTAGAACTGTTCGCGACACGATCTATCAGGCGGTAACACAGGATTCCTCGACGCCCAGCGGTAACATTACAGCGATGCGTGATATCGGGGTGTCGGTTGACCGAGAAGGAAAGTTGACTTTCACGGAAGCAACGTATGACACCGTGGCTGCATCCAGTTTTGATGATATTTCGACCATGCTATCTGCCGGCACTAACAATCAGTCCCGATACGATGGACAGTCACAGGGTTTGGCGACGGATGCCGTCATTAAGTTGGAGACCCTGACAGATTCAATCAGCGGTATTTTCGTGACGCGAACGACCTCTGCGCAAACCGCGATCAAGCGTTACGAAGCTGATCTTGCGACACTTGAGACGCGCATGGAGGCGGTTTATGAGCGCTATTTGCAGCAGTTCACAGTGATGGAGAGCTTGGTTAGCACACTCAACAGCACGCGTGAGTCGATGGCGACCACGTGGGAGAACATGGGCAACTTTGGCAAGGATTAACGGGTCGACGCAGAGCGGTTGACCTCGTGAGAGCGTGATGACACGCGGGAGAGCAGTAATGAGCCAGTCAGAAAATGTGTTCAGAGTGTTTATCGGCTACGACGAGCGCCAAGCCGTGTCTTACACCGCATTGCAGCACTCTATTCTTGAAACTGCATCGCGGCCTGTCAGCGTTACCCCGCTTATTTTAAGTACGCTTCCCATTACGCGCCGTGGCCTGACGCCATTTACGTTTTCGCGTTTTCTGGTGCCGTGGCTTTGCAATTATCAGGGCCATGCTCTTTTCCTCGATGCTGACATGTTTCTGGTGTCGGATATCTGCGAAATGACCCAATATTTTAACGACGATCAAGCTATTAGCGTGGTGCGCTCCATTGCCCAGTTCGAGCAATCCTCTATGATGTTGTTTAACAATGCACACCCGAAAAATAGAACGCTGACACCTGATTTCATTCAGAACACAGAACAGAACCTGCACGGCCTGTGCTGGCTAGATGAGGCAGATATCGGCGAGATGGATGGCAAATGGAACCAGCTCGTTGGGTATCAAGATTGTCAGGCCGCGAGCGGTAACCTGCACTTTACGATGGGCGTGCCAGCCTTCCCCGAGACCTCAACGTCTGAGTTCGGACAAATCTGGACAGACTGCGCCAAGCGTGCGATCGGGGTAACAAAAACCTGGGGGGAGATCATGGGGCCGTCGGTGCATTCGGTGCAGATCAATGGCCATCACTTCCCGAAGTATGTTTGGAATAACAACGACCAAAGGGTCAACGATGAGCATCATCAGCTCGTAAATAATCTTGTGGGCTAATTAGCTAGCCGGCGCTTTTCACAGAGTCGATAAAATAACTTTGGTGGCATGAAATGCAGTTATATTTGTCGGAATCAATGATCACTGGCGCATTTTGGCCGCAGCTGCAGCGTGCGGCGTGTGCTAAAGAAGCCACATCCGATGCAGAGAGCATTCTAAGTATTTCTAATGTGCTTGCCAGAGATTTTCCCGGTGAGACGGGCTCTATGTCGCTCGAAGCCACCAAGTTACTGTGGTTACTCGGATGTTATTTTGCTCCGAAAGTGGTCATAGAAGTTGGCACGTATATTGGGAGGTCTACTGCGGCGCTCTTCATCGGCGCCAGACCAGCAATTGAAAAACTTTACACCTGCGACGCAACCTTTGATGCATGGGACCCGGGACATTTAACCTCCGCAGGAGAAATCGAGTACTTCGGCAAGACCACTTCAACGCAGATGTTTGAGCATCTGGTATCTAGAGGCGTAAAGGCCGATCTGTTTTTTTTAGACGGGCGATTACAAGATGCAGACTTGAATTTGGTACCGTCTATAATGCACAACAAAACGGTCTTTTTGTTAGATGACTTTGAGGGCTTGGAAAAAGGAGTAGTCAACGGGATAAAACTCCGGGATATCTATCCCAATCTGATCCTCATCCGGCCAAACGCAAAAGCGCCGGATAGCGGTCAGGAGTCACCTCCACTTGCTCTTCTCGTGCCGCCCGAGGTTTTGCAGCTCTCTAGGCAACAAAGTCTGCCTATCCGGATGATGTGAACGAATTGGGATGTCTCAGCAGTGAATCTCCAGTCTCTACAGCACATCCTGACTGCGCAGATGATTTCCTCTGTCCACGAGGGTGAGCTGTGTCGCAGTCTGCGGTACTTGGCAGAGTTCACAGAGTTAACCGAGGCCGAAGTAAACAATCTGCCAGACGAAGCCCGTGGCTTTGTTTTGGCTGGCATCCGCAATGAGGAGGCGGGAAACGCGCTCCAGTGGTACAGGTTAGCGGATGCTGAGCAACTCAGATCGACCTCCGTAAAGTATTGTTTTTCGGCGGTTGCGGCCTTGCCGCTCCCCGTCTGGCCTTTTTATATGTTGGGTGAGTTTGATCCCGGTGCGCATTTAGAGTGCTATGTTTCGGCTTATTTCCCGAGCGTTCAAGCAGAGTTCTCCGCGCCTGATCTTCGTCTCAGTCAAGATTCTGAGAGGCTTGCAGTGACGTTGCCAATTGGCGAGAGAATTGTAACTTCGAGGTACGCCGACTCAGAAACCGCGAGTTTTTCTTACTATGTCGAGGCCGTGGGTGCCGTATCAATCTCAGCCAAAATAACCCCGTCTAACTCACAAACCTCATTTTCGCCATCAAGCGAGGGACCGGTATTTTTGCCTCTGTCTGGATTGCAATATGAGGGGTCCGTTCTGGCCTCAAAGTTAGTCACTGCAGTAGCTGGCTTGACATTGCAAGCGCACACTTATTTCGATGAGCGAGCTGAGCATGTTCGCGATATCACTCATAGAAGAATGATCGATTTCATCGCATCCCTCAGGTCGCTCAATGCTATTCAAGATCCTGAGACCTTGACTTCTAATTTACGCGCGATGCCTGATGGCTCACTTGGAATCGGAAGTTAATGAATCTTGCTGAAATCATCATAGGTAATCGACTCCGTCAAGTAGATTGGGCTGATTGCCAAAAGCCCATTTGCAGGCCAACTGATAGAGGCCCGAAACGAGACTTCTACTATCTGGTAGATGACCAGGTTCATTCAAAAAGTTATGCGGAAGATTTTGGCTTCCAATGGACGCAGTTATACGACGACTACAGGCATGACCGGTTCAAACACTTGGATCAATTCATGCGACTCGGCGTCCATCCAACCGTATTACGCGGTGGGGTATGCCTAGATGTGGGGTGTGGTTTGGGTCGGTTGTCAGAGATCTGTCTCGGATCGGCGGAGCTGGTTTTTGGCCTGGATTTGTCAGACGCAGTGACAGAGGCTGCCCGCTTAATTACTACATCCAGTTTCGTCCCAATTAGAGCGAGTGGCGACGGTATCCCACTGGTGGACGGAAGTATCGATTTTGTTTTTTGTTGGGGAGTGCTTCATCACACAAAAGATCCTGCGGCCACCCTATGGGACCTCTGGAGAGTTTTAAAGCCGGGAGGCACTCTCGCCATTTGGGTTTATGAAAAAAGTGAGATTTTTCTGAAACGCTCCTTACTCGCGCACTATTTTTCTCACTTAGACGAGGAAGAAATGCTTGAAGTGGCCGAAGTTCTTGCGAATGTGGCCCACGCTCTTCAGCTTACGTCCCCGCCCTACCTGAGCATGTTCGGCCGCGACCTTAACTTCAGTGTCAAAAATACAAAACAATACACGCGACATATCCTCTACGACGGTTTGGGGCCCGATCATCATTATTTGCTGGATCACCGCTGGTTCGCGGAGCAAGCAGCCGTTCTCCCCGGCGTAGAAAGTTTCGAGAGAGTTAATTCGGTTGAGACATGCGTAAAGCTAACGAAGCAATAATTCTGGAAATTCTATGGCTTAGCCTCACATCATTTTCGATGCGAGGTGAAGAGTGCCCTCGGACAGCGAGGAAATGAAGGCGGTCTTATTGGCTGCAGGTTTTGGCGAGCGGTTGCGCCCTATCACTGAGACGACGCCTAAGTGTCTCGTGAGTATTGGCGAGAAACCCCTTCTGCAGCATTGGCTCGAACGCTTGGCGGACTCTTGTCAGTTCGATGAAGTTATCGTCAACACACATTACCTCGCAGGTGAGGTGGTGAAATTTGCCTCAAACTACAGAGGACCTCCACGCTTGTGTTTAAGTCATGAGGAGCGCTTGTTGGGGCCAGGTGGAACATTGCTTCAACACCGCTCAAGACTTGCAGAAAGTGACTTTCTTGTTGCTCATGCGGACAATTTTTCGGTTATTGATTGGCCCGCATTTTTTTCCGCGCATACCACTCGTCCGGAGGGATGTGTTGGAACCATGATGACATTTGACACCGATGAGCCCTCGGCCTGTGGCGTCGTTGAAACGGACTCTTTGGGTCGTGTAGTTAAAATGCACGAAAAAGTGGCGAACCCGCCCGGTAAATTGGCGAATGCGGCGGTATTTATATTTACACCGCAAGTCCTCGAAATTATTGATAAGGCCGGGAAGCCGGAGATATGTGATATCAGCCGAGATATCATCCCTCTTCTTCTTCAGCGACTAGTGACCTTTAAGAACACCCTTTACCATAAGGATATCGGTACTCCCGAAGCCCTCGCGCAGGCTCAACGGGATTACTCTTGGTCATCTCAGTTACTGGCAGCGAGCGAGCCTGTTGAAAGTAGAGCGTTGAAGTGAAAGTTTTAGTGACAGGTGCCTGTGGTTACAAGGGGTCTGTTTTAGTCCCGAAGTTGATTAAAGCCGGCCATGATGTGGTTGCGCTAGATATCATGTGGTTTGGCAATTACCTCCAGCCGGATCCCAAGCTTGCTGTGATCAATGCGGATGTGCGCGATATCAGTTCCATACCTTTATCCGATGTTGACGCAATAGTGCACCTGTCATCAATTGCTAATGACCCCTGTGGTGACCTTGATCCTAAATTGACTTGGGAGGTGAGTTGTCTTGCCACGATGCAGCTCGCCGATAAGGCAGCACGAGCGGGCGTTCCGCACTTTATTTATGCTTCATCAGGGAGCGTGTATGGACTAAAAAGTGAGTCGAATGTCACCGAGGATCTCAGCCTAATACCTCTTTCTGAGTACAACAAAACCAAGATGGTCGCTGAGCGAGTTTTACTTAGTTATTGCAATGAAATGACGGTGCAGATAGTGAGGCCCGCTACGGTTTGTGGCCTCTCACCGCGGATGAGGTTGGATGTGGCTGTAAACCTATTGACGATGCAGGCATTGGCAAAAGGTGAAATAACAGTATTGGGCGGCGATCAGGTCCGCCCCAATATCCACATAGACGATATTACGGATCTATATTTGTTTCTTCTTGGCAATCCGCAGCTAGCAGGAATCTACAACGCGGGGTTTGAAAATCTCTCCATCGCAGAGATTGCGGATAAGGTGGCACGGGTCACTGGAGCAACTGTCGGAGTGATGCCCTCCAATGATCCACGCTCTTATCGAGTAAATAGCGACAGAATTCTCACCACCGGCTTTCGGCCTAAAAAATCGGTAGCCGTCGCAATTGACGAGATGGTCAAAGCGTTTCGAGAGGGCGTTCTGGAAGATGATGATCGTCACTACAATCTCAAATGGATGCAGGAAACGATCTTCTCTACGGGTGAGATCTCATGAAGAAACTTCCTTTCGCTGAGTTTGGGGCGGACTACGTGAATCGTCTAATCACGGCCGCGGAGCGCGCACCGCTAGTTGAAATCGAACGGCTAGCCGAAGCCTTAATTGAATGCTGGAGGGATGATCGCCAGTTTTTTATCTTTGGTAACGGTGGAT
The DNA here is from genome assembly GCA_045560455.1 of Luminiphilus sp. Lineage (GTDB taxonomy): Bacteria > Pseudomonadota > Gammaproteobacteria > Pseudomonadales > Halieaceae > Luminiphilus. The sequence goes on along the minus strand of JBJKZJ010000010.1, from coordinate 18,957 downwards.
CGGCAGGAAATGCAATACATCTCGCCAACGATTTTTTGTATGGCGTCTCTCAAATAACCGGGCACGGCATACGAGTGCATGCGCTCAGTGCTAATACGGCCGTCATTAGCTGCCTAGCAAATGATCAAGGTTACGAAAATATCTTCGCCAGCCAGCTTGAGGTTTTGGCTCAACCTGGCGACGTTGCTCTAGCGCTGAGTGGCAGTGGTAATTCTCCCAATATCTTGCGGGCACTGGAACTCTGCAAGGCGCGCGGGGTAACAAGCTTTGCCGTGCTTGGTTACTCTGGCGGTCAGGCCAAAGAATTGGCGGATGTCCCGATGCATGTCGCCGTCGAAGACATGCAGATTAGCGAAGATCTCCAGCTCATTATTGGTCATATGTTGATGCAGTGGCTTTACAAGCACAGCGATGAAATTAAGCAGCGATAAATTTCCGCGGAAGACGCGAGCAGCGATTCTCGTTGAGCAGGGTAAGCCGCTTGTTGTCGATGAAATAGAACTCCCGGAATTTCTTGGAGTTGGTCAAGTTCTGGTTGAGCTGGCCTTCAGTGGAATCTGCGGCAGCCAACTGGGAGAGATTGATGGGATAAAAGGGCTCGATAAGTGGTTACCTCATTTACTTGGGCATGAGGGGGCTGGAAAGGTGCTCGCCATTGGCCCTGGAGTCCGCCATGTGCAGCCCTGCGATACGGTAGTGGCGCACTGGAAACCGTCTTTGGGTATTGAAGCCAATGTGCCTCAATATCGATGGCGCGCAGAAACCCTCAATGCAGGCTGGGTAACGACGTTTAATCGGCATGCGGTTATATCTGAAAATAGACTTACAGCTATACCTGACGATACCGACTTGAAGATAGCTGCCCTTTACGGGTGTGCCGTGACTACAGGCTTTGGATTAATCGATAACCAATCCGGGCTGCGGCTTGGCGAAGATGTGGTCGTATTCGGTGCTGGAGGCATTGGCCTCAATATTATTCAAGCGGCGCATCTGGCAGGGGCGAGAAAAATCGTGGCTGTGGATTTGTTTGAGAATCGACTCAAATTAGCACGACACTGCGGCGCAACTGAAACCATAAATGGAGCGGCAGTCGATCCCTGGGCGAAGATCAGTGATTCTTTTGGCGGAAAAGGCCCAGATATTTTTGTTGATAACACGGGTGACCCAGAGGTGATTTCACGCGGCTATGACTTTGTTGATGTAAATGGTCGGGTTTTGCTTGTCGGAGTGCCCAACCAAGCTGCGGTGGCCGCACTGAACACCCTACCATTGCACTTTGGAAAGCGTATATTGGGAAGCCACGGTGGGGAAGCGAAGCCTCATAAAGACATTATCCGATATATGAATCTTGCAGCAGACCGAGGTATTCCTTTTGGGGAGCTCATTAGCGATGTCAGGCCGTTGGCATGTATCAACGAACAGATTGCAGATATGCGAAGCGGGGCAACCGCTGGCCGCTGCATGATAGATTTGGCCACAGTTTAGGGTCATGCAAGTCTGCATTATCGGATCGAACTCTTTCTCGGGGGCGAGTTTTTGTGCATACCTCTTGGAGCGAGGTATTGACGTCTTGGCGGTCAGCCGCTCTAAACAGCCCGATGGTGTATTTCTCCCGCACACCTGGAAGTCTTACGACGCCCACATACGGTTCGAGCGTCTTGATTTAAATCATGATCTTGACCGATTGTTTGCGATGCTTAAGGAACACAGGCCGGGCTTTATATTTAACTTCGCTGCGCAAAGTATGGTTGCAGAGAGTTGGGATAATCCAGCCGATTGGATGACGACTAACGTGGTCTCGCTCGCACGTTTAGCTGAGCGACTAAGGCACCTCGATTTTCTTGATCGGTATGTGCACGTAACAACCCCGGAAGTCTACGGCTCAACAACCGGGTGGGTTGCTGAGCAAGCGACGATCAACCCCTCCACTCCTTATGCTGTTTCTCGCGCTGCCGGCGACATGTTAATGCGCATTTACCAGGAAACCTTTGATTTGCCGGTCGTGAGCACGCGCGCGGCCAATGTTTATGGCGCAGGGCAACCTCTCTACCGAATTATCCCTCGCACGGTTTTCTATCTCTTAACAGGTAAAACGTTGCAATTGCACGGTGGTGGTACTTCTAGCAGGTCGTTTATTCATATTGACGATGTCTGTGAGGCGACGTGGAGAGTCGCTCTTGAGGCGCCGGTTGGTGAGACTTATCATATTTCGACACATACAGTGGTGACCATTCGAGAACTGGTGGAAATGTTGTGTGGGATGTTGGGTATTTTATTTGAGGAGGCGGTGCAAAATTCACCGGAGCGCCCGGGTAAAGATGAGGTCTATTGGTTGAAAAGCGACAAGATTCGGCAACTTGGGTGGGCTGAGCAGATCAGTTTGTCCGAGGGTATGGCCAGCGTGATCGACTGGGTACGCCGAGAGCTGAATGAGCTTAAACGGCAGCCCGAGGATTATGAACACAAACCCTAAAATCAATTTGGCCTGCTGAACTGGCCGGCAATCACAGACGCGAGGACACTGTATTTTGGGTATAGAGGTTGATCTCCTCGCAAATTATCCAAAGCCCAACAGGCAGGTTGCTGAGCGGGCCTTTGCAAAAACCGACAACGACAGGGCTATAGCTCGCCAGTTTGGGCAGGAGTTTTTTGATGGCGATCGCAGGCACGGTTACGGTGGCTTTTCATATCACCCGCGGTTTTGGCAGCCCGTGGTACCTACTCTGGTTGACTATTGGGGGTTAGGCGCGGGGTCGTCTCTTTTGGATGTGGGGTGCGCTAAAGGCTTTTTGCTCCATGATTTGCAGGAACTGGTTCCCGGCATCTCAGTGAAAGGGGTGGACATCTCAGACTATGCTATTTCTCAAGCCAAAGAGACTGTTCGCGGCAAAGTCGGGTTAGCCAGCGCTCAGCAGCTGCCATTCGCTTCCAAGAGTTTCGATGTCGTGATCTCAATCAATACGCTGCATAACCTTGATCGACAAGGCTGTATTCAAGCGCTCTCAGAGATTGAAAGGGTGGCTCGCGGCCACTCGTTCATTACTGTGGATGCGTTTCGTAACGATGCAGAGATGAAAAGGATGTTTGACTGGAATCTTACCGCGCGCACTATCCTTTCTGTCGAAGATTGGATCCTGCTGTTTGGCGATGCCGGCTACACCGGCGATTACTACTGGTTTACTCCATGAATTCTCGCGACAAAGCTGAATTAGGTTTGAGATTGTTGAAACATATGCACAGGATTCGTGCTGTGGAGGAAGAAATAGCGGAGAGGTATCCCGAGGGAAGAATGCGCTGCCCAACCCACCTGTCCACTGGGCAAGAGGCTGTTCCCGCTGCGCTGGCTGAATGTCTCTTATCTTCTGACTTTGCGGTAAGTACTCATCGTGGCCACGCGCACTACCTTGCCAAGGGTGGCAACCTTAATGCAATGATCGCAGAGATTTACGGCAAAGCCAGTGGCTGCTCAAGAGGCAAAGGCGGCTCGATGCACCTTGTCGATTTACAGGCTGGCTTCATGGGGACATCGGCCATTGTGGGCAATAGTATTCCCATAGGTGTGGGACTCGCTCTTGCCGCACACTACAAGGGCACCGATCAGGTAAGTTGTGTTTTTTTTGGTGATGGAGCTACAGAAGAGGGTGTCTATTACGAGTCATTGAATTTTGCCGCGTTGCGCGGGCTACCGGTTCTATTCGTCTGTGAGAATAATCTCTACAGCGTTTACAGTTCCATTAAGTCTCGTCAGCCCGCGGATCGATCTATCGCAGGCGTCGCAAAAAGCATGGGGTTGAAAACCGTTCAGGGTGATGGGAACGATGCTCTAGCGGCTTACGAAGACTGCGCACATGTGCTTGCGGATATTCGTGCAGGAGGCGGGCCATGGTTGGTGGAGTACTCAGTGTATCGGTGGCGCGAACATTGTGGACCAAATTACGACGATGATTTGGCATATCGGCCTGCTGAGGAGTTACAAAGAGCAAAACGACGTGAGCCTATCTCACTGTTGCGCCGTCAGCTCGCTACAGGTGTGCCTAATCTAGACGAATTGGAATCAGCAATTCTGCGCGAGATTCGAGACGAAGTTGATGCCGCATTTCACTTTGCGGAGATATCGTTATTTCCGAGTGCTGATGAGGCATTCACAGGGGAGTACGCTTGAGCCCGCAGGACTTAAAAACCTTTTCGTCAGCTATCAACGAGGCGCTTGTCGAGGCGATGGCACAGGACGACACTGTTATTTGTTATGGCTTGGGAGTGGACGATCCCAAGGCAATCTTCGGTACAACTACTGGACTGCAAGAGCGCTTCGGTGACAAACGTGTATTTGATACGCCGACCTCTGAAAATGCCATGACAGGAGTTGCGACTGGTGCCGCGCTGGGCGGTTTAAAACCAGTAGTGACGCATCAGCGTTTAGATTTTTTTCTGCTCGCTCTGGACCAATTGGTAAATGCAGCTGCGAAATGGCATTACATGTTTGGCTCTCAACAAAGTGTGCCTGTAACAATTCGCCTGATCGTTGGCCGAGGGTGGGGGCAAGGCCCCACACACTCACAGAATCTGCACTCATGGTTTGCACACATTCCGGGATTGAAGGTTGTTATGCCGACTATGCCGAGAGACGCGAAAGGCCTTTTGTTGTCCTCAATCTTCGATCCGAATCCAGTGGTCTTTATTGAACACCGATGGCTTCATGGAGGCCTTGGTGAGGTTCCCGATGGAGATTTTCGGATACCGATTGGCACCGCGAATGTTCTGCGTTCTGGGTCCGATATAACGATTACCAGCTCATCTTACCTAACTGTTGAAGCCTTGGAGGCGGCAAAAGTTCTCTCTCAACAGTATGGAATTGAGGCAGAAATTTTAGATTTGCGGACAATTCGCCCGCTGGACTGGGACACCATCCTCTCCTCGGTAGCGCGAACGGGTATGTTTCTCGCATTAGATACAGCGTTTACAACCGGCTCTATAGCTGGTGAGATCGTTGCCATAGTCAGCATGGAGCTGTTCAACCAACTCAAGAAGCCGCCTAGTCGCCTGGCCATGCCAGATGTTCCGGAGCCCACTAGCGTCGCTCTAACGAGAGGCTTCTATGTTAGAAGCCACCACATTGTAGAGAGAGTCGCCGAAATGTTCGAAAGCCCTGTCATTAATCAAAAGGAGACAGACTGCAATGATCAGATGCCTGATGTTCCTGGAGATTGGTTTTCGGGGCCTTTTTGAATCGGGATGGTATTCAATTATCGAGGGAGGCCTCACTCCTATCTTTATTGACGATTGTAGCTTCAACGACTAATTACCTTGGAGAATCGGGTACGTGGCTTATATGAAATTTGTTGAATTGTCGCCGTTTTGCGTCTTATGAAGACACATCTACCCCCTAAGAGTAGGGTATTGATCATTGGCCATCAGGGCTTCTTAGGCTCATATATCTACAGCCACCTTAAACGACTCGGATACCTTGTCTTGGGCACTAGCAGGCGAGGAGATCGTAGGGATTTGACATTCTCTCTTGGCGCGACCTCGCCAAGCACACTGCCTTTGAAGGGCATTGATGCATGTGTGATCTGTGCTGGAATAACAGGAGTAAAAGACTGTGAAGAAGCCCCGGGGCAGAGCGCTACGGTAAATGTTGACGCAATCTTAAGATTGATTCGTGAACTTACTGCAAACGATATTTTCACAATATTCTTATCCTCCAGCGCCGTGTTCAGCGGAAAGCATGAGGCTCCCTCCGAATTTTCCGCTAGGGATCCGGTAACAATTTACGGCGCACAAAAGCTAGCCTGTGAGCAATTGATTGAGTTGGACCCTGAAATCAAATCACTTACTACGGTGCTTAGAATGACCAAGTGCATTTCGAGTAAAACTCCGATCGTAAAGCAAATTATAGATTTGACAGCGCCACCAGTGCCCGCGTTTGAAAATGTGAAAGTTAGCCCAATCTCTCCTGGCTTCGTATGCAAAGCGATAACCCAAATTTTGTCGTCCGGCACAATCGGTGTTGCCCACTTGTCAGGAAAATGCGAGCTCAGCTACTTCGATTTTTTTTCTCAGCTTTGTAGCAGCCTTAAGATAAACCCGGGCAGAATAAGTGGGTGCCTAGCGCCCCCACAAAAGACAAGCGAACCTTTTCCTCCAGTGCTAGCAATGAGCCGCACGACCCGGGCGCTGGGCCTGGCTCCAGAACCAACAAGCAAAGTCCTAAATTTCATAAACGATGAGCTCAGGCTAGGTAGCCAATTAGGGACACTTTAGATCTCAACATGAAAGCCTTTCCCATATATTACGATTTTCGAGTAGCCCCATTAACTTTCGATTTCGCGGTATTTCTTGCCATTGGGTACGGGCATGCAAAAAAAAATGGCTACGACACTATCGACGTATACTTAATCCGACCTTACTTTCGTCGGTCTAATAAAATAGAAGCATCTTATAAAGATGGATATGACGAGTGGAAATTTCAGAACGTGATAATGACTCTGCTGTCAATCACTAAATGTTTGAACAATACATATATCGTAAGAGATGGAGACGTAGAACTACATACACCTAGGTATCCAAAAGATTATCATCCCGACAAACTAGATTTTTCCTCACAAACATCTCAGATTCCAACAAACTTCGTCCATTTGACCCCGCTTTTTGATTGGCATAAAAAGCCCTTTATTTTTAGATCGACGGATGTTGCTAGAAAATGGATTGCAGGGAAATATGGAGATTTTGACGTCTGCCTGACACTCAGGACTGCGATTCAAAAGCCTGAGCGGAATATTAATCTTGACGACTGGTATGAGCTATATAACGAAATATGTGAGCTTGGATTGAGGCCTGTGGTGATACCAGATCATGACGACATATTTACAAAAGGGCGTTACAGAAATTACGACTGGGACTGTGTTGAGGAAGCAGGATCCAATTTAGAGCTACGACTCGCAACGTACGAGTTGGCCAATAAGAATATTTCGTGGGCCTGTGGGATGTACACCTTGCTATTTTTCAGCGGAGTGGATTTCCTTATTTTTGGTAAATGGGATGATGCCGAAGTTACATCATCTAGAGATTTTCTTACCCGCAAGGGTCCCAGTATTGGAACCCAATTCTCTTGGGCGCATCCTAACCTGCAGGTTATCGACTGGACAGAGCGGTCTAAACTTGATCGGATAAAGCTGATCGAGAGTGCTAAAAATTATTTGGCGGGCGCAATGTATTGATGATGATTACCCATTGAGGGGGGTTGGACTAAAGTAATGTCGATAGCAGAATATTTATTAACGTTGCCTCGGCCGACGCCGTCAGCCGGCACGGCTTTTTATGAGGCTGAATTAGAAGCTTGCTTGCATCAAGATTCGAGGAAGAAGGAAAATTACCTCGAATACAAAAAAAAATCTCGCCGGGTGGCTAAAGTGACTTACTTGCCGGTCAAGCTAGATATAGAAAACGTATCCAGATGTAACTTTGCGTGTTCAATGTGCGTTGTAAGTTCTTGGCCGAAACGTCAACGAGCTCATGATATGACGCTCAAATCTTTCGAGAAGTTAATCGATGACCAATACGGTTTAGTGGAGATCAAATTAAATGGTCTTGGTGAGCCGCTGCTACAAGGCGACGATTTCTTCGAAATGATAAAATATGCGAGAGCACGCAGGATCTGGGTAAGGATTACTACGAATGCGTCGTTATTACATCTGAAATCAAATTTTAAGAAGCTTGTCGATAGCGATGTATGTGAAATCGACATTTCGGTGGACGGGCACAGCAAAGAGGTCTTCGAGACCATCCGCGTTGGGTCTCACTTTGAGACCGTGAAAAGAAACATAAAGATGCTCAACGACTACGGAGATTCTGTTGGAAAGAAGCGAACTAAAATGTGGACTCTCGTCCAAAAAGATAATTTCGACTTTTTAGAGAATCACCTCAAGCTTGCTAAAGAGCTCAATTTCCAGAATGTGGTTTTCTCCCTCAATCTTCATGGGTGGGGGGACGCAGATCTACTTGAGAGAAATAGACTTGTCACCGTAGACGATCTCATGACTGTCGAGCGAATGGAATCTCTTGTGAAATTGTCTAATTCCCTCGATATAAACCTCACATTCTGGAATGTGAACGCGAAATTCGATAGTACAGGCATCGACAGTCTTTGTCCCTGGCCTTTCGAGCGGGCGGTGATAACTTCAGATTCTAAAGTTGTTCCTTGCTGCATGGTTGCAGATCCCAGTGCCTTCCACTTTGAGGAAAAGGCCGAAAATCAAAAAGCATCTGAGATTTGGGTAGGCGACGAGTACACATCCTTTCGACAAGATCATATTGACGGCAAAATCCCAAGAATCTGCCAAGGATGTTACAAGTCGGGGACACCGTAAATGCCAACTAGTGTTACGCTTGGAATGCTGAGATTTACACCGTGGAGGAGTCGACCATGAGAGCGTTCGTGCTAGGTGGGGGGTTCGCTGGGACAACAATCGCAAACTTGCTGGCAGCTGAGGGATGGGTTGTCGATCTCATAGAAAAGGAGCCACATCTGGGTGGCGGGTGCCGCACATTTTTCTACGGTGGCCATCCTTTTACCTACGGGCCCAGAGTGTACTATGGCTACAGTGAGGCAGTTTACAGTTACCTTAATTCAATTGTGCCACTCCGCAGATTTCCTTTTGAGCTACAAACCTACGTGGAAGACGAAGGCCGTTTTTTTTCGTACCCCATACATGAAGATGACATCCCGAAAATGAGTCGAGCGGAAAAAATCAAAGAGGAACTAAAGCTAGCTGACAATAGCTCAGAGCCCAATGATTTCGAGGAATATTGGATTAACCGAGTTGGTGAAACGCTTTACAATATGTTTGTTAATCAATATTCCAAAAAGATGTGGATGATTGATTCCAACAAGATATTTGATATTTTTAAATGGTCAGCTAAAGATAAACCTATCGAGACGGGCGCCAAGAACGCATACAAAGGCTCTTACATTGGTTATCCAGTTCCATTGGATGGGTACAATGGATATTTTGATGTTATGGTCAAAGACGTGAATGTGCACCTGGATTCGGAGATTGCATCAATTGACTTAGAAGATGCGGCGTTAACATTCTCTGATGGAAAAAAAATGAGAGCAGACCTAGTTGTAAGCACAATTCCTATTGATGAGCTACTTTCTTATAAGCACGGTGAACTTCCTTATGCGGGACGTGACTTTGAGGTATTCATCCTTCCAGTAAAACAGGCGTTTCCCGGTGATGTTAGGTTCTGCCATTATGCAGGCAAGGAGAGACACACTCGGATCACCGAATTTAAAAAAATAACTTATTATGATTCTGAGGACAGTCTTTTTGTTTTGGAAAAACCCTCAAGGAGCAACAAGCTTTATCCGTACTTAACGAGAGAAAATATGCGTTTGGTAGACCAGTATATGGATGACCTGCCAGAAAATGTTATGAGCATTGGTCGGCTGGGTACCTACAAATACTCAACAATCGAACAGACGATAGTGCAAGCGCACGTGGCTTTTACTGAGCTCACTGGGAAGGTTAGAAACGGGATTGGCGAGGCTGAATTTTTCGGCATTGGCGATACTTCCATGATGAAAAATCGAAAGGAGTCGGCTGGCGTAAAGAAATAATGACTGACTCAGATAGACGGGCGACTGTAGAGCCGCAATACGCCGTTCTGTTAACAACGGAGCATCGCCACGGAATAAGCAAATTTGGACTGATGGCCAATGAATCATGGAATAATGATCCGAAGCGCACTCTCTTTACGCTCGCAAGATACAAGTTTGTTGCCAAGATGTTGTCCGGTAAGAGAAATGTTTTGGAGATAGGCTGTGCAGATGCATTTGGAACGCGGTTGGTACAACAAACTGTGGATGAGGTCTCTGCTGTAGATATAGATCAAGTCTTCATTGATGATATTCGGAAACGATACAATCCTAATTGGCCCCTAGAATTTAGAACCCACGATATTCTCAAGGGTCCATACGGAGATGCCGCATTTGAGTCCGCTTTTGCTCTCGATGTGCTGGAGCATATTCCTGTAGCGGATGAGGACGTGTTCCTTAATAATATTAAGCGTTCTTTGATTCCAAACGGAGTTTTCATAGTTGGGGCACCATCCTTAGAGTCTCAGGTTCACGCCTCGCCACAGAGCAAGATAGGGCACGTTAATTGCAAAAGCGGTGAATCACTGCGCGAACTCATGGAGCGACATTTTGAGCAAGTCTTTATGTTCTCTATGAATGATGAGACGGTGCATACGGGCTTTTTGCCAATGGCGCACTATCTCCTTGCTCTATGCGTTGGCTGCAAGCCTGAATGCACCCCATAACCTGCGTCTATTTGGGTAGCATGAAGATTGTGTGTCACACTTAAGCTGAGGTCCGTTTGTCATTGTCAAATGGTGCAGGCTCTTTTGCTGTTGCACTGTTATCATTCTAGATACCGCTGGTGCTTCGTCGTGCGGTATATCTGATAGCCGTTAATATGTGATCGCGCAGTCGAGGCGAATTATGAGCGGAATGGACTCACCGTTGCGACAGTGAAAGCCAACTTTTTAAAGCACCTGATAACTCTATGAATACCGTCTTTGTATCTGGGCGATTTAATGTTCTGCATCCCGGGCATGTACGACTCCTCAAATTTGCCCGTGAGAGCGGGGACAGGCTCATTGTTGGAGTAGAGCCTGATAATTCAAGTTCCCACGAGGTGTTGGTGCCTGAAGACTTGCGTCTCGAGGGTGTCCGGAGTTGCTCTTACGTTGATGAGGCCTTTCTTCTAGGTGGCGCCGTTGTAGATACTATATTGGAGCGCCGGCCTCAGATAGTGGTTAAGGGCAAAGAGCATCAATACCGTCATAACGAAGAGCGTAGCGCGGTTAAGTCATATGGTGGCAAGCTAATATTTTGCTCAGGAGAGGTATTGTTTACATCCCGAGACTTAGTGAGTCGAGAGTTTTCTTCCGTTAGTACTCGAAACTGGAGCCTCCCGTTGGCCTTTATGGCGCGACATGGTATTTCCACTGCAAGGCTTGAGGAACTGCTACTCAAATTTGAAAAACTCAGTGTCCTGGTCGTTGGAGATCTCATCGTCGACGAATATATTTCTTGTGACCCTCTGGGAATGTCTCAAGAGGATCCCACTTTGGTTGTAAGGCCTGTGGATAGCAAACGATTCATTGGCGGAGCAGGCATTGTCGCTGCGCATGCCTCAGGGCTAAGCGGTAAGTCGATGCTGCTCTCAGTGGTAGGTTCAGACGCGGAGGCGGTATTTGCGCGCAATTCTTTAGAGCAGTTGGGCGTACGAGCAGAGCTCTTTGACGACCCGACACGACCAACGACGCTAAAGACTCGTTTCCGATGTCAGGGTAAAACACTTCTGAGGGTGAGTCGCCTCAACCAAACGGCAGTAGTGCCTGAAATCAGTGAGCAAATACTTAATGAGGTGCAGCACCAAAAAGACAAAGTCGATTTGGTTATTTTTTCTGACTTTAACTATGGAGTATTGCCACAAGAGGCCGTGGAAGATCTGTCCGGTATCCTAAAATCGACCAAAGCAACGATGTGTGCGGATAGCCAGTCTTCATCGCAGTTTGGCGACGTGGCTCGCTTTGAGGGCATGGACCTCTTGACCCCGACGGAGCGAGAAGCGCGACTCAGCGTCAGGAATACTGGTGATGGATTGAATGTCCTGGGGGAGTCGTTGCGGTCTCTGGCCAACGCGCGCCACGTCATTTTAAAGCTAGGGCAGCAGGGTGCGCTGGTATGTCCTTCCGGCGAGAACAATAAAATTTGGCCGCCTGACCAAATTGAAGCCTTGAATGCAGATCCTAAAGATGTCGCCGGGGCCGGTGACTCATTGTTAACCGTATCGGGGATGGCGTTGGCTGTTGGAGCCACCATCTGGGAGGCAGCTTGTTTAGGGTCCATTGCGGCAGCAGTTCAGGTGGGCCGGCTTGGAAACACAGCCATCTCGATGGAGGAGATGCTGAGCAGCCTTAAAAGATGATCGCAGCTACGCTTTTAGCATTACAGGCGATAAAAAACATCCATCGCTTCAAGTAGAAATTTTAATATCGAGCCTGCTAACGTCGTTCTCACTTTGCAGTCTAACAAGGTGATCCAGCAAACTTTTTCTACCACCTTTCAGATGAATAATTGATTTCGTCAATAACTCGTCTTTTGAAAGTTCCTTGAGGTCATAGTCGAAGGAGAAATTCAACTCGCTGCACGGGTGATATTCTAACATTGCGCCCAGAAAGTATGCCTTATCCAGCGAGCTCGGTAGCCCTAAGGGGCAAGCGATTGCATTGAGACTGAGCTGTCCTCCTCTCCATCGGCGCACGTCTCCATATATTTTTTCCACGACCGGGTCGCTAAGTAATCTGCGGTAGATTAAGAGATAGTGATCAAAAAAACGTGCCACGGCCGCTATATCCCTGGCGTTAGCAAAGAACACACCCTCATTGATTGGCATCAAGCCACCACCGCGATAGGTCACAGCAAGGTCCATGTCTTTATGGAAGATCCAATTGATGTTCTTGTTAACAAAGGCATCGCTGTCCAAAAACACGGTTGGTTTCTGGTATAGCAAAGAATGCGCGTAAGCCCACATTGCCTGGACTCGCTCGTACATAGGGAATTCACGCTGTAGAGGGAGCCTAATCACGCTGACTCTGGGGTGCTCCAGTTTTGGCATTGTGAGCGTGTCTGTTACGAAAAAGACGTGCGCGTCAGGCTGAAACGCCAGCGCAGAACGAATCATTTCCTCGACGATCACGTCATAATCAATTGCGCCATGGTCTACCGCTACGTCTGGTAACGAAATCTTCGATGCTGATTCTGGCACGCTGGTATGAAAAGTGAAGATATTGATTTGGTGGTCGTTTTTCAGGTCAGGGAGGTGGGAGTCGAAAATCTCAACATACCGCATTGGCATAGCATCTGGGGCTAGCTCTGCGTCCGGCCTCACAAACTGTCGGCAATAATCGATTAACTCAGGCGATTCCATAGATATTCAGCCTCAAAGTCTCTTAGGAAACGATCGAACCCACTGTCCTAAAACAATCATCGCCCAGGCCGAATTGATATTACTCGGGGCCGCCTGAGCTATGCTTTGAAGAAGCCCCGCGTATTCTGAAAAAAAGCGAGTTCCCCTCAAGCTCTCCATCGCCTCACCAAGCATCTGATGAATCATCTCGGCGTTATTCATGAATACACTCTGTGGCATACCGAAGCCACGCTTAGGTAGAGAAGTGATGTCCCGCGGTAAATACTGAGACAGGATTTGCCTGAGGATGATTTTCCTTTCTTCTCCTTGTTCCAGATACGCTTGAGGCATTGTTTCAGCCATCGCCATCACCTGTGGTTCTAAAAACGGTGTCCGCACTTCAAGTCCATGGCGCATACTCATCCTGTCAACTTTGGCTAAAACGGCCCCTGGTAAGTAGCTATAGAAGTCCAGCATCCGCCAAAAATGCAGTGCAGCCCTCTCGGTGTGAATAAAGACACCTCTAAACTGACCCAAAAGCTCCCCTGATACGTCAGCGACGCCGTCACACAGGGCATCAACACGATCAATGCCAAAAACGGGTAAAGCTCTATTGAAGTAGTCCTTCAGAGCGGACTCTGGATGGGTATGCGCGGGGTTCGGGCCAATCGGCAAACTGTACCGCCCGTAGCCACCAAATAACTCATCTGCCCCGTCACCAGATAACGCCACCGTGACGTGCCGTCTGACTTCTCGGGATAACAGTAAGGTCGGTAAGCACGAACGATCGCCATTGGGCTCATCCATCATCGCGCCAATGTCGCTGCCCAGCCTGTGTAATTCAGTGGGCGACAGCATGAACGTCTGATGCTCTGTCCCCAAATGGCGTGCAATCTGCTCGGCGATGAAATGCTCGCTGCTTTCGTCTCCTTCAAAACCAATGCTGAAAGTTTTTGGGGTAATGCCCAATTTCTTTTTGGTCAATGCGCAGACCAGTGAAGAATCAATACCAGATGACAAAAACAAACCGAGTGGTACATCACTTTCCAGTCGCTTTGAAATCGACGTGATGAGCAATCTCTCTAGCGCTTTGGATTTTGCTTCGAAATCGTCTTGGCTATAGGTATAGATGGGTTCCGGCTCAAAAGAGAAATAGCGCTTGAGCACCGGCAAACCTTTTGCGTCGAACACTAGTACCTGCCCAGGCTCCAGCTTGTTAATCCCCTCGATCATGGTGTGCGGTGGCGGCACGTAACGCAGGGTGAGGTAGAGCCCGAGCGCAAGAGGGTTAATATTGGTGGGCTCGTCATTTACCGATGCAACTGCGTGTAACTCTGAACCAAAAATAAGCTGCCGCTCATTGCATTGATAGTAAAGAGGTTTTTCTCCTACGCGGTCTCTGAAAAGAGTGGTCTCACCTGTTTGGGTGTCGTAAATGGCTGCGGCGAACATGCCATCGACCTTTTCAAGAATTCTAGACCCGTGTAACGCGAAGCCCTCGAGCAATACCTCAGTATCAGTGCTGGTGCGGAACTGCGCGCCTTCTACCTCTAAATCTAGCTTGAGAACCCTGTAGTTATAAATCTCCCCATTAAAGGTGATGTGGTAGCGACCGGACCGGTCGGTCATTGGTTGTTGGCCTGCATCGGATAGATCAATGATGCTGAGTCGCCGATGTCCCAGCGTGCATTTGCCGTCATCGCTCTGCCATATCCCCTCCATGTCGGGGCCTCGGTGCGCCTGAAGTAAGCACATACGACTCACTGAATCTCGCGTCTTCGTTCTCACGTCGGCGACTTGCTGATTTGGCGTGCCGAACTGAATGATTCCTGCGATGCCGCACATGAGGGATCGTTCCGAGGAGGGCTTAGTCCATGGTAACAATCGGCATCAGCAGGGGGAAGCCGGCGCGTGCTGGTCCATTTAGCGAAAAAATTGAAAAAAAATTAAGGTTTTTCTGAGAGTCGCCGATATTTGTTGTGAACACCCCTTTTTGACGTTATCGGAGGGGCACTAGCACTGCACAATTAGGAGGCCGTCATGGCAGTTGTAAATACCAATGTGAACGCTACCGTTGCGCAGAACGCACTAGTTCGCAACGAGCGTCAAATGAATACCGCCATGGAGCGCCTGTCAACCGGTCAGCGCATAAATGGCGCAAAGGATGATGCTGCAGGGCTCGCTATTTCTTCGCGAATGACTTCGCAGATAAAAGGTTTGGAAATGGGCGTTCGCAATGCAAATGACGCCATTAGCATGATTCAGACGGCAGATGGTGCCCTGGTAGAGGTGTCCAACATGCTGCAGCGCATGCGCGAGCTTGCACTCCAGTCGGCTAACGGCACTACCACTGAGTCGGATCGCAACTATCTCAACACTGAGTACCAAAATCTTCAGGCAGAGATTGAGCGCATCGCTGATGCCACGCAATTCAATGGCAAGACGATTCTGCATGGAGATGCCGATGCCGCTGGGGATTCCACCGTAAAGTTTCAGGTGGGTGCAAACGGCGGCCAGACTATTGAGGTTGACTTTGGTGACATCTCAGCATCAGGTCAAGCTACGTTTACGGCATTAAGCGCCGGCGCTGCAACTGGCGGCTTCATTTCTGCTCAAACTACGGCTTCCGCCATCACGACTGCCTCAACTGCGGTGGTTAAGATTGATTCCGCTATTACGACTGTAAATTCTCAGCGAGCGACTTTTGGTGCCGCGGTCAATCAACTGACATATGCCATAGACAACTTGTCCAGTGTCAAGGTAAACGCCGAGGCTTCGCGTAGCAGGATTCTGGACACCGATTACGCCACTCAAACATCTGAACTGGCGCGGACGCAGATCATTCAGCAAGCGGGCACGGCGATGTTGGCACAAGCGAACCAGCTGCCTCAGACTGTACTTTCGCTTCTTCAGTAATTGCCTAGATTACTTGGCAAGGAAAGCGTCCTCAGGGGCGCTTTTTTATTTGCTTGCTGTTTGTTTGAGGAGCATGCCAATACACCAATCCGCCCCATAACTGGGTCCTCCAGAAGATTTTTATCGGCTTAGTTCTGCTCAAGTTATGGCAAATACTGCCGATATTTAGGAATAACAGTAGAACCGTCTGAGAATCCGAATCCTGTTAAGGGAGAAAAAAATTATGGCCGTAGTAAACACCAACATTTCCGCATCTGTGGCTCAAAATGCGCTCGAGAAAAATGAGCGGTCGATGAACACCGCGATAGAGAGGCTCTCGACAGGAAAGCGAATCAACAGTGCTAAAGACGATGCGGCGGGACTCGCCATATCTTCCAGGATGACGTCTCAAATCCGTGGCCTTGAGGCGGGTATGAAGAACGCTGGCGACGCAATTAGTATGATCAGTGTTGCGGATGGCGCCATGGTAGAAATTGGCAACATGCTGCAGCGCATGCGAGAACTGGCTTTGCAGTCCGCCAACGGTACAACAACTTCAGCGGACCGTGATTATCTGAATACTGAGTATCAGAATCTCCATGGGGAAATCGAGCGCATCGCACAGAACACCCAATGGAACGGCACAGCTATACTCAATGTAGCCAGTAACTCCGTTAAGTATCAGGTGGGTGCTAACGGTGGACAAACCATAGCCGTAGATTTTGCCGCTGTGGATCAAACAAACGGGTCTGCATTTGGGAGTTTTTCCGCTGCGGGCGCCGCGGTATCAATTGCCGCAGGCACAACGGCTTCAGCCATTACAACCGGTAGTGCGGCTGTGACTAAGATTGATGCCGCTATCACGGAGCTCAACGAAAACCGAGCGACCTTTGGCGCGGCTATTAACACCCTTACTCACGCTATTGACAACTTGGCCAGCGTAAAGGTCAACTCGGAGGCGGCGCGATCACGTATAGAAGATACTGATTACGCTCAGGAGACTTCAGAACTCGCCAGAACGGCCATTATTCACCAGGCTGGCTTGGCAATGTTGGCACAGGCAAATCAAGTCACTGCAACAGTATTGGCGCTACTCAAGTAAGGGGCTGCTAGGTGGCATAGCTAGAGAAGAGGAGCTGATACGAGCTCCCTTTTTGAGAGATTAACCAATGGACAACATTGCACCCAGCACTTCCGCTCCCATGGCGGACCCGAACGCGAATAGGCCAGCTCGTGCATCGCAATCACGGACAGAGGTTCGAGAACAGCCGGACGTAGCACAGGCAACCATACCTGATATTTCTGCGGCTGATGTTGCTGCTGAGGCCGCAGAAGGAAAAGTTAAGAGCTTGAGCACCCTAGCGTCCGTCACTGAGTCGATCGATGACGCTGTTGAAGTCCTGAATGAGGCACTGAGCCGTAAACACACCAGTGCGCAGATTCGTAAGGATGAGGAGCTCAATCGGTTTCTCGTGACGATCAAGGATAAAGAATCTGGCGAGATCGTGCGGGAGGTGCCGCCTGAGGCGCTGCTAAAGTTCGCCCGGAATCTGGAAGAGCTCAAAGGGATTCTCTTTGACGAAACGCTCTGAGAATCTCTTGGCCTCATTATCTGCCAGTGCCTAAAGGCAGGACGGTTTTGCATCAAAAGCCCTGTGCTCAATCAATAAATTTTTCGCGACCAAAAAAACGCCCCTCAGGGCGTTTTTTTGTTGTGGCCGATTAACCGTGGACTTTACTGCAACAGAGAGAGCACGGTCTGTGGCAACTGGTTAGCCTGCGCCAGCATGGCAGTACCTGCCTGCTGGATGATTTGCGTGCGAGCCAGCTCAGAGGTTTCACGGGCATAATCGGCGTCTAGTATGCGACTACGAGATGCCTCTGCGTTGAGTTTCACGCTGGCGAGGTTATCGATCGCATACGTCAGCTGGTTAACAGCGGCACCGTAGGTGGCACGCTGAGTGTTGACCGCCGTAATGGCGCTATCGATAGCAGTGACTGCCGCCGTGCCAGTAGTGATAGCCGATGCGGTAGTCTGAGCGGATATGGCGGCAGTCGTTGCTGCGGCACT
This sequence comes from Luminiphilus sp., assembly GCA_045560455.1. Taxonomy (GTDB): domain Bacteria; phylum Pseudomonadota; class Gammaproteobacteria; order Pseudomonadales; family Halieaceae; genus Luminiphilus. The sequence continues at coordinate 1,011 of JBJKZJ010000010.1, read as the reverse complement.
AAAAGCTTGAAACGTAGCCCCGCCCGACTGAGAAATGTCTCCGAAATCTACTGCTACAGTTTGGCCGCCGTTGGCACCAACCTGGAACTTAACTGTTGAGTCACCAGCAGCATTCGCATCACCTTGAAGGATCGAGCGACCATTCCACTGAGTGTTGTTGGCGATACGCTCCATTTCTGAGATGAGGTTGGCGTACTCGGCATTGAGGTAGTTACGGTCATCCTCGGTGGTTGTTCCGTTGGATGCCTGAATCGCCAGCTCTCTCATGCGCTGCAACATATTCGTGACCTCGATCATGGCGCCATCAGCGGTTTGTAGCATGCTAATCGCGTCATTCGCATTGCGAATGCCCATATCCAAACCGCGAATCTGCGAAGTCATGCGCGAAGCAATCGCTAGACCTGCTGCATCATCCTTTGCGCCATTGATACGGCTGCCTGTAGACAGGCGTTCCATGGCGGTGTTCATTGCGCGCTCATTTTTCATCAATGCATTTTGTGCAATGGTGGCGCTTACATTAGTGTTAACGACTGCCATGATGGCCTCCCTGTTTTAAAACTACTGCTTCTCGTTTCAATGGTTTCGAGCACTTATCGAGTAACGGTTTCCCAACTAATCGCATCAGTGCTCACTTTCACTACTTCAATAAATCCAATACGTTGGCCGGCAACTGGTTCGCTTGAGCCAGCATGGCCGTGCCTGCTTGTTGAATGATTTGCGTTTTGGCGAGCTCAGAGGTCGCGTGCGCGTAATCGGTGTCCATAATGCGGCTGCGTGTCGAAGCAGCATTGATAGATACCTGAGTTAGATTATCGATCGCGTGTGTGAGCTGATTAACCGCGGCGCCAAACGACGCACGCTGATTGCTGACATTTTCTATCGCAGAGTCAATGCCAGTCATTGCTGCTGACGCCGCTGTTTGTGCTGCCGCAGTGGTTGCGCCTGAGATAACCGTGCCGCTCAATGGTGAACCGCTTCCTCCGCCCACCATGGTTCCAAACGTGACGGAGA
>JBJKZJ010000001.1:0-96804 GCA_045560455.1 Luminiphilus sp. | reverse complement strand
GCGAGCATCATGTCCTGCCATACGATTGAGTCTACGATTTCGGGAATGCCCTGCCCGCCATCGAAATCTCGTGTCTCTGATTCGCACTCGGTCACCGGGAACAGACCTTGCGTCATAATGCCGTGGGCCTCGGCCTGCCCCTCAACGGGGAACGCCATGCACCATAGATCGAAGGTGCATTTGGTCGGATCTTTGGGGTCGGGCTCGGTGCGAAAAAAGATCAGGTTGTCGGGCAGAAACGAGATCGTTACGTTCGGAAAAATGACGGTGTGCGGACTGTCGGTGAGCTCCTCATCATTCATGTGCTCGTAGTGCAGGTAGCCCTTATCTTTCCAATGCTTTCGCTTGGCCGCCTTGAGGTCCATCCAACCCTGAATCGCCTTGGTTTCAAAATCCGGGTAGCTGTCGGGGTCGATGTCCCACATTCGCAGAATGTCATCGAATGGGTGCGGCTCGCCCTCGGGTAGCCGGTCGCGCAGGCTTGGGCGCATTGGCTGCACGGTGCGACCATGCCCATTAGGCCAAATTTCTGATCGTGCGCTCCAGTAATCCTGATCAATCCATGGTGGCACCTGCGGATGTGCGGTGCGCGTGTGGTAAGACTCACTGAAGTTGACCGACGCAAATTTCCAGTTGGTGTTGAGCCGAATCTTGCGCGCAAAGATCCGTACTGCCGTCTCCATCGGATAGTTTTTGTAGATTTCGGGCAATGGATGCAGGTAGTCCATCAATCCCGGGCTGTCATCACTGAAGCTGTACCAGACAAAGCCGCCCCAGGTATCGCATCGCAATTCTTTGAGTTTTAGTTTTCCGCAAGGATCACCCTGAGAGAAGTTCTCGGGGTCGTGCACAGATTTCAAAACACCGTCGATGCCCCACACCCAACCGTGGTAACGACAATGGAAGTCTTTAACCGATGAGCTTTCCTCTACCAATCGGAGCGCGCGATGCTGACAAACATTGTAAAAAGCGCGAATGGTCCCATCTTCTTGCTTTGCACAGATGACCGACTGCCCCATGAAGTCATGCACCACAAAGTCACCGGCCGCCTCGAGCTCCACCAAGCGCCCGGCCACATGCCAGATTTTGGTCCACATGTGCCCCCACTCCGCGCTCGCAAACTCTGCCGAATAGTAGCGATCGCCCGAAATAGCGTCGCCCCGCAGCAAGGAAGGATCTCGCCCGTCCATGGTTTCGGGGTGGACAGGGATATTCAGAACGGGAATTTCAAGCTGTGGTTTGTTCATGATGGCAACGCACTTTGTTATTAACGCACTTTGTTATAAAAGCGCCGAGCCGAGATGACATCGCCCCGGCCAACCATGACAATATAACCCCTCTGCGCCGTCGTGCGAACTCCAGCCTAAGAGCCACTCAAGGACAATAAAATGAGTAACCGTCAGGTCGTCTTAAAGCGCCACCCAAACGGCATCCCTGTGCCTGAGGATTTCGATTTGGTTGAGGGCAGCATCGCCGAACCAGGCGACGGGCAAATGCTGGTGCGCAATCTTTTCTTTTCTTTAGAGGCCGCAATCCGGGGGTGGCTGGATGGCAAAGCCAACTATTTCGAGCCGATTCCGCTTGGCGGGGCCATCCGGGGGCCTTCGGTCGCCCGCGTAGTTAAATCGCACCTGGCGGGCTTTGAGGTGGGTGACCTGATCTTTGGGCTACATCACTGGGAGGATTACTCTCTCAGTGACGCCAATACGATACTGCTCTCCAAGCTCTCGCCAGAGCCCGACATTCCGCTTTCCTACTACTCTGGCGGGCTCGGCGGCTCAGGCCATACGGCGTATGTGGGCCTCCATGAGATCGGCAAGATCCAGGCGGGAGAAACCGTGCTCATTAGTGCAGCGGCGGGCGCTACGGGCTCTATGGCCACCCAAATCGCCAAGCTCCGGGGCTGCAAGGTTGTCGGCATTGTCGGCAGTGACGAAAAGGCCGCACTGGTTACTGACACATTGGGCGCCGACGCGGCAGTGAATTACAAAACCTGTGGAGACCTCACAGCGGCGATTGCGCAAGCTTGCCCGGAAGGGGTGGACGTGTATTTCGATAATGTCGGGGGCACCACGCTGAACGCCTCGCTTGCGTGCATGAATACCTTCGGCCGTGTAATTGGCTGCGGCATGATCAGTGACTACAACGATCAGGACAACCCCACCCCGATTTACAACATGTGGAAACTGGTGGAGAAAGAACTCACCATGAAGGGCTTCCTGCTCTATACCTACATGGATAAAGTACCGGCGGCGTCACAGCAACTTCACGAGTGGGTCCGGGCGGGTGAGATCACCATATTGGAAAACATTACCGAAGGCCTGCCCAAGGCCGGCTGGGCCTACAGCGAAATGATGCGGGGGGCGACGATTGGTAAAAATCTAGTCGCCATGGACCTTAGCGCTGACGAGTCTTAGCAGTGGCCATTAAACGACGCTGGGCACTGAAACAAGACTGCACTCAACCAACGGAAACGAACACGGGGCATTACATTGATTAAGCGGGTCCTGAAAATCCTAATCGGCATAGAGTTGGTCTACTTAGTCGCGGTAAATGGCGCCCTGCAGCTGCAACTGACGCAGGATCTGGTCAATAAAATTCGGCCCGAGAAGTACTATGTCTCTTGGGAGCGCGCCTGGAGTTGGTATCCATTTCGGGTCCACGCGGAGGGCATTTTCGCGAACGGGCAAGCGCGCACGCAGCAGTGGGAGGTCACTGCTACTTCAGCCTCTGGCTCGATTTCAGTCTTACCGCTGATCCTGAAGCACGTATACGTCTCCGACGTTCAGGCGGAGAACATCGACTACCGGCAACGTCCGCGTTTAAAGCCCGACGCGGATTATAGCGCTATGCTGCCCTATTTCCCCGAGATTCAGGGCAGAGAAGTCGTCGCCGTTGAGACTGAAGAGCAGAAGAAAAAACGGCCCTGGAAAGTCCATGTGAATGGTGCACAAGCTGGGGGCGATCATCGCTTTTGGATCTTCAACCTGCAGGGAACCGCCAGCGGCACTGCTACCGGCGATCTCTACACCGAATCGCGCCGCGGCGCCTTTTGGCTCGACGTGGAACAGTTTGAACTCGATCTGGGTCCGGCTTTCTTGAATGGCAGCGCCGAGGCTTTTCATGGCGGCACCGCAGCGGGATCACTGGGTTTTTCCCCGCTGGTGCGCGCGGAGCACCCCGGGCGCCGTATGTTGCGTTTCGCGTATCTCGATGCCGATTTGGATCTGGCTGTAGATAGCTTAGATTTCATCAACATGTTTGCTGGCAACTTGAGCAACTTCAACATCACCGGCGCCGGAAGGGTTCAAGGACACCTCTCGGTGAGCGATGGGTTTGTGCGGGCGGGGACACAACTCTCAGCGACCGCAGAAAACTTGAGTATCGATATGTACGACATCAATGTCATCCGCAAAGGCGTGGTGAACATCCACACCCCCAAGACGAAATACATGCCGCTAGGGCTCGATGTGCAATACGACCAGCTCACCGCCACCCGAGAGGAGGAATCTGCACCGTTCCTGATCGGTGAAACGCTGCACCTCGAACATCGCGGCTCAAATTTCATTACGCCCGACCCTGAGCTTGGCCTGGCCGATTTGTGGGATGATGAAGAAGCGCGGCAACGACGCGCCGATAACAGCCTGAGCCTCTTCGTTGACCGCGCAACGGTGCCCGACATGTCGGCGCTCAACTATCACTTGCCGCCCGAGACCGCGCTGCAATTCGCCGGCGGCACCACCCAATTGAACGCCGAGCTTTTCTTTGGTGAGGAGTCATTGGGTGGGACCATTCAGCTGGATTCTGTCTCGACACAGGTTCAGATTGACGAGCAGCGCCTCAAGGCGGATCTCGATATCGATATGAACCTCGCCGGCGGCAATCCAAGAACCTTCACTGCTGATTTCACTGGCTCCACACTCCGTTTGTTCAATGTGTACGTCGAAGGAGAGAAAGAGAAGTTCGAGGGCGACTATTGGTCCACGTCACTTGAGGTCACCTCAGGCGAAGGCATTTTTACGCAGCCAGTCGAACTCACTGCGGAATCGCTGATCACCGTTAGCGACACGCGCCCGCTGGTAACTCTGTTTAAGAACCGGAGCCGAACACCCAAATGGCTGGCCAACATGATGTCGGTGAAAAACCTCGCCGGTGAGGCAGAAATGTCATCGAGTGGGGGAAAATTTCGGGTCCCTCTCGCCTATGTCGATAGCGAGAAAGCGGAAGTCGGCATCAAGGCCACGTTCTTCGAGGGTGAGCGAGAAGGCATGGTGTACGCCAGATACAAAAAGCTGGATACCCTCGTGAAGCGATTTAACGGTAAACGCGACGTAGACATTATCAAGTCGCGAAAAAAGTTCGAGGAGTATGTGCTGCCGTAATCGCCGCGGCTCGGCTCGAACTCAGGAGTTCGAACCCTCTAGATCACCCACACACAAAAACGCCTCCAATAGGGGGCGCTTTCGTATGTGGCCCGCCCGGAGAGGGCCATGAAAATCATTATACTATTGAGTTTATTAGTTTTATTTTTAATAAAATATCTAAAACGCCAATATACCCCCTTTTTTTATGCAGCGTACAGAGAGACACTGGTGCCCCGAGGTGGATACAGAAGCGGCGCAGGCCGGCCCACAGGCTCACTCAACAAGACCACGTCAGAACAGTCCCAGCGGCTCTCCGAGCTTGCTAAACACTATACCCATGATGCCCTACTGACCCTCGTCGATGTCGCCAAAAATGGTCGCTCGGATGCCGCTCGCGTATCTGCAGCAAACGCCCTGTTAGATCGAGGTTACGGGAAACCCGGGGTTAACGAAGAGATTGAGCATGTCGACCTGCCGCCGATGGTTATTCAGATCAAGCCGCCTGATGCCGACGCCACTGAGTAGCCTGATACAGAAGCCAGATGGATAGACCACAAGGCGCTGAAGTTCCCAAAAGGCCAGAGTCCCAAACTATTTTTGATTTAGGCCCCCAGCTTCAATAATATCGAGCAGAGATTCGAGGGGAGAATCAAATGTCTTTAGATCAAGCTAATGCATTCCGTGACTTCGTGTCTCAAAACGAGGACGTACAAAAAGAAATCCGTTCAGCACTAATGACCGAAAGTGCCAAGGTGAGTGAGATCGCATCAAAGCATGGCTTTACGTTCACGTCCGAAGAAGGTGAGCAGGCTTGGGAAACAGCTCAAGAAAACGAACTCAGTGACTTTGAGTTGGACATGGTTGCGGGTGGCGATAGGAACAGGCGTGGGGGGTGCTAACCACCCGATCAGGAGAATCAAATGTCTTTAGATCAAGCGAATGCCTTTAGAGATTACGTATCTCAAAATGAAGATGTGCAGAAGGAAATCCGTTCAGCCTTAATGACTGAGAGTGCAAAGGTAAGCGAGATTGCGGCAAAGCATGGTTTTACCTTCACCTCAGAAGAAGGCCAGCAGGCTTGGGATGCCGCGCAAGATAATGAACTCAGCGATTTCGAGTTGGATATGGTGGCTGGTGGGATTAGACATGGTGGCAACTCCTAACCATCTAATCAGGAGAAAGATATGTCTTTAGATCAAGCACACGCGTTCCGTGACTACGTGTCACAAAACGAGGACGTACAGAAGGAAATCAGATCAGCATTAATGACCGAAAGTGCAAAGGTCAGTGAAATAGCTGCGAAGCATGGGTTCACATTCGCCTCTGAAGAGGGTGAGCAAGCGTGGGAGTCTGGTCAGGACAATGAGCTCAGCGACTTTTAGTTGGATATGGTTGCGGGTGGAAACGCGCGTACTGGCCGCTCCTAACTACTCGCCCTCTTTGTGTGTCTGACGCCTGAGCGCCCCAATTTCTACTGAGGAGCCTGATACAGAAGCCAGATATGCCGCCTTCCCTGTGAGGCTTGAGCAACTGCCATAATCGCCCCCTAATATATCTGAACGGTAACCATCACAATCACGGCGGCGGTTAGCCCCCCCGGGGGCGGCACTAGCTGGCACTTATTAAAGTCAGGGCTAGCAAAAGTAGCGGGGCGTCCATCTCGGACAGCGCGCCCGCAATCAAACAGTCAAAGTCTAGGCATTACACATCAGGGAGTCATGAGCCTAAGGTCAACTTTTGGGGAGTTGTCTGGCTTCCTCAGAAGTTCTGGACTCCACCTCAGGATCACCTGCCATCCGAGCAGATTCGGAAGCCATTGCACTTAGCATGTATACTTTTACATCCAACTCAAATCCCTGAGAGTGAAAAATGGCTCGCATACCGTTAGCACTTCGAGAACCCGTCGGCGATCAAGAGGCAATGCTGACTGCAATAGAGCAGACGATGGGCTACTTACCAAACAACCTGCTGATTATGGCCCACTGGCCAGAACTGTTGAGCGCGTTTTCTGGGCTTGCCGGCACAATCCTGCACACTGGTGTGATTGAAGCGGAGTTAAAGCAACTAATGGCAATGGTCGCTAGCACAGCACACGGATGTGAATACTGTCAGGCTCATACATCGCACGCCGCTCACCAGCATGGAGCGAGCCACGACAAGGTTGCCGCAGTATTCGAATTTGAAAGCTCTCCGCTATTTATCGACAGGGAGAGGGCCGCTCTGCGCTTGGCATGGCATGGAGCGTTACAACCCAATCAAGTTTCCGATGCTGACTTTGAGGAACTCCGGCGCCACTTCAACGATAAAGAAATAGTGGAGTTGGTCTCTGTTATTTCTCTTTTTGGGTTCTTGAATCGCTGGAGCGATACTATGGGTTCTGAGCTTGAGGCCCTGCCAAAAGAGTTTGCAGACACCCTCGAATTATCCGCGCACCACATGTCGAAATAAGCTTGGACTCTGGTTTCGCTTCTGACGGGTGCGATTGTGCTATTTCCCCACTCGAAACCTTTTTAGGCGGGGAAACGGGCCAACCCAATTCCACCCCCTAATGTAGCTGGGCGGTAACCATCACAATCACAACGGCGGTTAGCGCCCTGGCAAGCTGCGTCAGCTACAGCGCCAGCGGCACGGCACGAACAAGCCGAACCAGCACGAAATGTTCAGATTAGCCGTCACGTTGTTGGCGCTTAATCGCTATCCATCAACCTCGGCTGCAGTCTTTTGACTGGGCCAGAAGAACCAAACCCGAAACAATTGCAGCACTAAAGAGATCAAAAACGCCAACGCAGCTTTATTTCTGCCATCGAAGCAATCCCTTATTCGCCAATACACCCAGAACAATTGTAGGACGGCGCCCACAACTAACAACGCTGACGCTATCAGAACAGAAAAAACCGCACTCTCGGATCCGTCACTCAGCGTTTCCGCTGTGGTGATCAAAAAGAAAAATCCGGCGAGGATGATAGGGACATATACGAGGCCGACGCGTTTGAAATACTCGAGTCTCTTTATGGGCTCGCCGCAAAATAAGATTCGGTTTAAACGGTGCCAGTTGAGAGGGCTCATGGCTTTAGATGCGCATCAATACTCAAGTTATATGATAGGTTGCCATTAGGCGTCAGCACACAATCAACGAAGAAGCCAAGGGCAACAAGATTTTATGTTTTGGTCGCTACAGATCGCAATTTGCCTCAACCCTCATTGATAACAATAACAACCGCCCCTAAGTGGGTCGCAGATTTTAAACAAAATGCTCGCGAGTCACCCGCGTTCTTTTTTCACTGAGAGTACCTTTTGAGGGGGGGCAACGGTGATGGGGGTGTGCGGATCAGCGAACGAGCTAATCAGTCGTAATAGCGCTTAAAACTGCCCTCATAGCTGTCTATCGTAGTTAAGCCGGGGGGTATCTGAAAACTGGTAACTGGTAATCTGGCTATTCTGCAAAATCTGCAGTTTTCTCAGAAAACCCAGAATACTCAGATTACAGTTTTGTACCCTCCCCCCTACTCGTTTGTCTCATACATATGCCGGTTATGTGCCCCTTTGGTTAGTGTCCAAAGTTTTCCGTACGCCTTCTCCGCTCCGGTGCACATATCGAGAACCGAGCGAACGTAATCCTTACCTTCATTTATCTCAGCGGCCACCTCGCCTACTAATTGCGTTTTTGTATTCACGCCCTTCTCCATTTTGCTCGTGATCGCGTCAATTGCCATCGCGTGTTCTCGAACAACCATTTGGCCTCGGGTGACCAAGGCATAGTGGTCTAGTTCCTCGTCAGGCACTCGCTCTACACTGCTGAATTTAGTCTGGTAGTCTCGCGACTTTGACCATCGGAACGAGGCTGAGTCTGGCTGGCCGCCCCGGCGCTTCAGCACCTTTAGCGTCAAGCCTTCTACCCCACTATCTGAGAACGGTTCTCCAATCCATCCGCAGTCCCAATCATCGAGCACGTCTGTCGTCCCTTTGTAAATTGGATGGCCGCTCTCATCCTTATGCTTGTTAGTGTGTCCCAGTGCGATCACCGTCCCGCCAACAGCTACAAAACGACGAAGCTCCTCCGTGACCTTAGCGATTGATTTGGAATCAAATAAGTCCGTCCATTTCTTCAACGTATCAAGCACTAAGATGGTTTCCGGAGCAGACCCATCTGCAACGCTAGTCTGCAACAACTCCCATACATGCTTCGCCTCAAAACCCTCATGTCCAGGCACTAATTGCATGATCCCCATCGGCTGTAATAAGCGTTGTTTTTCAGCTATTCCTCTGGGGTTGTCGTCTGCGTTGATGTAAGCGATCTGCATCGAAATTCCTCCAATAACTTCAAAACCAATAGTGTTTTGCCACTATTAGCTGGCCCATAAATCATGGTCATTTGCCCCTTTATGGCCAAGGGGTCGAGTACCACCTGCTCAGAGCCAATCCGCTCTAGGATTTCTTCAAACGATTCTTTAATCGCGAAGTCGGCAAAGCTTTTACGAGGGGGTAAAAATCCAGCCTTCACAGCCCACGCTCCTCAGCCTCACGCATGACGCGTGCGATATAGGGAATCTGCTCGCCTGCAAAAGTGATGTCCCAAAAATCTCGATTATCCTCGCCTTCGTGATGAACATAGATCGCATTTGGCATGCGTTTCTGGGCTTCCTCAGCAACCTCACTAAGTCGGTTTTTTCCAAACGCAACGATCACAGAATGCGGCCGATTAGTATGTTCATTGAACTGCTGACTAACTGCCCAAGCAGTAGCCCAGCCCTCAACAACATGAACCATTGAATAAGCATCCTCAGGACACCCCACGATGAGGTGGCCCTTGGAGCCCAAGGTAAGCTTCTTTCCGTCGGAATAAATGCGCTCTACCCCAACGAAGTTACCGCCCCAGTCCTGTTGGGGGACTAGAATCACATCCTTACCATCAAAACCTCTTCGGGCGGCGAAATTATGCGAGACACCCTTCCGAGCGGCGTATGGGTGCTCATGGAAGGTAGGATCGCGATCACGCGCACTCTCCCACAGAGTTAACGCCCGCTCATAGGTAGGTTTCGGAGGCGTGTACAGGTCGGCGGCTTTTTCATGCAACGGCGAGGCACGCCATACCGAACTCTCTCCAAGAGCCTCCTTTATCGCCTCGAAGGTACAACCCGCAAAACAATGAAGAAGCGCCCTGCCATCGTCATCTCTCACGGATAACGAGGGCGTCCTATCGTCATGCGCAGGGCAACGAGCCATCCACTGCCGGTCGCCTGCTCTCGTTAGCTTCTCCAGTTTTGGCAGGACGCTACTTAGGTTCACCGACACCGCTCCATTCTTGGCCTCTGACCGAGAGTAGCCCGGCTTGCAGTAGCGAATCTGCGGGCCACACCTTAGATGTTCCAATACGGACTGGTGGGGGGAACAAACCGTCCATAACCAGTTTGTCGACCGTAGATTGTGCGAGACCCACTCTCACAGAAACCTCATCCAGACGAAGGTTCCTACCGGTGAGGGGCAGGGCCAACCTGCGTTGAAGACTGAGTTTTTTAGGAGTTGCCATACCGAATTCCTGTCATTGGGAAATTTCGGTAAGCCTGAGGTAGGGTGAGGAAGTGGGAAATATTATCTAGTTGTCACCATTTAACCTTTCCAAGACTCGTTTGTATGCTCGATCAATGCGAGCTTCAGCCACGCCCTGCCAGCCCCTCCCCCGCATCCATTTCAGCCGACGCCTCCATCGATCTAGGCTCGGGTTATAAGTTCTATCGAACTCTCGAGCCTGATCAGCTGACCACCCCATTATTTCTGCCATTACCTGTCTCTTTACATATTTTCGGCACTCACCCTGCGTTTCCAAGTAATCATAAATAACGACCCTCCTGGACGTAAAAACTCTCTGGCCTACTTTCTTGGGTCTTCCGACTTGCCGCTTAATAAGCTTCCCGCGAATCCGCTGTGCGACCTCACCTTCCTCTAACTTTCTCTCATGCGACTGCGAAGCGTACTCAGAACCATCGCGCCAGTGCTTCAGAAGCTGATCGAAAAACTCCAACTCATCAGACATCAAGCAACCACTCGCTGATGGCGTTCATAACAGGGCGCCTCTTCTACAGCCAGTCTCCGCGGTTATATGCCGCCTGTGTCAGCGTTTTCACTTCATGTTGCATACACGCCTCCACCATTTCTTCACCGAAATCGTGATGGTCATTTAAGTAGGTCGAGAGCGTTGCACGAACCCCATGAGCTGTATCTTCGCTATTAGGGCTATATTTTTTTATGCACAATCTGAGCGCATTTTCGGGAAGCACGCGCGCGCGCTTACCGGGAAACACCAGAGCATCAGGCGCAAGATGCTCGTAACCCGCCCTCTCAAGCACAAGAAGTGCCGCGGGGCTCAGTGGTATTCTGTAAGGGTTGCCATTTTTGGTCTTTGGACAATTCCACACGTCCTCGGCGACCTCTCCTGCAACCATATTGCGCAATGGTGCGGAGCGACTCCAAGTGGCAATCATGAATGCTGTCGCAAGATCGTAAACGTCGCCAGACTGAATCAGGTTTTGAAAAATTACGGGCAGGTCGCATTCTCTCGGTGCCTTGAAGCTTTTAGCTGCATGACGACTCTTGCCAAGCACAATCTCCAAGGCTTTTTGGTCGACGGGATTCGCCGTTAGATAATCCATCGACACCGCATAGGTGCACGTTTTCGAGATGCGATCTCTGACCTTGCGCGCTACCGCGTAATGCTCATGCCACAGCGGCCGCAGGGCGTCCGCGACGTCGCGCAACCGCAGGTTTGCAATCTGAATATCCCCAAGGACTGGGAAGGCATAACGCTCAAGCTCAGACAGAATCGCTTTCTGTTGCTTTAAATTGGTGAGCTGCGACTGGTAGCTGGGAAGAAACTCAAGTGCGACCTCCCTAAACGTGATACGCCCCGCCTCGTTCCGACGCTTGACGACTTCCATCTCACGCCGGGGGTTTATCCCCTGCCGAACTTGATCCTTCCACTCGGCGATCACCCGGAGATCAGTGGCCAGATGCTCTTTAAATCGTCCCGAGGCGGCACGGGTTATTTCATGACGCCGGCCATTAATGGTGAACCGATAACGCCACTCGCGTTGGATTACACCATTCCTGTGGTGCCGAATCCGGAAATTGACGCCAGTTTCAACCCGGATCGAACGATCCCTAGAACTATCTGCGTACTCTTTGACAGTCAAGGCACCCAAACATACCCCCACAATACCCCCAAAAATTTGGGGCAACTGGGGTATATAAATTCATATGGGTAGCAGTATCAACACCTTGCGAGTGGCTGCAAGGAGAGGTGGCCCGCCCGGAGAGATTCGAACTCCCGACACCCAGGTTCGAAGCCTGGTGCTCTATCCAGCTGAGCTACGGGCGGAGGCGCGAAGCTTAGGTTTACGGGTACTAAACGTCAAGATAAAGCACCACAAACTGTCCTGCAGGCGCCGGGGGCGAGGACGCCTTGACGTTAATGGGTAATCCGGCGCCAAGGCGCCCACACAAACGGTTTCCGGACATCCGTTCTACCGCATTACTCACGCGTTTTGTCTCAATATCGTGGCAACTCGGACTCGCACATGGGATTGTTGACGGCTATAACGTATACAAAATAATTTAGGGCCGTCTAACCACCATGCAAGACAAGTCTTTTGCCAAACATCGCCTTGCCCAAGCCGTGTCAATTGCGGTGGGCGTATCGCTAGCCTGTTCTGTGAGCGCTCAGGATGAGATCACCGACGAGCCGATGATCGAAGAAGTGCTGGTTAAAGGCATACGCTCGAGCCTCAAGCGCGCAATGGACACCAAGCGTGACTCTCAAGGTGTCGTTGATGCCATTACGGCCGAGGATATCGGCGACTTCCCCGACACCAACTTGGCAGAGGCGCTACAACGAATCACCGGCGTTGCGATCGACCGGCAGCGTGGTGAAGGCACCACCGTTACAGTGCGCGGCTTCGGCGCTGACTTCAATCTGGTCACGCTAAATGGCAGGCAAATGCCCACCCACAGTGGTTTGGGTCGAGCCTTTGACTTTCAGGACATTGCTTCCGAAAGCGTATCGGGCGTGGAGATTTACAAAACGTCCAGAGCGAATATCCCCTCAGGCGGGATCGGCGCCACCATCAACGTACTCACCGCTAAACCGCTGGATCGGCCGGGCCTGCAACTGAGCGCAAGCGCTAAAGCCGTTCATGATCAAAGCACCTACGCTGGCGATGATGCAACGCCCGAGCTGTCAGCCTTTGTATCGCAAACCTTTTTTGATGACACCGTCGGCATCGCGCTGTCAGGCACTTTTCAGGAGCGTCATTCTGGCATGGCGCAAGCCTTCAACACGGAGTGGTTGGAGCGCGAGGGCAGCGGCATTGTGGACAACGGACAGCAAACCAACCTGCCTCCTGAGACTGCGCTCGTGGCCCTACCCCAGCAAATGGTGTATCAACTAGACGAGTGGGAACGTACCCGGATTAACGGGCAACTGACACTCCAATGGCGACCTATTGAATCGGTCACTGCCACGCTTGATTACACCATGGCAGAGCTGGAACTCGATCACCGCTACAACGCGATGTCGGTATGGTTTAGCCCAACCGGTCAGTCTGGCACTTGGTCAGATGGCCCAATCGTCTCGCCGCTCGTTTACACCGAGACCAACAATCAACCTGACCGGCCTATGGCGGCGGGAGTCGATGCGTCGAAGAACACCCGGGATGGCATCGGCCTTAATATTGAGTGGGACATTACTGACCGACTGCGTGTGGCCCTCGACTACCACAACTCAACGGCCGAGAGAGAGCCCAACAGCATTTACGGCAGCTCGGCAAATATTTCGATGGCCGCCTTCGGAAGAAATTCCGCCAGCGTTAACTACGGTAGCGAAATACCGGTGACGACGATTGGCATGGAGGACCCACTCTCCCCAGATGATATGCAGATCACCGGGAGTGTGTTTGGCGCGAGCTGGGCCGAGATGAACATTGAGCAAACGCAGTTCTCAGGCGCGTTTGATCTCACTAATACGCTGTCGCTTGATTTTGGTGGCGCCTTCACTGACCTCGATAATTTCGAGGCAGGATCTGTTGTGCAGCGCAACACCTGGGGACAGAACCAGGCGTCCGCCTATGGCTCGGTGTCTGACATCGTTGTGCCAGCCTCACTCAGGGGCATCTACGACGAGCTAGATGGCGGTGAGAACGTCGTCAACAATTTCTTTATGTTCAGCATGGCCGACATCGCAGAGCGCGCGGCTTATCTCGAATCGCTGTCACCCGAAGACCCCATGTATCTCGCGCCGGCGCCCGGGGTTGTGGGGAGCTGCGGCACAGGCTTTTGTGCAGATCTGGAGCCAGGCTTTGGTAACCAGTTCAGGGAAGAAACCTGGGCAGCGTTTTTGCAGCTCAACTATATGGGCGATCTGTTTGATCGGCCCTTCAACTTCCGCATTGGCTACCGATACGAGGAGACGGATGTCACCTCGAGCGCCGAGTCGCAGTCCTATACACGAATTGAGTGGGCGTCCACCAACGAGTTCACTGCCGTACCGGCTGAAGAAGCCATTGCATCAGGGCTGACCGGCAAGTACGACGCGAGCCTGCCGAATTTCGACTTCGACATTGAGATCATCGATGACGTGGTCTTCCGTGCGTCCTACAGCGAAACCATTGCGCGTCCCAGCTACGGCGACTTGCGCGGCAATATCTCCGTCGGGCAGGTGCTCCGCGTGGTCGAGGGCGAACATATCGCCGAGGGCACAGTGGGTAACCCCGGGCTGTTACCACACGAATCCGAGAACCTCGATTTCTCGCTGGAGTGGTACTACGGCGATGCCAGCTATGTTTCCGTCGGATATTTCGACAAATCAGTCAAAAACTTCGTCACGTCTGGCGAGCAGGAAGACGTTGTACTGTTCCCCGATCTGGCTCACCCCGCATTAGGCCCCCTTTATCAGTCAGCGATTGACGAACTCGGTATCACCGCATCCAACGCAGCGATTCGGGAGTTCATCTTCACACGCTTCCCCAACGAGGAAGGTGTCGACGTGGCAACCCAGACCATCACGGGTGTGCCAGGACGAGACGGTCCCGCTTATTATGACGTGGATACGCGCATTAACTCTGATGAAGAGGCCAACATCGATGGTTGGGAGATGGCTTGGCAGCATACCTTTGGCGACACCGGGTTGGGCTTTATCGTCAACATGACCGTCGCTGACGGCAGCGCGACTTTTAACAACCTCTCCGATGAGCCGCAATTTGCGCTCCCGGGCCTCAGCGATACTCGCAACGTGGTGTTGTTCTATGAAGGCTACGGGCTTGCCGTCAGGGCTGCCTACAACTGGCGCGACACCTACTTTACTGGAGGCGTAACGCAACCCGGTTACCAAGAAGAGTACGAGCAGTGGGATGCGAGTGCCCAATACGAGGTCACTGATGGCTTCACCGTCTTCGTCGAGGGCATCAACCTGACTGACTCTACCTGGCGGACCCATGGTCGCGATCCACTGCAACTCTATGGCGTAGGCCAAATCGGCGCTCGATTCAACATCGGCGTCCGCTATACCTACTGACCAATAGGTCGAGATCGATCACCCGGAAACGCCTGGCGCTTGGAGCACCATCGCGTCGCCGGGGAAACGTTAAAATGCGGGTTGCGAGTCGTCGACACACGTTGAGCGCTTAGAGTCCATGAGCCAATCCATTGATCACATCGTTGTGCTGGGAGGCGGAACGGCCGGTTGGTTGGCCGCGAGTATCTTGGCCGCCGAATTCGATACCCAGGCCGGCATCAAGGTCACGCTCATCGAATCACCCTCGACGCCAACGATTGGTGTGGGCGAGGGAACATGGCCTTCGATGCGTTCTACCCTGCTCAAGATCGGCATCCCCGAGAAAGATTTTATTAGCACCTGCTCCGCCACCATGAAACAGGGCACCTTGTTCACTGGTTGGCTTCGGGGCGGCGAAGAAACCTACTATCACCCCTTCACCCTCCCCCATGGCTTCACCGAACTCAACCTTGCCGAGCATTGGAGCAGTGGAGCCTTTGGGCAACTACCCTTCGCCAGCGCCGTAACGCCGCAATTTGCGGTATGTGAAGCGGGCCTGGCCCCAAAGCAATTACAAGTTCCCGATTACGCCTACACGCTGAACTACGGTTATCATCTCGACGCGGCAAAATTCGCCGAGTTGTTGCGCAATCACGCGGTGAACCGGCTCGGGGTGCACCGTGTTCTCACCGATGTCACCGGCATTAATGCCGGCGCCGACGGGGCCATTCAGTCGCTCACCACCACCAGCGGCCCCATAGCGGGGGATTTTTTTGTTGACTGCAGCGGGTTCAGGAGTCTGTTAATCGGGGAGCACTATCAGGTCCCTCTCCGATCACAGCGACATATCCTGTTCAATGACAGCGCGCTGGCTGTTCAGGTTCCGTATGACGAGGCCCGATCCTCCATCGCAACCACCACCCGTGCCACCGCGCATCAAGCCGGATGGTTCTGGGACATTGGACTACAACACCGCCGCGGCGTTGGCGCGGTGTTCTCGTCAGCACATGGCGAGAGAGGCTCGGTAGAGCGAGCGCTGGATGCCTACCTGCGGCGAACGGGCTACGCCGGGGGTCTCGATGACGCCTCACCACGTCTAATCGAATTCTCTCCTGGGTATCGCGAGTCATTTTGGCAACAGAATTGTGTGGCAATTGGTTTATCTGCGGGTTTCATAGAGCCACTGGAGGCCTCTGCGCTCGTGCTCGTTGAATTAAGCGCCCGTCGGCTCGCTGAACAGCTACCCCGCTATCAGGCGCAACTCGGTCACATCGCCGAACGATTCAACGCCGAATTCACGGGGCGCTGGGCGCAGATCATAGAGTTTCTGAAGCTGCACTATGTGCTGTCGCAACGAGACGACTGCAACTACTGGAAGCAGCACCGCGATCGTAGCTCGATTCCAGAGGGTTTGCTCTCCAAGCTGCAGGAATGGCAGTATCGCTGCCCTTGGCATCAAGACGAGCACCGCGTTGACGAAATGTTTCCCGCAGCGAGTTATCAATATGTGCTTTACGGGATGGGCTTTCGCACAGAAGTCGACTTATCGGTGCGACGCAATGCGGCAGCGCAGCACCAAAAAGCCATCAGCCTTTCCCACGAGGTACAACAGCAGGCGCAAAAACTTGCCAGTCACTTGCCAGGACACCGGCAACTACTGGAAGAGGCCTCAGTGCTCGGCTTTGCCGCCCGGTAATCAATGACAAAAGACCTCGTCAAACTCAATAGCGTCGACCACGCCAACCAACGCGTGGTGGCAGAATTCGGGGCACAGTGGGGCGACAACCAAATGACTTGCATGGCGCATACCGCTGAGATGCGCACTTTACAGGGCACCTACCCCATCTTGTTTCAGTCAGCAGCAGACGCTGAATACCCGCTTCCTGTGGCGCTGATGGGGTTCGAAGCAGGTGAAAATCTGTTTCTCTCCGGCGCTGGCTGGCGCGAACCCGTGATCCCCATGATGATGCGCAAAGGGCCCTTTTATATCGCCTCCGAGGGCAGTCAAGCGGGTACCTTCCAGTCCGTTATCGCCATGGATCAGTCTCACCCAAAAGTGAAAACCAATACCGGGGAGCCCCTCTTCTTGGAGCATGGCGGGCACAGCCCCTATCTTGAGAAGATCGTCCAATTGCTAGAGCGCATTGAGGCCAGTCACCACCATACCCTGGGGTTCGCCAAAACCTTGAACGAGATGTCGTTGATTACACCGATCGACCTGAAGGTCACTGATAAAAAGGGCGCGCCGCACACACTCTCCGGTTTTTTTGGTATTGACGAAGAGAGTATGCTGGCACTGTCTGGCGAAGCGCTAACCCACTTAAGCGAAGCAGGATATCTTGCACCGCTCTTCATGGTGATAGCGTCTCAATCACAGCTGTCTCGCCTCGTTCAGTTAAAAAACGGTTAAACCGTCACAACAATGACCTCCCTCCCTGAACCTACCGCGATCAACGAGATCGACGCTGATGCGCTGCGAGCGGACCCTGCAGGATGGATACAGGCAGCTCAGCCATGGGTTGCACGATCATTGGTAGATGACTGGCCTCTGGTCAGTGCGGCAAACGAGAGCGATTCTGCCTTTCTCGATTATCTGCTCGGCTTTTATTCAGGCAATCAGGTGTCCGCGTTTTTGGGTGAAGCAGACATTGGCGGCCGCTTTTTCTACAACGAGGCGCTGGATGGCTTCAACTTTCTACAGGTACAAACAACCCTGAACCACCTTAGCAAGCAGCTTCGCGTGATCGCTAATGATGAATCGCCACCCAGTCTCTACATGGGCTCCACCAACCTCGATCACTGGCTACCGGGCCTCAGTGGAGCAAACCTGCTGCCGATCGATATTACGCAACCGCTCGCCAGCCTCTGGCTGGGTAACCGCAGCCTGATTGCGCCCCATTTTGACTTTCCCTCTAACATTGCCTGCTGCGTCGCAGGAAGGCGACGCTTCCTGTTATTCCCGCCCGATCAAGTCGCCAACCTGTACGTGGGGCCCTGGGACCTCACCCCGGCCGGTCAAGCCATCAGCTTGGTGGATACCCGCCGCCCTGATCTGCAGCGACACCCGAATTTTGAGATGGCGATGACCCATGCACTCACGGCGGAGCTCAGACCAGGGGACGTGATTTACCTACCCAGCCTGTGGTGGCATCAGGTCGAGTCGCTTTCATCGGTCAATGGCCTGGTGAATTATTGGTGGACCGAGACGTCACCCGTCTACGGCGCGCCGATGGACGCCTTGACCCATGCGCTGATGGCAATCAAAGCGCTTCCCGGCGCGCAGAAATCTGCCTGGAAGGCATTATTTGACTACTATGTGTTCTCTGAGACTGCGGACGATCGGGACTATTGGCAAACGCCGCGTCAGGACCGATCAGGACCCATCGACGACAGCTTGGCGAGACGTTTGCGCGCAGAGCTCACTAATCATTTGAAGCGCTGATGACAGACTCCAGCTCACAACGAATCGACCGCGTTGTTATCGCGGGGGGCGGCACCGCCGGCTGGATGGCCGCGGCGGCGCTGTCGCGGCTGGTCGGCCGTAAGTTATCGATCACCTTGGTGGAGTCTGAGGAGATCGGTACCGTTGGCGTCGGCGAGGCCACCATACCTACCCTGCTGACGATCAATCGATTGTTACAGATCCCTGAGCCCGACTTTATTAAGTTCACTCACGGTACTTTCAAGCTCGGCATTCGGTTCGAGAATTGGCTTCATGAAGGCCACGACTACATTCACTCTTTCGGCGACACCGGTAGAGGGTGCTGGGCTGGTGGCTTTCAGCATTTCTGGATGCGTGGCAAAGAGGAAGGGCTGGCCAGCGAGTACGGCGAATATTGCGCAGAGCTGAAAGCCGCCGAGGCGAATCGATTCGGCATTGTGTCTGAGCACAAGCTCAATTACGCCTATCACCTCGACGCCACGGCTTACGGTCGTTACCTGCGCACCATGGCAGAGGCCAGCGGCGTAACGCGCGTTGAAGGCAAAATCGCTGAGGTGAATCTGACACCATCGACAGGCTTTATCGACCATCTGCTGCTCGATGACGGACGTGTGGTCGAAGGGGATTTGTTTATCGACTGCACTGGATTCAGAGCCTTGCTGATTGAGGAGACCTTGAAGACAGGCTTTGACGACTGGACCCACTGGTTGCCCTGCAACAGGGCCTGGGCGGTGCAGACTGAACTCACGGGAGAACCTGTCCCCTATACCCGCGCCATCGCGCACGATGCTGGATGGCGCTGGCGCATTCCTCTGCAGCATCGTGCGGGCAATGGTTTGGTGTATTGCAACGAGTTTTTAGATGAGGACGCGGGTCACGAGCGATTACTGTCACTCATCAATGGTAAACCCCTCATAGACCCACGCCCCATCCGATTTACTACCGGACAGCGCAAGCGCTACTGGCACAAGAACTGTGTTGCGCTGGGTCTATCGAGCGGCTTCATCGAGCCGCTTGAATCCACCAGCATTCACTTTATCCAGAACGGCATCATGTGGTTGTTGCTGATGTTCCCGGACCCCGTGATATCTCAGGCCTCCGTGGATGAGTACAACAAGAAATTAAGAGTGGAATCTGAGCGCATCCGCGACTTCATTGTGCTGCACTACATCGCGAACGAGCGTTTCGGAGAGCCCTTCTGGGATCACTGCCGCGGGATCACCCTACCCGAAACTCTCGCACAGCGTATCGAACTATTTAAGGACGCCGGCAGGGTCTTTAAACCTCAGGAAGACGTGTTCTCGGAGAATTCCTGGGTGCAGGTCATGATGGGGCAGGGCATCACACCACAGCGTTATCACAATATCGCTGACGCCATGTCACGAGAGCAGTTAGACGACTTTCTCAAACAGATTCAGGGCACGGTGGGTGACACGGTTGCCGCCTTACCTAATCACGGCGAATTCGTGAAAAAGTTGGTGAGCATGTCCAAACTCTGACGGGTTTGAGCCAAAAAAAACCGGGTAAAACCCGGTTTCTTCATGGCAAAAGAAAGACCTAATCCCGGACCATCTTGTAAGTCCACCAACCGTCCTGATAATCAACGCTGACAGTGAGTGACCCATCCTCCTCAGGGTACACATTGTATGTGATTGAAGCTGGTGCCTCATAAGGCGCCGTTAACTGCCCTGAATTATGCGCTTTTGACAAACCCAGGAATGACCCTTGGCCATCCAAAGTCACCTGCCCTGCATCAGCGTCGTAGCTCCAGGTAGCCGGTACTGATCCATCATGAGGTGCGACTGGCGCGCCACAACCTTCATCAACGCCTTGCCAAGACTCCAACCAAGTTTCGTCCCCAAGGCGGTTCTCAAATGAACCATCCGAATTGAGGACGTACACGTCGTCAAGTAGGCACGCACGGGTGACTACATCAGCGTCCCCAAGCTGCCACCACGCGCTGCTGAACTCCTCAGGTCCAACCTTCAAGGCACCCGCTTCGGGCGCTATCCGCCATGCCCCCGCTACCGGGCTATCTGCCGCACCAGTGGTGGCCTTCCATTCGATATTATCAAGGCGATAGACCACACCATCTGTCTGACCGGCTACCGGGAAGATCACCAGACCAGTATTCACACTCTGCAGATTCAGACCACCGAGTACGAGGTCAATGACTGGAAACTCAACTGTTTCCCAACCATCAAGACCAACGGTACCAATTGCTTTATCACCGGAACTGCAGGGGTAGATACAGTCGGCTTTCATTACGAAACCCGCAGTATTGATGCCGGCGCTGACCACTTTGATATCGAAGGTCAGCACGCCATTGAGATAGTCGGAGAGGTCTCTGGTCTCTGTGCTACCAAAGAACAAGCCCGCAAAGCCGGCACCATGTTCCACCTGCAATACACTGCCCCGCTCGTTGTCTTCGACGAAGGACCAGCTCAGGTTCGGGCATTCCGCACCGCCTTGTCCGACACAACTGTTATAACCAATACCCTCGTCAAAGCCCGAGATCCCGTCTTCCCAAGCTACCGCAACTTCCCCGTTCTTCAGTACAGGATACGGCGCTGCATCTGGGTTACCACCACCTGAGCTATCACCGCCACCATCGGTTGAGTCTGCCTCATACCTGACATTGGCGACTTCAAAGGAGAAGCCCTGCTGGTCTCCCCAGGTGGGGAACAGCACCAAGCCAGCATTGACGTTGGAGACGTTCAAACCCATGCCAATAAGCGACGCGACGTCGTACTCGAAGGTTTGCCAAGTGCCCGGTTCGTAACCACTCAGGTCAATCTGCTGATCGCCGGTGCCGCAGGGATAAAAGCAGTCGACCTTGAAAACCATGCCGGCTGCCGCGGTCTCGGGGGGCAGGCGCAAATCAAATTTCAACTTGCCGTTGCCAACAAAGCTACTCAAATCAACCCCAGCCGAGGCCGCAAAAAAGAACACTCCGTCGGCGCCGTTATTGCCAAACTGGACGTTCATCGCCATACCGATATCGGGATCGCCTGAGTCTGAAACATCCCAGGTAATCAGATTCAAAGAGTCGTTTTCGCAGTAGTCCCCGCCCACGGTCGTGTCATAGGCGCAGGCGCCGCGGTCCCAGACCGATGCAATCTCACCATCTGAGGTGAATACAGGCACCAGAACGCTGTCTACCTCTCCACCCGGGGGTCGAATACCGCAGCCATTCTGAGCGGGATGCCCGCAAGCCAACTGAATATTGTCGACCATGACATGCGCGGCGCTAGTGGGCTCCAACACAAAGAGACTCATCACTGCGCTGGTGTTAAGCGGCTGACTACCGGCATTCCTGATAAGCTCAGCCACAGGAACACTCACCGAGAACCACTGGTCAAGTGGCATATCCGCCACCGGTAGCGGCATGCTACCCAGCGCTGGATAACCACTATCCATTTTGATTACGATGTCACTTTCGAGATCGGTGCCAGCGCTATCGATATATAGATCGAACTTCAATTCTCCGGCGTGCTTTTCCCACCAATTAGGGCTATTCCCGAAGCCAAACAGCTCGACTTCTTCACCATCCACCGCACTGATAGAAATATTCCCCATATTGGAGGTTACGACCTCAACAACCGACCCGCGACCATCGATCTCGGTCTCCATCCAGAACAACGAGCCCTCGTTGTCCCAGAAAGAATTGACCGCCAACTCTCGCACCACGGGCTCGCCCGCGATCAACCAAGACAGGGAGTCAGCGGAGTCTGTGTACAAGGCAAAACTGTCGGTGAAGGGCTCCTGTGCGCCCGGGCGCTCGAGCAAGCGGTTCACATTCGAGTTACAACCCCGGCCACCGTCGTTGTCATAGGTGCAGCGATAGACACGCACGTAGTCAACGACCATTTCACTGGGGATAGTGGCGTTATTGACCGTGCCCGGTAGGTTGCCGCCCACAGCCAGATTGATGAGCAAATGGAACGGGACGTCGAAGGGGGCTGACTCACCACCATTCTTAAACCCTTCATCCATTCCCGCGTAGTAGTAGGAGTAATAGTGCTCAGCGCCGACGGTCATGTGATGCTCACCATCGATGAACCAATGGATCAGGTTATCGCTCCATTCGATCGCGTAGGTGTGGAACTCATCGCCCGGGCCCTCAACTTCGACGTCCATGCCCGCCTGCTGGTTGAGCGGCCACTCAAACCCGTGGTGTGCCGTCAGAAAAACGCGTTCGCGCGCTGTGCCGGCATTGACGACTTCCATAATGTCGAACTCGCCGCTGCCAGCCCAAGTGCCATAAGGCGTATCGGTGGGTAGCATCCAAACGGCTGACCACAGTCCGCCACCCAAGGCGGCTTTGGCGCGCACCTCAACCCTACCGTATTGAAAATCGAATTTGTTGGCCGAGCGAATTCTGGCCGAGGTGTAGGGGAAGCCCGAGACCACCTCCTCGGAGCGAGCAGTAATCGTCAGCAGTCCATCTGCGACGGTCGCGTTCTCAGCGAGATACCATTGTTGCTCGCCATTACCCCATCGATCTAGCCCGTAATCTGAGCCATCCCCGATCTGGGGTTCCCAATTCTCACTGTTCAGGGCATCGCCGTCGAATTCATCCTCCCACACCAGCTCCCATTCATTTTCGGGTTCCGGATAGAAGGCGTCGTCCACAACCGGCGAATCGGCGGAACCGCCGCCGCCACACGATGCCAGCAGGAGAGCAACAGCAGACAGCGCTAGACCGCGCATCACGCGGCTATGAAGGTGATTCATCGAATACCCCAGTTAGAATTATTGATGCTTAGGATGCGGTGTTATCCCACAACCCCCGCCCGCATTTAAGCCAAAAACGACAGTCAGGACTATGGGTAAGACAAACTGGATCCAGCGTTTATCGCCGCAGAATCAAGTCAAAAGATGCTGTATAGCCGCCCGGTAATTGCGGCTCACCCTCACGGTCACCTCGTTATCAAGGTGTAATAAGCACTCCCCTTTAGGGAGCGTGTCGACCGCTCTGATTTTGCGCACGTTGACGATGGTTGAGCGATGAATGCGCACAAAATCGGATGATAGCTTTGCCTCCAGATCTTTCATGGTGGACCGGAGGATATGCACATTGCCCTCAGCATGAACACACATGTAGTCACCTGCTGCGTCGATCCACTCAATCGCCTCGTGAGACAGCAAATAGGTGTGCCCACCGTCCTTGATGGGTAACCGGCCATAATCCGCGGAGGTAGGGGTCGCTACGTTGGCGCCGGTGGCGTCGCGCAGGTCCGCGATCGCACCCAGTGGAGCCGCCTTACCCGATACCCAATCGGCCACCGCCACCCGCTCGGCGGCGCGCTGAAGGGCCACACGCACGCGCTCGGGATCAAAAGGTTTAACCACGTAGTCGACAGCATGTAGGTCAAAGGCCTTGCAGGCGAATTCGTCAAAGGCCGTAGCAAAAATCACCGCTGGCAAGCGATCAGCCTGAGTTCTCTCGACAACCTCAAGCCCCGTCAGACCGGGCATCTGAATATCCATCAGCACCACATCGAAAGCCTGTTTTTGCAGTACCTCGATGGCTTCTCGTCCGTTTTTACAGACACCTGCAACAACGAAGCCCTCGGTGTCATCAACAATCGAGCTGAGTAAACTCGTACTGAGCTGCTCGTCATCGACGACCAGCACGCGAAGATCTGACTGATCGCTCATGACGCCATCTCAAATTGCCCGGTGGCAGGCAGCGATATGCTGACGCTTCTGCCTCCAAGGGCAGATGGCTCATGCTTCACGGAAAATTGCTCTCCATAAAGAGTGATTAGACGCTCGTTCATATTCTGCAGCCCAATCCCGACTCCCGACAGGTCGTCTCCCTGTGCGTGCTCAGTAGCGCGCGCCGCAGATTGATCCGGACCCGAATCGTCGATGCTAAGCAACAACTGGTCAGCCTGAACTCTGGCGGCCACGCTAATTGTGCCACCCTGCTCCGATTGTGCGATCGCGTATTTGATTGCATTTTCGACGATAGGCTGCAGTAGTAAGCTCGGCACGCAGCAGCGGTAAGCCTCGGGCGCGATCGAAAACTCGACCGACAGCCGGTCTGAAAATCTTACCTTCTCGATATCGAGGTATAGCTCGATTGCCATTAACTCCTCACGCAATGTGGTTAATGCCATATCGTCACGCTCTAGAGCAAACCGCAAAAAAGTCGATAGCTTTAAAAGCATGTCATTGGCGGCATCACTACGCTGAGCCGTGATCAGCGCGCTGAGTGAGTTGAGAGTGTTGAACAGAAAATGAGGGTTGAGCTGATAGCGCAGCAACTGCAATTGTGCTGCTTTCGTCTGCGCTTCGGCTTTCATCCGCTTGAGCGCCTCCTGGCGCTGAGCCGACTCCGCCTGAACAGCCACCTCATGCTCTCTTTGCAGGAATTCAAAGTATTTGATTCCGTGGTAAAGCGCGGCCCAGGTGAAAAACACAAAAAGCGAGGGGAATAGCCAACCACCGAAGTCTTTCCACAGTCCCTCCTCTCCCGTCATCACCATAAAGAGCTCCAGGCGGAGTGCAGACCACAGCACCGCCAAGGTGATGGCGCTACCCAACACAACCGCAGCTCGCGCGTAGCCTCCCCAGTTCCATACCGCTCTGTAGAGGTAGCGCAGCGGCGTCGACAGCAGAAATCCCAAGGCCGACTGTCCCACGTTGTGCGCAAAGTACGAGAGCTCATACTGTTCATAGGGAACCGTCAGGCTCAAGTAGGTCAGCAGGGAGATCCCGATCCAGCCAACAGACTGCAACAACCAGAACAACATGTCGTCGTCCCTGACCAGCCGGTAATAGGTTTGCTTGGAAGCGTCCAACGCTCAGTTGCCTCCCTGTGGATCCGGTGGGCGAGTGTAACTCATTGGTTTAGCGAGGCAATTCGCCGCCCCCTAAAAACCGTGAAAACGGTGTTAAACTACGCGCCGGCTGGGTTCTGACCCGCTCCAATCTGGGGGACATCACATGACAGAACTGCGAGCAAAAGTGCAGAGCACGTTATTGGCGGAAGATAATCAAGCCTCTGTCAGCGCCATGCTCAATACCATTCTCGAGAAACCCATGACCCCAATGGAAGCAAAGCAGGCGAAGAGCTATATGGAGCACGTCGCAACGCAGGCCGCGAGCGATGAGGGTGCCGAGGTGCAGTTGTTCCAGCTCATGGAGATGAAAAACCAGCACACAACATATGTGATGAGAGTTGCGCTGTTCTCTAACAATAAAGCGATTGGCCTAGATGTCATGGATGCCGAAAACGGCCAGTTTTTTGTTCCGGAAAGCTGCCCGGTAGTAGAGCTGCAAGCGACCACTCTGAATTGAAGCCCTCGCCCCGGGGTGGGGAGCTGCTGACCTATTGCACGCTGGTGGGCCTCGTGGCCTATGCCGCGATTGCCACGGACCTTTATCTCCCCGCGATTCCCTACATGATCAACGACCTCGGCGCCTCCGAGGCAGAGGGTCAATTGACCCTCAGTATTTTTATGGTGGGCCTCGCGCTCGGGCAACTGATCTTCGGTCCCTTATCGGACCAGTTTGGGCGACTCCCCGTCGTCCGCGCGGGCACCGTCTGTTTTATCGTCACCTCTGCACTGTGTGCAATCGCGCATGATATGGATCTTATGTGGGCCATGCGCGGTCTTCAGGGAATAGCGGCAGCGAGCGGCCCTGTCATTGCGCGAGCCATTGTGCGGGACCGTTACGAAGGAAATCGCGCTGCGCAGGTCATGTCGGCGCTGTCGGGCGCCATGGCCGTGATACCGATGCTGGCGCCAAGTGCGGGGGTTCTCATCATGAAATTCTTCGCCTGGCCCGCCATCTTTTTGGCGTTGGCCGGGTTTGGCGCGCTCATTTTGCTTGCCCTCGCGCGTCTGCCCGAATCAGCGCCCGCCCCGTTCGGCGAACGCCTGACATTCGGGAGCGTGCTAGGTGCGTTTGGTGAAATGCTTAGCCGCCGTGCTTTTTTGGGGTATCAGATGGCGGGCTCTTTCTCCTTCGCCGCATTGTTTTGCTATCTGTCGACGGTCGCCTATTTTCTCCCAGATGTCTTCAGTATTCCCACTGCCCTGTTTGGCTACGCATTTGCCATGACGGTACTGGGCTTCATGACAGGGAGCTTGATTAATGCGCGAGTCGTGGTGCGTTACGGGCTCGATCATACGTTGAGGACTGGGCTGCTCATCAGTCTGGCTTCAGCTATAGCTATCGCATTACTCTCACCCAATGCAGCTCAGTTCATGGCTGTCATGGCGCTGCTATCGTGCTTGTTCTTTCTGGGTGTGGGTTTGACCGCGGCGAACGCGTCAATGGGCGCAATATCGCTGTTTCGGGAGCGCGCGGGGGCTGCCTCTGCGGTTTATGGGTTCACTCATGCCCTGCTGGCCTCTGCGATCGGTGCGCTCGCCGGTGAACTCTACAGAGGCCGCCTGATTGAGCCTGCCCTTATCATCTTAGCCTGCGCGCTGCTTGCCATCAGCGGACTGGCTCTCACCCGCTCATCTCAAACAGCGGAGGAAAAATGACACCCAGCGGTCCCCGTATATCGCCAGGGCGAGAATCGCAGTATCTTTGCCTACTGGAGAAAAGCCGGCCTTTGCGGGCAAAGCAGTTGAGTTGGCGCCGGAAACCCTTATGAAAGACACCCGCTGGGAACAGCTTCTTCGCTACCGATTCATAGAGATCGTGGCGCTCTGGGAGGGTCGGTTGACGACTCGCCACCTTTGCGATGTGTTCGGCATCGGCCGCCAGCAAGCCAGCAAGGACATCAACAACTACAAGCGAACAGTCGCCCCGGGCAACCTCGAGTACGACGCGACCATCAAGGGTTATCGGCCCAGCGCGGAATTCTCTCCCAAGATCAGTCAAGGCGAGACCGATGAATATTTGGATATCGTCGCCGGGGTCAGTGACATGCAGCAGGTATTGGGCCGATTGCCCGATGCGCTAATGGGCACTGAGGTGCTCACCGTGCCCAGGAGGCACATACCACCCATTATTTTAAGACCGCTGATTCAGGCAGCGAGGGAACACCGACGCGTTGAGGTCGACTACGTCTCGCTCAACCAACCAGACCGGGAGGGGCGCATTATCGTGCCGCACACGCTCGTATGGACCGGCATGCGCTGGCACGTGCGGGCCTGGTGCGAGAAGAATCAGGACTATCGCGATTTCGTACTGAGTCGCTTTCGAGGCGAGCCCGATATCATGAACGTCTCAGAGCACACCGCCATGCTTGATGCGGATTGGCAGAGACATGTAAGCGTTGTGATCACGCCGGATCCGCGGCTGAGCGTCGCACAGCAGGACGTGATAGCACACGACTATGACATGGCAGACCGACGCCTGATATTAGACGTCAGGGCAATACTGCTACCCTACCTCATCCAGTTCATGCAAATTGATCTTGACCTGAAGCAGCGAGACCCGCGCGCGCAGCAGCTGGTGATCGCCAACTACAATGAATTAGAGCCTTGGTTGTTAAAAGCTGGATCGTAAAGGGGCGCTGTCGGTCCCCGGCCGCACGCCGGCGCTAGCCCTGTCCAGCTGGCCTCATTCGTCGCCGCGACGGTTTGCGCATAAGAGACCGTGACGCTCGAGGCTTTTTACCGGTGGACAGATAGCGATGAATACGTTCCTGCGCCTGCAGGGATGTCGCCTTGGTAGCCTTCTCGGCCATCTGGTTATCCTGCTTGGCATTGATAATCCGTGCCTTCGCGTTGTCGTGCCATTGCAGATCGAGTACGTCTTGTAATTGCTGTTGCACTGCCTGATCTTTCACTGGGCACAGCACCTCAACCCGGTAGTCGATATTACGGGTCATCAAGTCCGCCGAGCCCAGCAAATACTCGGGCTCACCCCGATTGTGGAAAACATAAACGCGGGGATGCTCGAGATACCGGTCAATAATGCTGATCGCTTCAATGTTATCCGATACCCCCTTGACGCCAGGTAGCAAGGAGCACATTCCCCTAACGATGAGACGGATCTGAACGCCCGCCTGACTCGCTTCGTAGAGCTTCAGTGTGAACTGCCTGTCAACCAGGTTATTGCACTTCAGGGTCATCATGGCGCGATACCCCTGTTTGGCATGTTCGATTTCTCTATCGATGCGCGCCATGAGGCCCGCACGCGAGCTATGGGGCGAGACCAACAGCTCCCGATACTGCGGCAACCGATAATTGAACTTGAGAAATTCAAAGACAGAAGCGACGTCCTGACCGATCACCTGATCCGAGGTCAGAAGCGAAAAGTCGGTGTACAGGCGGGCCGTCTTTTCGTTGAAATTACCTGTGCCAATGTGACTGTAATAGCGAATCTGGCCCTCTTCCCGCCGTTCGATGGAGAACAGTTTGCAGTGCACCTTGAGGCCCGGGATTCCAAAAATCACCTCTACACCTGCCTCGGTGAGGCGGTGAGCCATTTCAATATTCGCCTGCTCGTCGAATCGTGCTGCAAGCTCGACCACAGCGACCACACGCTTGCCGTTGTGCAAAGCGTTGATCAAGGCCTCGCCAATCCGGGAATTGGTCGCCGTGCGATAAAGGCAAATTTTGATGGCCGTGACATCGGGGTCAAGCGCCGCGGTCTTCAATACATCCACGATATAGTCGAAGGGGTGGTACGGGAAATAAAGCAGAATGTCTCGCTCTCTGATGACCTCAAATATGCTGGCCGGATCGTCGATCTCGGGGATGTTAATGCTGGGAAAGGGCTTGAATTCGAGGCTTTTGCCACCCGGGTTAGGAAACGACAGAAAATCCTTCGAGTTATGGTAGCGACCACCGGCGATCATGCTGTCGTAACGCCCAAATCCGAAGCTCTTACGCAACGCATTGAGTAGCGCATCGGGCATGGCTTTATCGTAGACGAACCGCACTGCATCGGCTCGTCGCCGCTGCTTGAGGCTTGAGGCCATTTTTTCGATCAGGCTCTCGTTAATTGACGGGTCGAGCTCCAGTTCGGCATCACGAGAAAACTTAAAACAGTAGGCGCTCACTGATGCATTGCCAAAAACGCCCCGGAAGACCTGTAGCAGACAGGCACGGATCACGTTATCGAGGGTGATGTACACGGTGCCTCGCCTTCGCCCTCGTTGTCGGGGGATTTCAATAAACCGCCCCAATTGCTCTGACGGCACCTCCAAAACGGCGAATCGCTCCCCATCTGAAGCTTTGATCGTCACCGCTAGATACAGCGACTCATCCGCAAGGTTCGGAATTGCCAGCGCCTCGTCGAGCAGGATCGGTTCCAGCTCCGGCAGCACGGTCTCTCTGAAATATTTCTGAACGAACGCCGCCTGCCCTTCATCCAGTTGTTTTTCACTGATGAGGTAGATCCTTTCCCTCTGTAACTCACCCATCAATGCGTCATAGATCGCATCAAACTGCTTTTGAAGTACCACAACCTCTTGCTGAATGGACTGCAGCAGATCCTTTGCTGCCTGGCGCTTGGGACCATGGGAAACACTGATCAGTCTGCGCACCTCGGCCACGCGCACACGAAAAAACTCGTCGAGATTACTGGAGAAAATCCCTAGATAGCGAACCCGCTGTATCAGGGGCACTGACGGATTCTCGGCCTCTTGCAAAACTCGCGCATTGAAGGACAGCCAACTCAACTCACGCGGGAAGAACAGCCGGGTATCGAGGTCAGCCCAACGGGTTGTCACCGGATTATTTTTCATCGGGCCAATCCGCCCTCACTGTCTCTTGCATTCAACGTCCCGTCACCTAAACACAACTCGGTCTCACTCGCTACCGCGCCGATAGCCGGGGGAAAGCAATTCGCTAGGGATTCGGAATGCTCAGCCCCCGGGGGCTGCCGCTTCTCACGGCTCCTGATCGTGCGCCTCAATAAAAGCGAGTGCGCGCTCCGCGCACTCTTCGGGCGACTCCAGAGGCAACAGGTGCCCGCCCGGCAATACGACCGAGCTGATACGCGGGTTCAGCTGATGCACACCCTCAAGTATCGCGGGGGTCAATACAGTAGAGGTATCCCCTGCCACGATCAGCACCGGGCAGGTCAGTGCGCTCAATGAGGGCGTCATCCGAGGTACTGACCGGTAGACACAGGCCTCCCACGCGCCAGAGTAACGCAGGCGCACCCCTCCACCTTCGCTGACTGCGTGGCCAGCCTCCACGTAATCCCGCAGTACCTCATCTGATATCGCTGAGAACACGCGCTTAGCTCTGTAAAAGGCGAAGGCCGAGTCGAGATCGTCAAACTCATGAGGGCGCGCCAAGGCTCGCTTGATAATGGGCATCCCACTGGGCATCAGCCGATTCACCAGCACCGACCAAAACCAAATGCGGGTCGGTACAAGCACTGGGTCCAGCGCGACTATTCCGGCGAACAGCTCGGGGCGTCGGGCTGCGGCGAGAATGCCCGATGCGGCACCCATCGAGTGCCCGATTAACCAGATTGGCCCGGCCTCATCCGCCTCAATGCGCTCGATCAAATCGTTAGCATAGGTCTGCCAAGACAGAAATTGCCCGAACGGCGGCTCACCCCACAGGGGCCGGTGATCGAAAGGCCGAATGCTGTACTGTGTGCCAACAGCCTCAGTCAACACCCGGTAGGATCCTGCCGGGTAGCCGTTGGCGTGGGAAAAAATGACTCTGTAGCTCACGAGGGTCCGTCTGTCTTACCGCGGTGGCGGTCCACTTTAACGCAAAAACGCCGCCGCATCGGCTAGTGCGAGCGCCATGAGTCCCGCGTGGCGCTACACTATCGCGTCTTTTCGGGAGCGGATTCCGCCACCCGTTGCGCCGCGGCGCGTTCGCGAGCCCTGCACAGGGGCAGACAGCAAAGGGGCGGAGGCGAAGTCGCATTCAGAGCGGCCCAAGATAACGAATCAGATCCACGAGGCATAAAAACATGTTCAGACAACTTTTCATCTTTGGCGCGATGCTGTTAGTTGCTCACGGCGCGGTCGCTCAGGGCAGAATCGAGACGCCGAGGAACGGCACCACCATCAGTGGGAAAGCGATCTTTTCCGGCTGGTACTGCGATGCGACCGAGATCACCATCTCTATCGACGGCGCCGCACAGCTTCCCGCAGCTTACGGCACCACCCGGGGCGATACTGCCTCGAACTGCGGAGACGACAATAACGGCTGGGGCCTGCTATACAACTTTGGTGGGCTCGACGACGGATCGCACACCGTGGTGGCCTACGCTGATGGTGAGCAGTTTGCGACTTCGACATTCAACGTGACCAAGCTCTCTACGGGGGAGTTTCTGAGCGGCGCTTCGGCAACCGCGACCGTCAATGATTTCCCAAGTCTGGGCAACACCATTACGCTTACCTGGGAGCAAACCCTGCAGAATTTTGTGATCACCGACGAGTCGATCCCGTCCACAGGTGGTGCTGATGTGTTACAGGATGGCGTCGCCGCCTCCCAATACGATGCGGGCATCTTTGCATTTGATCAGGCTCTGGGATACGGCGCCTGTGGCGGCGGACCCGCACCCGATACGGGCTGTGAATCAATAGCCTTCGAGGTCGTGGACGATGCTGACCGGGGCTCTGTTCTGGAAATCAGCTATCTGAGCGACCAATTCGCCGGTATTGTGATTGACTCCAATGCGCCGGGCCTCGATATGTCAGCGTATGAAACCGGCGTCCTCAAGTTCGACATTAAGGTTGTTAGTGCGGGGGACAATGCAACCTACAAAGTGAAGCTCGACGATCATAACGGGGGCTCCACGGGTGAGTTCGACGTCGATGCAGACAACTCAGGTAGCTGGGCAACCTACAGCGTCAACATGTCTGATATGCTGGTTAACATCGACGGTAATGGAGTGGGAGGCAACCTTTCTCTGAATACACTCAAGGCGGTTGTCTTCATGGCGACTTTTGGCGCGACCCAAGACGTGGTATTCCGGTTGGATAACGTCTATTTTCAGCAGTAGACAAGTGCGAAGGCTTGTAGAAGGGCGGCCGGTGGCCGCCCTTTTCGTTTCTGCTGCCGCTACAGACCGTTACTGCTGTCGCTGATGACGATGCGTGCATCGGCACGCGCAGGCGAATCGGGTTCCGCATTGAGTGAGTGAGGCTGGGGCGGGGGGTCCGAAGGAATTGAAGTTAGAGCCGCGAGAACTCCCGGTTCAGATCATACTTTCTCGATGTCACATATCGCTCCATAGCCTCAATACGATCTGCAGCCTTGGCCACCCGCTCCTTCGCTTTTCGCACTCGCTCAGCAGGCGCATCGGTATAGCGAAAGACGGTTTTTCTCCGGTAGGTATGACGGTCCTCGTCATACTCCATATCGATTTCGATCTCTTCGTCAGGCAATTCTGACCATCGCGACGCCTTGGGAGCGATCGCCACCCAGGCCAACACATACAGCCAGAAGGCCAACGATCCCGTGAACATCAGCAGCGCAACGGCAGCCAGTCGCACCACCCAGTTCGGCACATCCCAATGCGCTGCCAAACCGGCACAGACACCACCGACCCAACCCTCTGAGCGATTCCGGTACAGGCCCATACCCCAGCCCCGGCGGCGGCTTTCTCCAAAACTTCTTTTGCTCTCTGACATCTTCAGCCCTCCTGCCTCGGCGCGGCACCGCTGGCCTCACGCCAATCTGGATGATCCGCTTCTAAAATGGATTCCAGCGAATCGATACGCTCAGCCATTTGATCTACCGCTACCAGCAAATCCTCCAGTGCCTGTCGGTCTTCCTCACTCAGCTGACTGCTCGAACGATTGACGCTCCGGTAGTGCATAACGATCCAAGTGGGCGCCACGATCACCATGAACAGCACCATTGGTACAAACAACATTTCAAACGGGTTCATTTCCCCTCCCTGCTGATCACTGCGTGCTGCTTACACGCAGCCCCATTTCCTATGGGCCTGAGTATGCCAGCCTCACCTAGGAGGCCTTGTCATCTTGCTTTTCGCCAGTAGGCCCACTGGCCGAGGCCATGGAGTCCTTGATCCGCATCAACTCGTCATCGAGCCAATCGGCTTCACCCAGCGCATCAATTTCTGCTGCCAGGCTCGAGGCAGTATCGCGCCCGAGGTCCATCGCCTGCAATTCCCCTTCGAGGGTATCGACTTTACGTTCGAAACGCTCGAATTTCGCAAAGGCATTATCGAGCTCTTCCCGATGGACCTGCTTCTTGACCTGCATCCTCGAGCTCACCGTCTTGGTGCGCAAAAGAATGGTTTTCTGTTTGGCCTTGGCATCGTCAAGCTTCTGCTGGAGTTGGCCAATTTCCTCATTGAGCTGGCCAATGTGTTCACCAGAAGAGGTCAGCTCCTCCTCGACGATACGCAGCGTCTCCTCGATGGCACGTCGCTCCTGAAGCGCGGCCTTCGCGAGGTCATCGCGACCCTTTGACACCGCGAGTTTGGCCTTGTCCTCCCAGCCCGCGACCTCTGCCGCAATGCGGTCCCGTCGACGTGACGCTGTCTTTTGCTCCGCGATCACCCGGGCTGACGCACTCCGAACCTCGACCAGGGTATCTTCCATTTCCTGAATGATCAGTCGGATCATTTTTTCCGGGTCTTCGGCGCTGTCGCACAGCGCATTCAGATTGGAGTTCACGATATCCGATATTCTCGAAAAAATTCCCATGTCTCTCTCCCTTTAGACTAGACGTTTTCCACATCCACCCGCTCGACCACCTCAGCGCAGTCGAGCGCAGCAATCTCGGGGGCTATACCACCTGCCTCCCGTTTCTGGATACACAGCGCGTAGTCACTCTCTGTCTGCTCACTGACCACGGTAATCATTCCGCATCCGCTGATGAGCAATCCGCTTATTGCTGCCACACCTAGTGCCCTGGCATTCATGTTACGACCCACTCTTGTGAAGCAAGGTGCGGCCCATCCAGTAGGCACCCTCGACCGACGCTGTAATCAGACCAAACGTGGCGGCTGCGCGGGCCGGACCCGCAAAGACGGCCAGCGCGCTGCAGACAAACAACACTGCCATGTAAACCAGGGCTCTTTCATCGATAACATCCATTTCATCTCTCCGTTTTTGCATTGTGATTCACTTCCTTGCTGAGATAGGCACCTCCCGCCTATTCACACTAGATACTGCGACACACGTGCCAACTAAATTTAATTAGGCTATAACAACGGCTTATAACCTCACTCACTGATTAAATTGTCATTTAAGGCTATTTTGACGCTATATATAGGTTATTTAGGCCTTTATTAAAGGTATAGTTGGCCGATGAAAACCCAAGCCCCAACGATCATTGGTGAATCTGCTGCGCTGGCACAGGCGCTGGATCGCATCTCTAAACTCGCTGCAATAGACCGGCCTACGCTCATCATTGGAGAACGCGGAACCGGTAAAGAGCTTGCAGCAGAGAGACTGCACTTCCTCTCCCCGCGCTGGGACCAGACATTCACAAAAATCAACTGCAGTGCGGTGACCGAGACGCTACTGGAGAGTGAGCTGTTTGGGCATGAGGCGGGCGCGTTTACGGGTGCAACTAAACAGCATATTGGCCGCTTTGAACTGACCGATGGGGGGACACTATTTCTGGATGAGCTCGCCACCATGTCGCCCCGCCTTCAGGAAAAGCTCTTGCGCGTCATCGAGTACGGCGAGTTCGAGCGTGTCGGCGGGCAAAAAACGCTGCGTGTAGACGTCCGGCTGGTCGCCGCCACCAACGCTGACCTGCCCGCTCTGGCAGATGCTGGGCTGTTTCGCTGGGATCTCCTCGACCGGCTCAGCTTCGAGGTTGTGCAGTTACCGCCGCTCCGCGAGCGGGACGATGATCTCCTCGAACTGGCTCAGCACTTTGGTGTTCGTATGTGCCGGGAGCTCGGCTGGGACTACTTTCCCGGGTTTTCTGCAGGGGCCATCCGTCAGCTAAAGGGCCACCACTGGCCTGGGAACATACGAGAACTCAAAAATGTGGTTGAACGCTCTCTCTTCCGTGCAGGCGACACAGAGAGCCTGATCAAGACCATTGTGATTGACCCATTTGCCGGGAAGCCAGATAGCTCAGCAGGGGCGGACTCGCCCTCACCCGACCGAGACGCCCCGCCCTCGCGGCCGTCCACACAGCCCTCAGCGCTGGGGCAAGCACCTGCCCGCGATTCTGATGACTTGCCGGCGATCATGTGGCCGATTGATTTAAAGGCGACACTTCAAGCCGAGGAACTTCGCTGGCTCACCACTGCCTTGGACGCATCAGAACAACGCCAAAGTGAGGCCGCGGCGCTACTGGGGCTCACCTACGACCAAATGCGCGCGCTGGTCAGAAAACATCGCCTGACAACGCGCCCGCGCAGAAGCAGTGCCGTCTAGCGTGTTTGACGAATGCAAAGTGCTGACTCGCTAACTCAAGCGTTCAGACGAGACCTTCAGCGGTCACCCATTCCAGCGTCGTGTTGAGCGCAGCGCCCATTTTTTCAACCAATTCGTCAACGTGCTCCTCATTGATAATCAGAGGAGGGCACACTGCCACGCGATTGCCGCCCAAAGGCCGAATGACCAGACCATTTTCCTCAGCTGCCTTGGCGCAGAACTGGCCCACTTTCATACCGTCAAAAGGCTTTTTACTGGCCTTGTCAGCCACGAGCTCCACCGCTCCGATCATCCCGACCCCGGACACCTCACCGACGAGAGGATGCTCCGCAAACTTCGTGAGTTGGGCCTGCAAGTAGGCCCCCACCACCGCTGCATGATCAAAGATGCGCTCGCGCACGTAGATATCAATCACTTTGCTCGCCACAGCACAACCCAGAGGATGCCCGCTGTAGGTGTAACCATGACCGAATACGCCGACTTCTGTGGCCGATGCGTTAATACAATCGGCTATGTCTCCCTGCACGATAGCCGCCGAAATGGGCACATAGGCGGAGGATAGCGCCTTCGCGAGGGTCATCATCTGCGGTCGCATAGCCAATTTGTTAGCGCCAAAATCCGCTCCCAGTCGCCCAAAGCCACAGATGACCTCATCGTCCCAGAGCCAGATACCATAACGATCCAACACCGCTTGAATCGCCTCAAAATAACCTGCCGGCGGCACTATCACCCCGCCGGCACCGCTCACCGGCTCGGCAATCATCGCAGCAATCGTGTCGGGGCCCTCAGCGAGGATGAGCGCCTCAAGCTCTTCGGCTCTCCGCGCCACGAATGCCGCCTCGGATTCACTCTCGTGGGCACCACGGTAGTAATTGGCGGAGCCCGTGCGGAGTACGCCCAGCGCCTCAAAGGGCAACTGGAAGTGCGCATGATTGGTAGGAATGGCAGTGAGCGCCGCAGAAGCCAGTGTCACGCCGTGATAGCCCTGCTCTCTTGCAATCACCTTGATGCGGCTCGGCTGGCCAGAGGCCTCGGCATGGTATCGGATCAACTTAAGCAGCGTATCGTTAGCATCCGAGCCCGAGTTGCCCAAAAACACCCGACCATCCTGCATCGGCACCATCGCCGCCAATTTGTCAGCCAACTCGATCGCGGAGGCGTGGGTCTTGCCACCAAACATATGGCTAAAGCTGAGTTCGCGCATCTGGCGCTCGGCAACTTCAATGATTTCCTCGTTTCCGTAGCCAAGGGCAGTGCACCAAAGACCTGCCATGCCCTCCAAATAGCGCTTGCCTTGCTTGTCGTATATATAGGGGCCTTCTGCACGAGCCACCACCATCTGCTCTGCCAGCGATGGATTGGTTGTCGGGTATATCATCGCGGTCATCAGCTATGCTCCCTGGCGTTGGAGATATTGTCAGTGGCTTGAGTGTATCGGCTACCGCAGATCACCACTACTACCCGGTAGTGGTAAGTGCGCGAAGCTCGACTTCAGGTTGCCTTCACTTTCTCTTTACCGCAACGCTCACACCGAAAGCGCGTAATCAACTCGCCACGGTGCACTGCAAAAGGGTCACTTTTGACAGGGCGCCACTTGTGATGGCCGTTGCGGCAGAGCGCCTGCGCCGGCTTTTTTGGCTTACCAAACGGGAGTATTTCCGCCACGGCTCAGTCAGCCAGCGGTTTTGGCGCGGTTAATCGCCTGCTGCCACGATGCCAACCGCTTACGTCGTGGAGAGGTCCCCATCCTCGAGGGGAAGGTCTGATCAGCGCGCCATACCTTGGCCAGCGCGTCGGTGTCTCGCCAGATACCCACCCCCAAGCCCGCCAGGAAACACGCGCCGGCAACCGTCGTTTCGATGACCTTCGGCCGCACAATACTCCGTCCAAGATAGTCGGCCTGCAGTTGCAGCAGGAGGTCGTTGACAGCGGCGCCACCGTCTACCTTGAGCTCGCCGAGCCTGCGCCCCAAGTCGCGCTCCATCGCACGCAGGATATCCATATTCTGGAGCGCCATGGCCTCGAGGGTGGCTCTGGCCAGATGCGCTGCACTGGCACCGCGCGTGAGTCCAGAGATCACTCCTCTGGCGTCGGGATCCCAATGCGGCGCCCCCAGGCCGGTCAAGGCCGGCACAAATTCTACGCCGCCCGCGTCAGGCACCGTAGCGGCCAACCGCTCGATATCGGGCGCCCGCTTGATAATGCCTAATTCATCGCGTAACCACTGCACAGCGGCGCCGCAAATAAATGCACCCCCCTCAAGGGCATACACCGGGGTCTGTTGGCCCGGCAACTGCCACGCAATCGTGCTCAAGAGCCCCGCGTCACTGTGCAACCGATCATGACCCGTATTCATCAAGATGAACGAGCCCGTGCCGAAGGTGCATTTTGCGGCACCTCGATCAAAGCCTGCCTGACCAAACAGTGCTGACTGTTGGTCGCCCGCTACACCGGTAATCGGTACCCCATCGGGCAGGCCCGGCACCCCCACTGTTTTGCCCAGGCCGCCGCTGGAAGGAACAATATCGGGTAGCACCCCTCTGGGCACATTAAATAGCTTGAGCAATTCCGGATCCCAATCCAGTGTCCGCAAATTCATCAGGGAGGTGCGGGAAGCGTTAGAGACGTCGGTCGCGTGCACGGCGCCACCCGTCAGTCTCGCCAGTAGGTAGGCATCAATCGTGCCAGCGGCGATTTCTCCCCGACGCGCCCGCCCGCGCGCCCCGTCGATACCATTGAGCAACCATCGAAACTTGCTGGCAGAAAAGTACGGATCCAATACCAGACCGGTCCGGTCCCGCACCATTGGCTCCAGCCCCTTCTTACGAAGCGACTCACAAAAAGAGGCGGTGCGCCGGCATTGCCAAACGATGGCCCGGCCGAGCGGCTTTCCTGTCCTGCGCTCCCAAAGCAGCGCGGTTTCACGCTGATTGGTAATACCGATGCAGGCAATGTCGGCGGGCTTACACAGACCCTTGCGGAATACCGCGCGGATGCCTTTGAGCACGGACTTCCAGATCGCCTCGGGCTCGTGCTCTACCCAACCCGGCTTCGGGAAGATCTGAGGGAACTCATGATTGACGCTACCCAGGAGAACCCCGCGGGTATTCATCACTGCCACGGTCGTGCCCGTCGTGCCCTGGTCAATGGCCAGGATGACCCTCATGAGCGCTCCCTCAAATCAAGCCACTCAGGCGGCTTCAAAGCCCGAGATCGCCTTGATCTCAAGGTAATCGGTGAAACCGTGAGCGCCCCACTCTCGTCCATTGCCAGACTGTTTGTAACCGCCGAAAGGGACGTCGAGGCCCGGAGAGGCGCCATTGATGTGAACATTCCCCGCTCGAATACGGGAAGCGACGCGGCGCGCGTGCTCAAGGTCGCCGCCCTGCACGTAACCGGCCAAGCCATATGGCGTATCGTTAGCGATGTGAATCGCTTCCTCTTCGCGGTCGTAGGGGATCATCACCAGCACGGGACCAAAAATCTCCTGTTGGGCGACAGTCATGTCATTACTGACCTCAGAGAATACGGTCGGTCGCACGTAGTAGCCTCGATCAAAGCCATCTGGAAGACCGGGCCCGCCGCAGACGACTTTGGCACCCTCAGCAATGCCGGCCTCGATCAGCCCTTGAATCTTGTCCCACTGTATTTTGGAGATCACCGGTCCCATCGTCGTGGATTCCTCCTCAGTGGGCCCCAAGACCACACTCTCTGTCACGGCCGCCGCAATGGACTCTGCCTGCGACAACAGATGGCGGGGAATAAGCATCCTGGATGGGGCGTTACAAGATTGTCCTGTGTTGTTGTACATGTGCATGACGCCGCGCGTGACCGCCGCCTCCAGATCGGCATCCTCCAGGATGATGTTCGGTGACTTGCCACCGAGCTCCTGGGTCACGCGTTTAACGGTTGGCGCCGCATTTTGTGCCACCAGAGATCCCGCTCGCGTCGAACCAGTGAAGGACATCATGTCGACATCCGGGTGCCTCGAGAGCGCTTCACCGACCGTCGGGCCGTCGCCGTTGACCAGATTAAATACGCCTGCTGGCACCCCCGCCTCATCCATGATCTCCGCATAGAGATAGGCCGACAGAGGCGCAATCTCACTGGGCTTCAACACCATCGTACACCCCACCGCCAGTGCCGGCGCGACCTTACAACTCACCTGATTAAGCGGCCAGTTCCAGGGCGTGATCAGCCCGCAGACCCCGATGGGCTCCTTGACCACCCGATGTGGCCCCAGATCCTCGGTGAACGCATAGGACTTCAGGATTTTAGCGGCCTCGGTAATGTGGCCGAGACCGGCGTAGGCTTGGGCGGTACTGGCCAGCTTGATCGGGGCCCCCATTTCAAGACGAATCGCCTCAGCGATCTCACCGATGCGCCGCTGAAAAATCTCGGCCATCCGCTCGAGTATACCGACTCGCTCTTCGACGCTGGTCTGGCTGAAAGTCTCAAAGGCCGCTTTCGCCGCCGCAACAGCTAGATCGACGTCTGCCTCCGTCCCCAGCGAAATCGTCGCACAGGGTTCTTCTGTGGACGGATCCAGCACCTCAAGCGTTTTTGGCGTGACGGGGTCAACCCACTGACCATTGATATAAAACTTTGTGTACTCGCGCATGATGACCTCGGTTAATAACGATTTGAATTCACACTGTGCGCCGTCGCTCACGGCAACAGACGCCTTGGATGCACCCCGTCAGAATACCCCATAAACGGCGGGTGGATGGAATACCCCAACAATTCTCTGACGCGCTCAGGCAGCAGCGCTGCCTGCTCGGGCGTGACCGACAGCAACATGCTCTCCAGCGGCCGCAACCAGCCTGCGCAATACTGTGGCGTCACGACGCGACGCGCCTGATCGGAGCGATTGGCACCCCCGCGGTGCCACAGATCCCCCCGGGCGATCATCAGAGAGCCCGCGGGCATGGTGACGGATACCGCATCGGGGTGAGCACCGGGGTCGCCCTCGACATCGTCCCTCTGCGCAAAATCCAGATCTCGCAGCGCGCCCGGGAACTCTGTCACAGACCACAGATGACTGCTCGGTAACACCTCCGTGGCGCCATTCTCCGCAGTGGTATCGTCAAGCGCCCAAAAAGTCGACACGCCCAGCAGGTCATGGGGGGGCGCCAGCGTAGCGTGCCCATCATCCGTGTGCCAAGGCTGAGCCGACTCGCCCGGCTCCAAACAAATAGCCAGGCAAGCCGACAACAGGCAACTCTCCCCGAGATAATGCTCTGCCCATGCCAGCGCAACGGGGTGCGCCACCAATTCGGTGAATACCGGATCCTTCGCCAGCATCGCATAGACCCTGTGCGTCCGCGTGCCCTCGAAGACATTGCGGCCTTTGGGCCCTTGTTCAATCCAGGGCGCCAGCGCCTCCCGCTGTCTCTCGAGCGTTGCCGAATCGAGCAGCTCAGGAATCACGCAAAAGCCCTGAGTCTCAAAGGCATCGATCAGCTCTGCCACACAATTGTTCGGCAAATGGGCTGCCAAGCGCTCAGCTAGCCTCCGCGGCGCCGGTGTGGCGACGGCTATGGTCTGAGGGTCATGCGCGTTCAAAGACGGTTCACTCCGATGGTGTTTTGTGCTTCCCGACAAGTTTCTTCATACTGGCCGCCTCGGCAAATTACGCAGGGCAGGAACATGAATCAAGCCGTTGATCTGGACGAATTGACGCTTTTTCGAGACATGGCGCGCCGCGCCTTCGAGCAAGAGATTACACCTCACTATGAAGAGTGGGAAGCCAACCGTATGGTTCCCCGGATGCTGTGGAATCGCCTCGGTGATGCCGGCTTACTCTGCCCTGACATGGCGGAGCAGTACGGAGGCGCAGGTACCTCGCCGCATGTCACGCTCGCCATGATCGAAGAGCTATCGGAGATGGGTTTCGGGGGCTTCGCGTCCGGCTATGGTATCCACAACAACATCGTCGCACCCTACCTCAGCCGTCACGGCACCGAGGAGCAGAAAGCCTCTTGGTTGCCCCGAATGGCAAAAGGCGAAGTGGTCGGTGCCCTCGCCATGACCGAGCCGGGCGCAGGCTCCGATGTTCAGGGTATTCGCACCAACGCCGTGCGCGATGGCAATGAGTGGGTCTTGAACGGGTCAAAGATTTTTATCACCAATGGCATTCACGCAGACCTCGTGATCGTTGCCGCCATTACAGACCCGGGTAAGGGCGCCAAAGGGACCTCTCTCTTCCTGGTCGACGCACACAGTGCTGGATTCGAGAAATCCAAAAAGATCGACAAAATTGGTCAACACACCTCCGACACCGCACTGTTGTTTTTCAATGACGTGCGGCTACCGGCAACGGCGTTACTGGGCGAGGAGAATCGGGGCTTCGTCATCATGATGGAAGAACTCCCGCGAGAACGACTCGGCATCGCCGCTCAGGCGGTCGCTGCCTCTGAAGGCGCTCTGGATATCACGATGCAATATGTTCAGGAGCGCGAAGCTTTCGGACAGAAAATCGGGCAATTTCAGAATACCCGCTTCAAACTGGCAGACGTTAAAACGGATATCGCCATCAATCGGGCGTTCTATGAGCAGTGCGCGCGAGAGTATGCCAACGGCACCCTGACCGCCGATACGGCTGCCATGCTGAAGCTCGCTAGCTGCGAAATGCAGTGTCGCGTCGCTGATCAATGCCTGCAGCTCTTTGGCGGCTACGGCTACACGGCGGAATACCCTATCTCGCGCTTCTACGTCGATGCGCGTATCCAGACCATATATGGTGGCTCATCCGAGATCATGCGAGAACTCGTCGCCAGATCGATGTTGGGTCGCTAGCGCCACATGCTATTTCAGCTAGTCGCCTGCTGGCCCGGAACGACTTCGCCGCGTGATCCGGGAACGCAGTCCAGTTGCCGCCCGGCTTTTGGTGACGCGGCATGATCGCCCGTTCCCGAGAGTGCGCGACACCTGCGCGGATTCACCCTCCGGAAAATAACCCTCCTCAGATTAACAAGGCCTCGCTCTGTCTTTGTCTCTGTCTGGTCTTTCTAGCTACGGCGCCCGCGACTTTCGCATCAGAGCAATCACTTGAGGGAGTCATCGAGGATCACTGGCAATGGGTATTACAACAGTATCCCGAACGACGGCTCGAGTACGGCGACCGCTCGGGAAACGGACAGTGGACAGATAACAGTCTCGCGGCATTTCAGCAGCGATACCAGGACGAGGGCGCTTTCGTAGCGCGTCTCGAGCAGATCGAGCCCGCCACACTCGGCCATGATGCCCGCATCAATCGCAACATACTGATGCGCCAGCTCCGAGAGAGCCGGAGGCGGTTCGAGGATGGTCTGCATCTCATTGCGCTCGATATGCGCTCCGGGCCGCAACACTGGCATAGCATGATCGACTATTTGCCGATGGAGACAGAGCAGGATTACCTTGACTGGCTCAGCCGCCTGTGCGCCCTCCCCGATCAACTTGCGAACTATCAAGGGTTGCTGCAGAAGGGAATAGCGAGCAACCGTACTCAGGCTCAGATCGTGATGGCGCGCGTGCCAGCGCAAATCCAGAGTCTGCTGGAGGGAAGCGCCA
The DNA here is from genome assembly GCA_045560455.1 of Luminiphilus sp. Lineage (GTDB taxonomy): Bacteria > Pseudomonadota > Gammaproteobacteria > Pseudomonadales > Halieaceae > Luminiphilus. The sequence goes on along the minus strand of JBJKZJ010000001.1, from coordinate 53,632 downwards.
CCGACAGTCCTTTTTATAAGGCGTTTACCGCACTACCCCCGCATTTTGAGCCAGATCAGCGAGGACAACTACAGGCCGCGGCTACCCGCATCATCGAGACCGAGTTGAATCCCGCATTTCAGGAACTCCTGTCCTTCCTAGAGGAGAGTTATCTGCCGGCGGCAAGAGCCCCGGGCATTGGATCACTGCCCGGCGGCAAGCAAGTCTACTCGCATCTAGTGCAGCGCTTCACCACGACAGATATGACGCCGGATGAGATTCATGAAATTGGCCTGCGAGAGGTAGAGCGTATACGGCGCGACATGGAAGCCGTGATTGCCGAAGTCGGGTTTCAGGGAGACATGGCCGCCTTCAACACCTTCTTGAGAACTGACCCACAGTTTTACTACGACAGTCCTGAGGCGCTTCTCGAGGGGTATCAGGCTGTGTCGAAGCGACTGGATCCCGGCTTGGTCAAGCTGTTTGGCAAGTTACCCCGTGCGCCCTATGGCGTGCGCGCCATTCCGGACGAGGAGGCTCCTGACACGACCACTGCCTACTATATGCGCCCGGCCATCGACGGCTCCCGGCCCGGCTGGTATTACGTCAACCTCCACCGCCCCGAAGTGAGACCTAAATTTGAAATGGAAGTGCTCAGCGTGCACGAGAGCGTCCCGGGGCACCACCTGCAAATCTCACTGGCTCAGGAGCTTACCGGACTGCCGGAGTTCCGGCGCAATGGCGGCTTCACCGCCTTCATCGAGGGCTGGGGCCTTTATTCGGAACGACTTGGCTACGACATGGGTCTCTACACAGACCCTTACTCCCGCTATGGCCAGCTGATCTATGACATGTGGCGGGCGGTGCGGCTCGTCGTCGATACCGGCATCCACTACTTTGGCTGGGAACGGCAACGCGCCATCGATTACTTTCTCGCCAACGCCGCCAAAAGCGAGACTGACATCATCAATGAAATTGATCGCTACATTGGCTGGCCGGGACAGGCGCTGGCTTACAAAATCGGCCAGCTAAAGATGTTGGAACTGAGGCGTGAGGCCGAGACCGCACTCGGCGACGCCTTCGACATCCGCGACTTTCATGATGAACTGCTAGGCGCCGGGGCACTGCCATTGGATGTGCTCGAAAACCGGATGGATACCTGGCTCGCATCTAAGCTGGCCGCTCGGCCCTGAGCATGAGGGCCGCATCTGCTGCGCGAACGTGCGAGGGCTAGGCGGCCAGTTCGTCGAGTGACTCGGCGAGCGCCTCCACGAGGGAGGTCATCTGTTCTCGCTGCATCACAAAGTGAGGCGCCAGTTGAATCGTATCGCCCCCGTAGCGCACCAGGAAGCCCTTGTCCCACATCCGCATTGCCACCTCAAAGGGTCTTCGCAGGGGCTCGCCAGGGTAGGGCTCCAGAGTCAGTGCGCCCGCGAAGCCATAATTTCTCACATCCGCCACGTGCGGTTTCCCTGCCAGCGCCTCATGGAGCAATGACTCCCAAAAATCTGACTCCGAGGCGACTCTCGCGGGCAATTCATCCCTGACCAACACTTCCAGCGCGGCCAAGCCGGCCGCACAGGCGACGGGGTGTCCGGAGTACGTGTAACCGTGCGCAAACTCCAACGCATAGTCAGGCCCACCGTGCGCCATAAAGGTCTCATAAATCTCTGGCGTGGCCATTACCGCACCCATTGGCACGGCACCATTAGTAATTTGCTTGGCCAAGTTGAGGATATCGGGGGTCACACCGAATGCCTCCGCACCGGTATAGGCACCACATCGGCCAAGCCCCGTGATCACCTCATCGAAAATCAGCAGAATATCGTGCTGATCACACAGCGCTCGCAGCCTCTGCAGATACCCAACGGGGGGCGGAATCACCCCTGCAGAACCAGCCATCGGCTCGACGATCACTGCGGCAATCGTGGAGGCATCATGAAGCGTAATCAGTTCCGCGAGTTCCTCTGCAAGGTGCGCCCCCTGAGCCGGCATCCCTCGGCAAAATGTGTTGTCTGGTAGCATGGTATGTCGCAGATGATCAACCTCAAGCGACTGCCCAAAGGGTTTGCGATTAGCACCGATGCCGCCTACCGCCGTGCCCCCGTAATTCACGCCGTGGTAACCCTTTTGCCGACCAATAAAACGCGTTTTGGCTGGCTGACCCTTGAGACGCCAGTAGGCCCGCGCCATCTTGAGCGAGGTGTCAGCCGACTCAGAGCCCGAGTTGGTAAAGAACGCATAGTTCAAATCGCCCGGCATGAGCTGCCGCAGCTTATCGGCCAGTCTGAAAGCTGCGGGATGACCAAACTGAAAAGGCGGGGCGAAATCCAGCTGATCGATCTGATCAGCGACGGCTTTTGAGACTACGGGATGTCCGTGACCCAGGCCGGAAGTCCACAATCCGGAGTGCCCATCTAGAATCCGTCTGCCGCGATCGTCCGTAAACCAGACATCCTTCGCCTCGACGATGATGCGCGGGTCTCGCTTGAACTGTCGGTTGCCGGTATAGGGCATCCAATAAGCGTCGAGCGGTAAATGATCAGACATAACGCCTCCTCTGCGTGGCGCAGTGTAAACCCAGTGAGGGTGCGACTCACTCCCCTTTTTGGGATAGCGCTCCCATTCCGTTCTGGGTATTCACGCCGTCACCAGACGGCCTACTAGACCAGGAAGACATGACATGAAAAAACAGACATTGCTTGGCACACTCCTCGGCCTGAGCCTGCTATCCAGCGCGACGGTTGCTCACATCGAGCAGTCGGAACCCCTGCAATCGTTGCGACAGTCCTACTTCGCGCTACTCGGCATGACTTTTGGCCCGATGGGCGACATGGTGAAAGGTAAAATTGAGTGGGACAACGCCTTGTTCACCACATGGGCGAATGACTTGAATCATGCGGCTCAATTTGGCGTCGAGCGCGGCTTCGCTCCGGGCTCGGATAAAGGCATGACGAGAGCCAAACCCAACATCTGGTCCAATATGGATGACTTTCAGAGCAAGTTGGGCAATTTCAGGGCGGCGGCGGCCAGTCTGGCAGACATCGCAGCGGAAGGAGACCCCGGAGCCAGCCGCGAGCAATTTGTCGCAACCGGTGGCACCTGTAAAGCCTGCCACGATGAATACAAGTCCAAGGACTATCTCTACTAAGCCGCTCAACTGACCCGGCTCAGCCTGTCATCACAGGCGTCGCCGAGAATGGCTGCGACGTCTCACCCTGGCATGGGTCTCCGCATTGCGCCAATGGGGATCTCCCGTCAAGAGAGACGATCAGTAGTAACTGGGGGCCTCAGGGGCTACTGCAATCAGCGTGCCCAGCAACCCAACAACTGCAACGGCGGTGAGCGCTGCTTGCCATTGAGGGCTCGGTGGCGTTTGGGAAAACTTTGTGCCTGACTGGCCGCGCCACATCGCTTGGATGAGCGGCTCTTTTTTCCGAAACTGGTACCAGCCAATAGCAAGCAAATGGAGCGCGACGAAAACCTGGAGTAAACGCCAGTTCGTCTCGTGCCATTCAGTGATGGCGCCCGCCCAATCCCCTGCCCAATAAGAAAACGGTCCTTCAAAGAGCAGGTCATCACTGCTCATCGTGCCCGACAAAGATTGAGCCAACAACAATATCAACAATGCTATTACCGAGAGCGCGCCCAAAGGCGTGTGTCCCCGGTGGTTGCCCCCCTGTTTGAGATAGCGCCATACCCCGGATGGCCCCGTCAGAAAATGACCGAAGCGTGCGGCCTCACTGCCAATGAATCCCCAGACGATGCGGGTCAGCACCGCCACGATCATGCTGTAGCCCACCCACTCGTGAATATCCATGTGCCCTTGCTCACCACTCCACCACATCGTTCCAATTGCAAGGGGGAAGTACCAGTGAATCGTCCGCACGACGCGGTCCCAGACAGGATACTGTGCCTCAGCGCCCACGGTCGTCATTGGTTGAGCAGATCCAGCAACGCCGTCACAGAGGCCTCCACACCCAGTGTCACGGAGGCAGTTGGCTCGACTTTAAACAGCGGCGAGTGATGTGAAGGCACGGGTTCACCCCCTGCCTGCTCCCGCGCGAAATCCTCGGGCGGCGTGCCACCCACCGCGAAATAGAGGCTGGGAATGTAGGGGTTTACGGTAAACAGCGGGAAGTCCTCCGCACCCATACCTAGTCGTTCGCCGGAAAACAGCACGCCCTCACCAAAATGTTCGTTCCACAGCGTCATGATGCGCTCCGTGAGCATCCTGTCATTCAAGGTCGGCGGGACGCTCTCGTCAGACACCACTACTCTGGGCAACAGCTCCTCGGGCAACCCTGCCACCCGCCCCATGTTTTCAGCGACTCGGCGGATACCGTCGAGCAGCAGCGCTCGGTCTTCTGCTGACTCGCTGCGCACGGTCAACTGCAGATGCGCCGCATCTGAAATGATGTTGTGTTTTGTGCCGCTATGAAACGCACCCACAGTGATCACGCCCGGTCGCCTTGGTGGTAGCGTTCTGCTGACCACTGTCTGCAGGCCCATCACGATCTGTGAGCCAAGCACGATGGGGTCCACACCACGGTGGGGCGACGCACCGTGCGCACCGACACCGGTTATGTATATATCGACGGTGTCAGCACCCGAATAGGGTGAGTCAACCGAGGCGCCCAAAATACCCGTTGGCATAGCAGAGGTAACATGAAACGCCATCGCGTAGTCAGGCTGACCGAAGCGCTCCCACAGATGATCTGCGCGCATAGCAGCAGCGCCCATGACACGCTCTTCCGCAGGTTGCCCGATTAGCATCAAAGTCCCCTGCCACTCATCGCGCCGCGCCGCCATGATCTGCGCCGTGCCGACCAAGCTGGTGATGTGCACGTCGTGGCCACAAGCGTGCATCACGAACACCTCGTTGCCGTTGGGGTCAACCTGCTTAGCTCGCGATGCGTACGACAAGCCGGACTTCTCTTCAACGGGAAGACCGTCCATGTCCGCGCGGAACATCACCAACGGACCCTCCCCGTTTTCCAGTAGTGCCACGATGCCGGTGCCACCCACTGAGCGATGCACGCTATAACCCAAAGACTCAAGCTCATCAGCGAGCCGGGCTGATGTTTGATGCTCCATGGTCGACAGTTCAGGGTTCTGGTGAAAGAACAAGAACAGATCCCTGAGCTTCTCTTCGTACAGGGCGCTGACGTCGTCGCGAAGCGTATCCGCCGCCAAACCCGTGTTCAGACATAGCAGTCCGGTCAAAAATAACAGTGTTTTACGAAGTGAAGTCATGGCGTGTCTCGATTTAGTGCACCACTGCAGTCTGAATGCAGCGGCTTCCTGGATTTTATGGCACGGCCACCCGCACCGAAGACGTGAAACTACCGACAAATCATACCTCACTGCTACGCCTCGCAAACGATTAACGCATTGCAGATTCCCCGCGGTCGGGTTAGTGTCCGTTCGCTTTTGGCACCCTATCGCCAGAATTATCCGGCGGCTTGCCAGAGACAATCCAAGGAACTGCGCCTCAGTGAACAGCGAACAGATTGAGTCCCGTTTTGGCAGTTATCGCGTCAAAGTCCTGCTACAGGATACCAACTCGCGACTGGCGAGCCTTTGCAGCGCACACGATGGCAACGACATTTGCCGCACCCTCGCCGTCACGCGCTTCGTGACGCCGGTACCCGATAGTTTGGTCGATGCTGACAGCCTGATTCGTGAGGGCCACAGCATCGGCAGCACGCTCAAACAGGCGGGGCTCACGATCAGCCGAGATGTGGTCGCAGAGGGCACCGCGCCCTGCGGTGAGGGCTTTGCTGAATTGGCGGGAGGGCAAATCAGCATTAATGAACTGCTCCATATCCGAGTCTACAGACTACTGGCGGGCCCCTCCGACACAGCAATGGTCCCTTATGCAATCATCGCGGAGGCCCATCATCCCGAACATATCCCGCCCGTGACAGATATGACTCCGGTCTCGGAGTTAACCACAGGCGCCCTCGACGATGATGCAACACTGGCAATGGCGACGTTACTCAGCGCGTTGAAATACGCTACTGCATAGCCATTAAAGGTAAACCCGTTCTGGACATCGGCTCAGCGCGGGGCAACCATGCTCACGTCAAAACCGATGTCTCGGGCTGTTTGCACAGCACCCGCCAGATCCGCCTCCGCTCGTGTCGCCACCCACAGATTGGCGCAGCGCGTACCCGTGCGACAATATGCGAGCACGACCTGATTGGGGTCATCGAACAGCGCACCGAGACCGTCGAGGTCCGCGCCGGGAAAATTCATGGCGTTCACCGGGTAACGAACGAATAACAGCCCCGCACTATGGCAGGCGACTTCGATGGCTTCCATGGAGGCCTGCTCCGGCGACTCACCATCAGGTCGGTTGCACACTACGGCCGTAAAGCCCTTCTCAGCGAGTTGAGGAACATCTTGCGGCGTGATTTGCGCGGATACCGAAAGCGTATCGGTCAATTTATACATCGACATGAGATTCCCCTCTTTCGGCCTACAGCTACACAGCCAGCCCGAAGTCGCCAGCCAGGGTCGCCATGATACTCTCCACGGGTCGATCCGGCACGACAATCGGCTGGCTGGTAATCCGCTCAGCCACGGATACATACGTATTCGATAGCGAATGTAGGAGACCAACCGGCAAAGCGTGACTCTCCGCGTAGCGTTTTCGCTCCTCGAAGCGACTATAATCTAGTAACAGCTGGGGGTCATTGACATGCCGCAATAGTGACTGCCTGAATTCTTCCTTACTGTTTTCGATGACGCTGCCACTGCGGTACGCAATGGCATCCCAAATGCGCGACGAATCAGGCGTCCCGACCTCGTCCATGTAGATGAGATTTTCTTGCCCGTTTGCATCTCGCGCGTAACCAAATTCGAATTTGGTATCAACCAGCATCAGATCCAGCGGTGTCAGGTGATCCGCAATGAGTTCAACGCCTTCTCTTAGCAAGGTCTCATAGTGATCAACATCGTCGACCGAGCGAAAACCAAACGCCTCCCAGTGGGCCAGCAATTGTGAGCGCGATACGTTGGTGTCGTCGGCCTCGGGAATCCCGGGCACCCCTCGTATCACCCCTTTTGTGGAGGGTGTGACCAATGTCTCGCTCAATCGCTGATCCCTGCGCAGATCATCAGGTAAATCAATGCCGCAGAAGCGCCTCACCCCACTCTCGTAGGACCGCCACATCGAACCGGTAATGAATCGGCGAGCAATTGCCTCGATCATCACCGGTCTGGCGCGCTGGACGATCCAAACCAGCGGATGCGGCACGTCGAGGATATGACTCCGAGCGAGTCCGGCCCGCGCAAACTCCGCGAACCAAAAATACGAAATGGCGTTCAACGCGGCGCCCTTGCCTGGCACACCGGCCAGACCGCCCTCTCCGTGCCAGACGCAGTCAAAAGCCGAGATTCGATCACTGATCACCATCACCGCGAGCTGCGAGTCCGGCGCTAAGTCATAACCTCGCTCAGTGATAAGCCGCGCGCTGTCTCGCTCGGTCAGCCAATAGACCGAACGCACTTTGCCGGAGTGCACGGGGCCGCTGGTCCGGATTGGCAGGCTATCGTTGACGGCGAGAACCTCTGCACTCACGACGTCGCTTCCTGTGAACTTGGCATAGGAGAGAGTTTTGCCCAAAATGCGCGCTCTTGTCACGAGCTGCACGGCTCAAATGCCTTCAGGACCGCCTCATGCCCGCAAAATATATTTCGTCGCTCCAACGAACCCTTGCATTCTGCGGCGCGCTTGCAGTGACGGGTCCCGACTCAGCGGCATTAGCACAGGAGTCAACCACAGAAGGTTTACTCGAAACGGTCATCGTGACGGCGTCGAGAGTTCCCTCGGCTGGCCAGGTGTTACCGACAGCATGGTCAGCGCTGGATCAAACTACCATCGAGCGTATCGCGCCACAGCACAGTAATCAGGTTTTTAATCGTATTGCCGGTAGCTGGGTCAGCAGAGGCAACGGCCAGGAAAGTCTCATTTCCCTGCGGTCACCCGTGCTCACCGGAGCAGGCAGTTGCGGCAGCTTCATTACAGCCCAGGACGGTATCAGTATGCGTTCACCCGGCTTCTGCAACGTCAATCAGTTGTTCGATGCCAACCTGCTTCAGGCGGGTAAGGTCGAGGTGCTAAAGGGGCCGGCAACCGTCGTTTTTGGTTCCAACGCGCTGCACGGCATTATCAATGTGCTGACGCGATCCGTCTCCGAAACACCCAACCAACTGCGATTCGAGGCGGGCTCCAGAGACTACTATCGCGCCTCTGCCAGCGGTGCCGTCGATAGTCTTGCTCTGTCTGCGCAAACGACCCGTTACGGCGGGTATCAGGAGGAGTCGGGGTACCAGCAGCGAAAAGCCACCATCCGACTCGATCAGGACTGGCAGGACTGGCGTGTCTCGGGCGTGATAGAGGGCAGTGATCTTGATCAGGAAACCGCGGGCTATATCCGCGGCTTTGAGGCATACAAGGACGACAGCGCTCGCGAGGAAAATCCGAACCCCGAGGCATATCGGGATGCTTGGTCTGCGCGAGGATATTTGAGCTTCAGCAGAGAAATGGGGACAGGAGGTGAACTACTGCTGCGCCCCTACTGGCGCAGCAATGAAATGACATTTCTGCAGCACTATCTACCCTGGCAGGCCACCGAAACGAACCGACACCGGAGTGTGGGAATCCAGGCGATGGTCAGTGGTCTGACCCCACGGCTGCGCTGGCTGGCAGGGATCGACATCGATCATACCAAGGGGTCGCTATTTGAGGATCAGGCAGCGTTTTTCAGCCCCAATCAGCCCGATGGCGTCCATTACGATTACGACGTTCAGGCCGAGACGCTTGCGGGGTTCACTCAGCTGAACTGGGCACTCAGCGACCGCTGGCAAATTACGGGTGGATTGAGACTGGAAGAGACACGCTATGACTATCGAAATCTCACCGATCCGGGGCCGGCCTGTGCACCCGCCGCCAGTGCCTGCAGATTCTTTCGGCCCGCAAGCCGGGAGGACCGCTTCAACGATTGGACGGGCAACCTGGCGCTGAGTTATCAGACGGACCATGCCACCATCTTTGCGCGCGCAGCGCGTGGATTCCGTGCACCGCAAACCACGGAGTTGTATCGTCTGCAGTCGGGACAGGTCACAGCAGATCTGGATTCAGAGACCATCGACAGCGTTGAGTTTGGCGTGCGTGGCCAGCAGGGTGCATTCGCCTACGATTTAGCGGCCTATTGGATGGCCAAAGAAAACGTGATCTTTCAGGACCGCGACCGCTACAACGTGTCGGGGGCGGATACGCTGCACCGTGGCATCGACGTCACCTTTAGCTGGGTGCTCTCCGATATCTGGTCATTGCGAGGTAACGGCGCCTACGCCCGACACCGGTACGACAGCGACATCGAGCTGATTGGCTCTCGCGGCACCATAGAAGGCAATGCCATCGATACAGCACCAAAGCACTTTGGTTCTTTGCAGCTGCTTGCTGATCTGGCGCCCCTCGGCCAAGCAATCAGTGCGGAACTGGAGTGGCTGTGGGTTGCCAAGTACTGGTTAGACCCCAACAACCAGCACGAGTATGCGGGTCACGAGCTGTTGAATATTCGGGGCGCCTGGCAAATCACGCCTCGGGTGACGCTAACACTGGTGGCGACAAACCTGCTGGATGAAGGCTACGCGGAGCGCGCCGATTACGGCTTCGGCAGTTATCGTTATTTCGTTGGGGAGCCCCGCAGCGCCGTCCTCGGTATGACCTTGGCACTATAGAGTCATCCGACGCTCAGCTCAGGACGAGCGCCTTGGGGCGCCTGACGATGCCCGTCTCGTTATCGGTGGTCTCGTCATCGGTAGCCCCGCAACCCCACCGCGTCGCGCACGGTCTCCAGCAGGGCCGAACTTCTGGGCCGCAGGCGCTCTGCACCCGCCTTAAGGATCTCCTCGAGTTCTTCTGGCGCAGCCATCAGCCGTTCGTAGGCTTCCCGCGCTGGCGCAAGCTCGTCATTCACTCGCTCAAACAACTGCTTTTTCGCTTCACCCCACCCGATGCCCTCGACAAATGCTTGATGCATTTGCTGACGCTCAGGTTCATCGGCAAAAGCGCACCAGATTTGGAATACCGTTGAGTCGTCGGTCTCCTTGGGTTCACCGGGCTCAAGCAAGTTCGTCTTAATTTTATTGATGGATTTCTGTAGCTGTTTGGGCTGACCAAACAGCGGGATCGTGTTGCCGTAGCTTTTGCTCATCTTTCGACCATCGAGACCTTTCAGTACCGCAACGTGATCATCGATCACCGCTTCAGGAAGGGTGAAGGTCTCTCCGTAGTGGTGATTGAAGCGCTGTGCAATGTCCCGGGCCATCTCGACATGTTGAATTTGGTCACGCCCCACCGGGACCCGATGCGCGTTAAAGATTAGGATATCCGCCGCCATGAGGATGGGATACGAAAATAGCCCCATGGTAATGCCGTAGTCTGGGTCCTCACCTGCCGTTTCATTGGCCTGAACTGCGGCCTTGTAGGCGTGGGCGCGGTTCATGAGCCCCTTAGCGGCTGAACAGGTCAACACCCAGCTCAGCTCGGTCACCTCAGGAATATCTGACTGTCGGTAAAAAAAAGTCTTCTCGGGATCGAGGCCAAGCGCGAGCCAGGTAGCGGCGATCTCTCGACTCGACTGGGCCACCTCGTCGGGGTTTTGGTTCTTAATGAGCGCATGATAATCAGCAAGAAACAGGTACGCCTCGACTGAGGGATCCTTTGAGGCTGCAATGGCAGGCCGAATGGCGCCAACGTAGTTGCCCAAATGCGGCGTGCCCGTGGTCGTGATGCCAGTCAGTACCCGTGTCGGGGTCATCGCTTCTCTCCTCACACCGCCCGGCGGTAAAACGCCTGAAGCAGCGAAATCAGCTGCGGTACGTCAGCGGCGCAGGCCAGCTCTCTTATCGAGTGCATCGCCAAAGTCGGCACGCCCAGATCCGTGGTAGTTATTCCCGTTTCGGTGGCGGTGATCGGACCAATCGTACTCCCACAGGCGAGATCAGCCCGCGTCACAAAAGTTTGAATCCCCACGCCCTCCCGCTCAGCAAGCAGCCGCAGACGCGCCGCGCTCTCACTGTCTGTGGCATAGCGCTGATTGCGGTTAACCTTGATTACCGCGCCCGCTCCCAGTTTGGGGCTGTGATGCTCATCATGCTTATCCGCATAGTTCGGGTGCACCGCATGGGCATTATCGACCGAGAGCATCCAGGATTCATTTCTGAGCTGCTGATTGAGCAGCGGATCAGGCACCAGCGCGGTCAAGGCATCCATCAACATCGGCCCTTGGGCGCCGATGGTAGAGGCACTGCCGACCTCCTCATGATCGGTCGCGACCAGCATGGACCACTCTGCTTCCCGTTCGTCAATGATCGCGCGCAAGCCCGCATAACAACTCAGCAAATTGTCGAGTCGGGCGGATGTAACAAATGATTGGTCTATACCAACCAAAGCGGGAGGCTGGGTGTCGTAGAGCGAGAGCTCGTAATCCATCACGCGGGCGCCAACGCATGTTTTGTCCTGCTCGGCCAGCTTTTCCGCCAACCAGGACTTGAAATCAAAGCCCTTGGCGTCCCCTAACATAACCAGAGGCACAACATCTTTTTGCGGATTGATACTCCGTTGCTTGTTGGCCTCTCGATCAAGGTGAATGGCCAGGCTGGCCACCACTGCCACTGGACTGACTGAGTCAAATAGTACCGATCGCAACTCCCCCTCGGCCGTCAACACAGTGAGGCGGCCCGCCAGCGCAAGATCCCGGTCAAACCAGGGATTCAGCAATGCGCCGCCATAAATATCGACGGCGAGCTGCACGCAGCCATCGCGACCAGTCACGGGGTTGGGCTTGATAGAGAGATTAGGGGAGTCAGTATGCGCGCCTACCAGACGCAGCCCTCTACCAAGTTCTTGGGCGCCGGCTCGCAGGGCCACCAGGGAGCTACCCTGCTTCGTCATAAAATAACCGCGACCCGGCACCATGGCACTGGGATCGAAGCGCTCTACCGACTCAAAGCCGGCTTGTTCCAGACGCTCGCACATCCCCCGTACAGCGTGAAACGGGGTCACGGACCCGCGCAAGAAATCGAGTAATTCGTTAAGCTGCGTCATGGTTCAAAACCCCGGCGTTAACCAAATCCATAGTAAAAGCCCCAGCAACAGTCGATACACCGCGAAAGGCAGCAAGCCCACGCGTTCCAGCAGATACAGGAAACCTCTGATCGTGACGTGAGCAAACACCGCCGACACTACGAACGCCACGACCAGCTTATCCATACCGATCGCGCCCACATCACCGGTGGAGGATGCCACCATCATCAGCAGGGCACCCCCAATCACCGGCACACTGAGTAAAAAAGAAAATCGGGTCGCGCTGGCAGGATGGTAACCCAGAAAAAGTGCCGCCGTGATGGCGACGCCTGAGCGGGAAGTGCCCGGGATTAAGGCCAACGCCTGTGCCAGACCAATCAGCAGCGCATGGCGGGCTGAGACCACAGCGGTCGCGTTGTTATTGCGCTGGGCGCGGTGATCTGCCCAGCCCAGTAGTGCGCCAAAAATAACCGTGGTGGCGATAATGACGGGCACAGCTCGCGCGCCACTGGCAATCACGTCTTTGAACACCAGGCCTGCCGCGACTGCAGGAACGGTCCCGACCATGACAGCCCACATCTCTGATCGGTCTACCTTGCTACCGGGCATCACACTTATCGCCCAACTCCGGAGTGTCTCTCGGAAGTGCCAGAGCACTGCACACAGCGTGCCGGCATGGACTCCCACGTCGAAAAGGAGACCTTGATCATCCCAACCGAGAATCTCTGTGGGTAAAATCAGATGCGCCGAACTCGAGACGGGTAAAAACTCGGTCACACCCTGAATCAGGGCCAGCGCAATCACCTGAACCCAGTCAGCCACGCCGCACCTGCTCCGCGAGTTTTTTCCAACCGATGTCCCGCTGAACGTACTGAGGTGACAACTCGTAAGCTGGCTGGGGTGCCAGAGTCAGTGCACCGGTCCCCAGAAGCTCCGCCATGACGCCGGCATTTGGGGTCACCCCCTCAAATACCTCAGCCAGATTGCGAACAGATGAGGGCAACTGCTCGCAGTAGTGAGCGCCCGATCCGAGTAAAACCAATGGCTCCAAGGTATCGGGCAGGGGCAAAGCCTCAGGTGCAGAGACCACGACATCGCCCTCAGGCAGAAACCGGCCACCAATCCACCGACCCCAGCGTGCATAGAGTTGATTGATTTGCGCATCAATCGTAGTCAATACCATGGCCCCATCCGGCAGCAGTCCGGCTTTGGCGGCGGCGTGGACCTGCGCGGTAAGCGTGCAGAATCCGTGGACAGGCAGATTTTGCGACCAAGCCAAGCCCTGGCCCACGCTAACCGCGACCCGTAATCCCGTGAACGAACCGGGACCCACGCCGCAGGCGATGACGTCAACAGCATCACTGAGACGTTGACCATCCAATACCTCGGCAAGCATTGTCAGCACATGTCTGTTGTGCGCACGGGCCTCTACCGTGTGTCGGGCACGCACCTGCTGCTCGTCCCAAAGCGCGAGGGTGCAAGCTTGCGTAGCAGTATCCAGCGCCAGAACACGCGGCATGAGTAGCATGGGCTATAGTCGACAAGAGAACGTGGATGATCCCATAGAGAACGCAAAGTTTGAATGCATCGACTTGTTACAGCTTGGGTATTTTGGCCGGTGGTCGAGGGCGCCGCTGGGGCGGTCGCGACAAAGGCCTGATCATCTGGCGGGGCCGGCCGCTCATCGATCACATTTGCCAAGCGCGACCCTCGGCGACGGCAGAGCTTCTCATTTGCTGCCGAAACAACGCGCGCTTCTACCAGCACTATGGCGATCGCGTACTCAGCGAGACACGAGAGCTCGCAGGTCCCTGCGCAGGCATCGTTGCGCTGCTTGCCGCCAACACAGCGCCCTCGCTGATCGTGGTCCCAGTGGACCTGATTGGCGCGCCCGAACGCGTCATACGGTTGCTGGAGCAAGAATGGCGCGATGATGATGTCGCCCTCGTGCTGCATGATGCCGAGGGGCGTCACTCGCCCTGCGTCAGGCTAAGGTCGGAAGTGAAGCCTGTGTGTGAGGCCTATCTGGATAGCGGCGGGAAAAAACTGGTCCATCTCTATCGCGCAATCAATGCCCGATCCATCACGGTGGCTTCAGAGTGGCTCACGGATGCGGATGAGCCGGAATCGTTGGTTTCCGGTTAAGGCTGGGTAGCCTCAAGCACAAAAAAAAGCCCGTGAGCAGCCACTACACCCAAAGTCAGATTACGTCGCATCAACTGATACCAGATAGGAAGCGTCTCTGCGCCGCGCTCATACCATAGCAGCGCCAGGGGGGGGGGGGGGGGGGGGTAAGCGGTCATCAAGGCCACCGATGCCAACCAAGCCTTGGCCGTCAGTACCGCAGCCACAGCAAACAGCACTAACCCATTGCTTACCAGTAATCGAGAGATCGATGGCTGTTCAACTGTTTGCACTCGGCCCCACAGCGTGCCGGCCAAAAAGCAAAGAATCCCCAGGGAGTAAATGACAAAACCCTGCACGGAGATCGCCGCAGGCCAATCCTTGAGTTGCCACGCGCCCAGCAAGAATGCATAGAACGGTAACAGTCCCGCGTATCCAAGCATGAGCATGACTGGCCGATTTTGCATGGCAGACCCTCAAAAAAAACCCCGGCCAGAGGCCGGGGCAAGAATTCGCCACCTGGGGGAAGATGGCTTAACCGGAGAGTCGATCATCCGGTCGCAGGGTTTACGCCGCCGTATGTACCCCGGATCACCGAGAATGCATAAAAAATTAATTTTGGCCCCCTCCAGACCGCACGAACATTGGCTTATTACTTAAGCTAATGACAGTGGTACCTGCTGATGAGAAAAAATTTTTCGACACGCCAAAGTCCTCGCGCTAATCTGTGTTAGACGCCACATCAGAGACCGGATCAAGCTTTACCGATCTCAGCCAGCGATCTGTCAGTGGTCCCGCAGAGGATCCGCATTCGCCGGCGCTTAGCGAGGGTTCGTCCCTCCGCCCCTTTCCCGATGCCCTCATGTCTTTAGTGGGCACAAAGCAGTATGCGCGGCGCACCGGCCGTCATGTCGAATGACTGTGGCAACGTGGAAGGAGAGGGCGAATGAAACGATCAAAGCGAAACCGCATCAAACGAGCCTTTGAGAAGGGTTATCAGCTCGGCCTCGCCGGCCGACCTAAAGAGAACTGTCCCTTTTTGACCGGACTCGCGCGCGTAAAGTGGCTGGAAGGCTGGCGAGAGGGACGAAGCGATTGGCGCGAGGGTCTCACAGACGCTCTGACATGCTATAAATTGTCGGGCTTCTGACCACTCGCCTGACGGGGCTCCGATGGGAGCCGCAAATTTTAAGCTGTCAGGTCTTATAATGGTCGGAAATGATGCTATTTCTGACACTGCAGTAATTAAGGCCTGACTCGTGCACTATCAAACCCTCGCGAACCTGGAAAGCTGGCTGGCGCAACAGATTGTTGGCCAGCACGATCTTATTCACAAACTGATGCTGGCGCTGCTGGCCGATGGCCACCTGCTGGTTGAAGGTGCACCCGGACTGGCTAAAACCCGCGCCATCAAGGAAATGGCAGCGGGCATTGAGGGCAGCTTTCATCGCATCCAGTTCACGCCCGACCTGCTACCCGGCGATATCACGGGCACTGACATTTTTCGTCCACAAACCGGGGCATTCGAATTTCAGCAAGGGCCCATCTTCAATAATCTGGTGCTGGCGGACGAAATCAACCGCGCCCCGGCCAAGGTGCAGTCAGCACTTCTTGAAGCGATGGCCGAACGACAAGTCAGTATTGGCAGTCAGACCTACACGCTCCCAGATTTATTTCTGGTAATGGCCACCCAGAATCCGATCGAGCAGGAAGGCACCTACCCGCTACCCGAAGCGCAACTGGATCGCTTTTTGATGCATGTGCGCGTGTCCTATCCCGACGCCGGTGCCGAACAAGCGATCCTGAAACTCGCCAGAAACGAGGCCACGGGCAGTCATAGCAAGCCCGAGGGCACCGTTACGCAGAAAGATATCTTCTCTGCTCGGCAGGCCGTGCTCAACATTCATATGGCAGCGCCGGTCGAGGAATACATCATCCAGCTGATTATCGGCACCCGGGAACCTGGCCGTTACGACAGCGAGCTGGCTGACTGGCTGGAGTTTGGTGCCAGCCCGCGCGCGACGATTGCGATCGACCGCTGCGCGCGCGCAAATGCCTGGATCTCAGGCCGAGATTATGTCAGCCCAGATGACGTGCAGGCCGTCGCCATGGACTGTCTCCGCCACAGACTCATCGTCTCCTTTGAGGCTGAGGCCGCCGGCGTCAGCAGCGATAGAATTGTCGAGCGACTACTGGAGCGCGTGCCTGTTGCCTGAGCACGCTACCAACACAGCGATCAGTGTGGGGCCCCGCGGTGCTAACGTCACCGCGGAAGGGCTGATCGACTGCCGTTTCGCTTCAAGATTCGTCGACGTAACCGGTCAAACCCGCGCTCTGGCCAACCTGGCCGGCATGCGTCGGGCGAAACAACGAGGACGAGGCGTCGAATTTGACGAAGTCAGAGCCTATGCCGCTGGAGACGACGTTCGGGCAATCGATTGGCGGGTAACCGCTCGTTCCGGGACCCCCCACACCAAACTGTTTCATGAAGATCGCGAACAACCCATTCTGGTCGCCGTGGACCTTCGGGCCCCTATGAAGTTCGGATCAAAACGGTGTTTTAAATCGGTGATGGCTGCCCACCTTGGCGCGGTCGCCCTGTGGTCCGGCTTACAGGCGGGTGAACGGATTGGGGGTGCCGTGCTGGGCGACTCACAACTACGCGACACCCGTCCCAAGCGCAGTCAGCACGCCGTGTTGAGTATGATCGGTGACCTCGTGTCGGAAGGTGGTGCGTCCGCGGACGGCAGTCAGTCAACCCTGGCCATGACCGACCTCTTGCAACATATGGAACGTATCGCCAGACCGGGCAACCGTCTTTTTCTCATCAGCGACTTTCACGACTTGCTCGTCGCAGACCACCTGGGACCGCTACGCAGGCTTGCCCGTAAAACTCAGGTAGTGGCCATCTCGGTCGCCGACAAACTGGAGACGGCGCTCCCAGACGCCGGGTTTTACGCCGTTACCGACGGTTTAAATCGTGCTCAACTCGATACCAGCTTCGCGGAGGCGAGAGAGACGTACATCAACGACTTTCAGCAGCAGCAAGAGCAGCTGTCTCGCCAGCTGCGGGAATTGCGAATACCGCTACTGCCGATCCTGACTGAGCAGGACCCGCTGAAGCAGCTACTGACGGTGTTCCCGGCGCGATGAACCCTGAAATGATGCTCAGCCAGCTCGCACCGTTGCGTGAGCCAACACCCATCGGCTGGTGGCCCCTAGCCCCGGGCTGGTGGGGTGTCGGCATCGTCTTGATGGTTACACTTGTTGTGCTGTGGGTCTGGGTCAAGAAACGACGCCATCGCCGTTTTTATCGGCGATTAGCCCTAACGGAGCTTGCGTCACTCAGGGCGCAACGGGCGAGTGCCGCATCCGTCAATCGGCTATTGAAAGCCGCGGCGCTGAGAGCTTGCCCCTCTGAAAGGGTTGCCGACCTTCACGGCGAGCCATGGCTATCTTTTTTGCATCAGCGGTGCGCCAGCCTCCCCCCGGAGGCCTTCAACGCTCTCGAGACGCGCTACCGGCAGCATCCCATCGAGGTCACTGATGCGCTGTTTGACGCGGTAGAACACTGGATCAAGCGGCACGAGGCCGATCGTGCTTGAGTGGCTATGGCCATGGGTTTTTGCGGCGGCACCTGTGCCCTGGCTGGTGCATTTCTTCAGCCGCGACAAGTCCCAACAGAGCGCGGCACTCCGTGCACCCTTTGCGGCACGGTGGCGCGGCCTGAGTGGTTCGGGCGCTTCAGCCAAATCTAGTCGCGGGTCCTGGTGGTTGCTCTGGCTGGCTTGGATGATGCTGATCACGGCGGTGGCCCGGCCACAATGGATCGGTGAGCCCATTGAGTTACCCAATACAGGTCGCGATCTGATGCTCGGACTCGACCTCTCCGGGAGCATGCAGATTGAAGATATGCAGATTGGCAGTCGACTGGTGCCCCGCATCACCGCCGTGAAGGCAATCGCCGCTGACTTCACCCAGCGCAGACAGGGGGATCGCGTCGGGCTAATCCTGTTCGGAACCCGCGCTTACCTGCAGGCGCCGTTAACCTTCGATCTCAGCACCGTCACGCGATTTATCGACGAGGCGCAACTGGGCTTCGCGGGCGAAGACACCGCCATCGGTGATGCGTTGGGCCTGGCAATAAAAAGACTGCGGGAACGACCCGCCAGCTCGCGTATCTTCGTCCTGCTGACCGACGGGCAGGATACCGCCAGCACCGTTGACCCCATGGAGGCAGCTGCGCTTGCGGCGCAACTAAACGTCAAGATTTATACCATCGGAATCAGCAGGAACCTCGGCAGAACCTCCCGGGGACGAAGCGAGGTGGACGAGGCAATGCTCAACGCCGTTGCCGAAGCCACTGGCGGGAGATACTTCCGTGCCACCTCTCCCGCAGAACTCGAGGCAGTATACGCTTTGCTGGATGAGCTCGAGCCTGTCGAGCAGGAAGCCAGCACCTTCCGACCCAAGCGCGCTTTAAGCTGGATTCCGCTTTTAGTTGCTATTGGACTGGCAAGCCTACTGGCCGTGATAAGAAGCCGATGGCTGCCGAGAAGAAGCGCGGGGGCCCGCTATGGGTAAGCCGCGTGATTGACGGGTTTCATTTATTGCGGCCAGAGCTTTTGTGGGCGCTGCTCCTGTGCCCCTTGCTTGGGATTGCCCTCTGGCAACGCCGCGCACAGCAGGGAGATTGGTCTAAGGTGATCGATGCCGAGTTGCTTTCACACCTTTTGCCGGACAAAAAAAGCAAAAATTTGCGCTCTTTTTTCTGGCTACCCATCTTGCTTCTAGGCTTGGTTGTGCTGGCTGCCGCCGGGCCCAGCCTCAAGCGCGTCGAGTTGCCCGTTATCAAACGGGCTGACGCACTGGTGATTGTTCTGGATCTCAGCGCCTCGATGCTGGCCGGGGACATTCAGCCGAGTCGAATCCAGAGGGCCACGCAAAAAATCCTGGACTTGTTGGAGACACGTAAGGAAGGTGTCACCGGTCTTGTGGTGTTCGCAGGCGATGCACACGTCGTCACCCCATTAACCGACGATACCCGCACCATCGCCAATCTCATGCCAGCGCTATCACCCACCATCATGCCCTTACCCGGCGCCGATGCGACAAGTGGCGTGGAAATGGCCTCAGCGCTATTGAGCACTGCGGGCGCTCAGGGCGGACAAATACTGCTCATGACCGACGGCTTGCCGGGTTTTGACATGAACCGAGCGCAAGATGCCCTGACCGAGAGTGGCGCAACATTAGCGGTGCTCGCCATCGGGACAGCCTCTGGTGCGCCGATCCCGCTGCCCAGCGGTGGCTTTCTCAAGGATAACGACGGTGAGATTGTAATACCCACTCTGGAGCGAGACGAGATCAGATCCGTTGCGAACGAACTGGACGCGCCCTATCAGGAAATCACCCTAGACGAAGAAGATATCGAGACTCTGACACAGCGTGACGTGACGGCAGAAGAGGGAGAACTCGATCTCGATCGGCAAACAGATGCTTGGCAAGATCAGGGTTACTGGCTCGCTGCGCTGGTCGCACTGCTGCTACTGCCGGCATTCCGCAGGGGCATGGTTGCGGGGCTCGCTTTGTTGCTATTGGTAGCATCGCGGCCGCCTGAGGCCGCGGAGTGGCAGGACCTCTGGCTGACGCCTGATCAGCAGGCGGCAAGACACATGGCAGCCGGCGCCCACGATCAAGCGGCTCAGACCTTCTCCAACCCGGATTGGCGGGGCGTGGCGGAGTATGCAGCCGGCGCCTATGACGTCGCTTCACAAAGCTTTGCCGGTGATCTCACCGCTGACAATCTTTACAACCTAGGCAATTCGCTTGCGCTGCAAGGTGACCTTAAAGGCGCGCTGAAAGCCTATGAGGAGAGCCTGGCTCGAGAGCCTGATGCCGAGGATGCCATCGCCAATCGGGATTTCATTCAATCCCTTCTTGATCAGCGAGAGCAGGAAGACGAGCAACAGGGTGATGAGGAAAATTCAGAGCAAGAGCAGTCGGGGGACGGGAGCGAGAGCGAATCAGACGGCGGCGAGTCCTCGGAATCCTCTGAAGACAGCGAGCAGGGAGCTCAAGAAGATCAAGGGAGTGACAGCGCTGACGGCGAGAGCGATCAAGGTAATAACGAGGAGCAATCGAGCCAGCAGAATCCCGCGCTGGCGGATGAGCAGAGGGACAATTCTGAGGCTTTGGACGCCGCGACACAGGAACAAATGGCAAAATTCGACGAGGCTTTGGAAGAGCAGCAGGCACTCGAGCAGTGGCTTCGGCGCGTGCCCGACGATCCGGGCGGATTGTTGCGACGCAAGTTTCGCTACCAGACGATGCAGCGACTGAGAGAAGGTGAGGAGCCCGATGAATCGATCCGTTGGTAAGATACTGGCGCTGCTGGCGACGATCATGGCCTCGCTGTGGGCATCGGTGGCCATCGCAGAATTGTCGGCGACGGTGGATCGGCGGGAAATCGCGATGGGTGAGACGCTGCGGCTGACGCTCCTCGGAGACGCCGGCGAGCAACCGGCCGAGATTGATCTCAGCCCACTGAGTCGCGACTGGGAAATCCTGTCACGCTCCAGCGCCACCAACGCACGGTATATCAACGGTCAGAATCAGGTGACTCGCTCACTGGAAATGGAACTTGCGCCGCTTCGGGAGGGCACGTTGAGTATTCCCTCGCTCAGCCACAGTGGCCGCTCTACCACACCCTTGGCTATTCGCGTTAATCCGGAACCGATTGTCGCGCCTGGCGATGCGCTGGTGCTCTTTGAGGCCAGTGTCGACGAAGCGGCGGTCTACGTGCAGGCGGAGACGATTCTCACTGTGACGCTTCAGCAAGCCATCAATTTAGACGGCGGTGAGATTTCGGTGTTCGACATCCCTGGAGCAACCATCGAGGATCTGGAGAGACGATCATTTCAGCGGCGGGTCGGCAACCGCACCTGGCTGGTCACGGAGCTCCGATATGCGGTGTACCCACAAAAAAGCGGCACACTGACAATCCCCGCAATTGGTTTCACGGCACGAGAAGTTCAGCCAGGGCGATCACTGCTCGGCGCCCGTCTGGGCCGGCGCTTACGGATGGCATCCTCACCCATTGAACTTCAAGTAAAGAGCGTACCCGATGATTTTCCCGGGGAGGTGTGGCTCCCGGCTCGCGAGCTGAACTTGACCGAGAAGTGGTCCCTGGATCCTGAATCACTCGAAGTAGGCGATTCAACCACTCGGACGCTGACTCTGATCGCCAAGGGTCTGCAGGGCAGCCAGCTACCCCCTCTGAGCAGCATTCAGGGCACGATGAACATCCCGGAACTCCGCTTCTATCCCGATCAGGAATCCATTGAACAGAGCGAATTAGCTGACGGGCTGCAAGGACAGCGTATCCAGAGTGAGGCGCTGGTCGCACGCTCTGGCGGAAATTGGACGCTTCCCGAAATTCGCATTCCCTGGTGGAACACCGAGACCGATACGCTGCAGTTTGCAGTGTTACCTGCGCGATCCGTTTCAGTCAGCGCATTATCGATCCCGAGCACTGAGGCGCCCACTGTGGTCACGGATTCCGCGCCGACCTCGACAGCCGTTCTGTCCGTCTGGATATGGATTTTAAGCGGTAGCGGCTGGCTGATGGCGCTCGTGCTGGCTGTGCTTCTGTGGACTCGCCATCGCGTGGGCCGCACCGGGCCGTCAAACAGCATGCCGTCAGAGACGGCAGCAGCTGATCTGCGGCAAGCGCTGGTAGCGGTCCGGCGCACTATGGAAAAAGGCGACGTGGCTGCGCTGAGACGCGCCGTGCTGGACTGGGCATCACTTCATCACGACCGGCGCTTCGGGTCTCTCAGTGCACTCGCGCGGGTCAGCTCGGACGAGCTGGCACGCCAGCTACAAAGCTTGGATCGGTCACTGTATGGTGTGGATGAGGCAGCCGGTAACTATCAGGGCCTGATTGAAACACTCCGCAACGAACCCTCTCTGAGAATCAGCGACAGCGGGTCGTCAACGCTCGCGCTCTACCCCACCTGAGCTTTTACATGACGGCTTTTGCCCGAGCGTGCCGGCGCTGACCCACTTAGCCGCTATCACTCAGCGCCCGACTCACCACCTCAAAAACATCTTTGGGTAGCGGATCAATCGCTGCCAGGCGCTCTAATTCACCCCGCATGGCGTCCTGTCCGCTGGCGAAGCGCTTCCAGCGGGTTAGTGGAGCAAGCATCCGTGCCGCAATCTGGGGGTTGGTCGCCTGAGTACGCGCCACGACATCACCCATCAGCCGGTAGCCCGCACCGTCAGACCGATGAAACGCAATCGGGTTACTCGACGCAAACGCGCCAATAAGCGCCCTTAATTTATTGGGATTTCTCCAATCAAAGGACTCGTGCTCCATGAGCGCCGCGACGCTTTCAACGCAATCGGCATTCGGTCGGGTAGCCTGCACGATTAACCATTGATTGACCACCAATGCCTCATGCTTCCAGCGCCCATAGAAATCATCCAGCACCTCTGCCCGCTCCTCTGGCTGCCCGTGGCAAACGATCCACCTGAGCGCGGCAAGACGATCAGTGAGGTTGTCTGATGATTCATAGAGATCCCTGGCCGGGGCAAGCGCTTGCGGCTCGGCGGCCAACAGGAAATCGAGGGCGAGATGTCGCAGCGCTCGCACTCCGATGTCATTTGCGCCTGGCGTGTATCGCTCGGCGTTTGCGTGAGAGGCCAACACCTGACGCCATGAAGAATCCATCGCCTCGCCCATTGCCGCTTTGAGGCGACATCGTTGCAGATGGATTTCCGCAACGTCAACCAACCCACGCTGCGCAGCTCGGTCAGCGAGGTATTCCTCGCTGGGGAGAGACAAGGTCAGCGCTTTCATCGCCGGATCCATGCCGCCAGACAGCACTTGTTCGCACGCGCGCTGCAAATCCGGGGCAAACGCATCGGGCGCCTCCGGACTGACACGCTCAATGGACCTCGCCAGAAGGCTTTGCGCAGCATCCCAAGCCACAAATGCGTCATCGTCACCGCCCATCAACGTCAGTAAGTCTGAATCGGCTTGATCCGTCACCAATCGGACCGGTGCCGAAAAGCCCCTGAGGCAAGAGAGCACTGGCCTGGCGGGCACTTCGTCAAAAATAAATCGCTGCTCACGATCTTTCAGCGCCAACACCTTCGTCGTGCTGCCACCAAGCGGTAGAGGTTCACCCTCTACCAACAGTCCGACGGCGACCGGAATGACCAATGGCGGGCGTTCCTCCTCGCTACCGGAGAGGTTCCGCTGCTTCAAAAGCAATTCGTAGCGCTTCGTCTCTGGGTCGTAATTTTCTTCAAATGCGATTTCCGGCGTACCGGGCTGTTCGTACCAGCGGCGGAACTGCTCGAGGTCCTGACCCGATGCCTCTGCGAGACAGTCAACAAAATCATCGCAGGTCACAGCCTGCCCGTCGAAACGCTCGAAATAGAGAGTGGTGCCCGCGTGGAAAGCGTCGGGACCGAGCAGGGTATGAAGCATCCGCACCACCTCGGCACCCTTCTCATACACCGTCAGCGTATAAAAGTTGGAGATATCGACAAAGGCATCAGGGCGCACGGGGTGCGCCAGTGGACCCGCATCCTCAGCAAATTGGTGCGTGCGCAAAAATAGCGCGTCCTCTACTCGCTTCACGCCTCGTGAATTCATGTCTGCAGAAAATTCGCTATCACGAAAAACGGTAAAGCCCTCCTTCAAGCTCAACTGAAACCAGTCTCTGCACGTGACTCGGTTGCCCGAGTAGTTATGAAAGTACTCGTGGGCGACCACCGCCTCGACCCGCTGAAAACCCATGTCCGTCGTGATATCGGGGTGTGCCAGCACGCAAGAGGTGTTGAAGACATTCAGACTCTTATTCTCCATGGCCCCCATATTGAAATCATCCACCGCTACGATGTTATAGAGCTCAAGGTCATATTCGAGACCATAAATCTGCTCGTCCCATCGCATCGCTGCCTTAAGAGAGTTCATCGCATGATCGCAGTAGCCGACATCTTTCTCCTCTACCCAAATGTGCAGATCGACCGATTTACCGGAGCAGGTGACAAACTGATCGCTAACGCGCTTGAGATCCCCTGCCACCATGGCGAACAGGTAACTGGGTTTGGGGAAAGGGTCGTGCCAGACGGCTCGGTGACGACCGCCCTCAAGTTGCCCTTCGCTGACAAGGTTACCGTTACTGAGCAGAACGGGGCAGGCCTCGCTGCTGGCCTCAAGGGTGACTGTATATACCGCGAGAACATCCGGCCGGTCCGGAAAATACGTAATCTTGCGAAATCCTTCCGCCTCGCATTGCGTGCAGTAGGCGCTCTGTGAGCGATAAAAACCCTCCAGAGAGGTATTATCCTCAGGGCAGATCTCAACACAGGTGCGAAGGGTGCACCCATCGGGCACCGACTGGATCACCAGCTGCCCCGACTCTATCTCGTATTGTGTGCTATCAAGTCTCGCTCCATCGAGCTCCACCCACTGTAACTCCAATGCCTCGCCGTCGAGCCTGAGAGGGCGGTCCCCGGCTGTTCGTCGGATAAGGTCAAGGGTGGCAGTAACTCGAGTACGGCCCTGTTCGATCTGCACCAGCAAGTCGACCGTGTTAACCCCGAAGTCCGGGACCTCGTAGTCCTTGCGATAGATTGTGCCGGGTAATCCTTCTCGTAACGCCATCATGCTGCCACCTTGATCTCGACCTCGTAGCCACCAAACTTGCGGATGTTGAGTACGCCGGTATCCAGCATCAGATATTGGCCCTTAATACCCATCAACGTTCCTTCTACCACCGGCTGCTTGTCAAAGTTATGGGCCTTGACCTTCTCCGGCCAATTCAACACCGGATACTCAATCTCCGTCTCCGGCGCATCCTCCAAGAACTCGAAGGCCGACTCACCATACTGCAGCTGCAGATCGGCAATACCCGCCTTGCAACGGGCCATCACCTTTTGACGTATCGCCTCTAAATCCTGTGGCTCGCCATTCCCTTTCAACATAGTCTGCCATGCAGTGCGATCACCGACTTGCTGTGCACAAAGTACTTCGAGCAGTCCGGACTGAAGGCGCGTTTGCACTCGCGCGATCGGTTTCGCCTGCGTTGCGCCCTGATCAATCCAGCGCGTTGGAATCTGGGTCTCTCGAGTGATACCGACCTTCACACTGGAGGTATTCGACAGGTAGACAATGTGTGGCACCTGACAGTGAGTCTCTGCCCAATCGGGCTCGCGGCAGGTGCCCTCGGCCAAATGGCATTTTTCCGGGCTGACAATGCAGCTGTCGCAGGCGGCGAGCTTGCGTAAACACGGAAAACAATAACCCTGATTAAAGCTTTTTTTGGTGAGCCGATCACAGGCAACACAGTGGATAGCACCGGTAAAAGAGAGCCTAATGGATTGCCCGAGACTCTCATTCAGACATAGGCCACCCTGCTCGGGGAAAAGCCGGTACCGCACGGTCTCACCCAGCTCAACCTGCATTTTGCGCAGACCACCTCGCCAGTCAGTCACGCTGAGACTCCTTCCACGCTATCGGCTCGGGTTCGTCACAGACCTCATCCGCCTTGTGCCCTTTGTCAATGAAACCGACACGTGCCTCAGCGGGCAGGTGGAGCTCGCCCCAGGTGATTACCGCTCTCATGGCATGTTGCCGTTGCGCGTCAGTCAAAGCGCGTCCATCGGGCCAGCGGCCGTTAGCCAGAGAATCGACCAGCCGCTCATACACCTCGCGATCCATTTGCTGCACCGAATCGCGATACTGATCAGACATCGACGCTCACTCCTACCTTGTCTCTTCTTCGACTCACGATTTTCTAAATAATGCCGGCGCGCTGCTCACCAGCAAGCCAAGCACCCAGCCGGCGACCAACCCACCCACATGAGCGCCGTTGGCAATGGCGTCCGCCCCCAGCAGCGCCATACTGCCGCTCATACCAATCACCAACCAGATGAGCATGAAAGCGAAAACTGCCATCGGGGGCGGCGCAATCCAACCTGGCCGTCGCCAATGACTGGCCATAATGATACCCAGCAGGGCATAAACCACCCCGGACATGCCGCCAAATATAGACGGCCCCTCCCACCAATATTGACAGAAGTTACTGGCCATCGCGCTAATCACATACAGACCCAGAAGGTTGATACCCCCAAGCCTGTGCTCAATTCGTTGCCCAAACTCCCACAACCAGAGGCAATTAAAGACGACGTGTAGCCAACCGAAGTGAATCAGCGTAGGTGTGACCAGTCGCCACCAATCGCCCCACTCGCCAAACGCGACGTAGCCGCCTGCAGCCCGAAACGGAACGAAGTTAAATAGCTCGAGCATGCCCACCCACTGCAGTGGATAAAAAAGCAAGAAACAGATGGTCGTCGCGACCACCAGCGAAAAAGTTGCGGGCGCGCGCTGAATTGCTACGGGTAGTTTATTGAACGAGCGCATCAGACCAGCGCAGCTTGTCTCTGCAGCTGGCGTAGAAACTGTACCCCGGCGGATGCAGAAGCGTCAGTTCGCGATTTTTCTTGCGTATTCGCACCGAGTCACCCGGCAAGGCGGTAATGGAGATCTGGCCATCACAGGTAATCGGCGGGTGGATGTCGTTTCGCGACACCACGTCAATACGAATCTCGCTCTGCCCGCTCACCACAATCGGGCGACTGGTCAGAGAGTGCGGGAACATGGGTACCAGTACCAGTGCGTCAAGCCCAGGATACATGATGGGGCCTCCCGCCGAGAGACAGTAAGCCGTCGAACCGGTGGGGGTGGCGACCAGCAGGCCGTCCGCGTTCAAACGATAGACGAATTCACCGTCAATGCTCAGCTCGAATTCGATCATTTGTGCCGAGGCACCAGAATTCACAACAATGTCATTGAGCGCGTCGCCGCGACCAATCACCTGCTCACCGCGCCACACCTCAGTGTCCAGAAGGAACCGCTTTTCGCTCAAGAACTCGCCATCCAGAACAGCGCTGACCTGATCAATCAGCTCATCCGGGCTCACGTCAGTTAAAAACCCCAGTCGCCCACGATTGACGCCAATCACCGGCGTGTCATGTTTGACCAGCGTGCGTGCGGCACTCAGCAAGCTGCCATCACCGCCAATGACAATAGCCAGATCAACCATTGCACCGATCTGGTCCCGGGATTCCATCTCCCGTCTCTCGAAGTGAGCGAGGGTTGCCAAACGGTCCTCTATAGTGACCTGCAAGCCGCGATCGTCCAGTAGGTTCAGCAACCCCGAAACGATTTCCTCGACGCCGGGGTGCTCCCGCCTTCCCAGCAGACCAACGTGACTGAATGTATTGCTCACGAGCTGGGGGTCGCGATCGAATCTGTCATGCCGTCACTCCCTCCTCCTGTCCTTTCAACACGGCGCGACGCAGATCATGCGCCACCTCATAGTCGGGCAATTGTAGCGCTGCAGTGCCCTCAGCCGCATCCGCGTGACGCTGCCAAAACTCGCGCTCTTTCATTGCCCGCTGGATTAGCATCGCCATTTGTTCGGGGCCTCCTGCAGCGAGCACGCCATTGCCAAGGTCGGTATGGGCTCTGGCGAGCGCTTGTTGGCTGGTTACTACTGGCAGTCCATGTGACATCGCATTCACCAGCTTGGTATCCACATGTTGCTCAAACATCAGCGGCTCGATCGCTGCGCGACAACCCAGAAACTGCATTTGCTCCCGGCCTCCACTGTGAAGATAAACGTTATTATTCGCGGCGGCCAGCTCCCTGAGTGGCGCGGGCGGCGCAGTCCCCACCAAGTGCAATTCGATGCCCTCAAATATGCGCTGCCCCGGCGTCCAGACCTCTTTGAGTAGCCACTCCAGGCTGGCTAGATTGCGATCATCTCCGAGATATCCCACATATCCCAGACGACTGCGAGTTTGATTCCAGTCGACGGCGCCGCTCACCGCGATTTCAGGCCGGAAACGCCCAAATGAGGGGTTTAACTGGCTGAGTGACATTCCCTGAGCCAACAGGCCGCTTTCCACGGCGGTCGTCGCAAATACACCTCTCACTGACTGCGCCAACTGAGTCTCTGTTTTTTGCATGCCCGCTGATTACCCAGCTGAAGCCATCGCCATGAGGACTGCGAGCCAAGATCTGCCTCGCATCGGTGGGCGAGATAGTAAACGGGGCAACCCGCAGTCACCGGCAGGTAGGGAGAGGCGACCAGCTCATCGATGACAATGGCATCAAAGGTGTCTGATCGCCGCTGAATCGCTGCCTGCAGACGAGCATTAATGATATCGGAGCCAAACCGGCTGAGGGTCAATCGGCGCAACCCCCGCTCTGCCCGCTGATCAGCCGAGCTGGCCGGAAAGCCCCCTGCAGCGCGCAGCGGCACAAACTGGTCGCGCAATGATTGCAACGCTTGATGCTCGATCGGGCCCGCAATCGCAAGAGACACTGCCATGTCCCTTGCCAGCACACCCACAATGATCCTTGTCTGGCGGCTAAGACCTGCCGTGCCGCCATCTCGGTCCACTGCAGTGAGGTACAGTACCTGCGGTAGACGCGGTGCGGTCATATCAGTCAGGCCCGAGACCGACGTTGTTCTGCTCAAGCACTCGCTCGGCCCGATAACTCGAGCGCACAAACACGCCGGACACGACCTCCAAGAAACCGCGGGCCAGACCCCAGTCTCGATAACGCTCGAATTCCTCAGGCGTTACAAAGCGCTCAACCGGCAGATGGTGCCGGGTAGGCTGAAGGTACTGTCCCAGTGTCAACACGTCGATGCGATGACGGCGAAGGTCATCCATGCAGCGCTTTATTTCATCCTCAGTCTCGCCAAGGCCCAGCATAAGGGAAGTTTTGGTAATCACATCAGAGCGGTAGGCTTTGCCGTGTGCCAAGACATCGAGGGTCTGCTGATAGCCGGCCCTCGGATCTCTCACAGGATGAGTCAATCTCTCCACAGTCTCCACGTTTTGTGCAAATACCTCGATACCAGAGTCCAACAAGGTCTCAATGGCCGAGAGATCGCCCAGAAAATCGGGCGTCAGTGCCTCCACCGCAGTCTCGGGATTAGCCGCTTTGGTCGCTCGGACCACCGCTGCGTAATGACCGGCGCCGCCATCGGGCAAATCGTCACGATTGACCGAGGTCAACACCACGTAGCGTAAACCCATCAGCCTGACTGCCTCCGCCGTATTATCGGGTTCCTCGGGATCCAGCCATCCGTTAGGGTTCCCCGTGTTCACAGAGCAAAATCGGCAAGCGCGGGTGCAGACATCGCCCATCAACATAATTGTGGCGGTACCGGCACTCCAACACTCGCCAATGTTTGGGCACTTGGCCTCTTCACAGACCGTTGCCAGTCGATGTTCGTGAACGATTGAGCGGACCGCGTCAAACTTGGGACTGCTATGCACTCGCATTCTGAGCCACTCAGGTTTTGCAGGCCGCTCTGCCTGGCCGGCGGAGGCTTTGATGCCGTCCTTGATCACCGTCATACCGCGACTGTTTTTGTATTTACCGCCGCTCTCTACCTGCACCGCGGGAATACGATGGCCCGCAGTGCGCGAGTCTTCACTCCCCATCAGGCGGACCCTCGAGCAGATAACTGAACGGGCAATCCATTGACGGCGGCGTTCCCCGAGAGCTGATCCACACAACGCTCGTCGGTGACGTCGTTGCAGCTGACACCGGCATGGCGACTGGCCACGGCCGCCCGCGTGCCCCTGCGACCATGGCCATAGCCGTGCGGCAGGCTGACAACGCCCGGCATCATCTCATCGGACGCAAGCAGCTCAGCCTCTACAGACCCCACGCGGCTCGTTATTGTCACCATCTCCCCAGACTGCCAGCCCTCCTTGGCAACATCATCCGAGTTCATCAGCAGTTGGCAGCGCGGCTTGCCCTTCATCAGTCTTTGGTGATTGTGCATCCAGGAATTGTTGTCTCGAACATGTCGGCGGCCGATCAGGCGGTAGTGCTCCCCAGCCTCCGCCATCTCACGGTGGAAACGGTGGATGTCCTCCAGCACTTCAGGCACCGCCAGACGAATGCGCTGGTCCGGCGTTTGCAGTCGCTCAGGGCAAGATGGCTCGAGGGCGCCAAGATCAATGCCCGATGGGTTCGCCTTTAACTTTTCAACGCTCAGCTGCCATTGTGTATCGCGGCCATAGGGGCCATTGCGCAGCGCAGCATCGACCAGCTGGTCTGGTGGAACGCTTGGCATCGCATCGAGACCCAGTAGCGCTGCGACGCGCTCGCCGAGGGCGCTGAAAATTTCCCAGTCATGGAGCGATCCCTCAGGCTTGTCGAAAACTGCAGGGTTGTAACGCGCCGTGTTCCGGATCGCTAAATTATGAAACGCAATGTCATAGTGGTCATGCTCGAGCGGCGAGGTGGGCGGCAAAATGACGTCGGCGTGGCGGGTCGTTTCATTGAGTGCCGGATCAACCGAAATCATGAAATCGACCTCCTCAAGCGCCTCGTTCAATGCGCGCCCATTGGGGGTCGACAATGCTGGGTTACCCGCGCCCGTGAACATCAGTCGAATCTGACCCTCGCCCGGCGTCCTGATCTCATCCACCATCGTCACTGCCGGCAGTTCGTAATTGAACTCGGGCAAGCCCCTGGCTCTACTGGTAAAACGACCAAATCCCCCGGGGTTTGTGTTCGCTACTTGGTCCATAGCCGGTCGCGTGAACAGGCTGCCGCCGGGCTTATCGAGGTGCCCGGTGGCGACATTGATGACCTGTATCGCCCACTGGCACAAAGCGCCAAACGCCTGGGTGCTGACCCCCATACGCCCGTAACAGATTCCGGCGTCTGCCCCAGCCACCTCATGTGCGATTCGCACCGTGTCGGCCGCGCCAATGCCCGTCAGCGGCTCCGCCCACTCGGGCGATAAATCCCGCACAGCGTCTCTCACCTCGTCCAGCCCGTCTGTAAAGTCGGCCAATCGACCCGGAGCCACCAACTTATCCCTGAAAAGCGTGTGAATGATCGCCAGCAAGAACGCCGCGTCAGTGCCCGGCCGAATAAAGAGGTGCTCACTGGCGAGTGCCGCCGTCTCAGTCCGCCGCGGGTCAACCACCACTATCTTACCGCCGCGAGCCTTCAGATCTTTGAGGCGCTTGCCCACATCGGGAACGGTCCAGATGCTGCCATTCGACGCAAGCGGATTAGCTCCGAGCATCAAAAAGTAATCGGTGCGATCCACGTCGGGGATCGGACTCAGCAGCATGTGCCCAAAACACCACAGTGACACCAAATGGTGCGGCAACTGATCTACCGAGGTAGCCGAAAAACGGTTGCGGGTACGAATATGGCGGAACAAATTGCGCTGATGCGTCAGCATCCCGTAGTTGTGCACCGAAGGATTCCCGAAATAGGCACCTACGGCATCCACACCATGCCTCTGGATCGTGGATGCCAATGCCTCAGCAGCCAAATCCAGCGCCTCGGCCCACTCAATCTCGACATGACGATACTCACCCGGCGCGGTGCGCACCCGCCGCATGGGTTTTCGGAGTCGATCGGGATCCTCGTGGATATCCTTGAGCGCCACCGCCTTTGGGCAAACGTGCCCGCGACTCAGTGGGTCATCACGATCACCGCGAATATCCACAACCGTTTTGCCTTCAGTGCGGATAATCAGACCGCACATTGCCTCACACAGATGGCAGACACGGTGATGCGTCTGTTGACTAGTTTCACTCATAGGGCGCTCGCTCGAGTCTGAGGGGATCACATCCAACACAGCACGTTGGCTACTCGGGCTGTCTCAGGGAAAGGCCTTTATCCTAGCACTTCGTGCCTTATGCCGGGCTAGCCTGTCCACCTCGGCAGGCGGTCACACTCAGTCCGAAAACGACGGGGCACGACCCTCCATGAAGGCCATGACAGCTTCCATTTGATTTGCCTTACCGATAATCCGGGTCTGCTCCTCCGATTCTGAGAGCAAAAGACACTCATCGGTGCTGTCTGCCAACTGATTCGAGAGTCGCTTGGCGGCTCGCACGGCTTCAGGATTTTTGCCGGCAATCTCCTCGGCAAGGGCCATGGCACGCGCTAGCGGATCTTCCGACGTCTCGGTGGCGAATCCCATTGCATAGGCCTCTGCGCCCGAAAATTCAGCGTTGGTATAGACCAGTTTACGCAGTACATCGTCTCGAACGTTGCCCCGCCAGAGCGGGTAGCCCGCCATATCAGGCACCAGCCCCCAGCGCATCTCCATCACCGCGCAGCGGGTCTCCGGGTGAATAATCCGAATATCGGCACCTGACATGATATTCAGTCCACCGCCCAACGCTACGCCATGCACCGCGGCGATCACAGGTACCGGAAGCGTTCGCCAACCCCAGGCGGCTTGCTGCGGCATATTGGTGAACCCATGCGTCCGGGCCATCAGATCCATTGGCTTGTCATCGCCTGCGAAGTTAGACAGGTCCAACCCCGCACAAAAAGCCCTGCCTTCACCCGATACCACCACGGCTCGCAAGCTATCCTGTTTCGAGAGCGAGTCGATGGCTTCGCAGATCGCCTCAAACAT
Source organism: Luminiphilus sp. (assembly GCA_045560455.1). GTDB lineage: Bacteria > Pseudomonadota > Gammaproteobacteria > Pseudomonadales > Halieaceae > Luminiphilus. The sequence goes on along the minus strand of JBJKZJ010000001.1, from coordinate 20,920 downwards.
CGCCGGATCTAAGGCGTTCATTTTATCCGCGCGGGTTAGGGTCACGTGGGCAATGTGTGCTGATATCTCGATCGAGACTCTTTCAGAGACTCCTTCCGAAACGCCTTCCGAGACGCCTTCCGATGTTTTTTCCGACACTCTCTCCGACACAAGTTCCGACATAGGGCGCTCCGGTCTGTCCAGCGGTGGGTTGGGAATTTGGTAATGGCAGTACCACTGCCAATATTACCGTAACTCGTCACGCTTCTGAATGTGGTCGAGACATTGGAGAGGCAACAATTAGATAGCCGCCTTGCGCTACCAGAGCCATGTGCCCGACAATCCCTGAAAACGTGCGAGCATTGCTCCGCACACTCAGAAAAGGGACTGCTGACAAAATGATCAACCTTAGACGCCCGATAACGAACGCACTAGTGTTTGCGGCCATTGCCATTTTCACGCAACCCGTGCGCGCAGCTGACACTGATCATGACGAAATCCTGACGCTATACCAAGGTTGGATCCGCGCCGCAGAGAGCCGCAACATCGATGGCTATGTCAACGGCCTCCATCCCGACGTCAGCCTCAGACCTCCGGGCGTACCCGGGCTCGATGGGCGCGCAAATTATCGCGAATTCTTGGGGCCGGTATTTGAGACGGCGTGCTATGAGATCACCATCGACGCCCCACACGCGATCACCATGATGGGCGATGCTGCGGTTGTAGAGTATGACTATACGATCCTCCGAATCGTCGATGCGAGCGCCGCGACGGATCTCCCCGCCGGAGCGCTGGACGGAGCCTCCACCACCAGCCACTACATTGACGTCGTCGCAAAGGACAGCTCGGGCGCATGGAAAATCCGTTTGCACAGCTGGTCCGTGACCCCGTGAGCCCATCGCTACCCACACTCGTCAGTAACAATCGATGATCGCAGAAGACACGGATAAAGCGACTTACGCGCTGATCACGGGCGCCTCTGCGGGTTTGGGCGCCGAGTTCGCCCGGCAGTTGGCGGCGATGGGCCATCATCTCATTCTCGTGGCACGGCGCGAGGACCGCCTGCACGCGTTGGCTTCCGGACTGGCTGAACAGCACGGCGTGAACTGCCAGATCATTGTCGCGGACTTAAATGACGAGGGCGCCGGGAAGCACATCGCTGACACCTGTCAGTCCGCGGGCTGGACCGTAAACTGGCTCGTCAATAACGCAGGGGTGGCCGGGCCCGATCTCTTGCAAGACAGGGACTGGGCAGCGCAACAGACCTTCTTTCAGCTCATGATGCTGGCGGTGGCCGATCTCTGTCACCGCTTTATCCCGGGCATGGTAGATCGCGGTTATGGGCGTGTCATCAACGTCGCCTCTGTTGCCGCACGCGTCCCGCGCTCAGGGGGCTGCAACTATGGGCCCGCCAAGGCCTATCTGGTGGCGCTGTCCGAGGAGCTCAATCTGACCGTAGCGGCGATGGGTGTGCATGTGTCGGCGATTTGCCCGGGCTTCACTCACACCGACTTCCATGAGACCGCGGGACTCATGGAAATGAAAAACAACATGGCCAAATGGCTGTGGTACGACGCTGACGTAGTGGTGCGTGACGCTATACGAGGCGTGGAGGCGGCTAAACCGGTCTTAGTTTCCGGGCGCCTCTACCGGTGGCTCGACCCGATTTTTCAGTCGGTCTGGACGCGGCGCCTGCTGCGAATCAAGGCCAGACCCGAGTGAGGCGGCCCGGCACAGGCAGAACATGTCCCCTGACTAGCGCTGGTTCTCTATGGCGCACCTGAGGCGGCGTCATCTGCTCACTGCCGCCGCGACATTACCCTGGTGGCGGTTTGGCACGGCCCGAGCAGACTCATCAGTTCACTACGATGTGATTGTGATTGGCGGCGGCACCGCAGGCATTCCCTGCGCACTGTTCGCCGCGTTAAGTGGTGCTCGTGTTCTGTTGATCGAGAAAAGCCCCGCCCTGGGGGGCACCTTGTTCTGGTCAACCGGCCAGATTGCCGGCGCGGGGACGGTATTCCAGAAGCGGCTGGGTATCAGCGATACGCCGAAGGCGCACTTTGATGACTGCATGCGCATTAACGAAGGCACCGCTGACCCCACGCTAACGCGGCTTACCGTGAATCATGCCGGCGAGACTATCAACTGGCTGGCAGACCATGGATTCGAGGTGATGGACGGACATCCGGTGACCGGCATTGGCCATGACCACTTCCTGACCCGGCGTTACCAACAAGGCGTTGATAGCGGCCTGTCGATTCTGAACGCCTTCCTCCCCTCGCTCGAGGAGCAGATTGCCCGGGGCACGATTACCTTGCTCACGGGCACAGCCGCCACCGACCTGACTCAAGACAAGGCGGGCGCCGTCACCGGCGTCACCGCAACAAACACTGCGGGGACCCGGGATTATCGCGGAGGGCGCGTTGTGATCGCTGCTGGCGGCTGTGCGGCCAACCCACGGCTGTTTGAGGAGCTTCACGGCGTGCCGCTCTATGCCACAACAGCCTATCCAACGTCTCTTGGCGACGGCTTGATCCTCGGCATGTCCGCCGGCGGTGCCGTCGTGGGCGGAGAAAAATATGCCAGTCTGCCTGGCCTGATTCCTGATGGACCGCGCTATCCGGCTCAAATGTTCGCCTGGGCGCCTCTTAATCCCGCGATCAGGCAGCCTTGGGAGATTTTGGTCAATGCGCGTGGTGAACGTTTTGTGCGGGAAGACCACCCTAGCGTTCACCAAATTGAGCGAGGCATCTATCGACAACCGGGCCACCGGCATTGGGCCATTTTCGACGCTGCAATGCTTGCAAAGTCCGAACCCATCATTCCCGGGTGGAGTCGCGATAGACTCGCGTCGGAGCACCTGACTCACCCCATGTTCTATAGCGCGGCCAGCCTCCGGGAACTCGCCTTCAAAGCGGGCATCAACCCCAGCGCACTTGCCCACAATGTGGCGGACTACAACCTGCAGCTATCATCCAGCGGCCCTGACCGCTTTGGCAGGCAGTGCCGACCACACTCGCTCTCAACCCCTCCCTTCTATGCCATTGCCATGCAGGGGTGGACTTTGGTGTCTTTTGCCGGACTGAGCGTGAACGGCAACCTTCAGGTGCTCGATTCGCAACGGCGCGTCGTCCCCAATCTGTTCGCCATCGGTGAAGTCATCGGTGCCGGCGCAACCTCCGGCGCGGCGTATACAAACGGCATGTTAGTGACCCCTGCCATCACATTCGGGCGACTACTGGGGTCACAGCTGGCCAGAGTTTAATCGCTGGCCATCTATGCCGTATCTCACACTGCGGATCTGCCCGCCACCATCACCATGGCATCTAGCCGACCCTCCATTTGCTGGAGGATTTCTCGGCCCGTGGAGGTTCTGTGTGCCTCGATGGCTGCGGGAGAATCGTATTGATCCAGATAAATGGCCCCCGGTCGCTCTGCTTTCAACGTTTCGAGGCGTTTCAGCCTGGTCAGGTGGAAGCCACCGGTGTGGTCTCGCTCCTCGACCTTGATCAGCTCGGCACCAAGGAGTTCTAGGCTTCTCTCGGTGGAGGGATTCAACTTGGGGTCGACGAGGCAAATCAAGTGATACCCCTTGACCGCACAGGTCATGGCCATGCCAATACCGAGGTTACCCGAAGTGGAGATAATGATCTCTGAGCCCGGCGCGAGACCGTGTTGGCGCTCGGCCCACTCGATCATGCCGAGCGCGGCACGGTCCTTCATGCTACCGCCGGGGTTAGTAAACTCCAGTTTCGCAAGCAACAGCGGAGCCGCCTCAGCGCCGTAGCGGTTGAGCTCCACAATCGGGGTGTTACTTATCGCCTCGAGAACCGAGGCATGGGACCCTGCCATACCGGCCCTAAATCATTTCCGGTTAAACCCCGATGCTAGGCCGGCAATGACCAGATATCAAACCGCAAAAGGTGACAGTCTCAGTCACACTGAAAATCCAAATACCTGAGCCCGCGCGGTGCGCGACCAGGAAAAAATGACTGTGATTAGGTGTCACCCGTCGCTAGACTGCGCGGGCTTGGTGGCGACCAACGCCAATCGACTTCTACGGAACGACGCAGGACTCAAATGACGCTTACCCCCGCCCGGCAAGGCTGTCTGGACGCTCTACCGCTGTTTATCCCGGCGCTGCCGTTTGCCTTTGTGTTCGGCGTCGTCGTTGCTGAGGCGGGGATACCGCAGTGGCTCGGCTGGTCCTCCTCGCCCATCATTTTTGGCGGCGCCATTCAGGTCACCCTTTTCACATTGATCGGCGAGGGTGCCTCGGTTGCGGCTGCAGTCAGCGCTGCCCTCATCGTCGGTGCCCGTCACATGCTTTACTCCGTCACGCTCGCACCCAAGTTTCAGAACCAACCGGGCTGGTTTCGGTGGATAGGGTCCTACGTGCTGATTGATCAGGTGTTTGTGCTCAGCCAAATCAAGCCGATTGATGAACCGGTCGCGTTCCGGCGGTATTTTCTCTCGGCGGGTTTCACGTTCTGGGCACTGTGGATGACCTGTACTGGGCTAGGGGTTGTTTTGGGGCCTGCAATCCCGCCTGAATGGGGCGTCGAATTTGCTGCGCCCGTTTTGTTTGTCAGCCTGATGATGGCCGCCAGTGACCGGAGAGATAAACTCACCGCCGCCGGGCTGGCTATGATCATCACCTATCTGTCGGCTGGTCTGCCTAACCGTGTTGGCATCTTGATCGCAGTGATCTCGACCGTTGTAGTGATGATGCTACTCAGGAAGCCAAAGTCATGATTGCGCTGGCGATTATTCTGACGGGTATTGGCTCATACACCCTGCGCGCATTTTTCATTTTTGCGCTATCGCGCTATACCTTTCCGCCGCTTCTCTTAAAGGCACTGGAATATGTCGCGCCCACCGTCATGGCAGCCTTGGTCATCTCCATGCTCACCACACCAGAGGGCGCATTGGACGCAGGCATAGCAGAGGCCGTGGGGTTAATCTCCGCGGCACTTGTCGCCAAGGTAACGGGCAACCACATCCTGTCTTTGACCGCGGGCATGGCAAGCTTCTGGTTGCTGGGCTGGCTTCTATAAAAAAGCCCGACCGCCCAAAGACAGCAGGCAGCGGGGCTGCGATCGACTACCCAACATCCCGGATCAGTGTTAAAAGAATTGATCCGGGGCGTGTCTCGGGTTCAACAGCGATCAAATTTCGGGGGTTTATTATGTTTCGTCTGACACTTCTAGCGACCGTCTTAATCTGCATCAGTTCCATTGCGCGGGCTGAACTTTGGAAAGATTACGCCCTCAGTGACGAGGTCATTGAACACACGGTGATCGCCGTTCAAGGCAACTACCTTGATGAGTATCTGGTGCGATTGGAGCGCACCTGGGTGCGCAGCATGGAAGTGCAGAAAGAGCTTGGCTACGTGAATGATTACACCATTCTCGTCTCAACGGCCGCTGACACACCCAATGTGTGGCTCAATGTTGAATACCCGAACATGGCGGCTTATCAGCCCAACGAGGAGAAGTGGAACAAGGTGAATGAAATCCTCGCCGAGCGATACGGCGATGACGAGGAAGAGCTGGATGCCATCGCCAAAGGGTATGAAGAAATCCGTAAGATGCTGGATCACCAGATCGTTCACAAAGTGACCTACCGGTAGGCGCTAGCACTCCTTTTACACGACCTGGCCGGACGCCACGGTCAGGTCTGCCCAACATGAGAGGGGCGCGCATCTCCCGTGGGGCTATCCACCATAAAGTGATGTGCGCACGTCACGAAAGCCACTAACGAGAGCCCAATACTGTCTCACTATCCCCCCAAGGTTGCCGCTGCCGTTGTCATTGCCAACATGATCGGCACGGGCGTCTTCACCAGCCTTGGCTTTCAACTGGTTGATATCCAATCACCGCCGGTGATTTTATTATTATGGATCGTCGGCGGAATCTCCGCCTTGTGCGGCGCACTCAGCTATGCCGAGCTGGGCGCGGCGCTGCCAAGATCCGGAGGCGAATATCACTTTCTGAACGAGATCTATCATCCCTGTGCAGGTTTTATCTCGGGCTGGGTCTCCGCCACCGTTGGCTTCGCCGCGCCGACGGCTCTGGCCGCTTTGACCTTTGGAAGCTATCTCAATTCAAGTGGTGTAGCGATCGATCCGTCATGGCTTGCGACAGTAGCGATTGTCGCCCTGACGGCAGCTCACTGCAGTACCCATCGCCACAGCGGCGGCACCCAGACCGGCTTCACGATACTCAAGCTACTGCTCATCGTCGCGTTTTCTGTCGCGGCGTTGACACTCAGTCCAGCTGAACAGCAGGTTGCTTTTAATTGGCGCGGCGAAGATGCGACGTTGTTGGCCAGCGGCGCTTTCGCGGTGTCACTCATCTATGTTAATTACGCCTACTCCGGCTGGAATGCGGCAACCTACATTAGTGGGGAACTGGCCACCCCTCAGCGGAGTCTGCCCTGGGTGCTGGGTATCAGCACGACCTTGGTGGCGGCGCTCTACTGCCTGCTCAACTTTGTATTTCTGTCGGTGGCGCCTATTGATGCGATGGTTGGCAAGGTCGAGGTGGGAGTGATCGTCGCCAACTTCGCATTTGGCTCCTCCCTGGGCACCTTCATGGGCCTGCTGCTGGCATTGCTCTTAATCTCAACCGTCTCCGCCATGATTCTGGCCGGGCCGCGAGTGCTCCATCGCATTGGACAGGACTATCCCCGTTTTGCAGCGCTGGCCAGAGAAAATGCCGACGGGATTCCCGTTACCGCCATCGCGCTGCAATCTGCCACCGCATTAGTCTTTCTTTGGAGCGCCTCTTTTGAGCAGATTCTGATTTTCTCGGGGGCGACCATGGCGCTTAACACCTTCGCCACTGTGTTGGGCCTTTTTGTTCTCCGCTGGCAACGACCGGACATTGAGCGGCCCTTTAAAGTCACGTTGTACCCTGTCACGCCGCTCGTATTTCTGATCATCACTGGCTTGACACTAACTTATGTGGTGATACAGCGGCCGATCGAGGCGCTGATCTCTGCAGCCGTTGTGGTGAGTGGAGGCGCCTTTTACCTCATAGTGCGCCCTCAGCCACCGTCGACGCCATAGCAGGAACCCGAATGGAGCACGCTTTGGCCGTCGTTGCATTTTCGCAACACTGATTTTCATAAAAACTTCACCAAAGCGTTGCCCTGCTGCTTCTTCTTTTTGTTAGGTTCGAATGATCGGAGTACCGCTGCCTTCAGGGGAAACGAGTCAATTCCAACCACCCGGGGAACAATAATGAAGACTTCAATACCTGCATGGCTTGGATCCATGCTTCTGGCGATTTTCGTCACCTCCGTCGCGTCGGCGAATGATCACATGCTTAACGGCATCGATGTGCAACAGCCTTTCAACGTTCAGGCAAACTTGTGCAAGCTGAATCCAGACGTAACGCTGGATGACTACCATGCTTTGGTAGAGGACTACTTTGACTGGGCAGAGAAGAATTCCGTCGACCCGGTCTTTGTCCGACAATTCCCGCTATTCTCTCATCAAAACCTGCGCAATCCGTGGCCTTATGACTTCGTAGAGCTTCTGGGAAGTGACTACGAGCGTTGGGGCAAGTCTTGGGATCTCTGGCTGACCTCCGAGGATGGCATGGCGCTGAATCAACGGTGGCAATCACTTGCGATGTGCCATGTAAAGCAAGCGCACGGGCAGATGCTGTATGCAGATACCGAAGCGCTCGAGAGCGACGACGAACGCTACGTCGCTTGGAATTGGTGCACACCAAAAGTTGGGTTTGAGCAACTGTCACAAAAACATGCCGAATACGTGGCCCAGATCAGCGCCGATCCAAATGGCTTGATTGGCTGGGGTGTGATGTTCCCGCACACGGGCGGCGCTGATCTGCCTGGCGACTTCGCTCACCTCGCCATTTACCCCGATGTGGAGTCCTTTATGAAGAGGCGCAGCATGGAAGCCAAAGGTGGCTGGCGAGGCCTACGCGAGTACTACCAGAACTACGCCGACTGTACCGGAGAGCAACTTAATATCGAAACAGTGCTTCACCGCCCGTAAACCGGCTCGCCTCACACAAAAAACGGTGAGACGCAAAGCCGCTCACTGTGTGGCATCAGAAGCAACCGTACAAACTAAACGACAGGAGAACTATCGTGAGAAATATACCCCTCATCACTGCCATATGTTTGGCAACATCAACGCTGACGTTCGCTGACAACCACGCTGACAACATGCCTCAATGGGGTGCCGGTGCGCCCCTAGAGATATACGGTTGTAAGTTCAAAGAAGGTGTTAATGGATACGAGCAATCGCAAAAATTTGCCAAGAGCTGGAACGAATGGGCCGATGCCAATGAAGCCTTCGGGTCCCACGTAGCACAGCTCATGTGGGCGGAGTTTTCTGATGGTGAGTATCCCAGCGAGTTCACTTGGTTGGGCTACTGGGACAGTTATGAATCAGCTGGCAAGGATATGGATATCCGCGCGACGAATGGCGCTGAAATGTATGCAGAGGCAAACAAGTTCATCGAGCAATGCTCGCACAGCGATTGGGGTGCCTGGAATTTATTGCAGGCTGGCGACTTCACCAACGACAATCATCTGACCGAGTTTTCCGACTGCGTTTATAAAAACGGTAAAGGAGACGACGACCTTCTCATTGCGAATGAAGCATACGCAAAGGTGCTGGCTGATCGGGGCTTTACAGGCGAATCCATGGGCATGGCACAGTTATGGCCCAGAGCTGGATCGCCGGCAGGCATTGACAATGCCCCCAGCTTCAAGTGGGTGGTGGGACACGCGGACTTCGCTGCATATTCCAACTTCACGAATGAGTTGTGGAACAAAGGGCTCATTATAGATTTCAATAACCTCTACGGAGAAATTGTCGAGTGTGATTCAAATCGCGTTTATCAATCTCAGGTGGTTCGATCACCCTAGAACTGATAAAGGTCCGGATACGACCATACTCGCAGAGATCTATCACTGACCTCTAAATTGCAGGACTAACCAAGCCACATTTCTTGCGCGCAGATATTGCACACTTGAGCAAGGTAGACCGACAATTTGCCGCATGGGCCACATGATTTCATGTGGCCCATGCTCATGAGAAATTTTGTAAACTTTCAACGCGTGCCCAAAAATCCAAGCACGATCAGGGACATCCCCGCCGCACCCACCAGCACCAGATACCTGATCGACCACTGCTCATCAAAGCCCTCGGCCCGCAGGAAGGCCGGCGTCCATACCGCATCGACGGGCGCAGATGCGGCGACAGCGCGGCTGCTAACAGCCAATCCGACGACAACAGCCACCAGAAAACCGCTGACATTCCACCACAGCCATGACACCCCGGGGGCGCCTAACCACAGAGCGCCGTTACTCATAAAGCCCACTGCGAAGCCAACCCTTGCCCCCATCCCCGTCGCGCGTTTGGTAAGCAAGCCCATGACAAACACTGCGAGCAGCGGCCCGTTGATCAGGGAGCCCAGTTTATTTACCGCCACCAGAACTGTACTCGCGATGTCATCAACCCAGAAGGCCAATACAATCGCCAGTAGCCCCCAGACGGCCGTCAAGGCCTTGCTCCAGCGGATCTCAGTGCGCTCCGAATCCATTGCTACCCAACCACAGCGTTTAACAAAGTCCTCCATGGTGACTGCAGAGAGACTGTTGATCACCGAATCCAGTGACGACATGGCGGCTGCCATCACGCCCACGATGGCGACGCCCTTTAGCCCGTCCGGCAATTCCAGTAAAAACAATAGCGGTAGCGCCATATTGAAGTTCGGTGTGCCGTTGCTCCCCGGTAGCGCCGGCAAAAAATCCGCGTGCGAAGTGGCGTAGGCTGCAATACCCACGCCGATTAAGCAGTAGAGCAGCACCAGTGGGAATCGCAGAAGGCCATTGAGCAAGAGAATGATTTGCCCGTCCCGCTGATTTGCCGCGCAGAGCTGTCGCTGGACCTGACTTTGATCGCAACCATAGTAGGACACATACAAAAAGAACCCGCCAATCAGCATGGGCCAGAAAGCAAAGTCCTGCCCATCACCGAGGCCATGGTGCGCGAAGTCCAATGCCATCAATCGGTCCTCAGGCATTACCGCTAGCATGGCAGACATTCCGCCAGCGTCAGCCACCAGCACCCAGAGCACGTAGCACAGCACCCCCACAAGCAGACCCATCTGCATCACGTCACTCCAGATCACTGCCCGAATGCCACCCAACACGTCATAGAGCACGGTGAAGGCGCCAAATAGCAGTACCGAAAACAAAAATCCGACCCCCGTGATGAGATCAATCATCGCCGAGACGCCATAGATCGTGACGGCGGCCGCTAACAACCTGAGCACCTGAAACACCGCGCTGAGTAAAAGGCGTGTGCTGAGGTCGAAGCGGGTCTCGAGATACTCATAAACCGAGATCAGCTGCAGTCGCTGGAAGATCGGAATCACAAAAATCATGGCGAAGATCATCGCCAAAGGCACTGCCAGCTCGTACTGTAGCCAGACCAGCCCACCGCCGGCTGCGAAAGCTACGAAGGCGGGTGCACCAAGAATACTGTTGGTGGAGCACTGTGTGGCCAACACCGACAGCGCAATGCTGAGTGGGCGCTCGCTGCGACCCGCCACGAAGTAATCAGCGCCCGTCTCCTGCCGCCGTGACAACAGTGCGCCAATAGATAGCAGGAAAAGGAGGTAACCCCAAATCACCCACCAATCCAAGACTGCCAGCACACGGCTCTCCTCGTCTTAGGCCTCGTCTTAGGCCTCGCATTGGGCCTCTCACCGGGCCTCGTCTGGGGCCTCGTCTTGGGGGCTCAGCGGCCCCCTATATCGATTGCGGACGGGAGGGTAGAGCGGAACACATTAGAAGGCGAAATCCCCCTCCACTGTCGTCAACCCCAGCGCGTCCCAATCGAGCATTCCCCCTCGATAGTAGTGGATTTTCTCAGCCGGAAAGCCGTCCCGAATCATCGCACGCATGGCCGTAGGACTCTGGGGACACACAGGGCCATTACAGAACCCAACGACGTTGGAGGCATTACTGCAATCCCAACCCGCATCACTTTTATTGCATCCCAACTCATCCATCCGCATCGCGACTTCGGTGTAGGGGATGTTGACCGACCCCGGGATCGTGGCATCCAGGAACCATTCCTCAGTGCGCATGTCGACCAAAATGGTATTTGGATCGCCGATTGCATTGAGCACCTCAATTTCCGTGACGGGCTGGATGCCAGGCTCGGGTACCAAGGGTTGCAACCAGCCTTTATTTTTGGCGCAGGGCGTCATTTGGCGGGTGATGGTAACGCTCTCCCCGGAGGGTAAGGTCGTTACAAAAGTTTTGTCCTCACCGATAATACGTAAATCCTCCGCCGACACGGATTGCGAGAAGGCGGCAAGCACAAGCCCAACAGACAGGCCCACATTTCTGAATAGGGTGATCATAGGTTCACCTCCTAATTATCCTTATACATAGTCCGTCAATCTGACGACGGGGTGGAGTCAATGTACGGCACTGTGCACCAAGGTCAAGCAATTGTCCGCGCGACCCCGTCACCGCGGCATGGTCTGTGACGCGACGTTGAGCAGCTTGATTTGACCATCCTCAAGCAATACGTCGATCGTTTCATAGGCTTTACGCTCTTCGCCATCAGCCCCGGTCATCGTCACCAGATTGCCAGTGGCCAACCACTCTTCCATAACGCCATCTTGGTTTTCGCCATCGTTGGCAATCACCCACCACACCTGCCAGCGAGGGTTATCGGAAGCCACCCAGTTCTGCAAAAACGTCGTGTGAGCCGCCGAGCCTTCGACCACCTCACCGGTCGCGGCAATACCTCTGAAGCCCTCGGCATTCATGGATGCAATTTTTTCGAAATCCCGCGCATTGTGGGCAGCGATATAGTCGAGCCAGATCTGGCCGTTGGCGCTATTGCCTGCCTGCAACGGCTTGGATGAGCCATCGGCAAAAAATTGCGTACCGATACTGTTAGCGCTCACAGCGTGGGCCATCATAAAGCCCGCATCATCGTAGACCTGAAACTCGGTGTAGAGCCCATCTTTGATGACCGCTTTGTGAATCGAGTCACTGACCTGGCCGCCTGCAGTCATCTTCGTTTCAATAAACACCACATTGCCGGAGGCGTGAAAGGCTTTGGGCTCAACTCTAAAGTCAGGCCAGAGCGCTGCAATCGGGGCAAATACACTCATCGATCACCTGCTGCGGTCCTGTGTAGTTCCCCCCGTAGGGAAAGCCCTGCGGCATCTCCCATTTCACATCAGGCGCCTGAGTCGCCACCCACGCCTCCATATCACCGGTGGCAAAGGCATCGTAGCCCCCCTTGGCTGCTGCAATAACAGCATCGTCGCCTTTAGAGCCCGCACCGCAAGCGGTAAGAAATGAGAATAACAAACTCGTAAAAACCAATCGAATCAACATGAGACCCCCTGAGATATCTTTGTGTGCTCATAAACTATGCTCAAGCGCCTGACTTTTCAAATCAGTGCGCAGCTACCCAAAGGTCTCACCACGGCCAGTGACGTATCAAGGCTGGCGCTAAGATCGTAGGTCATCTCCGAGTGCTGAATGTTCGTCTCAATACTGTCCACTCCATTGGAGTAAGTCGCCCGTTTCTCGCTCCTCGGGGACCAAGACGACAATGCCGTGCTGCGCTCTCAAATCAACAATCGAGCGATCAAGCCACTCCTCTGGGAACTCAAAAGGCCACTTCTGGCTCATTCGGCGGGTTCTGCGAAATATCCGCCACTTGAGGCCAAGGCATTTCCAATAGAGACGGACAAGCAAGCGCCAACCCCCTTCAGCCATCAGCGCCCGATACAGTGCTTTGATTTCCGGCAGCTGGGCATAACCGCGCAGATAACGCCAATTGAACTGGCATCCGAAAAGGAGCCACGTGTCGAGCCCTGCCTCCTGCTCAAGAGACGTATCCATAGCGAAAATTACATGCGTCGCATCGTGCTCCAGAATCAGCCGGGAATCCTGCCTGTCGACCATAGCCTTTCTGCCTATGCTACGGAGATAGGCATGATATTCGGCCAGCCCCTCCCTCAGCGCCAGGTCGCAATCTTGTCTCTGGTAGCGCAAGTCCATAGGTCGATTCTATCGCTCCGAAAGCACTCGATACTAATCTACCGCTAGCTGGCTAGCCCAGCGATGCACTCCGCTTACCGAATTATGAAAATTTGAAATGGCTGACCGTTGCCAATACCGTGCGCCAAAAAATATCGAATCCGCCGCTTTGAGGCAGAGAAAGAACCTGGCAGAGGGCCCCGCAGGTAACGAAAATAAACTAACAAAAGTCGAGGTGCGGTTGTATCATCCATAGTGAGGTTGATTGGTCGCTTAATTGGAGGCATTAGTAGTGATTGAATACGGATTCGCGCTTCTCTGCGGCATCGCCCTGATCTTGGTCTTCAACTGTTGGGTGATGAGACAGAACCTCCGGGCAATAGAAGAACAACTGAAGCTAACCTCCGAAACCCTGCAACTCGAAATACACGCCATCCGTGACGTCATGGAAGAAGCGACGCAGAACCAGACCGAGCCTTAGCTGTACCTATTCCTTTCACAGTAACCGCAGAAGCGCCTCGGACGCATTATTAGCTTGAGCGAGCATCGCGGTGGCAGCCTGCTTCAAAATTTGGACTCTTGCTAGTTCCGACGTCGCGTTCGCATAGTCAGTGTCCAGAATGGCGTGGCGGATACCGCTCCATAACACCACTGAAGTGCTCCCATTGCGCAGTTTTAAAGTGATCTTCGTGTGCCGGGTAATCTTTGTAGACTTCAGTGGCCACAACAATATCTGGATTGTTGACATCAATGGCGAATAAAAAATCATCACATCCCGGCTCTTGGAGCGTGATCTCAACGTGCTTTTTGAGTTCAGGTAAGGTCTCCCAAATCATCTCCTGACCCCAATCCACTTTTACCGTCACAACGATCATCTCAGCCTTCTAAGAATTCTCATACAGCCCAAAAGTACGCTATCCGCTCCGTCTTTTTCAAATGATGGCCACAAACTCACAGATATGACCCATCAGCTTCGAGGTGACCCGTCACAGCATAGATAGCTCTCATAGAGTGAGTCCTTTGGTAAACTCGCCGCATGGATAACCTACTCACCATAATTTTTTTTCTGGCTATCACGGGGTTACCACTGTGCTCACTGGCGATGGATCGGGACGACTATTACGCGTCCGTGAGTTCCGTGCAGCATGGTCTTGCGCCGGAGTTTCGACGCCTGCTGGCGAATTGCAGAGCCAACGCCTCGACGATTATGGCTTTACAGGCCAAAGCCGAAGCTCAAGGCTCTTTAAATGACCAACTGGTTCGCTCGTTTCTACAAGAGAGCCACTTTGGACAGAACATCCTCTACTGCCTCGATGCAAAAATCGAGCGCTTAGACGCCGTTGATGACTGAAATCTGCTGGTGCAAGGTCTTAGGGACATGACTAAAGCCCTCCTTACTATTCTGCTCTTGTTCCCGATCATGCCAAGCATGGCAGAAGCTTCGCGCGACGACGCGCCGCTATCTTTGGTGAATGAAATCCAGTACTCACCCAATCTGACCACAGCTGGGCAACCGTCAGAGGAGCAATTCCAGGCGTTAGCGGAAGCTGGCTTTCAACAAGTCATATTTTTGGCGTTCAACGATCATAAGAACGCACTGAGGAACGAAGATAGGATCGCCAGAAGTGCTGGGCTGGAATTCGTGCATATACCGGTGGCCTGGGATGCACCAACCAGTGATGATTTCGACACCTTTGCCGCCGTGATGCGCGCTACAGAGAAAACATTGGTGCATTGCGAAGTGAACTTCCGCGCATCTGTTTTTGGATTTCTTTATCAGGTCATCTACCTAGGAACTCCCGCAGAGGAGGCCTGGGGCTTACTCACCCGTATCTGGATGCCCAACGAAATTTGGGAAACGTTCGTTGTCTCCGAGTTGGCCGAAAAAGGCATCGAGCACCCCGGGGTCTAATGCCAACGGCAACCCTACGGGACCTATCCACACGACGACCACAATCCAGACCGAGATCAATTTCCGAGAAAAATGGCGGAGCGGACGGTCGCGATATGCTCTCCTGAATCCGTTGCAAATACTGCATTGAAGACTCTATAAATCTGCAGATACTCCCACCGATACCCCCAAGCGGGCGTCGTACCCCCTCTTTTCGCCGTGGCAGGAGCCCGCTTGCCAACGGCTGCGGGCCAGTCGTCTGTGTCTCGTAGGAAGAACCGCCAAGAGGGGAACAACTACCGCTGTTATTGGGATTGTTTCCGCCCAGATACGGAAGGCCGAAATGTGCGAATATTCCACGGCCAGCGATTATAATTGAAGAGGGATATCGATGTCCGAAGCTACTATCACTTGCTACTGCGGTTCGTCCGCATTATATCTGGTGGATGGGGCAGCAACCTGCTTCTTCCAATGCGGGTGTAACTCGTGTCGACAGAAAATCCAGTTTGCTCAAGCCAGAGGTGGTAGAGAATTCGTGCCGCTACCGAAACTGTTTTACATGCCTTCAGTTATCTCGTCTCTCAAGGGAAAAGAGCACCTTAAGGCATTCCAATTACGGAAAAACACGGCGTCAACGCAGATTTACTGTAGCAACTGTTGGGCTATCCTTGGAGTTGATCATGTCAACTATCCAGAAAGTATCTTTCTCAACTTTCCCGAATTCTGCGTTAACACTGGCGACCTGTCAGTTTCTCTCTCAGCGTATATCATGATGTCTGATTACGATGAGGAGATTGGCCCAGAGCCTCCGGAGAGCGTTCCACTTTTCGAATCTATCCGATATCAGCAAGAGAGGGAGCGACTTTTTGCTCTACCGGATGCTCAACAAACGTTCACCGAACCAGATGAACCCTTGGCTGGGTATACCTTCCGCTCTCTTTTGGCAGAACTTGAGCCACCGACCATCCTTAATATCAGCGAGAGTTCAAATGTGTTGACTGAATTTCAATAACTTTAGCAATCGAATCGCTCAACGGATAAAGAGGCTAATCACGACAGACATAGCCCACTCTTACAGCAAAATCATGGTCACTGCCTTCAATCAAAGAATACTGCACAACGCACCTCTATGCTCAACCTGTCTGGTGCTCCCTCGATCTTAACTACTGGGTCAAAGGCGGTATGGAAACTAAAGGTACACGGCGTTCCTGGCCGACTGGAGTCAGCATCTGATCCTACAGTACTCGCAAACGTACCAGAGGAATCCCATTGCTTGAGGAGCAATGCCTCATCACGAATCATCTCGGGGTAAAAGTAAAACTGATGTCGAGTCGAAGGTCGGGAAAAATAGTTTTCGCCAATACGATCTCGGTAATGGATCTCGAAGGTCACAAGATCCTCGAGATCCACCGTTTGGCTGTCACACATTGCAAGAGGATTCGTTTGAACAGGCTCTGCGCCGATGCTCCTCCACAAATTTATTATTGCGTAGCGCCTGCCTTCCTTTTTGCATGATTCAACTAGTTCGTGTGGGATCAGACAGCCGTTTTCAAGCAATTTTTCCCGATAAGTATCGTTACTCTTAGCGGGCTTCGAGAGATCCTGAAGCCGCGCAGGTGCGCTGGTTAAAGTGTAGTCAGCGTGCACCATTTTTGCAGGCTCCTGCACATTTTGGCCGCCGCTTACTCGGGCTTTAGATTCCTTACCAAATGCTGAACGCACATTGTGATCGAAGGCGAAAACATTACCGCCGATATGTTGCGAGACGATCTCTTCGCATTCAGCGTAATAGTTCCGGACTACATTTTTGTGATCAAAGAAATCGTGCTGGTTCTGTAATGGCGCATCAATCAATTGGAAACCGTTAAGGTCGCAGCTCTTTTCATCTACTGCACTCAAGCGCCGTGCATTATGCACCGTTAATTTAACTGCTTCTCTATCGCATCCTCCGAAGCCTGCATCGTTCCCATCTTCATCTCTGCGAGCGTACACCTTCCCGTTACGAAAAAGAGAAGGCTCAGCGCCGCTCCGCAAATAGTGAAATATACCCTCCACCGCACGCTCCTTTGGTCTATGAAACGCCTGCTAGCGTTATTTGTTTTCACTTCCCAGAACATAATGGGCAAGCGATTCACCAGTCTCTAAGTTACGAAACCAGTCAAACTGCCTGACTGACGCTTCGCAATCAACATTTTTAGCGGAGCGCGAATACAGCAGATCGTGTGCCGATACGGTGCGCGTTTCTGTACTGATGCGGGCTACTCCCGACCGATTCGGGATAGAGCAATGCAAATGTGCACCGGAGAAAGCCATGATGTCTCCCGGATCTATAACGATAGGCACCGCTTCACTCGGTGGTGGCGGCTCTGCACACTGAGGCAAAATTGAGTAGTCAGTATTCTTATCAGCCTTGAGCTGCTGCATGAACTCTCGATAGCACCATTCAGCACTCGTGTTAGCGACTGGCACGCTCCATAGAGCTGGAAACATACCGATAGTTCGGTCTGGTGTAACAGGCCAAACAGGCGCCCACCAATTTATTTGCGCATGAATATTTGACCCCCATGTGTCTCTATGCGCTGGCAAGTCACGCATATATCGAGTTCGTGAAATGTCGTTTGAAGGCTGAAGCCGCAGCTTAAAGTGGTCGTAGAAAATAGCGGACACATCGACCCCCACTTCGACTAATACCGCCTTATAAAGTCTCGCCACGTCGTCATTTTCTCTGACGATTTGTCTGGCGCAGCTGGCACGATGCCGGAAAACCGCAGGCTCTAGCTCCGACTCCGCGAAGCAAGGGTCACTCAGGCCAAGTTCTTGCCGCGTGATTTCGCGAACACAATCCACAAGCTCATGCATCGCTGGTAATGCGCGATAAATTAATACAGCGCCGGAGAAGATTGCATCGGCGCGGTCCGTATCATTATGTGGTGAGGTTGGGTATTGCAAATCTAGGCCGTCAGACACAAGTCAAACCTTCATCACCTGATATGTTTTGGGAGGAGATCCACTGGACCGGACAGCGGCGAGCTCATCTTAATCCAGCACAATCATGCCCTGAGCAAAGAAATGGCGGAGCGGACGGGACTCGAACCCGCGACCCCCGGCGTGACAGGCCGGTATTCTAACCAACTGAACTACCGCTCCAGGTAGACGACGCGAAGGCTGCGCCGGTTGTGGTTCGCACCCTACTCACAGAGAGGGTGGTGGGTGATGACGGGATCGAACCGCCGACCCTCTGCTTGTAAGGCAGATGCTCTCCCAGCTGAGCTAATCACCCTAAACCAGAGCGACGCATTATAGGGATCGCGCCCCCTCTGTCAATGCGCTTTCAGGGGGTTTCGGCGTCGTTCTCAGGCATAGCGGTCAGTGACAAAGGGTGTAGAATCGCCGCGTTTTTACTGAGCTCAAGACGAGATCCCCGCGATGGAGCTGTACACAGATTTCCGGTTCGAAGCCGCACACAGACTACCCAAGGTGCCGGAGGGACATAAGTGCGCGCGCCTGCACGGGCACTCATACCGGGTCCGCATTACCATCGAGGGCGATGTCGATCCTGAGACAGGCTGGATCATTGACTTCGACGATATTAAAAAAGCTTTTGACCCCCTTCTCGACCAGTTGGACCATCACTATTTAAATGAGGTGGCGGGTCTCGAGAACCCCACCAGCGAAACCCTGTGTCATTGGATCTGGCAACGACTGAAGCCTCATTTGGCAGAACTGACCGAGGTCGAGATCAGCGAAACCTGCGACTCGGGCTGTCGCTATCGGGGCGACTAAATTTTTCTCGGCCAGACTGAAAAAAATTAGCGAAAAGGGGTTGCGCAGTGTCGAATTTCTGTCGTACCCATCCGCTGTTTGTTATGCACACGCGCCCCACCCATGACATTTTTATTGCGGTTATGTGAAGTACCGCATAAATGGTCTTATTGAAACGCCATACCCTATTGATTTATATAAATTTTTATCCATTGGTTAAATTTTAACCAATTTGCTGGCAACAACGACCCTGCGGCCTCACTGGCTCAATTGAACAAATTATCCAGAGAGTTATCCACAGAATCTGTGGACACTTTTTTGGCAAGAAGCGGTGACACTTGACTGACCATGCCGCGCTCTAAGCGGTTTGGTCGCACTAAATTCAGGTCTATGCAGCCATTCAAGACAAAAACTCGAGCACACAGTGCTGAAAGATCTCAGCCTGATCAATGTGTAACCAATGGCCTGCATCTGAAATCGTCACCACCTCACTGGCGGGGAATCTTCGCCCGATCTCCGCCTCATAGGCTGGGAGAACGTAATTAGAGTCAGCGCCACGCAGGAACAACGACCCTCCCTCGTAAATTGCTCCGGGCCTTGGCGCCGCCCGCAATTCCGGATAGGCGGCCTGGAGCCCCTCTACGTTAAATCGCCACCGGTACGTATCGCCCACTCGGGCCAGACCCATCATCAGGTATCCCACGACGCCGGGTTCATCAATCGACTCCTCGAGAATCAACTGAGCTTCACCTCGGCTGCCACAAGACATCGCAGCGACTCGCAGCAGTGCCGCTATTACCGGGTCATGGTTACCGGGATATTCCACGGGGGCTACGTCGGCGACCACAAGCTTGTTGATCCGCTCCGGCCTCGAGAGCGCCAGTTCCATTGCCACCTTGCCACCCAGCGAATGCCCGAGCACGTGTGCCGCCTCGATATCGTGGGTCGTCATCCAATCCTCGACACACTCGGCGTAACTCGACAATGAGGCATGTGCCAGCCACGGCGAGCGGCCATGGTCTGGCAGGTCCAGACAATGAACCACAAAGTGTGACTCCAGCGCCCGAGCCCACGCCGCGCAAGTTACTGCCCTGGCCGAACAGCCCGTGAAGCAGGATGACAGGAGGCCCCTCACCCGAGGAGAGACTGTGGAGACCATTGTTCATCGGCTTACCTCCTTTGGTAGCATACAGCCACGCTTATATAAGGATGTCGTCATGACCGCGCCCCACACCTGCTCTATCTCTGAGCGCACCCTCTATCGGCCACATAGCCTTCTAGTGGGATTGGCAGCGGGTCTCTCACTCGCCATTGCACTGGTGGGTTGCGGTGCCTCGCCCACCGTCGGCGGAGGATACAACGCGACCACCCCTACCAATCTGTTTGACGAAGCGATCTTTGATCGCCTGGACAGCAAAGTGGTGGTTATCGCTAACGTCAATCTCGGCGTCCCATCCCGCAATTACCTGAAAAAGAGAGAGGCGTTTATTGACTCTCGCGTGCAGGAGTATCTTGAGAGCGCGGGCTATGAAGTGCGGCCCCAACGGGAATTCTCGCAGCGTTGGAACAACGCCATATTAATTTACGGGGATCCCGTCGACCCGACCACCGGCCGCGTCAATCAAAAATCGTTCATCCAGATCGTCCAGGCCGTTCGCGAGCAGCTAAGGGAACAGACTGACATTGGTAGCATCATCTTTACCGACATTATCGAAAAAGACGTCTATTACGAACAGGGCCTGAATCGTGTCACGCGATTTGACGGCGTTACTCGCAAGCCGGCGGTTCAAGGCGCCGGGAGCGGCGTTACCGCCGATTTTGACTGGTCCCGGGCAGTGTCCGCCGCGACCATCCGCATCGGCTGGTTCAATATGGATCTGGAGAGAATGTTTGCGGGGGAAGGCGGCATAGAGGTTACCGATGCCGTCGATACCCGAAGCGGCACGGCTTTTGTGCGGCGGCGGGACGTTTTGGAAAACGAGAATCACATCGATGAGGGATTGGCCATCGCCTTCCACCCCATCATTCCAATGCGAAGCTGGCCGGGCAACCCCTGATCACGCAATTGTTTCGAGGCCACGCTCGATGCACCACATTGCGGACAGTCCGCCCAGTGCATAGACGGGGACCGGCCGCAGTTTGCTCACCACGCTCCCCGCGGCACGACTCAATATGGAAGCCGCTAGGACCAGCACCGCGATAAAAGCGAGCTGCCCGAGC